>NZ_JACCJY010000022.1 GCF_014596085.1 Azospirillum tabaci
GACGACACGCTCAGCGGCGGGGCGGGCAACGACACGGCGCTGGGCGGGGCGGGGCGCGACCTGATCGGGCTGGGCGCGGGCCATGACCTAGCCACCGGCGGGGCGGGCAACGACACGCTGTTCGGCGAGGAGGGCGACGACACGCTGTTCGGCGGGGCGGGCGATGACGTGCTGCACGGCGGGGCGGGCAACGACCTTCTGTTCGCCGACGGCGGGGCGGACACGCTGTGGGGCGGGGCCGGGGTGGACGTCTTCGCCTTCGGGCGGGCCTCGGGCGGGTCGGTGGTGATGGACTTCGAGGTTGGGGTGGACCGCCTGGCCTTCCACGAGGCCGGCATCGACCTGGGCGCGGTGATCCGCTCGGCGCGGGTGGAGGGCGGCAACACCACGCTCGACGTCGGCGGGGGCAACCGCATCACCATCCTCGGCCAGACCGGCAACGCCGCCGCCTGGTTCGGCTGAGCGGCGTCGCAGCGCGCTCCGCAAACGAAAGGCGGGTGCCGGAACCTTCGGGCTCCGGCACACGCCTTTTTCTTTGCGGGCGGTGGGTCAGCTCAAACCCGGAGGCGGCTTTCAGGCCACCTCCGGCACCGCTGGGGAATTGAGCCCGGGAAGACCGGTCCGGTCAGTAGGACTTCGGCAGGTCCAGGACGTGCTCGGCGACGTAGGCCAGGATCAGGTTGGTGGAGACGGGGGCCACCTGATACAGCCGGGTCTCGCGGAACTTGCGCTCCACGTCATACTCGCTGGCGAAGCCGAAACCGCCATGGAACTGCAGGCAGGCGTTCGCCGCTTCCCACGACGCCTTGGCGGCGAGGTACTTCGCCATGTTGGCCTGGGCGCCGCAGGGCTCCCCGGCGTCGTAGAGGCGGCAGGCCTCGAAGCGCATCAGGTTGGCGGCCTCGACCTCGATGAAGCTCTCGGCGATGGGAAACTGCACGCCCTGGTTCTGGGCGATCGGGCGGCCGAACACCTGACGGTCGCGGGTGTAGTCGCAGACCTTGTCGACGAACCAATAGCCGTCGCCGATGCATTCCGCCGCGATCAGCACCCGCTCGGCGTTGAGGCCGGTCAGGATGTACTTGAAGCCCTGCCCTTCCTCGCCGATCAGGTTCTCCTCGGGGATTTCCAGATTGTCGAAGAACAGCTCGTTGGTCTCATGGTTGACCATGTTGCGGATGGGCCGGACGGTCATGCCGTTGGCCATCGCCTCCTTGATGTCGACAATGAAGATCGACATGCCTTCCGACTTCTTGCGCACCTGATCGAGCGGCGTGGTGCGGGCCAGCAGGATCATCAGGTCGGAATGCTGGACGCGGGAGATCCACACCTTCTGCCCGTTGATGACGTAGCGGTCTCCCTTCTTCTCCGCCCGGGTCTTGATGCGGGTGGTGTCGGTGCCGGTGGTCGGTTCGGTGACGCCCATCGACTGGAGGCGCAGTTCGCCCGCCGCGATCTTCGGCAGATAGCGGCGGCGCTGCTCCTCCGAGCCGTGCCGGATCAGCGTGTTCATGTTGTACATCTGGCCGTGGCAGGCGCCGGAATTGCCGCCCGAGCGGTTGATCTCCTCCATGATGACGGAGGCTTCGGTCAGGCCGAGGCCTGAACCGCCATACTCCTCCGGGATCAGGGCGGCCATCCAGCCCGCCTTGGTCAGCGCGTCCACGAATTCCTCGGGATAGCCGCGCTCCTCGTCGATGCGGCGGTGGTACTCGCTGGGGAATTCGGCGCAGAGAGCGCGCACGGCGTCGCGGATCTCGTCGAAGCCCTGACCGATGCTGGTCTTCATGTCTCGTCACCCTGCTTTTTTGATTGTTGCCGCGTTTCAGGCCGTGGCGGCGCTGCGCGCCAGGATGGCCTTCGCCCGCTCGGCGACGGGACGGTCGACCATGCGCCCGTCCACCGACACGGCGCCGCGCCCCGCCGCCTGGGCCTCGTCCCACGCCGCGACCACCCGCCCGGCCCAGGCCACGTCGGCGGCGGAGGGGGCGAAGACGTCGCGGACGACGGGCAGCTGGGCCGGATGGATGCACAGCGCGCCGGTCATTCCGATGGCCCGCGCCTGCGCCACCATGGCGCGGTAGGCGCCGAGGTCCCGGAACTCGGCCAGCGAGCCGGGCAGGCCGATCGCCGCGAGACCGCGGGCGGCGGCAGCCAGCGCGATCTGGCGGCACGGCAGGGCGAGCAGCGCCTCGGTCGGCTCCACCCCCAAAGTCAGGGCGAAATCCTCGCTGCCCAGCGCCAGGGCCGCCACGCGCGGGACGGCGGCGATCCCGGCCAGCCGCTCCAGCCCCAGCGGACTCTCGATGAGGGCGACGAGGCCGATGGCGCCCGGCGTCAGGCCGCGCTCCACCTCCCACTCCGCGATCATGGCGGAGAGGACGCGCAGCGCCCCGGCGTCCTCGGCCTTGGGCACCACCAGGGCGGCCACGCCGGGGCGCACGGCGGCCTCCAGATCGGCGACGGCGTCGCGCCAGCCGCTGTTGATCCGCACGAGGACCGGCACGCCCAGCCCGTGCAGCCGGTCGATCGGCACGGACAGCCCGCGCCGGGCCTCCGGCTTGCCGGCGGGCAGGACCGCGTCCTCGAGGTCGAGGATGAGGGCGTCCGCCCCGCGCTGGTGGGCCTTTTCCAGCAGCTTGGCGTTGTCGGCGGGGACGAAGAGATAGGATTGATACGGCAGGGACATCAGACGTTTCCTCCAACCGTGTCGCGATGCGCCGACGTCATGACCGTTCGGCGTCCAGCTCGGCGGACATGGCGACGAAGCCCTCGTGGTCGGTCACCCACAGCGTGGCGCCGGTGGCGGTCGGCGCACCGCACAGGGTCAGCGGATGGATGTCGAACAGGGGCCGCTTCGCCCGGAAGCGGAAGCCGGTCACCCGAGCGCCCGGATTCTCGCGCAGGAACAGGTCCATCAGCATGGTGGCGCTGAGCGGGCCGTGGAACACCAGCCCCGGATAGCCCTCGACGTCGCGGCAATAGTCGCGGTCGTAATGGATGCGGTGGCCGTTGAAGGTCAGGGCGGAGTAGCGGAACAGCAGCACCGGATCGGGCTGGATGCGCCGCTGCCACACCGCCTCGCCCGACGGGCGCTCGCCGGGGACGGGGGCGTCGCCGGGCTTGGCGGCCTCGCGGTAGACGATGTCGTGGAATTCGGTGATGGCGACGCCGGCGGCGGTGCTGATCTCGTGCCGGACCTTCACGAAGACCATCCGGCCCGAGCGGCCCTCCTTCGGGGTGACCTCCTCGATGGTCGAGCGGCGGGTGATCGCCTCGCCGCTGCGGATCGGCCGGTGGAAGGTCAGCGTGTCGCCGGCCCACATGCGGCGGGGCAGTTCCACCGGCGGCAGGAAGCCGCCCTTGTGCGGATGGCCGTCCTCGGCGATGTCGCGCTGCAGAGCCTTCGGCAGGAAATACAGCCAATGCCCCAGCGGCGGCACCTCGCCCGCCGGCCAGGGCGGATTGTCGTGGTCGAGCGTCGCGGCCAGTCCGGTCAGCGCCACCGGCGACGCGACGTCCTCGGCGCTTTCCGACCGGCCGATCCAGTCGCGCAGATGGTCCATGCTCATGCTCCCCCCTTATTGTTCGACGGTTTGACGCCGGACGGCGTCGGTTCGAAGACTTCACGCCGGACGGCATCGGTGTGCTGGCCCAGCGCCGGAACGGCGCCGGAGGCGTAGGGTCGGCCGCGCACCTGCACCGGCGGCGCCACCACGTCGACCGGTCCGCCCGGCGTCTCGGCGGTCACGCGGCGCAACTGCGCGTGGGTGGACAGGTCGGCCACCTCGTTCAGCGAGCCGAAGGCGGTGCGCGCGCGATTCAGCCGGCGCACCGCCTCGGCGTGGTCCATGGTCCGGAAGATGGCGGCGACGAGCGCGTCCAGCTCCGGCCGGTTGGCGACGCGGCGGTTGTTGGTCGAGAAGCGCTCGTCGGTCGCCAGCTCCGGCCGCAGCAGCACGTCGGCGCAGAAGGCGGCCCATTCGCGCTCGTTCTGGATCGACAGCACCACCTGCCGGCCGTCGGCCAGGGCGAAGGCGGAATAGGGGGCGATGCTCGGGTGCATCAGCCCGACCCGTCCCGGCGCCTTGCCGCCATGGTCGTGGTGCATCAGCGGCACCATCATCCACTCCGCCAGCGAATCGAACAGGGAGACGGCGACCGCCGACCCCTCGCCGCTGCGCTCGCGCTCCAGAAGCGCCTGGAGGATGCCGGTGTAGGCGTTCATGCCGCAGGCGATGTCGGCCACCGACACGCCGACGCGCCCCGGCTGGTCCGGCGATCCGGTGATGGAGGCCAGCCCGGTCTCGCTCTGCACCAGCAGGTCGTAGGCCTTCATGTCGCGGTAGGGGCCGTCGTCGCCGTAGCCGGAGATGTCGCAGGTGATCAGCCGGGGATGGCGCCGCCGCAGCGCGTCCGAACCGAAGCCGGCCCGCTCCGCCGCGCCCGGCGCCAGATTCTGCACGAAGACGTCGGCGCGGGCGATCAGCCGCTCCAGCAGCTCGGCGTCCTCGGGCGTCTTGATGTCGAGGACGACCGACTCCTTGCCGCGGTTGAGCCAGACGAAATAGGAGCTCTGCCCGTGGACCACGGCGTCGTAGCCGCGGGCGAAGTCGCCCTCCGGCCGTTCGATCTTGATCACCCGCGCCCCGGCGTCGGCGAGGCGCGACGTGCAGAGCGGTGCCGCCACCGCCTGCTCCAGAGAGACGACGAGCAGTCCCGACAGAGGTAAAGTCATTGTGCGAAGCCTCCGCTGTGGGCCAGGGCCGATCGTCCGTGGCCGCGATGGTAAACAGCCGGACCGGCCCCGATCCAATACAGATGGGGCATGCATCGCATAACGAAGCGCTATGAGATCGAACCGCTAGGACGCCGCCGCTTCCTCGTCCAGCAGAAGGGTGCCGGGCCAGTCGCCGCCGCCGACCAGATCGCGCACCACCCGCAGGAAGGTCTCGCGCACCGCCGCCGCGGCCTCGGTCACCGGGGCGCCGCGGGGCCGGCAGAGATGGACCGAGCGGCGCAGGGACGGCGCAACAATCAGCCGGGCGGAGACCTGGCCCGCCCGCCATTCCTCCATCACCGCCGAGATCGGCAGGACCGAATAGCCCACCCCCTTGGCGACCAGCGTCTTGATCTGGGGAAGCCCGTTGATCTCCACCACCACGGTGACGACCGTGCAGGTCTCGCGCGCCACCCGTTCGATGCGGTCGCGCAGATTGTGCGGGCGGCTCGGCAGGATCAGGTCCTTGCCGGCCAGCTCGTCGAAGGCGATGTCGCCGCCCTCGCCGCCCGGCGGCCCGATCAGGTAGAGATCCTCGCGCACCAGCGATTCGGCCAGCAGGGTGCGCGACCGCGTCACGTCATAGATGCAGCCGAAATCCAGCCGGTCGTCGTTCAGCCATTCCAGGATCGTCCCGCTGAAGGATTCGACCACCCGCAGCGACACCTGCGGCAGCTCGGCGCGGACCGCCTGCACCAGGGGAACCGCCGCCACCAGCGCCACCGACGAGGTGAAGCCGACGGTCACCAGCCCGCTCGGCGTGCCCGAGCAGTTCCGCACCTGCTCGGTCGCTTGGGCGACGTGGCGCAGGATGATCTCCGCATGCTCGTACAGCCGGGTGCCGGCGGCGGTCGGCTTGACCCCATGGACGCCGCGGGTCAGCAGCTTGACCCCGAGGCCCGCCTCCAGATTGCGGATGTTGTGGCTGAGGGCCGGTTGGGCGACGTTCAGCTTCTGAGCCGCGGCCGTGAAGGAGCCTTCATCGACGATGCCGATGAAATACCGCAACTGACGCAGATCCAACGCTCACCTTCCTTTGCTCGGCCCTTTGCCAGCGGGAGCGATGAGCCTCCCGCGCCGGCCAATCATGTCGGTGCGCCGCAAGCGGATCAAGGCGAGTGGATGAAAGAAGGCGGCGCAAAGGGCGCCGGGCAAACCCGGTTCAACCATCCGCAGGGCCGCTGCGTTCCATTGATCCGTTTCATAAGCTTTATCAGGGACCGGCGGGTAATCCCCGGATCGGCACGGCCTAGCTTCTCCCCATCCGCACAAGCGGATGAACCGTCCGCACGCCTGCGCCCTGTCCCACGGGGCCGCGAGCACAGCCAGGAAGGGAAGAGGAATTCAAACATGCACCATTCCGGCGACCTCGACATGACGCGGCGCGGCCTCCTGCTTGGGACCGCCGCCACCGCCGCGCTGACGGCGGCGCCGTTCCGGGCGCCGGCGCGGGCGGCAACCGTTGGAGAGACCGCCATGCCACCTCCCGCAACCGGAGCCGACGCACCGTCCCTGTCGCCCGTCCTGTCCAAGGTCACCTTCACCGTGAACGGGCAGCGCCGCGACCTTGAACTCGACACGCGGACGACGCTGCTCGACGCGCTGCGCGAGCATCTGCACCTCACCGGCACCAAGAAGGGCTGCGACCACGGCCAGTGCGGCGCCTGCACGGTCATCGTGGACGGGCAGCGGATCAACTCCTGCCTGACGCTCGCCGTGATGCACGAGGGCGGCGACGTCACCACCATTGAGGGGCTGGGCCTGCCCGGCAAGCTGCACCCCATGCAGGCGGCCTTCGTGGAGCATGACGGCTACCAGTGCGGCTACTGCACGCCGGGCCAGATCTGTTCGGCGGTGGCGATGCTGGACGAGATCAAGGCCGGCGTGCCCAGCCACGTCACCGCCGACCTCAACGCCGCGCCCCAGGCCACGGTCGATGAGTATCGGGAGCGGATGAGCGGCAACATCTGTCGCTGCGGCGCCTATTCCAACATCGTCGATGCGATCTCGGACGTCGCACGGAGGGAGGCATGAGACCCTTCACCTACGAGCGGGCGGACTCCCCCGCCGCCGCGGCCGCCGCGGTCGAGCGCCGGCCGGGCGCCAAGTTCATCGCGGGCGGCACCAACCTGCTCGACCTGATGAAGCTGGAGATCGAGACGCCGGCCCATCTGATCGACGTCAACGGGCTGAAGCTCGACACCGTGGAGGCGACGCCGGACGGCGGGCTGCGCATCGGCGCGCTGGTGCGCAACACGGCGCTGGCCGCCGACCAACGGGTGCGGCGCGATTACGGCGTGCTGTCGCGCGCCCTGCTCGCCGGGGCGTCGGGCCAGCTGCGCAACAAGGCGACGACGGCGGGCAACCTGCTCCAGCGCACGCGCTGCCCCTACTTCTACGACACCAACCAGCCCTGCAACAAACGCCAGCCCGGCAGCGGCTGCGCCGCCATCGGCGGCTACAGCCGGCAGCTCGCCGTGGTCGGGTCGAGCGACGCCTGCATCGCCACCCACCCCAGCGACATGGCCGTCGCCATGCGCGCGCTGGACGCCACGGTGGAGACGGTGCGGGCCGACGGGACGACGCGGACGATTCCCATCGCGGAATTCCACCGGCTGCCCGGCGACACGCCGCACATCGAAACGGCGCTGCTGCCCGGCGAACTCATCACCGCGGTGACGCTGCCCAAGCCGGTCGGCGGCACCCACGTCTACCGCAAGGTGCGCGACCGCGCGTCCTACGCCTTCGCGCTGGTCTCCGTCGCGGCGGTGGTGCAGCGCGACGGCGGCGGCCGGGTGGCGCTGGGCGGCGTGGCGCACAAGCCCTGGCGCGTCGAGGCCGCCGAGGCCGAGATGCCGCGCGGCGCCAAGGTGGTGACCGCCGGGCTGCTGGCCGATGCGAAGCCGACGCACGACAACGCATTCAAGCTGACCCTGGTCGAGCGGACGCTCGCCTCGGTGCTGGCCGAAGCGAAAGGCCAGGGAGAGCGAAAGGCTGAGACACCATGAAGTTCGACACTCCCGCGACCACCAACCCGATCGACCAGCTGAAGGTGGTGGGCAAGCCGACCGACCGCATCGACGGCCCGCTGAAGACGACGGGAAAAGCCACCTACGCCTATGAATGGCACGACGTGGCGCCGAACGTCGCCTATGGCTGGGTCATCGGCTCGGGCATCGCCAAGGGGCGCATCGCGTCCATGGACCTGGAGGCGGCGCGGAAGGCCCCCGGCGTCGTCGCCATCGTCACGGCGGAGAACGCCGGACCGCTCGACAAGAGCAAGCGCAACACCGCGACCCTGCTCGGCGGGCCGGAGATCGAGCATTACCAGCAGGCCGTCGCCCTGGTGGTGGCCGAGACCTTCGAGCAGGCCCGCACCGCGGCGGGGCTGGTGCGCATCGACTACACCCCCGCGGACGGCGCCTACGATCTGGCAGCGGTCAAGGACAAGGCGGAGAAGACCAAGGACGGCGATTCGGTGGTCGGCGATTTCGCGGGCGCCTTCGCGGCGGCTCCCGTGAAGCTCGACGAGACCTACACCACGCCGGACGAGAGCCACGCGATGATGGAGCCGCACGCGACCATCGCCGCCTGGGAGGGCGACCGGCTGACCGTCTGGACCTCCAACCAGATGATCGACTGGATGGTGACCGACCTGTCGGCGACGCTGAAGATGCCGAAGGACAAGGTGCGCGTCATCTCCCCCTTCATCGGCGGCGGCTTCGGCGGGAAGCTGTTCCTGCGCGCCGACGCGCTGCTGGCGGCACTCGGCGCGCGGGAGGCCGGGCGTCCGGTCAAGGTCGGACTGTCGCGGCCCCTGATGATGAACAACACCACGCACCGGCCCGCCACCATCCAGCGCGTCCGCATCGGCGCCACGCCGGACGGCACGATCACCGCCATCGCCCATGAAAGCTGGTCGGGCAACCTGCCCGGCGGCTCGGAGGAGACGGCGACCGACCAGACGCGGCTGCTCTACGCCGGGGCGAACCGCCTGATCGGCAACCGCATCGCCACGCTCGACCTGCCCGAAGGCAACGCCATGCGCGCGCCGGGCGAGGCATCGGGCATGATGGCGCTGGAGGTCGCGATGGACGAGATGGCGGAGAAGCTGGGCATGGACCCGGTGGAGTTCCGCATCCGCAACGACACCCAGACCGACCCCGCCGACCCCAACCGGCCCTTCTCGCAGCGCCAGCTCGTGCAGTGCCTGCGCCTGGGGGCGGAGCGGTTCGGCTGGGCGAAGCGCAACCCGAAGCCGGGTCAGGTGCGCGACGGGCGCTGGCTGGTCGGGCTGGGGATGGCGGCGGCCTTCCGCAACAACCTGCTGACGAAGTCGGCGGCGCGGGTGCGGCTCGACCAGCGCGGGATCGTCACGGTCGAGACCGACATGACCGACATCGGCACCGGCAGCTACACCATCATCGCCCAGACCGCGGCGGAGATGATGGGGGTCGGGCTGGACAAGGTGGCGGTGCGGCTCGGCGATTCAAGCTTCCCAGTGTCCGCCGGGTCGGGCGGCCAATGGGGCGCCAACAACGCCACCGCCGGGGTCTACGCCGCCTGCGTGAAGCTGCGCGAGGCGGTGGCCCAGCGGCTCGGGGTCAACTCCGCCGACGCCCGCTTCGCCGACGGGCAGGTCGTCGCCGGCAACCGCAAGGTCCCATTGGCCGAGGCGGCGGGCGCTGACGGCCTGTCCGCCGAGGACGGCATCGAATACGGCAACCTCGACAAGACGTACCAGCAATCGACCTTCGGCGCCCATTACGTGGAGGCCGCGGTGGATTCGGCGACCGGCGAGATCCGCGTGCGGCGGATGCTGGCGGTTTGTGCGGCGGGCCGCATCCTGAACCCGAAGTCGGCGCGCAGCCAGGTGATCGGCGCCATGACCATGGGCGTCGGCGCCGCTCTGATGGAGGAGCTGGCGCTCGACAAGCGCGCGGGCTTCTTCGTCAACCACGACCTCGCCGGCTACGAGGTGCCGGTCCACGCCGACATCCCGCACCAGGAGGTGATCTTCCTGGACGAGGCCGACCCGGTCTCCTCGCCGATGAAGGCGAAGGGAGTGGGCGAGTTGGGCCTGTGCGGGGTGGGTGCTGCGGTCGCCAACGCGGTCCACAACGCGACGGGCCTGCGGGTGCGCGAGTACCCGATCACGCTCGACAAGTTCCTGGACCGGCTGCCCGCCATGGGGTGAGAGGCGGTGGATTGAGGAGTGCCCGGCCGGGCTGAACGGTCGGCTCCGAAAGTCCTTCAGTCTTGTGCGGCAGGGTTTGGGGCAAGTCTCGGGCTCTGCCGCTTCATTTCCACACGCTCCATGACGGTCAACGGACCCCCACCCCCTCCAGAGCCGTTGCACCTGTTTCCCAAAGCGCCATAGAACACGCCCGCCACCATATCCACGTATGGCGCACATCAGGCTGAGGGAAGCAGGCATGGCACGACGGAGAGGCGGAGCACCGCGGGGGGGCCGGCAGGGCCGTCCCCTGACTCTGGGCGGGTTGATCGCCGTTCTGCTGGTGCTGGCCGCGGTCTATGCGGCGGAGCGCTTCCACCTCGTTCCGCCCGGCACGCTGGATTCCATTTTCGGCGAGGAGAAGACCCAGCGCCCCAATCCCAGGCCCATCCCCCGCCCGGTCCCGGACGCCAGCATCGACTACGCCACCGTCGCCGCCCAGCTCGACCGCATCCAGGTGACGGAGGAACGCCGCCGCGGCTATGTGCGGGACGAGTGGCCGCACTGGCTGACCCTCGACGCCAAGTGCCTGAACACGCGCGAGCAGGTGCTGATCCGCGACTCCGCGAAGCCGGCGAAGCTGTCGGCCAACGGCTGTTCCGTGCAGTCCGGCGTCTGGAACGACCCCTACACCGGTGAAACCTTCACCGAGCCGAAGCAGGTGGACATCGACCACCGCGTGCCGCTGGAGGAGGCCTACGCCAGCGGCGGCTACGACTGGCCGCGCGAGAAGCGCGCCGCCTACGCCAACGATTTGAGCGACCCGCTGACCCTCGTCACCGTCTCGGCGGCGGCCAACCGCGCCAAGGGATCGAAAGGGCCGGAGGATTGGCTGCCCCCGCGCGAGGAGTACATCTGCGCCTATGTGGCGGGCTGGATCGCCGTGAAAGCGCGCTGGGAGCTGACCATGGACGAGCGGGAACGCGTCACCGTCGGCAACATCCTGTCCGACTGCCGTCGCACCGCGGTGGGGGATCGGCCCGCCCGCTGACCCGCCATTCCAGCAAATTCATGCGCCGGTATGCGTGGCCACGCCCCGATGTCGCTTTTGAAACCTGGCCGAACTTGATAGAACCTTCGTAAGCGGTCTTCCTGACGGAACGGCGGCGGAGTGTTGATGGGAGCTGCCGGGCGTCATGGCGAGGGAACGCGGTCTGCGGACGACGGTGGCTCTGACCGGCGCCGTTCTGGTCGTTGGCGTCTCCGTCGTGCTGGCGGGATTGACCGGCCTGCGCTCCCGCGAACGGATCGAAGGCGAGATCGGGCACTCGCTCGCGGAGGCCGCCCACAACATGGCCGACCGGCTGGACCGCTCCATGTGGTCGCGCGCCAGCGAGATCGGCATGCTGGCCAAGCTCGGCATCACCCCCGCCATGGACGATCCGGTCCGGCTGCGCTGGCTGCTGGAGCAATTCCAGGAGTTCTTCCCGACCATGTCCTGGATGGGTGTGACCGACACCAAGGGCAAGGTGCTGGCCGCCACCGGGGGATTGCTGGAGGGCGTGGACATTTCCAAGCGTCCGGTCTTCCAGAACGGGCAGAAAACACAGTTCGTCGGTGACGTGCACGACGCGGTGATGCTGGCCTTCCTGCTGCCCAACCCGACGGGCGAGGCCATGAAGTTCGTCGACATCTCGACCCCCGTGCACAACGACCGGGGCGAGGTCGTCGGCGTGCTCGCCACGCATCTGAGCTGGGAATGGACGCGCGAGATCCGCCGTTCCCTGATGGACACCATGCGGGGCCGCGCGGAGCTGGAACTGATCGTGGTCGCGGCCGACCGCACGGTGCTGCTCGGCCCCCGCGAACTGCTCGGCACCAGCCTGGACATCAAGGCGGTGCGCAGCGCGCAGAAGAACGAGAGCGGCTGGATCGTCGAACGCTGGCCGGACGGGCAGCGCTACCTGACCGGCTACGCCTACGGCAACGGATACATGAATTATCCGGGCCTGGGCTGGAGCGTGGTCGCCCGCCAACCGCTGGCCGTCGCCTACGCCCCGGCCACCGCCCAGATGGTCGAGACGGTGCTGGCCGGCGGCGCCATGGTGCTGCTGTTCAGCGCGCTCGGCTGGATGGCCGCCGGGCGGGTCACGCGGCCGCTGCGCCGCATCGCGCAGGCGGCTGAGCGCATCCGCAGCGGCGAACGCGGGGCGGAAATGCCGGTGCTGGGCGGCAGCGCGGAGATCACCTCGCTGTCGGCGACGCTGCGCGATCTGGTGGACGGGCTGACCCACCGCGACGCCGCCCTGGTGCGGCTGGAGGACATCGCCTATCAGGACCGGCTGACCGGCCTGCCGAACCGCCGCTATTTCGAGCAGTATGTGGAGGCCACGACCGCCGGCAACGGCTCCGCCGCCTTCCTCTACATCGATCTGGACGGCTTCAAGCCGGTGAACGACCGGCTGGGCCACGACGCCGGCGACCTCGTGCTGCGTCAGGTGGGTGAGCGGCTGGCCGCCTGTTTCCGCGGCGACGACGTGGTGGCCCGGCTGGGGGGCGACGAGTTCGCGGCGGTGCTGCCACAGCGGGCCGGCGCCGAGCCGCCGGACCTGGACGGGCTGACCCGCCGCATCATCGAGGCGGTGAACGAGCCCGTCAGCGTCCAGGGCGAAGCGGTGCGGGTCGGCTGCTCGCTCGGCATCGCCCTGTGGCCGGAGGATTCGCCCGACGTGGCGGACACCCTGCGCCACGCCGATCAGGCGCTCTATCAGGCCAAGCGCGCCGGCCGCAACCGCGGCATCCGCTGGACGGCCGATCTGCCGCCCTCCCCCGGCGAAGGTCAGGGCATAGACGCGGAGGCGGTGAAGACCTCGGCGTCCTAGGCCCCGCGGCCAAGCCACCGCCAAGCGGGGAACCGCGTCCGGCGGGCGTCCGGCCAGCGGTGGGTAAGGCCGTTGCACGCTGGAGCCTTGCCCCGTTTCTGCCGTTTCATGTCCATCGGAGCACGACTCGGACGGCCATGGCGGGAGATTGGAAGATGAGCCTCGACACCAAGGGACAGCGTGCCCGCATGCTGCGTCTGCTCGCCGTCGTCGAGCATTACGAGCGCAACAGCGCGGCGGGCGCGCAATTGATGCGGGGCACGCGTTATGAGCTGGCCGTTCAGGCCACCGATGTGAACGGCGACCGCTGCCTGTTTCCCGCCTGCGGCTGCGCCCAGGCCGACTGCTCGCGCCAGCCGCCCGCCGGCCCGCAGTTCAGCTGGTGCGGCCCGCGCGGCGGCTGGAAGATGCGGTAGGCATCCGCAAGAGATGATCAGTAGTGGGGCGGGGGCGGCTCGTCCTGCGGCGCGCGGGGCACGCCGGATTCCAGCTCCGCCACCCGGTCGCGCAGGCGGCGGATCTGCGCCGTCATGAGATCGATGGTCCGCCCCTGCTCGAACAGGACGGCGGACATCTCCTCAGCCATGCGCTCGTGATGGGCGAGGCGGGATTCCAGCTCGGTCAGGCGGCTTTCGGCGTCGGCGTCCATGGATGGGAATGGCCCTGCGGTGTCGCGGTAGGGACAGAGCTTTAGAACCGCTCCGCCGGCCAAGGCAAGATCAATGCGCCGTCAATGCAGCCGGTATCAATGCAGCCGGCCCTGGGCGATCACCCAGCGCTCGACGATCTGAAGCGCCTGCGGCACGTCCAGTTCCGGATGATGCCAGCGCAGCACCACCGTTGCCGCCTCCAGCGCGTGGCGGTCTGGGCGCCCGCAATCGACCAGCTCGCGGTAGGTGCGCTCCACCACGGGGCGGCAGCCACAGACAGCGGCCTCGCAGGCGGCGAAGCGCTCCGCCGGATCGCGCTCCGGCCCGGTTCTCCGTTCCGCCGCCATCAGGCCGTCTCCGGGCCTTTGCGCTGGATGCGGCGCCCGAAGATCTCCAGCCGTTGCCCGATCATGTCGAAGCCGAGATGGCGGGCAATGCGGGTGACGGCGGCCTCCAGTTCCGGGTCCTGGAACTCCACCACCTCGCCGGTCTCGATGTCGATCAGGTGATGGTGGTGGTCGCCGCGCGCCTCCTCGTAGCGGGCGCGCCCATCGCCGAAATCATGGCGCTGGATGATCCCGATCTCCTCGAACAGCCGCATGGACCGGTAGACGGTCGCCAGACTGATCCCGGCGTCGATCGCCGCCGCGCGGCGGTAGACCTCCTCCACATCGGGATGATCGGCGGCTTCCGACAGGACGCGGGCGATGATCCGGCGCTGGCCGGTCATCTTCAACCCGCGCTCGGCGCAGGCGCGTTCCAGCCGCGACGGCAGGGCTTCTTCGGGCGTGGTCACGGGGCCGGTCCTTTCCGATGCCTAACCCATGGAATCAAGAGATGGAGAGGAAAGCCCAAAAGAACAACGGTCATCCGCAAGACCCCAACGAATGGCCGGGACGAACGGCCGGCCCCCGACCCATGGCATCGGGCGGAAGGACTTCCAGGGAGCAGATGGACATCCCCATCTCGCCGTCGCATCACCGCCCGATACCCCGGATGACCCGGACGGGTTCCCCCACCGGGACGCCGCAACCCACCTTCCGCCACAGCGTTTTTCGTCTTTGTCGTCCGTACATCATGCAGACGCCGGAACACAGGAAAGAGCGGATGAGGTCAAAGTTTTCGAGACGTCGATCCAATTCCATTCTTTATACGTAGACATTCGAAGCCGCCCCTTCATCAACATCCCCCAGGGAAGACCGAGCCCATGGACATGAGGACTCTTGTTGAGGACGACGGCGACACCATCGACATCAGTTTGCAGCCTTTAGAAAATCCCAGCAAACTTGAAGAGCTTTGGACCGATCTGGAGCAACGCGCCGACGGGTCCTTCTTCCTGAGCTGGCAGTGGATCGGCAACTGGGTGGCCTCCCTGCCCCGCGGCACGCGGCCCCACGCGCTGATGGCGCGGCGCGGCGGGCAGGTCGTCGGGCTGGCGCTCCTCTGTCCGCGCACGCAATGGCGCTTCGGTCTGCTGCGCACCCGCTGCTGGCTGCTGCACGAGACCGGAGAGCGGACCTTCGACCGGCTGTTCGTGGAGTACAACGGCATCCTCGCGGACCGGCGTTGCGCGGACGCGGTGCTGGCCGCCTGCTTCGACTGGCTGGGCCGCCGCCTGACCAATTGGGACGAGCTGGTGCTGGGCGGGCTGGAGCCGGAGGCGGAAGCGGCGGTGCGGCTCGCCGCGGCCCGGCAGGGCCACGCGCTGCAGGTTCGGGTGGCCGACAGCTGCCAGTGGGTCGATCTGGAGGGCGTGCGCCGGCAGGGGGCCGGCTACCTCGCCAGCCTCGGCAAGAACACCCGCGCCGCGGTGCGCCGGGCCATGAGGCTTTATGCGGAACGCGGCCCCCTGACCTACCGCGTCGCCGCGACGGCGGAGGAGGCGCTGGAGGACTTCCACGCCATGGAGGTCCTGCATCAGGCGAGCTGGAACGCCCGCGGCCAGTCCGGCGCCTTCTCCAACCCGTCCTTCCGTCCGTTCCACGAGCGGCTGATCGCCAGCGGCGTCCCGGCGGGGACGGTGCGGCTGTGCCGGGTCAGCGCCGGGGACGCGGTCATCGGTTATCTCTACAACTTCGTCCATCGCGGGCGGGTGATGAACTACCAGGGCGGTTTCGCCTATGAGGCCGACAACCGGCTGAAACCCGGTCTGGTCGCCCACGTCCTGGCCATCGAGGACACGCTGGCCCGCGGGGAGGACTGCTACGACTTCATGTCCACCCCGGCTGGACACAAGCCGCTGCTGTCCAACACGGAGCAGCCGATGAACTGGATCGCGCTCGGCCCCGACCGGCTGAGCCGCCAGATCGACACCCGCCTGCGCCGCGTCAAGGCCGGGCTGACCGACCGGATGAGGCGGCTGATCCGCAGCCCGCTTCCCCTGATGAACCGCTGACGCCTCTAGAGCCAACGCCGCAACCGCAGGGCCGCCGACGGGGCGGCTGGAGGATGCCGAGGATGAAGAACACCCCCGCCGCCAGTAAATCCACCGCCAGTTCCGCCTTGGCCTGCGTGATGGGCGACATGGACATGGTGCGCCCTCTGGGGCTGGCCGGGCTGCGCTGCGCCGTGGTCACCCATCCCGGCGCCAGCGCCCTGCATTCCCGCTTCACCAAGGACGCCATCCTCTGGGACGACCCGGCGCGCAACCCGGACGGGCTGGTCGAGGTGATGATGGCCTTCGCCAAGGGCCAGCCGGAAAAGCCGGTCCTCTATTTCCAGGACGACACCCAGCTCCTGCTCGTCTCGCGCAACCGCGACCGGCTGGCCGAGGGGTTCCGCTTCGCCATCGCCGACGCCGAGCTGGTCGAGGATCTGGTGGACAAGGGCCGCTTCCAGGCGTTGGCCGAGCGGCTGAACCTGCCCGTCCCGGCGACCCGCCGCCTCTCCCCGACCCGCGAGTCCGTACCCGACATGGTGGACCTGCGCTTCCCCCTGATCGTCAAGCCGCTGACCCGCCGCCGGGTGTGGGACGAGGCGGACGGCTTCGCCAAGGCCATCCAGGTCGATTCCGCCGAGGAGCTGCGCGCCCTGTGGCCGCGGCTGGCGGCGGTCGGGCTGGACCTGCTGGTGCAGGAGATGATCCCCGGCCCGGAAACCCGGATCGAGAGCTACCACGTCTATGTCGACGAGGGCGGCGGCGTGGCCGGGGAGTTCACGGGGGCCAAGATCCGCACCTATCCCCTCGCCTACGGCCACAGCACCGCCCTGACCATCACCGACGCGCCGGACGTCGCGGCGCTGGGCCGCTCGCTGACCGAACGGCTGGGCCTGCGCGGCGTCGCCAAGTTCGACTTCAAGCGCGCCCCGGACGGCGCGCTGCACCTGCTGGAGGTCAACCCGCGCTTCAACCTGTGGCACCATCTGGGGGCGGTGGCCGGGGTCAACCTGCCGGCGCTGGTCCACGCCGATCTCCTGGGCCTGCCGCGTCCGGCGGCGGGCAAGGCGCGGGCCGGGGCGCGCTGGTGCCACATCACCAAGGACCGGCTGGCGGCCCGGGACAGCGGCCTGTCGATGGCCGCGTGGCTGCTCTGGGTGCTGGGCTGCGAGGCCAAGGCCATCGCGCTCGACGACCCCATGCCCTTCCTGCACAACCAGCTCGCCCGTTTCCTGCCGTCGCGCGCCCCCCACGACGCGCCCGGCGGCGCGATGAAGGCCCAATGAGGGTGCCGCCGCGATGAGGATCGGCATCCTGTCGGACATCCACGCCAATCTTGAGGCGCTGGAGGCCACGTTGGCCGACATGGGCGGCGCGGGGGTGGAGCGCGTCGTCTGCCTGGGCGACGTGGTGGGCTACAACACCGACCCGTCGCCCTGCATCGCCCTGCTGCGCGAGGCCGGGGCGGTCTGCGTCGCCGGCAACCACGACCGCGCGGTGACCCGCCAGATCCCCACCGACGGCTTCAGCGTCCGCGCCATCCGGGCCATCGCCTGGACGCGCAAGCGCCTGCCGCCGGAGGACGTCGCGTGGCTGTCCGCCCTGCCGCTGAAGACCAGCGTCGGCGACCAGCTCGTCGCCGTTCACGGGGCGCTTCATGTGGATCGGGGCTGCGAGCTGGTCCGGCTGAACAGCGAGGACCGGATGCGGCGCACCGCCCAGGCCCTGCTCGCCCATCCCTCCGGCGCCCGCGTCGGCGCCTATGGGCACACGCACCGGCTCGGCATCCACGAATACCGCAACGGCGAGCTGTGGGAGCACGATCCCGACAGCGAGGTCGCCCTGCGCGGCGGTTCCTGCTACCTGCTCAACCCCGGCACGGTGGGGGAGCCGCGCACGGAGGAGCGGCGGGCGACCTGGATGCTGTTCGACACCGGCCGACGGACGGTGAGCGTGCGGCGGGTCGCCTACGACGACCGTGCGGCCTTCGAGAAGACGCGCCGGGCGGGGATCGAGCCGCGGCGCCTGCTGTCCATTCCGGCGCCGTTGCGCGCCGCCCTCCAGGGGGGGCTGCGGCGCATGGGGATTTACGAGATGGTGCGGCGGGTCATCAACTCGTGACCCGTTTCCTCATTGAACCGTCGCCAGCATCAGCAGCGACGCGCCGAGCGGCAACAGGGCGAGCAACAGCTTGAGCATGGGTCCGGCCATCGGGGTCTCGTAAGGGGGCTTCAAACGCGCGCGACTTTAGCCGGACGGCGGGCGGTTTTCTGTGACAAATCGCACAACCCAGCCATCCCATCCCGCGTCCTAAAAAATTTTCTTTTTGATCCAATCTCTCGGAAAATCCGTATCAACTGTTTGGTGCTATCGTCGGTTCCGCCGCAGGATGGGCTATCGGCAACCGGCGGCATCCAACGAGTCTTCGACGACACGGACCGGCGGGAGTGTGGACAATGAATTGGTTCCGAAACGCCAAGGTCGGCATCCGGCTGATGCTGAGCTTCTCCAGCATCCTGGTGCTGATGGTCGCCCTGGCGGCCATCGCCATCTACAAAGTCAACAGCATCAACGACAGCCTTTCGACCATCAACGACGTCAACAACGTCAAGCAGCGCTACGCCATCAACTTCCGCGGCAGCGTGCATGACCGGGCGATCAGCCTGCGCGACGTCACGCTCCTGTCCGACGCCGCGGCGCTGAAGGCCGAGCTTGCCACCATCGACCGGCTGGCCGCCGACTACGCGCGCTCGGCCGAGCAGATGGACCGCATGTTCGCCGTCGGCACCCACATCACCGCCAAGGAACGGGAAATCCTCGCCTCCATCAAGCAGACGGAGGCCAAGACCCTGCCGCTGGCCCGCGGCGTCATCGAGGCGCGCCAGGCCGGCGACACCGACCGCGCCGTCAAGATCCTGGTCGAGCAGGCCCGCCCCGGTTTCACCGAGTGGCTGGCCCGAATCAACGCCTTCATCGACCTCCAGGAAGCCGAGAGCCAGGCGGTGGCGAAGCACGCCCGGACGGTGTCCGAGAGCTTCCAAGTCCTCATGATCTCGCTGTGCGCGGTGACCGTCCTGCTCGGCGCGGGGCTTGCCTGGTGGTCGATCCTGACGGTGCGGCCGCTGCGCCGCTTGACCGACACGACGCTGAAGCTGGCCGAGGGCGACCTGGCCATCGAAGTGCCGCAGGCAACCAGCCGCGATGAGGTCGGCGAGATCATCCGCGCCGTGCAGGTCTTCAAGGACAACATGGTCCGCGCCCGCCGCATGGAGTCGGAGAAGGAAGAAACGGAACGGCGCGCCGAGGCCGAGAAGCGGGAAGCGATGAACGGGCTGGCCGACCAGTTCGAGCGCAGCGTCGGCTCCATCGTCGAGCTGGTGTCCCACGCCGCCGCCGAGCTGGAGGGCGCCGCCCAGACGCTGAACGCCACCATGGAGCGTGCCAACGATCAGGCCGGCACCGTCGCCGCCGCCGCGACCCAGGCGACGGCCAACGTGGAATCGGTGGCCGCGGCCTGCGGAGAGTTGGCCGGGTCGGTCAGCAGCATCGGCCAGCAGGTCCGCCAGTCCGCCGACATCGCCAACCGCGCCGTCCGCAACGCCGAGGACACCCAGGCGACGGCGGAAGGTCTGGTCAGCACGTCGCAGAAGATCGGGGAGGTGGTGCAGCTCATCAACTCGATCGCCCAGCAGACCAACCTGCTGGCGCTCAACGCGACCATTGAGGCGGCGCGCGCCGGCGAGGCCGGCAAGGGCTTCGCGGTGGTGGCGAGCGAGGTGAAGAATCTCGCCAACCAGACCGCCAAGGCGACGGAGGACATCACCGCCCAGATCGCCGGGGTCCAGGACGTGACCCTGCGCACCGTGCAGTCGATCCGGGAGATCGCCCAGGTCATCGGGGAGAGCAGCCAGATCGCCGACGACATCGCCCAGGCGGTGGAGCAGCAGGGCATCGCCACCCAGGAGATCGCCCGCAACGTCCAGCAGGCCTCGGCGGGCACGGCGGAGGTGTCGGGCGCCATCGTGCAAGTCAGCGGCGCCGCCTCGCAGGGCGGGACCGCCGCGGGCCGCGTGCTGGGCAGCGCGCAGGAGCTGAGCCGGTCCGCCGCCCGCCTGCGGACGGAGGTCAGCGGCTTCCTCGCGAAGGTCCGCGCCGCTTAATCAGGCGATTTATCCCCTCTCCCCCCTGGGGAGAGGGTGCCCGCGGCAGCGGGCGGGTGAGGGTAAATGCGAGGATCAAACCCTGATCCTTGCCGGTACCCTCACCCTTCCCGCGCGTTGCGCGGGCCCCTTCCCTCTCCCGGGGCGGGAGAGGGAGCATGATGCGATTGTCTTGTCAGGACCTCACGCCGGATAGCGGTCCTTGTACTTCACGATGACGTACAGCGCGTGGATCATGCCCGGAATGTAGCCGAGCAGGGTCAGCAGCACGTTGATCCAGAACTGGGCGCCAAACCCCACCTGGAGGAAGACGCCGACGGGCGGCAGCAGAAGCGCCAGGATGATGCGTATGATGTCCATGCCGCGATAACGCTCCCGCCCCGCCCCCGGTTCCATCCGACCTTCGGTGATCCTCAGCCCAGCAGGCCGATCTGGTCGAAGGGCAGAGGGTCGAACCCGTGCTGGTACACGGCGGAGCCCGCCACCGGCGCGAAGTTGTCGTGGGCGGCGTCGGTGAATTGCGGGTCGAAGGTGAAGGACCCCTTGTCGTAACCGGCGGCCTGCCACTGCGCCAGCGTGCCGGTGGCGCCGTTCGCCATCACCTGCGGCCAGACCTGGAACAGCGCCTCGTTGGGGTCGAGGTCGGCGTAGAAGTTGCCGGTGAAGGTCCCCGCCGTCTTCGGTCCGTCAAGGGCCACCGCGCGTCCGTCGCCGGCGTCCACGATGTTCTGGGTGATGGTGTTGTTCGCCATCGGCGTGCCCTTCCAGCCGCCCCAGCCGACGCTCTGCTGCAGGCCGATCTGGGTGCCCAGATTGTCGGCCAGGATGTTGTCGGTGACCGTGTTGTTCCAGCCGCCGTGCAGGAAGATGCCGCCGACGTTGTCGTGGACGACGTTGCCCTTCACCGTGGTGCCGCTGGTCCAGTCGTCCAGATAGATGCCCCAGCTCACCAGCTTCGTCGGGTCGAGGAAGGTGGGGGAGACCTTGCCGTCCCAGGTCACGTTGCCGAAGGCGGTGGTGCCCGACACCTCGTTGTAGGCCACGGTGTGACCGGCCAGATCCTGCTGGCGGTTGATCAGGTAGATGCCGCCGCCGTCGCTGGTTTCCTGGTTGGCGCCGACGATCTTGTTGTGGGTGATCGTCGCCCGGTAGGTGGCGTCGCCCGAGGCCTGGACGGAGCCCACCGCGATGGCCTTGCCCGGCGTGTCCTCGATCTGGTTGTGGGTGATGGCGACGTCGTTGCTGCCGTTCACCCACAGCGCGTCGCCGCCGTGGTCGACGGCGCTGGCGTGCTGGATCAGGTTGTCCGACACCTTGGTGAAGTTGGACCCCGCCTTGACGTAGACGGCCTCGCGCCCGGTCTCGGCGAAATGGTTGCCGGAGACGGTGCTGTTGGCGCTGCCCTCCACCGTGATGCCGTAGCCGGTGTTGGTGACGGTGTTGTTCTTGAAGGTCAGGCCGGCGGCGTTGTTGGCGTAGACGGCGTGGCCGTCCGGCGCGCCGTCGGTCAGGGTCAGCCCCTCGATCGTCACGTTCTTCGCACCACCCAGCCCGATCAGCACGGGAAGCTGCGCCGCGACCACCTTGTGCCCGGCGACCGCCCCGCCTTCCGGCTTGAACAGGACCTGGTTGGACGCCTTGTCGAAGAACCACTCCCGCGCGGCGTCGAGCTGGTCCTTGCCGTTGAACAGGTAGAAGCGGCTGCCGGCGCCGAGCGCGTCGTAGGTGCTCTGGGCCAGCGTGATGGTGTTGCTGCCGTAGTCGATGCTCTTCACCGGCACGGTCATGTTGTCGTAGCCGTGCTGGCTGAAGACGCTGACCATCAGCCCGTCCGTGCTCGAATAGGTCGGGATCGCCCCGGCCTTGAAGCCGAACTGGGTGGAGGCGTTGGCCCCGGCCTTGGTGGCGATCAGCCAGCCGCCGTCGATGGGATGGCTGGGGTCGGCGTTGGGCGTGCGGGCCACCGTCTGGCGGTCGCCGTCCATCGACAGGTCGAGCACCGCCTTGGACCCGCCGGGAAGCTGCGCGCTGTAGAGGCCGTTGCCGCGCGACACCCAGTTCTCCACCAGCGAGCCGCCATGGAAGACCGGCTTCTCGCTGCCGTAGGCGGCGAAGCGGACGCCGCTGTCCTGGCCGTCCAGCCAGAGCATGTCCTTCATGTAGTAGTCGCCGCCGCGGACGTAGGTCACGTCGATGTTCGGGTCGGCGCGCATGGCGTCGCGGGCGGCGGTCAGCGTCGCCTTCGGCCCGTCGGTGCCGTCCGCGTTGGGGGCGGCCAGCTTGCCGGACCAGCTGTCCTTGCCGTTGGTCGCCACGAAGATCGCCGGCCCGGTCGGGGCGGGGGACGGCGTGGGATTCGGAGCGGGAGTCGGGGTCGGCGTGGCCGTGCCGGTGGCGAAGAAGCTCTTGTCGGCGTCCACCACCAGCGTGCCGTTCCACCACATCCCCGACTGGCCCTTCACCGCGTCCTTCCCGTCGAGGGCACCCTTGTCGTAGGTGACGATGCTGTCGGTGGCGGCGACGGACTTGCCGTTGATCGTGACCTTGTTGACGATCAGCGAGCGGTCCTGCCCGTTCACCACGGCGTCGTTGTCATACTGGATCTGCACCTTGTGCGCCTGATCCGGTGCCACGTTGGCGGTGAAGCTGTAGTCCTTGGCCGCGGTGCCGACCGTGCCCTCCCCCACCTTTTTGCCGTCGACCAGCAGGTTGAAATGCGCGTTGGTGCCGCCCGCCGCGATGCCCTGCGCGTTCACCACGAAGGTGGAGGTTCCGGCGACCGGCGCCACCGGGGCGGGGAAGTCGGCGGCCGGGGTGTCCACCACCAGCGTGCCGTTCCACCACATCCCCGACTGGCCCTTGATCACGTCCTTCCCATCGAGCGCGCCCTTGTCGTAGGTGACGTTGGCGTCGGTCGGCTTGTGGGTCTTGCCGTTGATGGTGACCCCGCTGACGATCAGCGAGCGGTCCTGGCCGTTCACCACGGCGTCGTTGTCGTATTGGATCTGCACCTTGTGCGCCTGCGCCGCGGTGACCGGCACCGTGAAGCTGTAGGCGGCCGGGCTGCTGGCGTTGACGGTTGCCTGGCCCACCTCGACGCCGTCGATCAACAGGCGGAAATGCGGCCAGATGCCTCCGGCGGACTGCCCATAGGCACTCACGACAATCTTGGCGTCGGTCTTGCCCGTGGTGGTCGAAGCCATTGGATGGTTCCCTCGCTCTTATGCTCAACGGACGCGAGCATGGCGGGGCGGGCCAGACATTTGTGCGCCATTTTGATAACAGGCGAGGGCCACCGGCTCCGTGCTTCTATCCGCCGCCGCCTATTACGGGAGAGGCGGTTGAACGGGAGTCATACGCACCAAAGCGCAGGCTCCCCCGGATTAAAGCGAAGCCTTACGTGTTGATGGCTTATACGGAACCAAGAGGCAGAGACCCCATGAAGAAGATCGCTGTTACCGCCTTTGTCGCCCTGTCGCTTGCCGCCTGCCAGAGCGGCGGAAGCGGCATCGGGACCAAGCAGACGGTCGGCGCGCTCGGCGGCGCGGCGGCCGGCGGCGTGATCGGTTCGCAGTTCGGCGGCGGCACCGGCAAGCTCATCACCACCGGTGTGGGCACGCTGCTCGGCGCCTATCTCGGCAGCGAGCTTGGCCAGTCGCTCGACCGCGCGGACGAAGGCTACGCCCAGCGCGCCGCCACCCAGGCCTATTCGGCGCCGATGGGCTCGACCATCCAGTGGAACAACCCGGAATCGGGCAACCGCGGCACCATCACCCCGATCCGCGACGGCCGCGACAACTCCGGTAACTACTGCCGCGAGTACCAGCAGACCGTCTATGTCGGCGGCAAGGCCGAGCGGGCCAACGGCACCGCCTGCCAGCAGCCGGACGGCAGCTGGCGCATCGTCTCCTAACTCGGGCACGCTTCCGCCCCGGGCGTCGTTTCCCCCCCAGAACCGGGGCGGCGGCCCGGGGGGGGGGCCCCACACGACGCAGGGGGCGCCAGCAGCCGGATCGCCACCTGCTTGGTGTGCGGGCTGACGGCGATGATCTCCCAGGCCGCACCGGACTCGGCCGCGTATTCCAGGAAGGCGCGATATTCGTCCTCGCGCCACGTCCGGTTCCCGATGAACTCGTCGAAGACCAGCACCGTTCCCGCCCGGAAGCGCGGCGCCAGGGCGGTCAGCACCGTCCGCGCCGACGAGTAGATGTCGCTGTCCACATTGACGAAGCGCACCGCGCCGTCATGGGCCGCCAGGAAGGGCGGCAGCGTGTCCTCGAACCATCCCGCATGCAGCACCGCGTTGTCCCGCACCGGCGGCAGCCGCCTGCCCGTGCTGAGCACACCGCGCGGCGCGTTCACCCAGCCCTCCGGCAACCCCTCGAACGAATCGAAGCCGTGCACGGTCTGCCCGGCCGCATCGGCGATCTGGTTCAGCGAGGTGCCGCGGCGCACGCCGAACTCCAGCACCAGACCGGGCACCTCCGCCCGCTCCAGCCCGAAACGCAGCAGCTCCGCCCCCACGCCGAACAGCCGCATGTCCGGAGCGAGATGCGGGCGAATCGCCGTCACCGCCTCCACCAGGGCCAAGCGCTTCGGCTGACCGGCCAGCTTCTCGCCATACAGCGCCTCGGCCTCCGCGTCGCGGCCCATCAGCAGCAGGTAGGCGCACAGGAAGCCCCAGTATTTTCCCGCCGCCCCTGGACATTCCGCGGCCCGGCGCAGGCGGCGCAGCGCGTCCTCCACACCGTTCAGGCCGAGTGCTGCGGCGTGGCTGCCGAACCACGCGGCGGCGTGCTCCGGATCGTCGGCCAGCCGCTCGTCGAAAACGGCCAGCGCGCCCGCGGCGTCGCCAAGATGGGCGAGGCTGACCGCCCGCTCATAGAGGATGTCCGCCGACCGGTTCCCGGCGGCCAGCGCCTCCCCGGTCACCCGCAGCGCCTCCTCATAGAGGGCGTCGCGGCGGTAGGCGCCGGCCAGCGCCTCGCGGAGGCCGGGGAAAGCGGGATCGGCCGCGGCGACCCGCTCCAGCCAGCGCACCGCCAGGAGGCGGTCCCCGCCGGCCAGCACGGCCTGGGCCAGATGATGGAGGGTCTCCGCATGCGCCGGCTCGCGCGCCAGGGCGCGGCGCAGCGCGGCGGTGGCCGCCGCGGCGTCGCGCCGGCCGAGAGCGGCCATGCCGGTCAGCCGGTCGCGCTCGGCCCGGTCGCGCTCGGCGGTGCCGCCGGACTCCGGCGCGGTGTCCCGCAGCAGGCGCACCGCCTGCCGGTAATGCCGCGCCGCGATCAGGCGGCGCGCCTCGGTCAGAACCTCATCCACGGGGAAAACCTGTCGGTCGGGCATGGTCGAATGGGGCACAGATGCCCAACGTCGGCGGCGGGATGCAAGCGCCGCCTGCGGCCCTCGCTGGGGTGAAAAGAAAGAAATGCCCCCTTCGATATTTTTCCCTTTGACAGGGGGCCGCCTGGATTGCTATTCACCCGCTCCCGCCGGATGCTGCCGTAGCTCAGTGGTAGAGCACTCCCTTGGTAAGGGAGAGGTCGAGAGTTCAATCCTCTCTGGCAGCACCATGGGGCCGTAGCTCAGATGGGAGAGCGCCTCGTTCGCAATGAGGAGGTCAGGGGTTCGATCCCCCTCGGCTCCACCAACTTCTTCGGCGGTTGGTTGGTTGACTTGAGTAAGTAGAGTAAGGTTGAATTTAGTGCTTGCTTCGGCGGTCTTTGTTCTTTAGAAGGTCGCCAAGGACGCGGGTGTAGCTCAGTTGGTTAGAGCGCCGGCCTGTCACGCCGGAGGCCGCGGGTTCAAGTCCCGTCACTCGCGCCACTTTCTTGTGGTTAGGTTAGGTATCTCGCGGTTTGGTCCTGTAGCTCAGCGGGAGAGCACTACGTTGACATCGTAGGGGTCACTGGTTCAATCCCAGTCGGGACCACCATTGGGGGATCGTCTAGCGGTAGGACTCCAGACTCTGACTCTGGCTACCTAGGTTCGAATCCTAGTCCCCCAACCACTTTCCTCTGATAACTCGTGACTTCAAGGGTTTGGCGTCCGCGCACACCGCGTGGCGACACCCTTTGCGCCGCCGCACAGCGCGCGCCCTGTTTCCCTCCGCTTTCCAGATATTACGGCGCATGCCCACCGTCCCCGTCAGGACGGAAGCGACGGCACGGCGGCGACCAGCCGGCGTGTGTAGGGATGCTCCGGGGCGGCGAACAGACGGTCGCCCGGCCCCTCCTCGACGATCTCGCCGGCGGCCATCACCACGACCCGATCGGCGATGGCTTCGACCACGGCGAGGTCGTGGCTGATGAACAGGTAAGTCAGCCCATGACGCTCCTTCAGCGCCACCAGGAGGCGCAGCACCTGCGCCTGCACCGACACGTCCAGGGCGGAGACCGCCTCGTCGAGAACAATGATCCTGGCCCCGGCGGCGATCGCCCGCGCGATGGCGACGCGCTGCGCCTGCCCGCCCGACAGCTCGTGCGGGTAGCGGTCCAGGATGGCGGGATCGAGATCGACCGACCGCATCAGTTCGCCCAGCCGCTCCTCCCGTTCTCCGGAGGGCACACCGGCCAGGAAGCGCAGCGGCGCGGACAGGACGCGCCGGATCGTCTTGCGCGGGTTGAGCGAGGACAGCGGGTCCTGGAAGACATACTGCACCGTTCGGCCCAAGGCCCTCGGCCCCCCGGCCGTCAGTTCGGCGAGGGGGCGGCCGTCGAGCAGGACGGTCCCGCCGGTCGGACGGTTCAGCCCGACGAGGCTGCGGGCGAGCGTCGACTTGCCGCTGCCGGACTCCCCGACGATCCCCAGCGTCTCCCCGGCGGCAACCCGCAGCGACACGGCTTTCAAGGCCGTGACCGCCGGGCGCGACCGCCCAAACAGTGATTGGCCGAACAGCGACCGGCGCGCGGCGTAGGTCTTGTCCAGACCGCGGACCTCGACCGCCCAGCCCGCCCCGGACGACTCCCGCGGCGCCGGCTCCGGGCGCCGTGACCGCCCGAGGACCGGCACGGCGGCGAGCAGACGCCGGGTGTAGGCGTGCCGCGGCCGGGTGAGGACGCTGCGGGTGCCTCCCTCCTCGACGACCGTGCCCTGGAACATCACGGCCACCCGGTCGCAGAGGCGGGCGATGACGCCGAAGTCGTGGCTGATGAAGACGACGGCGAGGTGGCGGTGTCTGCGCAGATCGTCCAGCAGGTCCAGGATCTCGGCCTGGATGGTGACGTCGAGCGCGGTGGTCGGCTCGTCGGCGATGATGAGGTCCGGGTCGTTGGCCAGCGCCATGGCGATGCCGACCCGCTGGCGCTGCCCGCCCGACAGCTCGTGCGGGTAGGCGTGGACGAGGCTGACCGGGTCGGGCAGCTTCACCGCGGCGAACAGCTCCACCACCCGCCGGTCGGCCTCGGCCCGCGGCACCGGGCGATGCGCGCGCAGAGCCTCGGCCACCTGCGCGCCGACCGGCATCAGCGGATGGAGCGTCGTCAGCGGGTCCTGGAAGACGTAGGCGATCCGCCCGCCGCGCAGCCGTTGCAACGCGCCGACCGGCAGGGCCAGCAGATCGTCCCCGCCGAACCGAACCGCGCCGCCGCGCACCACGCCCGGCGGCGAGGCGACGAGGCGCGCGATGGACAGCGCCGTGACCGACTTGCCGGACCCGGACTCGCCGATGATGCCCAGGCATTCGCCGGGGGCGACGCTCAGGCTGACGCCCTTCACCGCGTCCACCGGACCGTTCGCCGTGTCGAAGGCCGTGCGCAGGCCGGTGACCTGCAGCAGAGCGCCGGGGTCCGGCGCCGCGGTCTGGTCGCCCTCGACGGTCCGCGCCACCCGCGTGGCGGCGCCCGGCGCGCCGGGGATGCCGGAGCGCAGGCGCGGGTCGAGCGCGTCGCGCAGCCCGTCGCCGATCAGGTTCATGCTCATCACGATCAGGAAGACGACCAGCCCCGGCACCGCCGCGACGTGCGGCGCGGTGATCAGCGCCTTGCGCCCCTCGCTCAGCATCGAGCCGAGATCGGCCTGCGGCGGCTGCGACCCCAGCCCTAGGAAGGACAGGCCGGCGGTCTCCAGAATCATCCAGCCCACGGTGGTGGAGGCGGTGATAATGATCACCGGCAGGACGTTGGGCAGCACCTCGCCCAGCAGGATGCGCGCCTCGCCCATGCCGGACAGGCGCGCGGCGTCCACGAACTCCCGGCGGCGCAGGCCGGCGGTGGCGCCGCGGACGTTGCGGGCGAAGAAGGGAATGTTGGCGACCACCACGGCGTACAGCGCGTTGAGCAGCCCCGGCCCCAGCGCCGCCACGACGGCGAGCGCCAGCAGCAGGTAGGGGAAGGCCATCAGCACATCGATGCCGCGCATCAGCACGCCGTCCGTGCGCCCGCCCGCGTAGCCGGCGACGAGGCCGATGGCCGACCCGACCAGCGCCGCGAGGAGGGAGGCCGCGACGCCGACCCCCAGGCTCAGCCGCGTCCCCCAGACCAGCCGGGCCAGCACGTCGCGCCCCAGCGTGTCGGTGCCGAGCCACGCTCCGGCGCTGAAGGGCGGCAGCAGGCGCCGGGCGGGATCGATGGCGTCCGGGTCGGCCAGCGGCAGGATGGGCGCGGCGAGCGCGGCCAGGACGATCAGCGTCAGCAGGACGAGTCCCAGCGCCGCCAGCCGGTTCCGCATCACGCGGCGCAACAGGGCCAAGCCGTCCCTCACGGCGCCCCTCCCCTCACGGCGCCCCTCATGGCGCAATTCTCGGGTCGAGCAGGCGTTGCAGGATGTCGGCCAGCAGGTTGAACAGCACGTAGCTGGCCGCGACCACCAGGACGCCGCCCTGGACCAGCAGCACGTCGCGCGTCGCGATGGCGTTGACCAGCATGCGGCCGATGCCCGGCCACTGGAACACCGTCTCGATGTAGACCGCCCCACCCAGGACGAAGCCGGCCTGGATGCCGATCACCGGGATCACCGTCACCATGGCGGCGCGCAGCGCGTGGCCGAACACCACGCGGCGCTCCGTCAGCCCCTTGGCGCGGGCGGTGCGGACGAAGTCCTGGCGCAGCACCTCCAGCATGGCCGACCGCGTCAGCCGGGCGATCACCCCGGCGGCCACGATGGCCAGCGTCGCGGCCGGCAGCGCCAGATGCCACAGCAGGTCCGGCAGGTCCCCGCCGCCGTAGATGGAGACCATGCCGCTCACCGGCAGCAGGCGCCAGCGGACGGCGAAGACCAGGATCAGCAGCAGGCCGAGCCAGAAGGTCGGCATGGAGATCCCCACCAGCACGGCCAGCGTCACCAGCTTGTCGGCGAGGCCGAACTGCCGCACGGCGGACAGGACGCCGGCCAGCAGCCCCAGCACCGACGCCAGCACGAGCGCCGCACCGGCCAGCACCAGCGTGGCGGCGAAGCGCTCCGTCACCTCGTCGAGGACCGGCCGGTTGAGGCTGGAGGAGCGCCCGAGGTCGCCCGCCAGCACGTTGCCCAGCCACGTCGCGTAACGCACCGGCAGGCTGTGGTCGAGGCCGAGGTCCTGGCGGAGCCGCGCCACGTTCTCCGGCGTCGCGTAGGGGCCAAGGATCGCGGTCGCCGGGTCGCCGGGGATCAGCGCCATGATCAGGAAGACGATCACGCTGAGCCCGAACAGCACGGGGACGAGCGCCGCGAGGCGGCCGAGGATGTAGGACCCCACGGGCGCCCCCTCAGTCCTTCGACACGCGGTCGAGCAGCAGGAAGAAGGACGGCTCCAGCGCGAAGCCCCGCACCGCCGCCGTGGTGACGGCGTTCTGCTTCCAGTGCGCCACGAAGGCCCAGGGCGCGTCCTCCACGATGATCCGCTCGGCCTGCCGGTAGAGCGCCCCCCGCTCGGCCCGGTCGCCGCTGCGCCGCGCCCGTTCGAGCAGGCGGTCGAGGTCCGGATTCGCGTAGTAGCCGGAGTTGAACCCGCCCGCCTCCGGCAGGGCGCCGGAGCGCAGGGTCAGGTACGGCAGGGTGTCGGGATCGTTGGTCATCCAGGCCATCTCGGCCATGTCCGCCGCCTCGCCCAGCCCGCCGTTCACCCGCGCCAGGAAGCTGTTCCACTCGTAGGTTTCGATGGTGACGGCCAGTCCCACGGCGGCGAGGTTCGCTTGAATCGCCGTCCCCATGGCGACGGGGTCGAGCATGCCGGACCCGCCCTCCGCGACGGAAAAGGTGAGCTTCGCCCCCTCCGCCCCGGCCTCCTTCAGCAGCGCCCGCGCCTTGTCCGGGTCGTAGGGATAGCCCGTTGCCGAAGGGTCGGTGGCCCAATCGAAGGCGGGCGCGGTGGGTCCCTTGGCGGGGATCGCCGTGCCCTGCAGGATGCCGTCGGCGATGGCCCGCTTGTCGATGGCGTGATTCACCGCCTGCCGGACGCGCCGGTCCTTCAGCGGCCCGTGCCGGGTGTTCAGGATGAGGAACCAGAGGTGCGGCCCGGCCTGCTCGTGCACCCGGAAGCCGTCGCCGTCGCGGAACTGGGACAGCGCGTCGGCCGGCACCTCCACCATCACGTCCAGGCCGCCGGCCAGCATCTCCATCGCGCGGGTGTTGGGGTCGCTGACCGGGCGGAAGATCACCGCGCGCAGCTTGGCCGGCGTGCCCCAATAGTCCGGGTTGCGCTCGATGGTCAGGCGCCGGCTGCCCTGCCACTCGACGAAGCGGAAGGGGCCGGTGCCGACCGGCCGCCGGCCGAACCCCCGGCCCTCCTTCATCACGGCGGCGGGCGAGACGATCAGGCCGGTCGGGTAGGCGAGGTTGGAAAGGAAGGGCGCGAAGGGTTCCTTCAGCGTGATGCGGACGGTGAGCGGATCCGGCGCCTCGACCCGGTCGATGGCCGCGAAGAAGAAGGCCAGCGGGAAGGGGCCGGTGTCGGCGGCGGGGTGCGTCTTGTCCAGCATGCGGTCGAAGTTGAACTTCACCGCCTGCGCGTCGCAGGGCGTGCCGTCGTGGAAGGTGACGCCCGGACGCAGCGTGAAGCGGTAGGTCAGCCCGTCGTCCGAGACCGTCCACCGCTCGGCCAGAGCGGGCTCGACGTCCAGGGTTCCGGGGCGGTAGCGGACCAGCCCCTCATACAGGTTGACCAGGATGCGGAAATCGTTGGTGGCGGTGCTGACCGCCGGGTCCAGCGACGCTGGTTCCGCGATCTGACCGACGACCAGAACGTCCTTCGGCACCGGCGCCGCCCGGAGAGGCACGCCCGGCAAGGCGAGAAGGGCGCCGAGGAGCAAGCCCGCGAGCGCGCGTCGGAGTCCGGTCATCGCGTCCCAGCCGTCGAAGTCGATCCGACCGTATCAATGCCGGGAGGGCGGCATTGTTGCGTCGCTTCCGCTCCGCCGCGGCCCTGCGCCGTGTTTCGCGGGTCAGGCCGGCTCGCGGCAAGCGGCAAGAACCTGCCCGCGCAGCCAGCGGTGGGCCGGGTCGGCGTTCTGCCGGGGGTGCCACATCTGCGTCACCACGACTTCATCCAAGACGGTCGCCAGACCGGCGGGAAGCGGCAGGGTGCGCACCCCGGCCACCCCGGCGGCGAGCTGGCGTTCGGACACCAAGGCGGTCAGGTCGGAGGCGCGGACGATCGCCAGGGCCGCCGGGAAGCTCGGCACAACGGCCACAACCTTGCGGGCGAGGCCGAGGGCGGTCAGCGCCTCGTCCATCCGGTCCCGCACCAGCCCGCGCCGCGAGGTCAGCACATGGCCGCAGGCGGCGTATTGTTCCGGCGTCACCGTCTCCAGGCGGGTCAGCGGATGACCCTCCCGCACGGCGGCGACCAGCCGGTCGCGCAGCAGGCTCTGCACCTTCAGCTCCGGCGTGGTTTCCGAATGCACCCCGATGTCGAGGTCGATCAGCCCGTCCCGCAACGCCTGCGCGTCGCGGTTCCCCCGCGGAGCGAAGCGCAGCAGGACGCCGGGGGCTTCGGCGGCGACGCGGCCGACCAGCCGGGCGGCGTAGACCTCGATGAAGCTCTCGCTGGCGCGCAGGGTGAAGCTGCGCTCCAGCCGCGCGATGTCGATGGCCTCCGCCGGACGCAGCACCGCGCGGACCTCCTCGGCGAGGCCGGGCACCCGCCCGCGCAACTGGATGGCCCGCGGCGTCGGGACGAGGCCGCGCCCGGCCCGGACGAGCAGCGGGTCCCCGGTGACCTCGCGCAGGCGCGCCAGGGTGCGGCTCATCGCGGACTCGCTGAGGCCAAGCCGCCGCGCCGCCTTGACGACGCTGCCCTCCGCCAGCAGCGCGTCGAGCGCGATGAGAAGGTTGAGATCGGGATCGGCCATGGAGCCGGAGGCTAACACATGGCGTCCCATGCAGGAATAACCTGCACAGGCGGCGTCTTCCGCCATGCCAAGCGGCGAGCAAAAATGGATCCAACCCTTGTTGGAGACGCCGATGTCCCGTTCCACCATCGCCCGAACACCCGATTCCCCGCATCCCGACGGGTTGCCCATGCCCCGCCGCGCCGTGGCCGCCGCGTCGGTCATCGCCGCGATCGTGCTCGTCGTGCTCGACGGCGCCATCGCCAACATCGCCCTGCCGACTGTCGCCAACACCCTCGGCGTCGCGCCCGCCGACACCGTCTGGATCATCACCGCCTACCAGCTGGCGCTGGTGATCGCGCTCCTGCCCGTCGGCGCCCTCGGCGAGAGCCTCGGGCACCGCCGGGTGTTCACCGGCGGGGTGCTGCTGTTCACCGCGGCCTCCGCCGGCTGCGCCCTGGCGCCGACGCTGCCCTGGCTGATCGCCGCGCGCTTCGTCCAGGGGCTGGGCGGTGCGGCGGTGATGGCGCTGGGCGTCGCGCTGCTGCGCTTCGTCTATCCGCAGCGGCTGCTCGGCGCCGCCATCGGCTGGAACGCCCTGGCCATCGCCTTGGCCTCGGCGGCGGGGCCGACGATCGGGGCGGGCATCCTCGCCGTCGCCCCCTGGCCCGTCCTGTTCGCGGTCAACATCCCGGTCGGCCTCGTCGTACTGATGACCACCCGCGCGCTGCCCGCCGTCGCCGGAACCAAGCGCCGCCTCGATCCCGCCAGCGTCGCCCTCAACGCCGGATTCTTCGCTGCCCTGGTGATGGGAGCCGAGACCGTCGCGGCGCAGCCCCTGCGCGGCGGCGCGCTGCTGCTGGCCGCGGCGCTCTGCCTTGCCGGGCTGGTCCGGCGCGAAAAGGAACGCGAGGCACCGCTGGTGCCGCTCGATCTGCTGCGGGTGCGCTCCTTCCGCCTGTCGGTGGTCGCCTCCGTCCTCTGCTTCACCGGCCAGATGGCCGGCACCGTGGCCCTGCCCTTCTATCTGCAGCACGGGCTCGGCCAGGACATCGTCACGGCGGGGCTGTTCCTGGTGCCGTGGCCGCTGGCGACGGCCGTCGCGGCGCCCATCGCGGGCCGGCTGTCCGACCGCGTGGGGACGGGCTGGCTGTGCGCCCTGGGCGGCCTGCTCCTCGCCGCCGGTCTCGCCCTGGCGGCGGTCTGGCCGCTCGGGCATGACCCGCGCCCGCTGCTGGCCTTCATGGTGATGTGCGGTTTCGGCTTCGGGCTGTTCCAGACGCCCAACAACCGCAACATGCTGCTGACCGTGCCCAAGGCGCGCAGCGGCGCCGCCGGAGGGATGCAGGGCACCGCGCGCTTGGCCGGGCAGACCGCCGGGGCCGTGCTCATGACGGTGCTGTTCGCGCTCCTGACCGGCCCGGAAGCCGCGCCGCGCCTCGGCCTCGGCCTGGCGGCCGCCCTCACCCTGGCGGGCGGCCTGACCAGCCTGCTCCGCGTCCCCGCGCGCGGCGCGGCGGAGCCCATGGAAGTCGTGGAGGCGCCGGCTGCCGGCCGGTGATCCCCGCCCTCCGGGGCCCCTCAGCCGCGCCGCGCGGCCTCGATCGCGGCGACATCGATCTTCGTCATTTCCATCATCGCCTCGAACGCGCGCCTGGCTTCGTCGCCGCCGGCCGCCAGCGCCTCGGTCAGCACGCGCGGGGTGATCTGCCAGGAGACGCCCCAGCGGTCCTTGCACCAGCCGCAGGCGCTTTCCTGCCCGCCGTTGCCGACGATGGCGTTCCAGTAGCGGTCGGTCTCCTCCTGGTCGTCGGTGGCGATCTGGAACGAGAAGGCTTCGTTGTGCTTGAACGTCGGCCCGCCGTTGAGGCCAAGGCAGGGAATCCCGGCGACCGTGAACTGGACCGTCAGCACGTCGCCCGCCTTGCCGGACGGGTAGTCGCTCGGAGCGCGGTGAACGGCGCCCACCGCGCTGTCGGGAAAGACCGTGGCGTAGAAGCGGGCCGCAGCCTCCGCGTCCTTGTCGTACCAGAGGCAGATGGTGTTTTTGGCGGTCGTCATGGCGTGTCCCTTCCCTGTCGGTGCGTTGCCGATGCGCGTGAGGATACGCCCCCGCCCTTGTTGACGGGAAGGTTGCAATCCTTTTCGCAGAGGTGGCGCATGAGCGACCCGAAGAAGCCGGACGACGCCGGCATCCATCCCCCGCGCAGCTACGACCCCGACAGCAAGAAGCCGGCCAGCGACCGTGACGAGGCCGCGCCCGGCACGCCGGGAACCGGCGAGGACATCGACCCCAAGACCGGCGAGACATTCACCGAGGGCATCGGCGGCGCCTGACCAACCCTTAACCGCCCAGCCCTCATCGTCCGGCGGCTAAAGCCTGCATGGTCACGCGGGCGGCGCTGGCAATGTGCTCGTCGTAGAGCTGGCGCGTGCGCACCGTGTCGCGGGCGGTCATCGCCTCGAAGATCTCGCGGATTTCGCGGATCGTGTTGGGCAGCCGCCCCGGTTCGGCCAGCGACACCCCGCGCAGCAGCTGGATGCGGTTGTGCAGCGCCTTGAGGATCTGCGCCATCGTCGGGTTGCCGCAGCCGGCGATCAGCGTGTCGTAGAACATGGTCTTCGCCGTGCGGATGCGCGACGGCACGCCTTCCGCCGCCGCGGCCTCGAAGGCCGCCATGGCGTCGGCGAGGATCGCCCACTGCTCCGGGCTGGCCTGGGCGATGAACTCCGCCGCCGCCAAGCTCTCCAGCGCCCCGCGCACCTGATAGATCTGCCGGACATCCTCGGCCGTCAGCGTCACCACCTCCAGCCCGCGCTGGGGCACGTTGTGGACCAGCCCCTCCGCCTCCAGCTGGCGCAGGGCCTCCCGCAGGATCGGGCGGCTGACCTGCAGCGTCTCGCACAGCTCGCGCTCGACCAGCCGGTCACCGGGCGAATAGCGCCCGTCGGCGATGGCCGCGCGCAACAGGTCGATCACCTGCTGACGCAGGGGAGCGGCGACGCGGACAATATTTATCGGCAAATTTGACATAAAATTTCTCTTCTTGTCAGACAGTATGACGATCTGCTTGCGCCACACTACCACCTTCGATTAGCATACGTATCAACGACGGTCCAAGGCGGCGGCCCAGAGGGCCAAACGCCACACCCACCACACCATACCATCACCTCGCACACAGGAGGCAGGCGTGCAGCGGAGTGCACAAGCGAGCGCCGTTTCAAAAAGCGCCGGCGAGCCTGAGGCCGCGTCCGATCCCAACCGGCAGAGGCGCCGCGAGCGGCTGCTTCAAATCGGCACGCTGGTCCTGCTGCTCGCCGTCTGGGAATTCGCGGCGCGCGACGCGAACAAGCTGCTGGTCGCCGTGCCCAGCGACATTGCCGTGGCGACCTGGGAGCTGCTGCTGAACGGCGAGCTGCTCTCGGCGACGCTGGACAGCATGTCGACCTTCGTCCTGGGCTTCGTCATCGCCTCCATTATCGGCATCGTGGTCGGCTTCGCGATGGGCACGAACCGCACGGTGGAGGTGATCCTCGATCCCTACATCAACGCGCTCTACGCCATGCCGCTGGTGGCGCTGATCCCCATCCTGATGCTGTGGGTGGGCATCGGCTTCCTCGCCAAGATCACGATCATCATCCTGTTCGCGGTCTTCCCGGTGATCATCAACACGGTCACCGGCGTGAAGAACGTGGACCGGCATTACCTAGACATCGGCAAGGCCTTCATGGCCTCGCGGTTCATGGTCTACCGCCAGATCATCGCACCCTACGCCCTGCCCTACGTGGCGAGCGGCCTGCGCATCGCGCTCGGCCGCGGCATCATCGCGATGATCGTGGCGGAGTTCCTGACTTCCATCTCCGGCCTCGGCGGCCTGATCATCAACTACACCAACGCGTTCGAGACGGCCAAGGCCTTCGCCCCGGTCCTGGTGGTGGCCCTGCTCGCCAACGCGCTGACCGTCCTGGTTCAAAAGGTCGAAGAGCGTTTCGGCCGCTGGCGCCGCCGCTGACCGGCCCGTCTCTCCCGCACCACACGCGCCCCACACCACACCGGATTGAGGAAGGAAGAGGGATCATGAGCATGATGTCCCGTTCGCTGAAGGCCGCCCTGCTGGCGGGGGCCTTCTCCGTGGCGATGAGCACCGCCGCGCTCGCCGCCGACGCGCTGAAGATCGGCATGCCGGCCAAGATGTTCCTGAACCTCGTCGAGTTCGTCGCGCAGGACCAGGGCTTCTACGAGAAGAACGGCCTGACGGTGGAGCTGGTGCACATCGCCGACAGCTCCATCCCCGTGCGCTCCCTGATCGCCGGGGAGCTGGACATCAGCCAGGCCGGCATGTCGGAGACGCTGGCGGCGGCCGACAAGGGCGGCGCGCTGAAGACCATCGGCGGCGTCCACACCGGCCTGCACTACGCCTTCTACGCCAACGCCGCTTCCGGCGTGAAGGACGTCACCGACCTGCCGGGCAAGAAGGTCGGCATCTCCTCCCCCGGCTCGCTGCCGCACGTCGTCATCACCGCCCTGATGCGTCAGGCCGGCATGAGCGAGGAGCAGATCAAGTCGGTCCAGTGGGTCTCGCTGAAGGGCTCCTCGGCCCGCATCAACGGCATCCTGACCGGCACCATCGACGCGACCGTCTCCAACTACGACCCGAAGGCCGCGCACGACAAGAACGCCAAGGTGCTGTTCGTTGTCTCCAAGAAGCTGCCCAACTACGTGATGACCCCCTGGGACGTGAACGACCAGACCATCGCCAAGAAGCGCGACGTGCTGAAGCGCTTCGTCAAGGCGGAGCTGGAGGCGACCCGCTGGATCTTCGACAACGAGAAGGGCGCGCTCGACGTCGCGAAGAAGCACTTCGACTACAACGACGAGCAGCTCGCCGAGTTCTACGAGTTCTACAAGGTCGGCGGCATCTGGAACCCGAACGGCACCGTCACCGCCGAGCAGGCCAAGTACATGCAGGAGCTGAACGTCGAAGGTGGCCTGCAGAAGGCCGTCCACCCGGCCGAGAAGGTACTGGACACCAGCATCGTCCAGGAGGTGCTGGCGGAGATCGGCACCTACAAGCAGCCGTAATCCCGTCGGGGCCGGCGGCGCACCGCCGGCCCCCTCCCTCCCCGTTGCCCCATTCCGCCCGCCGTCCCGCTTCAAGACCCGGTGCCGTCCCATGCCCAAGCTGTCCGTCCGCAACCTGACCAAGCGTTTCCCGGTGTCCGGAGGGCCGTCGATGACCGCGCTCGACGGCGTCGACCTGGACGTGGAGGAGGGTGAGTTCATCGCCTTCGTCGGACCCAGCGGCTGCGGCAAGACCACGCTGCTGCGCATCATCCAGGGGCTGGAGACGGCGACCAGCGGCGAGATCCGCATCGATGGCAAGCCGGTCACCGGCCCCGGCCACGACCGCGGCTTCGTCTTCCAGCAATACGGCCTGCTGCCCTGGCTGACCGCCGCCCAGAACATCGGTTTCGCGCTGGAGGCCAAGGGCATCCCCGCCGCCCGCCACGGCGAGACGACGGAGCGCGTGCTCGCCACCGTCGGGCTGAAGGGCTTCGGCGACCGCTTTCCGCACCAGCTCTCCGGCGGCATGCAGCAGCGCGTCGGCATCGCCCGCGCCCTGGCGATCGAGCCGGAGATCATGCTGCTCGACGAGCCGTTCGGCGCGCTCGACGCGCTGACCCGCGAGATTTTGCAGAACGAGATGCTCGGCCTGACCGAGCGCATGGGCAAGACGATCCTCTTCGTCACCCACAGCGTGGACGAGGCCGTCTGCCTCGCCGACCGGGTGGTGGTCATGTCGCCCCGCCCCGGCCGCATCCGCGAGATCGTGCCCATCGACATCCCGCGCCCGCGCGCCAGCCTGGGCGAGGCGCTGCGCGACACGCCGGAATACGTCGCCAAGCGGCACCAGCTGTGGACCCAGCTGATGGATCTGGTCTGAGCACCCCCCTTCTCCGGAACCCAGGAGGCCCCATCGTGTCAGTCGTCCCTGACGATCACGAGTGGCAGTACAACCCCCGCCATTCCGTTCCCGACTTCGCGCGCCACGCCGAGCGCGCCGCGGAGCTGAGCCGGGCCGTCCGCGAGCGCCGCGCCGCGCGCTACGACATCGCCTACGGCGACAGTCCGTTGTCCACGCTCGACGTGTTTCCGGCGGCCACACCCGGCGCCCCGCTGCACGTCTTCCTGCACGGCGGCTACTGGCGCGGGCGTGACAAGGCCGACTACAGCTACGTCGCCGACGCGCTGGTGCCGCGCGGCGTCACGACCGTGGTTATGAACTACGACCTGTGCCCGGCGGCGACCCTGCCGGAGATCGCGCGGCGCACCCGCGAGGGGCTGCGCTGGATTCACCGCAACGCGGCCTCGCTGGGCGGTGATCCCGCCCGCCTCACCGTGTCGGGCCATTCCGCCGGGGCGCATCTGATCGCCATGGCGCTGGCCGACGACGCCGGGGCGGACCGTCTGGAGGATGGCACCGTCAAGGCCGCCGTCCTGATCAGCGGCATCTACGAGCTGGCGCCGGTGCTGGACATCACCGTCAACGAGACCATCGGTCTGCGCCCGGAGATGGTCGACGGGGTCAGCCCGATGCGCCACCCGCCCTCCAGCGCCACGGCCCTGACGGTCGTCGTCGGCTCGGCGGAGACTCCCGCCTGGATCGCCCAGTCGCGCGACTTCGCCACGCTGTGCCAGTGCCGCGGCTCACGCTGCACCTATCACACGCTGGCCGGGGAGGATCACTTCTCGATCATGGCACGGATGGAAAGGCCGGACGACGCGCTGTCGCGGCTGGTGCTCGACGCCGCGGGAGTAAAAGAATGATCGTCATCGATGAAAACGCCGCCCGCCGTCTGGTGTCCCCCGCCGATGCCATCGACGCCATGGACATGGCCTTCCGCGAAGTCTCCCGCGGGCAGGCGCGCAACTTCCCGGTGGTTCGCGAACGGCTGCTGCCGGGACCGGACGTCTACGGCATCAAGGCCGGCGGCGACCTCGCCATCGGGCTGCTCGGGCTGAAGATCGGCGGCTACTGGACGGGCAACCGCGCCCGCGGCCTGACCAACCACCAGTCCACCACCGTGCTGACCGACCCGGAGACCGGCTGCCCGACAGCGCTGGTCAGCTCCAACCATTTGACCGGGCTGCGCACCGCCGCCGCCTGCGCCATCGGCATCCGCGAACTGGCCCGGCCCGACGCGCGGGTGCTCGCCCTGATCGGCACCGGCGGGCAGGCGGCGCACCATCTGGAGGCGGCGCTTCTGGTGCGCGGCTTCGACCGCATCCTGCTGGCCAACCGCGACCGCGCGCGGGCCGAGGAGCTGGCGGCCTCCTTCGCCGGGCGGCTGCCCGTCGAGGTCGTGGACGCCGAGACCGCGGCGCGCAACGCCGACGTGCTCATCACCCTGACGACGGCGCGCGAGCCGGTGGTCCAGGCCGGCTGGGTCCGTCCCGGCACGCACATTTGCGCCATGGGCGCCGACACCGTCGGCAAGCAGGAGCTGGACCCCGCGATCCTGCTCGGCTCCTCCGTCTGGGTGGACGACTGGGCGCAGGCCTCCGCGCTCGGCGAATGCCAGCACGCTCTGGCGCACGGCCTGACCCGCGAGTCCATCCGCGGCACGCTGTGCGACGTGCTGGAGGGCAAGGCGCCCCGCCGCGCCCACACGGACGAGATCACCGTCTTCGATTCCACCGGCATGGGCATCCAGGATCTGGCGATCGCCGCCTGGGCCGTCCGTGCTGCCGACTCCGCCGCCGGAACCGACACCGGCTTACCCATCCACCGCATCGATTTAGCGCGCTGACCCGCAAGAGGGCGCGACCGAGGCCGACATGCAGTTGAAGAATGTGCGCATCGCCGGGAAGATTCTCGGCATCGTCGTGGTGCTGGGCACCGTTTCGGTGTCCACCGCCCTGGTCAGCGGCTACGGCCTCGCCACGCTCGGCGGGGAGCTGAACCGGGTCGAGGAGGCGGGGCGCGAGGCGACGCAGGGCGCCCGGCTGAACCGCTATCTGGTCGAGCTGAGCCGCGCCGAGTACCAGATGGGCGCCAACCCGGCCAGCGTCGCCACCATCGAGGCGGTCGTCGCCGACCGCAAGGCCGGGGTCCGCGCCCATCTGGAGCACGCCCGCACCGCCGCCGACGCGCAGCAGCGTCCGCTGCTTGACGGCATCGAGACCCAATACGCCGCATATATCAAAAGCCTGGACGCCACGGTGGAGGCGGCGAAGAAGCACGCCGACATGGGCATCACCTACGCCCGGCGCGAGGTGCTGAACAACGTCTCCGGCAGCCAGGAGCAGGTCGAGGCGTTGATCCGCGCCGTCCAGGACTACAACGGCCTCACCGTCGCCAAGACGGCGCGGATCTCCGAGGAGGCGGAAGCGCTGGCCGACCGGACCACGTGGCTGATCGCCGCGGTCGCCCTGCTCGGCATCCTCGCCAGCGGGCTGATCGGGCGCTGGCTGTCGGCGCGCGGCATCGTCGCCCCCATCGTGGAGGCGGTGTCCTGCCTGCGCCGTCTGTCCGGCGGCGACCTGACGGTGGTCATCACCGGCGCCGACCGCCGCGACGAGGTCGGCGACATCGCGCGGGCGCTCGCCGTCTTCAAGGACAACGCGCTCGACCGCCAGCGCATCCAGGCGGAGCAGGAGGCCGAGGCCCGGCACAAGCTCGACCGCGCCGAGGCGGTCGGCGCGACGATCCTGCGCTTCGACCGCGAGGTCGGCGAGGCCCTGCACGTCATGAAGGACGCCGCCGCCGCGCTGGAGGCCACCGCCAACTCCCTGTCCGCCGGGGCGGAGCAGGCGTCGGAACGGATGACCGTCGTCGGCGCCGCCGCCGAGCAGACCGCCGCCAACGTCCAGACGGTCGCCGCGGCGACGGAGGAGATGACCTCCACCGTTCAGGAGGTGTCGCGCCAGATGAACGAGGCGCGCGGCTTCGCCGACGAGGCGTCGCGGCAGGCCCAGCAGGCCCAGGAGCGGGTCGGCGCCCTGACCGAGTCCGGCCAGCGCATCAACGAGGTGATCGACCTCATCCAGGGCATCGCCAGCCAGACCAACCTGCTGGCGCTGAACGCCACCATCGAGGCGGCCCGCGCCGGCGAGGCCGGCAAGGGCTTCGCCGTGGTGGCGAGCGAGGTCAAGCAGCTCGCCAACCAGACGGCGCAGGCGACCGACGAGATCCGCAGCCAGGTCGGCTCCATGCAGGAGACCATCGGCGGCGCGGTGTCCGCCATCCAGACGATCGCCACGGTGATCTTCCGCCTGAACGAGATGGCCACCGCCGTCGCCGCCGCGGTCGAGCAGCAGGGTGCGGCCACCGCCGAGATCGGCCGCAACGCCGTCCAGGCGGCGCAGGGCACGGCGGAGGTGACCGGGACCATCGGCACGCTGCGCGTCGCCTCCGAATCGACGGCCACGGGATCGGCGCAGGTCCTGCAATCCGCCCGCGAGGTGGCCGGCCGCGCCGTGGCCCTCAAGGGCAGCGTCGACGCCTTCATCGCCGAGGTGAAGACCGCCTGATCCCTCCCCCAATCCATCGGCCATGATCAATGGGTTGAGCGACGCGCCGGCAACCGCCAGAATGCGGTGGGCGAGACGACCGGCGGCCTCCGCCGGTTTCCCTCTTGCGTGCATTACCGCAAGACCGGTTGGGAGAGGATCACGATGACGGTTGACGGCGCGGCTCGGACCTTGAGCTTTGGATCACTCTACCGCCATGGGATGGCCCGGGTCGCCGCCTGCACGACGCCCTGCACGATCGCCGACCCCATGGCGAACGCCGCGGCGGTGCTGGACAGCGTGCGGGAGTGCGACGGGCAGGCGGTCGCCGTCGCGCTGTTTCCCGAGCTGGCGCTGTCCGGCTACGCCATCGACGACCTGTTCCTTCAGGACTGCCTGCTCGACGCCGTGGAGAAGGCCATCGCCCACCTCGTGGAGCAGTCGCGTGACCTGATGCCGCTGATCCTCGTCGGCGCGCCGCTGCGCCACGCCGGACGCGTCTACAACACGGCGGTCGCCGTGCATCGCGGCCGGCTGCTGGGCGTGGTTCCCAAGGTCCATCTTCCCAATTACCGGGAATTCTACGAGCGCCGCCATTTTGCGTCCGGCGCCGGGACCGAGGGCGGCACGATCCGCATCGGCGCCCAAGACGGCGCCCTCGACGCCCCGTTCGGCCCCGACCTGCTGTTCGCGGCGGAGGATCTGGACGGGCTGGTGGTCCATGCCGAGGTCTGCGAGGACCTCTGGGTCGCCGTCCCGCCCAGCTCCGAGGCGGCGCTGGCCGGGGCGACGGTGCTGGCGAACCTGTCGGCCAGCAACATCACCATCGGCAAGGCGGAGACCCGCCGCCTGCTCTGCAAGTCGCAATCGGCGCGCTGCATCGCCGCCTATCTCTACTCCTCCGCCGGGGCCGGCGAGTCCACCACCGATCTGGCTTGGGACGGGCAGGCGTCGATCTTCGAGAACGGCGAGACGCTGGTCGAGACCGAGCGCTTTCCCAAGGGCGCCCAGATGGCCGTCGCCGACGTCGACCTCGACGTTCTGCGCCAGGAACGGCTGCGCATGGGCACCTTCGACGACAACCGCCGCCTGCACGGGACGCCCACCGGCGGTTTCCGGCGGATCGCCTTCCGCGTCGATCCGCCCGGCGGGGATGTGGGGCTGCGCCGCAGCGTTCCCCGCTTCCCCTTCGTCCCGGCGGTGCGGGAGCGTCTGGAACTCGACTGCTACGAGGCTTACAACATCCAGGTCGCCGGGCTGGTCCAGCGGCTGCGGGCCACGGGCATGCCGCGCGTGGTGATCGGCGTCTCGGGCGGGCTGGATTCCACCCATGCCCTGATCGTCGCCGCCCGCGCCATGGACCTGCTCGACCGGCCGCGCACCGACATTCTCGCCTTCACGATGCCGGGCTTCGGCACCAGCGACAAGACCAAGGGCAACGCGCTCCGCCTGATGAGCGCGCTCGGCGTGTCGCATCACGAACTCGACATCCGCCCCGCCGCCAACCAGATGCTCAAGGACATGGATCACCCCTACGCCCGCGGCGAGGCGGTGTACGACGTGACCTTCGAGAACGTCCAGGCGGGGCTGCGCACCGACTACCTGTTCCGCCTCGCCAACCAGCGGGGCGGGATCGTGTTGGGGACCGGCGACCTGTCCGAGCTGGCGCTGGGTTGGTGCACCTACGGCGTCGGCGACCAGATGGCCCATTACAACGTCAACTCCGGCGTCCCGAAGTCGCTGATCCAGCATCTGATCCGCTGGGTCATCGGCTCCCGCCAGTTCCAGGACGAGGTTCTAGACACGCTGGGCGCCATCCTGGCGACCGAGATTTCGCCGGAACTGGTCCCCGCCGACAGCGACCGCGCCCTGCAGAGTTCGGAGGCCGTCGTCGGCCCCTACGAGCTTCAGGATTTCCACCTGTTCTACACGCTGCGCTACGGCCTGCGCCCGTCGAAGATCGCCTTCCTCGCCCTGCACGCCTGGTCCGATGCGGAGCGCGGCGACTGGCCCGCGGGCTATCCGGTCGAGAAGCGCAGCGCCTACACGCTGGCCGAAATCCATTCCTGGCTGCGCGTCTTCATCCAGCGCTTCTTCGGCTTCAGCCAGTTCAAGCGCTCGGCCATGCCCAACGGGCCGAAGGTGACGGCGGGCGGCTCCCTGTCCCCGCGCGGCGACTGGCGCGCGCCGTCCGACGGCAACGCCCGCATCTGGCTGGAGGAGCTGGAGCGCGAGGTGCCGAAGGAGTAACCGCCCTACCCCGCGACCCCCTAACCCGCGGCGGTGGTCCGTTCGTTCATCACCAGCCGCCCGGCCGGCCAGGAGCGGACCAGACCGGCGGCGCGCAGTTCCGGCAGGGCGCGGGCCACCGCGTCGTGCGACAGGCCCGTCGCCTCGACCAGGGCCGGCCCCGATTTCGCTCCGTCCGCCAGGGCGCGCAGCACCGCTGCGGTCGGCGTTCCGGCCTGGGCGAGCGCCGCCTCGCTGCGGGCGGGCCGGTTCGCCCGGCCGGCGGCGACCAGCGCGGCGACGGCGCGGAGCTGCCCCAGCCGGTGCATCGCGTCGGGGCTGCGGTCCTCGCGCAGGGCCAGCGCCGTGTGGCAGCGGGCGACCTCCCGGGCCAGGGCGGCGAGATCGGCGGCGCGATCCTGCACGAGGCACAGCGCCGCCTCCTCGGCGAGGGTGTCGAGGTCCGCGTCGGCCTCGTCCCAGCGTCCGGCCGCGACGGCCTCCCGGATGTCGTCGGCCAGTGCCCGATACGCCTCCCCGCTCATGGACAGCCCTCCGTCTTCAACTCCGCCCAACTCCGCGGTTCCCAGCGCGCCGCGACGCAGCCGGGCTCCGGCGCGTCGATGGGAAGCGACAGCCGGCGGATGCGCGAACTCTGCGCCGGGTCGGCGCGCGGCTGGAAAAACAGCGCGACCCCGCAATCGGTGATGCGCTTGTCCTCCTGCCCGTCGGCGTCGCAGACACGGTTGAAGCGGTGCGAGAAGGACATGCTGTTCGCCACCACCACCCGGCACGACCCGGCGCGGGAGGACTCGTCGCCGGCATGGGCCTGCCACCGCTCCTCCGTCAGGCCGGCGTCCATCACCGGGGTGACGATCCAGTCCAGCAGCTTGGCCCGGCACAGCCACGCCGCCGGTTTCTCGCGCCCGAGATCCTCGCAGATCATCACCGCCAGCCGGCCCATGTTGGGCAGCTCGACGATGGTGACTCCGTCCCCCGGCGCGATGAACTCCTTCGCCTCGTCGAGCAGCCGGCCGTCCGGGCCTCGCACGTCGTAGGAGCGGCACTGGTCGGCATCGAGGTCCCAACAGTGCAGCTTGGTCTGGCAGAACATCTCGGCCCCCGTCCGGTCGAGCAGGACCGCCGTGCTGCGCGGCTTTCCACCCATCTCGCCATCCTGCCGGACTCCGACGAGCACGTAGCGGATCGGCCCGTCCACGGCCTGCCGCCGCACCGCCGCCTTTATGGCGCCGAGCGTCGCGGGATCGGCGGCCACCTCGGGAAACACGACGATGGTCGCGCCTTCGGCGGCCAAGGCGTCGATGGCCGACGAGGCGCGAGCGCCGAGATCACCGGGAGTCGCAGCGTACCAGTCCGCACCGTCCTTGGAAAAAGTCCCAAGGACGAGATCCTCCTCGGCCAGGGCGAGCGGCACGACGCCGACGACGGGCGCCCAATCGGGATCGCTGGGGCACTGGTCGGCGACCTCGGCGACGCGATGGAAAGCCACCGAGACGGGCCGTTCGCCGTCCTCGCCGTGGGGGCACTCCGCCGCGAGGGTCGGCGGCAGCAGAAGCAGGGTGTGGAACAGGTCGGCCGCGTCGAAGGACCCGCGCAGGGGCGTGACCTCCCGGATGTTCACCGAGCGGTCGAACAGGCCGGGCCGCAGGATGAGCTGGCCCTCGGCGGCGTCGCTGTTGAAGCGCCCGTGCCGCTTGTACCATTGCCGCGCCCGCAGACGACCATCGGACAGCGCGCTTCGCGACAGGAAGCGCGACGCCAGCGGCGCGAACCATTGATCGATGGCCTGAGCCGCCAGCACACACCGTTCCAGCGGCGTCCGCTCGTCGGACGAGTCGACCCAGGCCTTGAGAGCGTCGGTGCCGTCGCCGGCATCCAACAACTCCGCCAGACGACGCAGCACACCGCCCGCATCGTCCGGCGCGAATTCCAGGCGCTCTACGGCGCGCTCGGTCTCTTTCGGGTTTCGATCCAGTTGGTGCCGCAGCGCAACGAACAGATCAGCCAGATGCATGCCTTCAACCCCGCGAAGCGACGGGACGGGCCGGGACGGCCGTTCTGTTGAACAGCGCGACTGCGGCTTGGTCTCGCGGTTACGTTGCCAAGCGAGGGCGCCCCGCCCTGAGCCTCACGTCGTCGCGCGCCGGTTGGACCCGGCCGCAGCGCCTCGTCGGTCCGCACGATCCCGCAGGCGAGCACGACATGATACGCGCCGACCCGCAGCGAATAGGCGCCGGGAAAGCGCAGGAAGCGCGACAGGAAGAGCCGTTGCGGCGCCTGCCCCACCCACTGCGCGGCGAGTGACGCCGCATCGACGTCGGTGAACAGCAGCCAGGTGAGCTTGGCGAAGCCTCCTTTTTGACGAGGCACGAAAAGGGGTTGGCCGCCCCCTCGCTTAGCGATGCATTAACCATGACCGCCGGACCATCGCTCCCAGGCAGCGTGCCTTGACGGCGCAAACCAAGGGGAGCGTGGTTCATGACGGGACGGGTGCTTGGCGGAGTGTTGGCCGCTTGGGTCTTGTGGAGCGGTGCCGCCGCGGCGTCGGCGCTTTGCCCGGTCCCGCCCGGTGCGGATTCAGCCGCCTCCGGCTTGACTCACAGCCGGGCCGCCCTGGCCGCCGGGCGCCCGTTGACGGTCGTCGCGGTGGGGTCGTCCAGCACGGAAGGCGTCGGGGCCACCACCATCACCGCCACCTACCCCGCCCAGCTCGACGCCATTCTGGAGCAGCGTCACGCCGCCTCGGCCATCGAGGTCCTGAACAAGGGCATCGGCGGCGAGACGGCGGGGGCCAACCTCGTCCGCTTCGACAAGGACGTGCTGGCCGCCAAGCCGGATCTCGTGGTCTGGCAGGTCGGGACCAACGACAGCTTCCAGAAGGTGCCGCTCGACGCTTTCGCCGCCACCCTGCGCGACGGCATCGCCCGGATCCGCAAGACCGGTGCGGACGTCATCCTGATGAACCCGCAGTCCTTCCCCGGTGAGGCCAAGGTCGACTCCTACGCCGTCTACGCGTCCACCGTGGTCGCGCTGGGCCGCGAACTCGACGTGCCGGTGCTCGACCGCTACCGCATCATGGCCTGGTGGCTGGAGAGCCGGCACTTCGCCGCCGATCAGGTGCTGAGCAGCGACGGCCTGCACCTGAAGGACCTCGGCTACCGCTGTCTGGCGGAGTTCGTCGCCGACATGATCGACACCCCGCGGGTGGTGAGCGAGAAGACCGCGGCGCGCTGAGCGTCTCTAAACATCCCTCTCCCGCCCCGGGAGAGGGTGCCCGCGAAGCGGGCGGGTGAGGGTCGCGCGAGGATCAAGACACCAATCCTCGGCAGTACCCTCACCCTTCCCACGCCTGCGGCGCGGGGCCCTTCCCTCTCCCGGGGCGGGAGAGGGACTATCGTTCCCCAGTCAGACCACCAGCTGCGCGCCCAGGAACTGCCGGAGTTCCGGGGTGCTGGGGTTGCCGAAGACCTCCTCGGGCGGGCCGATCTCGTGCACGCGGCCCTGGTGCATGAAGACCACCCGGTCGCAGACCTCGCGGGCGAAGCGCATCTCGTGGGTCACCATCATCAGCGTCATGCCGTCGGCGGCCAGCTCCTTCACCACCGCCAGCACCTCGTTCACCAGCTCCGGGTCCAGCGCGGAGGTGATCTCGTCGCACAGCAGGGCCATCGGCTGCATCGACAGCGCCCGCGCGATGGCGACGCGCTGCTGCTGACCGCCGGAGAGCTGGTCGGGGTAGGCATCGAACTTATGGCCCAGCCCCACCCGCTCCAGCATGCGGCGAGCCATCGCCTCCGCCTCGCCCGCGGGCGTCTTCTTGACGACCATCTGCGACAGCATGACGTTGCGCCCCGCCGACAGGTGCGGGAACAGGTTGAACTGCTGGAAGATCATGCCGACCTTCAGCCGCAGCGCCTTCAGGTGGAGGTCGTCGTTGATGAGCTGGGCGCCGGCCACCATGATCGAGCCGTCGTCGATCATCTCCAGCCCGTTGACGCAGCGCAGAAGCGTGCTCTTGCCCGAACCGCTCTTGCCGATGATGGCGACGACCTCGCCGCGCTCGACGTCCAGGTTGATCCCCTTCAGGACTTCGACGTCGCCGAAGCGCTTCTTCACCTCAGTGATTGCGATGAGCGACATTGAGCTTCCTTTCCAGAATCTGGCTGCTCTTGGACAGGGGCCAGCACAGCGCGAAGTAGATCAGGGCGACCAGCCCGTAGACGGTGAAGGGTTCGAAGGTCGCGTTGGTGACGACCGTGCCGGCCTTGGACAGCTCCACGAAGCCGATGATCGAGGTCAGCGCCGTGCCCTTCACCACCTGCACGGAGAAGCCGACGGTGGGCGGGACGGCGACCCGCACCGCCTGGGGCAGGATCACGTAGCGCATCTGCTGGACGTAGCCCATGCCGAGGCTGGCCGACGCCTCCCACTGACCGCGGGCGACCGATTCCACGCAGCCGCGCCAGATCTCCACCAGGAAGGCCGCCGTCCACAGGATCAGCGCCAGCCCGGCGGCCAGCCAGGCCGGAACGTCGATGCCGAACAGGCCGAGCCCGAAGAAGGCGAGGAAGAGCTGCATCAGCAGCGGCGTGCCCTGGAACAGCTCGACATAGCCCTGGACGAACATCCGTCCGGCCCGCGCCTTGCCGATCCGCAGGTAGAGCAGCGCCATCCCCAGCAGCCCGCCGCCGATGAAGGAGACGAGCGAGAGGACCACCGTCCAGCGCGCCGCCAGCAGCAGGTTGCGCAGGATGTCCCACAGGGTGAAGGTCATCATCGCGCGGCCCTCTGCGGGAACAGCATCCGCCCGACGCCGCGCAGCGCCTGCCGCAGGGCCAGCGCCAGCAGCAGGTAGAGGCCGGTGGTCAGGAAATAGCTTTCGAAGGCGCGGAAGGTCCGCGACTGGATGAAGTTGGCGGCGAAGGTGATGTCCTCCGCCGCGATCTGCGACACCACCGCCGAACCCAGCATGACGATGACGATCTGCGACGACAGCGCCGGCCAGATCCGTTGCAAGGACGGGATCAGCACGACGTGGCGGAAGGTCTCGAACCGCGTCATGGCGAGGCTGGCCCCGGCCTCGAACTGGCCGCGCGGGGTGGCCTCGATGCCGGCGCGGATGATCTCGCCGCTGTAGGCGCCGAGGTTGATGACCATCGCCAGAACCGCCGCCTGGAACTCGGTCATCTGCACGCCGAGCGACGGCAGGCCGAAGAAGATGAAGAACAGCTGGATCAGGAAGGGCGTGTTGCGGATCAGCTCCACATAGGCGACGACCGGTGGGCGCAGCCAGCGCGGGCCGAGCGACCGCGTCCAGGCGCAGGCGATGCCCAGCGCCACCCCGAACAGCGTGCCGATCAGAGTCAGTTCGACCGTCGTCACCAGCCCCTTCAGGATGACGGGCCAGTATTCGGCGATCCACGAATAATCGAAGCGGTAGGTCATGCGGCCCTCCGGTCAGCCCCCCGTACGCCGGGGCGCCGTGGCGGCTAAAGCCACCCGCGGCGTCCCGGCCCTGTCATCGTCAGAGGTCCCTGGGTCAGAGGTCCTTCGGCAGGTCGGCGGACAGCCACTTCTGCGCGATGGCGTTCAGCGAGCCGTCGGCCTTGGCCGCCGCCAGGATGCCGTTCAGCTTCTCCAGCAGGGCCGGCTGCTCCTTGCTCAGGCCGATGAAGCAGGGGGAGTTCTTGATGAGGAACTTCAGCTCCGGCCGCTTCGGCGGGTTGCGGGCGAGGATCGCCGCCGCCACGACGTTGCCGGTCGCCACCACCTCGACCTGACCGGACAGGAAGGCGGAGATGGTGCCGTTGTTGTCCTCGTAGCGCTTGATGACCGCGTCGGCGGGGGCGATCTTGGTCAGTTCCAGATCCTCGATGGCGCCGCGGGTCACGCCGACGGTCTTGCCGGCCAGTTCCTCCGGCTTCGAGGCGGTGACGCCGGCCGGGGCGAAGACGCCGTTGAAGAAGGGCGCGTAGGCGTCGGTGAAGTCGATGACCTTCTCGCGCTCCGCGTTCTTGCCGAGGCTGGAGATCACCAGATCGACCTTGTTGGTCTGCAGGAAGGGGATGCGGTTGGCGCTGGTCACCGGCACCAGTTCCACCTTCACGCCCATCTTGGCGCCGATCAGCTTCGCCACGTCGATGTCGTAGCCGAGCGGGGCCATGTCCGGGCCGACCGAGCCGAAAGGCGGGAAGTCCTGCGGGACGGCGACGCGCAGCGTGCCGCGCTTGGTGATGTCCTGAAGGGCGTCGGCCCGCGCGGCGGGGGCCTGGGCGATGGAAAGGCCGGCGACGGCGGCGACGGCCAGGGCGAGCAGGGTCCTGCGCTTCATGTCTCTAACTCCTCCGGTTCTGGATGGAATGGGTTGCTTGAAAGGGTTCAGGCGGGGGCGCCGGGCGAGAGGATCTCGCGCAGGCCGGCCAGGGGATCGGGGGCGGCGGCGAGGTCGAGGCCGTCCTCGACGCGCCGGATGTGCTCATCCATCAGCCGCGCCGCGCCGACGAAATCGCCGTCGGCCAGCAGCGTCACGATGCCGGCGTGGTCGTCGCTGGACGCCGCGGCGTCCTGGTCGGACTGGTAGAGCATCGACACCAGCGTCGTGCGCGCGGTCAGGTCGCGCAGGATGTCGGTCAGGAAGGCGTTGCCGAAGGCGTGGGCGAGGTGGATGTGGAAGTCGCCGAGCAGGCAGGTGCGCGAGCCGACATGGCCGGTGTGCAGCGCCTCGCGCTCCTCCTCGACATGGGCGCGCAGGTGGGCGACGGCATCGCCGGGCAGCGAGCGCCCCGGCAGCGCCTGCAAATCGCGCAGCATGCCGGTTTCGATCACCCGCCGCGCCTGGAAGGCAGCCCGCGCCTCCGTCGCCGAGGGCTCGACGACGAACCAGCCGCGCCGGGCGCTGACATGGACGATGCCGCGCGTCTCCAGCCGCATCATCGCTTCCCGCACGCGGGTGCGGGACACGCCGTAGACCTCGGCCAGCTTCGCCTCGCCCAGCCTTGTGCCGGGCCGCAGTCGCCCGCCCAGGATGGCGGAGATCACGCTGTCTTCGATGCTGTCGGGAAGCTGGGTCATCAGGCTGCCGCACCAATCTTGTATACAAGACTGTTGAGCAAGAGGCGTGCCAGCCGGAACGGCGCGGAATCGCTGGGGTCACACCCTCGCCACGATCAAAAATTGGGCATGGAGCCGACCTGATTAAGCCTTATGCACTTTTCTGCGGCACCGCTTCGTTGCGCTTGCCCCCGATGGCGAAGGGCGGCCGCGGAAAAGGCGGAACCAACGGCTGCCATCTCCAGTTGGGCTGAGGGATTCTCCCGCTTCGCCAAGAGGACCGTCCCCATGGCTCGTGCAGCCACCCATTCCCTTGCCATCGTCACCGGCGCTTCCACCGGCATTGGCCTCGAACTCGCCAAGCAGTGCGCCCGGAATGGCTTCGACCTCCTGATCGCCGCCGACGATCCGGCCATCGAGGAGGCCGCCAAGGAGCTGCGCACGCTCGGCGTCACGGTCGAAACGGTGCAGGCGGACCTCGCCACCCTCGACGGCGTCGACAAGCTCTGCGCGGCGGTGAAGGGCCGACCGGTCGACGCCCTGCTCGCCAACGCCGGCCACGGGCTGGGCCACGGCTTCCTCGATCAGGACTTCCAGGAGGCCCGCCACGTCATCGACACCAACATCACCGGCACGTTGTACCTGATCCAGAAGGTGGGGCGCGGCATGCGCGACCGCAAACAGGGCCGCATCCTGATCACCGGCTCGATCGCCGGCTTCATGCCCGGCACCTATCAGGCGGTCTACAACGGCACCAAGGCCTTCATCGACTCCTTCTCCTTCGCGCTGCGCCACGAAATCAAGGCGTCCGGGGTGACCGTCACCTGCCTGATGCCCGGCGCCACCGACACCGAGTTCTTCGAGCGCGCCGGCATGGAGGACACCAAGATCGGCCAGGGCAAGAAGGACGACCCGGCGATGGTCGCCAAGGTCGGTTTCGACGCGATGATGCGCGGCGACGGCGACGTGGTGGCCGGCTGGAAGAACAAGCTGCAAACCGCCATGGCCGCCGTGACGCCCTCCGGCGTGCTGGCCGAGCAGCACCGCAAGCAGGCCGAGCCCGGTTCGGGCCATCACTGATCGACAGCCACTGATCAACAGCCGCCCGCTCCCTTCCCCACCACCCCCACGGAGGAGCCCCGTATGAAAGCCCTGGTCTGGCACGGCACCGCTGACATCCGTTACGACACCGTCCCCGACCCCGAGATCGAGCAGCCCCGCGACGCCATCGTCAAGGTCACGTCCTGCGCCATCTGCGGTTCGGATCTGCATCTCTACGACCACTTCATGCCCGGCATGGAGAAGGGCGACATCATGGGCCACGAGTTCATGGGCGAGGTCGTCGACGTCGGGGCCGAGGCCAAGAGCGCCCTGAAGGTCGGCGACCGCATCGTCGTTCCCTTCACCATCTGGTGCGGCGAGTGCGAGCAGTGCCGCCGCGGCAATTATTCGGTCTGCGAGCGCTCCAACCGCAACAAGGCGATGGCCGACAAACTGTTCGGCCACACCACGGCCGGGCTGTTCGGCTACACCCACCTGACCGGCGGCTACCCCGGCGGGCAGGCGGAGTATGTGCGCGTCCCCTTCGCCGACCGCACCCATGTGAAGATCCCGGACGGGCTGACCGACGAGCAGGTGCTGTTCCTCGGCGACATCTTCCCCACCGGCTGGCAGGCCGCGGCGCAGTGCGACATCCAGCCGACCGACACGGTGGCGATCTGGGGCTGCGGCCCGGTCGGGCAGATGACGATCCGCAGCGCCATCCTGCTGGGCGCCAAGCAGGTCATCGCCATCGACCGCGTGCCTGAGCGCCTGTCCATGGCCAAGGCCGGCGGCGCCATCACCATCAATTTCGAAGAGGAAAGCGTCGTCGAGCGGCTGAACGAGCTGACCGGCGGCAAGGGTCCGGAGAAGTGCATCGACGCCGTCGGCATGGAGGCGCACGCCACCGCCACGCTCGATTCCATGTACGACCGCGCCAAGCAGGCGCTGGCCCTGGAATCCGACCGCGCCCATGTGCTGCGCGAGATGATGTATGTCTGCCGCCCCGCCGGCACGCTGTCGATCCCCGGCGTCTATGGCGGGCTGATCGACAAGGTTCCCTTCGGCGTGTCGATGAACAAGGGCCTGACTTGGCGCATGGGCCAGACCCACGTCAACCGCTGGACCGACGACCTGCTGCGCCGCATCCAGGAGGGCCAGATCGACCCGTCCTTCGTCATCACCCACACCGTGGGTCTGGCCGACGGGCCGGGCATGTACCAGACCTTCCGCGACAAGCGGGACGGCTGCATCAAGGTCGTGCTCAAGCCGTAACAGGGAGGCGCACCATGGCGTATTACCGACGGAATTCGTCGGCGGACCGGATGGCCCGTGGTTTGGGCTGGTTCAGCATCGGGCTGGGCGTCGCCGAACTGGTGGCCGCCCGCCGCCTCGCCCGCTGGATGGGGATGGAGGAGCAGGCCGGGCTGATCCGGACCTACGGCGCGCGCGAGGTGGCGACGGGCGTCGGCCTGCTGGCGATGGGCGACGCCCGCCCCTGGATGTGGGGGCGGATCGCCGGGGACGCGCTGGACCTCGCCACGCTGGCGTCGGCGCATCACGACGGCAACCCGCGCCGGGAGAACGTCGCCACGGCGCTGGGCGCGGTCGCGGCGAGGACGGCGCTCGACGTGCTGTGCACGGCGATGCTGCACCGGGAGGAGGCGACGGCCTGGACTCCGCCCCGCGACTACAGCGACCGCAGCGGCCTGCCGCGCCCGCCCGCCGCCATGCGCGGCGCCGCCAAGGACGCCCCGATCCTCGCCGACATGCGGACCCCGGCCATCCTGCGCTTCCAGCCGGCCTGAGCGGCTCGGTCATAGCCCTCTCCCCCCTGGGGAGAGGGTGGCCCGCAGGGCCGGTGAGGGGGTTGCGCGTGGCGGTTCGTCCGGCACAAGCGCAACCCCCTCACCCTAAACCCTCTCCCCGGAGGGGAGAGGGGACAACACCCCCCTCAACAACAACCAGCCTTGCCGGCGCCGTAACGGGCCTGCAGACGGTTGTCGAGGAACTCGGTGTAGGTCATCGCCGGCTGGTCGGGGTGCCGGGTCCGCATGTGCTCCAGATAGGTGTCGTAGTCCGGCACCCCGATCATGAGCTTGGCCGTCTGTTCGAAGTAACCGCGGAACCGGCTGAGGTTGCTTTTCAAGCCGCTCATCGGTCGTCCTTTTCCACTGAAACGTTCCCTCACCCCTGGGGTGAGGGAACGTCGTGCCTCCATCAATCCCCAGCCCGCGCGGTGGCGCCGCCCGTCGGGATTTCCCGGGTGGTCGGACGGTCGCTGCGCAGCGCCTTCAGGCAGGACAGGATGCCGAAGACCAGCACCGCCAGCACGACCATCACGAACAGCGACGCCAGCGCCGCGTCCAGGTAGTCGTTGAAGATCACCTGCCGCATCTGATCCATCGAGGTCGCCGGGGCGAGCAGCCGGCCCTCGTTGGCGGCGGTGCTGAAACGCTCGGCGTGGGCGAGGAAGCCGATCGCCGGGTTGCTGTGGAAGACCTTCTGCACGCCCGCGGTCAGGGTGCAGATCAGCAGCCACGCCGCCGGCACCATGGTCACCCAGGCGTAGCGCTCCCGCTTCATCCGGAACAGCACCACCGTCGCCAGGATCAGGGCGATGCCCGCCAGCATCTGGTTGGAGATGCCGAACAGCGGCCAGAAGGTGTTGATGCCGCCCAGCGGATCGACCACGCCCTGGTAGAGGATGTAGCCCCAGGCGGCGACGCACAGACCGGTGGCGATCAGGTTGCCGGCCCAGGACGCCGTCCGCTGCAACGGCTTGAAGAAGACGCCCAGCAGATCCTGCAGCATGAACCGCCCGGCGCGGGTGCCGGCGTCGACGGCGGTCAGGATGAACAGCGCCTCGAACAGGATGGCGAAATGGTACCAGAAGGCCATCATCGCCTTGCCGCCGAACAGCTCGGAGAAGATCTGCGCCATGCCGACCGCCAGCGTCGGCGCGCCGCCGGCCCGCGACAGGATGCTCACCTCGCCGACGTCCTGCGCCGTCTGGGTGATCATCTCCGGCGTGATGACGAAACCCCAGTTGTTGATGACCTGGGCCGCGGACTCCGCCGTGGTGCCGAGCACCGCAGGCGGGCTGTTCATGGCGAAGTAGATGCCCGGCTCGATGCAGGAGGCGGCGACCAGCGCCATGATGGCGACGAAGGACTCGGTCAGCATGCCGCCGTAGCCGATGAAACGGGTGTGGACCTCGTTCTCCACCATCTTGGGCGTGGTGCCGGAGGAGATCAGGGCGTGGAAGCCCGACACCGCGCCGCAGGCGATGGTGATGAACAGGAACGGGAACAGGCTGCCCGACCACACCGGACCGGTGCCGTCGACGAAGCGGGTGATGCTGGGCATCTTCATCGGCGGTGCGACGAGCAGGATGCACAGCGCCAGCATCACGATGGTGCCGACCTTGAGGAAGGTCGACAGATAGTCGCGCGGAGCGAGCAGAAGCCACACCGGCAGCACCGACGCCACGAAGCCGTAGCCGATCAGGATCCAGGTGATCTGCACGCCGGTCAGCGTGAACATGGGCGCCAGCGTCTCGCTCTGCGCCACCTGCCCGCCGAGCAGGATCGCCGCGATCAGCAGGAAGAAGCCGATGATGGAGATCTCGCCGATCCGGCCGGGGCGGAGGAAGCGCATGTAGACGCCCATGAACAGGGCGATCGGCACGGTGGCGGCGACCGTGAAGAAGCCCCAAGGGCTGTTGGTCAGCGCCTTGACCACGACCAACGCCAGCACCGCCAGGATGATGACCATGATCATGAAGGTGCCGAACAGGGCGATGACGCCGGGGATGTCCCCCAATTCGGCCTTGATCAGTTCACCAAGCGACCGCCCGTCGCGGCGCATCGAGACGAACAGGATCATGAAGTCCTGGACCGCCCCGGCGACCACCACGCCGGCCAGGATCCACAGCATGCCCGGCAGATAGCCCATCTGGGCCGCCAACACCGGACCGACCAGCGGGCCCGCGCCGGCGATGGCCGCGAAATGGTGGCCGAACAGGACGTACTGGTTGGTCGGGACGTAGTCCAACCCGTCGTTGTGGCGCATCGCCGGTGTCGGGCGCGCCGGGTCCAGCCGCATGACGCGGGTGGCGATGAACAGGCTGTAGTAGCGGTAGGACACCAGATAGGTGCAGACGGCGGCCACGACCAGCCAAAGGGCGTTGATGGTCTCGCCGCGCGCCAGCGCGACGGTGCCGAGCGCGAACGCGCCCAACACGGCGAGAATCAGCCACGGTGCATGATTGAGGATGCGGGGCATGCGTACTCCTCCCAAACGATTCGCAATCGTCGAAAAGCACGATGAACCTGATGAAAACGATGGAGAATCATCCTCCCATCACGCCCGAACGGAAAGAGCAAACTGGCCGGTCGCGACAAAATGGGCCAAAAATAAGGCCTACCCTCAATTTGAGCGGGCAACCCACCGTTGCCGAACGATGAGGGCGCCATGGACGATTCCGGCGCCCAGGCTGGTGTGGCCGCTGAACATGACGAGGCCGAGCGCCCAGCCCTGCCACGCCACGAGGAGGCCCAGCGCCCCCAGCAGGGAAGCCGCTCCGCCGACGCGCAGGGCGGCCGTCGCGAGGGCCGGCAGGGACCGTCCGAACAGGTCGTGCTGCGGACGGTCCATCGCGACGGCCAGCGCGGCGAAGCCCGTCAGGCACAGAATGAAAGACGACAGGTGGGTCATGATCATCCCTCGCGCAGGACGGCGCCGCCGGCGGGTTCGTTGACGGTTTTGGGGGCCGGCTTACGGGCGGGCCGCAGCTTGGCCCGGTGCCGGAGCGTGCGGACCGCCAGGACGGCGTGGAGCGCCGCCAGCGCCCAGCACATCAGGTCCATGCCGACGAACACCCAGTCGCCTTCGGCCAGGCTGCGCCAGAGCGGCCGGTGCGTGGTCGCGGCGTTGAGCACGGGCAGCAGCGCCAGCAACGCCGCGGCCAGCCACAACTGCTCGACCCAGGCCTTCTTCGCCGGGCGCAGCACGCCGTGCAGCAGCGTCAGCGCCCAGACGATGAAGAAGCTGTGGATCTCCCAGTTGGCGCGGTCCGCCAGGGTTTCCGGCAGGAGGCGGTTCGCCCACAGGAAGGCCGCCATGGCGACCGACAGGCCGGCGATGCTGGCGATGTTCAGCCGCTCCACGACGTGGAAGCCGATGTGCGGCCGGGCCGGATCGGGCAGCTTCTGCCGGCGCTTCACCGTCCACATCACCAGACCGGTGCCCACCATGGCGGTGCCGGCGAGGCTGACGAGGAAATAGAGCCAGCGTGTCACCGTGTCGCTGAAGCGCCCCAGATGCAGGGCGTAGAGCACGCCGCGGGTCTCCGCCGCCGGCCCCACCCCTTCATGGACGGCCAGCAGCTTGCCGGTGGTGCCCTCGAATTCCAGATATTGCGGACTCATCGAGACGCGCCCGCCGTCGCCGCGCGCCACCGCCACCCGCGCCGCCGCGTCGCCCGGATGCGTGGCGGTGACCCGTCCGACGCCGTCGCGGCCCCAGCGCTCCTGGGCGTGGCGCACCATGTCCTCGATCGACGCGAGGGGTGCTGCCTCGCCGCTGGGCTTGCCCGGCTGGATGAAGGCGCTGAGTTCGGCGTTGAACTGCTGGCGCTCCGCCGGCGTCTTGATCCCGACCTGCTGGCCCCAGGGCATGTAGAGCGCCATCAGCGTCACCAGCCCCGTGTAGGTGATCATGGCGTGGAAGGGCAGCCCGAACACCGACAGCGCGTTGTGCGCGTCGAGCCAGGAGCGCTGCCCCTTGCCCCAACGGAAGGTGAAGAAATCGACGAAGATCTTCTTGTGGGTGATGACCCCGCTGACGATGGCCACCAGCATGAACATGGCCGCAATGCCGGCGATCCAGCGCCCCCACACCACCGGCATGTAATGGAACTGGAAATGGAAGCGGTAGAAGAAGTCGCCGCCCAGCGTCGCGCGCGACGACACCGTCTGCCCCGTCGCCGGATCGAAATTGCCCTCGCCGAAGCCGCGCTGGCCGGGAGCCGTCCCGGCGGTGCGCCAGAAGGCGTAGACGCTGTTGTTGCGGGCGTCCGGCAGGCGCAGGCTCCATTGCGGACTGCCCGGCACCAGGGCGACGAGTTCGTCGGCCACCCGCTGGGCCACCACGGCCTGATCCGGAACCCCGCTCTGCGCCGGCAGTTCGGGACGCATCCATTGCGACAGCTCGTCCTTGAAGTAGGACACCGTCCCGGTGAGGAACATCGCGTAGAGCACCCAGCCGAGAAGCAGCCCGACCCACGTGTGCAGGTCGGACATGCTCTGGCGGAGGCCGCGGCCGTCGGGGCGCGCTTCCTGATCCGTCTTCACGCTCGGCTCCCCATCACCAGACCGACCACGCCGCCAGCAACAGCGGGGCGGCCACGACAAGAAGGCCCGCCCAGGCGCGCAGCGCGCTGCGGACCGCGAAGACCCAGATCACGGCGGCGGCGTAGATGATGAAACTCGCCATCTCGCCGGTGAGCACCGCCTGCGGCGTGCTCATGGGAAGCGCCAGCACCGCCACGCTGGCAAGTGCGGCCAGCGCATAGCCGCCGAACAGGGCGGCGGCTATGCGCGAGACGAGCGGGCCGACAGAGCGGACCCGTCCGGCCACGGAGGTCATTTGTTGGGCGTCGCCGCCGGGCCGGCGGGGACCGGCGCCAGACCGTCGGGGTGGACGTAGGTCACCGTGGTGACGTAACTGACGCCGTCATACTTTTCGGCGCCGTTGGCGCCTTGGCGCTCGCCGGGGGTGCGCTCGTTCAGGCTGACCTCGGCCACGTAGGTGCCCTTCCACGGCAGGTCGAAGGTGACCAGACCCTGCTCGTCGCTGTGCGCCTCCTTGGCCCAGCCGGACTGGGTGACCAGCATCACCTTGGTCTTGGCCTTGGGCTGGCCCTGGAAGACCAGCTTGAACTGGCCGGGCTTGCCGGTGGGCACCAGATCCAGCGTCAGCTTCGGCGCCTGCTCTGCGAAGCCGGTGATCAGGCGCGCGGCGGGGTGGAACCAGTTGGTGGTCTCCTTGTCGCCCTGCTTCCACGTGTAGAGCGGGTAGAGCGTGTCCTCGGCGACGATGCTCTCCCCGTTGGCGGCCTTGAAGGGCAGCGCGAAGCCGTCGGCGGTCTTGGCGGCCTCGGCCTTTTGCTCGCCCTTGGCGGAGAGGAGGGTGCCGGCCGGCTTGCCGAACTTGTCGAGCAGGCCGGGCGAGACCTCGCGCAGATTCTCGCCGAACTCCCCGAAGCGGATCGTGGCGTTGCCCTGCTCGGGCTGCTCGATCCAGATCTGGTGGGCTTGGGCGGGCATGGCGGCGGGCATGGCGAAGCCCAGCGCGGCGATGAGGGCAAGCGACAGTTTGTTCATGACGTCATCCAAAGGAATGGCTTGGCGGGATCAGAAATCGACGGTGGCGGACAGCAGCACGGTCCGCGGCGACCCGACGGCCACGTAGGTGCCGGTGGTCAGCCAATAGTCCTTGTCGAAGACGTTCTCGACGCTGGCGCGCAGCACGACCGGCTTGCCCGACACCTCGGTGTTGTAGCGGGCGCCGATGTCGAAGCGGGTCCAGCCATCGAAGCGCAGCGTGTTGGCGTTGGTCAGGTAGGAGCCGGACGTGTAGATCACGCGCCCGTTAAGGGCGAGGCCCTCGACCCAGGGGGTGTCCCAATCCAGGCTGGCGGAGAAGGTCTTGTCCGGCACGCCGGCGGCGTCGTTGCCCTCTTCCGAGGCGACGGCGGTCTTCGTCAGCTCCGGCTTCAGGAAGGTCGCGCTGGCCATGGCGCGCAGGCCGGGCAGGACCTCGCCATAGGCGGACAGCTCCAGGCCGCGGTTGCGCTGCTCGCCGTCATAGGCCAACTCGTTGGACGCGGTGCGGATCGAGCTGGGGCGGGTGATCTGGAAGACCGCGGCGGTGGTCGTGATGGTGCCCCAATCGACCTTGACGCCGCCTTCGAGCTGCTTCGACTTGTAGGGTTCGAGCACCGCGCCGGTGTTGGCGTAGCCGGCGCCGACGATGGTGCCGCGCGTCAGGCCCTCGGCGTAGTTGCCATAGACCGCGACATTCTCCAGCGGCTTGACGACCAGACCGGCGAGCGGCGTCGTGGCGCTGGCGTCGTAGCTGCTGGTCTGCGCGCCGGTCGTCGTGCTGAAGCCCTTCACCTTCACCGTCTGGTCGCGCACGCCGAGCGTCAGCAGGATGCGGTCGTTGACGAAGGACAGCGTGTCGGCGATCGCGATGCTGCTGAGCGTCGTCTCCGCCGACTTGCGCGGGTCGGTGCGCGGCGCGGTGATGACGGGCAGCGGCGCCGGGTTGTAGATGTTCGACGCAACCGTTCCGGCGGACTGGATGTAGGCGTTGCCCTCCTCCCGCTGGAAGCCGGTGTAGCCGATGTTCAGCTGGTGGCGGACGGGACCGGTCTCGAAGCGCAGGCGCGCGCCGGCCGTGCCGCTGACCGTCTCGCTGTAGGAGTCGTAGTAGGAGTTGCGGACCGAGAAGTTGCCGAGCGCGTTCACGGCGGGGCCGGACACCGGGAAAATCTGCTCGTTGGTGCCGTCGCGGTAGCCGATGCCGGCGTAGGCGGTCAGCCAGTCCGTCACGTCGAACTCGATGTTCGAGGCGATGGTCTTGTCCTTCTGGACCAGCGTGGTGTTCGGGTACCAGTTGCTGCGCGCGTCGGGCGGCGACGGGATCGCCGTCGTCGTGGACAGGATGCTGATCTGCGGGCGGAAATTGTCGGTGTCGTCGCGCTGGATGATGCCGTCGAGCGACCAGCGCAGCCGCTCGCCCCGGTAATCCACCGCCAGCGAGCCGAGGCCGGTCTTGACGTCGCCGTCCTCGATCGAGGCCTCACCGCCGCGCAGCAGGCCGTTGAAGCGCACGCCCCAGGCGTTGTTCTCGCCGAAGCGGCGCCCGGTGTCGACATGGACGCCGAAGTTGGCGTCGCTCTGGTAGAGCCCGGTCACGCGGGTCAGCGGCTGGTCGCCGGCCCGTTTGCTGAGGATGTTGATGCCGCCGCCGATGCTGCCGCCGGGGGCGATGCCGTTCATCAGCGCGCCCGGCCCCTTCAGCAGCTCGATCCGCTCGATGATCTGCGAGGGCACGCGGTTGGAGGACACCAGCCCGTACATGCCGTTGAAGCCGACGTCACCGGACGGAACGGCGAAGCCGCGGATCTGGAAGGTGTCGTCGAAGCCGTTGCCGCCCGTGGTCGTCCGCACCGACGAATCGTTGATCAGCGTGTCCGCCGCCGTGCGCGCCTGCTGGTTCTCGATCAGCTCAGAGGTGTAGTTGGTCGTGCTGAACGGCGTGTCCAGCGTGTTCCTGGTGCCCAACAGCCCCAGAGTCCCGCCGCGCGCCACCTGACCGCCGGCATAGGGCGGCGGCGGCTCGCCCGGCAGTGCGCCGGCGTTGGCCGAAACCTGGACGGTGGGCAGCACGGTCGCGCCGGCCGGGGCGTCCACGGCCGGCGCGGCAGCCTGCGTGACGAGGCCGTAACCGGACGGCGTGCGCGCAATCTGGTAGCCGCTGCCGTCCAGCAGGCGGCGGAATCCGTCCTCGACCGTCGTCGTTCCGCGCAGCCCCTGGGAGGTCTTGCCCCGGACCTGCGCCGGGTCCACGGCGACGCTCACCCCGGCCTGGGCGGCGAAGCCGCGCAGCGCGGCGTCCAGAGGACCCGGCGGCACGTTGGCGTCAACCGTGCGGGCTGCCGCCGTCTGGGCCTGCGCGGCCGGAGCGAACGGAAGGCCACCCGCGAGGATGGCGCTGGCAAAGCAAACGGCCATGGCGACCGGGCGCAGCCCCGGCGCGAAGACATCCTGCGCGGAGCCGGCGGCACCGCGGCGGCGGGCGGTTTGGCGCAGAGCGTCCTTGCCGCAAGAGTGTAGCATAGAGCCGTTTTCCTCTACCAAAGGGTGTAGATGTGGCGCAGCGTTTGCGACCGGCACCGTGTCGGTTTCAAAAAGCCGAACGTTCTGCGCTGATCGTCATGATGCGAATGATTCTCATTCTAAGCACCTGACCGCAGGTTTCGCAAGAGGCGAACGTCGCGATCGCAGGCGATCCCGCCGCTCCATATCCCTGATTTCATTGTGGAAATTTTAAGCGGGCACCGCTCCCGGCAACCGCGGAACGCCCCCCGGAGGCTGCCACCGGGGTGGTTTACAGGCCTCGCGCAGCGACGCTTTTGAAAAGCGCGATGACGCAGCCTCGCCCAGAATCAATAAAACGGCCGTACCGCAACAAGAACACAACCGATGGTAAATTTCTTTGGCCGCTCATTCAGGCCGCGCCTGCATGCGCATGCTCTCATATAAATAACCATCAAGTCATTGTGGGAAAAACACCATCTTTCGCCCCTTCAGCGCAACAAACACTCGCCGCCACCGGACAAAAAATAAGTTTGTGTTCAGACATTTTTCAGCAAATCACTTTGTTATGAACCCTCCCGAGATGCGACCGCCGCGATGGCGAGAGGGCCACAATGCCGGACACCCAGAACGCCGCTGCCCCCCTGCTGACCATCCCCGATGCCCTCGCATCCGAAGCGGCGGCGGTGCTGCTCGGCGGCGATCCCGGCGCGCTGAAGGCCGTGCAGGACAAGCTGGCGGCGGCACTGACCGGCCAAGGTTTGCCGGAAGGCGCCGCGGGCAGCGTGGCGGACGGTTGGATGCGCGACGTCGCGGCAGGGGTCGGAGCCAGCGCCACACCCGACGCTGCCATCGCGCAGGCGAGCCGGATCGCCGCCGGCACCGCGGCGCGGATGGCCGAGGCGGCGCAGGAGACCGCGGCGCTGACCGGGGAACAACGCCTGGCCGTCGCCCTGGCCCAGGGGCAGGGACTCGGGCCGGGCGGCGCGAGCGATCCCAAGACGGCCGCCGACCTGTCGGCGGCGCTGTTCAGCGGCGTGATGGACCCGACCGCCCGTCCTGCGGGCGCCGCGGACCCGATCGCCGCCTTGTCGCAGGCTCTGACCGCTCCACCCACCGCCCCGGCGGCGGACGTCGTTCCCGTCTCGCCGTCCGACAAGCTCGCCGCGGCGCTCGCCTCCGGCGTGGGGGTGCAGGACGCGGTGAAGGCGCTCGGCCCCGCTTCGGGCGGTCACTTCGCCGAGGCGCTGGAGCAGGCCCTGTCCAGCGGCGCCGACACCGGCAGCGCCATCACCGCAGCACAAGCGCTGAGCGCCGCCGGAGCGGTCCAGACCACCGCCGTCGCCGTCGGGCAGACCGATGGCGCGCGCCTGCTCGGCGCCCTCGCCGCCGGAAGGACGGACGGGGCGGGCAGCAACCCGGCCTTCGCCAGCGTTCTGAACGATGCGTTGGCGCAGGGCGCGCCACCCGACGCGGCACTGGGGGCGTCGGCCAGGGCGCAGACGGACATGGCGGCCCGGCAGGAGGCCGCCGCTGTGCCGGCGAAGCCGGCGGACGCGCTGGTCGCCTCGCTGTCGTCCGGCCAGAACGTAGCGGCCACCGTCAAGACCTTCGCCGCCGCCGCCGGGCTCGACGGCGCGGCGGCCGGAGGCTTCGGCGAGGCTCTGGGACGGGCCCTGTCCGCCGGCCAGGAGATGTCCGGCGCGTTGGGGTCGGCCCAGCAGTCCGTGTCCACGGCAATGGCGCTGTCGGCGGAAACGGCAAAGGGCGTCAAGAGCGACGGGCTGATCGCCGCACTCGCCAGCGGGCAGAACGTGCAGCAGGCGGTCCAGGCGCTGGGCGGGTCCGGCGCTGCCTTCAACGCCGCTCTGGGTCAGGCGCTGGCGGACGGCCGCGCCCCCGGACAGGCACTCGCCGCCGCCCGCCAGACCGCGGAGACGGTGCAGCAGAACGCCCAGGGCAGCGAAGTTCCCGTTTCCGCCGAGAACAAGGCGCTGGCCAATCTCGCCAACCCGCCGCCCGCCGGGGAGTCGGCCAAGAGCGATGGCGAAAAGGCTGCCCAGAGCGCCGACAGCGCCGAGGGCAAGCCCGCCGAGCAAGTCGCCGAAGCCCCGGCCGAGGGCAAGGAGGAGGGCAAGGAAGAGGGCAAGGAAGAGGGCAAGGAAGAGGGCAAGGAAGAGGGCGGCGAAAAGGACGGCGGCGAGAAGGACGGCGCCAAGGAAGACGGCGCCAAGGAGGAGGCGAAGGGCGAAGCCGGCGACAAGGCCGCCGCCGACGCTTCCCCCGACGCGGCGTCCGCGAAGGGTGAGGCGTCTCCCGCAGCGGCCAAGTCCGGCATGGGAAGCGAACCCGCGCTCAAGGCGATCAGCTTCGACGCGGCCGGAACCGCCAAGAGCGCCGACACCGCCGCGCCCAGCGCCACGGCTCCCGCGCCCTCGGCCAGCACCACACCCGCCGCCGCCCCGTCGGTCACCAGGACGCTGACCAGCGACCCCTTTGCCGTCGCCGCGCAGATCCAGCAGCAGGTGGCCCGCGCGCTCGAAACCGCGGCCAACGCCCTGCCCGCGATGGTGCCGCCGGTCGCGGCCCCCACCTTCTCGGCCGGCTTCGACGCGGCGGCCTTCGCGAAGGCTCTGGCGATCGCCGAAGGCACCGCGGCTCCGGCCGGTTTCGCCGTCTTCCATCTGATCGAGGCGATGTTCCGGCCCGGAGAGGCCGGAAGCAACGTGGTCGGCGTCGCCGTGGTGGCAAATCCGGACTCTCCGTTCGGGGTCTGGCAGTACAGCGTGGACGGCGGCGCGTGGGTGGCGGTGGGCACGGTCGGCGACGGCTCGGCCCTCGTGCTTCCGGGCAGCGCCCTGCTGCGTTTCCTGCCCGCCGCCAACTGGAACGGCACCGCGCCGTCGCTGGGGCTGCGGGCGGTGAACAGCGAATGGGCCGAGGGCTTCAGCGGTGCCGAACACCGGCTGTTCACGCTGACCGGCGTCGGCGGCACCACCCCGCTGTCGGCCGACATCGCCCCGTTGACGCTGGAGGTGATTCCGGTGAACGGCGCCCCGGTTGCGACCGGCGCACAAACGGTCCTGGCAGCCGTCACGGAAGACAGCACCGACCCGGCGGGCGCCGGCGTCGCGGCGCTGTTCGGCGGGCTGTTCTCCGACCCTACCGACGCCGTGTTCGGCTCCGCCGGCAACGGCTTCGCCGGTGTGGCGGTGGTCGGCAACGCGGCGACCACCGCCCAGGGGCAATGGCAGTATTGGACCGGCACCGCTTGGGTCGCCGTGGGAGCGGTGTCGGACGGCAACGCCCTGCTGCTGGCCGCCGACGCCAAGCTGCGCTTCGTTCCCGCCGCCGACTGGAACGGCGTGCCGCCGAGCCTGGTGGTTCGCCTGATCGACGATTCACAAGGGGCCGTGACCAGCGGCGAGCGGGCGGACGTCACAGGCGCCGGCGGCGACAGCCGCTACAGCGCCGGGACCATCGCGCTTGATACAGCGGTCAACGCGGTCAACGACGCCCCCGTCGCCACCGGCACGGCGGCCACCCTGCCGACCATCGCCGAGGACACCGCCAACCCGTCCGGTGCCACCGTCTCCACCTTGTTCGGTCCCCTGTTCTCCGACGCCGCCGACGCGGTGAGCGGCGGGTCGGCGGCCAACGGCTTCGCCGGCGTGGTGGTGGTCGGCAACGCCGTCACCGCGACGCAAGGCGCGTGGCAATATTGGACCGGCACCGCCTGGGCCGACATCGGCGCGGCAAGCGACGCCAACGGGCTGCTGCTGGCCGCCGACGCGGCGTTGCGCTTCGTTCCCGCCGCCAACTGGAACGGCCCCACGCCCGCCTTGACCGTCCGGCTGGTCGAGAACAGCGGCGTACCGCTGATCACCGGAAACCGCATCGACCTGACCGGCGGCGTCGGCGGCAGCACGGTCTACAGCGCCGGGACCATCGCGCTGACCGGAACCGTCACCCCGGTCAACGACGCGCCGGTCGTCACCGGAACGACCGCCACCCTGCCGACCATTTCGGAAGACGCCACCGACCCGGCGGGCGCCACCGTCTCCAGCCTGTTCGCCCACCTGTTCTCCGACCCGGCGGACGCCGTGGCGGGCGGCTCCGCCGCGGACGGTTTCGCCGGCATCGCCATCGTCGGCAACGCGGCGACCGCGCAGGGTGCTTGGCAGTATTGGACCGGCACGGCCTGGGCCGCCGTGGGGGTGGTGTCGGACAGCAACGCCCTGCTGCTGGCGGCCGACGCCAAGCTGCGGTTCCTGCCCGCCGCCGATTGGAACGGCGTGCCGCCGAGCCTGACGGTTCGCCTGATCGACGATTCACAAGGGGCCGTGACCAGCGGCGAGCGGGCGGACGTGACGGGTGCGGGCGGCGACAGTCGCTACAGCCTCGGCACCATCGCCCTGACCACCGCCGTCAGCGCGATCAACGACGCTCCGGTGGCGACGGGCACGACGGCGACCCTGCCGACCATCGCCGAGGACACGACCAACCCGGCGGGAGTCACCGTCTCCGCCCTGTTCGGTTACCTGTTCTCCGATTCTGCCGACGCGGTGAGCGGCGGGTCATCGGCCAACGCGCTGGCCGGCGTGGTGGTGGTCGGCAACGCCGCCACCGTGGCGCAAGGAACGTGGCAGTATTGGACGGGCACGGCCTGGGCCGGCATCGGCACGGCGAGCGAGGCCAACGGGCTGCTGCTGGCGGCGAACACGGCGTTGCGCTTTGTTCCCGCCGCCAACTGGAACGGCACCACACCGGCTTTGACCGTCCGGCTGGTCGAGGATGGCGGCGCGCCGCTGATCACCGGCGACCGTGTCGACCTGACCGGCGGCGGCGTCGGCAGCACCGTCTACAGCGCCGGGACCATCGCGCTGACCGGAACCGTCACCCCGGTCAACGACGCGCCGGTCGTCACCGGAGCGACTGCTACCCTGCCGGCGATCGCGGAATACACCGCCAATCCGGCGGGCGCCACCGTCGCCAGCCTGTTCGCCCACCTGTTCTCCGACCCGGCGGACGCCGTGAGCGGCGGGTCCGTCGCCAACGGTTTCGCCGGGATCGCCATTGTCGGCAACGCGGCGACCACGCAAGGCGTGTGGCAATACTGGACCGGCACGGGCTGGGCCGCCGTGGGGGCGGCCTCGGACGGCAACGCCCTGCTGCTGGCGGCGAACACGGCGTTGCGCTTCGTTCCCGCCGCCAACTGGAACGGCACCACCCCGGCTTTGACCGTCCGGCTGATCGACGACTCCCAAGGGGCCGTGACCAGCGGCGGACGGGTTGTCCTGGCGAGCGTGGGCGGCGACAGCCGCTACAGCGCCGGCACCGTCGCCCTGACCACCTCGGTCACCCCCGTCAACGACGCCCCCGCGGCGACGGGCACGGCGGCCACGCTGCCGACCATCGCCGAGGACACCGCCAACCCCGCAGGCACCAGCGTCGCCACCCTGTTCGGCCACCTGTTCTCCGACGCCGCCGACGCGGTGAGCGGCGGGTCAGCGGCCAACGCGCTGGCCGGCGTGGTGGTGGTCGGCAACGCCGCCGTCGCGGCGCAAGGGGCGTGGCAGTATTGGACCGGCACGGCCTGGGCCGACATCGGCGCGGCAAGCGACGCCAACGGGCTGCTGCTGGCGGCCAACACGGCGTTGCGCTTCGTTCCCGCCGCCAACTGGAACGGCACCACCCCGGCCCTAACCGTTCGGCTGGTCGACACGTCGCAAGGTCCGATCGCCAGCGGTGCGCGGGTCGACGCGACGAGCGTCGGCGGCAGCACCGCCTACAGCGCCGGGACCATCGCGCTGACCGGCACCGTCACCCCCGTCAACGACGCCCCGGTGGCGACGGGGACGACCACCACCCTGCCGACCATCGCCGAGGACACCGCCAATCCCGCGGGCACCAGCGTCGCCACCCTGTTCGGCCACCTGTTCTCCGATCCCGCGGACGCGGTGAGCGGCGGCTCCGCCGCCAACGGCTTCGCCGGCGTCGCCATCGTCGGCAACGCGGCGACCGCCGCGCAGGGCGCTTGGCAGTATTGGTCCGGTTCCGCCTGGATCACCGTGGGCGCGGTGGCGGAGGGGACGGCTCTGGTCGTCGCCGCCAACGCGCTGCTGCGCTTCGTTCCCGCCGCCGACTGGAACGGCACCACCCCGGCCCTGACCGTCCGGCTGATCGAGGACGGCGGCGCGCCCATCGTCACCGGCGGCCGTGTGGACCTGACGGCCGGCGTCGGCGGCAGCACCGTCTACAGCGCCGACACCATCGCCCTGACCGGAACCGTCACCCCCATCAACGACACGCCGCAGATCACCGCCGGCACGACGGCGCTGGCCACGGTGAAGGGCGCGGCGGTCGCGGTCACCGGCCTGTCGGTGTCCGACGTCGATGCCGGCGCGCTGCCGATGCTGGTCACGCTGACCGCCGGCCACGGCACGCTGACTCTGGCCAGCGCCGGGTGGGACGCCGTCGTCACCGGCAACGGAACGGACAGCGTCACCATCCGCGCGACGCTCGCCACCATCAACGGGCTGCTCGGCGCCGCCAACGGCCTCCTCTACACGGCCAGCGCCTACACCGGCGCCGACGCCATCCGGATCGTCGTGAACGACCTGGGCAACGGCGGGGCCGGCGGGCCGCTGACCGCCACCGCCACCATCGGCGTCACCGTGGCGCCGCCGAACGCCTCCCCCGTCCTGATCGACACCAACCTCGACGTGAGCGTGGCGGCGGAGGCCCTGACCGCCCCCACCGCGGGCACGGTGGGCATCGCGGTGTCCAAGCTGGTCGGGCTGAACGGCAGCGGCCCGGCGAACGTCACCGACGCCGACGCGGGCGCCCTCACCGGCATCGCCCTGACCGGCGCCAACGAGAGCTATGGCCGCTGGTGGTTCTCCACCGACAACGGCGCGACCTGGAGCCTCGTGGGCGCGGTCAACGACAGCGACTCCGCCCTTCTGCTGCGCACCACCGACCGGCTCTACTTCCAGCCCAACGCCGCGGTGCCGGCCACCGTCAACGGCGCCCTGACCATCCGCGCCTGGGACCAGACCACGGGCAGCGCCGGGTCCAAGGTCGCCGTCACCCTCGGCGCCGGCAGCGCCTTCTCCACCGCGACGGACACCGTCACCCTGCATCCCGGCGTGCTGATCCCCAACGGCTCCTTCGACAAGGGGCTGACCGGCTGGAGCTACACCGGCGGCGCCACGGTGGGTGCCACGGGCGACGGGCATGAGGGAACCCTGACCTCCGCGGGCGGGCGGACGCCGACGCAGCTCGAGGACTTCCTCGGCCTCGCCCACGGTTCCATCGCCGCGGCGACCGGGACCGTCCCGTCCTTCGGCCACGCGATGAAGCTGGCCAGCACCGTCACGGTGACGAAGGACACGACGCTGACCTTCGACTGGGCCTTCATCTTCTCCGATCCCGGCTATCACGACTTCGCCTTCGTCAGCGTCAACGGCGTGGTGACCCTGCTCGCCAAGGACGCGAGCGCCAGCGGCAAGTTCAGCGTGGTGATCCCGGCCAACACCACCCTGTCGCTGGGCTTCGGCACCTCCGACACCAGCGACAACAGCGTCAACCCGATCCTGCGCGTCGACAACGTCAAGCTGACCACCGTCGCGAGCGACCCCATCGTGCTGGACATGGCCGGCGACGGGCTGGCCCTGCGGGCGCTGACTGACGGCGTCCTGTTCGACGTCAGCGGCGACGGCGTGGCCGACCAGACCGGCTGGGTCGGCAAGGGCAACGCGCTTCTGGTGCGCGATGACAACCACAACGGGCAAATCGACGACGGGCGTGAGCTGGTGTCGGAGCATTTCGGAAAAGGCTTCAACAGCAGCCTGGAGGCGCTCGCCTCGCTCGACGGCAACCACGACGGGCGCATCGACGCCGCCGACCAGAGCTTCGCCACGCTCCAGGTCTGGCAGGACGCCGACGGCGACGGGGTGAGCCATCCGGGCGAGCTGCGCACGCTGGCCGAGGCCGGGATCCTCTCCATCGCCACCACGGCCACCCCGACCGACACGACGCTGGCCGGCAACCACATCCTCGGCACCACCAGCATGACCATGGCCGACGGCAGCAGCCGTCTGGTGGCCGGCGTCGCCTTCGACACACAGGCGACCGTCGCGGCGCAGCTGCACAGCCAACCGCTGGCGCCGTCTCCGCAGGCCGATCAGGGGCGCTTCGACTACGCGGCGCTCCTCTCCTCCGGCCTGGGGCTGCCGGACACCGTTCCGGTTGTGCAAAACAGCCTGGATGCGCACAGTGGAGATTGGGCGATGGCACTTCACACCGCAGACACACACCACGCCACAACCCACGCATCGACGATTGTGCCGGTCGCAGAAAATTCATGAACGACTGACAGAATTCGACGCATTTTTAGGTATTTGGATACTGTTTTGTCCTAAATGAGTATGAGAGTTCTCGACTAAGATCATCATCGCTGTAGGCCGAACGGCCTAAACATGCGGCGATCTCCAGGACCCTCATGCACAAGTTTTGTCTTATCGCCACGGTTGCGCTTCCGCTCCTGACCGGAGCGCCACAACTTTTGATTGCGGCACCGCGCGACGAGGTGGTGGCGCTGATCGGCAAGGCGACGGAGACCCACGACCGCCTGCGCGGGGCGGAGGCCGTCGCCGACGGGGCCCGCAACGCTCTGCGGGTCAGTCATGGCGGCTGGTTCCCGACGCTGAGCCTGTCGGCCAACGGCGGGCGCGAGAGCACGACCAAGCCCGCCGGCCTGCCCAACACGGACATGAACGCCTCGCAGTTTTCGGCGCGGGCGACGCAGCTGATCTGGGACTTCGACGCGACCAACGCCGACATCCGGCGCGCCCAGGTGACGCTGGTCCGCGCCGACATCGCGGTGGAGCGCACCCGGCAGGAGCTGCTGGTGGAGGGCCTGACCGCCTACGCCAGCCTCGTCCGCGCCCACCAGCTCCTCGCCTTCGCGCGCCAGTCCGAGGACAACATCCGCCGCCAGACCGGGCTGGAGGAGGTGCGGCTTCAGGAGGGCTTCGGCTTCTCCACCGACGTTCTCCAGGCCAAGAGCCAGCTCGCCGGCGCCCAGGCACGCCGCGTCGCGGCGGAGGAGGCGACGCAGAACGCGCAGAGCCGCTTCCAGGCCTTCTTCGGCCATGTCCCCTTCCAGGTCAGCAACGCCCAGGTCCTGGCGATGACGCGCGCCAGCCTGCCCGTCTCGATGGACGCGGCGGTGGAGGAGGCGCGGCGCCACAACCCGCGCCTTCAGGAGCTGGCCCTGACCGCCGCGGCGGCGCAGGAGGCGGTGACCTCGGTGCGCGGCCGCTCCCTCTACCCGCGGATCGACGGCTTCGTGGAGCGCAACATCAAGCGCGACGTCGCCGGCCAGCCCGGGCGGCAGAACGAACTGCTGTTCAAGCTCCAGGTCACCTTCTCGCTGAACACCGGCCTGACCGCGCTCAACAGCATCCGGCTGGCCGAGGCCGACCTGCGGGCCGCCGACGCCACCTGGGCCGACCAGGAGCGCACGGTGCTGGAGACCGTCCGCAACAGCTGGAACCGCCTGGAAAGCGCCCGCGCCCAAGTCCAGTTGCTGAACGATCAGGCGAGCCTCGCCGCCGGCTTCCTCGACGTGGCGCGGTCGGAGCGCGAGCTGGGCACCCGGTCGCTGATCGACATCCTGTCGGGTGAGACAACTCTCATCAACGCGCGCAGCGACGCCGCCGCGGCGGAGACGGAGCTGGTGCTGGCCGGTTACCGTCTGCTCGCCGCCATGGGCCGGCTGAACGCCGCCGACATCCAGACCAAGCCGATGCCGAAGCTGGCCCCGATGGGCCGCGGCGCGTTCCGTGATTCAGGTCAACGAGATCCGGGCCGGCGCGGCACGGGAGACCAGCGATGAGCGGCGGCGCCATCGGTCTGCTGGTGCTGCGGCTGCGCGCCAACCTGCGGCTGACCACCCGCGTCTTCGCGGCGTCGCTGGCGGCGAACCTGCTCGGGCTGGCCTCCTCCTTCTACACGATGCTGGTGCTGAACCGGTACGTGACGCACGGCGTCGATTCCACGCTGGCGGCGCTGACCGTCGGCGTCGTCCTGTCCATCGCCTTCGAGCATCTGTTCCGCCACGTCCGGCTGGGCATCGCCGGGCGCATCGGACGGGCCGAGCACGAGCGGCTGACCACCGGGGCCTTCGGCATCCTGATGACCGCGCGCAGCGGCGCCGGGTCGGCGGAGGGCGACGCGGCGCGGCGCGAGGCACTGCGGGCGCCGGAGCAGATCGACTCCGCGCTCGGTTCCGCCAATCTGGCGACGCTGTTCGACCTGCCCTTCGCGCTCGGCTTCATCCTCGTGGTCGCGCTGATCTCCTGGCCGCTGGCGGCGGTCTGCCTCGTCTTCACGCTGCTGGCCATCGCCGCCGGGCTGCTGGCCCAGGCGGACATGCGGACGGTCGGCCGCGACCTCGCCCAGGCCGGCGCCGACGCCCAGGGGCTGGTTACCACCGCCATCGTCGGGCGCGACGCGGTCGCCCTGTTCGGCGGCGCCAAGCCGCTCCTCGGCGACTGGCAGCGCGCGGCCAAGGCGCTGCGCGTGGTCCGCGAGCGCATGTCGATGCGCCAGGGCCGTGCCCAGTCGGCGGCGCAGAGCCTCCAGGCGCTCCAGGGCGTGGCGGTGATCGCCACCGGCGCCGTTCTGGTGGTCCGCGGCGAGCTGGACGTCGGGTCGCTGATCGGCATCAACCTGCTGGTCGGTCGCGCGCTGGCGCCCTTCACCCGGCTGGCCCAGATCGGCGAGTCCCTGGCGATGGCCCGGCAGGCGCAGGCGCGGCTGGAGCAGTTCGCCCGCACCGCGGTCGAGCCGACCGGCGGCACCAGCCTGCCCCGATACGCCGGCACGCTGGAGCTGCGCGACCTGACCTTCACCCCGCCGGGCGGCGTCACGCCGCTGCTGCGCCGTCTCAACCTGTCGGTGCCCGCCGGCAGCATCCTGGTGCTGAAGGGCCGCAACGGCTCCGGCAAATCGACGCTGATCCGCCTGATCGCCGGACTGGCCGACCCGCAGGAGGGCGCGGTGCTGGCCGACGGGGTGGACATCCGCAAGTTCGCCCCCTCCTGGTGGCGCCAGCAGATCGGGCTGCTGCCGCAGGAGCCGGTGTTCCTCAACCGCACGATTCGCGAGAACCTGCTGCTCGCCAACCCGCGCCTGTCGGAGACGGAGCTTCATGCCGTCCTGCACCGCGCCGGGGCCGACCGCACGGTGGCGGACTGCGCCCAGGGGCTCGACACGCCGCTGCGCAACTTCGGCCACGAGTTGCCGACCGGCCACCGCCGCCGGCTGGCGCTGGCCCGCGCCCTGGCGGTCGGCGGTCGGCTGATCCTTCTCGACGAGCCGACCGACGGGCTGGATTCCGAGGGCACCGCCACCGTCTACCGCACGCTGATCGAGCTGGCGCGGAGCGGCCACACGGTGATCATCGCGTCCCACGACCCGCGCATCCTCCAGGGCGCCTCGCTGGTGCTCGACCTCGACCAACCGAACGGCGCGGCCGCCATCCGCGAGCCGGCGGGGCTGGTGACGCCATGAAGCCGCTTCCCCTGCTGACCCGCAAGCCCGCCGCCGGCCCCGCCCTGTCCGGGCCGACCGCCATTCCCACAGGGATCCCCACTCCCCTGCTGGGGACGGAACCCACGGACACCGAAAGCCGCTTCGGCGACGGCCTGTTCGCGGTCAGCATCGCCGCCTTCCTCGCCGCACTCGGCTGGGCAGCCATCGCCGAGCTGAACGTTTCCAGCAGCGCCCCCGGCGACGTGGTGCCGCTGTCCTACAACCAGTCGGTCCAGCATTTCGAAGGCGGCATCGTCCGCGACATCCTGGTGCAGGAAGGCGATTCGGTCACCGCGGGCCAGGCGTTGGTCGAGCTGGACCAGACCAAGATCCGCGCCGACCTGGAGGAGCTGAAGCTGCGCCTCGGCTCGCTCTCCGCCGACACCGCGCGGCTGGAGGCGGAAGTCGGGCGCCGCGACACCATCGACTTCCCCGAGCGGCTGCTCCGCGAGCGGCCCGATCTGGTGGCGCAGACCCGCGACCTGTTCCGCGCCCGGCGCGACCGGCTGGCCTCCGACCTCGACATCCAGCGCCAGGACATCGCCCAGCGCGAGCAGCAGGTGGCCGCCGTGCGGGCGCGCATCGGCGGCTCCCAGGTGGCGCAAGGGCTGATCCGCGAGCAGCTCTCCATCAGCGAGACCCTGCTGAAGCGCGAGATCACCAACCGCATGAAGCACCTAGAGCTTCTGCGCGACGACGCCCGCGTCAGCAGCGCCATCGCCGAGGACCGAGCCACCCTGGCCCAGGCCGAAGCGGCGCTGGCCGAGGCGCGCAGCAAGCTGGTGTGGATCGGCCGCAAATACGAGGAAGAGAGCCGCAACGCCCTCGACGAGGCCCGCCGCAACCATGACGAGCTGTCGCAGCGCCTGACCCGCTACCAGGACAGCCTGGACCGCAGCAGCCTGCGGGCACCCATGGACGGCATCGTCAAGACGCTGGCCGTCTCCACCAAGGGCGCCGTCGTCAAGGCCGGCGAGACGGTGGTGGAGCTGGTGCCGCGCGACGGCAAGCTGGTGGTGGACGCCCGCCTGCCGGTGCAGGACATCGGCTACGTCCGCCCCGACCAGCCGGTGGTGGTGACGCTGGCCGGCGGCGACGCCTCGCGCTTCGGCCACATCGAGGGGCGGGTGCGGACAATCAGCCCCGACACGCTGCTCGACGCCAACAAGCAGTCCTACTACAAGGTCCGCGTCGAGCTGCCGGTGACCCGTTTCGACTACGGCGGCAAGACCTACGAGCTGTTCCCCGGCGTGCGCGTGACCTGCAGCATCCTGACCGGGCGGCGCACCATCCTCGATTACGTGTTCTCGCCGGTCCTCAACGGCCTCCAGCACGCGATGCAGGAGCAATGAGGATGGCCGGACCGACTGCCATCATCGCCCTCTCCCGCCTCTCGCGCCCGCTTGCGGGCGCTGACGGCGTCAGGCGGCCTTTAGCCGCCGAGAGCCCCGGGAGAGGGAGGGGCCCCATGCGGAAGCATGGGGAGGGTGAGGGTCGCCCAACGGCGCGACCACCCGATCCTTGCATTCACCCTCACCCTTCCCGCTTCGCGGGCCCCTTCCCTCTCCCGAGACGGGAGAGGGAGACAGCCGCCCAACGCCAAACGGACACCCCATGCTGAGCTCGCTCCAGCCCCGCTCCCGGCCGCCGCTGCGCTGGTCGCACCTGACCAAGAAGGCGCGCTTCGCGCTGATCCTGGCGGCGGCGATGCTCGTCACCGTGCTGGTCTCCCTGGTCGTCCGCGCCGGCTTCCTCGGCGACAGCGCGCGCGAGCCGCTGACCGTCGCCGTCGTCGGGCCGCTCAGCGGGCCGGACGCGGCGCTGGGGCTGGCCCTGCGCAAGGGGGCGGCGCTGCGCGCCGACACGATCAACGCGGCGGGCGGCATCGCCGGACGCCCCGTGGTGATCAAGCCCTTCGACGACGAGGGCGACAAGGGCAAGTCGCTGGAGATCGCCCGGCGCGTCTCCAACGATCCCTCCGTCCTCGCGGTGATCGGCCACACGCCGGACGCCACCGACAGCGCGACGGCGATCTACGCCCAGCGGCAGATCCCGCTGATCGCCCCGCGCCCGCTGGTCCGCCCGGCCGACGCCGCGCCGAGCCCCTGGCTGTTCAGCATCACGCTGGACCGCACGCACGAGACGCGCTTCCTCGCCAACTACGTGCGCAACGTGGTGGGTGAGCCGACCGTCGCCATCGTCCGCGAGGACAGCGAGCAGGCCGCATCGCAGGCCGGGCAGTTCGACGCGATCCTCCAGCGCTTCGGCACCAAGCTGGTCGGCCAGTGGACCTTCGCGCCGGGCCGCGGCGGTGCCGGCGCCCTGCCGGCGCTGGCCCAGGCGGTGAAGGAGAAGATGCCGACCGGCGCCGTCGTCGTCATCGGGTCGGCGGTGGACAGCGCGCGCGTGGTGGTGGCGCTGCGCGACGCCGGGGTGCGCAACCTGATCGCCGGCAGCTCGGAAATGGCCTCCTCGGCCTTCCGCACCGAGATCGTCGCCCAGGCCCAGGCCAACCCGAAGGCGCTGACGCCGGAGGCCTACGGCCACGGCCTGCTGGTGTCCTCGCCCGTGCTGTTCGACACGGCCAACGAGCGGGCGCAGCGCTTCTACGGCCAGTATGTGAAGCGCTTCAACGCGGTGCCCGACTGGGCGGCGGCGCTGGGCGCCGACGGCGTCGACCTGATCGCCGGAGCCATCGCGAAGACGAATGTCACCACGGGCAAGCCGGACGGCGAGGCGCTCCGCCGCGCCATCGCCGACCACGACCGCGCCGAGACCGCCTTCCAGGGCACGGTCGGCACCTGGACCTTCGACACGCGGGGCCAGGCGACCCTGCCGGTGATGATGGCCTCCTACAACGGCCTGAACCCGGTGGCGGCGCTGACCCAGCTCCAGCCGATCCGCGAAGCCGGCGTCTCCAACTTCCTGGAGGAAGTCACCAAGGGCCGGGCGCTCTACGTCAACGACCGCTTCATGTACAAGACGGACGTCATCTACACCGGCGTCCAGCTCCACGAGATCCGCGACCTGAACCCGGACGCCAACGAGGCGACGCTGAACCTGACGATCTGGTTCCGCTACCGCGGCGCCTTCAATCCGGCGGACGTCGTCTTCACCAACGCGGTCAAGCCGGTCGAGCTGGGCAAGCCCTACCGCGAGGAGCGCGGCGAGGTCACCACCTACGTCGCCTACCGGATCGAGGGGCGTTTCGCCCTGAACGTCTTCGACCAGCGCCCGCCCTACGGCAGCCAGACGGTCGGCGTCAGCTTCCGCCACCGGACGCAGAACCGCAACACGGTGATGTTCGTCACCGACGTGCTCGGCATGTCGCTGGTCGACACCAACGACTTCGTGGAGAAGCTGAAGGCGATGGCCGCGGCTGAGACCGCGTCGGCCGCCGATCCCGGCCTCGCCGACCGCTTCCGCCGCGCGCTGGAGGGCGAGAGCGAAAGCTCCACCCTGCTCGACCAGCTCCGCGCCAAGCGGGTGCTGGCGCCGTCGCCCGGCTGGCGCCTGTCGCGCGCCTGGATCTCGCAGGACGTCGCCTCGGTCGGCAGCGAGGGCGATCCGAACTATGTCGGCTTCGGGCGCCCGCAGCCGGACTTCTCGCGCGTCGACTTCGGCGTGGTCGCCACCCCGGACGCCCCGGCGGCCCGCGACTTCATCCACCGCGACTTCTTCGTCTACATCGCCATCTTCAGCGCCGTGCTGGCGGTCTTCGCCGCCGTCATGGACCGCCGCGACCGTGGTCAGTTCTGGAAGATCCAGACGCTGTTCATGCGCATCCTGTCCTGGCCGCTGCTGCTGATGTCCGTCGGCAACATCGTGCTGGACCAGGCGGTGGCGACGCTGCCGCCGAGCGGGATCGCCATGGTGGTGAACGGCGTCAACGTGCTGTGGTGGATCGTGCCGGCCATCCTGGTCGACCGCACGCTGGAGCGCTTCGTCTGGACCCCGCTGGAGATCCGCACCCAGCGCAAGATCCCCGGCATCGTCCGCCGCTTCTCCACCCTGATCGTCTTCGGCTTCGCCGGCTGCGGCATCATCGCCTTCGTTCTGAAACAGCCGATCACCAGCCTGCTCGCCGCCTCCGGCCTCGTCGGTATGGTCATCGGCCTGGCCATCCAGGCCAACATCGCCAACGTCTTCTCCGGCATCGTCCTGAACATCGAGCGGCCGTTCCAGATCGGCGACAGCATCCAGATCACCGATCTGGTGCGCGGCGTCGTGGTCGACATGACGTGGCGCACAGTGCGGATACGCAACGTCGCCGGCTTCATCGTCGCCATGCCCAACGCCAAGGTGTCGGAGGCGACCGTCGTCAATTTCAGCGCGGTCGACCGGGTGTCGATGAAGCTCGAATACTACGCCGATGCCCGTCACGACCCCGGCCAGATGGGCGGCCTGCTGACCACCGCGTTGCAGAACGCCGACAAGGTGCTGCCCAGCGCCACCGGCGGCCCGCCCTTCGTCCGCTACGACGGCATCCGCGGCGTCAACGGCCAGTGGCTGTGCAAGTACAACATGTTCTTCTGGGTCGAGGACTACGACGCCAGCTTCGTCGTGCCGGAGCTGGTCTGGCGGTCCGTCTACCGGACGCTGGCCGAGGCCGGCATCGAGCCGACCCCGCCCGACCTGATGGAGGCCGCCGGTCCCGCCGCCGTGGCCAACGCCCAGCGCAAGGCGATTCCGGCATGAGCAGGAACACCCCAATGATCCGAACCCTGATCGCCGCGACGGCGCTGCTGCCGGTCCTGCTCGCCGGAACGGGCTGCGCGCCGCTCAACTCGTCCGGTCCCGCCGCGATCCTGGAGAAGGTGGCCGACGGCGACTACGACGTCGGCATCCGCTACCCCGCCAAGCGCGCCCGCTACGTGATGATCGTGGAGGAGGACGAGGACGGCTTCGTCGTGACCAACCGCCCCGCCGCTGCCCGCGAGGCCGACGTCGCCCCGGCCCCGGCAGCAGTGCCGCAACGGAACGACCGCGTGCTCGCCCCCTGCGCCGAGGCGACCGGCAACTGGTACCGCCACACCCCGGCGGGTTATGTCTGCGTCGGCCAGTCGGCGCCCGGCGGCGGGGGCTGACATGAAGCGCCTCGCCATGATCCTCGCTCTCACGATTGCCGGCTGCGCCGCGGGCGTCCCCGCGCCCGGTGCGGGACACGCCGACGCCCCCGTGCTGCGCATCGTCGCCGAGCCCGATGCCAACGGGCGCCGCCCGGTGGCGGTCGATGTGGTGCGGGTGGCCGATCCGGCGCTGGCCGGACGGCTGGCCGGGCTCGACGCCGCGGGCTGGTTCCGCGACCGCGAGGCGCTGAGCGCCGAGGCCGGAAGCCGCATCGCCATCGCCTCCTGGGAGATGGTGCCGGGCCAGAGCGTGCTCCTGCACAGCCTCCCCCCCTTCGCCACCCCCCCGACCCAAACCCTCGTCTACGCGCTGTACGGCGCACCCGGCACCCACCGGCAGGCCCTGGACGGCGCCGGCGCCCTGGACGTGCGGCTGGGACGGGAAAGCTTCACCGTGGCTCCGCTGACGGAGGGAACGCCGTGACCGCCCAACTCGCCCAGGTCCACTCCACCCCGGCGCCGAAGATGGCGCCCGTAGGAGCCAAGCCCGCCGGCACGCTGGCCCTGTTCCGCGCCTTCCAGGAGGATCTGCTCGCCGGCTGCGCCGACGCGCAGGCCCCGGCGGGGACGGTGGCCGACCGCCTGACCACCACGCTCCATGGAATGAGCGCCGCCGCCGTCTCACAAGGGCCGGGCGCGCACGGCACCGTGGTCAAGGCGGTCTTCGCCATGGCCATGCTGGCCGACCGCGCGCTGGCCCAGACGCGGCCCGCCGACGCCGTCGTCTCCAGCCGCCTGTTCGGCGCGAACGCCACCCTGCAAACCCTGTTCGTGCAGGCCGACGACCTGATCCGCCAGGGCGCCAAGGCCGACCGCGGGCTGGCCGCCGTCTATCTCGCCGCGCTGGCGCTGGGCTTTCCCGACGACGCCCAGGCGACCGCCCGCCGCCCCGCCCTGCACCGCATCGTCGTCGGCGAGCGCGCCGCGGCCAGCCATCCCAGCCCGCGCGCCTGCGAACCGCCCGGCGGCGCCGTGCCCGGCTACCTCGCGCCGGCCGGGCGGCGCTGGTGGGGGGCGGGGGGGGGGACCGCCGTGCTGTTCCTCGTGGGCTCGCACCTGCTGTGGGCCGGCGCCGTCGGCGGCATCCAACGCGATCTGAGCGGCGCCCGCGCCGCGGTCGAGGACATGGGGCTGTCATGGTCCTACTGATGCTCACGCTGGAGCTGGTGCTTTCCACCATCGGCTCCGCCATCGTCACTCTGCTGTCCTTCGCCGTCACGCTGGCGCCCTACGCGCTGCTGGCGCTGCCGCTCTACATCTTCTACCGCCTCGGCCGGATGGTCTGGCCGAAGCTGCGCGGCTGGCGGCGCAAGCCCGCCGCCAAGGCCGCCGCCGGCCGGAAGGTGCCCGTGCGCCGGGCCGCCCCGCCGGCGCCGCTGCGCGTCCGCGCCGAGGCGCCTCCCCCCACGAAGGCCGCCGCCGACACGCCGCCCAACGCCCGTGTCTACGGCGAGGGGCTGGACATCCTGACGCGGCAGATGCGCGGCCCCCTGCGCCGCGGCGACATTCCGTGGTTCCTCGCCTTCGGCGTCGGCGGCCCGGCTCTGCTCGCCACCGACCCGACCCATGTCCGCTGGCCCGAGGACGGCAACGGCGAGAACGGCTGCTGGTGGTTCTGCGAAGGGGCGGCGATCCTGCACGCCGGCGCCGATTCCGCCGACGGCTCCCGGCTGGGCGCGTCCTGGCCGGCGCTGGTCGCGGCGATGCGCAAGCGGCCGATGCGCCGCCCGCTGGACGGCATCCTGCTGATGGTCGGCGCCGACGAGCTGCGCGCCGCCGCCGAGCGTCCCGGTCCGCGCGACGCGCTGGCCAAGCGGGGCGCCGCCCTGCGGGAGCGCCTGCGGACCCTGCGCGACGATCTCGGCGTGGTCGGCCCGGTGCATGTGGTCGTGGTCCGCGCCGAGGCCCTGGACGGCTTCACCGACCTCTGCGCCGCCATGCCCTCCGCCCTGCTGGACGGCGTGCTGGGGTGGACCAACCCGCAGGACTGGGCCAAGCCCTTCGAGCCGCGCCGCATCGACGAGGCGTTCGAGGCCATCGCCGCCGACATCGCCGTTCTGGAGGCCGACGCCTTCGCCGCTGGCACCGCCGGGGTGCGCCTGCCACTGCTGCCGGCATCCCTGGACACCCTGCGCCATCCGCTGGCGCTGTTCCTCGACGGCGCCCTAGGAGGAGATGACCAGACCGAGCCCTTTCCTCTGCGCGGCATCGCCCTGACCGGCGCCTACGCCCCGGCCACCGGCGGGCGCCGTCCGGTCTTCGCGCGCAACCTGCTGCCGGGCCGGGCCTTTGCCGAGGCCGGCTACGGGCGGCCCTCCGACGCCGCCTACCAGCAGGCCCACAAGCGCCGCCGGATGGCCCAGGCCGCGCTCGCCGCCTCGGTCGCCGGCCTGTCGGTCGCCGCGTGGCAGGGCGTGTCCAGCGTGTCCGCGGGCAGCCCGCCGGTTGCCGCCGCCACCGCCGATCTGCGCCGGGCGCTGCTGGCGCGCGACACCGTCACCGACGGCGCTCTGGCCGGTCGGGTGATCGCCGCCACGGCGGTGATGGAGCGCAGTCCTCTCGCCACGCCGCTGCTGCCGACCTCGCTGTTCAGCACCTTCGACGAGGACAAGAAGCGGCTCGCCTCCGTCACGCTGCGCCGCTCGGTGCTGCGGCCGATCCGCGACGCCCTGCTGCCCAGCGCCACCATGGCCGACCTGCCGCCGGTCGCCAGCCCGCAGCGGGTGGAGGATCTGCCCGCCTTCCGCCGGCTCGCCGAGCAGCTCGACCGCATCGGCGGACGGCGCGACGCGCTGGAACGCTACGACCGCTTCCGCCGCAACAGCGGCTTCGACGAACTGAACGCGCTGGCCGAAAGCGTCTACGGCGCCGTCCCCCGATCGCCGATGACGGCGACGGACGGCTACATCACGCGCATCGCGGCGGGCGCCGACCTGCCCAACCTCGACGCCCGGACCATTGCCGCGGCGGTGCGCGCGGAATCGGTGCAGCTCGCCGCCCCGCTGGCCGAGGAGCTGTACGGCCGCAACCCGCTCCGCCAGCGCGCCGAGGCCCTGGCCGAACGGCTGCGCGGCCTGCCGGAGACGCCGACCGCCGAGGATGTCGACGACGTCCGCCGCCTGACCGGCGCCGTCGCCGAGGCCGTCGCTTGGCCCATCGCCGGCGCCCTGCAGGAGCCCGCCCGCGGTTTGCCCGACGCGATCCGCGTGATGCTCCAGAAGGCGGCCATCGCCGATCTGCCGGGCCGCGACACCACCGACCGCATCACCGAGGCCCTGTCCACCGCCGCGACCGGCGCCCGCGCCGCCGTCCTGTCGCTGGACGCGCCGCAGACCGGCCCCCTGTTCGCCGTCGGCGACGGCGGGGCTCTGGTCCTGAACCCGGCGGTGACCGCGCTGCCGGACGCCCTGGCCGCCGCCCTGCCCGCGCCGGTTCCGGACGCTCCACCCGCCGAAACCGTCAAGCCAGCCGAGCCGAAGCCTGAACAAGCCAAGCCCGCCGAAGCCAAGCCCGCCGAAGCCAAGCCCGCTGCATCCAAACCTGTTCTGGCCGAAGCGGAGCCGGCCAAGCCGGTCGCGGCGGCCCCTCCTCCTCCCCCGCGGCCCGCTCCGCCGCCCGCCGTCGTGGAGGAGCCGGCCGTCGTCGCGCATCTGCCGATCCTGCCAAAGATGCCGGTGGAAGCCCCGGTCCCGGACAGCGACGTCGCCCTGTCGAAGCTGTCCACCGCCTTCACGCAAACCCTTGCCGGGCGCTTCCCCTTCGTCGGCTCCGAACAGGCGCGCAACGCGCCCGACGCCGACCCGCAGGACGTCCGCCGCTTCTTCCGGCAGCTCGACGAGCACCGGGCGGCGGTGATGCGGACGGCGCCCCCCGAGGTCGCCGCCTTCATGGAGCGGATGGAGGCCGCCCGCCCGCTGCTGGAGGCCATCGCGCGCCCGGCCCCCGTCAGCGTCCGCCTCACCTACGGTGCCAACCGCGCGCAGGAGGTCGGGGCGGAGCACATCATCGACTGGTCGGTACGCTCCGGCGCCAGCGCGGTGGGGGCGACGGCCAACGGCGGGACGCTCGCCTGGACGCCGGGCCAGCCGGTCCTGCTGAGCGCCCGCTGGGCCGCCGGGTCGCCCTTCCGTCCGAAGGGTGCGCCGGCGGGCGGAACCGCCGCGGCGACCGGCGACACCATCACCCTGGCGGAGCGTGGGCCGTGGGCGTTGCTGCGCCTGCTGAAAGGCCACGCTCCGTCCTCGTCGCGGGATGGTCTGCTGCTGCGCGTCGCCCTGCCCACGCAGACCATCGACGGCGAGCCGGTGCGCGACACCGTCCTGGTGCTGGGCGCGGCGGTCAGCGCCGGCGCGCGCAACGAGCTTTCGGCGCGCGCCCTCGACCTGCCGACCCGCTTCCCGCAAAGGTAGCGGACGTCCTTACACAAAGAAAAGCTCATGATGAACTTTGTTACAATTCGCAGAATGATGACGCACGTCCCGACAAAAATACTGACGGTGGTCATAGGCATTTAATGCGTTGTTAAGTACTGAAAATGTATCAAGTCGTTGGGACATATTGGATCGTTGGCCAGTCAATCTCTGCCCCACGGCAGTCCCGAAGTCCACCGTCTAATTCACCAGCGGTAATAGGGGCAATTTTTTACCAATCGCTTAGGCGGCGGTTGATTGGCGATGCTTTGTTTCTTTCGGAATACCGAACTTGCGACGCATAACGTCCTAAGGCGTGTGTTTCAGAACACCGTTTCCACCTGAAATCAACCTCACCTGACCCTCGAAAGGTTTCGGATCATGGTAGACCGTAAGAAGCGCGCCCAGGAACTGATCAAGTATCACAGCTACGCCTCGGGTGCCTTCGGACTCATCCCCGTTCCCGGCGCGGACGTCGCTGCGGTCAGCGTGGCCCAGCTCAACCTGATCCATAAGCTCGCCAAGCTCTATGAGATCGAGTTCGCGCAGGAGCGCACCCGCGCCATCATCGGCGCGCTGATGGGCGGCGTCATGCCCGGCGCGCTCAGCTCCAGCGTGCTCGGCTCCGCCGTGAAGGCCGTTCCGTTCATCGGCACCGCCCTGGGCGTCGCCGTCATGCCGGCGCTGTCGCTGGCCGCCACCCAGGCGCTCGGCCGCGTGTTCGCGCAGCATTTCGAGACCGGCGGCACGCTGCTGGACTTCGACGTCGAGACGATGCGCGAGCATTTCCGCAAGGAGTTCGAGGCCGCCCGGAACGACGCCGCCAAGAACGAGGCCGGCGAGGCTCCCGCCGCGGCGCCGCAGATGGAAGAGCAGCCGGTCCAGAAGGCCGGCTAAGGGCAGGACGCCGGGGCGCCGGGTAAAGAGGGAAGCATCGCCGTGTTCGAGCTGATCTACATCGGTCTCTGCCTGCTGGTCGGGTTTCTAGGGATCGGCCGCCGCGGCGGCTTCCTGCTTTACGCCTTCCTGGCGGTGGTTCTGACGCCGCCCGGTGCCCTTCTCGTGATGATCCTGCTGACCACCCGCAGCAAGAAGCGGGCGAAGGCATGACGGCGGCGACCGCGTCCATCCTCCGCCCGTTTCTGCGGCTCCTGCTGCCGGTCCTGCTGGCGCTGTTCGCCGCGATCCTTCCGGCGCGCGCCGAATACTGGACCATCGCGTCGGAAGACCATTTCCCGCCCTACAACTACTCCTTCAACGGCACCCGCACGGGGATCGACACCGAGATCGTCGTCGCCCTGCTGAAGGAGCTGAACATCACCCCGGTCCACCGGCCGCTGTCCTGGACCGAGGTCGTCCGGTCGATGGACGAGAACACCGCCGACGTCGGGTTCCAGTTCATCGCCTCGCCCGCCCGTTTCGCGCAGTACAACATGATCGGCCCGTTCCGCACCGGCACGACCGTCTTCATGGTGCGCAAGGACTCCCCCATCGCCTTCGAGCGGCTGGAGGACCTGACCCCCTACCGCATTGGCGTGGTCGACGGCTTCGCCTACGCGCCGGACTTCGACGCCGCGACCTATCTGGAAAAGGTCCCGTCGAGCAGCAACGTGGTCAATTTCCGCCGGCTGATCCTGGGCCGGGTGGACGTGATCGTCGGCGACCTGCATGTGCTGAACCACATGGCCAAGCAGGACGGGCGCCTGAAGGACGTGCGCGTCCTGCCCAAGCCACTCGGCCTGATCCCCCGCTACATCGCCATGCCCAAGGCGCGCAAGGAAAAGGCGGAGCGGCTGCAGGCCGCCTTCGTCAAGCTGCGCGACAACGGCACGATCACCCGCATCCTCGACTCCTGGCTGGCGGAGTGAGGCGGACCGATGAGCAAGAGCAAGACAACCAAGCGCGTCGCGCCCAGCCGGCCCGTCTCGGCTCTGCTGCCCCTGATCGGGCTGGCTGACCGTGAGATCCTGACCCGGCTGGTGGTGACCGGCTGCGTCGCCGCCACCGCCAACCTCATCAGCCTGATGAGCCTCAGCGCCGAGTTGAACGGCTGGATGCGCGGCGAGGTGCTGGACACGCCCTTCCTGATCTTCTGCCTGTCGCTGCTGGTCTCCTACGCCTTCAGCAAGCGCTTCGTCGGGCTGGTGCTGACCACCGGCTTCAGCGCGCTGGCCGGGGTGCGGCGGCGCTTCCTGCAGACCGTCACGCTGGGCAACCACGCCGACATCCTCGACATGCAGGCCCGGCGCTCTTTCGACCTCGGCAACCACCACTTGGAGCGCATCGCGGCCCTGCTGCCCAACCTGTCGATCGCCGCCAACATGATGCTGGTGGCGGTCGTCGCCTACCTCTACCTGTGGACGCTGACCACGGTGGGCGCGACGCTGCTCCTGGTGGCCGGCGCGATGATCGGCGGCTGGTACGTGCGCGAGGCGCAGCGGACCCGCGCCCTGCTGGGCCAAGCCAAGGAGTCCGAGGTGCGGATGCTCCAGGGCTTCTCCGAGATCGTCGGCGGCAACGCCGAGATCAAGCTGGGCAAGGCGCGGCGCGACGAGCTGGCACAGGCGGTCGAGGCCGACGTCGCGCAATGGGAGGATCTGAAGCGGCGCCACGGACGCAATCTGGGCGAGCTGTTCTCCTGGATCGCCACCATCGTCATCGGCTTCTCCGCGGTCTTCGTCTTCATCTTCCCGCGCATGGGCGCGCTGTCGGCGGCGGAGCTGCCGCTGGTGACCTCGGTCATCCTGTTTCTCGCCCGGCCGCTGTCGAAGTTCCTCAACGCCGTGCCCGACTACATCGCGGCGGAGGATGCGGCGAACCAGCTCACCACCCTCCTCGCCGCCATGCCGGCGGCGGAGTACGCGCCGTCGAAGCTGGCCCGCGCGCCGCGCCGCTTCTCCGCCATCGAACTCCGCAACGTGCGCTTCGCCTACCGCGCCGGGCTGCGGCCCGAGCCCTTCGTGATCGGTCCCATCGACATGACCATCCCGGCGGGCAGCGTCGTCGGCATCGTCGGGGCCAACGGGTCGGGCAAGTCCACCCTGCTGCGCGTCATCCCGCTGCTGTTCCGCCCGGACGAGGGGCAGGTGCTGCTCGACGGGCAGGCGGTGGAGGGCGACCGGCTGGAATCCTACCGCGACCTGTTCTGCGCGGTGTTCCAGGACCACCACCTGTTCACACGCCTGCCGCAGGGGCCGACCTTCGACGCGGAGCTGTTCCGCGAGATGCTGGCCTATCTGAAGATCGACCATCTGGTTCCGGAGACCGGCGACGGCCTGCTGAACCGTGACCTCTCCAAGGGCCAGCGCCGCCGCGTCGCCCTGGCCGTCGCGGTCGCTGAGGGGCGTCCGATCATCATTCTCGACGAATGGACGTCCGACCAGGACGCCGAGTTCCGCACCCGCTTCACCAACGAGATCATTGGCAAGCTGCGGGCGCTCGGCCGCACCGTGATCTTCGTGTCGCACGACGGCAACGCCTCGTCGGTCTGCGACGTGACCATTCACATGACCAACGGCCAAATGACAAACGGGCAGATGGACACGCCGGCCGAAAAGGCCGCGTCCCGCCCCGCCACGGCTTTGCTCCAGGAGACCGCGTGACATGGCTGACCAGGCCTTCACCTACGACGACGCCGACGCGACGCCGCAGCCGAAGTCGCGCCTGCGCGCGCTGCTCGGCAACTGGTACGAGGAGCACCGCCGGTCGCTGCTGTGCACGCTGCTGGTCGGCATTCTGATCTTCCTCTACTTCGCGCCGTCGATCGTCGTCTTCATCCCCGCCGGCCACGGCGGCGTGCTGTGGAAGCGCTTCCACCAGGGCACCCAGATGGGTCCGGCCCTGGCCGAGGGCGTGCACGTCATCTTCCCCTGGGACAAGATCGAGGTCTACGACCTGCGCCTACAGGAGGACACCCGCTCCTACTCGGCCATCGCCAACGACGGCCTGAACGTCAGCATCGAGATCACGGTGCGCTACCGCCCGTACGCGGAGATGCTGGCCGCCCTGCACAAGAACGTCGGACCGAACTATCTGGAAGTGCTGCTGGTGCCGGAGGTCGGGTCGGTCTCGCGCGAGATCGTGTCGCGCTTCAAGGCCGACGAGCTCTACGCCCACCGCCGCCTGCGCGTTCAGACCGAGACCTTCGAGCAGGTCGCCGACCGCGTGATGTACGCCCAGATCATCGGGGCCGAGGACACGCCGAAGCCGGACGGGCGGACCAAGACCGGCTACCTGCTGATCCAGGACATCCTGATCCGCAACGTCTCGCTGCCCGAAGCGATCATGGTGTCGATCGAGCGCAAGATCCAGCAGGACCAGGCCGCCCAGGAGTACCAGTTCCGCCTGCAGCGCGAGCTGTTCGAGAGCCAGCGCAAGCAGCTCGAAGGACAGGGCATCCGCGCCTTCCAGGAGACGGTCCAGGCCAACCTGACCGAGAACTACCTGCGCTGGCGCGGCATCGAGGCGACGCTGGAACTGGCCCATTCGCCCAACGCCAAGATCGTCGTCATCGGCAACGCCGCCAGCGGCGGGCTGCCGCTGATCCTCGACGCCGCCTCGGGCGGGGGCGCCACCCTCCCGATGCCGGGCACCCCCGCCCCCGGCGCGCCGCAGGCGGGTGCCGCAACGGTCACCATGCCGAGCGGCCTGCCGGTGCCGCCGGCCGCCCAGCTCCCCTCGCTGAGCGGCGAGGGCACCCCCGGACAGGTGCCGGTCGCCCAGATGCCCAGCCTGAACCAAGCGGGCGCCGAACCCGCGCCGTCCGCCGCGGGCCACGCGCCGGCGGCGCCGGTCCCCGGCGTCAAGCCCCAGGCGGCAAGCGGCGCGGCGGGTGCTGCAAAGGACGGCAAGGCCGCGTCGGCCCCCATCCTGTCGACCATGTCGCCGTCCCGCCTGCTCGACCTCATCCAGCCCAAGTGAGCCGGCGATGGATCTCTGGCGCATCCTGAGACGCGACGCCCTGCGCAACATGCAGCCGCTGATGCTGCTGGCGGTGCTGGCGGCGGCCCTCAACCTCGCCCTGCTGACCTCGCTGAACAGCGCGCTGGTCATCATGGACGATCCGGAGGGGTTGCAGCGTCTGCTGTTCATCTTCCTGCTGTCCGCCTTCTCCTGGCGGTTCGCGCAGGGCTGGATGATGAGCGCGGCGTCCAAGCGGATGCAGGCGGCGCTGGCGATCCTGCGCGTCGACCTGCTGCGCCGGGCGGTGGCCGCCGACCTGCCGGACGCCATGGCGGTCGGTTCCACCCGCCTCGCCCAGGTCGCCGGGCCGGAGCTTCAGCTTCTCGCCCAGGCGGTGCCGACGCTGGTCATCAGCTTCCAGTCGGTCGCGGCGATCATCCTCTGCCTGCTCTACCTCGCCACGCTGTCGAACGCCGCGGTGCTGATCGTGCTGGCCTTCCTGACGGTCGGCGGCATCCTGATCACCCGATCCGTCCTGCGGCTGGAGCGGCTGTCGGAGACGATCCACGAGGCCGAGGGCGCGCTGTCCGAACGGTCGGACCACATCCTGCAGACCCTGCGCGAGTGCAAGCTGAACCGCCGCCGCGCCGCCAACGCGCTGTCCGACGCCACCGCCTGCGCCGAGGCGCTGCGCAAGGAGCGCCACCGCTTCGGCGCCGAGTACAGCCACTACTTCACGCTGAGCGAGCTGACCTATTACGCGGCGCTGGCCGGGATCATCTTCCTGCTGCCGGCGGTGACCAGCACCGACATCGCGACCGTCGTGCTGGCCGGCCACGCCGCCGCCTTCATCGCCTACCCGGTCATCACCATCGTCGCCTCCTACCCCTCCTACATCAGCGCCGAGACCGCCGCCCGTTCCTATCTGGCGGTGGAGGCGGAGCTGAAGGCGCCGCCCCGCCCTGCTCAGCGCCGGGCCAAGGACGCGCCGCCGACCGGCTTCGCCGACTTCGCCACCATCGCGCTCGACGGTGCGGCGTACCGCCACCCCGGGCGCGACGGCACCGGCTCCTTCACCGTCGGCCCCATCGATCTGACGGTGGAGCGCGGCGACGTCGTCTTCGTCACCGGCCACAACGGCGCCGGCAAGAGCACGCTGATCCACATGCTGCTCGGCCTCTACCCGGCGCAGCGCGGCAGCCTGACGGTGGACGGCGCGGTGGTGACGGCGGACACGCTGGGCTCCTACCGCGACCTGTTCTCCGTCGTCTTCTCCGACAACCACGTCACCCGCCAGCTCTACGGCGCGGTGTCGCTGGAGGACGGCTTCGCCGACGAGCTGCTCGACCTGCTGGAGATGTCCGACAAGGTGGCGGTCGAGGACCGTGCCTTCACGACGGTGGACCTGTCGCAGGGGCAGAAGAAGCGCCTCGCGCTGGCCGCCGCCCTGCTGGAGCGCAAGCCCGTGCTGGTGCTCGACGAATGGGCGGCCGACCAGTCCCCCTATTTCCGGCGGAAATTCTACCGCGAGATCATTCCCTGGATGAAGGCGCGCGGCATCACCGTGATCGCCGTGACCCACGACGACGCGTACTTCGACGCCGCCGACGTGCAGATCCAGGTGGAGCAGGGCGGTATCCGCCGGCTCGACACCCCGACCCTTCCGGCTCCCGACCTGCTGCCCGCCTGATCCAGACCAGCGGATCGGGGCCAGCGGATCGGAGCCACCAACCGACCCCTCCCCTCCCCCAGACGCGAGACCGAGGCACACCATGATCCTTCTCACCGGCGGCACCGGCTTTCTCGGTGGTTCCTTCTACCTCGACGCCGTCAAGAACGGGACCGCGGCGGACTGCCTGCTGCTGATCCGCGGCGCCGACGAGGCCGCCTGCCGCGCCCGTCTCGCCACCAACCTGTCCCGCTGCGTCGACCGCGCCAAGGCGCAGGCCTACGCCGATCTCTGCCAGATCATCCCGGGCGACCTGCAATCGCTGGCGACCAGCACCGACCCGCGGCTGGACGCGGTGACCCACATCGTCCACATCGCCGCCGACACCTCCTTCGACAGCCGCCATTCGGTCTGGCAGATCAACGTCGACGGCACGCTGGCGCTGGCCGCCCGCGCCCGCCGCATGAAGCACCTGCAGCGCTTCCTGCACATCGGCACCGCCTTCTGCTGCGGCGAGACGCCGTGGCTGGAGATGGTCGAGGAGGCCCCCGCCCCCGGCCACGACACGCCGCACATCGTCGAATACACCCGCAGCAAGGCGGCGGCGGAGCGCGCCCTGGCCGCCGGCTTCCCCGACCTGCCGATCGTCGTCTGCCGCCCGTCCATCGTCGTCGGCCACACCACGATGGGCGTGCGCCCGAGCGCCAGCATCTTCTGGTTCTTCCGGCTGGTCGACCGCACCGGCGTCCTGCCCTGCTCGCCGGACGGCTTCATCGACATCGTGCCGGTGGACTGGGCCTCGGCCCGGCTGCACGACCTGCTGCGCAAGCCCGACCTGAAGCACACCCTCTATCACATCTCCGCCGGCCTCGGCAGCCGGACCATGTGGAGCGACTTCCAGGCCGCCTTCGCCGCGCACGGCCATGAGGGCACCCGCCCCTACAGCTTCTTCGACCCGAAGGGTCCGGAAGGCTGGAAGCCCTTCGATCGCGCCTTCCGTCTGGCCTTCCCGCAGCGCGACATCCTGCACCGGACGATGATGGCGGGCGGGCGCAAGTACCACCGCTTCACCGCGCAGGACATCGCCTTCGACAACAGCCGTCTGCTGGCCGAGGGCTTCACCCCGCCGCCGCGCTTCGCCGACTACATCGGCGTCTGCCTGACCAACCCCGGCACGACCATCGCCGAGCAGTTCGTCGACGATGCCGCCAGCTTCGAGTTCGACGAGTCGCTGGCCCCGGCCGGGTCGCCGGCGACCGCCGCCGCTTAAGTCTCATCGCCGGAGAAGGAAGCCATGCCGCTCCTCATCGCCACCCGCCTCGCCTCCAGCCCGATCCACGGGCTGGGACTCTTCGCCGAGGAGGCGGTCGCCGCCGGCACGCCGGTATGGGCGTTCGACGCCCGCATCGACCGCCTGTTGGAGCCCGACGACGCCGTGCTGGCGGAGTTTCCGCAGGTCGCCCGGCTGGTCGACTTCCACGGCTGCGTGATCGAGGGGATCGGCGTCCTTCTGCCGGGGGACGACGCCCGGTTCCTCAACCATGCGGACGGCCCGTCCATCGGGCGGGCCGATCCCGGCGACTGGCGGCGCTTCGTCGCCCGCCGCGACATCGCCGCCGGGGAGGAGATCACCTGCAACTATGAGGACATCTGCGCCGACGTGCGCGAGGCCGGGGCGGCGCTCTATCTGACCGGGGCCGGAACAGGGGAATGACCACGCCCGCGGCGCGCCCTCCCCTGCGGACCAGCTTCGTCGCGCCGGCGGCCCTGACGCCGGAGCGCCGGGCGGCGATGTTCGCCCTGCTCAGCGTCTGGTTCGAAGGCTACGGCGAGGACTATTTCAACGAGGAGCTGGAAGACCTCGATCACTGCGTGCTGCAGGAGGACGCCGGGACCGGGGAGCTGGTCGGCTTCGCCACCGTCTACCGGCAGGCGACGGAGATCGGCGGCACCGCCGTCGGCGCCTTCCACACCGCCCATTGCATCCTGGAGCGCCGCTTCTGGGGGTCGAACGAGCTGGTGCGCTCGATGGTCGCCGAGATGGTCGCCCGCGCCCGCGCCGACCGTTCGGGACGGCTGTGGTACTGGAGCTACAGCGCGGTCGGCTACCGCTCCTACCGCTACATGCCGATGCTGTTCGTCCGCCACACGCCGCATCCGGACCAGCCCCCCGACGCCCTCGACCGGGCGGTGCGCGACCACATCGGGCGGGAGTGCTTCGCCCAGTACTACGACGCCGACACCGGCACCGTGGACTGGCAGTGGCAGGGCTACGGCCTGACCGAGGAGGCCCGCGCCATCAGCGAGGCCAAGCTGGACAGCCCGGCGGTCACCCAGTTCCGCCGCATCAACCCGCGCTGGGCCGACAGCGTGGAGATCCTCTGCCTCGCCCGGCTGCAGGACGACAACCTCACCGCCTTCGGCCGGCGCTGGTTTCCGGCCTGAAGTCCCTTTCCGTCACCCCGCTTTTGCAAGCCTCGACCCTGGAATGACCACGCCCATGAACGCCTTCTCCCTTCGCGCTGCCGCTCTCGCCGGCACCGCCTTCGCCGCCCTGACGTCGGCTCCGGCCCTGGCCGAGCCGAGCTTCGACCTGATCCTCGGCGGCGACGCCTATTTCCAGGGCGCCTACATCCGCCAGCAGCAGGACGAGGGTCTGCGCTCGCGCGAGTTCGCCAACCGCTACCGTCTGGTCGTCACCCCGACGGCGACCGCTGACAACGGCCTGACCTACGGCGCGCGGCTGCGCATCGTGGCGGGCAACGGCGATCCCACCGTCTCGACCCGCAACATCGAGAACGACCGCGCCTTCCTCTTCGCCAACGGCGCCTTCGGCACGATCCAGGCCGGCGTCATCAACGGCCTGTCGGACGAGTACGGGATGATCGGCCCGAACGTCGAGGGCGTGGCCGGCAGCCCGGACAGCAACGGCATCCTGTTCCTGAACGGCTCGACCACCTTCGGCGCCCTGCCGTTGGCCGCCACCAGCCTGCGCACGCTGATCGCCTACGACACCGGGACCAAGTTCGTCTACATCACGCCGAGCTTCGGCGGCCTGTCGGCGGCGGTGTCCTACATGCCGCGCAGCGGCGACTCCAACAGCTCGATCAACCGCCGCACGACCGACGCGCTGGGCGACCTGCTGTCCTTCCGCGACGTGGTCGAGGCCGGTGCCGCCTTCCAGACCGCGGTCGGCGACTTCAGCGTCGAGGGCAGCGCCTTCTACGCGACCGGCCAGGCGGTGCGCCAGACCGACGGCGTCGTCAGCCAGTCCTTCGAGGACCTGAACTCCGTCCATGTCGGGGCCAACGTCGGCTACGGCCCGGTGAAGGTCGGCGCCAGCTACGCCTACAGCGGCGACAGCGGCTACGCGGAGGGACTCGCCCAGACGCGGGCGCAGCAGAACTGGATCTTCGGCGCGCAGTACACCGCCGGGCCGCTGCTGTTCGCCGCCAACTACCTGCGGGCGCTGGGCAACGACAGCGCGACCATGTCCACGCCGAGCAAGGCGGACATCTGGCAGGGCGGCGTCACCTGGACCGTCGCCCCCGGCTTCACCGCCGGGCTGGAGTACGACTACGTGCAGTCCACCTTGCAGGCGGGCCGCCCCGACGGCGGCGACCTGAAGGACCGCGCGCACATCGTGATGCTCGACACCCGTCTGGCCTTCTGACCACGCTGACCGCTGCGGCCTTTGGAAAGCTCCAGGGGCCGCAGCGTTTTCGCGCAATCGACCCCCGCTGAATTCGTTTGTTGGCGCCACGGACCGCGGTCTACCCTGACCACCCGAACCAACGTGAAAAGGGTGTGCCGGTGTTCGCGTTTCATCTCGCCTTTCCCATCAGGGACATCGAGGAAACCCGCCGTTTCTACGTCGATGTCCTGGGCTGCCGCGAAGGGCGCTCCACCGAGCGGTGGATCGATTTCGACTTCTTCGGCAACCAGATTTCCGCCCACCGCTCGTCCGAGCCGCGCTCGACCGAGACCAGCATGGTCGACGGCAAGGCGGTGCCGCTTCATCATTTCGGGGCGGTGCTGCCGCGCCCGGTCTGGGACGCGCTGAGGGAGCGGCTGGAGGCCGCCGGCGCGACCTTCCTCCTGGAGCCGCAGATCCGCTACCCCGGCAAGCCGTCGGAGCAGGGCACCTTCTTCATCCTCGACCCCTCCGGCAACGGGCTGGAGTTCAAGAGCTTCACCAGCGAGTCCGGCATGTTCGCCCAGGTCGAGGCAACCTGACGCGCTGAGGGACGGTCTACACCGGCGGGGCGGTGTCCTGGGCCGACGGCGCACCCGTCTGGACCGGCGGCGCCGCCGGCACGTCGTCGCTGCCCTCGCTGCGGTCGCGGTAGAGGGCGGCGCGGGCGAGCAGCATCAGCGTGATCGGCGTCGTCACGATCATGAAAACGGCGATCAGGATCTCGTGCAGAACCAGCCGCGACTGCAGCACGGTGAAGCACAGCATCGAGGCCAGCAGCACGGAGCCGATGCCCATGGTGGTGCCCAGCGTCGGGGCGTGGACGCGCTCGTAGAAGCTGCGCAGCCGCACGAACCCGATGGACCCGATCAGCGCCAGCGAGGCGCCGAGCAGGAGGAGCAGCGCCACTGGGATCGCCGCCCAGACCGGCAGGTCGGCCAGATGCGTCATTCGATCACCTCTCCGCGCATGAGGAACTTCGCCAGCGCCGCCGTCGCGACGAAGCCGAGCAGCGCGATGATCAGCGCCGCCTCGAAATAGAGCGTGCTGCCGGTGCGGATGCCGAAGGTCAGCAGCAGCATCGTGGCGTTGACGTACAGCGTGTCGAGCCCGAGCACGCGGTCCTGCGCCCGCGGCCCGCGCAGCACGCGGAAGGTCGCGCAGGCCATCGCGGCGACCAGCAGGATCTGCGCCAGGAAGATCGACCAGAGCAGCAGCGTGGCGGTCATTCGAAGATCTCCATCAGGCGCTTCTCGTACCGTCCCTTGATGGTGTCGATCCAGGTGCTCTCGTCGACCAGATCGAGGATGTGGAGAAGGATGGTGTTGTTCGCGGAGTTGTACTCCACCCAGATCGTCCCCGGCGTCGCGGTGATGATGCAGGCCAGCGTCGCCAGACCGTAGGGTGCCCGCATGTCGAGCGGGATGTGCAGGAAGCCGGACACCCGCTCCGTCTTCCGCGGGTTGAGGATGATCTTGACGACCGCGAGGTTGGAGCGCGCGACATCGCCCATTACCAGCGCGGCCAGCGCGACGGCAGCGCGCGGCCGCTTCAGCCGCCCGCCCGGCGGGTCGAGCGCCGCGAAGCCCCAGACCGCGACGGTCGCCAGGACGCCGCCCATCAGGAGGGAACCGAGCGCCACGCTCTCGGTCAGCAGCAGCCACATCGCCACGAGCGCGGCGGTCAGCAGCGGATAGGGCAACCAGCGCTTCATGGCGCGACTCCCTTGCCGGTCCCCGGCGCCGCGGGCGCCATCACCCCCTGGACGTAGCGTTCCGGCCCGTGAAGCGAGCGGGCGGTGTCCTCCATGTAGCGCATCACCGGACCGGCCTGGACGGTCAGCGCCACGCTGAGCGCCAGGAGCATCATGACCGGCGCGAGTTCGACGAGGCGCACGCGCGGCAGATCGCCCGCCGGCGACGCCCAGAAGACGTCGATGCCGGTGCGGCTCATCGCGACCACCGTCGCCAAGCCGGACAGGATCAGCGCCGCCATCAGCGCCCAGGTGGTGAAGGGAAGCCCCTCCGCCCCCTGCGCCAGCATCGGCGCCAGGATGGCGAACTTGGCGAGGAAGCCGGACAGCGGCGGCAGGCCGGCGAGAAGCAGCGCGCAGGCCATGAAGGCGATGCCGAGGATCGCCATGATCGCCGGGATCGACACGCCAATGGCGTCGTCGTCGTCGGACTCTTCATCCTCGCCCTCGCCGAAGGCCTCGCGCGTCACGGCCAGCACGTCGGCGCCGACCATGCGGCCGCGCTCGACCAGCTCGATCAGCAGGAACAGTCCGGCGATCGCCAGGACGGAGCTGGTCATGTAGAACAGGGCGCCCCCAGTCACCGCCACCTGCCCGGCACCGACGGCGGCCAGCAGCGTTCCGGATGAGACCAGCACGCTGGCCCCGGCCAGCCGCGCCAGATTCTGGGTCGCCAGCACCGCGATGGAGCCGAAGGCGATGGTCAGGACCCCGCCGATCAGCAGCCAGTGCCCGCCGAACCCCGCCGAGGTCCCGGCGCCGTCGCCAAAGACCAGCAGCCAGATCCGGATGATGGCGTAGATGCCGACCTTGCTGAGAATCGAGATGATCGCGGCGGACGGCGCCCCGACCGTGGTGTAGGTGTTCGGCAGCCAGAAGCCCAGCGGCCACATGCCCGCCTTGATGAGGAAGGCGACGCCGAGGATCGCCGCCCCGGCCTCCAGCAGCCCGCGGTCCTCCGGCGCCACCCCGGCGATGCGCACGGCCAGCTCGGCCATGTTGAGCGTGCCGGACACGCCGTAGATCATGCTCACCCCGATCAGGAAGAGCAGGGACGCCGCCAAGTTGATGGCGATGTAATGCAGCCCGGCGCGGACGCGGGCGAGGCCGGAGCCGTGCAGGGCCAGCCCGTAGGAGGCGGCCAGCATGATCTCGAAGAAGACGAAGAGGTTGAACAGGTCGCCGGTCAGGAAGGCCCCGTTCAGCCCCATCAGCTGGAACTGGAACAGCGAATGGAAATGCGCCCCCGCCTTCTGCCAGCGCGCCAGCGCGAAGACCAGGGCGGACAACCCCAGGATGCCGGTCAGCACCAGCATCATCGCCGACAGCCGGTCGAGCACCAGGACGATGCCGAACAGCGACGGCCAGTCGCCCAGCCGGTAGACGCGCACGGTGGCGTCTGCCCCGGTGGCGGTGTGGTCCGTCAGACAGAGCAGCAGCACCGCCAGCGCCAGCAGCGCCGACGCCGACGCCACCCCAAGCGTGGCCTTCAGCGCCCGCCGCCGCTCGTCGATCAGCATCAGCAGCGCGCCGACCAGCAGCGGGATGATGATCGGCGCGATCACCAGATGATTCATCCAAGCGCTCATTGGCCACCCGTTCACCGGGACTTCTCCTTGCCATCCACATGGTCGGTTCCCGTCAGGCCTCGCGCGGCGAGGAGCAGGACGAGGAACAGCGCCGTCGTCGCGAAGCTGATGACGATGGCCGTGAGGACCAGGGCCTGCGGCACCGGGTCGGCGTGGGTGGCGAGGCTGCCGGCCATGCCGCGCTCCAGCACCGGGGCCGCCCCCGTGCGCAGGCCACCGGTCGAGAAAATGAAGAGGTTGACGGCGTAGGAGAGCAGCGACAGGCCGATGATGACCTGGAAGGTGCGGGGACGCAGCAGCAGCCAGACGCCGGAGCCCGTCAGCACCCCGATCCCGAGGGCGAGGATAAGTTCCATCAGTCGTCTCCGGTTGCGGCGGTCGGGGCAGCGGTTGCCACGGGAGCGGGCGCCGCGGGGGCGCTCGCCGCCGGGGCGCGGGGTGCCGCGGCGCGATGGCCGCGGACCGACTGGCGGGCCAGCGCGATCAGGGTCAGCATGGTGGCGCCGATGACCAGCGCGAACACGCCGATGTCGAACAGCAGCGCGCTGGCCGTCGGAATCTCCCCGATGAGCGGCAGGTCCGCGTAGGCGAAGTAGGTGGTCAGGAAGGGCCGGCCGAACAGCAGGGCGGCCAAGCCCGTGCCGGCGGCCAGCAGGAGCCCGAGGCCCATCCAGCGCAGCGGCAGGACGCGCAGCCGCGCCTCCACCCACTGCGTGCCGCCCAGCATGTATTGCAGGATCATGGCGATCGAGCCCATCAGTCCTGCGGCGAAACCGCCGCCGGGCAGATCATGGCCGCGCAGCAGAAGGAACAGCGCGACCATGCCGACCACCGGGAACAGCAGCCGCGCGATCACCGACGGGATCAGCAGCCAGTCGGCCACGGTGTCGCCCTCCCGCCGCTCGGGCCGGGCGATGTCGTAGGCGCTCTGGTCGCGCTGCTGCTCCGGCACGTCCACGCTGTCGGGGGCCGGGCGGAAGCGGCGCAGCAGCGCGTAGGCGGTCAGCGCCACCACGCCCAGCACGGCGATCTCGCCCAGCGTGTCGAAGCCGCGGAAGTCGACCAGGATCACGTTGACGACGTTGGTGCCGCCGCCCTCGCTGTAGGCGCGCTCCAGGAAATGCTGCGCCAGGATTTCCGGCGGGAAGCGGGTCATCACGCCGAAGGCCAGCCCCGCCATGCCGAGGCCGGCGGTGATGGCGATGGCGAGGTCGCGCAGGCGGCGCCCCGTCCGCATCACTTCCGACGTGCCGGTGCCGGGAAGCCGCTTGGGCAGCCAGCGCAGGCCGAGCAGCAGCAGGATGGTGGTGACGATCTCGACCAGCAGCTGGGTCAGCGCGAGGTCGGGGGCGGAGAACCAGACGAAGGTGATGCAGGTGACCAGCCCGGTGCCGCCGAGCAGGATCAGCGCGGCGAGGCGGTGGAACTTGGCCTGCCACGCGGCCCCCAGCGCGCAGGCCGCGCCGATCACCCAGATCAGGGCGAGCACGGGGTCGATGCCCTGCGGCACCAGATTGCCGGGGCCGAGCCCGCGCCGGTAGACCGCCCAGCCCGCGGCCAGGATGGCGACGCAGACGACCAGACGGAGCTGGGGCTGCAGGCGCCGGGTGCCCAGCAGCCCTTCCAGCGACCGGGCGAGCCGCCAGGACAGGAAGACCATGCTGCGCTCGAACATGCGGCGACCTTCCAGGCGGCTGATGAAGGGCGGCCCGTCGATGTTGTTCCGGAACAGCGGCTGCAGCAGGAAGTAGAGCGTCACGCCGGCCGCCAGGGCGAGCAGGCTCATCACCAGCGGCGTGTTGAAGCCGTGCCAGACCGCCAGGCTGTATTCGGGGGTCGCGGCACCGAGCGCGGCGTGGGCCGCCATGTCCAGATAAGGTCCCACCGTGGCCGCGGGCAGCAGGCCGATGATGATGCAGGCCAGCGCCAGGATCTCGACGGGAAGCCGCATCCAGGCCGGCGGCTCGTGCGGCAGGTGCGGCAGGTCGACCGGGTCGGGGCCGAAGAAGGCGCCATGGATGAAGCGCAGCGAATAGGCCACGGCAAAGGCACTCGCCACCATCGCGGCGAAGGGCAGGATGTCGAGCAGGAAGGTCACGGACCCCTGAGCCGACAGCGTTTCGGCGAAGAACATCTCCTTCGAGATGAAGCCGTTCAGCAGCGGCACGCCCGCCATGGCCGCCGCCGCCACCATCGCCAGCCGCGTCGTGAAGGGCATGAAACGGTTCAGGCCGGACAGGCGCCTCAGGTCGCGGGTTCCCGTTTCATGGTCGATGATGCCGGCGGCCATGAACAGCGACGCCTTGAAGGCGGCGTGGTTGATGATGTGGAAGATCGCCGCGACCATGGCGAGTTCGCTGTTGAGCCCGAGCAGCAGCGTGATCAGCCCGAGATGGCTGATGGTCGAATAGGCCAGAAGTCCTTTCAGGTCGTTCTGGAAGATCGCCACATAGGCGCCGACCAGCAGGGTGGCCAGACCGGCGCTGCCGACGATCCAGAACCACGCGTCCGTACCCGCCAGCACCGGCCACAGCCGGGCCATCAGGAAGACGCCGGCCTTCACCAGAGTCGCCGAATGCAGGTAGGCCGAGACCGGTGTGGGGGCCGCCATGGCGTGCGGCAGCCAGAAATGGAACGGGAACTGAGCGCTTTTGGTCAGGGCGCCCATCAGGATGAGGACCAGCGCCGGCAGGTAGAGCGCGTGCTCGCGGATCTTGTCGCCCGAGGCCAGAACGACGTCGAGGTTGTAGCTGCCGACGATGTGGCCGAGCAGCAGCACCCCCGCGAACAGGCACAACCCGCCCGTCGCGGTGATGGTCAGCGCCATGCGCGCGCCGTCGCGCGCCGCCGCCGTGTGGTGCCAGTAGCCGATCAGCAGGAAGGAGAAGAGGCTGGTCAGCTCCCAGAAGAAGGCGAGCTGGATCAGGTTGCCCGAAAGGACCACCCCCGTCATCGACCCCATGAAAGCCAGCAGGAACGCGAAGAAGCGCGGGACCGGGTCGTCCGCCGACATGTAATAGCGTGCGTACAGAACGACGAGCGCGCCGACCCCGAACACCAGCCCGGCGAACAGCCAGGCGAAGCCGTCCATCCGCAGCACCAGATCGAGGCCGAGCGACGGCATCCATGCCATCGAATGGCGGATCACCCCGCCCGCCGCCACCGTCGGGTAGGCCGCCCACACCAGCCCCAGCCCGACCAGCGCGATCACGCCGGCCAGCCACGCCGCGGTGTTGCGCGCGTGCGTCGGCAGCATCCCGGCGACGATCGCGCCGGCGAACGGAAGGCCGGTGGCGGCCAGGAGCAACAGGGCGTCGGACATGGTCTGTGACAATGGGGTCTCGGGCAATCGGAGGGGCCAAAATGCTGAGAACTGTCGGCTTTACGAATATAGGAAGGATGGAAGTCCCTCGCCGCGCCGGCCAGAAATCGTCCGGTCAGAAATCGTCGTCGTCAGGCTCCCGTTCGGTGTTGGGAGGAAGCGCCTGCCGGACGAGTTGCACCACCGCGTCGGGCGTTTCCGCCTGACGGAGCCTGCGCAGGGATTGCGGGTCGCGCAGGGCCTGGCAGATCTCGCCCATGACGGGAAGCAGGCCCTTGCGGGTCGCGGTCGGCCAGAGGACGAGGAAGAAGAGATCGACGGGCTCGTCGTCGCGGGCCTCGAAATCGATGGGTTTGCGCAGCCGCGCGAACAGCACCAGCGGACTCTCGGTCCCGCGCAGTTCCGTGTGGGGAAGCGCCACGCCCTTGCCCAGCGCCGTGGAGCCGATGTGCTCCCGCGCCTGCAGGGCCTTGAGAATATCCTCCTTGGGGGTCCCGATGCGGCTGGCCGCCTCGGTGGCCAGAAGGTCGAGCAGGGTTTCCTTGTTGGCCGGCCCTGCATCGAGGATGACGTTGTGTGCGGACAAGAGGTCCGAGATGTTCATTCCTGTCTCCATGGGTGGCAAACCTTCAATCTCCTGTCCTGGAAGACCGCGTTCCGTGCCGGGCTGGCCGTGAACCAACAGGCTTCCAATCAAATTCGGCCAATCAAATTCGGCCAATCAAATTCGGCACGTCCTGTCCACAGCGCCGATCGCCGCTGGGATCGGTGGCCGGTCCACCCCACGGACACGCAGCCCCGGCATGGCCCACGCATCGCAACAAACCTCGTCCATGTCCGCCCTTGCCGCAGGTTCCACACCCATTCTGGGAATGGAATCGCGCCCCACAAGTGGCGGGGCTGCCTTCCATCTACGTCTTGGCCGCGGCTGTAATCCCACATTCCGCGAGGCGGGGGCGAAAAACGGACGGGCAAAGCCGGCCCGCCGCCGCATGGAGAATTGATGCGGGCAAGGTCTGGGACTTTGGAAAAGTTCTAAGGGCTTGCGCCCATGCGGGACGCCCCGCCCTTCCCCACGCCATGGGAAAAGGGCGGGGCGGGATCGTCCCGTCCTTACGCGAGCATCCGCACCGGCTCGCCCGCGTGCCACGCGAGGATGTCGTCCAGCGCGTCGCGGTAGAAGACTTCGTAGTTCTCGCGGGTGACATAGCCCAGATGCGGCGTCAGCACCGTGTTCGGGGCCTCCAGCCAGGGGCTGTCCACCGGCAGCGGCTCCACGGGGAAGACGTCCAGCCCGGCGCCCGCGATGCGGTGTTCGTGCAGGGCCGCCAGCAGGGCGTCCCCGTCCACCAGACCGGCGCGCGACGTGTTCACGAAGAAGGCGGAGGGCTTCATCGCGTCGATGTCGTCCGCTCCGACCACGCCGCGCGTCCGCTCGCCCAGCACCAGATGAACGCTGATGATGTCGGAGGTGGCGAACAGATCACGTTTGTCCAGCCGGGAAACGCCGGCCGCCGCAGCCCGCTCGTCGGTCAGGTTGGGGCTCCAGGCCGCGACCTCCATCCCGAAGGCTTGGCCGACCCGCGCCACCTGGGTGCCCAGCTTGCCCAGCCCGACCAGGCCGAGGCGCTTGCCGGCCAGCCCCTGCGTCAGGCCGGCCTGCCAGCGCCCGGCGCGCAGGCCGCGCTCCTCCTGCGGGATGCGCTTGACCAGCGCCAGGATCAGGCCCCAGGTCAGCTCCGCCGTCGGGGTGCCGACCATGCCGGTTCCGCAGACGGTGATGCCGCGGGCCTTGCAGGCCTCCAGGTCGATGGCGTTGTTGCGGCCCCCGGTGGTGATCAGAAGCCGCAGGTTCGGCAGCGCGTCGATCAGCGACGCGGGGAACGGCGTGCGCTCCCGCATGATCACCAGGACGCTGTAGGGGGCGAGCGTGCCCGCCAGCTCCTCCGCCGGGATCGGCCGTTCGAAGACCGTCAGCGCGCTGCCGTTGGGCAGGCGATGCCATTCCGCCAGATCGCGCGCGACGTTCTGGTAGTCGTCGAGGATGGCGATCTTCATCACGGCTTCGCGAAATAGGGCGCCAGGTTGGCCCGGATGCGCTCCACCGCCGGCGTGACCTCCGCCGGGACCTGGAAGGTCTGGCCGGTGATGGTCTCGAACGCCTCGATGTAGATGCGGGCGGCCTCAAGCACGACCTCCGCCGGGATTTCCGGGATGGCGTCCTTGTAGGGGTCGCAGCGCTGGGTCACCCAGCTCCGCACGAAGTCCTTGTCGAAGCTCTCCGGGCGCTGCCCGGCCTCGTACCGCTCGGGATAGCTGGCGGCGAACCAGTAGCGGCTGCTGTCCGGCGTGTGGATCTCGTCGGCCAGGATGATGTTGCCGGCCTCGTCGAAGCCGAACTCGTACTTGGTGTCGACCAGGATCAGGCCGCGCGCCGCCGCGATCTCGCGCCCGCGGGCAAACAGGGCCAGCGCCTTCTCCGTCACCTCGTCCCACTGGGCCTGGGTCAGCAGCCCGCGCTCGACGATCTGGGCGGCGGTCAGTTCCTCGTCATGGCCGGCGTCGAACGCCTTGGTCGTCGGGGTGATGATGGTGTCCGGCAGCTTCTGGTTCTCGCGCAGCCCGTCGGGGAAGACGTGGCCGTACATCTCGCGCCGGCCCTTCTTGTACATCGTCCACAGCGAGGTGCCGGTGGTGCCGGCCAGATAGTCGCGGACCACGATCTCCACCGGCATGATGGTCAGCCGCTTGGCGACCACGACGTTGGGGTCCGGGTATTCCAGGACGTGGTTCGGGCAGAGGTCCTTGGTCGCCTCGAACCAGTAGCGGGCGATCTGGGTCAGCACCTGCCCCTTGAAGGGGATGGCGGTCAGGATGATGTCGAAGGCCGACAGCCGGTCGGTGGCGATGATGACGCGCCGCCCGTCGGGAAGGTCGTAATTCTCGCGCACCTTGCCCCGGTAGTGGTTGGGCAGCTCGGGAATGGCGGCGTCCTTGACGACGTTGGACAGATGCGGAGCAAGCTGAGCGGTATCGACCATGATTCCAGATCCGGCAAAAGGGAGGCGCATGATAGCGCAATCGCCGCGCGGGGCCAGCGCGGTTATAGTCCCGAATCCGGGGAATGGGGACATCCGATGCGGAAAACGGGAGAAATTCAGCTCTGGTATGCCGACCTGCGCGGGCTGGCGCACCGTTTGGATGCGTTCCGCGCCCTGCTCTCTCCGGACGAGGCGGCGCGGGCCGCCCGTTTCGCGACGGAGGCGCTTCGCACCCGCTGCGCGCTGCGGCGCGGGCTGCTGCGTCATCTTCTCGGGCGGGTGCTGGGCCGCGACCCGGCGACTCTGGCCTTCGCCTACGGGCCGATGGGCAAACCCGCCCTCCCCGGCGGCCCGGCCTTCAACCTCGCCGACTGCAAGGACCACGTGCTGATCGCCATCGCCCCCGTCGAGACGGTGGAATTGGGCGTGGACGTCGAACGGCTGCGGTCCGTGCCGGACGCCGCCGGAATCGCCGAGCGCTTCTTCGCGCCGGAGGAGCGCGACGCCTTCGCCGCCCTGCCCGACGCGCTGCGGGACGAGGCGTTCCTGAACGGCTGGACCCGCAAGGAGGCCTTCATCAAGGCGACCGGCCAGGGCCTGTCCATGCCGCTCGACCGCTTCGCGGTGGAGCTGACGCCCGGCCGCCCCGTCCGCCTGCTGGGCCTGGACGGCGCGCTGGAGGCCGGGAGTGCTCTGGACTGGTCGCTGTTCGACCTGCGCCCGGCGCCGGGACTGATCGGCGCGCTGGCGGTGCGCGGCGAGGGCTGGCGCCCCGCGCTGCGTCCATTGGACGAGGCGTTCAGCGCTTGACGATTTCCCAGGCGATGCGCGCCGGCTCCTCGCCCAGTTCCGCGGAGCCGATGACGATCTCGCCCCGCGGCGGGAGCGGCAGCGGTTCGCCGGGCTTCAGCCGCCGCGGCTCCGCCACCCCCGGCACGGCGATCTGGGTGCCGTTGCGGCTGAGATCCTCGACCACGAAGACGCCGTCCTGACGCGACACCGCGGCGTGCCGGCGCGAGGCCGAGGCGATGTCCAGGACGAACTGGCACTGCGACGACCGCCCGATGACGATCTGCGTCCCGTCCTCCGGGATCGCCCGGGTCTGGCCGCGCCAGAACAGCACCAGCCGCTCCGCCGCCGCCTTCGGGACGTCGATCAGGACCGTCTCCTCGGTCGCCCGCGTCACGGCGCCGACTCCCGGAGCGGCCAGCAGGGGCAGGCCGAGCGACCGTTCGCCGTCCGGAATCGCGGCGATCTTGGCGATCAGCCCCTCGGCCAGCGCGCGTGGGATGCCAGCGGCGCGCAGGCGGCGGCCCAGGCCGCTGCGCACGTCGTCCGTGCTGACGCCGGGCGCGACCAGCTCGCGGGCCGAGGTGATGCTCTCGAACTCCGTGGCGACCTGCCGGATCAGGACGCTGAGCTTGTTGCGCCCGAAGGGGCTGGTGGCGAGGTCCAGCAGATAGCCGATGCGCTGGGCCGGCGCCGGCAGGCGGGTGGCCAGACGCTGCACCGCCATGTCGAAGGACGCGTCCTGCCCGCCGGAACTCCACACCGACTTGGCGCGCCGGGTCAGCGCCTCCGCCATGCCGGCGCCGCCCAGGAAGCCGTCGAAGTTGGTCAGCCGGTCGACGATCATGCCGAAGGCCTTGCCCTCCGCGGCGGAGCCGGTGCGGGTCAGCGGGGTCAGGCCGGCCAGACCGCCCTGGATGCGACGCAGCAGCGCCTTGCGCGTCTCGTCGTATCCGCCGCCGCCCAGCGCGTTGGACAGGGCCAGCAGCTCGTCGGTGTGGGGCAGCCGGTCGTCGAGGTCGCCGTGCACCGCCGCCACCAGGCTTTGCAGCGCCGCCCCCAGGTCGGGCGCGTAGCCGATCAGCGCGCGCACCGGCTCCCGCCCGTCGACCGTTTCCGCCAGCATCTGGTCGAGCAGATGGCGGTTCGCCTCCTCCCCGTCCTCGCGGTGGAAGCGCAGCAACGCCTTGACCTTGCCGGGCCAGTCGCGGCAGGGCTCCAGCACCGCGGCGAAGGCGTGGGTGACCAGCCGGTCGCGCTCCTCCGGCGGACGCTCCGCCGCCGCCGCCAGCAGGCCGCCCATCCCGCCGCGGACCAGCGCCGCGTCGAAGGGCGCCAGCGTGTCCGACGCCTGCGCCAGCTCCTTCAGCTTGGTGAACATCCGCATGAGCTGGTCGTGCCGGTCGAACGGCTTCACGCCCAGCAAGGGCGCCTGAAGGGTGGCGAGCCGGCTGACCGCCGGGTTGAACAGCAGGGCCTCCCGCTCGAAATAGCGCAGCGGGTAGTAGCGGTGGAGCTGCTCGGCCGGAATCACCGCCTGATCGTCCCAATAGCCGCGCAGCAGGCGCAGCAGCAGCATCCGGCTCTCGAAGGAAAAGAGCTGGAGCGCGTCGGTGCAGAGGCTGGCGGGTCCGACGTCGGTCTCGTCGATGGGGGAAATGGTGGTCGGCTTTCCGCCACCGGAGGTGGACTTCTGAAAGATGACTTCTTCCTTGCCCGCCTGATTCACCTTTAAAATTCGGACAACCGGAAATTTCGCAAGACGAAGCAGATAGGCCGCGCGCTCCCGCGCTGCGGCCTCGTCAGGAAAGACGCCGTCGATGTTGGGTTTTCCGCCCTGCTCGACGACCACCTCGAACGTGACGCTTCGGCGCCGTGACATCATGGGCTTTGCAGCTCTTTCCCAAAGGCGTGGCGTCGTTTGAGGCCATCATCGTACGGTAAGCGGATTGTCTGCGCAGCAAGATTCCCAAACCGCCCCCGGATTGACGAAGAAGCGGACCGGGGCATTGCGCTAGACTGGCCGTCATGCGGATCCCGACCTTCTCCTTCCTGCTCCTGCTGGCCTGCGTCACCGCGGTGTCGGCCTGCGCGTCCCCGTATGACGCCACCGGTCCGGACGACCGGGCGGCGATCGCCCGCAACGGCTTTTCCGCCGGCGACGTCGGCTACGTGCTGTTCGATCCGGACAGCGGCGCCGTCCTGGCGGAGCGGCAGCCGGCCAAGCCCTTCGCCCCGGCCTCGGTCGCCAAGCTGCCGGCGATGGCCGCCGCCCTGGCGGTATTGGGGCCGGAGCACCGGTTCGAAACGACGCTGCACGTCAGCGGACGGTTGGAAAACGGCATTCTGGACGGCGACTTGGTCCTGAAGGGCGGCGGCGACCCTTCGCTGTCCACCGAGGGGCTGACGGCGCTGTTGCGCGACCTCGGCGCGCTGGGCGTCACGCGGGTGACCGGGCGTTTCCTCTACGACACCTCCGCCCTGCCGGAGATGCCGGAGATCGACGCCGGGCAGCCCTGGACCGCCGGCTACAACACCGGTGTCGGGGCGCTGTCGCTGAACTTCAACCGCTTCCGCTTCGACTGGGCGCGCCCCGCCGCCGCGGGCCAGCCGGTGCGGGTCAGCGCCTGGTCGGTGTCCGACGGGGGGCGCGTGCCGCTGGACAGCGTGACGGTGCAACTCGCCACTGGGATGGGGGCCGGGGCGGGAGCCGCCTTCACCCCCCTCGCCGCCGCGGATGGCGAACCGGCCAACGGAGAACCGGAGGGCGAGCGCTGGCGCTTCGCCCCGCAGCCGGGAATGGCGGCCAGCCTGTGGCTTCCGGTCACCCGTCCCGGTCTGGCGGCGGCGCAGGTCTTCCGCCGTCTGGCCGCGGAGGCGGGGATCACCCTGCCCACCCCGGCCCCCGGCGCGGTGCCGCCGACCGCCACGCTCGCCGCCCTGCACCGCAGCGAGCCGCTGGAGGTCCTGGCCCGGCAGGTCCTGCGCTATTCCAACAACCTGTCGGCGGAACTGATCGGGCTGGCCGCCGCCCGGCGCCTGGACCCGGCGGTGCAGACGCTGCCGCAATCGGCGGCGGTGTTGACCGCGCCGGCGATGCTGGCGGACCCACGCACCGACTGGACGGGGCTGCGGCTGCTCAACCATTCGGGCCTCAGCGCCGCGTCGCGGATCACCCCGGCCCAGACCATGGCGCTGATCCGCGGCGCCGGTCCGGCGGTGCTGGCCCTTCTCCCCGGCGAGGACGAGGGCAAGGTCCTGCCACCCGGCGTGCGCGCCAAGTCGGGCACCCTGGCCTACGCCAAGGCGCTGGCCGGCACGCTGACCACGGCGAACGGGCGCACGCTGGGCTTCGCCTTCTTCGTCACCGACGAGCCGCAGCGCGCCGCCATGGACCGGACGATGGACCGCCGCATCGCCGAGATCCCCCCGCAGGCCCGCGCCTGGCTGGCCCGCGCCCGCAAGCTCCAGGCCGACCTGCTGGAGTTGTGGATCGCCGGCTTGTGAGAGCCGCCGATTGCAGGAGCCCTTGACCGCGACGCTTGGCGGAGGGCGAGGGACGGTTGTACACTGCGACTGAATGTCCCACCGAGGTCCTGGATGCCGATCAGCCCGCGCGCACGCCGACACCAGCAGGGTTCCGACACGCCGGACATCGCGGCCAACCGCTACCATGACCGGCAGTTGGGTGCGGAGGTGGTCAACATCGTGGTCGGCGGCTGCGTGGTCAGCGACGACCCGAACGTCGTCATCACCACCACGCTGGGCTCCTGCATCGCCGCCTGCCTGTTCGATCCCGTCGCGGCGATCGGCGGGATGAACCATTTCCTGCTGCCCGACCACAACGGCGACCGGCTGTCCATCTCCTCCCGCTACGGCAGCGCGGCCATGGAGCAGCTCATCAACCGGCTGCTGGCGGCGACCGGGCGGCGCGACCGGCTGCGCGCCAAGATCTTCGGCGGGGCCAGCGTGAACGGCGCCCCGCGCAGCGCCGGCATCGGCCAGCGCAACGTCGAGTTCGTCATGGAGTATCTGGCGGCCGAAGGCATCCCGACGATGAGCTGGGACGTCGGCGGCACGGCGGCCCGCGCGGTGCGCTTCTACCCCACATCGGGCCGCACCCAGCGCCGCCTGATCGGGGAGGAGACGGTGCGGGACATCGCCCGGTCCGAGACCTCCTTCATGGACCGGCTGCGCAAGACCGGGATCGATGGCGACGTGGAACTGTTCTGATCCCCATGCTCCATGGATTGTCCCGCCTGCTGCCCGCCATCGCGGACCAGAACCTCGACGAGGCCGCCGTCTACCGGCGGGAGTCGCTGTACGAGCGCCCGCGCTACGAGCGCGCCCGCGGCCTGACGCCCGCCGCCGGCCCCCTGCTCTGCCCGCTCTGCGGGCGGGAGGCGGCGCGCTTCCTGCCCTTCGGCTTGGGCGGACGGCGCAACGCCCGCTGCCCGGACTGCGGGTCGCTGGAGCGGCACCGCTTCCTGTGGAGCTTCCTGGCGGAGCGGACGGACGTGCTGCGCCGGTCTCTGCGCATCCTGCACACCGCTCCCGAGCCCTGCCTGGAGCCGCTGCTGCGGGCGCGGCACGGCCGGCGCTACGTCACGCTGGACCGCTTCAACCCGGCCGCCGACGTGCAGGCCGACCTGACCGACCTGCCTTTCCCGGACGGCCGTTTCGACCTCGTCCTGTCCAGCCACGTGCTGGAGCATGTCCCCGACGACCGCGCCGCCCTGCGCGAGATCGCCCGCGTGCTGAAGCCCTCGGGCCGCGCCGTCCTGCTGTTCCCCTACGACCCCAAGGGGCCGACGCGGGAGGACCCGGCGATGGACACCCCCGCCAAGCGGCTGGCCGCCTTCGGTCACCCCTATCACTACCGGATTTATGGTACCGACACCCCCCAGCGCATGGCCGAGGCCGGGCTGGACGCCATGCTCGTCGCCTCCACGGCGATGCTGAGCGCGCACCGGCGGCGCCGGCGGCGCATCAACCGCAACCATCTGTTCCTGGCGCGCCCACGCGCCGCGGCAGGCCGGGCGTCCGGGGAGGGGTCATGAGCCGCAGCATCCGCATCGCCACCTTCAACCTGGAAAGCCTGGACGACACCGGCGACCTCTCCTTCGAGGAGCGCGCCGCCGTTCTGCGCCCGCAGTTGGAGCGGCTGGACGCCGACATCCTGTGCCTTCAGGAGGTCAACGGCCAGCGCGCGGCGAAGGGGGAGCCGCGAACCCTGCGCGCTTTGGCCCGGCTGCTGGAGGGCGGCCCCTACGCCGATTTCCACCGGACCTCCGGCGGCGAGGGGACCAAGCTGGCCGACCGCCACAACCTCGTGCTGGTGAGCCGCTGGCCGATCCTGGCGGCGCGGCAGTACCGGCACGATCTGGTGCCGTCCCCGCAGGTCCGCATGGTCACCGCCGACCCGGCCCAGCCGGGCGGCGAGGCCGTGACCTGGGACCGCCCGGTGCTGCATGGCGAAATCGAGCTGCCCGGCGGGCGGCGGCTGCACGTCTTCAACCTGCATCTGCGCGCGCCGATCGCCGCGCCGGTGCCGGGGCAGAAGAAGAACGCCTCCACCTGGAAGAGCGTCGGCGGCTGGGCGGAGGGCTTCTATCTGGCCTCGATCAAGCGGGCCGGGCAGGCTCTGGAGGCCCGGCTGGCGGTGGAACGGGTGTTCGACGCCGACCCGCAGGCGCTGATCCTGGTCGCCGGCGACCTCAACGCGGAGATCGAGCAGACCCCCGTCCGCATCATCCGCGCCGACCTGGACGAGACCGGCAACGGCCATCTCGCCGGGCGGTCATTGGTGCCGCTCGAACGCTCCGTCCCGGAGGAGCGGCGCTTCACCGTGCTGCACGGCGGCGACGCGGTGATGCTGGACCATCTGCTGGTGTCGCGCGCCCTGCTGGGCTGGTTCCGCTCCGCCGAAATCCACAACGAGGCGCTGGGCGACGAACTGGTCGCCCACGCCACGGTCAGCCATTCCCCGGAAAGCTACCACGCGCCGCTGGTCGCCCGCTTCGAGCTGCCGGATCAGACGGTGACGGAAACGATGGCGCCCGGCGAACCGGCGCCATAGGACCCGGCGACACGGGGAACGGTGGCGGGGCTGGCGGCCATCGGACCGGCGCCCGCTGCGGGCGGCGTTGCGGTGGACGGCAATCCGGTGGACGGGGCGCCGCTCGACAGGGTGGCACCGTATCCCGATCCAGCGCTCCGTTCGGCGCCGCCCGGTGTGGCAGCACCACCGGAGGCCGCCGTCCCTTTGCCCGGGCCATGGCCTTCCGCCGCCGCGTCGGTCGGGACGCCCAGGCGGCTGGCGGTGCGGCGGTACTCCTCCACCACCTGCTGCGCCGGGATCTGGTTCTGGGTTTCGCCCGACGAGCGGTCGCGGAAATAGATGACGGCCAGCCGGGCGCTCTGGTCGTAGCGCAGGACCGGGCTGATGTAGCCGCCCGCCACCACCACGGGATCGGACGGGGATGCCGCCGAGTTCGATTGGTCCGCAGCGCTGGACGCGGTTTGGGAGGTCTGTGCCGCGGCATCGGCCACGGACGGCGGGGTCGAGACCGCCGATGCCGGAGTCGGCCGGTTCGCCTGGATGCCGGAAACGCTTCGGATGTCCATGGCTGGCCGCCTTTCCCCTGCGGGCCCTGCCTCGGACCAGCCGGGCGGGCCCCGATTGGACGACGCGCGATCAGACCGTGATGTTGAGGTTCTGTCCGCGGGTCGGGGTGGTGTTGCCGCCCGACGACAGGGCCTGCTGGCTCTGCTGCGCCTGCTGATCCTGGGCCTGGATCTGCTGGCGGCGATCCTCTTCGGCCTTCTGGGCCTGCTGGTTCGGATCGGTTCCCCGAGTCTGCTGCAGGGCCGCCGGCCCGCTGCTTAACGGTGTCGTGAAAGGCTGCTGCTGATAGCCCCCTATGCCGCCGACGCCCATGACACGCACTCCTCGCTGTCCGCACTCCCACTCAGGTAGAGTAGGCAAAAATTGCCGCGCGTTCAAGTGGGACTCATGACCCATCGCTCGCAAGACACGCGCAGGTCGCCGAGCCGCTCGCTTTGCGCGCGGACTCGCTCAGGAGCGCTTCTTTTGTTTGCGGGAATTCGGGACCGGCGGGTCAGGCCGGTTCCGGTTCCAGGAAGGCGCCCTCGCGAATCGCGAAGTCGAACCGCCCGCCGTCCAGCGCCGTCACGTCGTAGGTCAGCGACCGGTCGATGCTGTTGTCGGCGTTGAAGGTCAGCACCCGCGGCCGCAGCGTCGCCAGCTCCGTCGGCTGGCAATACCAGGAAGCGGCGATGATGACCTCGTCCCCCGGCTGGCAGCTCCGCGCCGCCGAGCCGTTCAGCACGCAGCAGCGCGAGCCGCGCTCGCCGTAGATCACGTAGGTGCTGATCCGCGCGCCGGAATTCTTGTTCCAGATCTCCACGAATTCCAGCGGGTAGATCCCGACCGCCTCGCAATGCTCCGGATCGAGGGTGATCGACCCCTGATAGTTCAGGTTGGCGTCGGTGACGCGCAGGCAGTGCAGTTTCGCTCGGACAACCTTGATCATAAAGTCCCTCCGGTCGGTGGCGGTTGGTCGGCGGCAGCGGGGCCGGACGGCGGCCGGGGAATGTTTGTAACCGCAACTGCGAAAACAGCAAGCCTTCCGGAGCCCGCGATATGACCGGCGTCATACCGCTACCTTGGGCTGAGGCTTTTGCCTTTGGTGGTATTTCCATCCCGGGTGCGATGCGGCATGTTCTGCGCCGGTTTCAAAGCCCCCCGGCGCCACCCGATAATCGGGTCCAGGGTCCGGCTGCTCTTTTCGGAGCCGGCACCTGCGATAGGGCAACTGCGATAGGAAGGTGTGCGCCCGCGATGGCTGCGACGGCATCCGCGACACGGTACGTGATCTTTTCCGTCTCCGGCAGGGCATTGGCCCTGCCGGCGGACTCCGTGCGCCGGTTCCTTCCGCTGCCCCGCCTGGATCGCCCGCCCGCCGCACCCGCCGTGGTTGCCGGGCTGTTCCGCTACCAGGGCCGCGCCGTCCCGGTCCTGCGGCTGGATCTGCTGTTCGGCTTCGACGCCGCGCCTCCGGAGCTGTACGCGCCGCTGTTCCTGACCGACTGGGACGGCCGTCCGCTGGCCCTGCTGGCCGAGCGGGTGTTCAACATCCTGGCCATCCCCGACGCGGAGCGGACGGCGGCTGACGCCGGCCTGACCTTCAACGGCTGCGCCGTGGCGACCATCCCCCACGGCGCCGGCACCGCCACGGTGATCGACCCGTCCCGCCTGCTGACCGAGGCGGAGGGTCGGCTGCTCGCCGCCTTCCAAGCGATGGCCGACGAGCGTCTGGCCCGGCTCGGCGCCCCCGAAGCAGCGGACAATCCAGCCGAAGGCGCCGGGGAGGCGGCCCGATGAACCGCATCGACGCCATCCTGCGCGACCCCGTCTTTCCCCGGATCAAGGCCGCCGTCATCGGGGCGACCGGCCTCGCCTACTACGCCGACAAGGACGCCGCCCTGGCGGAGCGCATCAACCGCCGCCTGTCGGACAAGCCGACCCTCGGCCTTGCCGCCTATCTGGCGCAGCTCGCCGCGGAGGGGCCGGCCGGGCCGGAATATCAGGCGCTCATCAACGAGCTGACGGTCGGCGAGACCTTCTTCTTCCGCTACGCCGAGCAATTCGAGGCGCTGTGCGCCGTCGCCATTCCGGAATGCCTGCGCCGCAACCGGGAGAGCCGCCTGCTGCGCATCTGGAGCGCCGGCTGCTCGATCGGGCCGGAGGCTTACACGCTCGAAATCCTGCTGAAGCGACATTTCGCCGACCGGCTGCGCGATTGGCAGGTCAGCATCGTCGGCACCGACCTGAACGCCAGCTTCATCGAAACGGCGCGACGCGGCGTCTACGGGAACTGGGCGGTGCGCGGGCTCGACCCGGCGGTCCTGGCGGAATGCTTCGACCGGCAGGGCGACCTGTGGGCGGTCAAGCCGCGCTTCCGCGAGTGGACGAGCTTCTCCGTCTTCAACCTCGTGGACGGGCCGCTGCCGAACTACCCGCGGGGCCTGGGCGCGCTGGACGTCGTGCTGTGCCGCAACGTCATGATCTATTTCGACGAGCCGACGCGCACCCGCCTGCTGGAAAACCTCCACGAGGTGCTGGTGCCCAACGGCTGGCTGGTGGTCGGCCATGCCGAGACGGGGCAGCAGGTCAACAGCCTGTTCACCCCCGTGCCGGTTCCCGGCGCCACGATCTACCGCAAGCCGCGCCCCGGCTGCGCCCCCGCAGCCGCTCTGCCGGCGGCCCTGCCCGCCTACATGCCATCCATCGCCGTCGAGCCGCCCCCCGCCGAAGCGAAGCCCGCCGAGCCGAAGCCGGCCAAGAAGCGGAGCACGGCGACGGAGTCCGTGGCACGGCTGCGCGCCACCGCGGCAAAGCCGACGCCCGCCTCCCTGCCCACCCCGCAGCCGGCGGTTCCTTCCTCCGCCGGCCCCTCCGTGACCGCCTCCGACGGCGACCGGGCGGCGGCGCTGGACGCCTGCATCGCCCTGGCCGAGCGCAACCGCCTCGACCCCGCGGTCCATTTCCGGCTGGGCCTGCTGGAGGAGGAGCTGGGCGTCGGCGACCCGATCGCCGCCTTCAAGCGAGCGCTGTATCTGGATTCCGACTTCGCGCTGGCCGATTACCACTTGGCGCTCGCCTATTGGCGGCGCGGCAAGCTGGCCCCGGCGCAACGCCATTTCCGCAACGCCCGCGCCACCGTCGCCACACACGACGCGACGGAACTGGTGGCCGAGGGCGGCGGCCTGACCGTGGCCGAACTGCGCAGCATGATCGACCTCTGGTTCTCGGGTGAGGAGCCGTGATGGACGACCGGACCGGAACCGGAGAGACGGCCAAGGCGACAGACGGCATCGACTGGGCCGCCGTCCGCGCGCGCCTGGCCCGCCAGGGTCGGGAGGCGGAGGCCGCCGCGGCGCCGGGCGGCGCCTGGGCCGACGCGCTCCTGCGCCGCCGCGCCGAGGATCTGGCGCGCGTCCCCTCTTCCGAGGAGGCCGACGCCACGGCCAAGGAGGAGGCGCCGGTTGCCCTGCTGGTCGGGCGCGGCGCGGACGGGTTGTACGGGCTGGACCTGCGCCATCTGTCCCGCATCGTGCCGCTGCCGCGGGTGGCGCGCGTGCCCCACGCGCCGCCGGAGCTGCTGGGACTGATCGCCATCGACGGGCGGGTGATGCGCCTGTTCGACGTGGACCGGCTGTGCGGACGCAACGCCGTTCCCGCCGGCGGCGGCTTCGCCGTCGTGCTGCGCGGCGGGGAACGGCCGGTGGCGCTGCGCCTGCGCACTGTGGACACGGTGATGGAGCTGGATGGAACCGACGCGAAGGCTCCGCCGGAGGCCGGGTCCTTCGTCACCGCCATTACCCGGGGCCGTGTCGCCGTGCTGGACGTGCCGGCGATCCTGGAGACGCTGAGGAGCATGAAAGAAGAATGGAACTGAAGGTCAAGCACAAGCTGATGCTCAGCTTCGGGGTCGTCTGCCTGCTGACCGGGCTGCTGGCGGCGTTCCAGATGATGCGCTTCGCGGACGGCATGAAGGTCATGATGGGCATCGCCACCTACGACATCCAGGTGTCGGAGGCGGTGCGCGAGATCGAGGTGACCGAGAGCAACCTGCGCAGCTACCGCGAGGCGGCGACCCACGCCGCGGCGCTGGCGCAACTCCAGGGCGCACCGCCGGACATCACCCAACTGCGCCAGCGCTATCGTGACGGCTCGGCGGTGATGTTCGAGCAGATCAACAAGCTCAAGAGGATCGCCTCCGAACGGGCCGAGGACGGCACCACGGAGGAACGCCGCCGCATCTGGAGCGAGCTGGTCACCCAGATCAACAGCTTCGACCAGTATTCGCACCGGATGCTGGAGGAAGCCAACACGTTGATGGAGCGCGTGGCGGCGGGGACCGAGCCGGAGGCGCTGTCGCGCCTGACGCGGGTGGAGGAGATGCGGGTGGCCATGGCGAGCCAGCTCGCCAACCTGCACAGCGACATCAGCCGCCTGTCGGAAGCCGGGCGCCAGAACATCCGCTCGCTCTACGACGAGGCGGTGCGCTCCTCGATCCTGGCGCTGGTCATCGTGGTGGCTCTGGCCGTCGCCATCGCCATCCTGATCGGCAGCTCGATCACCCGGCGGCTCGGCACCGCCATCGGCTACGTCACCCAGGTGGGCAAGGGCGACCTGACCAGGACGGTGGCCGTGCCCGGCGACGACGAGCTGGCCGAACTGGGCACCCACCTGAACGAGATGACCGGCAACCTGCGCAACATGGCCAGGACCACCCGCGCCACGGCGGAGAGCATGCACGCCGCGACCGCGCAGATCCGCGCCTCCACCCAGCAGCAGGCGGCCAGCGTCGCCCAGCAGCTCGCCGCCGTCGAGGAGACCACGGCGACGCTCAGCGAGATCACCGAATCCGGCGCGCAGATCAACCGACGCGCCCAGGACGTGGCGCAGAACGCCCAGGTCGCCGCCTCCAACTCCGAGACCGGCCTGAAGGCGGTGGAGGACACCAACCAGGCGATGGACGCCATCCGCGAACAGGCGGAAGCGGTCGCCGAGAACATCGTCATCCTGTCGGAGCGCACCCAGGCGATCGGCGAGATCATCCTGACCGTCAACGACATCGCCGAGCGCTGCCACCTCCTGGCCCTGAACGCCGCCATCGAGGCCGCCGCCGCCGGGGAGCACGGCCGGACCTTCGCCGTGGTGGCGAGCGAGATCAAGAGCCTCGCCGACCAGTCGAAGGAGGCCACCGCCCAGGTCCGTTCCAACCTCAGCGAGATCCAGCACGGCATCAACGCCTCGGTCATGCTGACGGAGGAGGCGGTGAAGCGCGTCGGCGCCGGCAAGCGCCAGACCGACGCCACCCAGTCGACCATCCGCGACCTCGCCGAGAGCGTGCAGGAGAGCGTGCTCGCCTTCCAGCAGATCGTCGCCGGCACCAACCAGCAGCAGATCGGCCTGGAGCAGGTGATCCAGGCGCTTCAGAACATCCGCGAGGCGAGCAGCCAGACCGCCGCCGGCACCCGCCAGCTCGAAGGGGCCGCCACCAACCTCAACGATCTCGGCCAGGGTCTGGTCGAGGCCGTGCGGAACTACCGCGTGTGACCATGGCGACGGCATGCGGCGGCGAGGGCAAGGATAAGGGCGGTCAGAAGGCGCGGGCGGCATGAACGACATCCGCACGCGCCTGCTCGCCGCCTTCGACCTGGAGCACAAGGAGCATCTCGCGGCCATCCGCGAGTCCCTGCGCGCGGTGGAGAAGGACCCGGCGCACCACCCCGATCTGGTGGAGATCCACCGCCGCGCCCACAGCCTGAAGGGTGCCGCCCGCGCCGTCGACCTGCCGGAGGTGGAGCGGCTGTCCCACTGGCTGGAGGCCGCCTTCATCGCCATCCAGCGCGGCACGGTGCCCTTCGACGCGGCGGCGCGCGACGTGGTGCGCCGCGCGCTGGACGCCATCGAGGACGTGGTGGCCTGGGCGACCCGCGGCGGCGGCGAGGTGGACATCGCCGAGGTGCTGGCCGAACTGACCCGCATGGGCGGTGAAGGCGGCGGGCCGGAACCGGTCCAACGCCGCTCCGCCACACCGGACGCGGGAGCCGCCCCCGCCACCCCTCAGGCCGCTGCGCCGCGCCCGGTCCGGTCCGCCGGTCCCGCCGAAAGCGCGGCCCTGGTCCGCATCCGCAGCGCCGGGCTGGAGCGGCTGTTCACCGCCGCCGCCGGCCTGCTGCCGGAGATCGAGAACCAGTCCGCCCTGGTCGCCGAGCTGCGGGAGCTGCGCGGCGAATGGCGCGCGCTGGAACGGAGCTGGCACGCCATGCGGCCCCGCCTGCTCCGCGGCTCCCATGATGTTGCGGGGTCCGGCGCCACCAGCTTCGCGGGGGACGAGACGGCCCTGCGCCTGTCCTCCTTCGAGCGGCGCTTCCGCGCGCTCGGCGCCTCGCTGGACGCGGCGCACCGCGCCCATGACCGGCATCTCTGGTCGCTGCGCCGCTGGGGCAGCGGATTCCAGGACGAGGTGCGGCAGCTGCGCATGCTGCCGGCGGAGTCGCAGTTCAGCAACCTCGGCCGCATGATCCGCGACATCAGCCGCGCCCAGGGCAAGGAGGTGGAGGCGGACATCCGCGGGCTGGAGACCCAGGCCGACCGGGTGGTCCTGCAACGGCTGAAGGACCCCGTGCTGCACATCGCCCGCAACGCCGTCAGCCACGGCGTCGAAACCCCGCAGGAGCGGGTGGCGGCGGGCAAGCGCGCGGCGGCGACCGTCCGCTTCGAAGCCTCGGTGGTCGGGCGCCGCCTCGTCCTGCGCGTCGAGGACGACGGGCGCGGCCCGAACCGCGAGGCCATCGCCCGTCACGCCGTCGAGCGTGGCCTGCTGGGCGCCGACGAGGCGGACTCGGCGCCGGAGGAACGGCTGCTCGACCTGATTTTCGAACCGGGTTTCTCCACCGCCTCCACCGCGAACGAGTATGCCGGGCGCGGCATGGGCCTCGCCATCGTGCGGCGGGAGGTCACCCGGCTTCAGGGCTCGGTGACGCTGGCCGCGCGCGAGGGCGGCGGAACCGTCGTCACCGTGGAGGTGCCGCTCAGCCTGCTCAGCCAGCGGCTGGTCTTCGTGGCGGTCCAGGACGACATCCTGGCGATCCCCAGCAACGACGTGGGGCGCGTGCTGCGCGTCGCGGCGGACACGCTGTTCACCGACCTCGCCGCGCCGACCATCCGGCTGGAGGAGGAGGACGTTCCGGTGACGCCGCTGGCCGCCTTGCTCGGCTACGACGGCGCCATGCCGCAGGGCAACGGGGCGCCGCTGGCGCTGGTCGTTCTGCACGCCGCCGGGCGGCGGGTCGCGCTGGTCGTGGACGCGCTGATGGCCACCCGCGACTCCGTGGTCACCCCGGCGGAGGAGGTGGGAATCGACGCCGCCCGCTTCCTCGGCACGGTGCTGATGGACGACGGCTCGCCGGCCCTGGTGCTGAATCCCGCCGCCCTGTCGCCGCGCCCCGGCATGGCCCTGCCGCCGCTGGTCCGTCCCGTGGACGAGTCGGCGCGGCGGCGGCCGCACATTCTGGTTGTGGACGATTCCATCACCACGCGAACCCTGGAAAAGAGCATCCTGGAGGCCCATGGTTACCGGGTCACGCTGTGCGTGGATGGGCGCGAGGCGGTCGAAACGCTCGGCGAATTGGAGGATGTGGACCTGATCATCAGCGACGTGGAGATGCCGAGGATGGACGGGTTCGCCCTGCTCCAGGCCGTCAAGGGCAACCCCATGACCTCCGACCTGCCGGTGATCCTGGTCACCTCGCGTGCCAGCGACGAGGACCGCGAGCGCGGGCTGGACCTCGGCGCCGACGCCTACATCGTCAAGACCCGCTTCGACCAGAACGAGCTTCTGGCCGGCATCCGGCGGCTGCTGTGACCGGCGCCCGCAAGATCCGCGTCCTGGTGGTCGAGGACTCGCCGGTCGTCCAGCAGCTCCTCGCCCACGTCATCGGCGAGGACCCGCGGCTGGAGCTGGCCGGCATCGCCGCGTCCGGCGAGCAGGCGCTGCGCATGGTCGACTCGCTGAAGCCGGACGTGGTGTCGCTGGACATCCGCCTGCCGGGCATCGACGGCTTCGCCGTGACGCAGCGGCTGATGCGCGACCATCCCGTGCCGATCGTCGTCGTCGCCTCCGACGTGCGCGACCTGGACATCCCGATGCGGGCGCTCCAGGCCGGGGCGCTGGCGGTGGTGGAGAAGCCGGGCAGCATGGCCCGCGCCGACTATCAGACCGTTGCCCGGCATCTCTGCACCCAGCTCACCATCATGAGCCAGGTGAAGGTCATCCGGCAGCGCGGGCGCCCGCGCAGCGGCGACGAGGAAACCCGTGGCGACGGCGGCCGCGGCAAGGGCGCCCCCGTCCCGACGCCCCCTCCCCTGCCGCCGTCCGTGGTGAAGCGGCAGTTCCGCGCGCTGGGGATCACCGCCTCGACGGGCGGGCCGGCGGCGCTGGTGAAGCTGCTGCGCGGGTTGCCGACCAACTTCCCCCTGCCCGTCTTCGTCGTGCAGCACATCGGCGCTCCCTTCGTGGCCGGCTTCGCCTCCTGGCTGGGGTCGGTCACGCCGCTGCCGGTGGCGCTGGCCTCCGACGCGCCGCACCGGCCCGGCCACGTCTATGTCGCCCCCGGCGAGCTTCATCTGACCGCCGAGCCCGGCGGGATGCGGCTGATCCAGGGCGAGCCGGTCTGCGGCCAGAGGCCGTCCGGGGACGTCCTGTTCTCCTCCCTGGCCTCGGCCTTCGGCGCCGCCGCCATCGGCGTGCTGCTGACCGGCATGGGGGAGGACGGGGCGCGCGGCCTCACCGACATGCGCCGGGCGGGCGCCTACACCATTGCGGAGCATGCCTCCACCGCGGTCATCCACAGCATGCCGGGGACCGCGGTCCGGCTGGGAGGCGTTACCGAGGAGCTGCCCATCGACAAGATGGCGGCCCGTTTGCTGGAACTGGTTTCGACGGGAGTGGAGCCCTCATGAGTGGACCCAGGGCGCTGATCGTCATCGCTTCGCAGACGCAGGGACTTCTCCTGAAGCTGATGCTGGAGGAGCAGGGCATCGAAGCGAGCTGCGTCGAAACGGTAGACCCCGCGGTCGCCGAGCTGGCGCGCCGCCCCTTCGACCTGCTGATGGTGGAGGCCGACGGCGAGGCCGCCCGCACCCTGACGGAGCTGCGGCGTCGCTGCCCGGCCCCCGCCATGCTGCTGGGTTCGGCGGAACGGGCGGCGGAAGCCGGCGTTCCCGCCGACGTCCAGTGGGTGGACCCCGCCGATTCCCAGGGCGTGGTGCAGCAGGCCATGGCGCTGCTCGACCGGCGCAACGCGCCGCCGACGGTGTCCGACATCCTGCAGCGGGCGCGCATCCTGGTGGTGGACGACAGCGCGACCTACCGCGAGTTCCTGCGCGCCGAGCTGGAGGAGGACGGCTGCCACGTCGTCGCCGCGCGCAACGCCGACGAGGCGGTGGCGGCGCTGGAGGACGGCGGGCTGGACTGCGTGATCCTCGACCTCGTGATGCCGGGCACCAGCGGCACCCAGCTGTGCGAGCGGTTCGACCGTTTCCGCCGGCGCCGCGGCCTGTTCTTCCAGATCGTCATCCTGACGAGCCAGGAGGGCGACGACCGGCTGACCGCCAGCCTGACCGCCGGGGCCGACGACTTCGTCGGCAAGTCGCAGCCGATGGACATCCTGAAGATCCGTCTGATGGCCCTGCTCCGCCGAAAATACATGGTGGAGGACCATCTCGCCCGCGTGTCTCCCCCAATGCCTTCCGCATAGAAGGCGTATAGGGCTTTCAGGCGGTTTCATCCCCAGTGCACCAAAGGTTAAGGTGCTTCACCTTCAGCTCTAGCGGTTAGAGAGACCGACGTGACGCCTCGGCACAAGAACAGGACCAGCATCGACACCGCGCCAGCGGAGACGGAGTGCGTGGAGAACGCGCTGCGCGTCTGCCGCGCCGCCGCGTTGCCGGCCTTCGTTCTGACCGGGCCGCCGCACGCCGCCACCCTTTTCGCCAACGACGCGCTCTGCGCCCTTCTCGGCAAGGAACCGACGGCGGGCGGGCAGCCGGCCCCCGCCTGGTTCGGACCGGTCTGGCCGGCGGTGCTGGGCACCGTCGATCCGCTGTTTTCCGGCGACACCGAGGAGCCGGTCGGCATCGAGCTTCTGCCGGTGGGCGACGCCGATCCCGCGGCGTTCGAGGGCGTGCCGCTGATCCAGGACGGGCAGACGGTCGCCGTGCTGGCGCTGGCCACCCAAGCGGCGCCCGACGACCGGGTCGTCGCCCGCATGGAGCGGGCGATGCGCGCGGAGATCGAACGGACGACCGCCGCGCGCTCCCGCTTCCTGGCCTCGGCCAGCCACGACCTGCGCCAGCCCTTCCAGGCGATGCGCCTGTTCCTCGATGCGCTGTGCAGCCAGATCACCGACGAGAAGGCGCTGAGCACGGCCGAGATGCTGGGCAACGCCATGACGGCGGGGGAAAGGCTGCTGAACGCGCTGCTCGACATCTCCACGCTGGACGCCGGCACGGTGACTCCGGATCCGCAGCCGGTCGCCCTGGACGAGCTTCTGAACCAGCTTGTGGAGGAGTTCCGCCCGCAAAGCGAGGAGAAGGGCCTGCGCCTGCGCGCCCGCCTGTGCCCCGGCACGGTGGAGACGGACCCGGTGCTGTTCGGGCGGGTGATGCGCAACCTGCTGACCAACGCCATCCGCTACACCCGGCACGGCGGTCTGCTGCTCGCCATGCGGCGGCGCGGCAACCGCTGGCGCATCGATGTGTGGGACACCGGCTTCGGCATCCCCGAGGAGCAGCTGACCGCCATCTTCGACGAGTTCCACCAGCTCCAGAACCCCAACCGCGACCCCAACCGCGGGCTGGGCCTCGGCCTTGCCATCGTGCGCCGGCTGGCGGAGCTTCTCGGTCTTCAGGTCGAGGTACGGTCGCGCATCGGGCGCGGCACGGTTTTCTCCGTTTCGCTGGAGGCCGCGGCCCCGCTGCCCGAGCCATCGAGCAGCCCGCCCGCCGCCCCGCCCTCCTCCGCCGCGGCCCCGCTCCTCACCGGGATGACCGTGCTGGCCGTGGACGACGAGGCCATGGTGCTGACCGGCCTTCAGATGATCCTGGAAAGCTGGGGCTGCACCGTCGCCGCCGCGAGCGACATGCGGGAGGTCTTCGCGGTGCTGGACGGGTTGACGGACCCGCCGTCGGTCATCCTGACCGACCTGCGGCTGCCCGGAAAGGTGTCCGGCTTCGACGTGATCGACCGGGTGCGCCGCCTCTACGGCCGCGAGATCCCCGCCGTGGTGCTCAGCGGCGAGACGGCCCAGAGCGCCCTTCTGGAAGGCCAACGCCGCGGCTGCTCCTTCCTGCACAAGCCGCTTCACCCCGGCGACCTGCGGCAGGTCCTCGAACGGCTGCGCGGGGACGGCGGGGAGTGATCGAAGGCCCGATCTCCCGGAGAGGGCTGGGTCCGGCACCCGCGGCGGCGTCAGGGCGCCGCCGCGGCATGTCCGTCAGGGCGCTTTGTGGCGCTCCAGCCAACGGTCGCAGCATTTGGTCTGGCCGTTGAAGCAGGACTGGTTGACGTCGTCGCACATGGCCTTGTAGGCGATGCGCTGATCAGCCCCGGTGCTGTCCCTGACCGTCGATTCCCAGATGGCCAGCTTCTCCGCGACCTGGTTGAGAAGCTCATGCCGGGGATGGACCCAAGCCCCGGCACCGGGGAAGGTGTCGAAGTTCCTGCGGCAGTATTCCGTCTCCGACTTCGTCAGGCGGATGTAGATGCGGTAGACGGGGTGGGTTGCCCAGGCGTCGGCCCATTTCAGGATGGATTTCTGGGCCTTGAGCATCGCCCGGCCCTGCGGATTGACATGGTTGACGACTCTCTGCCAGTTCAGATGGGAGGGCTGCGCGCTGGTCTGGACGAGCAGATCCTTCAGCTCGTTGGCGTAGGCCAGCGCCTTTGGCAGCGCTCCTTCCGCCTCCCACCCGCCGGTGTTCATGGGGTCGTCCACCCGCATCACGTTCTCCGCGCCCGGGAAGACGTTGCCGCAGGCCCAGAGGATGCGCTCCATCAGCGCTTCGATCCGGGCCTGCGGGTCCTGGGTCGGCGCGATCACGACGCTGTTCACCGCGTAGGTCCCGGCCCCGATCAGCAGCCCGTCACCGCTGGCGTCGACGGCGCCGTTGCGCAGGTCGAGCAGGACGTTCTGCGGGCAGATGTGGTGATCGGTGACCACGCTGAGATTGGCGAGCCCGTTGAGCTGGGCAGCATCCTGGACGCTGTCGCGCCACTCCGCGAAATCGAGCGGCTTGGACTTGATGTTCTTGATCGCGGCCCTGTCGAGCGGCATCGGGGTCTCCGTCATCCGGCTGGTATTCCCCAGACGACGGAGCGGCGCGTCCCGTGACGTTTTCCGCGAAGCCGCCTACGCCCAGCGGTCGCCGTGGCTGTAGACGACCAGCCGGTTGCCGCGGGCGAAGCCGGCCAGCGACACTCCGCAGCTTTCCGCCATGCGCACCGCCATGCCGGTCGGGGCGGAGATGGCGACCAGCCCGCTGATGTCCAGGCGGGCGGCCTTCTGCACCAGCTCGTAGCTGGCACGGCTGGAGGTCAGGACGAAGCCGCCCCGCCGGTCCACGCCCGTGCGCACCAGCCAGCCCATCAGCTTGTCGAGCGCGTTGTGGCGGCCGACATCCTCGCGCACCGCCAGGATGGTCCCCGCCGCATCCACCCAGGCGACGCCGTGGGCCGCCCCGGTGGCGCGGTGCAGGGTCTGCCGCTCGGCGAAGCGGGCCAGCGCCCGCTCCACCGCGGCCACCGACAGCGGCCCGCCACCTTGACCCGCCAGCCGCGCCGCTCCAGCGCGCGCGACAGGAAGCTGCAGATGCCCTCCTCATCGTCCACCACGAGGATGGACGGCTTCGCCTGGTCCTCCATTCGGCCCCCTTCCGGCGCGCTGCGGTCGGGCGGGGTGGAAATCGGAGCGGTGAAGGGCATCGGTGTGCACTCGGCGGCGGAAACCCCCACAGTCTAAGGGACCGCAATCAAGCCGGGCCGGTGATTTCCGAAATCCGGAATAGTCCCAGCGTCCCGCTTGGACAACCGTGCCGCGCCATGCGAAGCTCCCCCGCTCATCGCACAGACCGGGAGCCGACCGTGACCGACACCAGCGGATCATTCGTCCATGCCGGACCGCGCATCGCCGGTACCGGCATCAGCGACGCCGGCATCAGCGATGCGGAATGGCGGGCGCGGGTCGATCTCGCCGCCGCCTACCGTCTGGTCGCCGAGCGCGGCTGGGACGACCTGATTTACACCCACATCTCGCTGGCCGTGCCGGGGGAACCGGGGCGCTTCCTCATCAACCCCTTCGGCCTGACCTTCGACGAGGTGACCGCCTCCAACCTCGTGAAGATCGACATCCACGGCGCCATCATCGGCGACAGCCCCCACCCCGTGAACGCCACCGGCTTCGTCATCCATGGCGCCGTCCATGCGGCGCGCGAGGACGCGCGCTGCGTCATGCACCTCCACAACGAGGCGGCGGTGTCGGTGTCGATGCTGAAGGACGGGCTCCTCCCGCTGTCCCAGCACGCTCTGCGCTTTTACCGCGACCTCGCCTACCACCGGTACGAAGGGCTGGCCCTGACCGAGAGCGAGAAGGTCCGCCTCGTCGCCAACCTCGGCACCCGCCGGGCGATGCTGCTTCACAACCACGGCAGTCTGGTGACCGGGCGCACGGTGGCGGAGGCCTTCTGCCTGATGGACATGCTGGACAAGGCGTGCCGGATGCAGCTCGCCGCGCAGGCGGCCGGCGCGGAACTGGTGTCGCCATCGCCGGAGCTGTGCGACAAGACCTACCGGCAGCTCACCGCCGATCCGGAGCCCGAAGGCGAACTCGAATGGCCGGCGCTGCTGCGACGCCTGGACCGCCGGTGCCCGGACTACAAGAGCTGAGCTTTCCGGACCGCGGTCCGCAACAGAGGGGATGGAACGACTATGCCGTTGATCAACGTTCAGCTTTTTGAAGGCCGCACGCTGGAGCAGAAGCGTGCCTACGCCAAGGCGCTCACCGACGCCTCGGTCGCGGTGCTCGGCTGCAGCCCGGAGGCGGTCGATGTCATCTTCCACGACGTGAAGAAGAGCGACTGGGCCAGCGGCGGCAAGCTGTGGTCTGATCCCGAGTAACGTCCAGATTCGGAATGCCCATGGGAGGCACTGCTCACCCCATGGGCATTCGGACAAAAAACAGGCAGGCCAATCCCCGGCCTGCGTTCAGACCGCACCCACCGTCTTTCCGGTCAGGCGATAGACCGCGGTGGCGACCGCCCGGTCCTCGCTGTCACCGACCTCCATGCGCCGATCGATGTAATTGCCGAGAAACTCGACCAAAGCGTCGCGGGCGACCGACTGGACCCACTGTCCATGCCGGCCGAAGGCTTGAAGCGTCCAGAATTCCGAGGCCATCAGCGCCGAGCGGACGGTCTTCGACGAACCGTCCCAATGCGACCATAGGAAGTCGATGGCGCTCTGAGCGACCGTAATCACCAAACCGGCATTGATTCCGCGTGACGCCATCGTAGTCTCCCTCTCAGCTTGCCGAGCGGACGCTCGTGAACAGAAATTCGTTCAGCAAAAGCAATGCCAGGGGGACCAGAACAAAACGCCTTACCTCGTTCGGATGCGATTCGCCGGAAATCGAGACCAGACACGGGAGGAGTGGCCATGAACGCGCAGGAAGAGCAACGGGCGCGCGACGCGCTGAAATGCATCGACCGCGATCTCGACGCGCTCGACATCCAGATCGCCGCTTTGCAAGCGCGGCAACGATCCGGGACCTCCCTCGACCAATACATCCGCGTCCGCGACGCCCTGCTGACCGAAGCCCAGACGATCCTGACCCAACTCGACCACCGCTCGGACAACCGCTCCCCTCCCCCGCCAGCGGTGGGGGAGGGTTAGGGAGGAGGCCCGCGCCAACACCCCGGACACGACGAAAACCGGCGCTTCCCGTGGGGGAAAGCGCCGGCTTTGCCGTTCATGAAGCCGATTGTCGAGTGTGACTGACGCCTTGCTGCGTC
>NZ_JACCJY010000023.1 GCF_014596085.1 Azospirillum tabaci
CGCTCCCGCCGCCGCCCCGGCTCCGGCCGCTGCCCCGGCCGCCGCTCCGGCCCCGGCGGGCGCCGCCGCCCTGGCTGACGCCGGACCGGCCGCCCGCAAGCTGGTCGCCGAGAAGGGTCTCGACGCTGCGCAGATCGCCGGCACGGGCAAGGACGGGCGCATCACCAAGGGCGACGTGATCGACCACGCCGCCAAGCCGGTCGCCGCCCCCGCCGCCGCTCCGGCCGCCGCCCCGCAGAAGTACCAGTGGGCCGCCGGCACCGCGGGCGACCGTCCGCGCGCCGCGCAGGAGGAGCGGGTTCGCATGACCCGTCTGCGCCAGCGCATCGCCGAGCGTCTGAAGGAGGCCCAGAACAGCGCCGCCATGCTGACCACCTTCAACGAGGTGGACATGACCAACGTCATGGCGCTGCGCAACGAGTACAAGGACTTCTTCGAGAAGCGCCACAAGGTGCGTCTCGGCTTCATGTCCTTCTTCGTGAAGGCGGCCATCCAGGCGCTGAAGGAGATCCCGGCCGTCAACGCCGAGATCGACGGCACCGACCTCGTCTACAAGAACTACTACGACATCGGCGTCGCCGTCGGCACGCCGCAGGGTCTGGTGGTTCCGATCGTCCGCGACGCCGACAAGCTCGGCTTCGCCCAGATCGAGGGCAAGATCGGCGAGCTGGGCAAGAAGGGCCGCGACGGCAAGCTGTCGATGGACGAGCTGACCGGCGGCACCTTCACCATCTCCAACGGCGGCGTCTACGGCTCGCTGATGTCGACCCCGATCATCAACCCGCCGCAGTCGGCCATCCTGGGCATGCACAAGACCCAGGAGCGTCCGGTCGTCGTGAACGGGAAGATCGAAATCCGCCCGATGATGTATCTGGCCCTGTCCTACGACCACCGCATCATCGACGGCAAGGAGGCGGTGACCTTCCTCGTCCGCATCAAGGAAAACATCGAGGACCCGCGGCGCCTGCTGCTGGACGTCTGATCCGGACCAAGGGATACCGGCAAAGGGAATGCGGGGGGCACCGTCCTCCCGCACCCGAACGCCCTGGGGCTCTTGCCTCCGGACCTGGAAAAGGCGCCTCGCGGCGCCTTTTTCTTTGCCGTCCTGTCGCGGACGCCCATCACACCAGCGCGGCGGCGATCCGCGCGGCGGTGTCTTCCGGCTTCACCACCCGCTCGGCGGGCAGGCGCAGGGTCATGGTGGTCCCGGCGCCCAGCGTGCTGGTGCAGGTCAGCGAGCCGCCATGCAGTTCCATGAAGTTCTTGGAGATCGACAGCCCCAGCCCGGTGCCCTCGAACTGGCGGCTGGCGGAGTTGTCGGCCTGCCGGAAGGGCTGGAACAGATGCTCCATGAATTCCCTCGGAATGCCGATCCCGGTGTCGGTCACCGACAGGGCCAGCGCGCCGTCCTCCTCGACGCGGGCGGCCAGGATGACGCTGCCGCCCTCCGGCGTGAATTTCACCGCGTTGGACAGCAGGTTCAGCAGCACCTGCTTGAAGGCGCGGCGGTCCACCCAAATGGCGGGAAGACCGCCGGACACGCCGTTGCGCAGATCCACCCCGCTGTCGGCGGCGCGGTCGCGGACCATGGTCAGGCACTGGGCCACCGCCTCGCAAGGGTCGATCACCTCTTCGGACAGCTCGTAGCGGCCCGCCTCGATCTTCGACATGTCGAGCACGGCGTTCACGATGTCCAGCAGATGCTTGCCGCTGTCGTGGATGTCCTTGGCGCAGGCTTTCTGGCGGTCGTTCAGCGCGCCGAAGAATTCGCTGTCGAGGATTTCCGAGAAGCCGATGATGGCGTTCAGCGGCGTGCGCAGCTCGTGGCTCATGTTGGCCAGGAATTCGGACTTGGCGCGGTTGGCCATTTCCGCTTGGCTCTTAGAGGCGAGCAGTTCTGCCTCCTGCTGCCGACGCTTGGTGACGTCGCGGATGACGCCGACGAAGACGCGCCGCGCCGCCCCCCTTTCATCCGATCCGCCCTCCCCGTCCGGCCCGCCCAGCCTCAGCGCGCTGACCGCCAGGTTTATCGGGAAGGTGCTGCCGTCGCGGCGCAGCGCCAGGACCTCGCGGTCGTTGCCGATGATGCGCGATCCGGCGTTCGGGCGGTATTCGGCCATCGAGCGGTCATGGCCGGCGCGGAAGCCTTCCGGCAGCAGGATGTTGACGCTCTGCCCCACCACCTCCGCCTCGGCATAGCCGAACATGCGCTCCGCCGCTGGGTTGAAGGTCTCGATGATGCCGCGGGAATCGATGGTGACCACCGCGTCCACCATCGATTCCAGGATGCCGCGGATGCGACGGGAGGCGCGCTCCAGCCGGTTCTGGTCCTGCTCCCGCCGAGACTGCTGCCGCTCCACGTACCAGGTCAGCAGGGCGATCACCACCGACATGGCGAGGCCCATGGCGATCCACACCGCGCTGTCGCGCTTCCATTCGCCCAGCGCCTCGGCCTTCGGCAGAGTGGCGGCGACGATGAAGGGGTAATCGGCGACGCGGCGGACGCTGGCGATGCTGGGGCGCCCGTCGGTGGGCAGCACGCTGTCCAATGTCGCCGCGTCCCGCGTGCGCAGAACGGCGTCGACCTCCGGCCAGTCGGCCAGCGTGGCGAGGCGCTGGCGGCCCTCGTCCCAGGGGCGGTGGATCAGCACCGTGCCGTCGGCCAGCGCCAGGGTGACCGTGCCTTCCAGCCCCAGCCGCAACCCCTCGAAGCCCGCCCCCAGACGCAACGGGTTGATCATGGCGACGACCACCCCGGCGAAACGACCGTCCGGGTGGGACCAGCGGCGGCTCATCGGAATGACGTAGGTGCCGGGGAAGGCCATGCTGGGGATCGGCGCGCCGATGTGAAGCCCGCCGTCCGACGCGCCCTCGTCCCGGTGGACCGCGAAGTAGGGCCGGCTGGTCAGGTCGAAGGCCGGCGGGCTGCTGTCGGCGGAGTGGTGCAGGACGCGGCCCTGCTCGTCCACCACGATCAGGCCGGAGATTGGGCCGATGGCGTCGCGCCGGTTGCGCAGAAGGGCGTTCACCGACGGCGCCGCCACGGTGCGGGCCTGCGGGTGGGTGTCCAGGACGGTGACCAGATCGGACAGCAGCAGGTCCACGCTGAACACCGTGCGGACGGCCTGCTCCTCCAGGATGCGGGCGAGGTTGCGGGTCGAGCGCTCGGCCCCCTGGACGGCTTCGGTGTGGCGCTGCCAGACGCCGTAGGCGATCATCGCGTTCACCACGACGATGAAGGCCACGCCGGACGCCCTCATCAGGAAGCGCACCGACCCCAGAACCTCGAACAGCCGCTCCCCCCTTCCGGCGGGCCCCATTCCAGTGGGCGGCAAGGTCGCGTCGCGAACCGGATTGCGGCTGGCCATGGCTGTGAACAACTCTCCGCACGCAGTGCAACAGGGCCGTTGAGGGACCGCCCGCGTGGCATTGCCCAACGTAAGACGGTACCGCCCCCGGCAACCGCCAATCTCGCGCGAAAACCATAATGGAAGTTTAACCTTAATGCATCAATGAACCCGATCAGCCGCACGAGCGATTGTCGCTTTGCCTGACGGTCTCCGGGCGTTAAGAATTCGGACGGGTTGGAGACGGTTGCGCAAAGGAACAGGGACGATGGACAGCCAGAAAGACCGCAAGGCCGCGATCCTCGCCGCCACGCTGTCGTCGCTGTGGACGGACACCGAACCCGCCGTGCGCGAGCGCGTGACCGCCATCGCGCTTGGCGACGCCGACGCGATCTCAGATGTCTTCTACGCGATCCTGCTGGACCGTCCGGACAGCAACAGCTTTCTCAGCCACGCGTTGGTCCAGGAACGGCTGCGCCCGTCGCTGGCGCGCTGGATCGCCGCACTGTTCACCGCCTCCACCGACGAGGCCATCGCGGCGGTGCTGGAGCAGAATTACCAGGTCGGGTTGATCCACGCCCGCATCAACATCCCGCTGACCCTGGTCAACGCCGGGATGCGGATCATCAAGAAGGAGCTGTCCGCCCGTCTGCTGGCCGCCGACCTCAGCCGCGCGCAGACCGCGTCCGCCATCCTGTTCATCAGCGAATTGCTCGACACCGTGCTGGACAACATGCACGAGGCCTATCTGGGCGACCTGCTGGGCAACGTCCGCCACCAGCAATCTCTGAAGATGTTCATGAGCGGCCCCAATCTGGCGCTGGAGGGCGAGCGGCTGAAATCGTCGCTGTTCGACTGGCTGCGCAACACGGTGGTGTCCTTCTACGCGCATGAGGACAACAACCACGCGAGCCCGCCGCCCATCGAATCCTCCGATTTCGGCCTGTGGCTGAACCACAAGGCGGAGCTGACCTTCGGCCGCGTCACCGAATTGGACCTCATCCGCGAGCGCACCGGCCGCATCAGCGCCAAGGTGACCGCCGCGGTGGAGGGCGGCTGGATCACCCCCGCCTTCGTGAAGGAGCTGAACAACGACGTCACGGAGATCGCCTATGTCCTCGGCACCATCATCGAGAAGGCGATGGAGATCGAAAGCGGGCGCGACCCGCTGACCCGCCTGCTGACGCGGCGCTTCATGCCGGCGATCTTCCAGCGCGAGGTGGCCATCAGCCTGCGCCACGGCAAGCCCTTCGCCGTGCTGCTGATGGATGCCGACCATTTCAAGACGATCAACGACACGCTTGGCCATCAGGCGGGCGATTCGGTCCTGTCGGACATGGCGGAACTGCTGCACACCCACGTCCGGGCCGGCGATTTCGTCTTCCGCTACGGCGGGGAGGAGTTCCTCATCCTGCTGACCGAGATGGACGAGGCGTCGCTGCGCGTGAAGGCCGATCAGCTGCGCCGGACGGTCGAGGAGCACCGATTCAACGGCGCCGGAAACGGGCTGCGGGTCACCGCCTCGATCGGGGCGGCCCTGCACGAGGGGCACCCGGATTACGAACACACCGTCCGCCGGGCCGACGCCGCGCTCTATGAGGCCAAGCGCCAGGGCCGCAACCGCGTGGTGATCGCCTGAGCGCATCTGCATCCCGGCATCGGGCGTTGCCCCGCGGGAATGCATCGGCTACCTAGGACGCTTCCCAGGGACCATTCCCCAGCCGAGACCCGCGAATTCCATGTCTGACGGACCGCTTTCGCTCTACCGGGCCCGCCGCGGCACCGGGACGCTGCGCCCCGACCCCGACCAGGAGCTGGCCGCCGAAAAGCTCCAGAGCCTGTACAAGGCGTTGAAGGGCTACAGCCCCCAGCCCGCCGGGAAGGCCGGCGGGGCGAAGGCCGGCTGGCTGGAACGGTTCGGGCTGGGCCGACCGCGCTCCGAACCGGCGGAGGCGCCGCAGGGCCTCTACATGTACGGCGGCGTCGGGCGCGGCAAGTCGATGCTGATGGACCTCTTCTTCGACACCGCCCCGGTGGAGAAGAAGCGCCGCGTCCATTTCCACGAATTCATGCTGGAGGTGCACGAGCGCATCCACCAGCACCGCCAGTCGGGCAAGAGCAAGGGCAAGGACGCCGACGACGCGCTGCCCGAACTGGCCCGCGCGCTCGCCGACGAGGCGTGGCTGCTCTGCTTCGATGAGTTCCACGTCACCAACGTCGTGGACGCGATGATCCTCGGTCGGCTGTTCACCAGCCTGTTCGACCTGGGCGTGGTGGTGGTCGCGACGTCCAACTGGCCGCCGGACATGCTCTACAAGGACGGGCTCCAGCGCGAGCTGTTCCTGCCCTTCATCGCCCTGCTCAAGGAAAAGCTGGACGTTCTGGCGCTGGAAGGGCCGACGGACTACCGGCTGGACCGGCTCCAGGGCAAGCCCGTCTATTTCTGGCCGCTCGGCCCGGAGAGCGACGCCAAAATCCGCCAGACTTTCGAGACGCTGACCGACGGCGCCCGGGGCGAGCCGACCCATCTGTCGGTCCAGGGCCGCCGGGTGGAGATCGCCTGCGCCGCCAAATGCGTCGCCCTGGTGGATTTCTGGAGCCTGTGCGGCAAGCCGCTGGGCGCCGCCGACTACATCGCCATCGCGACGCACTTCCACACCGTGCTGATCCACGGCGTGCCGACGATGAAGGACGAGCTGCGCAACGAGGCCAAGCGCTTCATGACGCTGATCGACGCGCTCTACGAGCACAAGGTCAACCTCGTGGTCGCCGCCGAAGGCCCACCGGAACGGCTGTACCCCGAAGGCACCCACGCCTTCGAATTCGAGCGCACGGTCAGCCGCCTGATGGAGATGCAGAGCGAGGACTACCTGCGCCAGCAGCACCTGACCTGAGGGGCCCGGGCGCCGCGCTGCCGCCCGTGTTACCACGGCGATGCCGCCCTACTCCCGTTTCGCGCCGAAGATAAACGGGCGCCCGACGTTGTATTGCTGAACGTCGGTCCAACGGCGAGGGAGAGGGCGAAGCATGCCTTGGCGGTCCCAGTGCGGTGCACTGACGCTGGCGCTTTTTCTGACGGCACCGATCCAGTCCGCCTCCGCCGGCGGGGCGGGCAGCGTCGATTGCTGGCTGCTCGACGGGGAGGCGCTGACCCAGGCGCACGAGAGCGGCTGGTGCAAGGACGCCTTCTCCCGGAATTCACAGACCGGGGCGGCGCCCGCCGTCACGGTCACCGCGGCCCCCCTGCCCGCCCGCAAGCCCGACCCGCCCCCGAAGAAGCGGGTCGTCACCGTCCAGCGCAAGGCGAAGGCGCAACCCGATTCCCAGGCCGCGGCGATCGTCCGCCCCGCCGGCCGCGGCAACGCGGTCGCCGAGGTGGACTTCGGCACCCAGTTCAAGCGCGACTGGAACGCCCTGATGAAGAAGCTCTTCGAGCCCTGAAGACCTGCCGGGTCAGGTGCGGGCCTCGTCCAGCCACTTCCGCACCGCCGGCGGCTCGTAGGCGGCGAAGGCGTCCAGGATGCCCGGCGCGGTGTCGCGGACGATCAGCATGTCGCGGTGTTTGGGCTGCATGAAGCGCTCACCGGCCACATGGTCGAGGAAGCCGGCCAGACCATCGTAGAAGCCGGCGGCGTTGAGCAGGCCGCAGGGCTTGTCGTGACGGCCGAGCTGCGCCCAGGTCCACACCTCGAACAGCTCCTCCAGCGTGCCGATGCCGCCGGGCAGCGCGATGAAGCCGTCCGACAGCTCGGCCATCAGGGCCTTGCGCTCGTGCATGGTGGCGACGATCCGCAGTTCCTGGAGGCCCTGGTGGCCGACCTCCTTGTCCATCAGGAATTGCGGGATGATGCCGGTGACGGTGCCGCCCGCCGCCAGGACCGAGTCGGCGATCCGCCCCATCAGGCCGGTCCGCCCGCCGCCGTAGACGAGGCCGATGCCACGCTCCGCCATGTGGCGGCCAAGCTGCTCCGCGGCCTCGCCATAGGCCGGGTTGGTGCCGGGGTTGGACCCGGCATAGACGCAAATCCGCATGTCGTTCCTCTGTTCGCGCCGTCCGTGGGCGCGTGGTCGTAAGTGGCTCACCGGACGCGGGTGACCGTGAAGCGCTGGCTGGGGTTCACGAATTCGTCCTGCGCCGCGATCAGTTGCAGCTCCCGCGTGCCCATCCGGCGGGTGGTCTGGAAAATGGCGTAGATGGCCGCCGCCGCCTGCTCCAGCGCATCGGCCGGATCGAAGGCCTTCAGGTAATGGGCCAGGAACAGAGCGGCCACCGCGTCGCCCGACCCGTTGGGCGGCGGGTCCAGCGGCAGGCGCGGGGTGGAGACCAGCCACGCGCCGTCCCGGTCGTCGGCCAGCATCTCGATGTGGCCGGGGTCGGCGTCCTTGCGGGTCAGGCTGGTCACCAGGACCAGCCGCGGCCCGCGCTCCCGCAGGGTGGCGGTGGCGCCCAGCGCGTCGTCCAGCGTCTCCACCGTCCGGCCCGTCAGATACTCCAGCTCGAACTGGTTGGGGGTCATCAGGTCGGCGGCGGGGACGGCGTGGTCGCGGATGAACTCCGGCAGGCCGGGGCGCACGAAGAAGCCGCGCCCGACGTCGCCCATCACCGGGTCGCAGGCGTAGACGGCGCGCGGGTTGGCCGCCTTCAGCCGGGCCGCCGTCTCGACGATCACCTGCCCCAGCCCGACGTCGCCCATGTAGCCGGAGAGCAGTGCGTCGCAGGTGGGCAGGACGCCGCGCGCGGCGACGCCGTCCATCAGGTCGGCCACATGTTCCGCGGTGAAGACCTGCCCGGTCCATTCGCCGTAGCCGGTGTGGTTGGAGAACTGCACCGTGTTCACCGCGATGGCGTCGCAGCCCAGCCGTTGCAGCGGGAACACCGCGGCCCGGTTGCCGACATAGCCGTAAGCGACGTGGGACTGGATCGAAATGACGGTCTTCATGGGCGGACGATCCGAAAGGTTGGGCGCGCATCCTAAACCGTCCGCGCCACACGCTGGGGATGTTTCCATGCAGACCAGCCCTACGCACCGCATGGACAGCCCGCGCTCCTGCGGCTAATCCTGCGGCAACGACACAAGAACGCTTGAGGGAATGCCATGGCCGCCACCGCCCGCCCGCGCCGCAGCGTGCTCTACATGCCCGGCTCCAACGCCCGTGCCCTGGAAAAGGGGCGCAGCCTGCCCGCCGATGGGCTGATCCTCGACCTGGAGGACGCCGTCGCCCCCGACGCCAAGGCGGAGGCCCGCGCCACCATCAAGGCGTCCATCGCCGCCGGCGGCTATGGCGGGCGGGAGCTGGTGGTCCGCACCAACGGGCTGAACACCCCCTGGGGCTACGACGACCTCGTGATGGCGGTGGCCAGCGGGGCCGACGCGGTGCTGCTGCCGAAGGTGGAAAGCGCCGACATGGTCCGCCAGGCCGAGGCGGTGCTGCGCGCCAACGGCTCGCCCGACGGGCAGACCATCTGGTGCATGATGGAGACGCCGCTCGGCATGCTGAACGCGAAGGAAATCGCCGGGGCCAGCCCGAAGCTGGGCGGGCTGGTGATGGGCACCTCCGACCTCGCCAAGGACCTGCACGCGGCGCACACGCGCGACCGGCTGCCGATGCTGACCAGCCTGGGCCTCTGCTTGCTGGCGGCGCGGGCCTACGGCCTCGCCATCCTGGACGGGGTGCATCTCGACCTGAACGACGATGCGGGCTTCGCGGAATCCTGCACCCAGGGGCGCGAGCTTGGCTTCGACGGCAAGACGCTGATCCACCCCAGGACCATCGCCGCCTGCAACGCCGCCTTCGCCCCCGGCGAGGAGGAGATCGCCCAGGCCCACCGCATCATCCAGGCCCACGCCGAGGCCGTCGCCCAGGGCAAGGGGGTGGTTCTGGTGGACGGGCGGCTGGTGGAGAACCTGCACGTCGAGAACGCCCGGCGCCTCGTCGCGCTGGCCGAGGCGATCCGGGCGCTGGAGGCGGCGGGCTGACGCCCACCCCCCCGGTCATGGAATGAGCGCTCAGGAATCGCGGCGCGCCTGGGCGTCCTTCACGAACTGCGACACCCGCCCGATCTCGCGCGGATCGGTTTCGACCGTCCGGCGCCCGCTGGGGATCGGGCGCATGCCCTTGCGCGGGGTGCGTCCGGGCGATGGATGCTGGGGCTGCGCGTCCCTCCTGCGCTTCAGCGCGTCCTGAAGGTTGGCCTGGATGATCTCCCGCCGCCGCTCGGCACGGAACCGCTCCAGCCGCCCGTTCACCCGCTTCAGGGCCCGCGCGTAGACCTGTTTCTTGGCGGACAGGCCGCGCTCGCTGGCGTCGGCCGACTGCTGGCCAGTGCCGCTGGCCTTGCCCCGCCGACCACGCCGCCGTGCCGCGATGATGTCGCGCGCCCGGTCGCGCTCCCCGCGCAGCCAGCGGGCGAGCGTCAAGGTTTCGTCAGGCTGGAGGGACTCCAGATCCGGGTAGTGGCTGCGGCGGACCTGCTCGAATTCATTCTCGGACAACAGCCGTCGCTCGGTCGTGAGTTCGACTCCCATCGTTGAACCTCTCTGCTTCGTGGTCCCGCTTCGGCTTACCCCCGTCTGGTCAACCGATTGGGATGCGAAGCGTTCCCCGATACTGTCCGATGCGCCCCGCTGCCACTTACGGGTGCCGAGGGAATCGGAATCACGACCTCCCCGGAACCAAGTCGTCCCCCATCGGTTTTCCGACATGTGGCAGAGGTGGAGGTTGAAGATGGCCTCGAAAGACAACGGCCAAAGCGAAGCCCAATCCGGGAGCGGTCGCACATCAAACCGCGGCTTCGCGTCGATGGACCGCGACCGGCAGCGCCAGATCGCCAGCAAGGGCGGAGAAAGCGTGCCGGCCGACAAGCGCAGCTTCTCCAAGAACCCGGAACTCGCCGCGGAGGCGGGGCGGAAGGGAGGCCGGAGCGTACCGGCATCCTCCCGCAGCTTCTCCAAGAACCCATCCCTGGCCGCCGAAGCGGGGCGGAAGGGCGGGCAGGCGAGCCATGGCGGACGCGGGGCCGCCATACGCCCGGGCGAAGGCGACTGACGGCGCTCACGAAAAAAGCCCCTCTCCGCACCGGAGAGGGGCTTTCTTTTCGTCGTGCGCCGGTCAACGTCCTCCGGCCCGCCGGACCGGAGCCGCGACTGGTCAGGAGGCCAGCTTGTCCAGCTCGCGCAGGATCGAGTCGCCCATGACCGTCGTGGAGCAGCGGGCCATGCCCGGCGCCATGATGTCCGCCGTGCGCATGCCGCCCGACAGCACGTTCTGCACGGCCTTCTCCAGCATCTTCGCCTCCTCGTCCATGTTGAACGAGTAGCGCAGGCACATGGCGAAGGACAGCAGCGTCGCGCAGGGGTTGGCGAGGTCGCGGCCGGCGATGTCCGGGGCGGAGCCGTGCACCGGCTCGTAGAGAGCCTTGCGCTGGCCGTTGGCGTCCGGCGCGCCGAGCGAGGCCGACGGCAGCATGCCGAGCGAGCCGGTCATCATCGCCGCCTCGTCCGACAGGATGTCGCCGAACAGGTTGTCGGTGACGATCACGTCGAACTGCTTCGGGTTCTTCAGAAGCTGCATGGCGCCGTTGTCGGCGTACATGTGCTCCAGCGTGACGTCGGAGAACTCCTCCTGATGGAGCTTCGTGACTTCCTGGCGCCACAGGAGGCCCGATTCCATCACGTTGGCCTTCTCCATCGAGTGGAGCTTGTTGCCGCGCTTGCGCGCCAGCTCGAAGGCGACGCGGGCGACGCGGCGGATCTCGCTGGTCGTGTAGACCTGGGTGTTGACGCCGCGGCGCTCGCCGTTGCCGATGTCGGTGATGCCGCGCGGCTCACCGAAATAGACGCCGCCGGTCAGCTCGCGGACGATCAGGATGTCCAGGCCCTTGATGACGTCGGCCTTCAGGGTCGAGGCGTCGACCAGGGCGTCGAACACCACCGCCGGGCGCAGGTTGGCGAACAGGTTCAGCTCCTTGCGGAGCGACAGCAGGCCGGCTTCCGGACGCTTGGTGTAGTCGGTGGGGTTGTCCCACTTCGGGCCGCCGACGGCGCCCAGCATCACCGCGTCCGCCGCCAGCGCATCGGCCAGCGTCTCGTCCTTCAGGGGAACACCGTAGGCATCGATCGCCGCACCGCCGACCAGCCCCTCGGTGACGTCGAAGGTGACGTTGCGCTTGCGGTCGAGCCAGTCGATGACCCGGCGCACCTGGCGCATGACCTCCGGACCGATCCCGTCACCGGGCAAAAACAGAAGCTTCTTGTTGGCGGGCATGGCGCACGCACTCCCCATTGGAGACTTTATCAGTGTTGTCTAATCCGCGGACCGACAGGCCGGAAGGTGGTTCCCACCCCGCCGGTCCGCAAGGCCGTCATGGCCTGATGCCATCGGGCCCCGTATCGGTTGGCTCCGGGCGGTTGGCTCGGCTCAGCCCCACAGCCAGGGCTGGCCGCCGCGCTGCTTGCCTTCGTACTGGTCGATGAAGGCGGCCTGCTGCATGGTCAGCCCGATGTCGTCCAGCCCGTTCAGCAGGCAATGCTTGCGGAAGGGGTCGACCTCGAAGCTGATCTTGCCGCCGTCCGGACCGGTGATCTCCTGTTTTTCCAGATCCACCGAGACGATGGCGTTCGACCCGCGCGACGCATCGTCGAGCAGCAGGTCCACCTGCTCCTTCGGCAGCTTGATCGGCAGGATGCCGTTCTTGAAGCAGTTGTTGAAGAAGATGTCCGCGAAGCTCGGCGCGATGATGCAGCGGATGCCGAAGTCGGCCAGCGCCCACGGCGCATGCTCACGCGAGGAGCCGCAACCGAAATTGTCGCCCGAAACGAGGATCTTGGCGCTGCGGTAGGCCGGCTTGTTGAGGACGAATTCCGCGACCTCGGCACCGTCGGGGGTGTAGCGCATCTCGTCGAAAAGATGCTTGCCCAGCCCGGTCCGCTTGATGGTCTTCAGGAATTGCTTGGGAATGATCATGTCGGTGTCGACGTTGATCATCGGCAGCGGCGCCGCAACACCGGTGAGAACCGTAAACTTTTCCATCGCCAGAATCCTGTCGCGCAAAAGAGGCGCAAGCGTGTGCATGCGGAGTTCGGTGAATAGCAGACCCGTCCCGCCATTGCCAGAGGAAGCTTGCCGCAAATGCCGCTCGCGGCGCGCGATTCCGTATCCCGGAACACAGCCGGACGCAACGAAATTGCTCCCAATTTCCCTCCGCCGCCTCCGGTCCCGTATCCGGTCCTTGCTGCGGGGCGCTCCCTCGCCTACCAAGGGGCCGACGTTCCCCTGGGTTCCGCGACCTCGATGACCTTGCTCCCCACCGCCCGCCGCCCGCGCACCGCGGCGCTCGCCTTTCTGCTGCTGGCCCCGCCGCTTTATGGCCTGCTCGGCCTGGCGCTCGGCATGGACGCCAACTGGGATCTGCGGAACTACCATTGGTACAACGCCTACGCCCTGCTGACCGGGCGTCTGGGCATGGACATGCTGCCGGCGCAGATGCCCAGCTTCTACAACCCCCTGCTGGACGTGCCCTTCTACCTGCTCGCCAGCCATCTGCCGGCACGCGCGGCGGGTTTTGTCTGGGGGACGCTGCACGGGCTGAACCTGGCGCTGGCCTTCCTGCTGGCCCACGCCACCCTGCGCGTCGGCGGCGCGGGGCAGCGGGTGGCGCTGGCCGCCCTGCTGGCGGTGATGGCCGGTTTCGGGGGCGGCACGCTGGGACTGCTCGGCACCACCTTCCACGACAACATGGTCAGCCTGGGCGTGCTCGGCGCGCTGGTCGTGGTGGCGGGGTCGCTGCCGCGGCTGATCGACGGACCGGCGCCGGGCGCCTTCGCGCGGGTGGCCGCGGCGGGGCTGATGGCCGGGGCGGCGATGGGGATGAAGAACCCGACGGTGATCTACGCGGTCGGGCTCTGCCTCGCCTTCCTGGCTCTGCCGGCGCGGCCCTGGCGGCGGCTGTGGCTGTCCTTCTTCTTCGGCGTCGGGGTGCTGGGCGGGCTGGCGCTGTGCGGCGGCTTCTGGATGGCCAATCTGTGGGTGGAGTACGGGAACCCCGTCTTCCCGCACATGAACCAGATCTTCAAGTCGCCCTTCGCCGCACTCTCCGGCTACGTCAACGTCAGCTTCTTCCCGGACTCGCGGCTGGAACGGCTGTTCTTCCCGCTGGCCTTCCCCTTCGCGCCGCTGAAGGTGGGGGAGGTGCCCTTCCTCGACCTGCGCGTCCTCGTGTTGTTTCTTCTCGTGCCCGTCGCCGCGGCGCTGGCGCTGCTCGGGCGGGCCTTCCACCGACCCCCGTCCAGCGGAACGGCCGCGGGACTGACCGACACCGCCGCCACCCGCTACCTGCTGACCGCCATGGCGGTGACCTACGCGCTGTGGGTGGGGATGTTCTGCATCTACCGCTATCTGGTGCCGCTGGAGATGCTGGCCCCGCTGGCCATCGTCATGGCGGCGGGCCTGCTGCCGGTGCCGCGCCGGGCGGCCCTCGTCCTGGCGGCGCTGCTCCTGCTGCTGGTCCAGGCCACCGCCCGGCCCGCCGACTGGGGCCGCGTGCCGTGGAGCGACCGCTGGGTCGAGGCCGCCGTTCCGCCCATCGAGGATCCCGACGGCACGATGGTGTTGATGGCCGGCTATTGGGCGATTTCCCACGTCATCCCGGCCTTCCCGCCGCGCATCCCCTTCGTGCGCATCCAGTCCAACTTCCTCCAGCCGGATTCGGTCGGCAACGGCTATCTCGCCCTTATGCAGGACAAGGTGGCGGCGCACCGCGGGCGTTTCCTGATGCTCAGCACCATCCCCGACACGCCCGGCGCCGCGAAGGCGGCCGCCCTGCTGGGGCTGCGTGTGGCGCAGGACAACTGCCGCGTCATCCCCAACAACCTGGGCGAGCCGCTGAACCTCTGCGCCGTGCAGCGAATGGAGAACCATAAAAGGTGAGTGGATTAAATCAGGCGACTGTGCTGTTTAACCTTACACCGGCACCGTTTCGAAGCGCATCGCCATGACCGTCTCCACCATCGATCGACCGGCCGACCGTCAATCCGACCGGCCCGCGGCCTCCGCCGCCCCAGCCATGGATCCGGACCCGAACACGGCGCCTGTCGTGGCGGTGCTGATCCCCTGCTACAACGAGGAGGCGGCCATCGCCGCCGTCGTGCAGGATTTCCGCAAGGCCCTGCCCGACGCGACGGTCTACGTCTACGACAACAACTCGTCCGACCGCACGGTGGAGGTGGCGAGGGCCGCCGGCGCCGTGGTCCGGCACGAGCCGTTGCAGGGCAAGGGCAACGTCATGCGCCGGATGTTCTCCGACATCGAGGCGGACGTCTACGTGCTGGTGGACGGCGACGACACCTACCACGCGCCCTCCGCGCCGCTGATGGTCAAGCGGCTGTGGGAGGACCAGCTCGACATGGTCAACGGCGCCCGCGTCACCGAGATCATCAAGGCCTACCGGCCCGGCCACCGCTTCGGCAACAAGCTGCTGACCGGCATGGTCGCGCTGATCTTCGGCAACCGCATCCATGACATGCTGTCCGGCTACCGCGTCTTCTCGCGGCGCTTCATCAAGTCCTTCCCGGCCCTGGCCAGCGGCTTCGAGACGGAGACGGAGCTGACCGTCCACGCGCTGGAGCTGAACATGCCCATCGCCGAGATCAAGGCGCCCTACAAGGACCGCCCGCCGGGCTCGCACAGCAAGCTGAACACCATCCGCGACGGCATCCGCATCCTGCGCACCATCGTCAATCTGGTGAAGGAGGAGCGCCCCCTGCCCTTCTTCTTCGCCATTTTCGCGGCCCTCGCCGCGGCGTCGGTGATCCTCGCCTGGCCGGTGGTGGCGACCTACCTGCAGACCGGGCTGGTGCCGCGCCTGCCCACCGCCGTGCTGTCCACCGGGCTGATGCTGCTGGGCTTCCTCAGCCTGACCTGTGGGCTGATCCTCGACACGGTCACGCTGGGCCGCCGCGAGGCCAAGCGCATGCGCTACCTGTCCATCCCCGCGCCCGGCGTCCATCCGGCCCGCAAGTCCGCCGGGTCCTGACCATGGGTGATTCCATCGGGACCCTGTCCGCCAGCCGGCTCGGACGGCTGGCCGTGCAGTTCGGCAAGTTCGGCATCGTCGGCGTGATCGGCCTGGTGGTGGACACGGCGGTGGTCTACGCGCTGGTGTTCGGCGTGGGGCTGGAGTTCTTCGCCGCCCGCATCCCCGCCTATCTGGCCGCCGCCACCACGACCTTCGCGCTGAACCGCGCCTTCACCTTCCGCGGAGCCGCCGACGCGCCGCTCTACCGGCAATGGGCGACGTTCCTGGCCGCCAACGCCTTCGGCGGCGTGGTGAACTACGGCGTCTCGGTCGGGCTGGAGGCCGCCCTGCCGCTGGCCGAGGCCCATCCGGTGCTGGCCGTCGCCGCCGGTTCGCTGTCCGGCATGGTGCTGAACTTCGCCGCCTCCAAGCATCTGGTCTTCAAGGGCGCCTGATCCTTGGGCTCCTAAGGCACCCCCTCTCCTTCCGGATAGCGCCGGAAGTCCCATTGTGCGCCGCGGCGGACACCCGAAGTCCATGGAATGGGGCGCATCCAACGGGGATGGCCCCGAAACCGCCCTGCGTTGCAGGAGCCGGGAGGGAGCCATGAACAACAGCGACGTGCTGTGGGCTTGGGTGGCCGGAGTCACCGTGTCCGTAGCCCTGCTGGTTGGGCTGTCCCGCGCGGACGGTCCGCCAAACCATGCTGTGGACGGACATTTCGCGCTGCCGGACATGGCGATGGGGGCGGCGGGCTGGGACTACGAGGCGTGGGAGCGGACCGGCGGAACGCCGCCGCGGCTCGAGTCGGAGGACACGCTCGCCCGGATGCTCGACCTGCTGGAAGGCATCCCCCCCGCATCGGGCGCCACCCTGCCCGACGAGGACACGGCCGACACCGGCGGAGCCGAAACCCAGTGACTCCGTGAACTCTTTGCCAGGGCCACCCCGTGCAGCCATGGACTCCGCGGGCCCGGTCGCCATATAACGGCGGTCATGACGCGCGAATTCCTGAAGATGCACGGGCTCGGCAACGACTTTGTCGTGATCGACGCCCGCAACACGCCGTACACGCCGGCCGAGGCCGAGGTGCGTGCCATCGCCGACCGCAAGACCGGGGTGGGCTGCGACCAGTTCATCGTGATCGAGCCGGCGAAAACGGACGGCACGGCGGGCTTCATGCGCATCCGCAACGCCGACGGCGGCGAGGTGTCGGCCTGCGGCAACGCCTCGCGCTGCGTCGGCTGGCTGCTGATGGAGGAGGCGGGGGCGGAGCGCGTCGCCTTCGAGACCAACGCCGGCATCCTGCGGGCCAGCCGCGCCGACAACGGGCGGATCACCGTGGACATGGGTCCGGCCAATCTGGACTGGGCGCAGATCCCGCTGGCGGAACCGGCGGACACGCTGCGCGTCGACGCGGTGTCGCACGGCGGCTTCGCCGGTCCCACCGCGGTCAGCATGGGCAACCCGCACGCCGTCTTCTTCGTGGACGACGCCGAGGCGGTGCCGCTGGCCGAGGTCGGCCCGGTGTTCGAGAATCACCCGGCCTTCCCCGAGCGCACCAACGTCGAGTTCGCCCAGGTGCTGTCCCCGGGCAGCGTCCGCATGCGCGTGTGGGAGCGCGGGGCCGGCATCACCCAGGCCTGTGGAACCGGCGCCTGCGCCACCGCGGTCGCCGCGATCCGCCGCGGGCTGACCAACCGCAAGGTCGACGTGATCCTGGACGGCGGCACCCTGACCATCGAATGGCTGGAGGACGGCCGCGTCCTGATGACCGGCCCGGTCGCCCTCAGCTACACCGGGCGGCTGTTTGCGGAGTTGGCGGCCACCTGAATGAATGGCCGCCCGTTAGGCTGAAAGAGCATGAGCGACACTGTGACCAACGAGCCGGAGATCGTCACCTTCGGCTGCCGCCTCAACACCTACGAATCCGAGGTGATGCGCACCCACGCCCGCAACGCCGGGCTGGAGGACGTCGTCATCGTCAACACCTGCGCGGTGACCTCGGAAGCGGAACGGCAGGCCCGCCAGACCATCCGCAAGCTGCGCCGCGAGCGCCCGAACGCCCGCATCGTGGTGACCGGCTGCGCCGCCCAGATCGACCCGCAGCGCTACGGCGCCATGCCGGAGGTCGATCAGGTCCTTGGCAACCAGGAGAAGCTCCAGCCGGAAAGCTGGGGCTTGGCCCCGGCGGAGAAGGTGCTGGTCAACGACATCATGTCGGTCAAGGAGACCGCCGGTCACCTGATCGGCGGGTTCGAGGACCGGGCGCGCGCCTTCGTCCAGGTCCAGCAGGGCTGCGACCACCGCTGCACCTTCTGCATCATCCCCTATGGCCGTGGCCCGTCGCGCTCCGTCCCGATCGGCGCGGTGGTGGAGCAGGTGCAGGCGCTGGTGAAGGCCGGTTACAACGAGGTCGTGCTGTCCGGCGTGGACATCACCAGCTTCGGCCCCGACCTGCCGGGCACGCCGACGCTGGGGCAGATGGTGCGCCGCCTGCTCGCCCTGGTGCCGGAACTGCCCCGGCTGCGCCTGTCCTCGCTCGACTGCATCGAGATCGACGACGACCTGTGGCGGCTGATCGAGACGGAGCCGCGGCTGATGCCGCACCTCCACCTCTCGCTCCAGGCCGGTGACGACATGATCCTGAAGCGCATGAAGCGCCGGCACAGCCGCGCCGACGCCATCGCCTTCTGCGAGCGCGTGCGCTCCCTGCGCCCCGACATGGTGTTCGGCGCCGACTTCATCGCCGGCTTCCCCACGGAAACCGACGAGATGTTCGAGAACACGCTGCGGCTGGTCGAGGAATGCGGCCTGACCTGGCTGCACGTCTTCCCCTACAGCCCACGCCCCGGCACCCCCGCCGCCCGCATGCCTCAGGTGGACGGCGGCCTCCGCAAGGAGCGCGCGGCCCGTCTGCGCGCGCTCGGCGCCGAGGCCGAGGCCCGCACGCTGGCCTCCCTCGTCGGGCGCGAGGTCTCGGTGCTGGTCGAGAAGGACGATCTCGGCCGCACCCAGCATTTCGCTGAAATCCGCCTGGGCACGCCCCAGCCCCCCGGCTCCGTCCTGCGCGCCACGGTCACCGGCGTGGCCGGCGGCGCGCTGACCGGCACCCCCCTTTGAGAACAGTGGACACGCCATGATCCTGCGTTGGTTCGGCCGCAAGAAGCCCGAAGAGGAAGCCCGCAAGGACGAGACGACCGCCCCGCTCCCGGAGCCGGTCCCCGCCGAGCCTGCGCCCACTGAGCCGCCCACCCAGGAGGCACCGGTTCCGGAGCCGGTCGCCCAGGAACCGCCGGCCCCCGAGCCGCTGCCGGAACCCGAGCTGCCGCCGCCGCCCGCGGTCGAGACCCCGCCTCCGCCGCCCGTCGCTCCGCCATCCGAACCGGAGGAGCGCGAGGACGCCCCGGAAATCGTCCGCGACGACCTTCCCGCGGCCCTGACGGCCGAGGAGGAGAAGCCCAAGAAGGGCTGGTTCGCCCGGCTGAAGGACGGCCTGTCCAAGTCCTCGTCCAAGCTGACCGAGGGCATCTCCGGCATCTTCACCAAGCGCAAGCTCGACGACGAGGCGCTGGAGGAGTTGGAGGAGCTGCTCATCACCGCCGACCTCGGCCCAACCACGGCGGCCAAGGTGACGGCGGAGCTGGCGCGCACCCGCTTCGGCAAGGAGGTCAGTCCCGAAGAGGTCAAGGCCACGCTGGCCGCCGAGGTGGCGAAGATCGTCGGCCCGGTGGCCAAGCCGCTGGTCATCGACGCCACGCTGAAGCCCCACGTCATCCTGGTGGTCGGCGTCAACGGCACCGGCAAGACGACGACCATCGGCAAGCTGGCCCGTCAGTTCCGCGCCGAGGGCAAGACGGTCATGCTGGCCGCCGGCGACACCTTCCGCGCCGCCGCGGTCAGCCAGTTGAAGATCTGGGGCGAGCGCACCGGCTGCCCGGTGATCGCCCGCGACACCGGGGCCGACGCCGCCGGCCTCGCCTTCGACGCGCTGGAGGAGGCGCGGCGCCAGGGCGTGGACATCCTGCTGATCGACACCGCGGGCCGCCTGCAGAACAAGGCCGGCCTGATGGACGAGCTGCGCAAGATCGTCCGCGTCATCAAGAAGGTGGACGAGAGCGCCCCGCACACCACCCTGCTGACACTGGACGCCACCACCGGCCAGAACGCGCACAATCAGGTGGAGGTGTTCCGCGACATGGTGAACGTCTCCGGCCTGATCCTGACCAAGCTGGACGGGTCGGCGCGCGGCGGTGTACTGGTCTCGCTGGCCGAGCGGTTCAAACTGCCGGTGCACGCCATCGGCATCGGCGAAGGCGTCTACGACCTGCGCCCCTTCGACGCCGACCAGTTCGCCAAGTCTCTGATGGGGCTGCCGTCCCAGTAACGGCGCCCCCCAGCGCGGGCAGGCGGGCGGGCGGAGCGAGAAAGGGGCTTCCGACAGCTTCGCCCAAGCCCTATCTGAAGACTATGACGGCTGCCCAGACCTCCCCCTCCCCCATTCCTCCCGGTCCTGTCGAGCGCTTCAGCGACGCGGACGCCGCCCTGGCCCTCGTCAAGGACCTCTACGACCGCAACACCGCCTATCTGCGCGACCGCTTCGCCGCCTTCACCCGCGGCGAGGACGGCGGACGGCGGGAGCAGGCCCATTACCCCTATGTCCGCCTTTCCACCGCTTCGGCGGCCACGGTGGACACGCGGCTGGCCTACGGCTTCGTCGAAGGGCCGGGCACCTACTCCACGACGCTGACCCGCCCCGACCTGTTCGACCGCTATTACCGCGAACAGCTCTCGCTCCTGCTGCGCAACCACCATGTTCCGCTGGAGGTCGGGGTCAGCGACGAGGCCATCCCCATCCATTTCGCCTTCCCCCAGGGCATGCATGTCGAGGGCGACCTGACGCCGGAGCGGCTGGCCGGCCTGCCCGACCTGTTCGACCTGCCCGACCTCGCCCGCATGGACGACACCATCGTCAACGGCACCTACGAGGAGGCGCTGAACACGGTGAAGCCGCTGGCGCTGTTCACCGCGCCGCGCGTGGATTTCTCGCTGCACCGGCTGCGCCACTACACGGCGACGGCGCCGGAGGATTTCCAGAACTTCGTCCTGTTCACAAACTACCAGTTCTATGTGGACGAGTTCATCCGCATGGCCCGCGAGATCATGGAGCCGGCCTCGGACCCCGAGCTGGCCGCCTACCGCAGCCAGTACGACCGCTTCGTCGAGCCCGGCGGCATCATCGCTCACAACGCCAATCTGGGGGGCAATCCCGGCGAGGCGCCGACGAACGGCGCGCGGCTGCTCCGCCTGCCGCAGATGCCCGCATACCACCTGACCCGCCCGGACGGGAACGGCATCACGCTGGTCAACATCGGCGTCGGCCCGTCCAACGCCAAGACGATCACCGACCACATCGCTGTCCTGCGCCCGCACGCCTGGATCATGCTGGGCCACTGCGCCGGGCTGCGCAGCACGCAGCGGCTGGGCGACTATGTGCTGGCCCACGGCTACGTCCGCGACGACCATGTGCTGGACGCCGACCTGCCGACCTGGGTGCCCGTCCCGGCGCTGGCCGAGGTGCAGCGCGCCCTGGAGACGGCGGTGGAGCGGGTGACCGGCCTGTCCGGCTACGCGCTGAAGAGCATCATGCGCACCGGCACGGTGGCGACCATCGACAACCGCAACTGGGAACTGCGCGACCACCGCGAGCCGCTGATGCGCTTCAGCCAGAGCCGCGCCGTCGCGCTGGACATGGAAAGCGCCACCATCGCCGCCAACGGCTTCCGCTTCCGCGTTCCCTACGGCACGCTGCTCTGCGTCTCCGACAAGCCGATGCACGGCCAGTTGAAGCTGCCGGGGATGGCCGACCGCTTCTACCGTGAGCGGGTGGACCAGCATCTGAAGATCGGCGTGCTGGCCATGGAGCTTCTGCGCGAGCATGGCATGGAAACCCTGCATTCCCGCAAACTCCGCAGCTTTGCCGAGGCCGCCTTCCAGTAAGCCCCCTTCCATGCCGCCGTAACGGTACACCGTTTTGCCTCACCCGAAAGTGCAGGCGCCAAAGGGCGCCCGCGCCTTATCTTAGGGTGCTCGGCAACGAAGGGAATTGGACCATTATGGCCGTGCGTACAGGGTGTGGCATCATCGCCGCCCTCTCATTCGGGCTGGCGGCAGGACCGGTGCTGGCCCAGGACAGTGTTCCAACAACCAACAGTGTTCCAACAACCAACAGCGTTCCGACAACCGACAGCGTCCCAAACGCGGAAGCCGCTCCGGAGGCGAACAGCGCTCCCCGGTCCGGCGCGTCCATCGGCTTCTGGATCGACAACGACCTGTTCGGCGGCGGGACGGACCGTTACTACACGAACGGTTTCCAGTTCTACTACGTCTCCGGCGACCGCCCGAACTACGGCAACATCGACTGGCTGGCCAACCTCGTCCCCTGGATCGGGGAGCATGGGGTGCGGCGCTACGGAATCGCCTTCGGCCAGAACATGTACACCCCCAGCGACATCACCAAGCCGATCCCCGACGCGACCGACCGCCCCTACGCCGGCTGGCTGTACGGGCGCCTGTCGGTGATTTCGGAAGAGACGCGGCAAGTGGACCGCATCGACCTCGACCTCGGCATGGTCGGCCCGGCCTCGCTGGCGGAGCAGACGCAGAAGGCGGTGCACCGCATCGTGCCCGGCGCCCGCTGGCCGGAGGGCTGGGACTACCAGCTCAAGAACGAGCCGGGGATCATCCTCAGCTACGAGCATGTCTGGCGCGCGGAGCGTCCGGCCCGCATCGGCCCCTTCGAGGCGGACCTCAGCCCCCACGTCGCCGGCAGCGTCGGCAACGTCCTGACCTTCGGCGGGGCCGGCGTCACGCTGCGGCTGGGCGGCAACATGGCGCCGCCGGTCGGCGCCCTGATCCTCCGCCCAACCGCAAGCATCCCCTACCAGGACAGCGTGGCCGCGGGCGCGCCACGCCCGCCCTTCTCCTGGTACGTCTATGCCGGGGCCGAGGGACGCGCCGTCGCCCGCAACATCTTCCTGGACGGCAACAGCTTCCGCGACAGCCGGTCGGTGGACAAGAACAACTTCGTCGCCGCCTTCCAGCTCGGCGTGGCGCTGCGCTACGGCCCGTTCGGCATCTCCTACGCCCAGAACTTCCTGTCGCCGGAGTTCGAGGGGCAGAAATCCTACAGCAACTACGGCTCGATCCGCGCCTCCTACCGGTTCTGACCGGGCGCGGGGGCGCTCCCTCGCTTCCCTCTTTATCCCAGGCCCGGTTCGGTCTATGTGAGGATCATGAACCAATACGCCCGACTGCTGATCGAAGCCGGCCCGCTGGCGGCCTTCTTCATCGCCAATTCCCAGGCCGGCATCATGATCGGCACCGCCGTGTTCATGGTGGCGACCAGCATCTCCGTCCTGGTCTCCTGGCGGTTCGAACGCAAGGTGCCGGTGATGCCGGTGGTCGGGGCGGGCTTCGTCCTGCTGTTCGGCGGGCTGACCCTTTGGCTTCAGGACGACCTGTTCATCAAGATCAAGCCGACGCTGGTCAACCTGCTGTTCGCCACGGTCCTGTTCGCGGCGCACCTGACGCGGCGCAACGTGCTGAAGCATGTCCTGGGGTCGGTCCTGAACCTGTCCGACGCGGGGTGGCGCACGCTGGCGATCCGCTGGGCGTGGTTCTTCCTGCTGCTGGCCGCGCTGAACGAGGTGGTGTGGCGCACCATGACCACCGACGCCTGGGTGAACTTCAAGGTGTTCGGCATCATGCCGCTGACCCTGCTGTTCAGCGCCCTTCAGGCCCCGCTGATCCTGCGCCATCAGGTGCCGGAGGAGCAGCCGGCCGAGAAGTCCTCGTCCTCCGCCTCCTGACCGTCCCCCCTTTTCCCTGACGGAGCGTCTCCACCATGTCCCAGGATTACCCGCGCGACCTGATCGGCTACGGGTCCCGTCCGCCGCACGCCAACTGGCCGGGCGGGGCGCGGGTGGCGGTGCAGTTCGTCATCAACTACGAGGAGGGCGGGGAGAACTGCGTCCTGCACGGCGACGCCGCGTCGGAAGCCTTCCTGTCGGAGATCGTCGGCGCCCAACCCATCGTGGGCATGCGGCACATGAACATGGAGTCGATCTACGAGTACGGGTCCCGCGCCGGCTTCTGGCGGCTGCACCGGATGTTCACCGAGCGCGGCCTGCCGGTGACCGTCTATGGCGTCGCCATGGCGCTGGAGCGCAACCCGGACGCCGTCCGCGCCATGCTGGACGCCAATTGGGAGATCGCCACCCACGGCTACCGCTGGATCGACTACCAGCATCTGCCGGAGGAGGTGGAGCGCGAGCACATGCTGCGCGCCATCGAGGTCCACACCCGCGTCACCGGCTCCCGCCCGCTCGGTTGGTATCTCGGGCGATGCAGCCCCAACACCTGGAAGCTGGTGTCGGAGGAGGGCGGCTTCCTCTACAACGCCGACAGCTACGCCGACGACCTTCCCTATTGGGACCACCGCTTCGGGCGGCCGCAGCTGATCGTGCCCTACACGCTCGACGCCAACGACATGCGCTTCGCCACCAACCAGGGCTTCAACACCGGAGAGCAGTTCTTCACCTACCTGAAGGACAGCTTCGACATGCTCTACGCCGAAGGCGAAGACCGGCCGAAGATGATGTCGGTCGGGCTGCATTGCCGTCTGGTCGGGCGCCCGGGGCGCGCCGCGGCGCTGGCCCGCTTCCTCGATTATGTGCGGGGTCACGACAAGGCGTGGGTCGCCACCCGGCTGGACATCGCCCGCCATTGGATGGCCGAACACCCCTACCGGCCGGCGGCCTGAGCCGGGAAAGGGCGTCCCGGGCGCGCTCCCGGCCCAACTTTCTCACGCCAGTTCGTCGCATCGGCGTTTGAACCAACGTCGAAATACAGTAGAAGATCTTTGGATCGTGGCGCGGCCCTTCGGAGCCGCGTTCCCGTGACTGCCGATTCCTTGCGATCTTCAACTGGGTGCGCACGCCGCCGTGACGTTCAAGGATGAGATGAAGGCCGCCGGTCAGACCGCGGAACACAAGGCTCCCCCCATGGCGGATGCTCTTGCCGGCGATGCCCCCGTTGGCAATGCCGGGGAGCCCAGGGACGACATCGCCCGCCTCCTGCGCGCCCTCAACGACGACCTGAAGGCCGATCCGGCGGACGACGACGATCTCCTGTCTCCCGACGCCGGGCGGAAGGCGGAGCGGCATCTGCCCATCGGCAAGATCGCCGCGGCGCTCGCCGCCGCCATCGGCATCGGTGCGGTCGTCGTGATGCTGGACCAGGGCGGTGACGCACCGTCCGCTCCCCCCGCCCCGCTCATCACCGCTGTCCCCAGCGCCCCGGCCCCTGGCGGCGCCTCGCCCAGCGCCACCACCCCGGCCCAAGCCCAAGCCAAGCCGGAACCGCTCATCACCCGCGCGGCCCCCGCCCCCGCACCGGCCCAACCGACGCCGGCCCAACCGACGCTGGCCCAGCCGCAGCCGCCCATGCAGACGCAAACCGTCGTCGCTCCGGCCGCACCGGCTCCCGCCGTGGCCACACCGCCCATGGCGCTGCCGCAGATCCCGCCGCCCGCGCTGAAGGTGCCGGAACCGCCGGCCCTGGCGTCGCCCACCCCCGCCATCACCAAGCCGGCCGACCCCGCGCCGCACCCCGTGGAAACGGCGGAGAACGCGAAGGCCCCGACGCATGCGCCGGCGTCGACCCTGACGGCGCCCCCGGCCGAGCCCGCCAAGGCTCCGCCCCCCGCGAAGGCTACGGAAACGGCGGAGCTTCAGGCCATGCTGTCGGCCCCGCCCCCGCCGGGCACGGCCCAGCGCCCGGCCGCCGCGGCCCGCCCGGCGCCGCAGCCCGCCAAGCCGGCGCCCAAGACCGTCTCCACACCCCCCACCGCCACGGCCCCGTCGTCGGGCGTGCTGACGCCCCCGCCGTCCGCCATCGCTTCGGACGGGCGGTACGCCGTGCAGGTCGGGTCCTTCCAGCAGGCCGACAACGCCGAAGGGCTGGTCCGCCGCCTGCGCGGCCTGGGCTTCAACGCCTACGCGCTGGACTGGACGGACGCCGAGCAGCGGTCCTGGCACGTCGTCCGCGTCGGCGGCTATGCCGACACCGCCGCCGCCCGTCAGGCCGCCGCGTCGCTGAAGGGCAAGGTGGAAGCGCAGCCCATCGTCGTCTCGACGCGCTGACCGCAGGCAACGGCGGCACCGCGACAAACTGTCGCTCCCCTCTATTCCGCTTCTTTCCTTTGGAAAAGCCCGTCCGCAATTTCGGTATTGCGGGCGGGCTTCATCTTGATCTGTCCTTCTCCTTGCCGCTAACATGGGATTGAACAGGCACGCATATTAGAACAAGCGCAGCCGCAAGAAGCCGGCGCATCAGACCGGCGAACCGGAGGAAACCCTGGTATGAAGCCGACGATCCTGGTCGCCGACGATGAGCCCAGCATCGTCCTCTCCCTGCAGGTCCTGTTGCAGAAGGCGGGCTTTGCCGTGCGCATCGCCCGCAATGGTGAGGAAGCCCTTGAATCGGTTGCGGAAAGCACGCCCGACCTGATCCTGCTGGACGCCATGATGCCGCGGCGCGACGGGTTCGACGTCTGCCAGTCGCTGCGCGCCAACCCCGCCTACCAGGCCCTGCCCATCATCATGCTGACGGCCAAGAGCCGCGACGTGGAGCGGCAGAAGGGCATGGCGCTGGGCGCCACCGACTACATCACCAAGCCCTTCTCGACCCGCGACCTCGTCACCACCGTCCGCAAATACCTGAACCCCGAAAGCAACCAGGGCGGAGCCGCGGAGCCTCAGCCATGAGCGCCCCGGCGACCACCGGAAGTGCCGGAACCGCCGCTCCGGCAACCACTCCGGCGGAACCGCGCCGGATCATCCCCCTGGCCTTCCGCGCCGCCGGCATCGGCCTGCCCCTGTTGTCGGTGGGGGCCGCGGTCGGCTTCAGCGCGAACGGCGACCCGAACGCCTTCGTCACCTACGCCGTCACCATGACCGCCGCCGTCACCGCCGGGGTCTGGGGCCTGTGGGGGCTGGTCGACCGGCGGCTGCTGCGCGCCTCGGAAACGCTGAGCCGCGAGGCCGGGCTGATCGCCCATGGCGCGGCCGACGGCAAGGCCGGCGCGCGCATCCCGCTGGCGCGCTACGGCGATCTCGCCCCGGTGGCCAAGGCGGTCAACGAGCTGTCGGACAAGCTGGCCGCCGCCCGCCGCGACACCGCGCGCACCGTTGCGGAGTCGACCGCCAAGGCGGAGGAGCAGAAGACGCGGCTGGCCGCCGTCCTGCGCGACCTGCACGAAGGCGTCCTGGTCTGCAACCTGAAGCACCAGATCCTTCTCTACAACCAGACGGCGCTCGACATCCTGCATCTGGCCGGCGACCTCGGGCTGGGCCGCTCCCTGCTGCATTTCGTGGTGGCGGAGCCGGTCATCCACACGCTGGAGCGGCTGACCCTGCGCGTGCGCGAGGGGCGGCACGTCAACCACGAGCACGGCACCACCGCCCAGTTCGTCGGCGCCACCACGGACGGCCGCATTCTCCTGGCCGGGCGCATGAGCGCCATCCTGCAGGACCCGCCGGAGGGCTCGGACGAGTCGCCGGCCATCACCGGGTACGTTATCACGCTGTCGGACGCGACCAGTGAGCTGGCCGCGCTCGGCCAGCGCGACGCCCTGCTGCGCGAGGCGACGGAGGGCTTCTGCGCCCCCATCGCCAACCTGCGCGCCGTGCTGGAGACGCTGGACGACACGCCGGAGCTGGGGCCGGAGGAGCGCGCCGCCTTCCAGGCCGCGCTGATGGACTCCTCCAACACCCTGTCGGAGCGGCTGGCCCGCGTCACCAACGCGTACCGCAGCGTCGTCACCGGCTCCTGGCCGATGAGCGACATCCACTCCACCAACCTCATCAACCTGATCCGCCATCGGGTGGGGCCGGAGGCGCAGTACGGCGTGACCCTGACCGGCCTGCCGCAATGGGTGCACGGCGACAGCTACAGCCTCGTCATCCTGTTCGGCTACCTGATCGAATACGTCTACGCGCTGACCGGGGTTCCCGCCTACGACCTGTCGGTGGAGGCCGGGGACAGCTGGGTCTATCTGGACATCACATGGCGCGGCCCGTCGGTGCCCAGCGGCATCGTGGACAGCTGGCTCGACCACCCGCTGCCCGACGCGCTGGGCGGGCTGACGGTCGGCGACGTGCTCCAGCACCACAAGAGCACGATGTGGAGCGAGCCGGTGAAGGGGCCGGGATCGGAAGGCGAGCTGCTGTCGCGCCTGCGCGTGCCGCTGCCGCCCGCGCTGAAGCCGCCCTCCGCCCACACGACGGCGCGCGGCGGGGCGCGGCCGGAATTCTTCGACTTCAACCTGCTGCACCAGCCGCTGGCGACCAGCGAGCTTGGCCGCACGCCGCTCGACCAGCTCCATTACGTGGTCTTCGACACCGAGACGACGGGCCTCTCCCCCAGCACCGGCGACGAGATCATCCAGATCGCCGCCGTGCGCGTCGTCGGCGGGCGCATCCTGACCGGCGAGACCTTCAACACGCTGGTCAACCCAAAGCGGACCATCCCGCCGGAATCGATTCCCTTCCACGGCATCACCGACGCAATGGTGGCCGACAAGCCGACCATCGACAAGGTGCTGCCGCAGTTCCGCAATTTCGTATCGGGTGCGGTGCTGATCGCCCACAATGCCGCCTTCGACCTGAAATTCCTGAAGATGAAGGAACGGGCGTCGGGCGTGCGGTTCGACAGCCCGGTTCTCGACACCATGCTGCTGTCGCGGATGCTGCTCGGCGAGGGCGGCGACCACACGCTGGACGGCATCGCCGAACGGCTGGGGATCGAGGTGGTGGACCGGCACACGGCGCTGGGCGACAGCCTCGTCACCGCCGCGGTCTTCCTGCGCATGGTCGAGATGCTCAAGGAACGGGACGTCCGCACGCTCGACGACGCCATCCGCGGCGCCAACATCATCGTCGAGCTGGCGGCGCGGGAGCGCGCCTTTTGACCGGGGGACCCGCCCCGCAACCCGCAACCCCGCCCTCTGCGCCCCCTCCACCGCGCCGGGCGGGCGCCGACCGCCTGATCGCGCTGTTCCTGTTCGGCGTCGTCGCCTTCAACCCGCCGCTGCTGCGCGTCTTCGGCGCCGGGGACACGCTGTTCGGCCTGCCCCTGCTGTACGTGTACGCCCTGGGGGTGTGGGGCGGGGTGATCGCGCTGTCGGCGGTGCTTCTGGAACGCAGGGGGCGTTGACATGCCCTGGCCCACCATCGTCGCCGCCAGCTTCGCCTACCTGCTCCTCCTCTTCGCCATCGCCTGGTGGGCGGACCGGCGGGCGGACGCCGGGCGCAGCGTCATCGCCTCGCCGTACGTGTACGCGCTGTCGCTGGCGGTCTACTGCACCACCTGGACCTTCTACGGCTCGGTCGGGCGGGCGGCGTCGCTGGGCATCGGCTTCCTGCCGATCTATCTCGGGCCGACCCTGCTGATGCTCCTGGGGCCGCTGGTGCTGCGCAAGATCCTGCGCATCGCCAAGGCGCAGCGCATCACCTCCATCGCCGACTTCATCGCCTCCCGCTACGGGCGCAGCCAGGGGCTGGGCGGGCTGGTGGCGCTGACCGCGGTGATCGGGGTGACGCCCTACATCGCCTTGCAGCTCAAGGCCGTGGCGGTCAGCTTCGACGTGCTGTGGGGGACCGACCCCTCCGGCGCCACCGGCGGCCTGTCCCTGCCCGTCGTCCTGGACAACGCCTTCTACGTTGCGGTCGTCATGGCGGCCTTCGCCATCATCTTCGGCACGCGCCACATCGACGCGGCGGAGCATCACGAAGGCATGGTGGCGGCCATCGCCTTCGAATCCGTGGTCAAGCTGGTGGCCTTCCTGGCGGTCGGCGCGGTGGTGGTCTGGGGGCTGCACGACGGTCCGGCCGAACTGTTCGCCAAAGCCGCGGAGCATCCGCAGATCCGCAACCTTTTCACGTCCGCCCCGGCGCTGGCGGACGGGTCTTGGCTGACCATGACGCTGCTGTCGATGGCGGCGGTGCTGTGCCTGCCTCGCCAGTTCCAGATGACGGTGATCGAGAATGTGGACGAGCGGCACCTGACCCGCGCCTTGTGGCTGTTCCCTCTCTACATGCTGCTGATCAACCTGTTCGTGTTGCCGGTGGCGGTGGCCGGGCTGATGCGCTTTCCCGACCGGGCGGTGGACCCGGACATGTTCGTGGTGGCACTGCCGCTGGCCGCCGGGGAGGACTGGCTGGCGCTGCTGGCCTTCATCGGCGGGCTGTCGGCGGCCACCGGCATGATCGTGGTCGAGGCCATCGCCCTGTCCACCATGGTGTGCAACGACATCGTGATGCCGCTGCTGCTGCGCGCCCGCAGCGCCCGGCTGGAGCGGCTGCACGACCTGTCGCCGCTGCTGCTGACCATCCGGCGCGCCGCCATCCTGGCGATCCTGCTGCTCGGCTACCTGTATTTCCGCATCGCCGGCTCGGCCTATGCGCTGAGCGCCATCGGCCTGATCTCCTTCACGGCGGTGGCGCAGTTCGCCCCGGCGCTGATCGGCGGCGTCTATTGGGCGGGGGCGACCCGGCGCGGCGCGCTGGCTGGCCTCAGCGCCGGCATCCTGACCTGGGCCTACACGCTGCTGCTGCCCAGCTTCGCGCGGTCCGGCTGGCTGCCCGCCGCCTTCATCGACCAGGGGCCGTGGGGCGTCGCCCTGCTGCGGCCCTACGCCCTGTTCGGGCTGGACGGCATGGACCCGCTGACCCACGCGCTGTTCTGGAGCATGCTGCTCAACATCGGCCTCTACGTCGTGGTCTCCCTGCTCGACCGGCCGGGCCTGGGCGAGCGGGCGCAGGCCACCGCCTTCGTGGAGGTGTTCCAGCACCGCGACACCCCACTGCCCGCCGACGCGTGGCGCGGCACCGCCACGGTCGGCGACCTGCAACGGATCGTCGCGCGCTTCCTCGGCCCGCAGCGGGCGGAGGCCGCCTTCGCCCAGCATGTCCGCCGCAACGGGCCGCTGGAGCCGGACCGCCGGGCCGGGGCGGAGCTTGTGCGCTTCGCCGAGCGGCTGCTCGCCGGGGCGATCGGCGCCGCCTCCGCGCGGGTGGCGCTCGCCTCCGCGGTGGAGGGCGGCGAGGTCAGCTACCCCGAGCTGATGCGGATGCTGGATGAGACCAGCCACGTCATCGAGTACAGCCGCCAGCTCGAACACAGGACGGCGGAGCTGCAGCGCGCGTCGGCCGCGCTGCGCGCCGCCAACGAGCGGCTGAAGGAGCTGGACCGGCTGAAGGACGAGTTCCTGTCCACCGTGACGCACGAGCTGCGCACGCCGCTGACCTCCATCCGCGCCCTGACCGAGGTGCTGCACGACAACCCCGACATCGAGCTCGAGCAGCGGCAGGAGTTCCTCGGCCTCGTCATCACCGAGAGCGAGCGTCTGACCCGCCTCATCAATCAGGTTCTCGATATGGCGAAGATCGAGGCCGGGGAGATCGACTGGCAGGTCCGCCCGATGGATCTGGGGGCCGCCTTGGAGCAGGCGGCGGCGGCCACCGCCCGGCTGTTCCACGAGCGCGGCATCGCGCTGGCCGTCGCCATCCCGCACGGCCTGCCGCCGGTGCGCGGCGACCACGACCGGCTGGTGCAGGTGGCGGTGAACCTGCTGTCCAACGCCGCGAAATTCACCCCGGCGGGCGGGCAGGCCTCGCTGTCCGTGGTGGCGGAAGGCGACCACCTGCGCGTGTCCGTCACCGACAGCGGTCCCGGCATCGCCGCGGAGCATCAGGCCATCGTCTTCGACCGCTTCCGGCAGGTCGGCGACACCATGACCGACAAGCCGCAGGGCACCGGGCTGGGGCTGGCCATCTGCAAGCGCATCGTCGAGCATCTCGGCGGCCGCATCTGGGTGGACAGCGCCCCCGGCAAGGGCGCCACCTTCGCCTTCACCGTTCCACTGGCGGGAACAGGTGCGGCAGGAACAGGCGGGGCCGCCGTGTCACAAAACGATCAAACCGCGAAAGAACCAGACCGCACAGCTGGAACGCGCTCCGGTTGACACAGGTCAGTCCAGTTGCCTTAACGAATCCTTATACGTGTTTCAGGCAGGTTTTTTACCAAATGCTGGACATGAACAGTCTCCCGGACGGGGCGTTGCCCGGTCGGGTTGCAAGGAGACGGGCGGTGACTTTGATCAAGTGGAGCGACGAGGGGGGAACGGTGCGGCTGGGCCTGCCCAGCGACCTCGACCTCGCCATGGCGCAGCCCCTGCTGGACAGCCTGCGCGCCGGCTTCGCCGCCTCCGGAACCGTCGTCGCCGAAGCCGGGGCCGTGGAGCGGGTCAGCACCGCCTGCGTCCAGGCGCTCGTGGTCGCCTCCCGGCACGCCGCCGAACAGAACCGTACGTTCGCCATCGCCCAGCCGTCCGAGGTCCTGGCGGAAGCCTGTGAGGATCTGGGACTGGACGGCTGGTTGAAGCAATGGAGCCAAGCGTGAAGAAGAAGGTACTCACCGTCGACGATTCGCGGACCATGCGGGACATGGTCTCCTTCACGCTGAAGGGCGCCGGCTACGACGTGGTCGAGGCCGCCGACGGCCAGCAGGCGCTGGGCGTCATCGGCGCCAACAAGGTGGACCTTGTCATCACCGACCTGAACATGCCGGTGATGGACGGGCTGACCCTGATCCGCCGCCTGCGCGCCACCCCGGCGCACCGCACGCTGCCCATCCTGATGCTGACCACCGAGGCCGACGAGAAGAAGAAGTCCGAAGGCCGGGCGGTGGGGGCGACCGGCTGGATCGTGAAGCCCTTCAACCCGGAGAAGCTGATCTCCGTCGTGCAGAAGGTGTGCGGCTGACGCCGCGTCCTGGCTTGTGAGGGGGCGCCCGTGGAAGACCTGAGCCGGTTCAAGCAAACCTATTTCGACGAAAGCGCGGAGCTGCTGGAGGTCGCCGAGGCCGGCCTGCTGCGGCTGACACCGGGCGAGGTCGATTCCGACGAGGTCAACGCCATCTTCCGCGCCGTCCATTCCATCAAGGGCGGCGGCGGCGCCTTCGGCTTCACCGAGCTGGTCGCCTTCGCGCACGAGTTCGAGACGGTGATGGACGGGGTGCGCAACAACACCGTCCCCGTCACGACCGAGCTGGTGGACACGCTGATCCGCGCCAACGACTTGCTGGGCCAGATGCTGGCCTACGCGCGGGAGGGCGACCCCGCCCCGGCGGGGACCACCGACGGCACAGTGGCTGCGCTGCGCCGCCATCTGTCGGGCGGTGCTCCGCAAGCTCAGGCTCCGGCGCCAGTTCCCTCCGCACCGGCACCCGCCCCTGTCTACGCCGACGACGAGGACGACGAGGCCGGCCTGTTCGGCGACGCCATGGCCGCCATCGCCGCCGCCCGTGCGGAAGAGGACCCGGTTCCCCCCGGCAAGCTGCGCTGGACCATCGTCTTCCGGCCGCGGTCCGACCTGCTGATGTCGGGCAACGAGCCGGCCTTCATGCTGCGCGCTCTGCGCCGGCTGGGCGACGCCACCGTCGAATGCCACACCGACGCCCTGCCCACCCTGCAGAACCTGGAGGCGGAGCTTCTCCACCTCTCCTGGACGGTCACGCTGATCGCCGACGCGGACGTCGATCTGGACAAGATCAACGACGTCTTCGAGTTCGTGGCCGACGACTGCGACATCCGCATCACCGCGGAGGCCCCGCCGCCCGTCTCCTCCGGGACGTCCCCCGTCACCGATCCGGTGCCCGTCGCCGCTGCGGCCCCGCCGGCGGTGGCTGTTGCGACCCCCGAAGCGCCCCCCAAAACGCCAGGGGCCGACGCTCCGAAAGCCGAGGCCGCCCGCCCGCGCCCCAACGGCGGCGGGGCGGAGCATGCCGGGCTGACCAGCCACACCATCCGCGTCGATCTCGACAAGATCGACCGGCTGGTCAACATGGTCGGCGAGATGGTCATCACCCAGGCGATGATCGCCGAGCATGTGCGCGAGCTGCCCCCCGGCGAGTTCCAGGAGCTTCTGGAAGGGCTGGAGCAGCTGGCCCAGCACACCCGCGAGCTGCGCGAAAGCGTGATGTCGATCCGCGCCCAGCCGGTGTCGAGCGTCTTCTCCCGCATGCCGCGGCTGGTCCGCGAATGCGCCGCCACGACCGGCAAGGAGGTCCAGCTCGTCACCAGCGGCGAGACGACCGAGGTGGACAAGACGGTGGTGGAGAACCTCGTCGATCCGCTGACCCACATGATCCGCAACTCCATCGACCACGGGCTGGAGGGGCCGGAGGAGCGGGAGCGCGTCGGCAAGCCGCGCGCCGGCACCGTGCATCTGTCGGCGCAGCACCGCTCGGGCCGCATCGTCATCGAGATCACCGACAACGGACGCGGCATCAACCGGCCCAAGGTGCTGTCCAAGGCCATCGAGAAGGGGCTCGTCCAGCCGGGCGCCACCCTGTCGGACGAGGAGATCGACAACCTGATCTTCTTGCCCGGCTTCTCCACCGCCGATCAGGTGTCCAACCTGTCGGGCCGCGGCGTCGGCATGGACGTGGTGCGGCGGAACATCACCTCGCTCGGCGGGCGCATCGGCGTCTACTCCACGCCGGGCGAGGGCTCGCGCTTCGTGCTGTCGCTGCCGCTGACCCTGGCGGTGCTCGACGGCATGGTGATCTCGGTCGGCGAGGAGCGCTTCGTCCTGCCGCTGACCAACATCGTGGAGAGCCTGCGCCCCAAGGCGGCGGACCTGCACGGGCTGGTCGGCAAGTGCGACGTGATGATGGCCCGCGGCGAGTATGTGCGGCTGGTCTACCTGCACCAGCTGTTCGGCATTCCCGGCGCCGTCGCCGACCCCACCCGCGCGCTGGTCGTGCTGGTGGAGACGGAGGACGGCGCCCGCCTCGGCCTCGTCGTGGACGAGGTGCTGGGCCAGCAGCAGGTCGTCATCAAGAGCCTGGAAGCGAACTTCCGCCGCCTCGACGGCGTGGCCGCCGCGACCATCCTGGGCGACGGTCGCGTCGCCCTGATCCTGGACGTCGCCGGCCTGCGCGAGATGAGCCGGCACATGGATTCCAGGGCGCCGCGTCCGCCGTCTTCGCCGGTGGCCGCGCTGCCCGCACCCGCACTCGAACCGGTCTGAGGCCACAGCGATGAGCAGTTCCACCGCGCTCGCCACCGTCGGCGGTACCCGCACCGACGCCCGAAACGACGTCATGGCGGTCAACGCCGCCGAGGAGCAGTACGTCACCTTCACCGTCGGCAGCGAGGAGTACGGCGTCAACATCCTGTCGGTCCGCGAGATCCGCGGCTGGACGCCGGAAAGCCGCCTGCCGAACCTGCCGGACTACGTGCGGGGCGTCATCAACCTGCGCGGCATCATCATCCCGATCTTCGACCTGCGCGCCCGCTTCGGCGGCGGCGCCACGTCGGTCACCAAGCGCCACGTCGTGGTGGTGATCCAGGTGGGGGAACGCACCCGCGGCATCCTGGTGGACGCCATCTCCGACATCCTGGCGATCGGCCACGACGCCATCAAGCCGCCGCCCGACGTGGACGGGGGCATGGTCGACGCCGAGTATCTCAGCGGCCTCTACACCGCCGACGACCGCATGGTCACCCTGCTGAGCGTCGAGAAGCTGTTCTCCGTCGAGAACAGCGAGCTGGACTCGGCGACCAAGGCTCTGCCGGCGCTGGAGCGGGCGTCCTGATTGGATAGCCCTCTCCCCTCCCCTCACGCGCAAACTTCGTTTGCGCTGACGCGGCAGGCGGATGCCTCTGGCATCCGCTAAGAAACGGTGAGGGGGTTGCGCGTGGCGGAGCGTCCGGCACACGCGCACCCCCCTCACCCTAACCCTCTTCCCAGAGGGGAAGGGGGCATCAAAAGCAGCGACACAGGGGTGCGTCATGTCGCGGCTTTTCACACGGGTTTGTTTCAAATAAGGGCTAAAGCCGATACGACACGGCGGGCAAGGGGGATGGCATGGCGAAAGGGGTCGGTTCGTTCGTTGGGGCGATGGGCATCTCGAAGCGGCTGTGGCTGGCCTTCGCGCTCCTGCTCGCCCTGCTGGCCGCCCAGGTGGCCGCCAGCCTGCTGAGCATCCGCAGCCTGAACGGCAGCGTCGACACGGTGCTCTCCAGCGGCGAACTCGCCACCTTCGCCAAGGACCTCTCGGCCCGCCTCGCCAACCAGCGCATCCACGGGCGCGACTATCTGGTGTCCGGCGATCCTGCCGCGCTCAACCGCCAGCGCGCGCTGCGCGCCGAGTTCGATCAGGCGCTGGCCGCCCACGGCGCGGCCATCCAGCGCTCCAGCCAGGCGGCGGCCTTCGCCGAGCTGGCGCGGCTGCACACCGAATACCACACCCAGTTCGAGGCGATCCGCGTCGTCCGCGACCGCTACGACGCGGCCATCCGCCAGACCATGGACCCGCTGGGCACCCAGATCACTGCGACGCTGGAGCGCATCGTCGAGGGCGCCCGGGCCACCGGCGACAAGGACGCCGCCCTGGTCGGGGAGGAGATGGAGAAGCACTGGGTGCTGAGCCGCCTCTTCGCCAACCGGGCGCTCGGCATGCGCGACGCCGCCGCCGCGGGGCCGATGGAAAAGAACCTGGACGAGATGCTGGAGCATGTGCGCGAAGCGCAGGCCCTGCTGACCGAACCCCGCGTGGCCGCGCTGCTGCGCGAGGTGGCGGAGCGGGCGCCGGGCTACCGCACCGCCTTCCGCGACGCCGTCGCCGCCGACAGGGAGATCGACCGCCTGCGCGCCGAGATCGTCGCCAAGATCGTCACCGCCCTGACCGCGACGCTGGACTCCATCGCCACCGCCATCGAGGCCGAGCAGAAGGGAATCGAGACCCGCGCCGAGGCCGAGGTGGAGAACAGCGTCCTGCTGGCCCTGCTGTTGGGCGGCCTGTCGCTGCTGCTGGGCATCGGCGCCGCCCAGGTCATCGCCCGTTCGATCACCGGCCCGGTTCAGGGCATCCGCAAGGTGATGACCGACCTCAGCGACGGCCATCTGTCGGTCACCGTCCCCCACACCGACGGGCGCGACGAGCTGGGCGCGATGGCCCGCGCCGTCGCCGCCTTCAAGGAGGACGCGGTGACCGCCGTGCGGGCCGGGATCGCGCTCGACCGCGTGTCGTCCTGCATCATGACGGTGGGCGAGGACGGGACGGTCACCGATTGCAACGCCGCCGCGCTCGCGATGTTCAAGGCCGCCGAAGCCGACCTGCGCAAGGCACTGCCCGCCTTCGACGCCGCCGGGCTGATCGGGACGACTCTCGACGCGCTCGACACCGAGGCCCCGCGCCTGCGCTCCAGCCTGAGCGGCCTCTCCAGCCCTTACAAGGGCATGGTCAAGGCGGGCCGCCGCAGCTTCGAGATCACCGCCAGCCCGGTCGCCGGGCGCCACGGCGAGAAGCTGGGCCTCGTCGTCGAATGGCGCGACCTGACCGCCGAGCTGTCCATCGAGGCGGAGATCGCCGCCATGGTGGACAGCGCGGTGCGCGGCGACTTCTCCCAGCGGATCGGGCTCGACGGCAAGACCGGCTTCTTCCGGCTGGTCAGCGAGGGCATGAACCGGCTGGCCGCCAACGTCTCCGGCGTGACCGAGGATCTGGCCGCGATGCTGGAATCGCTGTCGCAGGGCGACCTGTCGCGGCGCATCGACAAGCCGTACGAGGGCGTGTTCCTGCGCCTGAAGGACGATTTCAACGGCACGGCGGAGAAGCTGTCGGAGATCGTCCGCCGCATCAACGGCGCCGCCGAATCCATCGCCGCGGCCAGCCGCGAGATCGCCGACGGCAGCCTCGACCTGTCCGAGCGCACCGAGCAGCAGGCCTCCTCGCTGGAGGAGACGGCGGCGAGCATGGAGGAACTGGCGGCCACCGTCCGCTCCAACGCCGACAACGCCCAGCAGGTCAACGCCTTCGCCAACGACGCCCGCCGCACCGCCGAGAAGGGCGGTCAGGTCGCCGCCAGCGCCGTGGAGGCGATGCGCGGAATCGAGCGCTCGTCGCAGAAGATTTCCGACATCATCGGGGTGATCGACGAGATCGCCTTCCAGACCAACCTGCTGGCGCTGAACGCGGCGGTGGAGGCGGCGCGGGCCGGCGACGCCGGGCGCGGCTTCGCCGTGGTGGCGCAGGAGGTGCGCAACCTCGCCCAGCGCTCCGCCCAGGCGTCGAAGGAGATCAAGACGCTGATCCTGGACAGCGGGGCGCAGGTCAAGGACGGGGTGGAGCTGGTCCGCTCCGCCGGGTCGTCGCTGACCGACATCGTGGCGGGCATCGCGCGGGTCGCCGACCTCGTGTCGGAGATCGCCCGCGCCACCGCCGAGCAGGCGTCCGGCCTGGACGAGGTCAACACCGCCGTCGCCCAGATGGACGAGATGACCCAGAAGAACGCCGCGCTGGTCGAGGAAAGCACCGCCGCCGCCCGCTCGTTGGAGGAGCAGGCCGGGCAGTTGCGCCAGCAGATGGCCTTCTTCTCCCTGGACGCCGGCCAGACCCACGGCGCGCCCGAGCTGGCCCGCGGACGGGCGGCATGAGCACGGCCCCCAACCCTACCCCAGACACGGCCGACCGCGGCGCCGTTCCCCCGGCGACGTCGGGCCGGCGGGAGTTCCCGTTCGAGCGGCGGCACTTCGACTTCATCGCCCATATGCTCTACCAGCTCGCCGGGATCGCGCTGGCCCCGCACAAGATCGAGATGGTCTATTCCCGCCTCGCCCGGCGGCTGCGCGACCTGCGCCTGACCGACTTCGACAGCTACTGCGCCCTGCTGGAGAGCGAGGAGGGGGCGAACGAGGTCGGCTTCCTGGTCAACGCCCTGACCACCAACCTGACCAGCTTCTTCCGCGAATCGCACCATTTCGACTTCCTGGCGAAGACCGCGGTGCCGGAGATGCGCGCGCGCCACGCCGGGGAATCCTCCCATCCGCGGCTGCGCATCTGGTCCGCCGGCTGCTCCTCCGGGCAGGAGCCCTACACCATCGCCATGGTTCTGGCCTCCAGCTTCGGGCCGGAACTGCGGCGCTGGGACGCCCGCATCCTGGCGACCGACATCGACACCCACATGGTCGACACCGCCCGGCGCGGCGTCTATCCCGCCGATCTGGCGAACAGCATCCCGGCTCCCCTGCGCGACCGCTTCACCCGGCGCCAGCGCGAGGGCGGCGAGCCGATGGTGGCGATGGAGGAGGAGCTGAAGCGGCTGATCACCTTCAAGCCGCTGAACCTGCTGGAGCACTGGCCCATGAAGGGGCCGTTCGACGCGATCTTCTGCCGCAACGTGCTGATCTATTTCGACCGCGTCGGGCGAACCCAGGTCATCGGCAACTTCGCCCGCATGCTGGAGCCCGGCGGCTACCTGTTCCTCGGCCATTCGGAGAGCCTCTACGGCGTGTCGGACCGCTTCCGCCAGACCGGCCCCACCATCTACCGGAGGCTGTGACTCATGACCGCTTTCGCAAGCCGCCGCGCGGCGGAGGCGCGGCAGACCGGCGGCTACTTCCACCCGCAGTTCCGCGCCCACACGATGAAGGTCTTCCTGGGCCATCATCTGGTCAGCGACCGCTCCGACGTGATGATGGTGACGACGCTGGGCTCCTGCGTGGCCGCCTGCGTCCACGACCCGGCGACGGCGATCGGCGGCATGAACCATTTCCTGCTGCCCGAGGTGCCGGAGTCCGAGGACGCCGGCACCGGGGCGGCGGCGCGCTACGGCTCGGTCGCCATGGAGCGGCTGATCAACGACCTGCTGGCCCGCGGCGCCCAGCGTGGGCGGCTGGAGGTGAAGCTGTTCGGCGGCGCCCGCGTCATCGACTCCAGCTTCGACGTCGGCCAGCGCAACGCTGCCTTCGCGCTCGACTATGTCCGGCGGGAGGGCTTGAAGCTGATGGGCCAGGATCTCGGCGGGGCCTCGGCCCGGCGCATCCACTATTTTCCCCACACCGGCAAGGCCATGCGCAAGATGCTGCGGCCCGAGGCGCTGTCGGAGACGGCGAACCAGGAACTGCATTTCCGCTCCAGCCTGCGGCACCAGCCGATCGAGGGCGACGTGGAACTGTTCGGGGAGGACTGAGCCATGACACGCTCCATCCGCGTCGTGATCGTGGACGACAGCAGCCTGATGCGGGAGATGCTGAAGGCCATCATCTCCGAGGAGCCCGGAATCGAGGTGGTCGGCGTCGCCCGCGACCCCTACGAGGCGCGCGACGTCATCAAGCGGACCAACCCGGACGTCGTCACGCTGGACGTCGAGATGCCGCGGATGGACGGGCTGTCCTTCCTGGAAAAGATCATGACGCTGCGCCCGACGCCGGTCGTCATGGTCTCCTCCCTGACCCAGGAGGGATCGGAGGCGACGATCCGCGCGCTGGAGATCGGCGCGGTGGACTGCGTGGCCAAGCCCGACGGCTCGGAGGGCCACGGTTTCGAGGCGATGGCGCACGAGCTGGTCGGCAAGATCCGCATCGCCGCCACCGCCCGCCTGTCGATGCGGCGGCCCAAGCCCGCGGCCTCGCCCCTTCAGACGCCGCGCCGCGCCGGGTCGGGCACCCGCTTCATCGCCATCGGCGCCTCCACCGGCGGGGTGGAGCGCATCCGCGACGTGCTGTCCGTCATGCCCGCCGACTGCCCGCCCATCGTCATCACCCAGCATATGGGTCCCAGCTACGTCCCCAGCTTCGCCGCCCGGCTCGACCGCATCTCCCCGCCGTCGGTGGAGGTCGCCACGCAGGGCGCCCGGCTGGTCCAGGGCAAGGTCTACATCGCCCCCGGCGACCGGCATCTGATGGTGATCCGCGACGCCCAGGGCTACTCCTGCCACATCCAGGACGGGCCGGCGGTCAGCGGCCACCGCCCGTCGGTGGATGTGCTGTTCTCCTCCGTCGCCAAGGCGGCGGGGGCGAACGCGGTGGGGGTGATCCTGTCCGGCATGGGCCGCGACGGAGCGTCCGGCATGCTGGCGATGCGCGACGCGGGGGCCTATACCATCGGCGAACAGGAATCGAGCTGCGTCGTCTACGGCATGCCGCGCGCCGCCCGGGAAGCCGGGGCGGTCGCCGTCGAACTGCCGCTGGCGCAGATACCGGCCGAGATGCTGCGCGCGTTCGACGCCATCGGCGATCACCGCACGCGCGCGAACTGAGGAGCAGCACCATGTCTTTCTACGGCCGCGCGCCCCGCCTGGAAGCCGGACCGGAACCGGAGAAGCCGGACCTTCCCGACGATGGCGCTCCCGTGCACAGCCTGCCCGAGATCGGCGAGAAGATCGCGGTCACCGGCGAGCTTCTGGCGACCTGGATGGGCTACGCCGACATCCAGCGCCGCACGCTGGAGGCCGTGCAGCACGAGCTGACGCGCACCTCGTCCACGGTCGAGGACGCCACGCTGGACCTCTCCCACCGCTTCCGCGAGCTGGCCGAGAAGGCCATGCAGCAGTCGGAGCGGGTGGAGCAGATCGTCGGCATGGCCGGCTCCGTCTCCATCGACGGTGAGCGGGTGCCGATGGACCAGCTCGTCACCGGCATGCAGCAGATGATCGCGGACATGATCTCCAACATCGTCATACTGTCCCGCCACGCCATGAGCATGGTCTATCTGCTGGACGACGTGCAGAAGGACGTGGCGGAGCTGGAGAAGTCGATCGGCGACATCGACGCCATCAACCGCCAGACCAACTTCCTGGCGCTGAACGCCACCATCGAGGCGAGCCGCGCCGGAGAGGCCGGCCGCACCTTCGCGGTGGTCGCGCAGGAGGTGCGCCACCTCTCCCGCTCCACCGGAGCGCTGGCCGACCGCATGCGCTCCAAGGTCACCGCGGTGGTCAAGGGCGTGCGCAACGGCCACGACATCCTGCGCCAGATCGCCGACACCGACATGTCCCCCCAGATGCTCGCCAAGGAGCGGGTGGACAAGACCATGGACAGCCTGGTCGACCAGACCAACCACTTCCAGGCGGTGCTGGAGACGGCGGCGACCGTGTCGTCGGACATGTCCGCCACCATCAGCCGCATGGTCACCGGGATGCAGTTCCAGGACCTGACCAAGCAGCGGCTGGAGGCCATCAACGACAGCCTCGCCATCATGGCGGAAGGGCTGAACGAGCTGGAAAACCGCACCCGCGTCGAAATGCCCGCTTCCTTGGGGCCGCAGGTTCCGCAGGAATGGCTCGACGAGCTGTTGGGCCGCTTCAAGCTGAGCGAGATGCGCCAGCGCTTCGTGCGCCGTCTGCTGCTGGAAGGGACGGCGCTGGACGAGCATGGCGTCCTTGACGTCGATGCCGGCCAGGACGACAGTTCCGGCGGCGACATCGAACTTTTCTGAAGCCGAGGGATTTTCTGGAATCCCCGGCCTGTCTTGCTCCATTCTGGCGTGGTCCGTAAAAGGCCACCCGCGCCAATGCCCCTTCAGGAACACCCTTCAGGAACACCGGACCGATGGACTACGGAATTGAGGACAAGGAGCAGGAGACCCTGGTTCGGTTGCGCGGTCGCCTGACCTTCAACGACCACGCCAAGCTGCGCGCCCTGATCCGGGAGATGCTGCAGAACAAGGCCAAGCGGCAGGTGCTCGACCTCTCCACGCTGGAATTCGTCGATTCGGCGGGAATCGGCATGCTTCTGATCGCGCGGGAGGAAATGGCGAACGCGGACAAGCAGCTCGTCCTGCGCTCCGCCGCCGGGCAGGTCAAGCGCGTGCTGACCGTGGCCCAGCTCAACAAGATCGTCACGATCGAGGACTGACCCCCTTGGTCCCGTCCCCCACCCGCGTCGCCGCCCTGCAAGGCCTGGGCGTGCCGGCCGACCGGCTGGACCGGCTGTCGGCTGCGCTTCGGCTTCCGCCCCGGCGGCCCGGCTCCCCGGCGGGGGAGGAGTTCGGCGCCTCCGTGCTGCTTCTGGTGGGCGACGCCGGCGCCGTGGAGGCTCCGGAGTTCTGGCAGCGGCCCTTTGGCGCCTGGATCGAAGTCGCCGGCCTGTCCGACGCCCAGATCGTCGAGGCCGCGCGCCGCGCCGCCCGCGCCGACCTGTTCGCCTGCGTGACGACGGTGTCGGCCAACCGCCTGCATCTGGCCGGGCGTGTCCTGAACGGGCTGGCCGCCCTCCACCCCATGCCGGAGGCCCAGCGCGACGACATGGAGCTGGCGCTGCACGAGGCGATCAGCAATGCGGTGGTCCATGGCAACCTTCAGGTCGAAGGCATGAAGGGGCTGAGCGTGGAGGCGCTGGAGCGCTTTTCCCACGATCTGGCGGCGCGCATGGCCGACCCCGCCTTCGCGGACCGCCGGATCGAGGTCGCCGCCTGGCTGGAGAGCGCCTGCGCGGTGGTGGAGGTCGCCGACGAGGGCACCGGCTTCGCCCGGCCGGAGCGCATCGACTACGGCGCCTCGGGCCGCGGGCTGGACCTGATCGCCGCCATCGTCGAGGAGCTTCAGCTTCTCGACGGCGGGCGCCGCATCCGCATGAGGTTTCCCCTCTGATGGACGACGCCATCGCCGCCTGCCGCATCCTGGTGGTGGATGACACCGACTTCAACCGCACACTGATCGGCGCCCTGCTCGGCGAAGCCGGCTTCCAGAACGTCGCCTACGCCAAGGACGGCTTCGACGCGCTGGCCCAGATCGCGGCGGACGCGCCCGATCTGCTGATCCTCGACATCATGATGCCGGGGATGGACGGGTTCGAAGTGTGCCGCCGTCTGCGTGCCGACCACGCCTATGCCGACCTGCCCGTGCTGGTGCAGACCGCCCTGTCGTCCAGCGACGACCGCAACCGGGCCTTCGCCGCCGGGACCACCGACCTGATCTCCAAGCCGCTGGACCGGACGGAGCTGGTCGCCCGCGTGCGCATCCACCTGCAGAACCGGGTGCTGATCCGCGACCTCCAGACCTACCGGGCGCGGGTCGAGGGGGAGTTGGCGATGGCCCGCTCCATGTACGACCATCTCCTTCCCTCCCCGGCGCTGTGCGCCGCGCTGACCGACAGCGCGGGGGTGACGCTGCGGTCGCACACGGCGCTGTCCTTCGACCTGGGCGGCGACCTCTGGGGGGTGCTGCCGCTGGCGGGGGGCCGATTCGGGCTGTTCCTGCTGGACATGGCCGGGCGTGGCGTGTCGGCGGCGCTGAACGCCTTCCGCATGCACACGCTGATCCACGAGCTGGCGCCCCATCTCGGCGAGCGGCCCGGCGCCTTTCTGACCGAACTGAACGAGCGGGCCGTCTGCCTGCTGGAGCTTGGGCAGCACGCCACGGTGATCTACGGCGTGGTGGACGGCGCGGCGGAGCGTTTCACCTACGCGGCCGCGGCGGCGGCCCCGCCGATCCTGATCCGGCCTGCCCCGATCCCCCCGGACAACGCGGCGCTGGTCTTCGGCGAGGGGGCCGGCCAGCCGGTGGGCGTCGCCGCCGGCACCCGCTACGAGGAGCGCAGCCTGCCCTTCCCGCCGGACTCGGCGTTGGTTCTGCACTCGACCGCCGTGCTGGAGACGCTGGGCGGGCGCAGCGGCGGCTTCGCCGCCCTGCTGCAGAGCGCCGCCGTCCAGAACGCACTGGCCGACGGCGATGATGGCGGCGGCGGCGCCTTCGCGGCGGTGACCGCGGCGCTCGCCGCCGCCCAGGGCGACGTGCCGCTCGACGACCATACGCTGGTCTGGATCGGGCGTGGGGGTGCGCGATGAACGACCTGCCGGAAGTTCCGGGGCTTGAAACCGCCCGCGTGCTGGTGGTGGACGACAACCGGGTGAACCGGCACCTGCTCCAGGCCCTGCTGGAACGCGGCGGCGTCACGCGCATCGACATGGCGGAGGACGGCAACGACGCGCTGGCCCGGCTGGACAGCTTCCGGCCCGATCTGATCCTGCTCGACCTGATGATGCCGAACCTGGATGGATTCGAGATGTGCCGGCGGCTGCGCGCGATTCCCGCCTGGAAGGATCTGCCGGTTCTGGTGCAATCCAGCCTGAACCGGGCGGAGGACCGCGCCAAGGCCTTTGCCGCCGGGGCCACCGACTATGTGACCAAGCCGATCAACGCGGTCGAGCTGTTGTCCCGCGTGCGCATCCATCTGCAGAACCGCGCCCTCCTGCACGATCTCCAGCGCTTCCACGAGCGGACGGAAAGCGAGCTGTCGCTCGCCCGCAAGATGCAGGAACGGCTGATGCCCTCGCCGGAGCGGCTGGCCGAGGTGGAAGCCGCGGCGGGGGTGGGCATCGCCGCCCATTTCGCCCCCTCGTCGGAGCTGGGCGGCGACTTCTGGGACCTGCGTCACGACGCCGTTGCGCCGGGCCAGGGACAGGGCCGGACCATGCTCTACATGGTCGATTTTTCCGGCCACGGCGTCGGGGCGGCGCTGAACACCTTCCGTCTGCACGCGATCTGCCAGCAGATGGACGTGTCCGGCCTGACCCCGGGCGAGTTCCTGTCCACCGTCAACCGGCGGCTGTGCGCGCTGCTTCCCAACGGGCAATTCGCCACCATGCTGGCTGGGGTGATCGAGCCGGCGGAGAACCGCTTCGTCTACGCTTCCGCCGGCTCCACACGCCCGATGGTCTGGGCGCCGGGCGACGCCGCGCCGCAGCTGGGCGACAGCGCCGGCCTGCCGCTCGGCCTGCTGGCCTCAGCGGAGTATGAGGAGCGCTCCCTCCCCCTGTCACCCGGCGGGCGGCTGTTCCTTTATTCAGACGGCGCCATCGAGATCCCGGTGGGCAGCGACGTTCTGGACGAGCCGGGCCTCGCCGCCCTGGTCGCCGAGCGGATGGGCGAGACGGACGGCGCCCGTTTCCTCGACGGGTTGCTGGACCGCCTGCGCGCCGTCGGCCCGATCGACGACGACCTGACCGCTCTGCTGCTGACCCGCAAGGGCTGACCGGCCCATGGAACCGACGGTCGCATGACCTCTACCCCCCCACACGCTGCCCAACCCTTCCGCGCCGTCCTGGACACCAACATCCTCGTCGGCTACGCCCTGCTGGGCGCCGAGGTGCCCCGCCGCAGCCTGGCCATCCTGCGCAGCGTGGAGGCGGTGCGGGCGCGGGGAACCGCCTTCATCTCCGACGCCACCCTGGCGGAGCTGCGGGAGGTGTTGATGCGCCCGGACTTCGACCGCTACCGCCCGGCCGGGGAGCGCGCCGCCTTTCTGGCCGCCTTCGCCGCGGAGGCCCGGCGGGTCGAGCCCGTTCCGGTGGAGCGGCTGTGCCGTGACCCTGACGACGACATGTTCCTGGCGGTGGCGCTGGCCGCCGACGCCGACTGGCTGGTGACGGTTGACCGGCAGCTTCTGTCGGTGCGCCGAGTGGGTCGCACACGCATCCTGCGCCCCGAGCGGTTCCTGGACGCGATCGGCTGACTCCGCGTTTCACGGGTCCGCCCGAAAAGTTTCCACTCGACTTCCGGCCTTCGTTCTCTAGAATGAAAAGAGAACACTTCGCAAACTAGCGGTGAACGGATCGCGGGTGACCGGATGAGCACGCAACCTCTCCTGTTCGACAGCCTGCCCGAGACGGAGCGGGCGCGCAAGCCGGCGCGCCGGTCCCGCGCCACCACCGTGGCGGCGCCGGTGGCCGTCGACGTGGTGCGGGAGGATGTTCCGTCACCGTCGGCCCTGTCGACTCCGCCGCCCATGACCCTCGCGCTCGTCCCGCCACCGCCCGTCCCGATGGCCCCGCGCGCTGACTTCGACCCTGCGGCCCTGACCAACGCGGAGCTGCGGGCGCTGGCGCAGGCCCTGCCCGACCAGAAGCTGGCCCATCTGCTGATCGAAGCCGCGCGCGAGTTGAAGCGCCGCGCCGCTCCGGGGGCAGGGGCGGGGACGTGGGAGGAGGAAGAAGGAGAGGGCGGCCTGTCCGAACCGAATCCTCTGCTGCTGCGCGCCGCCCGGCAGGCGGTCGGCGAGTTGTCGGGCGAAGATGGCTGACCAAGTCACGAGCATTGACCGATTCACAGAATACGTGTCAGGAAACAAAATAATCCCGCCACAATAGACCGTTTCGTACCTCAACTTTGTGCGCCGCCCTCCCCCCGATTCGGGAATGATTGCGCGACAAGACACGCACTCATGTGCAATGATGTGTCCGAAGCCTGACCAATGGCTGCGCCTGCGTTTCCCTGGCGCATCGCCGGCGGTCCGAGCCGAAAAGGAACGACCCGCGGGGAGGGTGCTTTGGACTGGATGACCTGGCTCCAGGATTGGGGTGATGCTTTCTATCCCCTGGCCTTCATATGGGCCTTCTTCGAAGGCGAGACCTTCGTCATTTTCGGCGGGATGGGCGCGCATCTGGGGATCATTAACCTTTACTGGTTGGTTGCCGCCGTCTGGATCGGCAGTTTCATGGGCGACCAGTGCTATTTCTGGATCGGCCGCAAATGGGGCGGCAAGGCGCTGGCCCGCTTCCCGGCGGCGGAGGCCCGCGCCTCCCGCGTCCTGCATTGGCTGGAGGTCTATGGGGTCGGCTTCATCCTGGCCTTCCGCTTTCTCTACGGGGTGCGCAACATCGCCTCGGTGGCTGTCGGCACATCCCGTATGCCCTGGCGCAAGTTCCTGTTCTGGAACTTCATCGCGGCCGGCATCTGGGCCTGGAGCTTCGCCGGGGCCGGCTACCTGTTCGGTGAGGCCGCCGCCGCCATCGGCGAGAACGGTCCGAAGATCCTCCTGCTCATCGCGCTGGGCATCGGCGTCACGCTCTTCGCCGTGAAGAGCGTGATGTGGGTTCGCCGCCGCTACGCAGCGTCCGAGACGCAGGCGTAACGGCGCCCCTCCCCTCTCAAGAATCGGCAAAGGGCCGCCACGGGCAACCGCGGCGGCCTTTCTCGTTTCCAGGCCTGCCCTCACGCCCGGCGGGCGATCCACACCGCGGTCAGGTCGTCGCGCAGCGGCACGCTGGTGCGGGCGTAGAAGCGCTCCAGCAGCGGCCCCAGCGGACGGGCGCGGTTGGCGGCGATGGCGCCGCGCAGCAGGCCGGGGACCCCATCCTGGCCGATCGGTTCGTTGTCCGGGCCGCTGCATTCGATCAGCGCGTCGCTGTAGAGGAACAGGCAACTCCCTCGCGGCAAGCGAAGGCTGCGGTCGGCGTAGACGGCGCGACGCGACGCGCCCAGCACCAACCCCGCCGAGTCGAGCAGCCGCAGTTCCCCCGCAATCCCCACCACCGGATTCGGCGCTCCGGCCGAGGCGTAGGTCAGCGTGTCGGTGTGCAGGTCCAGGATGCCGAAAAAGGCGGTGGCGAACTGCCCGACCGGCAGCACCTCCTTCAACGCCCGGTTCAGCCCGGCCAACCATTCCGAAGGCGGCACGTGATGCATGGGAAAGCGGTCGATGAGCGTGTGCAGGCGGAAGGTGTTGATGGCGGCGGTGATGCCGTGGCCGGCAAAATCGACCAGCAGGAAGGCGACGCGGTGGCTGTCCAGTGGGTAGACGTTCCAGAAATCGCCGCCCAGCTCCGACGAGGTTTCGAAATGGGCGTCCAGCACCAGCTCGTACCGCTCGGCGACGGCTTCCAGCTCTTTCGGCTCGGGCAGAAGGGACAGTTGCATCGCTTTGGCGTGCTTCAGCTCCCGCTCCACCCGCGCGCGGAAATTGGCAAGGTCGGTGAACAGCTTGCGCTTTTCGAGCTGGTGGCGAACGCGGGCGACGCATTCGCCGGGCTTGATCGGCTTGGAGATGAAGTCGCTGCCCCCGGCCTCGAAGCAGCGGACCTGCTCCTCGTCGCTGTCCAGAGCGGTCTGGAAGAGGATCGGCAACTCCTCGTGGGTCAGCCGCTCGCGCAGGCGCCGGCACATCTCCAGCCCGTCCATCACCGGCATGCTGACGTCCAGCAGCACCAGATCGGGGCGGAAGCTCTCCACCTTGCGCAGCCCCTCCACGCCGTTCTCGGCGACCTCGATCTGGGTCAGACCGGCGCGCCGGATCATCAGGGCCAGCGACTTCCTGTTGAACTCGTTGTCATCGACGATCAGGACACGGCTGGCGGCGAGTGAAATGGGCATGCGCGGACCCCCGCCCGTCCGTTACAGGTCGAACTGCAGCAGGGTGCAGCGCCCGCCGTCGGTTACGTGGATGCGCCGGGCCAGCGCCCGCATGAACACGAAGCCGCGGCCGGAATGGGCGCCGCTGTCGGTGTCCTGCGGTAGGGCCGCGGCGTCGAACCCGTTGCCCTGGTCGACCACCGCGATGGACAGGCTGTCGGCGGTCCAGCGCGCGAAGATGTCGATCCGCCGCTGCCGCACGGCGCCGTCGCCCAGCCGTTCGCGCAGCAGTTTGCCAAACAGGCGGTAGCCCTCCGGCTGCTCCTTCGTCACGCTGGGAATGCCCAGATTGCCGTGGACGATGGCGTTGGCGATGGCCTCGTGCAGGCACAGCTCGACGTTGCCGCGCCGCTCTGGCGTCAGCACGCCGCGCCGGGTCAGCTCGTCGCAGACCAGAACCGCGCATTGCAGGCCATAGGCCGTCCCGGTGGTCAGCGACAGGTAGAACCCCCGCTCCACCGGCGGGGCGCCCAACCAGTCGGCGTCGATGGCGCCGGTCCCGTCCTCCCGCTCCGTCAACTCCACCGTCAGGAAACTGTTGAGCCCGAAGGCGCCGCGCAGGATGTCCCGGTCGGCCTGGGCCAGCAGCACCGCGGCGGCGGCCTGGTCATGGACGGCGTCACCAACGCCTCCGCCGGTCTCGCTCAGGCCGAAGCGCGCCGCGACGCGCGCGGCGATGTCCGCCGGCACGCGGCCCCGCACCACGCTGAAGGGTCGCACGACGCCGGCCGGACCGGGGGGGTGGCTGGCGGAGGGGGCGGGGAAACCGTCCATCACCCGCTCACCGTTCGATGGTGACGACTTCGCCGATCCGCGCCAGATCGATGGATCGCAGCACATCGCCCTGCAGCTTGCGGAGGACCAGCTTGATGTTGCGCTGCTCCGCCTCGTCCTGAAGGATCAGCAGCATGCCGATCCCCGCGGAGTCGATGAAGGTCAACCCATCCATGTCCAGGATGAAGCGGCGTGTGCCCTCGCCGTTCAGCAATTCCACGACCTCGGGGAGGCTGTCATGGTCGGTGAACTCCAACCGGCCGCTCAACAGCACCTCGATGGTTTCGGAGGAACGGCGCACCTGGAAATTCATGACATCCTCTTGTGTTGCACCGCGCAAGCGGCTCCCGCGAACAGTAGTGCAAGGCCGCTCCCCTCTCAAGCTTCAAGTATCCAAGACCCCGATTTTATCGATCATAAGGAGAAATTTCACGCCATACACACCATAGACGCAAGGCTCATGTTGATAGTACAACCGGATGATCGGTGAAGGCGGCGCCGTGCCGCCGGTCCACCCCGGTCGTGCGACCCCGCAGCGGGATACCCCTTCATGACGGTGATCGAGCAGGCGTGGAAGACGGTGCCGACGGTGTCGGCGAAATTCCTGCTGATCCTGATTCCCATCCTGATCCTGACCACGCTCGGCTTCTCCTCGATCTTCTTCTACGGCAAGTACAAGGACCTGCGCGGCGCCCTGCGCGACCGGATCGAGGCGGTGGCCGAGATCAACGCCGTCGCCCTGTCCTCCAGCCTGTGGGCCGTGGACGTCCCGGCCGTCCGCAACATCATCCAGGCGATTTCCGTCAACCGCGAGCTTCTCTGCATCGAGGTGGCGGACGAACTCGCCGACGGCCATTTCGCATGGCCGGACGCCGACTGCCGCCCCTTCGCCGGACGCGAGACGGTGCGCCGTCCGATCCAGGTGCAGAACCAACGGCTCGGCACGCTGACGCTCCATTTCAGCTACGCCTCGGTGGACGAGCAGATCCGGCAGGAGATGGTCAACACGCTGTGGCTCCTGCTGCTGATGCTGGTCGGCACGTTGATCACCGCGCTGACCGCCCACCGGCTGACCATCGGCGTGCCGCTGGGCCGGCTGATCGCGTCGATCCGCACCGCGGAGCAGGAGCATCTGCGCCAGCGCGTGCAATGGTCCTCGGCCGACGAGCTGGGGCGGGTGATCGCCGCCTACAACGGCATGCTGGCCCGGCTGGACGAGGAGGAGGCCGCTCTGCGCCAGAGCGAGGAGCGGCTGGGGCTGGCCATCGCCGCCACCCGCTCCTCTGTCTGGGATTACGACCTGCGGACCGGCCAGTACTGGTGGTCGAAGGAGTTTCCGGCCCTGCTGGGCTACGGCCCCGCGGAACTGGCCATGACCGCGCAGACCTGGGAGTCGCTGATTCATCCGGAGGAACGGCGGCGCGTCGTCGCGGAGTCCCGCAGCCGCGTGCGCGACAAGGACAGCGCCTACGCCACCGTCTACCGCATGCGCCGCCGCGACGGCGGCTGGAGTTGGATCGAGGACCGGGCGACCGCCCTGCGCGACGGCGAAGGAACCGCGCTCCGCCTGACCGGCACCATGTCCGACGTGACGGAGCGCGTACAGGCCGAACGGGATCTGGCGCGCGAGCGGAACGTCCTTCAGATCACGCTCGACAACACCGACCAGGGCATCATCATGGTGGACCGCAACCTGCGGATCGTCATGTCCAACCGCCGCGCCGCGGAGCTTCTCGACGTCCCGGCGGCCTTCCTGGCCCGCAACCCGCTGTTCCCCGAGATCATCCAGCTCCAGCGCGCCCAGGGCGCCTTCGAGGATTTCAGCATCGATCCCGACCTGGAGCTGGACGAGACCGCGGTGGTCCCCGACCAGCCCTTCGCCTTCAAGCGGCGGCGGCCCGACGGCACGATCATCGAGGTGCGGTCCAACCCACTGCCGGAGGGCGGCTTCGTCCGCACCTTCACCGACGTGACGGTGGAGGCACGCTCCGCCGAGGAGGTGTTCCACGCCATGGAGGCGCTGGAGACCGCCTACGCCGACCTCAAGGAGACCCAGGACAGCCTCGTCCAGGCCGAGAAGATGGCCTCGCTCGCCCTGCTGGTGGCCGGCGTCGCGCATGAGATCAACACGCCGGTGGGAATCGCCTACAGCTGCTCGACCCATCTGGCCTCGAAGACGCGGACGCTGACCGAGGCCTTCGCGAAGGGCACCATGAAGAAGTCCGACCTGACCGCCTATGTGGCGGCGGCGGGCGAATCCTCGCGCCTGATCGAACAGAACCTGACCCGCGCGGCAGAGCTGATCCAGAGCTTCAAGCGCGTCGCCGTGGACCAGACCAGCCAGGAGCGCCGCCGCTTCGACCTGCGCTCCTACCTGGACGAGATCATCACCTCGCTGGGACCGCGCCTGCGCAAGAGCCCGCACCGGATGACCGTCGCCTGCCCGGACGGCATCGCCATGGACGGCTATCCCGGCGCGCTCAGCCAAGTCATCACCAATCTGGTCATCAACGCGCTGACCCACGCCTTCCCCGACGGCCGCGAAGGGGCGATGGCGCTGAGCGTGGAGGAGCTGCCGGACGGCGAGCTGGACATCCGCTTCGCCGACGACGGGGTCGGGATCGCCCCGGACAATCTGCCCAAGGTGTTCGAACCCTTCTTCACGACCAAGCGCGGCACCGGGGGAAGCGGGCTCGGCCTGCACATCGTCTTCAATCTGGTGACCCAATCGCTGGGCGGACGGATCTCGGTGGACAGCCCGCCCCCGAACAGTACCGCCAGCGGGGGCACCACCTTTCTCCTGCGGATTCCCGTGACGGCGCCCCGGACGGCCAGCGCCGCCGGGAAGGGCCCGGCAACCGACGCCGCATGACCGACGAGCAGATCATGCCCGACACCGACGACGAGATCCTGTTCGCCGACGAGGAGGGCGGGGACGGGGACGAGACCCCGCCCTGGCCCATCCTGGTGGTGGACGACGAGGCCGACGTCCATTCCATGACCGCCCTCCTGCTGGACGACGTCGAGTTTCAAGGGCGCCGGCTGGAGCTGATCGGCTGCCGCTCCGCCGCCGAGGCCCGCGCCGTCCTGCGCGCCCGGCGGGACATCGCCGTCATCCTGCTGGACGTGGTGATGGAGGACGACAACGCCGGGCTGACGCTGGTCCGCTGGATCCGCGGCCCTCTGGGCAACCTCGACGTCCGCATCATCCTGCGCACCGGCCAGCCCGGGCAGGCGCCGCAGCGGGACGTGATCGTCGGCTGCGACATCAACGACTACAAGTCGAAGGCCGACCTGTCGGCGGAGGGACTGTTCACCGCGGTGATCGCGGCGCTGCGCGCCTACGACCACATCCGCTCCATCGAAACCAAGGTGGCCGAGCGGACGCACGAGCTGCGGCAGAGCCGCGAGCAGATGCGCGCCATCCTGGAATCGAGCCCGGTCGGCGTCTGCGCCTACACCCACGACGGCGTCCTCGTCATGTGCAACGACCGGCTGGTCCATCTGCTGGGCGTGCCGAAGGAGCGGCTGGTCGGCGTCTCCATTGCCGACCTGTTCATCGAACCGGACAACACCGAGGCGCACGAGACGCACTGGACCTTCTTCCGCCGCTCTCTGCGCGACGCCGAGGTGCGGGTGCGGCGGGCCGACGGCTCCATCTTCTGGGCGCTGGTGTCGGTGGACCCCACGCTGCTCGACGGTCGCCCGGTCCATCTCGCCTGGGTCTACGACATCACGCGGCGCAAGCTGGCCGAGCGCCAGATGGAACGCGCCAAGGACCAAGCGGAGCAGACGACCACCGCCAAGTCCGCCTTCCTCGCCACCATGAGCCATGAGATCCGCACCCCCATGAACGGTGTGCTGGGCATGCTGGAGCTGCTGGAACGCACGCCGCTGGACGGCGGGCAGCGCGACACCGTGGCGACCATGCGGGAGTCGGCGACCTCGCTGCTGCGGATCATCGACGACATCCTCGACTTCTCGAAGATCGAGGCCGGCAAGATGGACCTGGAGCAGGTGCCCGTCTCCATCCCCGCCCTGGTCGAAGGGGTGGCCGACACGCTGGCCCCGGCGGCGCGGGCCAAGGGGCTGGCGCTGCTGACCTATGTGGAGCCGGCGATCCCGCCGGCGCTGATCGGCGATCCGGTGCGGCTGCGCCAGATCCTGTTCAACCTGTGCGGCAACGCCATCAAGTTCACCGAACGCGGGCGCATCGTCGTGCAGGCCGCCCTTGCCGCCAGGACGGACGACGACAGCCAGGGCAGCACCCGGCTGCGCATCGAGGTGGCGGACACCGGCATCGGCATTTCCGAGACGACGCGCCGCCAGCTCTTCCAGCCCTTCACCCAGGCGGAAAGCTCGACCGCCCGGCGTTTCGGCGGCACCGGGCTGGGCCTGTCGATCAGCCGGCGTCTGGTCGCGCTGATGGGCGGGGCGATCGGGGTGGACAGCGCGCCGGGGACAGGCTCCACCTTCTGGGTCGAGCTGACGCTGAGCGCCGCGGCCGACTCCGCCCCGCCCGAGCCCGAGCCCACGGCGGCCCCGGAAGAACCGGCTCTCTCCGGCCTGACCGTCCTGGTCGGCCTGCCGGACACGGAGGAGCGCCGGATCGTCGCCCGCTATCTGGAAGCCGCCGGAGCGCGGGTGCTGGCCGCCGGACAACCGGACGCGCTGGCCGAACAGGCCCGCATGGCCCAAGCGGAACGCGGCGCGCTGAACGTCGTGGTGGTCGACGAGGCGCTGCACACCCCCGCCGCCGCCCAGGCGCCGCAACTGCTGGGCCGCCGCGTCGGGGAAGCGCAGGTGCCGACGGTGCTGCTGCAGGACTCCACGGCCATCGGCGGCCACCTCGCCGACGGGGCGGTCCCGGTGAACCGCCCGGTCCGCCGCGCCCCCCTGGTGCACGCCGTTGCGGTGGCCGCCGGGCGCGCCCTGGCGGACGCCTCGCCCTGCGAAGGCCCACCACCCGCAGCGCCCTGCGCCCCGGCCCCGCTCAGCCCGGAGCGCGTCATCGCCGAGGCGGAGGCTCTCGGGCGGCTGATCCTGGTGGCGGAGGACAACGCCATCAACCGGAAGGTCCTGCAGATGCAGCTCACCGCGCTGGGCCACACGGCGGAGCTGACCACCGGCGGGGCGGACGCCTTGGCCGCGCTCGGGCGGCGGCGCTACGCCCTGCTGCTGACCGACATCCAAATGCCGGAGGTGGACGGGTTCGAGCTGACCCGCCGCATCCGCGCCGCGGAGCGCGCGACCGGTGCCCATCTGCCGATCATCGCGCTGACCGCCAACGCCGCCCCGGCGGACATCGAGAGCTACCGCGCGGCCGGCATGGACGAGGCGTTGAGCAAGCCGCTGGATCTGGTGAAGCTCGACGCCGCGCTGGCCCGCTTCCTGCCGCCCGTGGTTGCGGACCCTGTGGCGCCGCGCCCTTCCTCTCCGCCCCCGGAGAGCCCGCCGGTCGACCTGCCCCCGAGCAACCTTCCTCCGATCGGCCTTCCCCCGATCAACCTTGATGCGCTCCGCCAGCTCTGCGGCGACGACCGCTCGTTGATAGAGGAGCTGTTGAACGACTTCGTCGGCATCGGCCGCCACATCGCGGACGAGGTCGCCGACGCCGTCACCGCGCGGAACGCAACGGCGATCCGTGCCGGCGCGCACAATCTGAAGGGTTGCTCCCGCAACGCCGGGGCGAAGCCGCTCGGCGACGCGGCGCAGGCGCTGGAGCAGGCAGTGATGCAGGACGCCTCCTGGGAGCGGGTGACCGCGCTGGCGGCGGCGCTGGAACAGACGATGCGGGAGGTCGAACGCTTCATCGCCACGGCTTCGCCCCCCTGAACACCCTTTTGAACGTCCTTTGTCCGTTCGAAGCGGCGTCCGATTGGGGTATCGTCCCCGCACCCCGCCACGCCGCGAGACGCGCATGAACCGCCGCCAGTTCTCCAGCCTGCTGCTCTCCCTGCCGGTGCTCCCCTACGCCGCCCCGATCGCCGCGCAGGATAAGCTTCCCGCCCTGGGGGAAGAGCTGACCCCCTTCGGCGCGGTGCGCGGCGCCAGCCGGACGCGGGCCATTCCAGCCTGGAAGGGAGGGCTGACCCAAGTCCCCGACGGCTGGAAGCCGGGCACCCCGTTGCCCGACCCCTACGACGAGGACGGGCGCTGGTTCACCGTGGGGCCGGCGGATATCGACCGCTACAAGGTCCGCCTGTCCGCCGGCCTCCAGGAGATGCTGACCAAGTACCCGTCCTTCGAAATCCCGGTCTTCCCCAGCCGCCGCAGCGCCGCCGCCCCACAGCGGGTCTACGACGAATCGATCGAGAACGCCAAACGCGCCAAGCTTGGCGAGAACGGTCTGGCGCTGAGCGGGGCGCGGGTGGGCGTTCCCTTTCCCATCCCGGCCAACGGCGTGCAGGCGATGTGGAACCACATCCTGCGCTGGCGCGGCAATTCCTTCAGCCGCACCGGCGCCACCGTCCTGCCGGAGGCCGGCGGCATCCACACCGCGGCGGTCTACCGCGAGGATTGGCAATCCAGCTACGCCGCCGGGATCGACGGCGGGCGCCCCTTCCACTACCGCCGCACCACCCTGATGCCCAAGGCGGAGGCTGGGACCACTCTGCTGCTGCACGGCACGCTGAACCCGATCCAGTCCGGCTTCGCCGCTTGGTATCGCCAGGGGGAGACCGGCAAGCCCGTCCGCGCGCCCGACTTCGTCTACGACACGCCGGACCCGGCCAGCGGCGGCATCCGCACCGCCGACATGCTGGACATGTTCAGCGGCCCGCTCGACCGTTTCGACTTCGCCTTGGTGACACGGCGGGAAATGTATGTGCCCTACAACGCCAGCCGGATGAACACGCCCGGTCTGGCCCCGGTGGATTTCCTGTGGTTGGGCCACCCCAACCCGCAGTTCCTGCGCTACGAGATGCACCGGGTCTGGATCGTCGAGGCGCGGCTGAAATCCGGCTTCCGCCACGCCCTGCCGGAACGCACCTTTTATCTGGACGAGGATTCCTGGCAGATCGTCATGGCCGACCATTACGACGCCAAGGGCGATCTGGTCCGCTACGCGGAGGCGCACGGGATCGGCTATCCCCAGCTGCCCGTCTTCGCCCCGGCGCTGGAGATCACCTACGACCTCACGGGCGACCGCTATGTGGTGAGCGGCCTCGACAACCAACTCGCCCCGCCGGACTTCGCCAAGCCCCTGCGGCCCGAGGACTTCGCCCCCGACACGCTGGAGCGCAAGCGGCGGCGCTGGTGAGGCGGCCGGCGGGAGGTCAGTGCCGGACCGGGCCGGCCACCCACTGGCTGACGATGGTTTCCGCCTGGAAGGGCGGGGTTTCCGGATGGTGGTAGCGGAAGACGGTCACCGCCGCCTCCAGCGCGTAGCGCTCCGGCTGGCCGCAGTCGCACAGACCGGCGTAACAGCGCTGGACCGCGTCGCGGCAATTCAGGCTCACCGCCGGATAGGGGTCGATCGTCAGCCAGCGCATGCTTTTCATCGACGCTCCCCGCCTTCCCCAGAGTTGCCGTCCAGCGCGTCGCCGCCGTCGAGAGACACGCTGTCGAGCGGGACGCCGTAGATTTCCAGCCGGTGACCGACGATGCGGTAGCCCAGCTCCCGCGCGATGCGCTCCTTCAGCGCCTCCAGCTCCGGGCTGGCGAATTCGATGATCCGCCCGCTGCGCGTGTCGATCAGGTGGTGGTGATGGTCGGTGGACGCCTCTTCGTAGCGGGCGCGGCCGTCGCCCAGGTCCACCTTCTCGATCACCTGCGCGTCTTCCAGAAGGCGCATGGTGCGGTAGACGGTGGCGATGGAGATGCGTGGGTCGATCAGGACGGCGCGGCGATGAACCTCCTCCACGTCGGGATGGTCCTCCGACTCCGACAGGACCTGAGAGATGACCCGGCGCTGGCCGGTCATCTTCAGCCCCTTTTCCAGGCACAAGGATTCGAGACGCGACGTCATTGCCCCACCGCCTTTGCCATCCGTTCCGGCGCCATGTCCCGCGACCCGGGGCGCCATGCTGCAGCGCGCATCATAATACTGAAATTCATTCGCAATCTTATACCCCGTTTTTCTGTCCGGGAATTCGCGCGGCAAAATGCCTCACCTGCCGAAACTCCCCCCGCCATCCCCACCGTTCCCCTAAAACGCCGCCCGGCATAGGGACAATTCCGGTCCGGAACGGGGCCAAGGTCCTTGTTCGCTTGCCAAAAGCCACCCCACCGCCTATGTGTGGGCGGTCGATTTTGCTTTGGGGCTGCCGGCTCCTCGTCGTCCCGGTACCGGCGCCACTTGCGCCTTCCCACGGTGAATTGATGGCTCCGCGCACTCCCGCGGCGGAGCGCCCCAAGCCACGCCGCCCCCGGCCATGTCCGGGCACGGCCCAGGTGCAGCCTCTTTTCACGTGACCAGGACCCTCCCCGTATGACCGAATTCAGTGGCCTCGGCCTGATCGAGCCCCTTCTGCGCGCCGTCGCCGAAGAGGGTTACCAGACCGCCACGCCGATCCAGGCCGGCGCCATCCCCGTTCTTCTGGAAGGCCGCGACGTGCTCGGCCTCGCCCAGACCGGCACCGGCAAGACCGCCGCCTTCACCCTGCCGATCCTCCAGCGGCTGTTCCAGAACAAGAAGCGCGTGCAGGCCAAGGCGCCGCGCACGCTGATCCTGACGCCGACGCGCGAGCTGGCTCTGCAGATCGGCGAGAGCTTCCGCACCTACGGCCGGCACCTGCCGATCCGCCGCACGGTGATCCACGGCGGCGTCGGGCAGAGCCCGCAGGTCGCGGCGCTGGCCCGCGGCACCGACGTGCTGGTGGCCACGCCGGGCCGCCTGCTTGACCTGATGGCCCAGAAGCAGTGCGTGCTCGACCAGGTCGAGATCTTCGTCCTGGACGAGGCCGACCGCATGCTCGACATGGGCTTCATCCGCGACGTGCGGAAGGTGGTCGCGGTCCTGCCGAAGCAGCGCCAGACCCTGCTGTTCTCCGCCACCATGCCGGAAGGCGTGGTCGAGCTGGCGCACAGCATCCTGACCGACGCCGAGCGGATCGAGGTGGCGCCCCAATCCACCACGGTGGAGCGCATCGCCCAGCGCGTGTTGTTCGTGGAGCGCGCCGACAAGCGCCGCCTGCTCGCCGACCTGCTTCAGGACGGCGCCATGGAGCGGACCATCGTCTTCGCCCGCACCAAGCACGGCGCCGACCGCATCGCCGACCATCTGAAGAAGGCCGGCGTTCCGGCGGACGCGATCCACGGCGACAAGTCGCAGTCGGCCCGCGTGCGCGCGCTGGAGTCCTTCCGCAGCGGCGACCTGAAGGCGCTGGTGGCGACCGACATCGCGGCGCGCGGCATCGACATCGACGGCATCACGCACGTCATCAACTTCGACCTGCCGAACGAGCCGGAAAGCTACGTCCACCGCATCGGCCGCACGGCCCGCGCCGGCACCGACGGCAGCGCGGTGTCCTTCTGCGACGCCGAGGAGGTGGCTTATCTGAAGGCCATCGAGAAGACCATCCGCCAGCCGGTCCCGGCGGACCACGACCATCCCTACCACGCGTCGGTTGTGGCGGCGATCCACGCCTCCTCCGCCAAGCCGCCGAAGCCGGCGCCCAAGCAGCCCCGTCCGGGCCGCGGCCAGCCGCAGCAGGCGGCGGGCGGCAACAAGCCGCAGGGCCAGAAGCCTCAGGCGCCGAAGGCCCACGGCGCGAAGCCGCCGGCGCCGCAGGGCGCGCGGGTTGCCGGCGCCACCGGTGACCAGCCGCTGAAGGCCAAGGCCTCGGCCAACCAGCAGAACCGCCACAACCGCCGCCCCGCCCCGCATGGCGGCCAGCCGGGCGGCAACAAGCGGTCCGCGGCCTAAAGTCTGTCCGGTGCGCGGCGGGATCACCGCCCGCCGCGCACCGCCCGATTTGCCGCGGCCTGCTCGTCGATCACCGCGCCACGCGTCGGCGCCGCGCCGCTGTCGCCATAGCGCTGGACCTGGACGCTCCCGCCGAGTTGTTTGGCGATGGCCGCGGCGATCACCTGCCGCCGCTGCGCGTCGGACAGGGCGGCGGTCTGCCGCTCAAGCGCGCTCCAATCCAGCCGCGACGCAAGCCCGTTGCTCATTTGCGTCTGCCCGTCCCGCCAGACGGCGGCGACGACCTGACCGCCCTGCCGGAACACGGTGTGGGCCTGCACGGCGCGGCTGCGCGCCGTGACCGCCGGGTCCACGGCGTTCGGGTCCGCCGCGATCCTCATCTGCTGCTGAAAGGCGGAATCGCCGATTCCGACGCGCGCCATCATCTCCGGCGTCGCCTTGGTCGCCGCGGAGAAGCGGGTGACCATGCCGCCGTTCAGTGCGTACGCCCCGGATGATCCGAATCCCGCCACGGTGACGGGCAGGCTGCCCATGGGACACCTCACGGCTGACCGGCGAGATTGCTTCGGCAATTTCCCATTAGCAGCTTCCATGCCATCCCGATGACGCGAAAACATGGGCTTTCGCCAAGGCGGAGGGGAAAATCGCACCGGCTGCATGGGCCGGATCTTCCCCTCCGGGGTGAAGGAAATGCCGATGGCGTCAAAGCATTGCCGCCGGCATCACCGCGCGAAAATCTGCCCCATGTCCTGGAAGCTCTTGAACTCCAGGGCGTTCCCGCTCGGGTCGAGGAAGAACATGGTGGCCTGCTCGCCCACCTGACCCTTGAAGCGGATCTGCGGCTCGATCAGGAACCGGATGCCCTCGGCCTTCAGCTTGTCGGCCAGCGCGTGCCAGTCGTCCCACTCCAGGATCACGCCGAAATGGCTGGCCGGCACCTCCTCACCGTCCACCGGGTTGGTGGCGCGGGTCGCGGCCTCCTCGGTCACATGAGCCACCACCTGATGGCCGTAGAGGTCGAAGTCGATCCAGCGGTCGGATTCCCGCCCCACGCCGCAGCCCAGCAGGCCGGCGTAGAAGGCGCGCGCCTCCTCCTTGTCGCGGACGGGGAAGGCGAGGTGGAAGGGCGGAACGGGTTTGCGGTCGGTTGCGCTCATGCTCATGGGGGTCTTCGCCCCCCTCCCTGTTGCTTCTATACCCGACCAGTTTAATCAGGCAAACGCCGTCCTGTCTCGGGGTCGAACAGGTGCAGCGCGTCGGGCGGCGCACCGACGCGCAGGGTCTCGCCCTCACGGCAGGACGGCAGGCCGGCGACACGGACCACCAGCCCCTCCCCGTCCGGCAGGCGTCCGTAGACCACCGTGTCGGCGCCCAGCGCCTCCACCAGATCCACCGTGACGATCAGCGGCCCATGGCCGGGGGTAACGGCCAGATGCTCTGGCCGCACGCCCAGCTTGACCGGCCGCCTGGCCATGTCGGGCCGCGGGCGCGGCAGGACGAAGGCGGTGCCGCCGGGCAGGGCCACCGCCTGCCCGCTGGCGTCGAAGCGCGCGTCCAGCACGTTCATCGGCGGCGACCCGATGAAGCCGGCTACGAACAGGCTGGCCGGACGCTGGTAGACCTCCAGCGGCGTGCCGACCTGCTCCGCCACCCCGTGATTCATCACCAGGATGCGGTCGGCCAGCGTCATCGCCTCCACCTGATCGTGCGTCACATAGAGGCTGGTGATGCCCAACCGGTCCTGAAGCCGCTTGATCTCGACGCGCATCTGGGTGCGCAGCTTGGCGTCCAGGTTGGACAGCGGCTCGTCGAACAGGAAGGCGGCGGGCTCGCGCACGATGGCGCGGCCCATGGCCACGCGCTGGCGCTGCCCGCCCGACAGCTGGCTGGGCCGGCGGTCGAGGAAACGGTTCAGCTCCAGGATCTCCGCGGCCTTGGCGACTCGCGCCTGGATGTCCGGCTTGGGCAGGCCGCGGATCTTCAGCCCGTAGGCCATGTTGTCGAACACGCTCATGTGCGGGTAGAGCGCGTAGTTCTGGAACACCATGGCGATGTCGCGGTCCTTGGGCTCCAGCCCGTTGACCACCCGCCCGCCGATGGCGATCTCGCCCCCAGTGATGCTCTCCAGCCCGGCGACCATGCGCAGCAGCGTGGACTTGCCGCAGCCCGAGGGGCCGAGCAGCACGAGGAATTCCCCGTCCGCGACGCTGATGTCGATGCCCTTGATGGCTTCGACGGCGCCGTAGGACTTGCGGACCCGATTCAGATCGACCGTTGCCATTTCTTATTTCTCGCTGTCCACAAGGCCTTTGACGAACCAGCGCTGCATCAGCACCACCACCGCCACCGGCGGCAGCATGGCCAGCACCGTCGTCGCCATGATCAGGTTCCAGTCGGTCGCGGCCTCGCCGTTGCCGATCATCTTGGTGATGCCGATGACCACCGTCTCCATCTCCGCGCTGTTGGTGATCAGCAGCGGCCAGAGATACTGGTTCCAGCCATAGATGAAGAGGATGACGAACAGCGCCGCGATGTTGGTGCGCGACAGGGGCAGCACCACGTCCAGGAAGAAGCGCACCGCCCCCGCCCCGTCGATCTTCGCGGCCTCCGCCAGCTCGTCCGGAATGGTCAGGAAGAACTGCCGGAACAGCAGCGTCGCCGTGGCCGAGGCGATCAGCGGGATGGTCAGCCCGGCGTAGCTGTCGATCAGGCCGAGGTTCGCCACCACCTCGTAGGTCGGGATGATGCGCACCTCGACCGGCAGCATCAGCGTGATGAAGATCATCCAGAAGAAGACCATGCGCAGCGGGAAGCGGAAGAAGGCCACCGCGTAGGCCGAGATGATCGAGATGGCGATCTTGCCCAGCGCGATGACCAGCGCCATGACGAGGCTGTTCCACATCATGATGCGCACGGGCGTGTGCATGACGCGGTTGCCCTGCGACTCGCTCCAGGCCGAGGCGTAGTTGTTCAGCATCTCCCCGCCGGGAGTCAGCGGCAGGTTGCCGCGCCCGATGGTGGCGGCGTCCCAGGTCGAGCCGATGACCGTCACGTAGATCGGGAAGGCGAAGATCAGGACGCCCAGCATCAGGATGAGGTGCGGGACCATGTCCATCAGACGCCCGCCGGAGCGCGGATTGGCGCGGTCGGGATTCATGAGTAATGCACCTTGCGCTCGACGAAGCGGAACTGGATGGCGGTCAGCGCGATGACGATGACCATCAGGATCACCGACTGCGCCGAGGAGCCGCCCAGGTCGTGGTTGACCACGCCGTCCTGGTAGACGCGGAAGATCAGCGTCTCCGTGGCCTTGCCCGGCCCGCCGTGGGTCAGGGCGTGGATCGTGCCGAAGGTCTCGAAGAAGGCGTAGACGACGTCCACCACCAGCAGGAAGAAGGTCGTCGGCGACAGCAGCGGGAAGGTGATCGTCCAGAAGCGGCGCACCGCCCCTGCCCCGTCGATGCTCGCCGCCTCCAGCACGGAGCGCGGGATCGCCTGGAGACCGGCCAGGAAGAAGATGAAGTTGTAGGAGACCTGCTTCCAGCTCGCCGCCAGGATGACCATGGTCAGCGCCTGCCCGTCGTTCAGCCGGTAGTCCCAGGCGTAGCCGAGATTGTTCAGCGCGCGGCCCAGGATGCCGATGTCCGGGTTGAAGATGAACATCCACAACACCGCCGCCACCGCGGGCGCCAGCGCGTAGGGCCAGATCAGCAGCGTCTTGTAGGCCGAGGCCGCCCGGATCTTCGAATCGGCCAATACCGCCAGCCCCAGCGCGGAGCCCAGCGAGAGGACGGTCACCGACACGCTGAAGATGATGGTGGTCTTCACCGTCTCCAGATAGTTCGGGTCGCTCAGCACCGCCTCGAAATTCTCCAGCCCGACGAACTGGCTGCGCAGCCCGAAGGCGTCTTGGAGATGCACCGACTGCCACAGCGCCTGCGCCGCCGGCCAGATGAAGAAGATCAGCGTCACCGCCACCTGCGGCGCCAGCAGCAGGTAGGGCAGCGCCTTGTTGTCGAAAATCACGCGACGTTGCATGGAACCCTTCGGTTGTCTCCGGTTCTTTCAGCCCTCTCCCGCCCCGGGAGAGGGAAGGGGCCCGCGCCGCAGGCGTGGGAAGGGTGAGGGTGCTGCCAAGGACACCGCCTTGATCTTCGTACGACCCTCACCCGCCCGCTACGCGGGCACCCTCTCCCGGGACGGGAGAGGGGGACGAACCGCCGCGCCACTCAGGTCTTGTTGGCGCGCTCGAAGTTGCGCAGGACCGTGTCGCCGCGCTTCACTGCGTTGTCCAGCGCCTGCTGGGCGGTCTGCTGGCCCTGGAACGCCTTCTCCATCTCCTCCTGGATGATGTTGCGGATTTCCGGCAGGTTGCCCAGCCGCAGCCCCATGGTGTTCTCCGTGGTGGCGGTGCGGGTCAGCTGCTCCGCCGGCACCTCGGCACCGGGGTTCTTCTCGTAGAAGCCTTCCTTCTTCGCCAGCTCGAAGCCCTGGAGCGTCACCGGGACATAGCCGGTGTCCATGTGCCACTTGGCGTCCACCTCCGGACGGGCGAGGTAGCTGAAGAAGGCGGCGACGGCCTTGTACTCGTCGGCGGTGCGCTTGGGCGAGGTCATCACCCAGAAGGAGGCGCCGCCGATGATCGAGTTCTTCGGCGAGGAGATGGCGTCCGGCCAGTAGGGCAGCGGAGCGGCGCCCCAGTTGAACTTGGCCTCCTTGACGATCCGCCCGCGCAGGCCCGACGAGGCCTGGATCATCGCGCATTCGCCCGACGGGAACAGCGAGTCCGCGGCGTTGTCGCGACCGCCGTAGCGCAGGGCGCCTTCCTTCTGCAGGTCGATCAGCGTCTGGAGATGCTTCACGAAGAACGGGTCGTTGATCTTCAGCGTGGCGTTCAGCCCGCCGAAGCCGTTGGCCTCCGACGCGAAGGGCTTGTCATGGAGCGCGCCGACCTGCTCGAACTGCGTCCAGGTCGGCCAGGAGAAGGTCATCGGGCAGGTCACGCCCGCCGCCTTCAGCTTGCGCGCCGCGTCGGCCACCTCCGGCCAGGTGGCCGGCGGCTTGTTGGGGTCGAGACCGGCCTTCTGGAAGGCGTCCTTGTTGTAGAAGGTGATGGTGGTGGAGCTGTTGAACGGCAGGGCCATCATCTTGCCGTCCTTGGAGCTGTAATAGCCCCGGACCGCCGGGATGTAGGCCGCGGCGTCGAGGCCCGACCCCGTCTCGCTCATCAGCTGGTGCACCGGCTTGATGGCCGGGCCGGCGGACAGCATGGTGGCGGTGCCGACCTCGAACATCTGCACGACGTGCGGGGCGTTGCCGGCGCGGAAGGCGGCGATGGCCGCCTGCATCGTCTCCGGATAGCTGCCCTTGAAGGTCGGGTTGACCTGGACCTTGTCCTGGCTGTCGTTGAAGCCCTTCACCACCTGCTCGAGCTGGCCGCCGAGCGGCTGGGGCAGGCCGTGCCAGAATTCGACGACGGTCTTCTGCTGGGCGTAAGCGGCGCCGGTGAATCCGGCGGCGAGCGCGAAGGCGGCCGTCGAGACGGCGAGCTTGCGGCGGGTCAGCATGGTGGTCTCTCCCTGAACCATTCGATTGCGTGATGTGCTGACATGCAGGGCGCGGGTTGCGGTCCCGCGACGGTCTTTTGAAGATTTGATGACGTGTCCCTCAGGCGCGCGCACGGACGCGCCGCACCCGCTCCTCACGGTTGCAACGTTGGACGCGCAAAGGCATGGGACGGGACTTAGGGCGGTGACGGATGCTGCGCCGGCATTGATGGTATTCCTCCCCGTATGTGTGTTTCTCTTTTTTTACAAGGCTTAAGGATAGAGGGAAGGACTGTCAATCAGCCGTACGTATCAACACGGATGTATCACCATGTCGCTATCACCGGGCGAGTGCCCAGAGTGCAGCGTCGTCCCGGCACAGGGACCCGGCCAATTGCGACAGGGTGCTGCCCATCAGGCCCGAGGAGCGCAGCAGGCAGTAGGAACGGCTCGGCGCCGACAGATAGAGCGCCGCCGAGGGAGTCGCGACCGGAGGCGCCGGGTAGAGGGCGGCGGGCGGCGGGCAGTAATAGGGCTGCGCACCGGGGTTGTAGCCGGGCACCAGCCGGTCCAGACCGGGCCGGGGGCCGAAGACGCAGCCGCGCTGGTCCCAATCCAGACTCGTCGTCTGTGCGCTGGCGGGCAGAGCCACAACGACGGCCACCGCAACCCCCGCCAGACAACCGGCCAGCCGGCACCCTGCATTGCGAACCATGCTTTCCCCCGATCGCAGGCCGCGTAGAGGCGCACCCAGAACGCTGGGCGCGGCGGGCCGTGAACGGCCTCGGCCTTCGGAGGAATTATGCGCGCTCCATCGACGCCCGGCGCGGCACCGATGGACGGGTCGGTGAGCGCAAGCGAGGACGACGCTCTCTGTTCGTTCGGTGGGATGGAGGAAAAGGGGCTCCCCGCCCCGTCACGCCGCGCTGCTGCTCTCGACCGGCAACGCCTCGGCGCTCTCCACCGCCAGCGGGACATCCACCGCGAAGACGGAACCCTTGCCGGGCACCGAGCGCAGCGAGACCGGCAGGCCCAGCAACGCAGCCAGACGCCGCACGATGGCGAGGCCGAGCCCCAACCCATGCCGGCGGTCGCGGTTCGGGTTGCCGAGCTGGTGGAAGTCGTCGAAGATCGCCGACTGGTCGGTGGGGGCGATGCCGAGCCCGGTGTCCCACACCTCGATGCGCAACGCCCCGCCGCGCCGCCGCGCCGCCAGCAGCACGCCACCCGACTCGGTGAAGCGCAGGGCGTTGGACAGGATCGGGCGCAGAAGCTGCTCCAGCAGGACCGGGTCGGTGCTCACTTCCGCGTCCGCGGGGCGGACGTTGAAGCGCAGGGCCTTGGCGTCGGCCTCCGGCGCGAATTCGTTGAGGAGGCGGCCCAGCGTCTCGTCGATGGGGAAGGTCTGCACCTGCATCCGGACCAGCCCGGCTTCCAGCTTCGACACGTCCAGCAAGGCGCGCAGGAGCGCCTCCGCCGCCTCGATCGACATCTCCAGCTTCTCGCCCAGATCGCGCGCGCCGGGATCGGTCAGGCGGCCCATCAGCAGATGGTGGAACAGGTGCATGGCCTGGAATGGCTGGCGCAGGTCGTGGCTGGCGGCGGACAGGAAACGCCCGATGGCGGTCCGTCCCGTCTCGGCCTCCTGGCGAATCCGCTCGGTCTCCGCCTTCGCCCGCTCGGCCTCGGCGCGGGCGGCGGCCAGCGTGGCGGCGGCGGTGTCGGCGATGGCGGCGACCGCGGTGATCGCCCCGTCCGCGTCGCGCACCGGGCTCAGCACCATTTCGCCGCGGGGCAGCAGGCCGAAGGCCGACACCGGCGCCCCGGTGACAGCGGCGCGGCGGACCTGCGCTTCCACTTGGGAGACAATGGCCGCCGGAACACCCAGCTCGGTCAGCTCCTTGCCCTCCACCTCCTCCGGCAGGCAGCCGAAGGCCGCCGCAAAGGCTTGGTTGACCACGAGAAGCCGCGCGTCCAACCCAAGCAGAGCGTGAGCGGCGCCGTTGGCGGAGACCAGAGCCTCAAGCCAGATCGCACGATGCGTCATATGACCTCTGGTTGAGTTCTTTCCGGTATACTCGACCACGACTTCACCACAAGGACTGGGATTACAGCACGTTTATCCCGCCACCTTGCCCCAGTGTCAAATATCACATGCAAAACTCACTTGGGACAAATTCCGTTTGAATGTGAAAGAGAACGGCCCCATTGGCCCCGGCCGGCCATGCGGGCTATAAGTCAGGTATGTTCTTCCGCCGCAAATCCCAGCCCTCCAAAACCCCCATCCTCCGTCCGAAGGCTCCGCGCGCCCTGACCGTCGCCGGCCTGCCCGTGCCGCTGGAGCTGCGGGAAAGCGCCCGCGCCCGCCGCATGACCCTGCGGGTGGACGCCGGGCGCGGGCTGATCCAGGTGGTGATCCCGGTGGGCGTTCCGGAGGCCGAGGCGCTGCGCTTCGTCGGGCGGCACGACGGCTGGGTCCGGGCGCGGCTGGCCGCCCTGCCGCCGCAGTTGCCCTTCGCCGACGGAGCGACGGTGCCCTATCTGGGAATCGACCACGTTATCCGGCACAGCCCGGACCTGCGCGGGGCGACCCGGCGCGAGGACGGCGCGATCCTGGTCGGCGGCCGGGCGGAGCATGTCGCCCGCCGGGTGCGCGACTTCCTGATGGCGGAGGCGCGGCGGGAGTTGGCCGAACGGTCGCGCGCCAAGGCCGCGCTGATCGGCGCGCGGGTCGCCGCGGTCACCGTGCGCGACACCAAGAGCCGCTGGGGAAGCTGCTCCGCCACCGGGCGCCTCTCCTTCTCCTGGCGGCTGATCCTGACGCCGGAATCCGTTCTGGATTATGTGGTGGGGCATGAGGTGGCGCATCTGCGCGAGATGAACCACTCCCAGCGCTTCTGGACGCTGTGCGCGCAGCTGACCGGCGACGTGCGCACGCCGCGCCTCTGGCTGAAGGCCAACGGCGCGCGGCTGCTGCGCTACGGTGAAGGGGGCGGCGAGGGCGGCCGTGAGGGGACCGAAATGGTTTCACCTGCAAATGACGGTCATGCCGAAACGCCGTGACGGGGTCGCGCCGAGCCTCTGCTAGAGTGCGCCTCCCCCATCGTTTCCGGCCCGACTCCCTCCATGCCCCGTCCCGATTCCCTGACCGTCCGCGTGCTGCTGACGGCGCTCGTCGCCTTCGGCCCGCTGTCCACGGACCTCTATCTGCCCTCCCTGCCGACTCTGGTCACCGTGTTCGGCACGGACATCGCCACGGTGCAGCTGACCCTGTCGGTCTTCCTCGCCGGCTTCGCGGTGTCGCAGCTCGTCTACGGGCCGGTGTCCGACCGGTTCGGGCGGCGCCCCGCCCTGCTCGGCGGCATCCTCATCTATCTGGTGGCGAGCGCCGCCTGCGCGCTGACCGACGACATCGAAACCCTGATCGTCGCCCGCTTCTTCCAGGCGCTGGGCGCCTGCTGCGGCCCTGTGGTGGCGCGGGCGGTGGTGCGCGACGTCTTCGGTCGCGACCGCGCGGCCACCGTCCTGGCCTACATGGCGATGGCGATGACGCTGGCCCCGGCCGCCGGCCCCATCCTGGGCGGCGTTCTGACGGAGTGGTTCGGCTGGCGGAGCAACTTCCTGCTGCTGACCGGCTTCGCCGCCCTGATCCTGGCCGCCACCTGGACCCTGATGGGCGAGACCAACGCCAACCGCGACGAGACGGCGCTGCAGCCCGGCCGGCTGATCGCCAACTACGCGCTGCTGCTGCGCGACCGTGGCTTCGTCGGGCAGATGCTGACGGTGGCCTTCGCCTACAGCGGCATCTTCGCCTTCATCTCCGGGTCCAGCTTCGTGCTGATCGGGCGGCTGCACCTGACGCCCGCGCAGTACGGAGCGAGCTTCGGCGCGGTGGTGCTGGGCTACGCCGTCGGCTCCTTTCTCGCCGGGCGGCTGAGCGCGCGGCTGGGCGGGCCGCGGATGATCCGCACCGGCACGGCGGTCTCGCTGGCCGGCGGGCTGCTCGGGGTGGGGCTGGCGCTGGGCGGGGTGCTGCATCTGGCGGCGGTGGTGGCGCCGGTCTTCCTCTTCATGCTGGGCGCCGGGCTGACCCTGCCCAACGCCATGGCCGGGGCGGTCGGCCCCTACCCGATGATGGCCGGGCTGGCCTCCTCCCTGGTCGGCTTCGTGCAGATGACCGTGGCGGCGCTGATCGGCGTGGTGCTCGGCCACACCCATGCCGACAGCCAGCTTCCCATGATGACGGCCATCGGGCTGGTCGCGCTGGGGGGCGCGCTGGCCCATCGTCTTCTGGTCAGTCCTCGGGTTTGACAGATTTGGCGGGCTTGGCGGGCTCCGGAATCCAGCGCAGGGCGTAGGAGAAGACGATGGTGACGCCGAGGCAGAGCGCCAGCGCCATTCCCGCCAGCACGTAGAATCCGGCTCCGCAGGCGATGCCCAGCGCGCCCGCCATCCAGATCAGCGCCGCGGTGGTCGCCCCGCGCACCGTGGTCCCGGCGCGGAACATCACCCCGGCGCTGATGAAGCCGATGGCCTGGGCGATGCCCTGGATGACGCGGGTGGGGTCCATGTCGCCCCCGCCGCTTCCACCGCCGCCCTTCTGCCCGGCCATGCCCCAATAAAGCTCCAGCGCAACCAGGGTCGTCACCGCCGCGCTGATGGCCACCAACGTGTGGGTGCGCAGCCCCGCCGCCTTGCCCCGGATCTCGCGGTCGAGTCCCAGCGCCGCCCCGCAAACCGCCGCCGCGGCCAACCGGGCGGCGATGTCCCAGACCGGAATGGCCGTACTCAAGTCCATGTTATTCCTCCGTATTTTTACCTTTGCGTAACGCTTGCTACTTTTTTGCGCCCGGTCGCATTTTTCACTTTAAAAGGCGGCCCGTTCGATCTATGTAACCGCAACTCGCAAGCGCACGTGCCGCTGGCCCGCCCCTCGTCCTTTTCGAGATGTGGTTATGCAACGACGTAACGCGTGATCCCCGACCGTCCCTTAAGCAAGGCGGCGTCTTGGAGGTTACGATGGTTCATGTTGTTGTGGGTGGGCACCGGCTCACCCGTCTCCGACTCTTTCCGGTTCTGTCCAGTCCGGTCCTTCCCCGCAAGGCAACACGGCAGTCCAGTATGGGCGGCCTGAGCGCCTGACCGTCTTTTCTTTCTGACCGGTCAGCAGCGCGCGGCCGCTCCGCCCCTGCTTTTTCACAATTCGTCCGACACCTTCATCTTGCGTCCGGGAGACTGAGATGACCGATAAGATTGCGCGCTTTTTCGAAGAGCAGCGTCCGCAGACCCCGTGCCTCGTCGTCGATCTGGACGTCGTGGAAGCGAACTATCACGACCTGGAGGAAGCGCTCCCGGACGCCAAGATCTTCTACGCCGTGAAGGCCAATCCGGCGCCGGAGATCCTCGGCCTGCTGACCCGTCTGGGCTCCGCCTTCGACACCGCCAGCGTCCCGGAAATCCAGATGGTCCTGGCCGCCGGCTGCGCGCCGGAGCGCATCTCCTACGGCAACACCATCAAGAAGGAAGCGGACATCCGCCGCGCCTTCGAGCTGGGCGTGCGCCTGTTCGCCTTCGACAGCGAGGCGGAGCTTGAGAAGATCGCCCGCGCCGCCCCCGGCGCCCGCGTCTTCTGCCGCATCCTGACCTCCGGCGAGGGCGCCGAGTGGCCGCTGTCGCGCAAGTTCGGCTGCGACCTCGCCATGGCGCGGGAGCTGCTGCTGAAGGCCAAGGGCATGAACGTCGTTCCCTACGGCGTGTCCTTCCATGTCGGCTCGCAGCAGAAGGACCTGATGCAGTGGGACCACGCCATCTTCCAGGTGGCGCAGCTGTTCCGCGAGCTTGAGGTGCTGGGCGTCGATCTCGGTATGATCAACCTGGGCGGCGGCTTCCCGACCCGCTACCGCACCGACGTGCCGGAGACCACCGCCTACGGCCAGGCCATCTTCGAGTCCCTGCGCACCCACTTCGGCAACCACCTGCCGGAAGCCATCGTGGAGCCGGGCCGCAGCATGGTCGGCAACGCCGGCATCATCGAGAGCGAGGTCGTCCTCGTCTCCCGCAAGTCGGCCAACGACGTGAAGCGCTGGGTCTATCTGGACATCGGCAAGTTCAGCGGTCTCGCCGAGACGATGGACGAGGCGATCCAGTACCCGATCCAGGTGATGGGGGACGACGGAGAGGGCGACACGGAAGCGGTCGTGCTGGCCGGCCCGACCTGCGACAGCGCCGACGTGCTCTACGAGCGCGCCGAGTACAAGCTGCCGATGGACCTGAAGGCCGGCGACCGTGTGCGCATCCACGCCACGGGCGCCTACACGACGACCTACTCGGCGGTCTGCTTCAACGGCTTCGCCCCGCTCCAGCAGATCTGCATCTGATCGAGCGACGGTCCGTTTCAAGAAAAAGCCCCCCGTCCTTCGGGATGGGGGGCTTTTTCTTTTGGTAACTTGCGGGAACGCCAAGACCCGAATGCGAAAAGGGCCGCTCCCTTAGACAGGAGCGGCCCTTTTCCTTGCGGTCTCCCGCAGCCGTGACGGCGGCATCAAGCCTTCCAGAACGGCTTGCTGATCTCGCCTTCGACGTCGATCTGGGAGATGCCGATGTCGTGCAGCATCCGGTCGTCCAGCCGAGCCAGCTCGCGGCGGGTGATGGTGCGCTGCCGCCACAGGGCGAACGTGTCCAGAACGCTGTCCAGCACATACGCCACCGGAGCAGCCCGCAGGGTGCGGCCGACGGGGGCCGAGCGCAGAGCGATTGCCATGGTGGTCATCCTATCTTTGAAGGTCCCGAGGGGGCCTGCCGGAAGTGGCCGCCGCACCCTCGCTTTGTGAGAAAGAATATTGCTCATCCCGCGCAAACCCGCCACCGCCATGTGGGTATGCGAGCCGTGTGCTTTCTCGATAGCTGTCGTAGGAATATCACCGATGCAGAAATAATGGGCCGATGCATAGTTTTTGGGCGTCACAAATTGTGCAGTTCACCAACAAACAGGGTTTGAAACGGGGCGCTGGACAGGCGCCGCGGCGCGGCCTACCTCTGATCCCGACCGTCGTCCGACATCGAGTTCTTCCCATGATCGACACCATCGCCTTCGACGGCGACGACACGCTGTGGCACAACGAGTCCCTGTTCTCGATGACGCAGGACCGCTTCCGCGCGCTGCTCGCCAACCATTTGGCCGATCCCGCGGACATCGACCGGCGGCTGTTGCAGGCCGAGCGCGAGAACCTCCGCGTCTACGGCTACGGCATCAAGGGCTTCGTCCTGTCGATGATCGAGACGGCGGTGGACCTGACCGACGGGCGCATCGGCGGGCGGGACATCCAGAGCCTCGTCGAGTTCGGCAAGGCGATGCTGGAGCACCCGGTCGATCTGCTCGATGGGGTGCAGGAGGTGGTGGAGGGGCTGTCCGGGCGCTACCGGCTGCTGCTCGTCACCAAGGGCGACCTGTTCGACCAGGAAAGCAAGATCGCCCGCTCCGGCCTCGCCGGGAAGTTCGACGCCATCGAGATCGTCAGCGAGAAGGACCCGGCCACCTACCGCCGCCTGCTCGACCGGCACGGAGTGGACCCGGCGCGCTTCGTCATGGTGGGCAATTCCGTGCGGTCGGACATCCTGCCGGTGCTGGCCGTGGGCGGCCACGCCGTGCATGTGCCCTACCACGTCACCTGGGCGCACGAGGTGGCCGAGCCGCCCACCGAGAACTACCGCCGCATCGACAGCCTGCACGGCCTGCCGCCGCTGCTCGCCGCCTGGTGAATGGGAGACGTGTGATGAGCTTCGCCCTGCTGACCGACCCCGCCCGCCCCGCCGCGGAGCCCGAGACCGGAGGGCCGGCCGCCGACCGCGTCCTGTCCGGTGCGCCGGTCTTCACCACCTGGAACGAGTACGAATCGGCAGACGGCAAGCGCTTCGCCGGGGTCTGGCGCTCCACCCCCGGTTCCTGGCGGATCGTCTACGACGAGTGGGAGTATTGCGAGATCCTGGAGGGGACCAGCGCCATCAGCCACGCCGACGGGCGCCGGTGGGTGGTTGGCCCCGGCGACCGCTTCACGCTGGAGCCGGGTTTCGACGGCGTGTGGGAGGTGCTGGAGACCACGACGAAACGCTACGTGGTCATTCTTCCCTAAGGGGCAGTTCATCTGCATTCGGCCATTTTAACCCTCTCCCCTCTGGGGAGAGGGAACATCAAGCGCTTCAGCCGCGCTGCCCGAACAGATGGACAGCGCCGAGGTCGGCGCGGTTCAGCACGACCACCGCTTTGCGTCCGATCTCCACGGCCAGCACGCCCAACGCCAGGATCGACACCACCAGGACGATCCGCGCGATGTCCCTCGCCCAGGCGCGCCGCTTGCGCCGCCGGGCCGCCAAGTGGGTGGCCAGCTTTTGCCGCAACGCGCCGCCGCGCCGCCCATAGCCGCGCGTCCACCCACCCCAGCCCCGCTCCACGGGCGGCGGATCATGGGGCGGATCATTCGGCGCGGGCGTGGCGGGAACGGGCAATCCGGCGCCGCCGACAGGCGGCGAACCGGTGTTGGGCGCGGCGGTCTGGCTGGCGGTCGCGCCGGTCGGGTCGGTCGCGGTCACGGCGGTCATCCTGCGGCGGAGGAACGGTCGATGGGCCGTTATCTACGCCCTTTTCATGAAAGCGCAACACGCCGCGCCCGAACGCTCGAAAAGGCCGTACGGAAAAAAGCGGACCCGCGACGGAATGCCGCGCCCCGCTTCCGCCGCATCAGCGCCGGCCACGGGGATCGCGGCTCAGCCCCTTGGCCTCCAGCTCCGCCAGATACTCCGCCCACAGGCGGTCCTGGTCCTCGCCCAGCTCGTACAGCAGCTTCCAGGAGTAGATGCCGCTGTCGTGCAGGTCGTCGAAGACGATGCGCAGGGCATAGTGGCCGATGGCCTCCAGGCTCATGATGCCGACATGGCGGCGGGCCGAGACGGTCTGCTTCTGGCCGGGACCGTGGCCCTGCACCTCGGCGCTGGGGCTGTGGACGCGCAGGAACTCCGCCGGGTAGGAGAAGGTCCGGCCGTTGTCGAAATCGACCTCCAGCCGCTTCTCCTCCTTCTTCAGCCGGATTTCCACCGGCCAGTGCTTGGTGCCGAAGGCGTCCGACGCGAATTGCTCGTCGGACATCAGGCCGCCCCCGGCTTCCCGTCGAGGCTGCGGGCCTCGTCGATCAGCATGATCGGAATGCCGTCGCGGATCGGATAGGCCAGCCCGGCGCGGTCGCTGATCAGCTCGGCGCGCTCGGCGTCGTAGCGCAACGGCCCCTTGGTCAGCGGGCAGACGAGGATCTCCAGAAGCTTCGGATCGACGCGCGCCTGCGTCTTGCCGTCGGCGGGCGTGTCGTCGTGGGGATGGGCGCTCATGGATCGGGCCTCGCAGTCGGAGAATGCAGTATCGGTTGAAGAACGATGAACCGGTCAGTGACGATCGGTCAGTGACGATCGGTCAGTGACGCAACGCGCCGCCGCCGTCGCCCTCATGGCTGTCGAGAATGGCCATCTCGACCAGGGCGATCAAGAGCTTCGCGCGCTCCGGCAGGTCCGGCGTCTCCAGAAGGGCCTGCTTTTCGCTGGGCGAGAAGGGGCAGATCATGGCCAGAGAGGTGACCAGCCGCTCGTCCGGCGTGCCGTCGATGGCCTTCCAGTCGACCGACAGCCCCTGCATCTTGAAATAGCCCTTCAGTCCGGCCAGCAGACGCGCGCGGTCCAGCCCGCAGCCGTCAGCGCCGCCGCGCTCCAGCGGGTCGATCAGGTCGCCGGAGAAGCGGTCCCAGTCCGCGGCGACGCGGCGGTAGCCGCGCTGTCCGTCCAGCTCCCGCATGATTGCGAAGCGGCTGACCCCGGTCAGAGTGATCAGGTAGCGGCCGTCCTCGGTCTCGGCGAAGCTGGTGATCCGCCCGGCGCAGCCGGTGCCGTAGACCGCCGGCTCGCGCAGGCGGCAGGCCGGGTCGGTCGGCTGGACCATGCCAATCATGCGGTCGCCGGCCAGCGCATCCTCGACCATCGCGAGGTAGCGCGGCTCGAAGATGTTCAGCGGCAGTCGCCCGCGCGGCAGCAGCAGGACCCCCGCAAGCGGGAAAATCGGGAGCTGCCGCGGCAAGCGGTCCAGTGACGGGTCGATGGGGTTCCGGCTCATGCGACGAATATAGAACCCCCGGACACGGCGAACAGAGCGACCGCGAACGAAGCGGCCGCGAACCAAACAGGCTCACGGCGCGGAGTCGCCTCCGCGCCGCAGTCCGCCCGCGATCAGCGGAACAGGATCGAGGACAGGCGGCGACGGCTCTGCACCGTCAGCGGGTCGGTCGGGCCGAAGGCCTCGAAGAACTTGACGAGCTGCTTGCGGGCGGCCTCGTCGTTCCAGCCGCGGTCGCGGCGCACCAGCTCCAGAAGCTCGTCCACCGCCGCCTCGCGCTTGCCGGCGGCGAACAGCGCGAGCGCGAGGTCGAAGCGGGCCTCGTGGTCGTCCTCGTTGCGGGCGACCTTTTCCGTCAGCTCCGGGATCGGGCCGGCGTTGGCGGCCTGCTCGGCGACCTCCAGCGCGCTGCGCACCGCGGCGATCTCCTTGTCCTTGGCGATCTGCTCGGGCACCTTGTCGAGCATCTGCTTGGCACGGGCCAGCTCGTCGTTGACGATCAGGCAGCGGACCAGCCCGGCGTAGGCGGCGGCGTTCAGGTTCTCCGGATCGGCCTGCAGGATCTCGCCATAGATCTCCGACGCGGTCTGGGTGTCGCCGGCCTCCAGCGCCTCCTTGGCCTGGGCCAGCGCCTCCTCCAGGATGTCGCCCTCGCCGCCGCCTGCGGTACCGGCCAGCTTCACCAGCTTCTCCACGAAGGCCTTCACCTGCGACTCCGGCAGGGCGCCCATGAAGCCGTCCACCGGACGTCCCTGGAAGAAGGCGTAGACCGCCGGGATCGACTGCACGCGGAGCTGCGAGGCGATCATCGGGTCCTTGTCGGTGTCGATCTTGACCAGCCGCACCTTGCCCTTCGCGGCCAGCACGGTCTTTTCCAGGATCGGGCCGAGCTGCTTGCACGGGCCGCACCAGGGCGCCCAGAAATCGACGATCACCGGCACGGACTGCGACGCCTCGATGACGTCGGCCATGAAGGCGCGGTCGCTGCTGTCCTTGATCAGGTCACCGGCGGCGGGAGCGGCACCGGCGGCGGCGGGCTTGTTGGCGGGCGGAATGGAGAACATGGCGGTCACGTATCCCTTTGCGATCTCGCGTGATAGATGAGCGCACGGGGCGCGTTAAGCAAGCGTCGGCTGAGAGTCCGGCGGCTCCTCCCCGAAGGGCACGATCAGCGGTTCATGCCCGCCGGCCCGGAGGAAGCGCAGCAGGTCCGCGGCGGCGATGGCCGTGGTGCGGTCGTTCAGCAGCGGATGGTAGTTCAGCGGGTCGTGGGCCAGCATCTGCTCCTGCAGCACCACCCTCACCCGCCGCTCGCGGTCGTTGACCAGCGCGAAGGGCGTGACCGAGCCGGGCCGCACACCGAGATGCCGCCACAGCCGGTCGGCGGAGGCGAAGGACAGCCGCGCCGACCCGATCACCTTGTCGAAGCGGTTCAACTCCACCCGCGCGTCCTCCAGCGCGACGACCAGCCAGTGCTGCTCCTTCTTGTCCTTCAGGAACAGGTTCTTGCAATGGCCGCCGGGCAGCGCGCCGCGCAGCGCCTTGCTCTCCTCCACCGTGTGCAGCGGCGGGTGGCTGTGGGTCACGGTGCGGATGCCGAGCGTCGCGAGATGCTCCAGGAGCTGCTCCGGGCTCGTCGGCAGCGGCTCCTCGTCCCTGCCCTCGGGGGTGTCGCGGGTGTCCATGGAGCCATCTTTAGCGGTGCCGGGAAAATTCGTCCGGGAAAATCTGTCCAGGCGCCCGAGAAAAGTGAAACATGACGCTTGCATTGCGCCGATCCATGAGTATAGTCCGCCGCACGCCGCCGGACGGCACCGAACAAGGGTCCGAACGGCAGCGAAACGGAGCGCGGGCGTAGCTCAGGGGTAGAGCACAACCTTGCCAAGGTTGGGGTCGAGGGTTCGAATCCCTTCGCCCGCTCCATTCTCCCGACGGAGGCGGTGGTCCTTCGGAGGGAAACAGGACGGTTGATGGAAAGGCTGGACCTTCGGGTGCCGGCCTTTTTCGTTTTTCCCTCCCGGCCGCACCCTTTCCCCGCGCGTTGCGATTCCGCAACCGACGCCCTCGCTTCCGAAGCCGAGTCTGCGCCGCGGCACTCCGCCGGACGCAACCGGTGCCTTGGCCCCCGACGTTCCCGACCCCGAACCAGCGCAGCCATACAGGGCGGGCAACGCCAAATTCCGCAACCAAAAGGCGACAATCCTCGCAAACCGCATGCCTTTGTAGGTCATTCCCCGCGCACATACCCCATATGACTGCGTGAACAAATTTACTTCTTGGCAACCTACTTGCGTATGACCGTCCGAAAGACTAAGCTTCAAATGCGAAACAAATAGAACTTCTATCCGATTAGGGTTGTATGCACCATGGATGGCCTGGTGGCGTCGGACGGGCTGAGCCCGTGATTTTCCCGGATAGGACGCTCCTGCCCGGCCGGCGTCCGCCGCTCCGGCAACACCGGCCCTCCCCCGCCTGATCGTCATCGGCTCCGTTGTCGTCGCGCTGCGACCGGCGGTGCCGCTGGTCGCGCTTCCAAGCCCCGCTTCGTACAGCCCCGACGGCAATCCGCCCAGACGACAAGAGGTCCTCCCCATGGCTATGCAACGCTACATCGTGAATTTTCCGCGCCTGTCCCGGGACATGCTGGACATTTGGAAGACGGTCCCCAGCAGCATCGCGTCCGACGTGCAGAACCGCTGCCAGAGCATGGACGCCCGGATCAAGCCCTGCGCCCCCGGCATGCGCATCTGCGGGCAGGCCCGCACCGCCGTGTCGATGCCGGGCGACAACAGCATGCTGCTGACCGCCTGCAGCCTGGCCGAGCCGGGCGAGGTGGTGGTGGTCGCCGGCGCCGGCCTGGAGGAGGTGGCGCTGGCCGGCGAATGGGTGGTCCGCGGCTGCAAGTCGCGCGGCCTGGGCGGGCTGGTGATCGACGGCTCCGTCCGCGACCTTCAGGAAATCCGGACCATCGGCTTCCCGGTCTTCGCCAAGGGCTCGGTCCCGCGCGGCCCGCACAAGGCCTTCGGCGGCAAGATGGACGTCCCGGCCGGCGTCGGCGGCATGGTGGTCAATCCGGGCGACCTCATCATCGGCGACGACGATGGCGTGACCGTGGTGCCGCTGGCCGTGATGGACGAGGTGCTGCGGCGCTGCCTGGAACTGATGGCCAAGGAGAAGATTTGGTCGCAGCAGCTCGACGCCGGCAAGTCGCTGATGGAGGTGCTGGGCGTGCCGGAACCGGAGATCGTCGAGACGCCCACCCTGCGCTGACCCCCGGTATCCGCCGGATCGGCCGACGATCCAGGCCGGCCGGCGGACCGCGCCCCCCTTCGAGCCGCCCCAAGACCGGTTTCCGCCGCCATGACGCTCATCTTTCAAATCGTGCTGCCGATGTTCGTCCTGGTCGCGCTCGGCTTCTACGCCGGGAAATCGGGCAACTTCAGCAACACGGCGGCTCAGGGCCTGTCGCGCTTTCTCGGCATCTACGCCCTGCCCGCGCTGCTGTTCGCGGCGATGGCCAAGGCGAAGATCCCCGATCCCATCGAATGGGGCTTCGTGGCGTCCTTCTTCGTCGCGGCCTTCATCATCTTCGCGCTGGGTGCGGCCTGGATGCTGTCGATCCGGAGGCGGGACGAGGCGGCGATCGGCGGCTTCGCCCCCTCCTTCTCCTCCATCGGCCTGCTCGGCGCGCCGATCCTGATGGACGCCTACGGATCGTCGGTGGCCATCCCGGTGATGCTGCTGATCCTGTTCCAGTCGCCGCTTCTCTTCACCACGGCGACGATGATCGCCGAGGCGCAGCGGACGGCGGGCGGACGGCCGGTCGCCGCCGCGGTCAACGCCGTCAAGGCGACCCTGCTCAGCCCGATGATCCTGTCGATCGTCGTCGGCATGGGCTTCAACCTGAGCGGCGTCCATGTGCCGGACGCGGTCATGAAGGCTGCGGACTACGCCGCGGCCACCGTCCTGCCCTGCGCCTGCTTCACGCTGGGCACCTCGCTGTCCTTCGGGAAGCTGTCGGGCAAGTTCGGCCAAGCGCTGGTCCTGGCGGTGATGAAGACGGTCCTGCACCCGGTGCTGACCTGGGTCCTGGCGGTGGAGGTGTTCCATCTCCCGCCGGACTGGCTGGCCCCCGCCGTGACCGCGGCAGCGCTGCCCATCGGCGTCAACGTCTACGCCTTCGCCGAGCGCTACCAGACGGGGCGGGAGCTGGTGTCCATGTCGCTGCTGCTGTCCACCCTGATGTCCCCGATCTCGATTTCCGTCGCCTTCATGGTGGCGATGGGCTGACGCGGTCATTTCGCCGCAGGCGCCTTTCACTATGCGTCCATTTGACGCTCATCACGCAGACCTGATCGCGCGGAACTCCAAGGAACCACACCAGATAGAAAGCATTCGTCGAAAATCGCCCTTATTTCCGGATATCAGATCCGGTCAGCACGATTGATACACGAATAGAGACCCTGTATCTTCCACTCCGAAGCGTCAAAGCCGCTTCCATCGGGTCGATTTGACAGCGTTGGGTCTATGAATCGCTCCTTTTCGCGAGAAACGCGACCGAACTCCGCCGCTGTGCCGGCAACGGGATCGGCCATCCACGAAAACAGACATACCGAAGTATGCATCCACTCGACCGAAGGTCTGGATGGCACTTCGTGTCGTCTCTGACCCCATATTTCAACACTGTCAAAATCAATGGCCATCGATCTTTACGAGAATTTCAGAAAAGGAGGCCCAGCCTGTGTCCGCATCGGGACGGGCGGGATCTCCCGGGACCCCACCGCGTCCGCGGCCAAGGGGGGTCTTCCGCAATAACGCAGGAAAGAAGGGCATCCAGATGATCATTCGCAGCAAGTTCCTGGCGCTGGCGACCGGGACCCTGGCGCTGGCCATGTCGACGACCGCTCTGTCGACGGCCCAGGCCGCCTACCCCGAGAAGCCGATCACCGTGGTCGTCGCCTACGACGCCGGCGGATCGACCGACGTGACCGCGCGCCTGCTGGCTCCCTTCATCGAGAAGCACCTGGGCGGCACCCGGATCGAAGTGGTGAACAAGCCGGGCGCCGGCGGCGAGATCGGCTTCGCGGCCATCGCCGACGCCGCGCCGGACGGCTACTCCATCGGCTTCTGCAACACGCCCAACATGGTGTCGATCCCGATCGAGCGTCAGGCCCGCTTCTCGGCGGACCGGCTGGACGCGCTGGTCAACGTCGTCGACGATCCCGGCGTGTGGAGCGTTCCCGGCGACAGCACCTTCAAGACGCTGAAGGACGTCGTGGAGCACGCCAAGGCCAACCCGAACACCGTCACCGTCGGCACCACCGGCGTGGGCTCGGACGACCAGCTCGCCATGCTGCTGGTGCAGCGCCAGGCGGGCGTGCAGTTCACCCACGTCCCCTTCTCCGGCTCCGCGGCCAACTACAAGGCGATGCTCGCCAAGAAGATCCAGATCAGCGGCCAGAACCTCGGCGAGGGGCTGCGCGGTCAGGCCTCCGACCAGATCCGCGTGCTGGGTGTGATGAGCAAGGACCGCTGGAAGGCCGCCCCGGACATCCCGACCTTCGCGGAGCAGGGCTACCCGGTGCTGATGGCCTCGCTGCGCGGCGTCTGCGCGCCGAAGGGCCTGCCCGCCGACGTCCGCGCCAAGCTGGTGGACGCCGTCACCAAGGCCGCCACGGATCCGGAGTTCGTGGCGAAGGCCGAGGCCAAGGAGACCTTCCAGCCGCTGCGCGTCCTCGGCCCCGACGCCTTCGCGGCGGAGCTGAAGCAGCTCGACACCGAGCTGAAGTCGCTGTGGCAGTCGTCGCCCTGGCTGAAGTGATCCGGGGCTGACGCGACCCGGGCGGGCTGGTCCGTCCGGGTCCGGCCCATCCGCGAAACCACCCGACGCCGGCCGACCGGCCTGCGTCGGGTGCGGTTCAAGCCCCCCTGACCATCCGGCGCCAACGGTCCGGCCAATGGTTGAAGCAGGTGCTCCATGACTTTCCTCAATCACCTCCACATTCCCACCAAAATGGGAATCCCGGCGGCGACAGCGATTCTGGGCATGCTTGCCATCGCGTTGCTCGGCGGCTCCGCCATCACGGAACAGTCACGCCTGCTGGACACGCTGTTCAACCGCTCCTTCACGCGGGAAGCGGACGTCCAGGCGTTGACCGACACGCTGACCGTCGCCCACGCCGGCCTCTACCGGACGGTGATCCTCAGCACCGCCAACGCCTCCCCCAAGGCGGTCGAGGACGAGGCGAAGGCGCTGACCGAACAGCTCTCCAGGCTGAAGGGCCAGGCGGACAAGATGAAGGGCCAGTCGGCCGCGACCGAGGAGGAGGGGCAGATCCTCCAGCGCTTCGGCTCCGACACCGCCGCCTACCAGGCGAAGGTGACCAGCTTCCTCGACCTGCTGAAGATGGGCGTCGATCCGCTCGACTTCCTGCAGGAGGTCCAGGCGGCCTACGGGCGCCTGAACGGCACCTCCCGCGATTACCTGACCTACCAGCGCCAGCAGTCGGCCGACGCCTACGCCAACGTGAACGCGTCGGTCGACGCGACCACCCAGGCCTTCATCGCCTCGGCGATCGTCGCCTTGCTCATCACCGTGGGCGTGGCGCTGTTCATCGGCTTCAACATCGCCCGTCCGGTGGTTCGCCTGACCATGGTCATGGAACGGTTGGCCCAGGGCCGGCTGGAGGACGAGGTCCCCGCCGCCGAGCGCGGCGACGAGATCGGCCAGATGGCCCGCACCGTCCGCGTCTTCAAGGAGAACGCGCTGCGCGTCCAGGAGATGGCGCGCGAGCAGGAGGCCATGCGCACCCGCGCCACGGAGGAGCAGCGCCGGGCCATGAACAGCCTCGCCGCCGACCTGGAGGCGTCGGTCAAGGCGATGATGGGGGAGGTGGTGCGCTCCGCCGACTCCATGCGCGGCGAAGCCAACGTCATGCTGGAGAACGCCCGCCAGACCAGCCACCACAGCGATTCGGTCGCCCACGCGGTGCAGGAGGCGACGAGCGAGGTGGAGAGCGTGGCCGCCGGCGCCGAGCAGCTCCGCGCCTCCATCGACGAGATCACCCGGTCCATCACCCAGTCGACCCAGCTCGCCCGCGGCGCGGTGGACGAGGCCGGGCGGACCGACTCGATCGTCCAGGGCCTCAGCGAGGCCAGCCGGAAGATCGAGGAGGTGGTCGGCCTCATCAACAACATCGCCGGCCAGACCAACCTGCTGGCGCTGAACGCCACCATCGAGGCGGCCCGCGCGGGCGAGGCCGGCAAGGGCTTCGCCGTGGTGGCGCAGGAGGTCAAGAGCCTCGCCAACCAGACCGCCAAGGCCACAGACGAGATCGGCGCGGAAATCGCGGCGGTTCAGGCGGCGACGACCGCGGCGGTCAACGCCATCCGCGCCATCGTCAACACCATCCGGCAGGTGGACGAATCGCTCAGCACCGTCGCCGCGGCGGTGGAGGAGCAGGACGCCGCCACCCGCGACATCAGCGAACGCTCCCAGCGCGCCGCCACCGACACGGTGGCCGTGCTCCAGGAGATGCGGCTGGTGCAGCAGGCGGCGGAGACCACCGGCCATTCCGCTGGCGCCGTCCAGACCACGACCGAGGAGCTGTCGCGCAGCTTCAACCGGCTGGACAACGAGATCGAAGCCTTCATCACCCGCATCACCGCGGCCTGACCTGGCCCGATGCGGGGGGGAGGACGCCATGGCGTCCTCCGGCAGCGCCCATGAAAAAGACCCCTTTTCCACGTGGAAAAGGGGTCTTTCCTATGCGGCCTGTCCCGTCCGCCTCACCCAATCACTTCAACCAGGGGAACTCGCGCCAGAGGTTGCGGAAATCGCCGTCCAACTCCTTCAGCTCCGCAGAGAAGGCTTCCGAATCGAGGATGCGCAGCGGCTGGTAGGTGTCGCGGGCCTTGCTCTGGAATTCAGGATCGTTGGCGGCCTTGGTCACCGCCTCGACCAGCTTGGCGCGGATTTCCGGCGGCAGGCCCTTCGGCGCGCCGACGCCGCGCAGCGACGCCATGGTGATGTTGTAGCCCAGTTCCTTGAAGGTCGGCAGGTCGGGCGCCATGTCCCAGCGCTGCGTGCTCATCACGCCCAGGATGCGGATGTTGTCGCCGCCGGCCTTGCCGCGCAGCCCCTCGCCGAGGTTCTGGCCGCAGATCTGGGTGTGGCGGCCGAGCATGGAGCGGTAGTTCTCCGCGCTGCCGGGAAACGGCACATGGGTGAAGCGGACGTTCGCCTGCCGCTGGAGCAACAGCATGCCCAGATGGTCGTCCGACCCGACGCCGGTGGAGCCCAGCGTGATGGTGTTCGGGTTGGCCTTGGCCTGGGCGACGAGATCCTCCACCGTCTTGTAGGGGCTGTCGCCGTGAACCGTCATGATGCCCGGGTCGTCGACGATGTTGACCAGCGGGTCCAGCCGGTCGAGCGTGAAGCGGGCGTTGCGCTCGATCGGGATGGTGACGACGTTCGGCGTGTTGATGAAGCCGATGGTGTAGCCGTCCGGCGTGGCGTCGGCGATGGCCGCGAAGCCGATCTCGCCCCCGGCGCCGCCGCGGTTCATCACCACGATCCGTGCGCCGCCGCCCAGATATTTTTCAATGAAGGGCGCCAGCATGCGCGCGGTCACGTCGGTCGATCCGCCGGCTCCATAGGCGACGATCATGGTGATCGGCTTGTCCGGGTAGGCAGCCTGGGCCGCCGTCGCGCCCAACAGCAGGGCACAGGAGGTCAAAAGGCTGGAAAAGAAGTGTCTGGCTTTCATGGTCGGCTCCGCCAAATGCTGCCGCCCGATCACCACAACGGAGCGCCGCCAAGGAGCGTCCCGCGGTATCGGTTGCACAATTTATAGTAACACGATTTTTTGTACACAATAGTATTTACAGGACAACCGCCATGGGAGAAACGGACACATTGCCGCGCCTGTCCTCGTCATCGGAAAGTGACGGCAAAACGGCTTTTCCACCTGGGAAAGGCCGTTCGGTCCGGTTTCGCCATACGGGGACGGGATTCAATTGATCGGTTCGGCGCGGTTGCCGAACAGGGCGCGCAGCTTGCGCCCGATCGCCGCCACCAGCAGGCCCTGGTTGCCGCCCTCCGGCTTGGGGAACCAGTCCGGCTCCTCGGCCTGGATGCGGCGGACCACCGTCAGGAACGCCTCGACCACCAGCGGGTCGAAATCCTTGCCCGCCCGCTCGGCGATCCAGGTGATGGCGTGCTCCACCCCCCACGCCTTGCGGTACTGGCGGTCGGTGATGAGGGCGTCGAACACGTCGGCCACGGCCATGATCCGCGCCGACACCGGAATGGCCCCGCCGCGCAAACCTTCCATGTAGCCCGACCCGTCGTAGCGCTCGTGGTGGTAGCGGGCGATCTCCGCGGCGATCGACAGCAGGCTGCGCCCGCGCAGGGGCAGCGCCGCCTCGCTGAGGATGCGGTGGCCGATCAGGGTGTGGCGCTGGATGGCGGCCATGTCGTTGTTGGCCAGCTCGCCGGGAATGCCCAGCGTCTCGTCCGACACGCTCAGCATGCCGACGTCGTGCAGCAGGGCGGCCAGCCCGACCTTCTCCGCCAGCTCCTCGTCCAGTTCGTCGGCGAAGCGGCCGTGGACGCGCAGCTCGCGGGCGATGTCGCCGACCAGCCGCTCGATGCGCTGGAGATGGCCGGCGGCAGCGTTGTCCTTGTATTCGGCAAGCGATCCCATGGCCAGGACGGTGGCCTTCTGGGCGGTGTTCAGCTCCTCGAACAGCAGGGCGTTCTCGAAGGCGATCGAGCATTTGTTGCGGAACAGCTCCAGCAGCTGCCACTCGCGCGCGGTGCCCTCGTTGTTGTGGCCCTCGACGTAGATCATGCCGATGATCCCGCCATGAGCGCGCAGCCGCAGGGCGCAATAGCCCGGCTCCACGATGGTCTCGGAACTCGGGCTCAGCCGTTCCAGAGCGGCGGCCACGCTGGGCTCGCCCAGTTCGGCGACGTCCACGTCCTTCCATTTGGCGAAGCGGCCGGTGGAGGCGCGCACGCGGATTCGGCGGTCGCGCGGCAGCGTGTCGCCCTGGATGCACAGCAGCGCGTGCCGCCCGATGCCCAGCAGCCCGACGACGCGCGGCAGGATGTTGGGGAACAGCACGTCAGGGGTGCGCATCTCCAGCAGGCCGGTGGTCGCCACCAGCATGCGGGCCAGCGCCTTGCGCCCGGCCGCCTGGGTCTGCAGGTTGAGGAAAGCGCGCAGCCGCGGCACGACCGCGGTGCGCAGCGCGCGCGCCGTCAGCCCGTCCTTCAGACGGTAGTCGCTGACGTCGTGGCCCTCCACCACCTCCTCCTCCGGCGCCCGCTCGGGATGGGCGGTGCAGACCAGGATGCGGACGCGGCTGTTCCCAAGATCCTTGCGGATGTGGTCGATGAAGGCGAGCCCTTCGGGCGGCCCATCCGCCGCGGGGTCCAGCACCGGCTCCAGCAGGACGGCGGCGGTGCCGAGATTGCGGTACAGCGCCTCGCGCGCCTCGGCGGCGGTCGCGGCGGTCAGCACCGTCACCGGCGCCCCGTCCAGCGCGAAGCCGTCGAGCGCAGCGCGCGTCAGCCCGGCCAGCGCCGGGTCGGGATCGACCACGAGGACATGCAGGCGGGGCTTTGCGGGCGGAACCGGGGTGGCCTCCGGCGGGCGGGCGTCGTCGTTGGGCATGACCGTCTCGATGGTTGCGCGCTGCGGGCGCGCTTGCACAAAAAATACGCCTCCTTTCCGACTCATTCAACTTTCATCGATTTGGACACGAAGGGCTTCTCCGTAATAACCGCCTCTTCCGGTTACGCCCCTCCGCCTGTTGCCTGTGGCGGCAAATCGGCTACCCTCTGCCTACAACGGCGGCAAACCGCCGCAAAAAATCAGGGAAGGATTGGAGCGATGGCTCTCAGGGCCGAACAGCTCAAGGACGAGCTGACCGAAGAGGTCGTGCGGCAGGTTCGCGAGCGGCTGGGCCGCACCCGCGCCGCACCGGCGGAGCGCTTCGTACGGCAGTTCTACGACAACGTCCCGCCCGACGACATCATCCAGGCTCCGGCGGAGCAGCTCTACGGCGCCGCCCTGGCCATGTGGCAATGGGGCCAGCAGCGCGAGGCGACGGACCGCGCCAAGGTCCGCGTCTACAACCCCCGCGTCGAGGAGCATGGCTGGCAGTCTCACCGCACGGTGGTGGAGATCGTCAACGACGACATGCCCTTCCTCGTCGACTCGGTGACCGCGGAGCTGAACCGCCAGGGGCTGACCGTCCATCTGGTCATCCACCCCGTGGTGCGGGTCAAGCGGGACGCCGACGGCCAGCTGGTGGAGCTGTACGAGCCCGCGGCGGCCCCCACCGACGCCGCCCCCGAATCCTTCATGCATGTCGAGGTCGGCGCGGTCACCGGCGCCGCCGCGCTGAACCAGGCCCGCGAGGGGTTGGAGCGCGTGCTGGCCGACGTGCGCGCCGCCGTCGCCGACTGGCGGGCCATGCGCCAGCAGGTGCGCGCCGCCATCGCGGAGGCCGACTGCGCCCGCGCCGCCGTCCCAGCCATCATCCCTGACGACGAGGTGGACGAGGCCAAAGCCTTCCTCTCCTGGGCCGACGACGACCATTTCACCTTCCTCGGCTACCGCGAATACCGCTTCGAGAGCGGCGCCGACGGGGCGGACTCCTCGCTGGGGCTGGTCGCCGGCAGCGGTCTGGGCATCCTGCGCGACGACTCCGTCACCGTCTTCGACGGGCTGCGCAACTACGCCACCCTGCCGCCCGACGTGCGCGATTTCCTGCGCAACCCGCGGGTGCTGATGGTGACCAAGGGCAACCGCCCCTCCCCCGTGCACCGCTCCGTCCCGATGGACGCCATCCTCGTCAAGCGCTTCGACGCCGAGGGGCGGATCATCGGCGAGCGGCTGGTCGCCGGCCTCTTCACCTCCGTCGCCTACAACCGCAGCCCGCGCGAGATCCCCTACCTCCGCCGCAAGGTCGCCGAGGTGATGGATCTCGCCGGCTTCGACCCGCAGGGCCATGACGGCAAGGCGCTTCTGCACATCCTGGAGACCTACCCGCGCGACGAGCTGTTCCAGATCCAGGTGCCGGAACTTCTGGACATCGCGGTCGGCATCCTGCACCTGCAGGAACGGCAGCGGCTGGCCCTGTTCGTGCGCAAGGACCCGTTCGAGCGCTTCGCCTCCTGCCTCGTCTACGTGCCGCGCGACCGTTACGACACCACGTTGCGCCGGCGCATCCAGTCCATCCTGGAGGCCGCCTACGACGGCACCTGCACCGGCTTCACCACGCAGCTGACCGAAAGCGTGCTGGCCCGCCTGCATTTCATCATCAAGACCGAGCCGGGCCGCGTGCCCGCCGTCGACGCCACCGATCTGGAGGCGCGGCTGGTCCAGGCGTCCCGCGGCTGGGACGACCATCTGCGCGACGCGCTGGTCGAGGCCCACGGCGAGGAGCAGGGGCGCACCCTGTTCCGCCGCTACGCCGACGCCTTCCCCACCGCCTACCGCGAGGAGTTCAACGCGGAGGCCGCCGTCTTCGACATCGAGCGGATCGAGAAGGCGACGGCCCAGGGCACGCTGGGCATCAACCTCTACCGCCCGCTGGAGGCCGAAGGGGACGAGCTGCACGTCAAGATCTACCACGAAGGTCGCCCGGTGCCGCTGTCCGACGTGCTGCCCATGCTGGAGCACATGGACCTGAAGGTGATCACCGAGGCCCCCTTCGAGATCGCCATCGCCGGCCACGCCGCCCCGGTGTGGATCCACGACTTCACCGCGCGCTCCCAGAACGGGCTGCCCATCGACTGCGCGATGGTGAAGGAGAAGTTCCAGGACGCCTTCGCCGCCGTCTGGGACGGCCGGATGGAGGATGACGGCTTCAACCGCCTCGTCCTCCGCGCCGGCCTGACCGCGCGGGAGGTGACGGTGCTGCGCGCCTACGCCAAGTATCTGCGCCAGGCCCGCATCCCCTATGGGCAGGACGTGGTGGAAAGCACGCTGGCCGGCCATCCGGCCATCGCGCGCAAGCTGGTCGCCCTGTTCCACAGCCGCTTCGACCCGGCCCGCCGCCCGCAGAACGATCCGGGGCTGGCCGCGGAGATCGAACGCGCGCTCGACGGGGTGAAGAACCTGGACGAGGACCGCATCCTGCGGCGCTTCCTCAACCTGCTGTGCAACACGCTGCGCACCAACGCCTATCAGAACGGCGCGGACGGGCGGCCCAAGACCTACATCTCCTTCAAGATCGACAGCCGCCACATCGACGAGCTGCCGTTGCCTCGCCCGATGGTCGAGGTGTTCGTCTACAGCCCGCGGATGGAGGGCGTCCATCTGCGCGGCGGCAAGGTGGCGCGCGGCGGCATCCGCTGGTCCGACCGCCGCGAGGATTTCCGCACGGAGATCCTCGGGCTGATGAAGGCGCAGATGGTCAAGAACACCGTCATCGTGCCGGTCGGCTCCAAGGGCGGCTTCGTGGTCAAGCGCCCTCCGCCGCCGTCCGCCGGACGCGAGGTGGCGCTGGCCGAGGGCATCGAGTGCTACAAGACGCTGATGCGCGGCCTGCTGGACATCACCGACAACCTCGACGCCCAGGGCGCGGTGGTGCCGCCGCCCGAAGTGGTGCGCCACGATGAGGACGATCCCTATCTGGTGGTCGCCGCCGACAAGGGCACGGCGACCTTCTCCGACATCGCCAATTCGGTGTCGGTGGACCACGGCTTCTGGCTGGGCGACGCCTTCGCGTCGGGCGGCTCCGCCGGCTACGACCACAAGAAGATGGGCATCACCGCCCGCGGCGCCTGGGAATCGGTGAAGCGCCATTTCCGCGAGCTGGGGCGCGACACCCAGACGCAGGACTTCACCGTGGTCGGCGTCGGCGACATGTCGGGCGACGTGTTCGGCAACGGCATGCTGCTGTCGAAGCACATCCGCCTGCTCGCCGCCTTCGACCACCGGCACATCTTCGTCGATCCCGACCCCGACGCCGCGCGGAGCTGGGAGGAGCGGCAGCGCCTGTTCGACCTGCCCCGCTCCTCCTGGGCGGACTACGACGCGTCGCTGCTGTCCGCGGGCGGGCGCGTCTTCGACCGCTCCGCCAAGTCGCTGGAGCTGACGCCGGAGATCCGCCAGCGCTTCGGCATCGCCAAGGACCACGTCACTCCGCTGGAGCTGATGCAGATCCTGCTGAAGGCCGAGGTGGACCTGCTGTGGTTCGGCGGCATCGGCACCTACCTGAAGGCGGCGGAGGAGACCAACGCCGAGGTCGGCGACAAGGCCAACGACGCGCTGCGCATCGACGGACGCGACGTGCGGGCCAAGGTGATCGGCGAGGGCGCCAACCTCGGCGTCACCCAGCGCGGCCGCATCGAGGCGGCGCAGCACGGGGTGCGGCTGAACACCGACGCCATCGACAATTCGGCGGGCGTCGACACCTCCGACCATGAGGTGAACATCAAGATCCTGCTGAACGACGTGGTCGTCCGCGGCGACATGACGCTGAAGCAGCGCGACCAGCTTCTCGCCGCCATGACCGACGAGGTGGCCGGTCTGGTGCTGGCCGACAACTATCTGCAGAGCCAGGCGCTGACCGTCGCCCGCGCCCAGGGTCCCGACGCGCTGGAGGCGCAGGCCCGGCTGATCCGCTCGCTGGAGAAGGCGGGCCGGCTGAACCGCGCCATCGAGTATCTGCCCGACGAGGAGGAGCTGTCCGTCCGCATGGCCAACCGCGAGGGGCTGACCCGGCCCGAGCTGGCGGTGCTGCTGGCCTACGCCAAGATCACGCTCTACGACGATCTGCTGGCGTCGGACCTGCCGGACGATCCCTTCATGGCCGACGACCTCACCCGCTACTTCCCCAAGCCGCTGCGCAAGGCCCATGCGGAGGCGGTGGGGCGGCACCGGCTGCGGCGGGAGATCATCGCGACCAGCGTCACCAACAGCCTCGTCAACCGCACCGGCCCGACCTTCGTCAAGGAGATGATGGAGAAGACCGGCATGGGGCCGGCGGACGTCGCCCGCGCCTACACCATCGTGCGGGACGCCTTCGGCCTGCGCTCGCTGTGGACGGGGATCGAGGATCTCGACACCGTCGTCCCGGCCGCGCTCCAGACCAGCATGATCCTGGAGACGGTCCGCCACATGGAGCGCGCCGCCGCCTGGTTCCTGGCGAGCTGCCAGCAGCCGCTGGACATCGCCCGCGAGACGGAGGCCTTCCGGCCCGGCATCGAGACGCTTCTGGCCGGGCTGGACAATGTGCTGGACGCCGAGGAGACGGCCCGCCTGACCGCCCGCGTCGCCTCCTACCAGGAGCAGGGCGTCCCCGCCGAGCTGGCCCGCCGCATGGCGGCGCTGCCGGTGCTGGCCGCCGCCCCCGACCTCGTCCGCATCGCCGGGCGCACCGGGCGCGGGGTCGCGGACGTCGCCGCGGTCTACTTCATGCTGGGCCGCCGCTTCGGCCTGGAATGGCTGCGCGACAAGGCCGCCGCGGCGAAGGCGGAGAACCATTGGCAGAAGCAGGCGGTGGCCGCCCTGGTGGACGACCTGTTCGCCCACCAGACCGCGCTGACCACCCGCGTTCTGGAGGCGGTGGACCAGCTTCCCGCGGAAGCCCCCGTGGAGGCCTGGATCGCGCACCGCCGCCCGGTGGTGGAGCGGGTGGAGCAGCTGCTGTCCGAGCTGCGCACCCAGCCCAACGTCGACCTGTCGATGCTGGCGGTGGCGAACCGGCAGCTCCGCGGCCTGACGGCGGGATAAGACGGCGGGCAAGGAGCCAAGACCCTCTTCCGGCCCCCTTCGGGCGGGTCCGGAAGAGGGTTTCCCCATGCGTCCCGCCCGCTTTCCGGCTATGGTGCGGCCATTCCAAGGATTGTCCGCCCAACCGGAGCCGCCGCGATGACCGACCCCCAGCCGACCCTGAACGACGCCATCCGCCTGCTGCGGACGAACGATCTGGGCGGGGCGGAGGCGGCCTGTCGGGCGATCCTGGCGACCGACCCGCACAACGCGCAGGCTCTGCACCTTCTGGGCGTCGTCGCCGCCCACACCGGCCATCCCGACGGCGCGCTCGACCTCTTCACGCACGCCATCGCGGAGGACGGCAAGGACCCATCCTTCCACAACAGCCGCGGCAGCCTGCTCTTCCAGCTCGGCCGCGCGGCGGAGGCGGAGGCGGCGTTCCGCGCCGGCATCGCTCTCAACGACCGCCTGCCGGAGCTTCACGGCAATCTGGGCAACGCGCTGAAGGCGCTGGGCCGGCTGGAGGACGCCGAGGGCGCCTTCCGCGCCGCCCTGGCCCTGCGCGGCGACGCGCCGGAGATGCACAACTTCCTGGGCACCACCCTGCGCGAGCTGGGCCGGCTGGACGAGGCGGAGGCCGCTTTCCGCGCCGCGCTGGAGCGGGCGCCGGAGTATCTGGAGGCCCGCTACAACCTCGCCGAGGCGCTGAGCACGCGCGGCGCCCTGGAGGAGGCGGAGGAGGCCTTCCGCGTGGTGATCGCGGCGGCGCCCCGCTTCGTCCCCGCCCATGTCGGCCTCGCCCACACGCTGCAGAGCCTCGACCGCGCCAACGAGGCGGTGGAGGCCATCGAGGCCGCCCGCGCCATCGCGCCGGACCACCCGCTGGTTCAGTTCACCCGCCGGCTGATCTATTCCAACGCCGTCCCCGGCTGGCACCTGCCGATGATCAACGATTTCGAGCGCAACGACGCCTACGAGGCGGCGCTGAAGCGGGCGGTGACTCCGGACTCGCTGGTCCTGGAGATCGGCACCGGCTCGGGCATCGTCGCCATGATGGCGGCGCGCGCCGGGGCGCGGAAGGTGGTGACCTGCGAGGTCAACCCGATCCTCGCCCGCATCGCCCGCGAGACCGTCGCCAACAACGGCTACGCCGACCGCATCGACGTGGTGCCGAAGCTGTCCACCCGCCTGTCGGTGGGCGAGGGCGGCGACCTGCCGGAGAAGGCCGACGTCTTCGTGTCGGAACTCATCAACATCGGCATGCTGGCGCCGCGCATGCTGTCGGTCCTGCAGCACGCGCGCACCCATCTGGTGAAGCCCGGCGGCGCGATCATCCCGCGCGCCTCGACCGTCTACGCCATGCTGGTGGAAACGCCGGAACTGGCCCGCATCAACCCGGTGAAGAGCATCGGCGGCTTCGACATGTCGACCTTCGACGTGTTCCGCTCCCCCGGCTACCAGCAGATCGACCTCGGCGCCGACACCCACACGCCGCTGTCGGCCGCCTTCACCGCGCTCGATTTTGACTTCACCCGCAACATGCCCGAGGAGGGCGGCCGCGAGATCGCCGTGGAGATCACGGCGGAGGGCACCTGCCACGGCGTGGCCTTCTGGTTCGACCTGCACATGGACGAGGAGGTCACCTACCGCTCCGAAAGCCGGGCGCGGACGAACCACTGGAAGCAGGCGATGACCTATCTGGAGACGCCGATCCGCGTGCGCCCCGGCGACCGGCTGACCATCGTCGCCCGCTACGACAACAACCAGATTTCGTTCGGCGTGGGCGGTTGAGCCGGCACGAGCCTTCGCCCCCCGTGGGCCGACGCCAGCCGACCGACATCGAACCGGAGAGATCCCATGAGCACCGACGAGTCTTCCGACCGCATCGCCACCGACGTCGCCGTCCCGCCGCCGGACCTGTCTGAGTTGGACCGGCAGAGGGCGGAGATCGAGGCGATCCAGGCGCAGATGGCGCAATTCCGCGCCCGGATCGATCAGCGCCTGGACGACCAGCGCCCCATCATCGACCTCGTCCCGATCCGCCCCACCCCACCCCCGCCGACCGTCGAGTAATCCGACCGATGACCACCGCCAACGACACGCCGAGCCGGCGCGCCGTCGTGTCCTGGTGCCTCTACGACTGGGCGAACTCGTCGTACAACACCATCATCACGACCTTCATCTTCTCGGTCTATTTCGCCCGCGGCGTGGTCGGGGACGAGGTCGCCGGGGCCTCGCGCTGGAGCGCCGCGCTGACCGTCGCCGGTCTGCTGATCGCCTTGCTCAGCCCCGTTCTGGGCGCGGTGGCCGACCGGACGGGGAGGCGCAAGCCGTGGATGGCGCTGTTCACCGGCCTGACCGTGGTCTTCTGCGCCGCCCTGTGGTGGGTGAAGCCCGACCCATCCCACGCGCTGTTCGCCCTGGTCTGCGTGGTCGTCGGCACCGTCGCCTTCGAGCTGGCGAACGTCTTCTACAACGCCAGCCTGACCGCGCTGGCGCCGCCGCGGATGCTCGGGCGGATTTCCGGCTGGGGCTGGGGCATCGGCTATTTCGGCGGGCTGGCCTGTCTGGTGGTCGCCCTGTTCGTCTTCGTGAAGTCCCCAACCCCGCTGTTCGGCCTGCTCGACACGGCGGAGCAGGCGCCGGTGCGTGCCACCGCCCTTCTCGCCGCCGCCTGGTACGGGCTGTTCGCCCTGCCCTTCTTCCTGTTCGTTCCGGACGTGCCGGCGACCGGCCTCGGCATCCGTCAGGCCGCGCGGGAGGGCATGGCGACGCTGCGCCGGACGCTGGCGGAGACGCGCAAATACCGCAACACGCTGCGCTTCCTGATCGCCAGCGCGATCTACCGCGACGGCATCAACACCATCACCGCCTTCGGCGGCATCTTCGCCGCCCACGCCTTTGGCATGAGTTTCGAGGAGATCCTGCTCTTCGCCATCGCGCTGAACGTGGTGGCCGGAGTCGGGGCCATCGGCTTCGCCTGGGTGGACGACCGGATGGGGGCCAAGCCGACCATCCTGGTCAGCCTGATCGGCCTGACCGTCTTCGGCGTGCCGCTGCTGCTGGCGACGGAGAAGGCGTGGTTCTGGGTGCTGGCCCTGGGGCTGGGCGCCTTCTTCGGGCCGGCGCAGGCGGCCGGGCGGTCGATGATGGCGCGGCTGGCCCCGCCGGGCATGGTGGGCGAGATGTTCGGGCTCTACAGCCTGACCGGCCGCATGGCCGGCTTCGTCGGGCCGCTCGCCTTCGGGCTGGCGACCGCGTTGTTCGAGAGCCAACGGGCCGGCATGGCGAGCGTTGTGGCTTTCTTCGTGATCGGTTTTGGGCTTATGCTCACGGTTCGGGAGCCGGTACCGGGCGATGCGAATACGGTGCGACAGTCCGCCGCGGCATGACGGCGGACTCACCCAGCGGAAGCTGCTAACTTGCCTTTTGCTGCGACGCACAACGAACTTGGCGCGGAGGGCGGAACGGACATGTTGCACATCAAGGACATCGAGGCCTTCGCGCACATCAACGAGGCGCTGGCCCGCGACCAAGCCGCGGCGCGGGGGGAGAGCGATTCGGCGGGACACCAGCCGGGGCATCATCCCGCGCCTCATCATCCTGCAATGCATCCGGCGATGCTCATCGCCATGGCGGCGACCGGGCGCCTGAAGCCGGAAGACGGTGCGGACGGGAAAACATCGCAGGCCGAAGCCGCCGCCTTGCTGGCGCGGATGTTGGGGGCGCGGCGGGGTTCGTAAGCGCGCTGGGGGTGTCGGCGTAATTGCCCCCACCCCGGCCCTCCCCCGCTGGGCGGGGGAGGGAGAATGGTCCCCTCCCCTGCGAAGCGGGGGAGGGTTAGGGAGGGGGCAATGGATGCGCCCCCGCCCTGCTCAGTGCCGGAAGTGGCGCATTCCCGTCAGCACCATTGCCAGACCCTTCTCATCGGCGGCGGCGATGACGTCGTTGTCGCGGATCGAACCGCCGGGCTGGATCACCGCCGTCACGCCGGCTTCCGCCGCGGCCAGCAGGCCGTCCGCGAAGGGGAAGAAGGCGTCCGAGGCGACCACCGAGCCCTTGGTCAGCGGCTCGCTCAGGCCGGCGGCCTTGGCGGCCTCCGCCGACTTGATGGCGGCGATGCGGGCCGAGTCGACGCGGCTCATCTGGCCGGCGCCGACGCCCACCGTGGCGCCGTTCTTGGCGTAGACGATGGCGTTCGACTTCACATGCTTGGCGACGCGGAAGGCGAAGAGCAGGTCGGCCAGTTCCTGCTCGGTCGGCGCGCGCTTGGTCACCACCTTGAGGTCGGCAGGCGTGATGCGGCCGTTGTCGCGGTTCTGCAGCAGGAAGCCGCCGGAGAGCTGCTTCACCATCATGCCCGGCTCGGCCGGGTTCGGCACGTCCTTGGTCAGCAGGACGCGCAGGTTCTTCTTGCTGGCGAGCAGGGCACGGGCCGCGTCGTCGGCGTCCGGGGCGATCACCACCTCGGCGAACAGCTTGGAAATCTCCTCCGCCGTGGCGGCGTCCAGCGGACGGTTGACGGCGATGATGCCGCCGAAGGCGCTGACCGGGTCGCACAGCAGGGCCTGCTTGTAGGCGTCGAGCAGGTTCGCGCCCTCGGCCACCCCGCAGGGGTTGGCGTGCTTGATGATGGCGACGGCCGGACGCTCGAACTCGGCGACCAGCTCGAAGGCGGCGTCGGTGTCGTTGAGGTTGTTGTAGGACAGCTCCTTGCCCTGGAGCTGGATCGCCGTCGCGACACCCGGACGCTGCTCGCCGGTGACGTAGAAGGCCGCCTGCTGGTGGGGGTTCTCGCCGTAGCGCAGGGTCTGGCTGAGCTTGCCCGACAGGGTGGTGCGCGGCGGGAAGGTCTCGCCGAGCTGACCGGCCAGCCAGGAGGAGATGGCCGCGTCGTAGGAGGCCGTGCGGGCGTAGGCGCGCTGGGCCAGCGTGCGGCGGAGCTTCAGCGTGACGGCGCCGTCATGGGTCGCCAGCTCGTCCAGCACCGCCTCGTAATCCTCGGGGTCGGTGACGACGGTGACGAAGTCGTGGTTCTTGGCCGCGGCGCGGATCATCGCCGGGCCGCCGATGTCGATGTTCTCCACGCAGTTGGCGTAGTCGGCGCCCTTCGACACCGTCGCCTCGAACGGGTAGAGGTTCACCACCACGAGGTCGATCGGCGGGATGTCGTGGGTGGTCATCGCCTCGGCGTGGATGTCGCGGCGGGCCAGGATGCCGCCGTGAACGCGCGGGTGCAGCGTCTTGACGCGCCCGTCCATGATCTCCGGGAAGCCGGTGTGGTCGGAGACCTCCTTCACCGGGATGCCGGCCTCGGCCAGCCGCTGGGCGGAGCCGCCGGTGGACAGGATCTCCACGCCCTTGGCCGCCAGCGCCTGGCCGAGCGCGACGAGGCCCGTCTTGTCGGACACGGAGATCAGCGCGCGCGTGATGCGGACGAGATCGGGGGCGGGCGAGTGGGCGACGTTCGGCGGGCTCATCGGGGCATCCTGGCTGTCATGGAACCGGCTGCGGCGGGCAGGGCCTGAGAAGACGGGGCATGGGAAGACGGGGCTTGGGAAGACGGAAAAGCGAAACACCCCGCTTCGTTACCCCCGCCCGGGCGGGGATCACGGTCGCAGGGCGAACACTCCACAGACTCTCGAAACAGGCACCGATCCGTATTCCCACGGCCTGTCCGCCGCGGATGCGCGCGGTTTACCCCCCCTTGCGCTCGCGGCGCAAGGCCCATTTCACCGTCTTGATGGCGGGGCCGGTATGTCCGGAGATGGCGATCTGGGTGGTTCGCCGCGGTTCGTCGCCGCTGCCCAGATAGATGCTCTCCTCCAGTTCCAGCGTGCCGCCCGACGCGCGCAGCCGCCAGGCGGCCCCGCTCGGCAGCTTGAGCTGCACCTGCCCTCCCTGGACCGGCGTCGCCTGGACCGAGGGATGCAGGTGGAAGCGGATGGTGAAGGGCTGTGGCTCCGGCGTGGCGCCGATCACCGGCTCCAACATGTCCTCGCCACGCAGGTCCTCGCCGTTCTCCGCCAGATAGACGCGGCGGCGGTGCAGATAGCCGAAGTTGCGGCTGTAGCCGTTGTGGGTGGCGACGACCAGCACCGCCCCGTCGTTCTCCTGCCGCTCGCAGCCGACATGGGAGGGGCGCCGGCCCAGCCCGCCCTGCTCGATCACCTCCGACGAGTTGGTTTCGGCCAGCACGACGGTGGAATGGGCGGCGGTGCCGGCCAGGGCGGCGCGCCAGGGGCCGGTCTTCACCGGATGGGCGCCGCAATTGACGATCAGCCGCTCCTTGCCGACCGACATTTCCAGCGACAGCGTGCCGGCGTGAGCGGTGGCGTCCAGCCCGGTGACCGGCGGCACGCCGGTGTCCATCAGCACCATGGTGCGCCCGGCGATCAGCCGCTCGAAGCCGGTGTGCGGCGCGCTCTTCAGCGGGCGCCCGCGGGCATCGGCCTGGGCCAGCACCGTGTCGACCAGCGCCGCGTCCTCTTCCCGCCCGCCGTTGAACAGGGCAAGGCCGCCGTCGCCGTGGCGGAAGAAGCGCAGGGCCGGGGTCATGCGGTCGATGGCGTGCTGCAGCGCCTCCGGCACGTCGGCGCGGGCGGTGCGCAGGACCGAGCGCATGTCGATCAAATCGCGCAGGATGCGGAGCTGAACGGAGGGGCAGCGCTCGACATGGCCGCCGTCCGGCAGGATCTGGCGCGGCAGCTCGCGCTCCAGCAGCTTCAGCGCGTCCTGGCCGGCACGCTCGTACTCCGGCAGGCAGAATCCGCCATAGACGAGGCCCTTGGCCGCGGTGACCAGCGCCTTGCCGTCCAGCGCGCCGGGCACCACGCGGGTCAGATGCTTGACCTGCCGGGCGAGGCTGTCGAAGACCGCGGCGCGGAACTCGTCGTCGGCGGAGGCGCAGTAGAAGTCGTGCAGGCCGATCCAGGCGGCGATGCGGGCGCCCAGCACCTCCGGCGCCCAGGTCTGGGCGTTCCAGCCGCCATTGTGGTCGAGCCAGGACAGCACCAGCGAACGGGCGCGCCGCCGTGCTGTGTCGCCGCCGACCGCCCGCAGATCGCGCAGCCATTCGAAGCCGTGCAGGGCGTCCTGCCAGACGGCGCTGCCGGCCCGCCAATTCGGCGCGCCGTGAGCGTCGGCCGCCGCGGCCTGCCCGCCGAAGCGGAAGACGCCGGCCAGGATCGCCGAGCCTTCCCCGGCGTCGCCCGGCCAGGGGTCGGGCGGCACGACGGACAGGGCGGTCGGCGCGCGGCCGCCCAACGTCAGCTTGTAGATCGGGTTGCCGAAGGCGATCTGCGCGACGCCGTCCCGCAAGCGGCCCATTTTCCCACGTCCGGCGCTCATCGGCTCACCCCGTCACACGGCAGGGGGAGGCGATGGCCGGCGCTTCGCTGAAGGCATTCGGGCGATCGGGGGGATGCATCCTGTTGTCGTATCAAATTCGCCTCGACCCCCGCAAGCCGGTGGTGCCCTAATCGTGCAGCCGTCGCAGCCTTGCCACGAAGAACCCGTCGATGCCGCCGAGGTCCCCGAGCATGCCCGGCAGGGATCGTACCTCACCACGCTCGTTGATCAACTCGGCCAAATTGCCATCCCCCGCATGACCGCCACCCAAATCTCCCGGCGTGATCGGCAAGCGCTCGACGCGGGGGTCGCGGGTCAGGATGCGGTCGATCTGCGCCTCGCCCTCCTCCGGCTGGATGGAGCAGGTGCAATAGATCAGCGTGCCGCCGGGCTTCACCAGATCGACGGCGTGGGCCAGCAGGCGGCTTTGCGCCTTGGCCAGCTTGGCAATGTCCTCCGGCGTCTTGACGCGCAGGATGTCGGGATGGCGGCGGATCGCCCCGGTGGCCGAACAGGGGGCGTCGAGCAGCACCGCGTCGGCGGGCTGGTCCGGTGTCCAGGTGGCGGCGTCGGTCGCCAGCACCTCCGCCGACAGGTTGAGGCGGGCCAGATTGTCCCGCACCCGCTCCAGCCGCTTGGCGGAGCGGTCGACCGCCGTCACCTGCGCGCCCTGCGCGACGAGCTGCGCGGTCTTGCCGCCGGGCGCCGCGCACAGGTCGTAGACGCGTTTGCCCGCCAGATCGCCGAACAGCTTGGCCGGCAGCGAGGCGGCGAGGTCCTGCACCCACCAGGCGCCCTCGGCGAAGCCCGGCAGCTCGGTGAGATTGCCGCCGGCGGCGCGGCGCAGCGTGCCGGTGGGCAGCAGCCTGGCCTCCAGCCGCTCGGCCCAGGCCGCGGGATCGGCCTTGGCGGTGATGTCCAGCGGCGCCTCGTGCAGATGCGCCTCGACGATGCCGCGGGTGCGGCCGATGCCGTAGGCCTGCCTCCAGGCCAGCCACAGCCAGTCCGGCGTGTTCAGGCGCCCAGCGTCCTGCTGGGCGGCCAGCTCCGCCCCCTCGCGCCCGATGCGGCGCAGGACGGCGTTGATCAGGCCCTTGTAGGGTTCCGCCCCCTTGGCCGCGGCCAGCTCCACCGCCGTGTCGACGGCGGCGTGGGCGGGCGTGCCGAGGAAGACGAGCTGGGCCGCGCCCAGCCGCAGGATGTCGTGCACCGTGGCCTTGGGCAGGCCCGGCTTGGCGAGGCTGCCCTGGATCAGCGCGTCGATCTGGCCGAGCCGGCGCAGCACGGTGGCGGTCAGCAGCCGCACGAAGCCGCGGTCGCGCGGGTCGAGCCCGCGCAACTCCGGATGCGCGTCGAACGCGTCGTCGAAGGGGATGGACTTGCGCAGCACATCGCGCAGCAGGTCGAGCGCGGCGGAGCGCGCGGCAAGGGAGGCGTCGGACATGCCGCTGGATGTAGCGCGCCGGACGGCGGGTGTCGAGTAGCCGCAGCGCAGAGCCGAGCGGATTCCGGCATCCCTCAGCGAGGCGCCTCAGCGGGCCAGCGCGCCCCGCCGTCCGCCTTCGTGGTCGGGATAGGGGCCGACGTCCTCGACGAAGAAGCAGGCGATGCCCCGCAGCTCGCCCCGGCGCAGGATGAAACGGTTGCCATTGCCGGCCTTCATCCCCCAAAGCTCCGTCCCCTCCAGCCCTGCCCCCTCCAGCGGGCTCAGCTCCAGCTCCGGCGGCACCGGGTCCTCGCCCAGCCGCTTGAGGAAACGGTCGGCGCGCACGCGGTCGTCCGGCGGCAAGCTGCGCGCGGCGCGGGCGTCGTAGCGGTCGCTCTTGACGTAGCGGGTCCCCACGCCCTGGATGGGGCTGGACGCTCCCCCGGGATCGGCGGCGGCGCGCTCCAGCATCAGCGCCCAGCGCGCGTCCCGCACGACCGCCAGGGCGCGGCGGTGGATGGCGCGGCAATGCTCGGCCAGCTCATGGAAGCGGGGCATCAGGTCGCGCTTGCGGAAGCCGACCTCCATCATGACGCGCTCCACCGCCCCATCCGCCGCGGTGCCGGAGGCGGGGATGCCGCGCGTCTCCAGCGCCAGCAGGGCGTCGATGCGCCGGTCGTGGTCCGCCGCGATGCCCTGCTTCAGTGTCCGACCGAGCCGCTCCAGCGCCGCCTCGGCGCGGCGCTCGGCTTCGGCGATGCAGAGGAGCACGTCGTCGCGGTTCGCGGCGGAGGAAACGGTCAGCCACCCCGAATCGAACAACGGCGTCTTGTCGAGAAACAGATCCGGCACGATTCCCGTCAACCGTCGGCGCGCATGCGCGCGACGATCTCCTCCAGAACCGCTTCGGCCTTGTCGTTGTCCACCTGGCAGGTGCCCGCGGCCTCGTGCCCGCCGCCGCCGTACTCCAGCATCAGCGGACCGATGTTGGTTTTGGAGCTGCGGTTGATGATCGACTTGCCGCAGGCCAGCACGGTGTTCTGCTGCTTCAGACCCCACAGCACATGGATCGACACGTTCGATTCCGGGTACATGGCGTAGATCATGAAGCGGTTGCCGGCGTAGATGGTCTCCTCCCGCCGCAGGTCAATGACCACGACGTTGCCGCGGATCGTGCTGCAACGGGCGAGCTGGTCGGAGAACTTCGCCTCATGCTCGGTGTAGAGGTCCACCCGCTCCTTCACATCGGGCAGGGCGAGGATCTCCTCGATGCCGTGATTCCGGCAGCAGTCGATCAGCTCCATCATCAGCTGGTAGTTGGAGATCCGGAAGTCGCGGAAGCGGCCGAGGCCGGTGCGCGCGTCCATGATGAAGTTCAGCAGGGTCCAGCCCTGCGGCTTCAGGATGTCCTCGATGCCGTACTGGGCGGAGTCGGCCTGATCGACCGCGGCCATCATCGCGTCGGAGATGGTCGGGAAGCGCTCCTTGCCGCCGTAGTAATTGTAGACGACGCGGGCGGCGGAGGGGGCGTCGGCCTCGATGATGTGGTTGTCGCGCTTGCCGACGCGGATCGTCTCCGACAGGTGATGGTCGAAGGCGAGATGGACGCCGGGCACATAGGGCAGATTGGTGGTGATGTCGCGGTCGGAGATCTCGACCTTGCCGTCCTGCATGTCCTTGGGATGCACGAACTTGATCTCGTCGAGGATGCCAAGCTCCTTCAGGAGCACGGCGCAGACCAGCCCGTCGAAATCGGACCGGGTGACGAGGCGGTATTTCGTGGCGTCGGACATGCGGTTCCCCCTGATCGCCCCACAATCGGCAAGCTGTGGGAAGGTAGACGTACGTCTTTCGGCGTGCAACCGCGAACCGATCCGTCTCCGCTCACCCCCAGGGGCTGCGCGGCATGAAGGAGGGGCCGGCCATGCCGCGCAGGCGGCGGACCCGCTCCTCCATGTTCGGGTGGGTGGAGAACAGGCTGTCGAGGCTGCGCCCGTGCAGCGGATTGGCGATGAACAGATGCGCCGTGGCCGGGTTGGATTCCGCCGCGTAGTTCGGGATCTGGTGGGCGTAGTTGTGGATGCGGGTCAGCGCGTCGGCCAGCCACAGCGGGCGCCCGCAGATTTCCGCGCCGATGCGGTCGGCCTCGTACTCGCGGGTGCGGCTGATCGCCATCTGGACGATCATCGCGGCGAAGGGGGCCAGGACGGCGATCAGGATGCCGCCGATCAGCCCCAGCGGGTTGCCGCCCTGCCCGTTCTGGCTGTTGCCCTGCGATGCGCCGAAGAACATGCCGAAGTTGGCGAGCATGGAGATGGCGCCCGCGATGGTCGCCGTGATCGTCATGATCAGCGTGTCGCGGTTCTTCACATGGGCCAGCTCATGCGCCATGACGCCGGCGATCTCCTCCGGGCTCAGCAGGCGCAGCAGGCCGGTGGTGGCGGCGACCGCGGCGTTTTCCGGGTTGCGCCCGGTGGCGAAGGCGTTGGGCTGGTCGTTCTCCATGATGCAGACGCGCGGCATCGGCAGGCCGGCGCGCTCGGCCAGCTGCTGGACGATGCCGTAATATTCGGGGGCGGTGTAGGCGTCGACCTCCCGCGCGCCGTACATGGACAGCACCATGTCGCCGGAATTCCAGTAGCTGAACAGGTTCATGCCCAGCGCCATGACGAAGGCGATCATCATGCCGCCCTTGCCGCCGATCAGATAGCCGATGCCCATGAACAGGGCGGTCAGGCCGGCGAGGAGGATGGTGGTCTTCACATAGCTGGTCATGGCGATGTTCCGGGCGATCTTCTGGACGGTTTCACTGTTGGTTGGACGAGACGGCCCCGGCGGGGCTTTCCGCCGGGCTTGTCTGGTGATATGGGCTTGGCGGAAGGCATCGTTCAAGATGGCCAAGCACCGCACCCGACCCCAGAGGACGGCCATGACCGAGACGAAGACCACCGGCCCGGCACCGGAAGACGCCGCGACGCCCGCCTCCCCGGCGACCGAAGCGGACGAGGCCCGGACCCCGGACGCCAAGGCCGGAGAGGGGGCCAAGGGACCCGAGCAGATGCCCGGCGAAATCGGCGGCCCGAAGGGACCGGAGCCGACCCGCTTCGGCGACTGGGAGTTCAAGGGCCGCTGCTCGGACTTCTAAGCCGACGCCATTTAGGATGGATTGCCTGAACGCCCACCGACACGAACTGAATACATACGCATTCAGGACACAATACCTAGGTTGTGCTTGATGCGTTCTGGTTCGCGCGCTACTCTGTGACCGGTTCGCCCTTTCGCGAACCGGTGCCCGGAGAGGTCGCGCCATGGGATCACCCAAGTCCATCACCCTATGCCCGCTCCGCTCCGCCGGGCTGTGGCTGGCGCTTCTCTCCACCCTGCTGTCCGGCACCCTCCACGCCGCTCCGCCCGCCCTGCCCGGCCCGATCCCGGCGGAGGTGCTGGATGTTCTGGACGGCGACACGCTGCTGGTGCGCGCCACCATTTGGCTGGGTCAGGTGGTGGAAACCCATGTCCGGGTGGACGGGCTGGACGCGCCGGAGATGCGTGCCCGCTGCCCCCATGAGCGGGAACTGGCGGAGACCGCCCGCGACCACGCGCGCCGCCTGATCGGGGCCGCCCCGGTGCGGCTGCTCGACGTCCAACCCGACAAATATGGCGGTCGGGTGCGCGCCCGCGTGCTGACCATCGCGGGCGACGACTTGTCGGCCGCGCTGATCGCGGCGGGGCTCGCCCGCCCCTATCACGGCGAACGGCGCCAGCCCTGGTGCGACGGGACGGGCATGGGCTAATCCGGTTCCACCAAAGGACGAAGCGGGAACCCGCCGTCTCGCTCCGCTGTTGCCCCTCCCACCAAGGAGGAGAGCGAACCATGACGACCCAGACCTCGCCCTACGTCCCCGGCGCCATCGCCTTGCTGGCCGCCAGCCTCGCCCTGACCGGTGCCGCCGCCGCGCAGGACGCCAAGACGATGGAGGGTGGCCTCGGCGCCGCCCCGCCGTCCCAGGGCGAAGCCTGGATGGAATCGACCGGCGCCCAGGACCCGACGCTGGGCGAGCGCCGCACCGAGAAGCAGAAGAACGCGGCGGAGACCCGCGCGCTGGGCCGCATCGGCTCCATCCCCGACGCGGCGAGCGGCGAGTCCGGCCTGAAGCCCGGCACCGCCGAAGCCGTCAAGAGCCAGTCCGGCAGCGGCGCCTCCGGCGGATCGGACGCCACTCCCAAGCAATGACCCGAAAAAAGAAACCGGGGGCCGCGAAGGCCCCCGGTTCGTAGACAAACCCCGATGAACGCCGCGCTCAGGCGTTGTTCATGCGGTTCTCGATCAGGTCGGTCACGACGGTCGGATCAGCCAGCGTCGAGGTGTCGCCCAGGCTGTCGTGCTCGTTCGCGGCGATCTTGCGCAGGATGCGGCGCATGATCTTGCCCGAACGGGTCTTCGGCAGGCCCGGAGACCACTGGATCAGGTCCGGCGAGGCGATCGGGCCGATCTCCTTGCGGACCCAGGCCACCAGTTCCTTGCGCAGTTCCTCCGACGGGGTCTCGCCGGCGTTGAGCGTGACGTAGGCGTAGATGCCCTGGCCCTTGAGGTCGTGCGGGTAGCCCACGACGGCGGCCTCGGCCACCTTCGGGTGGGCGACCAGCGCGCTTTCGACTTCCGCCGTGCCCATGCGGTGGCCGGACACGTTGATCACGTCGTCCACGCGGCCGGTGATCCAGTAATAGCCGTCCGCGTCGCGGCGGCAGCCGTCACCGGTGAAGTAGTAGCCCGCGAAGGTCGAGAAGTAGGTCTGGACGAAGCGCTCGTGGTCGCCGAACACCGTGCGCATCTGGCCCGGCCAGCTGTCGGCGATGCACAGGTTGCCTTCCGTCTCGCCGTCCAGTTCCTTGCCGTCGTTGTCCACGACGACCGGCTTGACGCCGAAGAAGGGCTTGGTCGCGGAACCCGGCTTCTGGCCGATGGCGCCCGGCAGCGGGGTGATCAGGATGCCGCCGGTCTCGGTCTGCCACCAGGTGTCGACGATCGGGCAACGGCCCTCGCCGACCACGTTGTAGTACCACAGCCAGGCTTCCGGGTTGATCGGCTCGCCCACCGAACCCAGGATGCGCAGGCTGGAGCGGGAGGTCTTCTTCACCGGCCCCTCACCCTCGCGCATCAGCGAGCGGATGGCGGTCGGGGCGGTGTAGAAGATGTTGACCTTGTGCTTGTCCACCACCTGCCAGAAGCGGGAGATGTCCGGATAGGTCGGCACGCCTTCGAACATCAGCGTGGTGGCGCCGTTGGCCAGCGGACCGTAGACGATGTAGCTGTGGCCGGTGACCCAGCCCACGTCGGCGGTGCACCAGTAAACCTCGCCGTCCTTGTAGTCGAAGACGTACTGGTGCGTCATCGAGGCGTAGACGAGATAGCCGCCGGTGGTGTGCAGCACGCCCTTCGGCTTGCCGGTCGAGCCCGAGGTGTAGAGGATGAACAGCGGGTCTTCCGCGCTCATCTCCTCCGGCGGGCAGTCGGCGGAGACTGACGCGATCTCCTCGTGATACCAGAGGTCGCGGCCTTCGGTCCAGGCGACGTCGCCGCCGGTGTGCTTGACGACCAGCACGTGCTTGACGCCCGGCGCCGCGGCGACGGCCTTGTCGGCGTTCGCCTTCAGCGGAACCTTGCGGCCGCCGCGCAGACCCTCGTCGGAGGTGATGACGAAGTGGCTGTCGCAGTCGACGATGCGGTCCTTCAGGCTGTCCGGCGAGAAGCCGCCGAACACGATGGAGTGGATGGCGCCGACGCGCGCGCAGGCCAGCATGGCGTAGGCGGCCTCGGGGATCATCGGCAGGTAGATGGTGACGCGGTCGCCCTTCTTGACGCCGTTCTTCTTCAGAACGTTGGCGAGGCGGCAGACCTGCTCGTGCAGTTCCTTGTAGGTGATGTGCTTGGAAACGCCCGGATCGTCGCCCTCGAAAATGATGGCGGTCTGGTCGCCGCGCGTCGCAAGGTGGCGGTCGACGCAGTTGGCGGACACGTTCAGCGTGCCGTCGTAGAACCACTTGATGTGGACATCGCCGGTGTAGCTGACGTCCTTCACCTTGCTGTAGGGCTTGATCCAGTCGATGCGCTTGCCCTGCTCGCCCCAGAAGGCTTCCGGATCGTTGATCGATTGCTCGTACAGGCGGGCGTAGGCGGCTTCGTCCACGTAAGCGGTCTTGGCGATTTCCGGCTTAACAGGAAAAAACGAATTGTCGGACATTGGCTCGCGATTCCCCCGTAGTGCTTCTGGTTACGCCCTGAAGGGCTGTTGGGGAGCGGTTTCCGGCCGCTCCTGTTGCGGGACATTATCCACACAAGTTCCCGTCACCACAAGCAGAACGGCTGATTGTCCGCCCCCTCCATCGGGGCTTTCCGCTCCACTTTGTTGCAGCGCACCGCCCGTTCTTTTGAATTCACCGGCATCCGCGGCGGCGCGACCGCGCGACTATTTGTCGCGCATAGCACGAAAGCATGATGGCGCCCTCCGGAGGTCCGCTTAACCCGGTCTTAACCGCCGCATCGTTAGCGTGCATGCCGTTCACCCACAGCAAGGCACCGGCATGGCCAACGCGGACGGCAACACCGGAAACGGCACCACTGGTGGCGGCGCCGGACACGGCATGGAACTGGCCGGGCGCCTGTCGGAGATGGGCAGCCGCACCAGCCTGATGGTGATCGACGCCGCCCTGCGCACGGCGTCGCTGGCCGAGTTCGAGGCGTCCGGCTCCGCGGCCCTGGCGCCGTTCGGGCAAGACGCGGGCTTCGCCGGAGCCGCGGCGGAGATGCAGGCGCTGGCCCGCCGGATGCTCCAGGCCACACAGGATTTCCAGGCGGCCATCTGCGAACCGGCGGACTGATCCGCCGCCGCAGACGGCAGCTCTCAAGAGTTCCGAAGAACCGTCACGCCTCGATCCCGGCCAGTGCGCAGACATGCGCCCATTCGGCGTCCGACACCGGGCAGACCGACAGGCGCGACTGCTTGACCAGGGCCATGCCCTGAAGCAGCGGGTCGGCCTTCATCGTCTTCAGCGTGACCGGCGTCTTCACGGGCAGCAGCGCCCGCACGTCGACCATGCCGAAGCGCCCCGCCTCGTCGCTCGGGTCCGGGTAGTATTCCCGCGCGATCTCGACGACGCCGACCACCTCCAACCCCTCGTTCGAGTGGTAGAAGAAGGCGCGGTCGCCGATCTTCATGGCCTTCAGGTTGTTCGACGCCTGATGGTTGCGCACGCCGTCCCAATGGGTGGTGCCGTCGGCGACCATGCGCTCCCACGAATATTTGAAGGGCTCCGACTTCAGAAGCCAGCGGGCCATCGCCGTCCGCCCCCGGTCAGGACTTCGGGTAGACCCGGCGCCACGCCCGGATCTCCACGTTCTCGAACAGCCCGGCCTGGGCGTAGGGGTCGTTGGCGGCGAACGCCTTGGCGTCGGCCTCGTCGGCGCACTCCACGATCAGCAGGCTGCCGGCCATTCCCTGGCCGTCGTCGGACAGCAGCGGGCCGGCGGCGAACAGGCGGTCGGCGTGCGCCTCCAGATAGGCCAGATGGGCCGGGCGGTTGTCGGCCCGAACCTGGGCGGCGCCGGCCTTGTCGGTGCAATGGAACATGTACAGCATGGGTGGGTCTCCCGTTCGGTCGGGCGGGAGCCTAGCGCAGCCGCGACCGCCGCGGAAGGTGCCGCGACACGCGGCCTCTCCGCAGGCGGGGTTGTCTCAGCGGTGCAGCCAGAGGAAGGGTGCGCGCAGCGGCGGTGGACGGCCGGAACGCGCTGGATCGGCCTTGCGGCGGTTTCTCTCAGGCGCCGCGCTGTTTTCGCCCGTCCGCGCTCCGGTCCGCGGCGATCATCCGCCCGGCGGCCAGCAAAGCGGCGGCGCGGAACGCCAACAGAGCGAGCGGGTGCGGCGGGACAAGCATAAAACGGACTCCGATTGTGAAGGCGTGAAACCTCGCACAATCCATCCGGACATGCAACCATTCCGGAAATGGATGACCTGCCCTCCGGGCCTTCGTGGCGCCCCCTCCCCTCAGCGTCCCTCCTCGCGGAACGGCCGCGACAGCAGCCCGTCGATCGTCGCGTCCAGCCCGGCGCCGTGGTTCAGGATGGCGTCCACGGCGGCGCAGAGCGGCATGTCCACGCCCTTCTTCCCGGCCAGCCCGACCACCGCGGCGGCGGTGTAGACGCCCTCGGCGACGGAGCGGCGCTCCGCCAGCACCTCGGCCAGCGTCCGGCCCTCCCCCAGAGCGGCGCCCAGCGACATGTTGCGCGATTGCAGGCTGGAGCAGGTCAGCGTCAGGTCGCCCAGCCCCGACAGCCCCATCAGCGTCTCCGGCCGCCCGCCGAGCGCCAGGGCCAGCCGCGTGATCTCCGCCAGCCCCCGGGTGATCAGCGCCGCCCGCGCGTTGTCGCCCAGCTTGCGGCCTTCCACCACGCCGCAGGCGATGGCCAGCACGTTCTTCACCGCCCCGCCGATCTGCGACCCCACCACGTCGTCGGACAGGTAGGGGCGGAAGGTGCGGCTGCCCAGCGCCTCGACCAGCCGGGCGCCCAGCGCGGCGTCGGCGCAGGCGAGCGTCACCGCGGTCGGCAGGCCGCGCGCCACCTCCGCCGCGAAGGTCGGGCCGGACAGCACGGCCAGCGGAGTCCCCGCCGGCAGCGCGGCGGCGGCGGCCTCGCTCATCAGGGCGTGGCTGTCCAGCTCGATCCCCTTGGCGCAGATGACCAGCGGGGTGCCCGCCCGCAAATGGGCGGCGAGGCCGGCGCAGGCGCTGCGCAGATGTTGGGCCGGGGTGACGAGCAGGATGGCGTCGCAGGCGGCGGCCTCGGCCAGATCGCCGGTCGCGCGCAGCTCGGCGGGCAAGGTCACGCCTGGCAGATAGTCGCGGTTCTCCCGCGCGGCGTTGACCGACCCGACCACCGCCGGCTCGCGCGCCCACAGCAGGGCCTCCCGCCCGGCGCGCAGGGCGGCCAGAGCCAGCGCCGTGCCCCAGGCCCCGCCACCGATCACGCCGATGCGCCGGAAGTCCGTCGCCGCCATGGATGCCCCCCGTTTTTGATACTGTGGCTTCAAGGATTTTCCCGCCTGTTTAGGCGGAGCGTCCCCGGTCCGCAAGCCGGACGGTCAAGCCTCCGGTGTCAACAGAAGCTTCATCCCGACATGGCTCGCCCGAAAGCCCAGCCGCTCGTAGAAGCGGTGGGCGTCGATGCGCCGGGTCTGGCTGGTCAGTTGCACCATCACGCACCCCTCGGCGCGGGCCAGCGCGATGGCGTGCCGCATCATGGCGCTGCCGATCCCCTGGCCGCGCAACGCGCCGTCCACCTTCACCGCCTCCACCGTCGCCCGCGCCGCACCCCGGCGGGCCAGCCCGTGGGTGACGGTGAACTGGAAGCAGCCGACGATCCGCCCGTCCTGCTCCGCCAGCACGATGGAATTGCCCGGCTGGGCCGCCACGCGGTCGAAGGCGTCCCAATAGAGCGGGTCCAGCGGCTCGCCGTAGACGTCGCCGCCGGTGGACAGGGCGTCGTCGGCGGTCAGCCGGACGATCTCCGGCACGTCGTCGCGCCCGGCTTTGCGGAAAGTCAGAGCCATGGAACGCGCCCTCACGCCTTCACGCCGGAGCCGACCCCGGCCTTGCCGATGGCGGGCTTCGCGCTGGGGTCGAGCGGCCAGCGCGGGCGCGGCGCGAAGTCCAGCGGGTCGGTCTGGCCCAGCCGCAGCCGCTCGATCCCCGCCCAGGCGATCATCGCCGCGTTGTCGGTGCACAGCCGCAGCGGCGGCGCCACGAAGGGCATGGCCTCGCGGTCGGCCAGCTTCTGCAGGCGCGCGCGCAGCGTCTTGTTGGCGGCCACGCCGCCGGCCACCACCAGGGCGCCGCCCTGCGGGTGCATCTCCTTGAACCGGCGCATGGCGCGGGCGCAGCGGTCGGCCATCACCTCGGCCACCGTGTTCTGGAAGGCGGCGGCGAGGTCGGCTCGATCCTCCGCCGACAGCGGCGTCCCCAGCTCCTCGACATGGCGCCGCACCGCGGTCTTCAGGCCGGAGAAGGAGAAATCGCAGCCGGGGCGCCCGACCATCGGGCGCGGCAGGTCGAAGCGGCCCGGATTCGTCGCCAGCGCCGCCGCCTTCTCCAGAAGCGGCCCGCCGGGATAGCCGAGACCGAGCAGCTTGGCCGTCTTGTCGAACGCCTCCCCCACCGCGTCGTCGATGGTGGTGCCGAGCCGCCGGTATCGGCCCACCCCCTCCACGACCAGAAGCTGGCAATGCCCGCCGGACACCAGCAGCAGCAGATACGGGAAGGGCACGCCGTCGGTCAGCCGGGCGGTCAGCGCGTGGCCTTCCAGATGGTTCACCGCGACGAAGGGCAGCCCGCGCGCCGCGGCGATGGCCTTGGCGGTCATCACCCCGACGATCACCCCGCCGATCAGCCCCGGCCCGCCGGTCGCCGCCACGGCGTCGATGTCGGCGAAGCCCAGCCCGGACTCCGCCATGGCGCGGCGGATCAGCCCGTCCAGATGCTCCAGATGGGCGCGCGCGGCGATTTCCGGCACCACCCCGCCATAGGGCGTGTGGTCGTCCAGCTGCGAGAGCACCACGTCGGCGCGGATCTCCCGCGCGTCGGTCACGATGGCCGCCGCCGTCTCGTCGCAGCTCGTTTCGATTCCAAGAACGATCATGATGGCCGTCAAACTAGCCGTCTCCACCGCTCTGGTATAGGGTCTTGGCCCGGAATTTTCAGGCTGTTCAGGCGCCCATGAACAAGGACGTCCCCGACGACGACGCCAGCATCGTCTATTACGACGGCGATTACCCGTCGCTGGAGATCGGCGAGGCGCGGGCCGAGCACGCGGCGACTCTGGCCCGCCTCGGCATCCTCGGCGACGTGCCCTTCTACAAGGAGCGCGCGGCGGAGGCGGGCGGCCCGGTTCTGGAGATCGGCTGCGGCACCGGGCGCCTGACCATCCCGCTGGCCCGCGACGGGCATGACGTATGGGCGGTGGACGTCTCCGCCGCCATGCTCGACCAGCTCCGCGCCAAGCTGGCGCGCGAGGCGCCGGAGGTGCGGGACCGCGTCCATCTGGTGCGGCAGGACGCCGCGGCGCTGGATCTGCCGGCGCGGGATTTCCGGCTGGCCGTCGTTCCCTTCAACGTGCTGATGCTGATCCCCGACCTGACGGCGGAGCGCCGCACGCTGGCCGCCGCCGCTGCCCATCTGGCGCCGGGCGGCGTGTTGGCGCTGGACGTGATGAACCCGCTGACCCTGCCGATGGACGCCGAGACGAAGCCCAGCCCGTCGGAGCCGCGGCGCAACCCGCACAGCGGCAACCGCTACATCCGCAACAGCTTGGCCACCCGCCTGGACGAGCGGCAGTGCCAGCGCATCCACGGCTGGTACGACGAGCTGTTGCCGGATGGCAAGATCGCGGTGACCGAATACGGCTTCACCTGGCGGATGATCTTCCGCTACGAGCTGGAGCTGATGTTGGAGGCCGCCGGATTTGCCGTGGAGCGGCTGGCCGGCGATTTCGAGAACGCTCCCTGGACGGTGGACAGCCGCCGCATGGTGGTCACGGCGCGCCGCGCCTCCCCTCTCGCCAAAGACTAACGCGCTTGTCACCAGGGCTTGCAAACCGCAGTGGATCGCCTAGAACACTGACCTCATGACCCAACCGCTCCGCATCGGCACGCGCGGCAGCCCGCTGGCGCTGGCGCAGGCCCACGAGACCCGCGACCGGCTGATCGCGGCGCACCCGCATCTGGCCGCCCCCGGCGCCATCGAGATCGTCGTCTTCAAGACGACCGGCGACCGCATCCTCGACCGCACGCTGGCCGAAGCCGGCGGCAAGGGCCTGTTCACCAAGGAACTGGAGGACGCGCTGCTCGAAGGCAGCGCCGACCTCGCCGTCCATTCGATGAAGGACGTGCCGACCTGGATGCCGGAGGGGCTGGAGATCGCCACGCTCCTGCCGCGCGAGGACACGCGCGACGCCTTCTTCTCGCGGGGCGGCCACACGGTGGACACGCTGCCCGCCGGCTCCGTCGTCGGCACAGCGGGCTTGCGCCGTCAGGCCCAGATCCTGGAGCGGCGGCCCGACCTCACGGTCGTGCCCTTCCGCGGCAACGTTCAGACCCGCCTCGCCAAGCTGGAGGCCGGGGAGGTGGACGCCACCCTGCTGGCGCTCGCCGGGCTGCGCCGCCTCGGCCTGACCGATCGCATCACCGCCGTGCTGGAGCATGAGGAGATGCTGCCCGCCGTCGCCCAGGGCGCCATCGGCATCGAGATCCGCAGCGCCGACGACGCCACCCGAGCCCTCCTCGCCCCGCTGAACTGCGCCGCCACCGCGGCCCGTGTGACGGCGGAACGCGCGCTCCTCGCCATGCTCGACGGCTCCTGCCGCACCCCCATCGCGGCGCTGGCCACGCTGGACGGCGACCGGCTGCATCTGAAGGCAAAGGTGCTGTCCAACGACGGGCGGCAGGTCTTCCGGGCGGAGCGCAGCGGCAACGCAAGCGACGCCGCCGCCATCGGCGCAGACGCCGGCGCGGAGATTAAGGCGGTCCTGCCGCCCGACTTCTTCAAGAGCTGACGGGCGGCCGGCGATGGCGGGCCCTCACATCCTCGTCACCCGTCCGGCGGAGGATTCCGAGCCGCTGGCGGCCCATCTGCGCGCGCTGGGCTTCACCGTGTCGGTGGAGCCGATGCTGGAGATCCGCTGGCTGGACGGGCCGGAGCCGGACATCGGGAACGTACAGGCCCTCCTCTTCACCAGCGCAAACGGCGTACGGGGCTACACCAGACGTACAGGCCGGCTTGACCGTCCGGTCTATGCGGTCGGCGACGCCACCGCGACCGCCGCCCGCGAGGCCGGTTTCACCCAGGTGGAAAGCGCGTCCGGGGACGTGTACGCGCTGGCCGATCTGGTGCGCCGACGCTGCGCCGCAGCGGCGGGTCCGCTACTTCATGTCGCAGGAACCAAGCTCGCCGGCGACCTGTCGGCCATGCTGGGCTTGTCCGGATTTTCCATCCTGCGGGAAACGCTGTACGACGCCGTTCCGAGCGCGCGGCTGTCGGACGGCACGGCGGCGCTGTTGCGTACGGGAACACTGGACGCCGTGTTGTTTTTCTCTCCCCGTACCGCCCGTTCGTTTGTTAGGCTTGTCGCCGAGGCCGGGCTCATCGACCGCTGTCGTACAGTGGACGCGCTCTGCCTCAGCCCCGCGGTCGCGGAGGCTGCCCGCGCGTACGGTGAGCTGGGAGTGACACCGTGGCAGAACGTACGGGTGGCGCCACGGCCGGAGCAGGACTCGCTGCTCGGCCTGCTGCCGGAACCATCCGGCGGCACGGGCCGGGCTTGAGCGCATCCGCTTGGGGGCTTGTGTGGCGTTCGTTGAGAACAACTGCGACCAGAAGGCACCCAATGACCTCTCGCCCAGGCTCCGAACACGAGGCTGACCCGAACGGCCACACGCCGTCCGACCAGAACCAGACGCCCGACCAGAACCAAGTGGCCGGCGGCCCCGCCGTCGAACGCATCATCGAACGCTTCGGCGGCATCCGCCCCATGGCCCACAAGCTGGACATCCCGGTCACCACGGTGCAGGGCTGGAAGAAGCGCGGCGCCATTCCGCTGGCCCGCCACGCCGACCTTCGCGCCTCCGCCGCCAAGCACCGGATCAAGCTGAGCGAAGCCGACCTGGAAGCCGCCACGCCGAGCGAGGACCGCAACGCTCCCGACGCCGCCGATTCGGTGACGCCGCTGCCGCCGGACGCCGCCATCATCGCGTCCGCCGCCCCCCTCCCCGGGAGCGCCGAGCCCGTCAAGGCCGAGGACACCCTGCCGGGCGCCGACACGCTGCCGGGCGGTGGCCCGGTGCCGGCCACGGACCTGCCGCCCGCCGCGGACACTCTGCCGCCCTCCACTTTGCCGGGCGCCGCCGACACGCTGCCCGGCGGCGACGTGAAGGCCGAGACGAACAAGGGCAAGGAGATCCGGTCCGAAGAGGTCAAGGTCGAGGAGACCCGGATCGAGCAGGCCAAGGCCGATCCCTTCAAGTCCGAGGGGATCAAGAGCGAGCCGCCGCCCCCGGTGGAGCCCCCCGCCCCCGCCTACACCGCCTCCTCCTATGAGCCGCCGCGCTACGAGGCGCCGCGCGAGGAGCGCAAGTCCGGCGCCGGCTTCGCCACCGCCGTGTCGCTGATCGCCCTGCTGGTCGGCGCCGCCGCCCTGTCGCAGCCCTGGTGGGGCCCGCGCGTCCCCGGCTGGCCCACCGCTGGCGGACCCGCCGCCGGTCCGGCCGCCACGGCGCCCGCGCCGCAGCCCGACCCGGCCCTGCGCAACCAGATCCAGCAGTTGTCCGAGCGCCTCGCCAAGCTGGAGCAGCGCCCCGCCGCCCCGGCCGAGGGCAACGCCGCCGCCGGCATCGACCAGCAGACGCTGGACAACGCCGTCGGCCAGCTTGCCGCCCGCATCCAGCAGCTCGAAGAGCGTCCGCAGGCCACCGCCGCCGCCCCGGCCGAGCCCGACCCGCGCGTCGCCCAACTGACCGAGCAACTCGGTCAGGTCCAGCAGCGCGTCGACGCGGTGGGCAGCGAGGCCCAGGCCGCCGGGCAGATCCGCCAGGAGGTGGACGCGCTGAAGCAGGAGCTGGCCGCCGTCAACCAGGCGGTGGAATCCCGCCGCGACACCGCCGCCGCCGCCCAGGCGCTGGTGCTCGCCGCCGGGCAGCTGCGCTCCGCTCTGGCCGCCGGGCAGCCGTTCCAGCAGGAACTCCAGGCCGTCCGTGCCGTGGCGTCGGGCGACGCGCAGGTGACGCAGCCGCTGGAGGCCGTGGCCGGCTACGCCGCCAAGGGCGTGCCGACGCAGCCGCAGCTCACCGACCGCTTCAGCGCCATGGCCTCCGACATCGTGCGCGCCGACAACCAGGGCGAGGGCAACGACTGGGTGGAGCAGGTCACCGGCAAGATCGCCACGCTGGTCACCGTGCGCCGCTCGGGCGGCGACGCGGTCGGCGACAGCGCCTCGGCGGTGGTCGCCCGCGCCGAAGCCGCGCTGCAGGCCGGCAACCTCGGCGGCGCGGTCAACGAGCTGGCGGCCCTGAAGGGTCCGGCGGCGCAGGTCGCCGCCCCGTGGATCGCCGACGCCAAGGCCCGCCTGGCCGCCAACGAGGCCGGCCAGCAGCTCACCAACCGCGCCATCGGCCTGATGTCGCAGTCCGCCGGGGTCAAGGGAGCGGCCCAATGACACGCGCCATCTGGTTCATCATCAAGGTCGCCATCGTCGTCGCGATCGCGGTCTGGCTGGCCAACCACCCCGGCACCGTCGCCATCAACTGGCAGGGCTACGTCGTCGAGACCGGCTTCGGCATCGCCATCCTGATCGGCGTCGCCGCCTTGGCGGCGGGCATCGTCCTGTACCGGCTGGCCCGCGCCATCCTCGGCGCGCCGCGCAACTTCGGCCGCTACCGCCGGTCGCGCCGGCGCGAGCGCGGCTATCAGGCGCTGACCCGCGGCATGGTGGCCGTCGCCGCCGGCGACGCCACGACCGCCCGCAAGATGGCCCGCAAGGCCGACGGGCTGCTGAACGAGCCGCCGCTGACCATGCTGCTGTCGGCCCAGGCCGCCCAGCTCCAGGGAGACGACCGCGCGGCGAAGGAGTACTTCACGGCCATGCTCGACCGGCCGGAGACCGCCTTCCTCGGCCTGCGCGGCCTGCTGACGCAGTCGCTGAAGGCCGGCGACCGGGTGGAGGCGCTGCAGCTCGCCCGCCGCGCCCAGTCGCTCCAGCCCAACACGCCCTGGCTGCTCGGCACGCTGTACGACCTGGAAGCCCGCTCGGGCGAATGGGCGGCGGCGGAAGGCACGCTGCAGCAGGCCGTCCAGGCCGGCGCCATCAACCCCGACGACGGCCGCCGCCACCGCGCCACCCTGCTTCTGGAGCGCAGCTTCGAGGCGGAGCGCCGCGGCCGGTCCGACTCGGCCCTGTCGCACGCCCAGGCGGCGCACGACCTGCTGTCCGGCTTCGTCCCGGCGGCGGCCCGCGCGGCCCGTCTGCAGATGGCGGTCGGCAAGCACAAGAACGCCGCCAAGACCATCGAGCGCTGCTGGCGCGTCAACCCGCACCCGGATCTGACCTCGGCCTACCGGGAGGTGGTCTCCAGCTACGACCCGATGACCCGCGTCAAGCTGTTCGAGAAGCTGCGCAACCACGCCCCCAACGACGTCGAGTCGCTGCTCGCCGTGGCCCGCGCCGCCCTCGACGCCCAGCTGTGGGGCGAGGCCCGCGCCCACCTGACCAAGGCCCTGGAGATGCGGCCCTCCCGCCGCGTCTTCCAGCTCCTGGCCGAGCTGGAGCGGGCGGAGCGGCAGGACGAGGAGGCGGCACGCGCTTGGCTGGCCCAGGCGGCCAACGCCCCGGCGGACGCAGCCTGGACCTGCACCGCCTGCAACGCGGTCAGCCCGAGCTGGGGCGGCCTGTGCGGCCATTGCGGCGCGTTCGACAGCCTTGAATGGAAGACCCCGACCGTCAGCATGTCGCTGATGAGCCCGGAGTCCGCTCCGGCGACCATCACCCATCAGGTGACGGAGCCCGTCACCGGCCAGCCGGGCGTCGCGCCGGGAGGCCAGATCGTCACCCAGGGAGCGACCTAGCCGCGCGCTGGTCGCAGCCGGAAAAAAGCCCCTTCCCGGTCCGCCGGGGAGGGGCTTTTTCTTTGTGGTGAATCGGTCCGAACCCTTACGCGCTGCCCAGCCGGGCGCCGTCCAGGATGGCCTCGTCGAAGATCGCGCCGCTGCGGTCGCAGCCGGTCAGGTCGGCCAGCGTCAAGTCGCAGCCCTTCATGTTCGTGGCGCTGAGCGAGGCGCCGGCCATGCGGGCGCGCACCAGCGAGGCGCGCATCACCTTCGCCCCGGCGCTGATCAGCAGCAGCCCCAGATTGGCTCCGTCCAGGCAGCCGTCGATGAGGATCGCGCGGTCCAGCTTCGCGCCGCGCAGGTCGGCGCCGCGCAGGTCGGCGGAGCGCAGATCGGCCCCGTCGAACTGGGCCGCCTGGAGCTGCGCGCCGTTCAGCCGGGCGTGGCGCAGCCGCACGCCGGAGCCCTTGGCGAGCGTCAGCACCTTGCCCGACAGATCGGCCCCGTCCAGGTTCAGGCCGGTCAGGTCGAGCTGGCGCCCCTTCTGGCCGCTGGTGCCGAGCCACAGCAGGTGCTGGTGCAGCAGAACCTCGATGTCCGCCGCCGCGATCGCCGGGTGGGCGGGCTCCGCCGCCGGATCCTCGTCCGGTTCCAGGATGGGCGGGGGCGCCTGGGCCGCGGCCACGGCCTCCTCGTCGGTGCGGATGGAGGTGACGAGGTCCAGTTCCGACACCTTGGCGCCGTCCAGGATTGCGCCGCGCAGATCGGCGCCGTTCAGGTCGGCCCCCTGGAGGTCGGCGCCGGAGAAATTGCAGTCGCGCAGGTCGGTGCGCTGGAGCCGCGCGCCCGACAGGCGGGAATTGGTGAAGTCGGCCGCCCGCGCGAAGCTGCCCGACAGCTTGGCGCGGGCCATGTCGGCGTTGGTCAGCTTGGCCGAGGCCATGTCCGCCGGTCCCGGTTCGAACCCGACCACCTTCAGCTCGCCGGACGCGCTGCGGTTGGCGACGCTGCCGTCGCGCAGGTCGACCTCCACCATCACCGCGCCGTCCAGAATGGCGCCGCGCACGTTGGCGCCGCGCAGGTCGGTGCGGTAGAGGCGGGCTTCCGTCAGGTCGGCGCCGCGCAGGTCCGCGCCATAAAGGTCGGCGTGGTCGAGGATGGTTCCCCGCATCCGGGCGTCGCGCAGGATGGCTCCGGACAGGTGCGCGCCGGTCAGGTTGCGGCCCGACAGGTCGAGCCCGGTCAGGTCGAAGAAGGGCAGGTTGGCGCGGGCGCCGTTGGGCCGCCCCTCGGTGAAGCGGACATGGCGCTCGCACACCCGGTCCAGCTGCTCCTGGCTCAAGCGTATCCGGGACTTGTGGGAGCCGTCGTTCGCCATCGGCGCCTCAGGCGAACAGCGCGTCGATGTCGGCCTGCGAAATCTCGCTGCCGCCGCCCGACGGTTCGGGCGCCGGGGCGGCGGGTCGCGGGGCCGGCTTCGCAGCGGCGGGCGGAGGAGGGGGTGGGGGCGGTGCGGGCGCCTCCGCCGGCTCGGCCCGTTCCAGCACCTGGGGGATCTGCGTGGCCAATGTGTCGAACAGGGCGTCGATGTCGTCCTGGCTGACCTCCGGCCCGCCGAGCTGCGGGCCGTTCAGCAGATGCGCGTCGGGCCGGGTGTCGCCCAGCTTGCGGTGGGACGCCCCCTCGCCCATGGACGCGGTTTCCGAGGCGGTGGCGATGCGGTCGACGCCCCAGATCTCGATCATCGTGTTCACGCGCTGCTCGATGTAGCGCAGCGTGTTGACCACCTTGGTGGTGCGCTGACCGGTGATGTCCTGGAAGGCGCAGGCGGTCATGATCTCGATGCTCCAGGCGTCGATGGCGTCGACCATCTCCGCGATGTCGGGATCGGTGCGCGGAATGCTCTGGGTGATCTCCTGGATCTTCTCGGTGGCGTTCAGGATGTCGGTGGTGGCGCGCTCGGTCGCCGCGACGATCTCGTCCAGCTCGCCGGTCGCCGCCTCGATGCGGTTCGACCCGGTGTCGGCAGGGCGTAGCGCGGCGATGTCGCTGCGCGTCTCGCGCACCACCTGGGTGATCGACATCAGCTCCTGCTGAAGCTGCAGGCCATCCCCCATCCCGCCTCCCGGCACCGGACGGGGCAAGGCGCCGGAGTCCACCCCACGCAGCCGGTTGACCTGCTGCTCCAGCGCGCCGGTCAGCCGGTGGAACTCGTCCACCGCGACCACGCGGGATCGTCGGTCGCGCATGCGCAGGAACGCGCGGCCGCGCGCGGTTTGCGACAGCGCCTCCTCCATCTGGAGGTAGTCATGCTCGGTCAGTTCCATCAGAGGAACATCGCTCATCGTCGTCACCGTCGGCGGGCCGCTGTTGAGAATCCGCCATGGAGGAAAGCACGTCTTAGGAAAACTGAGGTTACACCAGACATGGCCTGGATTTCAGGCAAATCCTACACATCTCTGCCTCGCAGATCCCGCTGAACAAAGTCTTAATGAAGTCATGGGTGGTGCGCGGTGACGCACCCCCTCGTCATGCAACCAATCATGGAAGCCGCTCACCGGGGCGGAGTTGGGAAAGAAGGCGGAGCTGCGGTATGGAGGATTCTCCCGCCGCCGCCGCTGCCCTATACTCCACCACCCCGGCGCTGGCCGAGCGGCGGGGCAAAGGGCGCGCAGGCTTGACCCACAGGCGCCGCTCGCCCACATCAGCCGCGCCAACGCGGTACGGAACAACAGGAACGGGGACAAGATGCCGATGAGGACGACGCTTCGGTTCGCGGCGCTTCGGTTTGCCGGGGCGGCGTGCGTGGCCGGGCTTTTGGGGATCGGCGTTCCGAGCGCGGGTCTGGCCCCTGCCCCTGCAGCGGCGGCCCTGCCCGCCGGGGTCACCGGGGTGACGACCATCGCGCCGATGCTGGAGCAGGTGACCCCCGCCGTCGTCAACATCGCCGTCCTGTCGCGGGCGCCGCAGGCCGAGAACCCGCTGCTGCGCGATCCCTTCTTCCGCCGTTTCTTCAACGTCCCCGAACAGCAGGCCCGCCCGCAGGTCAGCGCCGGGTCCGGCGTCATCGTCGACGCGCGGCGCGGCTACGTCATCACCAACGCCCATGTGGTGGAGAACGCGCAGGAGATCGCCGTCACCCTGAAGGACCGCCGCCGCCTGCGCGCCAAGCTGGTCGGTCGGGATGCGGCGACCGACATCGCGCTGCTGAAGATCGAGGCGGAGAAGCTGACCGCCCTGCCCTGGGGCGATTCGGACCAGCTCAAGGTCGGCGACTTCCTGGTCGCCATCGGCAACCCCTTCGGGCTGGGCCAGACGGTGACCTCCGGCATCGTCTCGGCGCTCGGCCGCAGCGGGCTGAAGATCGAGGGGTACGAGGACTTCATCCAGACCGACGCCTCCATCAACCCCGGCAACTCCGGCGGCGCGCTGGTGAACTTCAACGGGGAGCTGGTCGGCATCAACACCGCGATCATCGGCCCGGCCGGCGGGTCGGTCGGCATCGGCTTCGCCGTGCCGGTCAGCATCGTCCGCTCGGTGATGGAGCAGCTGGTCGAGTATGGCGAGGTGCGGCGCGGCCGGCTGGGCGTCTCCATCCAGGACCTGACCCCGGACCTGGCGGACAGCATGAATTTGGCCGGCGACGCCGGGGCGGTCATCGCCCAGGTGGAGCGCGGGTCCGCCGCCGAGCGCGCCGGCTTCCGCAGCGGCGACGTGGTGACCGCGGTGAACGGGCGCCCGGTGCGCAGCGCCACCGACTTCCGCAACCGCATGGGTCTGGTGCGGGCCGGCACGCCGCTGCAGGTGACCGTCCTGCGCGGCGGCAGCGAACGGGTGCTGAACGTCCGAACGGCGAACTAGACCCGGCGGACCGGATCGGGATAACCATGGTCTGATGATCGGCCGCCCCTCCCCTCCCCGCCGGCAGGCCCCGCCCGCCCCCATGGTCAGCGCGGCCCAGCGCCAGCGCGAGGTCGCCCGCATGCTGATGCGGCTCGACGACATGCTGAAGAAATGCGCGGATCTGGCGGCAGCGGCGCGGGAGCGCGTGTCGGTCGGCGGGATGGGCCGCTACCGCAAGTTCTCCCGCAAGGTGCGCGACTTCTTCTCGCTGGCCGCGGTGACCCAGGAACGGCTGGACGCCGCCCCATCGGAGATGGAGGAGTTGATCGGCCCGATGACCACCGCGCTGGAGCGCCTGCACGCCCGCATGGTGATCCTGTTCGTGGAGGAGAGCCTCGGCTTCTTCAACACCTTCGCACGGGTCAAGGCGCTGCCCATCGGCACCCACGAGACGGTGGGGGTGGAATTCCGCGCGCTGATGGAGATCCGCAAGTTTCTCGACGACCCGCTCTACGACGGGGAGCGCGGGCAGGGTCTGCGCAAGCAGACGGACCGCGTCGCCGTCCTGATGCGCGCGGTGATGGACCGCTGCCCGCCCCTGCCCGATTTCGGCGACGAGCCAAGCATCGGGCCGCGGGGCACGGTGAACAAGCCGCTGCGCCCGCCCCGCGCCGCCCCGCCTCCCGCCGCGGGCCGGGCGGCGGAGCCGCGCCCGCTGCCGCAGCCCAATTCCCAACGGCCCGACCCCCGGCTTGAAGTTCGCCAACTGTCCCTGGACGACGAGGACTGACGACGAGGACCGACGGGCCGCCGTCAGCGGTCCGCCGGCGAGGATTCGCGGTGGTGGCTGTGCGCGTCCACGCCGCGCAGGTGCTCGGCGGCTTCGTGCAGGGCGCGCTCGCTGGCGCTGTCGGGGGTCTGCAGCCCGGCCTCCGGGCCGGGGACGGCGTCCTCCTCGGCGATCTCGCGGACGGCCTGCTGCCAATGCTCGATGTGGCGCCCCTCGGGACGGCCCTCCCGCTCCCAGATGGCGTGAGCGCGCTCGCGGACGCGGGGGTCGTCGGGGCCGGTGTGATGCTCCATGGCGCTGTCCTCCCTGTGCGGTCTGTTGTCATGACCGTCAACAGGCGGAGCGGCACGGCGTGCCGCGGGCCTTCCCGCTACAGCCAATAGAGCGGGCTGACCCCGAACAGCCAGGGATGCACCGCGATCATCGCGGCGTAGGCGGCCAGCGCGCCCAGAACACGGCCCCAGCCGATCTCTCCGGGACGGAAGCTCTGGCGTCCGGCCAGGATGGCGGCGAAGGGCAGAGCGGAGGTCTCCGCCCGGTAGGCCCGCCCGGGAGCGCTGCGGCGCAGCAGCCAGTCGTTCTTGACCATGGCGAACAGGGCGATGGCCACCATCGCGACGAACAGCACGACCCGCCGCCCATCCCCGGTGGCTTGCAGATGCAGCAGCGCCCACAGCAGCAGCCCCATGCTGCCGGGAAAGCGGGTGATCCGGTAGATGCCCCGCGGCGGGTTGGGGGCGTCGGGCTCGCCAGCCTTGCTGGTGACGCGGGCGGTGATCAGCAGGAAGGACAGCGGCATCAGCGCGACGACGAGCGGCGCCGCCCAGCCGGCGGGAACGAACAGCGGCTCCCCGCCCCCGGCCTCGCGGTAGGCCCAGACGAACAGGCCGAGCGCCAGCAGCGAGCCCAGCGAATGCAGGGCGACGAACCCGCCCCGCCCCAACCGGGCGATCAGCCACGGCCGCACCCCCGGCCAGGACGGCACGGCGTGGGTGGCGAACAGGAACAGGGCGGCGAGGAGGAGGTCGGTGGTCATGGGGGCCGAGAAAACACCGCTTTGCCCGACGGAGTCTTGATGAACGTCAAGCATGCCGCGCTGAAAGCAAACCGCGTCCGAGTGTGGTGCAGGCCACAGCCGGGATGGGCGGTGGGGCGTAGTGTCTGGTCATCGAACAGGCCGGGCCCCGACGCAGACGGAACCGGCAGCCAGCTCCCCCAGA
>NZ_JACCJY010000001.1 GCF_014596085.1 Azospirillum tabaci
CCGGACTGGCGCTGGCTGCTGGGGCGGGACGACAGCCCCTGGTACCCCACCGCCCGCCTGTTCCGCCAGACCCGGAGCGGCGACTGGTCCGGCCCGGCCGAAGCGGTGGCGCGCGCCTTGCGGAGGCTGGTGGACCGTCCGGACGAATAAGGGCAGCGTCCTTCCGGCCGATCGCGGGTCTTTTCCACCACAGAGGCACGGAGACACAGAGGCGTGAAGGCCGGAACGCGGTCGGCCTTCTCTGCGCCTGCGTGCCTCTGTGGTTCCCGCTCTTCGCCGTGGGCGCCCGCCTTCCAGCGGGCATTCACCGGTGCCCCTTGCGTCAACCGGCGCTTCCCACCATCCTCCTTGCCATCATGCCCGAACTTCCTGAAGTCGAAACCGTCTGCCGTGGTCTTGCCCCGCATCTGGAGGGGCGGACGCTGGTCCAAGTGCTCCAGCGCCGCGCCAACCTGCGCGTTCCCTTTCCGGCCGGCTTCTGCGAGCGGCTGACCGGGCGCCGCGTCGAGTCGGTGCGCCGCCGTGCCAAATACATCCTGGTCCATCTGGACGACGGGACGGTGCTGATTGCCCATCTCGGCATGTCGGGCCGCATGATCATTGCGCCGGAACGACCCGCCGCCTGGGGCGCCCACGACCATGTCGTTCTGGAGACCGACGCCGGGACGGTGGTGACCTTCAACGACGCCCGCCGCTTCGGCCTGATGGACCTCGCCATGGCGGAGACTCTCGCCGAGCACCCGCTGCTGCGCGCGCTCGGGCCGGAGCCGCTGGGCAACGCATTCTCCGGACCGGTGCTGGCCGCCCGGCTGGCCGGGCGGATGACCAGCATCAAGGCCGCCCTCCTGGACCAGAGCGTGGTCGCCGGCCTCGGCAACATCTACGTGTCGGAGGCGCTGTTCCTCGCCCGCCTCAGCCCCACGCGCATCGCCGCCACGGTGACCGGCGCCAAGGCGGAGCGGCTGGCCACGGCGATCCGCGCGGTGCTGGAGCGGGCCATCGCCGCGGGAGGGTCGTCCTTGCGCGACTATCGGCAGGCGTCGGGGGAGCTCGGCTATTTCCAGCACCAATTCTCGGTCTACGACCGCGAGGGCGCGCCCTGTCCGGGCTGCAGCTGCGACGTGGCGAAGACCGGGGGCATCCGCCGGATCGTCCAGTCGGGCCGTTCGACTTTCTATTGTCCGCAACGCCAGCGTTGATATAGGTGGAGGGTATGACGGCTTCTTCGGCCACCGCCAGGGCGGCGCTCGCCGCCCTCCTCCTCGCCGGCCCCGCCCTCGCGGGTCTGGCCGGGGTTCCATTGCCCGCAGCGTCCTCCGCCTGGGCGGCCCCCGCTTGGGCAGCCGACTCCGCCCGCTACGTCGAAGGGATGGGGGACGTGCCGGTCATGCCGGGCCTCGCCCCCGCCGAGGAGGCGCCGCTGGTCTTCGACAAGCCCGCCGGGCGCATCGCGCAGTCCGTCATGGCGGGTGCCGTGGACCGAAGCGCGATCCTGTCCTTTTACAACCAGACCATGCCGCAGCTCGGCTGGAGCCGCGCCCCGCAACGGGCGGGCGGTGGCGCCAGTTTCCTGCGGGAGGGTGAGGAGTTGCGCCTGGAATTCGTCGAGCCGGCCCGCGCCGCCGCCCCGAAGGCGGCGGCCACGGTCGTCCGCTTCTCGCTGATTCCGCGCTGATCCCTCCAAAAGAGACCAAAAGCAAACCAGAACGCCCCCCGCCCGGAGCGAGGGGGCAAACCACGGGAGCCAGCTGCATCATGCCGTACGAAACCATTCTCGTCGAGATCCGCGGACCGGTCGGGCTCGTCACGCTGAACCGGCCCAAGGCGCTGAACGCGCTGTCCGACCTGCTGGTGACCGAGCTGGGCCAGGCGCTGGACGCGCTGGAGGCCGACGACTCCGTCGGCGCCATCGTGGTCACGGGTTCGGAGAAGGCCTTCGCCGCCGGCGCCGACATCAAGGAGATGCAGAACTTCTCCTACATGGACGTCTACAAGGCCAACTTCATCACCGCCAAGTGGGAGCGGCTGGCCAAGTGCCGCAAGCCGACCATCGCCGCGGTCGCCGGCTACGCGCTGGGCGGCGGCTGCGAGCTGGCGATGATGGCCGACTTCATCCTGGCCGCCGACACCGCCAAGTTCGGCCAGCCGGAGATCACCATCGGCACCATCCCCGGCGCCGGCGGCACGCAGCGCCTGACCCGCTTCGTCGGCAAGTCCAAGGCCATGGAGATGTGCCTGACCGGCCGCCTGATGGACGCCGCCGAGGCCGAGCGCGCCGGCCTCGTCAGCCGCGTCGTGCCGGCGGTGGATCTGGTGGACGAGGCGGTGCGGGTCGCCGAGAAGATCGCCAAGCTCTCGCGCCCGGTCGTCATGATGGCCAAGGACGCCGTCAACGCCGCCTACGAGACGACCATGTCCGAGGGCATCCGGGTCGAGCGCCGAATCTTCCACTCCACTTTCGCCACCGAAGACCAGAAGGAAGGCATGGCCGCCTTCGCCGAAAAGCGTCAGCCGGATTGGAAGCATCGCTGACATCCCCCGACTCCTCCCCCGTATCTAGCGGGGGAGGACCAGAAATCCGTCAAGATCTCGTAATCTTTCCTTTGCCGAGAAACAGTGTTGGACGGTGCCTTGACTCCCATTCGGCTGGAGCGTATAAGGCCCCCTCGCACTGGGACAGGCGTGTCGTCCGGAGTAGGGTTTTCATGGCCAATCATAAGTCTGCTGAAAAGCGCATTCGTCAAACCGCGCGTCGTACGGAGATCAACCGTAACCGCGTCAGCCGTATCCGCACCTTCGTGAAGAAGGTCGAGACGGCGATCTCGTCCGGCAACAAGGCTGAAGCCGCTGAGGCTTTCAAGGCCGCGCAGCCGGAACTGATGCGTGGAGCCTCCAAGGGCGTTCTGCACAAGAACACCGTGTCGCGCAAGCTGTCGCGCCTGTCGGCCCGCATCAAGGCTCTCTGAGTTTACTCGGCGTTATAAAGCCGCGCACCAGGTCTGGGCGCGGCTTTTTGCGTTTTTGATAAGTACAGTCTCCGTTCTTTCCGAGTCCTCCGGCAGAACTCCGGCGGGGCAGGGGATCGCGGCTGTTGGACGGCGATTCGCCTCCGGCGGTTCTGGTCTTTCGTAAGGGCAGGGGCGGGTTTCGGAGATGCTGCGTGATTTTTGCCGCAGTCCGGACCGTTCGCTTTCTGTCCTATTGCCACGGCGAGGGCGGCTGATTAGACTTTCCATCCGTTGGGAATGGCGCACCGATGTTGTCTTTGATGTCACGCGCCATTCGCTGAGGGACGGAGACGTTCAAAGCCGCGGGCAAGGTTGCGGGACGCTCAAGAAGCTCGACTCGACCCGTTGCTCCTGGAGCGATGCTTTTCTTAAAACTCGACGTGGCAAAGGCGGAGTCCAGCTTCGCCGAAGGGATAGTGCTGCCGTCCAGTTGGGAGGCATCCACCGTTGGAGTCTTCAGGAGAGGAACGTTTTGAAGGCGCGGGCCCTAAGTTAAGGGGTCTGGGTTCGGTCGGGCGGGACGGTGCCCCCTGCGGCGCGGGGCCGTCCGGGGGGAAAGGAGCGGGGTAGGGGAAGCATGTCGGTCGGCGCGTCGTTGGATCAGCAGTGGGCCCGCATCCGGGGCCGCCTCAAGGACGAGGTGGGCGAGATCGCCTACCGCAGCTGGCTGCAGCCGCTTTCCTTCGCCGGCATCCGCGGCGGGGAGGTGCGCATCGTCGTGCCCACCCGCTTCATGCGCGACTGGGTGCTGACCCACTACGCCGACCGCATCCGCAACCTGTGGGCCGGCGAGAATCCGGACGTCCTGTCCATCGACGTCGTGGTCGCTTCGGCCAACGCCCCATCCATGCTGACGTCGGACGAGGACGCGGGCGAGCCATCGCGCGACTCCGATCCGGTCGACGGCGCCGTCGGCGGCGGTCCGGCCCCCTCGGCGCCCGCCCCGCGGGCCGCGGCGCTCAGCCAATCCGCTTCCTATGGGGCCGCCTCCTACGGCGCCACCTCCTACATCGGCTCCTCCTATTCGGCGGGACCGCCCTCCTTCGCGTCGGACGAGTCGCCAACGGCGGTCGCCTCGGTGCTGGAGGACCGGACGGACATCTCCGCGCCGCTGGACCCCCGCTTCACCTTCGAGAATTTCGTGGTGGGCAAGCCGAACGAGCTGGCCCACGCCGCCGCCCGGCGCGTCGCCGACGCCACCTCGGTCACCTTCAACCCGCTGTTCCTCTACGGCGGGGTCGGGCTTGGCAAGACGCACCTGATGCACGCCATCGCCTGGCAGATCCGGCGGAACGATCCGAACCGCAAGGTGATCTACCTGTCGGCGGAAAAGTTCATGTACCAGTTCATCCGGGCGCTGCGCTTCAAGGACACCATGGCCTTCAAGCAGCAGTTCCGCTCGGTGGACGTGCTGATGATCGACGACGTGCAGTTCATCAGCGGCAAGGACAGCACCCAGGAAGAGTTCTTCCACACCTTCAACGCGCTGGTGGACCAGAACCGTCAGGTCATCATCTCCGCCGACAAGAGCCCGTCCGATCTGGAAGGCATGGAGGAGCGGCTGCGCTCCCGCCTCGGCTGGGGCCTCGTCGCGGACATCCACCCGACCACCTACGAGCTGCGGCTGGGCATCCTCCAGGCCAAGGCGGACGCGCTGAACGCGGCCATCCCGCTGAAGGTGCTGGAGTTCCTCGCCCACAAGATCACGTCCAACGTGCGCGAGCTGGAAGGGGCGCTGAACCGCATCGTCGCGCACGCCGAGCTGGTCGGCCGGGCCATCTCGCTGGAATCGACGCAGGAGGTGCTGCACGATCTGCTGCGCGCCAACGACCGCCGCGTCACCATCGACGAGATCCAGAAGCGGGTGGCGGAGCATTTCAACATCCGCGTCGCTGACATGCATTCGGCCCGCCGCGCCCGCGCCGTGGCCCGCCCGCGGCAGGTCGCCATGTACCTCGCCAAGCAGCTCACCGCCCGCTCCCTGCCGGAGATCGGGCGCAAGTTCGGCGGGCGCGACCACACCACCGTGATGCACGCGGTGAAGAAGGTGGAGGAGCTGCGCACCACCGACCCCGCCTTCGCCGAGGACGTTGAGCTTCTCCGCCGCATGCTGGAAAGCTGAGCGGGCCGTTACAGGTCGATGAAGTTTGCGCCCACTCCCGCTTGAGCCATGGACGGCGCCCGGATATCGCGGCACAGTTGCCGCTGCGGCGGAGTCCGGCTGAACCGGCCCCGCGGCCGGCCCAGCGATCGGCCCAGCGATCGGCATGGCCGGCACGATTTCGGGCCAATAAGAAAAGGGGAGAGTAGGTGCCATGACCAAGGTTCCGGAAACCACCAGCCTGGAACAGCGCTCCAGCGCCGAGACGCAGCGCGCCGCCAAGGGCTTCACCCGCCGCCTGCTGCTCCAGGGGACCGCCGCTGCCGCGGGCGTCGCCGCGGTCGGCCCCTTCGTCCTGCGCGAGGGCCGCGCCGCGTCGGGCAGCGTCAAGATCTTCTCCTGGGCCGGCTACATCAGCCCGGAGATGCTGGCCGACTTCGAGAAGAAGACCGGCATCAAGGCCAGCCTGACCGAATACGGCACCAACGACGAGCTGCTGAACCAGCTCAAGGCCACCGGCGGCGCCGGCTTCGACATCATCCACCCCACGGTGGACCGCGTGCCGAACTATGTGGAGTTCGAGCTGGTCCAGCCGCTGGACGAGTCGAAGGTCACGTGGGACGGCTGCCTGAAGTCGGCGGTCGAGGGCTCCGCCGCCATGGGCGGCGTGGTCGGCGGCAAGCGCTTCTTCGCCCCCGCGGACTGGGGGACCGAGGCCATCGCCTACGATCAGGCCAAGGCGCCGCTGACCTACGGCACCGCCAGCTACGGTGACCTGTGGAAGCCGGAGCACGCCGGCAAGGTGACGGTGCGCGGCCATTCCGGCCTGATCGGCATCGGTCTGTGGCTGGAAGGGCAGGGCAAGCTGCCCCACCCGATCCGCGAGCAGTTCAAGGACGAGGCGAAGGCGCGCGCCAACTTCGACGCGATCCTTCAGGTCGCCTCCGCCAACAAGAAGGCCATCGGCCAGTTCTGGTCGAACGAGAACGAGGCCCAGGGCGCCTTCCGCACCAACGGCTGCGTCATCGGCCAGACTTGGGATTCGTCCGCGGTCGCCCTGCGCAAGGAGGGTCTGCCGATCCGCTTCCTGGCGCCGAAGGAAGGGGCGCTGGCCTGGATGGAGGGCTTCGCGATTCCGGCCAAGGCGGCGAACCTGGAGCAGGCCTACGCCTGGATCAACTGGTTCTACACGCCGCAGGCGGGCGCCCTTTACACCAATCACTCCGGCATCTCCAGCACGGCGGTCGGGGCGGAGGCGCATCTGTCCGACCTGAACAAGCAATTCTTCGCCGACGCCTATCCGGGCGACGCGCTGCAGAAGCTGTGGTGGTGGCCGATCCAGGAGGCTTGGTACGTCTCCATCCGCAACGAGTACCAGGACCGCTTCCTGGCGGCGTGAGTGCGGCCCTCTCCCGTTCCGGGAGAGGGTGACGCCGAAGGCGTCGGGTGAGGGTAAAGCCGAGAATCAGCGCCACGATCCTCGTCGGTACCCCCACCCCGACCCTCCCCCGGGACGGGGGAGGGAGTTTGGAACTTCCAATCAGGTGCCTATGAGTCAGGACGTCCAGCTCGAGTCCGTCACCATGCGGTTCGGTTCCGTCACCGCCGTCCGCGACGTGTCGCTGACGGTCGGGGCGGGGGAATTCTTCAGCTTCCTCGGCCCGTCGGGCTGCGGGAAGACCACCATCCTGCGCATGGTCTCCGGCTTCATGGAACCGACGGAGGGCACCATCCGAATCGGCGGCCGCGACATGCGCGGCATCGGCCCGAACAAGCGACCGACCGCGCTGATCTTCCAGAACCTCGCCCTGTTCCCGCTGATGACGGTGGCGGAGAACATCGGCTTCGGGCTGGAGGTGCGCGGCGTGCCCTCGGCGGAGCGCCAGGGGCGGGTGCGCAAGCTGCTCGACCTCGTGGCCCTGCCGGACGCCGCGGACAAGAAGGTGACGGAGCTGTCGGGCGGCCAGCGCCAGCGCATCGCCATCGCCCGCGCGCTGGCCGTGGAGCCGGCCGTCCTGCTGCTGGACGAGCCGCTGTCGGCGCTGGACCTGAAGCTGCGCCAGCACATGCGCGCCGAGCTGCGCGACCTGCAGAAGCGGACCGGCGTGACCTTCATCTACATCACCCACGACCAGGGCGAGGCGCTGACCATGTCCGACCGGATCGGCGTGATGTCCAAAGGCGTGCTGGAGCAGGTGGGCGACGGGCGGGCGATCTACGACCATCCGGAAACCGCCTTCGTCGCCTCCTTCGTGGGGGAGAACAACCGCTTTTCCGGCACCGTCGCCGAGTTGGCGGACGGGCTGGCCGCCCTGGACACGCCCCGCGGCCGTCTGATCGGGCGCAACCCGCGCCGCCTCTCCCCCGGCGACCGCGCCACCCTGTTCGTCCGGCCGGAGCGCATGGCGGCGGGGGCGGGGGCGGAGAACGCGCTGGAGGCGCGGGTCACCCATCGCGATTTCGAGGGCGCCTTCATCAACGCCTTCCTGGAGGGCGGCATCACCGTCCAGGTCCCGCATCTCGGCGACGAGCCGCCGCTGACCCCCGGCGAGCCCGCCCGCATCGCCTTCCGGGCCGAGGACGCCGTGGTGCTGCCGGACGCGCCGGCCTGACCGGGTTCAGCGCCCGACCGGCACCGCCGCGCGGAAGGGCACCTTCTCGAAGTCGCTGACCAGCGCGTCGAGCCGCACCGCCCAGGACCCGGCCACCGGCAGGGCCACCCCGTCCGCCGCGTAGACACCGGGTGCCACCTTCGGCAGGGGGCGGGTGATGCCCTCGATCCCGGCGGCGGGCAGGGCCAGTTCCGCCGACACCTCCAGCGCGTCGAGCGGCGCGCCGCCCGGACCCGTCAGGCGCATCTCGATGCGGTTCGGCCCCGGCGTGGCCGGAGTCACGGTGACGATGGCCGTGCGCCCGCGGGCCACGACCGCGGTGCTGAAGCCCGCCGGCTTCTCGGCGAAGACCAGCGGGGCCTGGGTGCGCGGCGGCGGTGTGGTGCCCAGCCCGGCGGTGAACAGCACGACCAGCGCGGCCACCACCATCTCCGTGTGGACGCTGGCGCGCAGCCGGTCCGCCGCCTGTCCGCCCATGACCTCCAGCCGCGGCGTCAGCCGCCACCGGTTGAAGGCGGCCAGCGCCAGCAGGGCCAGCGCGCAGACGATCTTGCCGGTCCAGATCTGGCCGTAGGCGGTGGTCAGGATGACGCTCGGGTCGCCGAGCTGCAGCGCGCTCAGCCCCGCCCCGGCGAGCAGCAGGACGGCCACCGCCGGAACCGCCCAGCCCGAGAAGCGGCGGACCAGCCGCAGCGACTCCGCCGCCGGCTCCGTCCGCAGCAGCACGGCCAACGGCCAGAAGCTGCCGATCCAGAAGGCCACCGCCAGACCGTGCAATGCCACCAGCGGCACGCTGAGCCAGCGCGGCTCCGCCGTCGCGGCGTGGCCGGTGGTGGCGAGGGCCAGCGCCGCCCCGACCGCCCCGATGACCAGCAGGACGCGGCCCGCCGCCCCGCGGTCTTCCAGCGCCAGTCCCAGCGCGGCGGCGATCAGGCTGAGCAGGGCCAGGAGGACGCTCGGCCCCGCCGTGCTGGTCAGCCCGGCGATCCAGGGCGGGGCGCCGGCCAGGGCGGACAGCGGCGTTCCTTCCAGGACCGCCCCGGCCAGCCCGGCGTTCAGCACCGCCACCAGGGCGGCGACGCCGACGCCCAGGCACAGGCCGGGGCGCAGGCGGCGGTTCAGCGGACTCCACCGCCCCGCCACCAGCACCAGGAACAGCCCACCCCCCACCGCGGCGAGCAGGCTTCCGTAATGAAGCGCCCGCAGCGCCGCGGCGGCCAGCAGCGTGGCCGGCGGGGTCGCGCCGCCCAGCTCCGCCGGTCGTTCCGGTTCCGCACCGATCCCGAACAGGAGCGATCCGGCGACCGGATGGCCGTCCGCCGAACTGACGCGGTAGCTGAGGACGTGGGTCCCCACCGCCAGCCCGCCGGGCAGCGCGACGCGCAGCGCCCCGTCCCCGGCGGCGGACGCGGCGGGCAGGGGATGCTCCACCCCGCCGGGGCCGATCAGCTTCACCGACACCGGCCGCACCGGCTCGTTGAAGCGCAGCACGGCCTCGGCGGGCGGGCCGTCGAGCCGCGCCCCGTCCTCCGGGGCGCTCTCGACCAGCACGGCATGCGCCAGGGCCGGCGCGGACAGGGACAGCAGCATCAGGGCGGCGACCCACCCCACGACCAGCCGGCGCATGCGTTTCCCCTTACGGCTTGGCGGTCAGGGTGACGCCGGGGGCCGGCTCCTTGACGTCGTGGTCGGTCTTGCCCGGCTCCGGGATCTCGATCCAGCGGTGCACGCCCGTCTCGCACTCCTGCACCACGGGGAAATAGACCACGGTGCCGGGGGCGGCGTCGGGCAGGCGGGCGCGGAAGACGAACTCGTCGTAATGGGCGTCGGGCAGGGAACCGCCGGTCCAGGCGATCTCGGTGACGCCCTTGCTCAGCGACTCGCCGTAATAGTCGTAGGCCTTGGCGTACTGGCCCTCCTTGGTCGTCAGGGTCCAGCCGGGCTTGGGCATCGGCTTCACCGCGATGACCCCCTCCGGGATCTGCACGCGCAGGGCGACGGTGGGGGAATTGCCGCAGCCATGGCCGACGCGCAGCACGCCCTTGTAGGTGCTGGCGGCGGGGGCCTGCTTGGTCTCCAGCGTGGTGTGGGCGAGGGCGGCGGACAGGGGCAGGCAAGCGAGGACGGTGGCGGCCAGCAGGGCGCCGCGGGTGTTGCGGATCATGGAAACTCTCCGGTGTGGGTCTGTCTGAGGGTGTCGGTTCAGACACCCACCGGAGGCGCCCTCGCGGAGAAGGCGCGCGGGGCGCGGCCGGCCCCCGCCTCGTCGTCCGCGGGGAGCGGAACGGCGGCCAGCACGATCCCGGCCGGCGGCAGCGGGGCCGGCGCCATGGCCGGACCCAGCAGGGATCCGCCGCCCAGCGACAGGCAGATCGGGCAATAGGTGACGTGGCCCGGCGTGCCGTCGGGAACGGGACCATGGTCGGTGTGCTGTGCGGCGGAGGCGTCGGGCGCGGGACCCGAATGGCAGATGGAACCCGCCATGGCGAGCTGCGCGGACTCCGCCAGCACCCTGGCCAGCGGCGCCGGGACGTGGGTAGCCATGACCAGGGCGTGGAAGACCAGCACCAGCGCGGCGACCCACGCTGTTGCCTCCCTCATCACGCCGGATGTCCGCCATGCACGCATGGCGCCACTATGGGCACAGTCCGGGGATCGAAAAAAGGTAATAAATGTGTGGTCATTTGCTCGGCATGGCCTCGCTTGCGCTCCGGCCCGCGGTCGTGAGAGGCTTTCGATCCTAGATGCTCGGCGGGTGGGGGAGTGGTCATGGGCGGCGTGCTGCGCCGGTACGGTCCGATTCTGACCGCGGCGATCCTGCTGGCGGTGGCCGCGTGGCTGCTGCTGCTGGTCGTGCTGCCGCAATTGCTGATGGTGGATTTCTCCTTCCGCCCGTCGCTGCCGCCCAGCAAGGCCGGTGGGCCGGAGGACGTCTACACGCTGCGCAACTACGCGACGCTGTGGACCAACCAGATCCATCTGGCGATCTTCCTGAAGACGATCTGGGCGAGCAGCCTCGTCACCGCCGTCACGCTGGCCGTCTGCTACCCCGTCGCCTTTTACATGGCGCAGGTGGCGCCGCGGCGGCGCCTGCCCCTGCTCGTGTTGATGCTCGTCGTCCCCTTCTGGATCAACGAGCTGCTGCGCACCTTCGCCTGGTACATCATCCTGGCCTTCAACGGGCCGTTGAACGCGCTTCTGGTCGGGCTCGGCGTGTTTTCGGAGCCGCAGCGGCTGCTCGGCGGCGACGCCGGGGTCATCATCGGGATGGTCTACGTCTACATCCTCTTCATGGTGTTCCCGATCATGAACGCCATGGAGTCGCTGGATCGCAACCAGATCGAGGCGGCGCGCGACCTGGGGGCCGGCTGGCTGCGCATCCACCGCCGCATCGTCGTCCCCCACGCCAAGCCGGGCATCGCGGTCGGCTGCATCATGACCTTCATGCTGGCGGCGGGCAGTTACGCCGTGCCGGCCCTGCTGGGCGGGCCGCAGAGCCGCTGGTTCACCGAGGTCATCTACAACTGGTTCTTCGAGGGCGGGAACTGGAACCAGGGGGCGGCCTACGCCTTCATCCTGCTGATCCTGTGCATCGCCTTCATCCTGCTGATGATGCGGCTGTTCCGCGTCGGTCTTACGGACATCGCCAAGTGACGGGTATTGCCAAGTGACGGGTATCGCGCCATGACCGCCGCAAGTTTCCGCCGCTGGGTCACCGGGGCCTATCTGGTCCTGTTCTTCGGCTATCTGTTCCTGCCGCTGGGGATCATGGCGGCGGCGACCTTCAACAGCAGCCGCTTCCCGACCGTCACCCCCTGGATGGGCTTCACGCTGCAATGGTTCGGCGCCTTGTGGGCCGACCAGCGCATGTGGCAGGCGCTGGGCACCAGCCTGCTGGTCGGGGCGGGGGTGATCGCCGTGGCGGTGCCGCTGGGGCTGGCGGCGGCGCTGCTGCTCGACCGGCTGCACAGCCGGGCGCGGACCTTCCTCTACGCCGTGATGGTGTCGCCGCTGCTGACGCCGGGGGTGATCGTCGGCATCTCCACGCTGGTCTTCTGGCGGGAGTGGTTCGGGGTGACCGGCGGCCTGTTCCTGACCATCCTGGCGCAGTCCAGCTTCATCGCGGCCTACGCGATGCTGCTGTTCCTGGCGCGGCTGCAACGGTTCGACCAGACGCTGGAGGAGGCGGCGCTGGATCTGGGCGCCACCCACGGGCAGGTGTTCCGGCGGATCACGCTGCCCTATCTGACGCCGGCCATCCTGTCGGCGTCCTTCCTGGCCTTCCTGCAGAGCTTCGAGAACTACAACACGACGCTGTTCGTCCGCGGGCTGGACACCACGCTGACGGTCTACATCGCCTCGAAGGTGCGCACGGGCCTGACACCCGCGGTCAACGCGCTGTCGCTGATCCTGATCGCGCTGACCATCCTGGGCGCCGTCGTCTACGAAATCCTGCGCCGGCGCGAAGCGCGCCGGCAGCCGGACCCCGCGTGACGGCGGCAGACCTTATTCTTCGCTCTCGTCCGCGTCCGCTTCGATCTGGGCGGCCAGATCGCGCAGCATGTCGATGACGTCCTCGTGGCTGGTCTCGTCCACGGCGGTGTTCACGGCGGCCTCGATCATGGCGACGGCGATGTAGGGGCCGAGAACCCCGCCTTCCTTGATCGCCGCCTCGAGATGCTTCTCGGCGACCGACAGGGCCTTCTCGAAGAGGGCCTCGGCCGTCTGGTTGGTGCTGTCCTTGCTCATCTTGCGGTCCGTTGCGGGTGTATGGTGCGACTCCTATAACACCGGCCCGCCCGGCTTGGCGCGGCAAATCGGGACGGTGCGGGGAATGACCGTCATGCCCGGGCTTGCCCCGGCCCGCCGCACCGGCCACATTCGGCCGGAACCACCATCCGACAGGCGACCATGACCGATCCGACCCGCCCCGACCTCTACCGTTTCTGGATCGCGGAGCATGTGCGCTTCGCCGACCTCGACGCGCTCGGCCACGTCAACAACAACGCCATCGGCGTGTATTTCGAGCAGCTTCGCGTGTCTCTGGTCCATGATTGCGGCGGTTTCCGCGCCGAGTCCCCCTGGACTGTGGTGCTGGCGCGCAGCGTCATCGACTACAAGGCGGAGCTGCTGTTCCCGGCGGACATCCGCGTCGGCGCGCGGGTGGCCAAGGTCGGCAACACCTCCGTCGTCCTGGGGGGGGCGATCTTCGATGGCGACCGCTGCATCGCCGTGCAGGAGGCCGTCTGCGTCATCGTCGGCAAGGACAGCCACCGCCCGACCCCGGTGCCGGCCGACCTGCGCGACGCCCTGGCCCGCTACGTGTGAGGACGCCGTGCCGCCCTTTCTCCCGCTGACCCGCCGCGATCTGCTGACCGGCTCCGCCCTGCTGGCCGGGGCCGCTCTGCTGCCGCGCGCGGCCCATGCGGCGGTGGGGGAGGGGACGGCGGTCAGCCTGTCCGCCGGCCCGGCCCGCGTCAATCTGGCGGGGGCGGGCTTTCCCGACACGGCGGTCTGGGCCTATGATGGGCGCATTCCGGGGCCGGAGCTGCGCTTCCGCCAGGGCGACACGGCGCGCATCGCCTTCGCCAACGCGCTGCCGGAGCCGACGACCATCCACTGGCACGGCCTGCGCGTCCCGAACGCCATGGACGGGGTGCCCGGTTTGTCGCAGACCCCGGTGCCAGCGGGCGGGCGGTTCGACTATGAATTCCCGCTGAAGGACGCCGGCACCTTCTGGTACCACCCGCACGTCAACAGCGGCGTGCAGGTGGCCCACGGCCTGACCGGCGCCTTCATCGTGGAGGAGCGCGAGCCGATCCGCGTCGACCGCGACCTGCTCTGGCTGCTCGGCGACTGGCGGCTGACCAGGGAGGCGGAACTGGCCGGCGGGTTCGGCCATCCCATGGACGCCACCCACGCCGGGCGCATCGGCAACACCGTCACCATCAACGGCGCCGTCCGGGACAGCGTGCCGGTCCGCGCCGGGGAGCGTGTCCGCCTCCGCCTGATCAACGCGGCGAACGCCCGCGTCTTCGCGCTCGACTTCCAGGGGCACGCGCCGCGGGTGATCGCGCTCGACGGCCAGCCGGTGAACCCGCACGCCCCGGCGGACGGCAAGGTCGTGCTGGGACCCGGCCAGCGCGCCGACCTCGTGATCGACATGGAAGGCAAGCCGGGCGAGGGGTACGACGTGGTCGACGGTTTCTACCCGCGCATGGCCTATCGGCTGACCCGGCTGACCTACAGCGCCGAGGCGCCCTTGCGCGACTCGCCGCTGGACGCCCCGATCGCGCTGGCCGCCAACCCGCTGCCCGAACCCGATCTTGCCGGCGCCGTCCGCCAGGACGTGGTGCTGGACGGCGGGATGCACGGCGCGATGCCGAAGAGTGCCGGGCCGCGCGGCCCCTTTTGGGCGCTGAACGGCGTGGCGGCCATGAACCATCAATCCATGGGCCACCATCTGGAACCGCTCATCACCGTCAAACGCGGTCAAACGCAGGTGACGGCCTTCGTCAACGAGACCGGCTGGTGGCACCCCATGCACCTGCACGGCTTTCCCTTCCGCGTCCTCTCGCGCAACGGCCGGCCGGCCGAACACCGCGAGTGGCGCGACACCGTCCTGCTCGGCCCCCGTGAGACGGCCGAGATCGCCTTCGTGGCCGAAGAGGCCGGCGACTGGATGCTCCACTGCCATGTTCTGGAGCATCAGGAGACCGGCATGATGGCTGTCCTGAGAGTGACCGCGTGAAACGACCCGCCCCCAAACACCGCCCGTCCCCCCGCAGCGGCGAACCCCGCACCGCCCCCCGTGTTGCCGACGTGATTGTCACCGAGGTCGGCGCCCGCGGCGACGGCATCACCGTCTTCGACGGCGCCAAGCTCTTCGTTCCACTGACCGTTCCCGGCGACCGCGTGCGCGTGGCCGTGAAGGACCCTGCAAATGCCAAGGGCGAAGGGCTGCGCGCCGACCTGCTGGAGATCCTGGAGCCCGGCCGCGGGCGCGCCGCGCCGCCCTGTTCCCATTTCGGAACCTGCGGCGGCTGCACGCTTCAGCATATGGAGGACTCCGCCTACGCCGCCTGGAAGGTCGGGCTGGTACAGGGCGCTCTGGCCCGCGTCGGGCTGGGCGATGTGCTCATGGAACCGCTGTCCCGGACGCCGCCGGCCGCGCGCCGCCGCGCCCGCTTCGCCGCGCTGAAGCGGGGGCGCCGCGTCTGGCTCGGCTTCAACGAGCGGATGAGCCACCGGCTGACCGACCTGACGGAGTGTCCGGTGCTGCGGCCCGGCCTGTTCGCCCTGGTGGAGCCGCTGCGCGGCCTGCTGCTGTCGATTCTGCCGGACGGCGGCGGCTGCGACGTGATCGCCACCGATCTTGAGGGCGGGATCGATCTCGTGCTGGTCGGTCCGCGCAGCCTGGACCGCGCGGCGCGGGAGCGGCTGGTGGCCTTCGGCGAGGCGGAGGGGGTGGCCCGCATCTCCTGGCAGGCTGATGAACGGCAGCCGGATGGTCGCGGCACGCCGGAGCCCATCGCCCACCGCCGCCCGGTGGCGGTGTCCTTCGCCGGCCTGCCGGTGACTCCGCCGCCCGGCGCCTTCCTCCAGGCGAGCGCCGAGGGGGAGGCTGCCCTGGTCGGCGCCGTGCTCGCCAACATCGGGGAGCCGAAGCGGGTGGCCGACCTGTTCGCCGGGTTGGGCACCTTCGCCGTTCCGCTGGCCCAGAAGGCGGCGGTCCATGCGGTGGAGGGGGACGCGCCGGCGCTGGCCGCGCTGAACAAGGCGGCGGGGGCGCTGCGCCTGACCACGGAGCGGCGCGACCTGTTCGAGAACCCGCTGTCGGCGAAGGAGTTGGCGCGGTTCGACGCGGTGGTCTTCGACCCGCCGCGCGCCGGCGCCGCCGCCCAGGCGCAGGCCCTGGCCGGATCGAAGGTGCCGCGGGTGGTGGCGGTGTCCTGCAACCCGGCGACCTTCGCCCGCGACGCCCGGACGCTGGTGGACGGCGGGTATGTGTTGAGCCGCGTTTATCCCGTGGACCAGTTCCTGTGGTCCGCCCACGTCGAGGTCGTCGGGGTGTTCAGCCGCCCGTAGGGTCCGCGAAGGGGGACCACGAAGGCACGACGATCATCACCATCCCCGTGCCTTCGTGGTGAGGCCCCCTCAGTCCAACTGCATCACGATGGCCTTGAGATAGGCCGACTCCGGCAGATGCGGGTGCACGGGATGGTCCGGCCCGGCCCCGGCGCTGCGCAGGATGCGCCCGGTCCGCCCGGCGTCGTGCAAGCCGCGGGCGACCTGCTCGGCGAAGGTCGGCGGGTCCACGTTGTGGCTGCAGGACGCGCAGAGCAGGAAGCCGCCCGGCGCCGTGATCTTCGCCGCGAGACGGGTCATCTTGCGGTAGGCGCGGCAGCCGACGGCGAGGTCCTTCTTGGACTTCACGAAGGCCGGCGGGTCGGCGATGACGACCTCGAACGTCTCGCCCTCGGCGTTCAGCCGCTCCAGCTCGTTGAAGGCGTCGGCGCGCCGCGCCTCGAAGCGGTCGGCCACCCCGTTGGCCTCCGCGGCGCGGGTGGCGTTGTCCAGCGCCCCCTGCGAGCGGTCGACCGACACCACCGACGAGGCGCCCTCGACGGCGCAGAGCACGCCGAAGCCGCCGTTGTAGCTGAAGAAGTCGATGGCCCGCTTGCCCTTCGCCAGCTTGGCGATGAAGGCGCGGTTGTCGCGCTGGTCGTAGAACCAGCCGGTCTTCTGCCCGCCCAGCGGGTCGGCGAAGAAGGTGGCGCCGTTCTCCTCCAGCCGGATCGGGCCGTCGATCTCGCCCTTCACCAGCCGGCTTTCCTCCGGCAGCCCTTCCAGCGCGCGCTGGGTGCTGTCGTTGCGCAGGATGACCGCGCGCGGGGCCAGAACCTCGTCGATTGCGGCCAGGATGGCGTCGATCCGCTGGTCCATGAAGACGCTGTTGGCCTGCACCGTCACCACGTCGCCGTAGCGGTCCACGATCAGCCCCGGCAGCCCGTCGGCCTCCGCGTGCACGACGCGGTAGTAGGGCCGGTCGAACAGCGCCTCGCGCATCGCCACCGCGCGCCTCAGCCGCCCGGCGAGGAAGGCGTGGTCCACCACCGTCGCCGGGTCGCCGGAGAGCATCCGCGCGGCGATCAGCGTGTGCGGGTTGAAGGTGGCGATGCCCAGCGGCGTCCCGCCGGGGTCCAGCAGGCGCACCGGGCTGCCCGGCGGGATGGCCTTGGCCGCCGTGTCCATCTGGACTTCGTTGGAATAGACCCAGGGGTGGCCGTGCAGGACGCGCCGCTGGCGGCCGGCCTGCAGATGGATCGCCCGGTACTTGACGGGGGTGGTGGGGGTGTCGGTCATGATGCCGCATCCTAGCCGCTCGCGCCCGCCGAGCAAACGGTCACGTCGATGGATTCGCAGGGAACGCCGTGCGGAGTCGGGGATATGGCGGGACAACGGCCCGTTTCGGCGTGGCTTATGGGATGCCGAGCGGGGTTTCCACCTGCGACCGATGCGCGCGGTTGTCGTTGGCGCCGTCCATCGCCTTGCACAGCCGCAAGGTTTCCGTGCGGTGGCCGTCCTCGTGAAAGCAGGTCAGCAGGGAACCGCGCGACCCGGCCCCCCCGGCCAGCAATTCCGGCAGCGAGGTGTGGATCGCCGTGCATCCGTGGCCCCGCGCCAGACGGTCCATGGAGCGCAGCAAAGTCTCCGCCGGGCCCGTCATGTCGAACAGATCGAGCACGACGAAATTCTCCACGGCCAGAATTCGGCCGTGGCGAAGATGCTCCGCAATAGCGTATGAGAAAAGTCCATGGAGGTACCCCCGTGCGTTCTGCACGGTCATGATGCCAGACGGCGTCGCGGGGGTATCAACCGGCCCGATAAGTGCTGCGGCAAATGCGCGCCATTGCTCCACCGGCAGGTCCGGGAAGATGGCCCGCACCAGCGGATAGGCCTGGTCGATCTGACGCTGACCGAGAGGTTTCGCGATGAAGCTTTCGTCCATGCCCGTCCGACCGCGTGAAGGACGGTGAACGATGGCAGGCACCGGTAAGACCGGTCGTTGACGTAGATCAATGTTGCAAAATCCACCCCTACACATATTGGGATTATTGGAGGCAGGCGCAACCGGCGTCCGCATAAGAAGTGCATCGTATGTGAACCTGCCCCCCTCCTTAACAGTACGTACCCAGCGGTGGTGCAACCTCAGAGGGAGCGGCCCGAGCCGCCCGGGGCAAACGGGAGAGATTGAATGACATCAGCGACTCTGACGCCAGGGGCCGCCCTGGGCAGCCAGCGGGTGTCGGAAAATGTGCGTTATTACGAAGACGCCGTCCGACTCTTCGTCATCGCTGCAGTGTTCTGGGGCGTCGTCGGCTTCCTGGCCGGCGTCTTCATCGCGCTGCAGCTCGCTTTTCCGGCGCTGAATCTCGGCCTTGAGTGGACGAGCTTCGGGCGCCTGCGGCCGGTCCACACCTCGGCCGTGATCTTCGCGTTCGGCGGCAACGTCCTGTTCGCCACCTCGCTCTACTCCGTGCAGCGCACCAGCCGCCAGTTCCTGTTCGGCGGCGAGGGCCTCGCGAAGTTCGTCTTCTGGAACTACAACATCTTCATCGTCCTGGCGGCGCTCAGCTACGTGCTCGGCTACACCCAGGGCAAGGAGTATGCGGAGCCGGAGTGGATCCTCGACCTCTACCTGACGGTCATCTGGGTCCTCTACGCCATCCAGTTCATCGGCACGGTGATGACCCGCAAGGAGTCGCACATCTACGTCGCCAACTGGTTCTTCATGGCGTTCATCCTGACCGTCGCGATCCTCCACATCGGCAACAACGTCAACGTCCCGGTGTCGCTGACCGGGATGAAGTCCTACCCGTTCGTCTCGGGCGTGCAGAGCGCCATGGTGCAGTGGTGGTACGGCCACAACGCGGTCGGCTTCTTCCTGACCGCCGGCTTCCTCGGCATCATGTACTACTTCGTTCCGAAGCGCGCGGAGCGGCCGGTCTATTCGTACCGCCTGTCGATCGTGCACTTCTGGACGCTGATCTTCCTCTACATCTGGGCCGGCCCGCACCACCTGCACTACACGGCTCTGCCGGACTGGGCGCAGACGCTGGGCATGACCTTCTCGGTCATGCTGTGGATGCCGTCCTGGGGCGGCATGATCAACGGCATCATGACCCTGTCGGGTGCCTGGGACAAGCTGCGCACCGACCCGGTCCTGCGCTTCCTCGTGACGTCGGTGGCCTTCTACGGCATGTCGACCTTCGAGGGCCCGCTGATGTCGGTGAAGCCGGTCAACGCCCTGTCGCACTACACCGACTGGACGATCGGCCACGTGCACTCCGGTGCGCTCGGCTGGGTGGCCTTCATCTCCTTCGGCGCGATCTACTATCTGGTCCCGGTCCTGTGGAAGCGCTCGCAGCTCTACAGCCTGCGTCTGGTCAGCTACCACTTCTGGACCGCCACCATCGGCATCGTGCTCTACATCACCGCCATGTGGGTGTCGGGCATCATGCAGGGCCTGATGTGGCGCGCCTACGACAACCTCGGCTTCCTCCAGTACTCGTTCGTCGAGACGGTCGCGGCCATGCATCCCTTCTACGTGATCCGTGCTCTGGGCGGCGTGCTGTTCCTGGCTGGTGCCCTGATCATGGTCTACAACCTGTGGCGCACGGCCAAGGGTGACGTCCGCATCGAGAAGCCCTATGCCTCCGCCCCGCACAAGGCGGCGGTCGGTGCGGCCTGACGCCGGAGGAACTGAGAAAATGGCTGAGGAAAAAAAGGGCTTTAGTCACGACACGATCGAGCGGAACACGCTTCTGCTCATCGTCCTGATCCTGATCACCGTGTCGATCGGCGGCCTCGTCCAGATCGTCCCGCTGTTCACGATCGAGTCGACGATCGAGAAGGTGGACGGGGTCCGTCCCTATTCGCCGCTCGAACTGGCCGGCCAGAACATCTACTACCGCGAAGGCTGCTACAACTGCCACAGCCAGCAGATCCGTCCGTTCCGCGACGAGGTGGAGCGTTACGGTCACTACTCGCTGGCCGCGGAAAGCATGTACGACCATCCCTTCCAGTGGGGCTCCAAGCGCACCGGTCCGGACCTGGCCCGCGTGGGCGGCAAGTACTCCAACGACTGGCAGGTGGCCCATCTGGCCGATCCGCGCGCCGTGGTGCCGGAGTCGATCATGCCGGGCTACGCCTGGATGAAGGACCGTCCGCTGAAGTACACCGACATCCAGGATCACATGAAGACCCTGCGCATCGTCGGCGTCCCCTACACGGACGAGCAGATCGCCAGCGCCAAGGCCGACCTCGAAGCGCAGAAGAACCCGGACGCCGACACGGCCGGTCTGATGAAGCGCTACCCGAAGGCCGTCGTGGCGAACTTCACGGGCAACAAGGGCGTCACCGAAATGGACGCGCTGGTGGCCTACCTGCAGGTCCTGGGCACCATGGTGGACTTCACCAAGTACCAGTCGCCCAAGCAGCTCCAGCAGTAACCGGGAGGGGTCCATGGATTTGGATTCGATCACTGTCGCCCTGCGGTCCTTCTGGACCGTCTGGCTGGCCCTGCTCTTCACCGGCATCGTGGTCTACGCCATGTGGCCAGGCAACCGGGGCAAGTTCGAAGACGCCTCCCGGATCCCGCTCAAGGAAGATGGTCAGGAGTTTTAGGCCATGGCACAGAAAGAAAAGGACGCCCTTTCCGGCGTCGAGACCACCGGCCACGAGTGGGACGGCCTGCGGGAGCTGAACAACCCCCTGCCCAAGTGGTGGCTGTACATCTTCTACGTCTGCATCGCGTGGTCCCTCGTCTATTACGTGCTCTACCCGGCTTGGCCGCTGGGCAAGAGCTACACGAAGGGCCTGCTCGGCTACTCGCAGCGCGAGGAGCTGGTGCAGAAGGTCGCCGACGGCAAGAAGGCCCAGGAAAAGTACCTGACGGCCATCGCGGCGACCTCCGTCGAGGACATCCAGAAGAACAAGGACCTCCTTGCCTTCGCGATGGCCGGCGGCCGGTCCTACTTCAACGAGAACTGCGCGGCCTGCCACGGCGCCGGCGGTCAGGGCGCCAAGGGCTTCCCGACGCTCGCCGACGACGTGTGGCTGTGGGGCGGCACCACCGCCGACATCTACAAGACCATCCAGCACGGCATCCGTGCGGATGACGGCGACACCCGCGGGACGGTCGGCATCGGCATGACCGCCTTCGGCCGGGACGGCATCCTGAACCGCGAGCAGATCGGTCAGGTCGCCGAGTATGTCCTGTCGCTGAACAAGCGGTCGACCGACGCCGCCGCCGCGGAAAAGGGCAAGACCGTCTATGACGAGAACTGCGCCGCCTGCCACGGCGACAGCGCGCAGGGCTCGGTCGCGGTCGGCATGGACGTCGGCGCTCCGCCGCTCGTCACGGCCAACTGGCTGTATGGCGGCGACAAGGCCACGCTGGTGGAGACCATCACGAACGGCCGCGCCGGCGTGATGCCCGCCTGGTCGAAGCGTCTGGACGACGCGACGGTCAAGTCGCTGGCCGTCTACGTCCACAACCTGGGTGGCGGCAAGTAAGCCGTCCAGCCAGGGGCGGCCGGCCGGGAGGGGGATGCCTCCCGGCGGGTTCGCCGGACTTCGGTGCCGGGGAGGCGACTCCCCGGCATTTTCTTTTTTCCGAGTCGTCCTTTTTGCGGCTTGCGATGGGGGCCTGGGGAAGGGCGGAAGCCCCCGGATGTGCCCCCGAATCCGCCCCCGAATCCTTTGATCCAGCGCAATGCCCCTGTGACGTTGTGCCGCCATAGTCCCCTCGCCACGGCCGAACCATGTCGGCATGGCCAAGCCGCCCGCGCGGCGGTCGCCAGAAGAAGAGGGCGAGGTCATGAGCACGACCACCGAACAGTTGCCGCCTCGCATCGACCGATTGGACGGCGATGCGTTGGAACGCCTGGCTCCGGCCGCCGGGGATGCGCCCGCCGCCGCCCCGCCGAAGGCGCAGCGTCGTGCCGCGCGCTCGATGTACCAGAAGCACGCCAAGGTCTATCCCAAGGCGGTGCACGGCACCTTCCGCCGCATCAAATGGGCGGCGCTGGCGGTTCTCCTGGCGATCTACTACGTGCTGCCCTGGGTCCGCTGGGACCGCGGGCCGAACGCCCCCGACCAGGCGGTGCTGCTCGACCTCGCCAACCGCCGCTTCTACCTGTTCTTCGTCGAACTGTGGCCGCAGCAGATCTATTACCTGACCGGCGCGCTGATCCTGGCGGCGCTGGGCCTCTTCCTGGCGACCTCGCTGGCGGGCCGCGTCTGGTGCGGCTACGCCTGTCCGCAGACGGTGTGGACCGACCTGTATGTCTGGGTCGAGCGGCTGGTCGAAGGCGACCGCGGCGAGCGCATCCGCCTCGACCAGGGCGCCTGGACCGCCCGAAAGGTCGGGCGCAAGGTTCTGAAAAACCTGATCTGGCTGCTGATCGCCCTGGCGACCGGCGGCGCCTGGATCTTCTATTTCACCGACGCGCCGACCCTGCTCGGCGAGATGCTGCGCTTCGAGGTGTCCTCGACCGCGCTCGGCTTCATCGGCCTGTTCACCACCACCACCTACCTGCTGGCCGGCTTCGCGCGGGAGCAGGTCTGCACCTACATGTGCCCGTGGCCTCGCTTCCAGTCGGCGATGATCGACGAGGACAGCCTGATCGTCACCTACCAGGACTGGCGCGGCGAAGGCCGCAGCCTGATGCGCAAGTCGCAGAGCTGGGAGGAGCGCCGGGCCGAGGGGCTGGGCGACTGCATCGACTGCTTCAACTGCGTCCAGGTCTGCCCCGCCGGCATCGACATCCGCGACGGGCTGCAGATGCAGTGCATCGGCTGCGGCCTGTGCATCGACGCCTGCGACGAGATCATGACCAAGGTCGGGCGCCCGACCGGCCTCATCAAGTTCGACACCCAGACCAGCCAGGTGGCCGTCGCCACCGGCGGCCAGCCGGTGCCCTACCGCCTGCTGCGCCCGCGCACGATCCTCTACACGCTGATGATGCTGGTCATCGCCGGCGGCATCGGCGTCGGGCTGGTGCTGAAGCCGGGGCTGGACATCAGCGTCCTACGCGACCGCGCCCCGCTGTTCGTGGCCCTGTCCGACGGGTCGGTGCGCAACGCCTACACCTTCAAGATCTCCAACATGACCCGCGACCCGCGCGCCTACACGCTGGGCGTTTCCGGGGTGGCGGGGGCCAGCCTGTCGGTGGCCGGCGACGGCCAGGACGAGCAGGCCGGCACCCAGCGCCTGACCGCCGGTGCAGACATGGTGGCGACCTACAGAATTTTCGTGACCGCGCCGCGCACCGGTTTGCAAGGCGCCTCCCAGCCCCTTACCTTCAGGCTTACCTCGGCCGATGGTGAGGCGGCGACCTATGACTCCGTCTTCATGGGGCCGGCCAACTGATCCCGACCGGCTCTTCGCGCTGCATTCACCAAAGGTCAAGACGACGATGACGCTGTCCACCGACGCCGGAACCCGCCGCACCCCGCCCCGCCGGACCGGCCGCCAGCCCGGCTGGTACATCCCCTGGATCTTCGTGGCCGGTTTCGCCGTCGTGATCGCGGTCAACGGCGTGATGCTGCACTTCGCCCTGTCGAGCTGGACCGGCGTCCAGACCGAGCAGCATTTCCTGAAGGGGTTGAAGTACAACCAGGATCTGGCCGGCGCCCGCGCCCAGGCCGAGCGCGGCTGGAAGGTCACCACCGACTTCACCGCCACCGAGGCGCAGAAGGGCATCCTGGCGCTGACGCTGCACGACAAGCACGGCAATCTGCTGAAGGACGCCGAGGTGAAAGTCGCCTTCATCCGCCCGACCAGCGAGGGCCACGACGTGCGCCTCGATCTGCCCTATCTGGGCGAGGGCCGCTTCGCCGCCCCGGTGGCGCTGCCGCTGCCCGGCCAGTGGGACCTGCGCGTGGAGATCCACCACGCCACGGGCGACTACCAGGACGAGCAGCGCCTCTTCGTCAAGTAAGCGCTCCGTTCCCAACGCTACGGCAATCAAGCATACGGGTTCCGTGACATGACCGTCTGCCTCCACTGCGGGCAGGAGCATCCCGAGGGCACCGGCACCACCGCCTCCGACGGTGCCGGCCCCTTCTGCTGCACCGGCTGCGCGGCGGCCTACGACCTCGTCCGCGGGCTCGGGCTGGAACGCTATTACGAGCGGCGCTGCGTCGATCCGGGCGCCCGGCCCTTGCGCCCGGACGGGGGGGCGCCGCCGCTCGGCTACGCCCCCCACCCCCAGCCGGGGGGCGACGGCGCCGCCCCGCTGGCCCTGATGGTCGGCGGGCTGCAATGCGCGGCCTGCGTCTGGCTGATCGAGACGGCCCTGGCCCGCCAGCCGGGGGTGACCCACGCGCGGCTGAACATGACCACGCGCCGCCTGTCGGTGACGTGGCGCGAAGCCGAGACCGACGCCAACACGGTGGTCGACACCATCGCCCGCATCGGCTACCGCGCCGTCCCCTTCGATCCGGAGCGGCTGGGCGACGCTCAAGCGAAGACGGAGAAGGAACTTCTGCGCTCGCTCGCCGTCGCCGGCTTCGGCGCCAGCAACGTGATGCTGCTGTCGGTGTCGGTCTGGGCCGGGCACGCGACGGGCATGGGGTCCGCCACGCGCGACCTGATGCACTGGCTGTCGGCGCTGATCTGCATGCCGGCCATCGCCTACGCCCTGCGGCCCTTCGCGCGCTCCGCCTTCCAGGCGCTGCGGCGCGGGCGGACGAACATGGACGTCCCGATCACCATCGGCGTCCTGCTCGCCACCAGCATGAGCCTGTTCGAGACGATCAACAGCGGTGAGCACGCCTATTTCGATGGTGCGATGATGCTGCTGTTCTTCCTGCTGATCGGGCGCTACCTCGACCAGCGGGCGCGGGGCCGGGCGCGCTCGGCGGCGGAGCAGCTTCTCGGCCTGCACGCCACCTCGGTGACCGTGCTGAGCGAGGACGGGCGCAGCGCCATCGTCCCGCCGGATCAGGTCAGCCCCGGCTCCACCATCCTGGTGGCGGTGGGCGAGCGGGTCGCGGTCGACGGCACGGTGGCCGACGGCGTGTCCGACCTCGACACCGCCCTGATCACCGGCGAGACGGTGCCGGGCAGCGTGCGTCCCGGCGACCGCGTGTTCGCCGGCATGCTCAACCTCACCGCCCCGCTGCGCGTGACCGTCACGGCGGTGGGGGAGGGCACGCTGCTGGCCGAGATCGTCCGGCTGATGGAGGTGGCGGAGCAGGGCCGCGCCAAATACGTCGCCATCGCCGACCGCGTGTCGCGCCATTACGCCCCGGTCGTCCATGTGGCGGCGCTGGGCACCTTCCTGGGCTGGCTGCTGCTCGGCGGGCTGCCCTGGCAGGACTCGCTGATGAACGCCGTCGCCGTGCTGATCATCACCTGCCCCTGCGCGCTGGCGCTGGCCGTGCCGGTGGTGCAGGTGATCGCCAGCGGGCGGCTGATGCGGCAGGGCATCCTGCTGAAGACCGCCACGGCGCTGGAGCGCTTGGCCGTCATCGACACGGTGGTCTTCGACAAGACCGGCACCCTGACCGAGGGGCGCCCCGTCCCCCAGCTCGACGGGGTGGCCGAGGACGACCTGCGCCTTGCTGCGGCGCTCGCCGGGGCCAGCCGCCACCCGCTGGCCCGTGCCCTGACCCGCGCGCTGCCCACCGTTCCCGTCGCCGCCGGTGTTCGGGAGATCCCCGGCGCCGGCCTCGCCCTGGATGGCCCCGCCCTGGATGGCTCTGGGGGAGAAATCCGGCTGGGCAGCCGCGCCTTCACCGGCGCGCCGGACACGGCGGAGGACGCCGCCGGACCGGAGCTGTGGCTGGCCCGCCCCGGCACCGCCCCGGTGCGCATCACCTTCCTCGACGCGCCGCGCGCCGACGCCGCGGCGGTGGTGCGCGGGCTGAAGGCGCGGGGCCTGGACGTCCGGCTGCTGTCCGGCGACCGCCGTGGCGCGGTGGCCGCGGTGGCCGCGCAACTCGGCATCGAGGACTGGCGCGCCGGGCAGACGCCCGCCGACAAGACCGCCGTTCTGGACGCGCTCGCCGCCGAGGGGCGCAAGGTGCTGATGGTCGGCGACGGGCTGAACGACGCCCCGGCGCTGGCCGCGGCCAGCGTGTCGATGTCGCCGTCCACCGCGGTGGACGTCAGCCAGGCCCCCGCCGACGGGGTGTTCCCGGGCCCCCGCCTGCGCCCCCTCCTGGGAGCGTTCGAGGTGTCCCGCCGCTCCGGGCGGCTGGTGCGCCAGAATTTCGCCATCGCGCTGGTCTACAACCTGTTCGCGGTGCCCATCGCCATGGCGGGCATGCTGACGCCGCTGCTGGCGGCGCTGGCCATGTCCTCCTCCTCGCTGATCGTTATCGCCAACGCCCTGCGGCTCAGCCGCGGCGCGGTGACCAAGGACCTGACCGATGACCGAGCTTCTCTATCTGATCGCGATCGCGCTGAGCCTGGGGCTGATGGGCCTGGGGGCGTTCCTGTGGGCTCTCAAGTCCGGGCAGTTTGACGATCTCGACGGGGCGGCCCACCGCATCCTGTTCGACGACGAGCCGCCGCGCCCGAACACCGAGCCGTCGAGCCCCCCGACGAAACGCTCGTGAGACGAGCCGCTCTTAAGGCGTGGCTGTGGCAATTCGGCCATGGACGCTGCGAGCACCGTTGCGAAACAGACCGAATATGACGATTATGGGGACGTTGTACGGCTAAGGGTTGGGTCATGCCATGCCGCCCTTTGACATGGGACGCGCCCGCGAAAAGGGCGCGGCGAGTGAGATGAATCCCTGTGGGGCCTGTCCCGTGCGCAGTCTGACCGTCTGTGCCGCCCTGGACCCCGAGGAACTGCGCCGTCTCGCCGACATCCTCCAGACGTCCCGCGTCGAAGCCGGACAGACCCTGTTCAGCGAGGGCGACGCGGCGGACGCGCTCTACAACGTCACCGCCGGCACCGTGAAGCTCTACAAGCTGCTGCCGGACGGGCGCCGCCAGATCACCGGCTTCCTCGTCACCGGCGACTTCCTGGGGCTGGCGGTCAACGACAGCTACGCCTACACCGCGGAGACGGTCACGGCGGCGACGCTCTGCCGCTTCCCGCGCAAGAAGATCGACGCGCTGATGGACGAGTTCCCGAAGATGCAGCGCCGTCTCTTCTCCATGGCCTCGAACGAGCTGGCGGCGGCGCAGGACCAGATGCTTCTGCTCGGCCGCAAGACGGCGAAGGAGAAGATCTGCTCCTTCCTGCTGATGCTGTCCCAGCGGGCCGCCCGGCGCGGGCACAAGGAAAACCCCGTCTATGTGCCGATGAGCCGGGCCGACATCGCCGATTACCTGGGCCTGACCACCGAGACGGTCAGCCGCACCTTCACGCAGTTGAAGACCGCCGGCGTGATCTCGCTGCAGGAAGGCAACAAGGTCCTGATCAGCGACATGGACGCCATCTACGACATGGCCGAGGGCTGCTGAGCCTCCTTCCGGACACGAAACGATCGCTTCGATCATCGTTCGTGATCTGATATGTCGTATTCCAGGAAAAATTCGCATCTTTCGTGCGATCCCGCTCTGGCGGGACGCGCCCGCGCGGGCTAACATCCGCCGCCCGACCGGCCGGAACCGAAAACAACAACGGCGGCCGGCCCAAAGAAGAACGGCTGCAACAGCCTACGCTCAGGAACCGAACCCCGATGACCGAACCCGATACAAAGCGCGTCACCGACGAAGAAGCCCTTCTGCTGCACTCCTCCGGGCGTCCGGGCAAGCTGGAGATCGCGCCCACCAAGCCGCTGACGACCCAGCGCGACCTGTCGCTGGCCTATTCGCCGGGCGTGGCCGTTCCCTGCCTGCGCATCGCGGAAGACCCCAGCACGGCCTACGACTACACGGCCAAGGGCAACATCGTCGCCGTCATCTCCAACGGCACGGCGGTGCTGGGCCTGGGCGACCTCGGCGCGCTCGCCTCCAAGCCGGTGATGGAGGGCAAGGCGGTCCTCTTCAAGCGCTTCGCCGACGTGGACGGCATCGACCTGGAGGTCGGCACCAAGAACGTCGACGAGTTCGTCAACTGCGTCCGCTTCCTGGGGCCGAGCTTCGGCGGCATCAATCTGGAGGACATCAAGGCGCCGGACTGCTTCATCATCGAGGAGCGTCTGCGCGAGCTGCTGGACATCCCCGTCTTCCACGACGACCAGCACGGCACCGCCATCATCGCCGCCGCCGGCCTGATCAACGCCTGCGACATCACCGGGCGGACCCTCAAGGACGTGACGATGGTGGTCAACGGCGCCGGGGCGGCGGGCATCGCCTGCGCCGAGCTGTTCACGACTATGGGCGTGCCGCGCGAGAACATCATCCTGTGCGACACCAAGGGCGTCGTCTACCGCGGCCGCACCGACGGCATGAACCAGTGGAAGTCGTCCTTCGCGGTGGAGACGGACAAGCGCACGCTCCAGGAGGCGGTCGCCGGGTCCGACGTCTTCGTCGGCCTGTCGGCCAAGGGCGCGATGACGCCGGAGATGGTCAAGTCGATGGCGGCGAAGCCGATCATCTTCGCGCTGGCCAACCCCGACCCGGAAATCACGCCGGAGGAGGTGAAGGCCGTCCGTTCCGACGCCATCGTGGCGACGGGCCGCTCCGACTACCCGAACCAGGTCAACAACGTCCTGGGCTTCCCCTACCTGTTCCGCGGCGCGCTCGACGTGCGGGCGACCACCATCAACGAGGCGATGAAGGTCGCCGCCGCCAAGGCGCTGGCCGCCCTGGCGCGCGAGGACGTGCCGGACGAGGTGGACGCCGCCTATGCGGGCCGCCGCCTGCGCTACGGGCCGGAATACATCATTCCGGTGCCCTTCGACCCGCGGCTGATCGTGACGGTCCCCGCCGCGGTGGCCCAGGCCGCCATGGAGACCGGCGTGGCGCGCAAGCCCATCGTCGATCTGGCGGGCTACCGGAACGCGCTGCGCACCCGTCTCGACCCGACGGCGGACAGCCTCCAGCTCATCCTGGAGAAGGTGAAGGCCAACCCGCGCCGCGTCGTCTTCGCCGAGGGCGAGGAGGAGCGGACGATCCGCGCCGCGCTCGCCTTCCGCGCCGCCGGTTTCGGCACGCCGGTGCTGATCGGGCGCGAGGCGGTCATCAAGGAGCAACTGGCGGCGATGGGCCAGTCCGCCGTCTCGCTGGAGATCCACAACGCCCGCGTCTCCGACGCCAACCGCCGCTACAGCGACTATCTGTACCGCCGGTTGCAGCGCCGGGGGGCCCTGCTGCGCGACTGCCAGCGCATGGTGAACCAGGACCGCAACGTCTTCGCCGCGCTGATGGTGGCGCAGGGCGACGCCCACGCCATGGTCACCGGTCTGACCCGCACCTTCGGCGTGGCCTTCGAGGAGATCCGCCGGGTCATCGACGCCAAGGCGAACGAGCCGGTCTTCGGCCTGCACGTCTTCCTGACGCGCAACCGCACGGTGCTGATCGCCGACACCACGGTGCATGTCCGCCCGAACGGCCAGACGCTGGCCGACATCGCCGTCGGCGCCGCGGCCAAGGCGCGGCAGATGGGGCACGAGCCGCGGGTGGCGCTGCTGTCCTTCTCCGACTTCGGCCAGCATCCCCACCCGAACACCGACCCGTTGCGCGAGGCCATCGACATCCTCGACAGCCGCCGCGTCGATTTCGAGTATGACGGGGAGATGTCGGCGGACGTGGCGCTCGACTACCAGCTGATGAAGCGGGTCTACCCCTTCTGCCGGCTGTCCGGTCCGGCCAACGTGCTGATCATGCCCGGCCTGCATTCGGCCAACATCACGGCAAAGATGCTGCACAAGATGGCCGGCGGCCAGATGATCGGCCCGCTGCTGATCGGCTTGGACAAGCCGGCGCAGATCGTCACCATGGGCGCCTCGGTCAACGATCTGGTCACCGCGGCAGCGCTGGCGGCCCACGACTCGCTGCCCTGGTAAGCGGCTAAGTGGCGCTCTTCGGACGGTGCCTGGGCTGGGCACATCCCCAGGGTTAGCCGTACTTGAAGTCCCCTCTCCCCTCTGGGGAGAGGGTTAGGGTGAGGGGGTTGCGCTTGTGCCGGACCTACCGCCACGCGCAACCCCCTCACCGGCCCTTTGGGCCACCCTCTCCCCGCAGGGAGAGGGTTATGAAGATCGATCGCGCTTGCCTGGGCATTTCGGCCCGCGCGTTAATCTTTTGTGACGCCCGCTCACCGGCTATGCGGGATGGTGTAAAAGCGGAGTTCCGTCCCCCCAACCATCTTCCTGCCGTCCGTCCGACGCACGAAAGCGCCGATCATGACCCCCAAGCCGATGCCGCCCCTCCGGTTGATCCTCGCCGCCGCGCTGGTGCTGGCCCCGCTGCTGCCGGCCCTGTGGTGGCTGTGGCGGCAGGGGGCCATCGGTCCGGCGGTGGCGGTGCTGGGCGGACTGGCCGGGATCGGCGGGGTGGCGCTGATGCTTCAGCTCTATTTCCGCGACCTGCGGACAGTGGCCGCCCACGCCGCACAGCTCGCCGCCGGCCCGACGGAGCCGGTCCCGCCCTTGCCCGTCACCGCCTCCGGGCCGGTGCGGGCGGCGGCGGCAGCGGCGGTGCGGCTGCACCGGGTGATGAACGCCCGCACCGAACTGGCGCTGGCCCAGCTCGAAGCCAACGAATCCATCATCGAGGCGCTGCACGACCCGCTGGTCCTGGTCGGGGCGGAGCGGCAGGTGGCGCGGGCCAACCAGGCGGCGCGCGCCCTGTTCGGCGACCGCATCCTCGACCGCGACCTCGCCGCCTCGCTGCGCAACCCGGCGGTGCTGGAAGCGGTGGACGCGGTGCTGAAGGGCGGCGCATCGCGCATCCTGGAATTCAGCCTGCCGGTGCCGGTGGAGCGCATGTTCGAGGTTCGGGTCAAGCCCTTCCAGCGGCGCGTCCCCCGCCCGGCCCCCGGCGAGAACGAGGTGCCCGCCGGAAGCGTGCCGGGGCGGATGGTCATCCTGACGCTGCACGACATCACCGCGCTGCGCCGGTCGGAGCAGATGCGCGCCGACTTCATCGCCAACGCCAGCCACGAGCTGCGCACGCCGCTGTCCTCCCTGCTCGGCTTCATCGAGACGCTGCGCGGCCCCGCCCGCGAGGATCTGGAGGCGCACGAGCGCTTCCTGTCGATCATGCAGGACCAGGCCAGCCGGATGGCCCGCCTCGTCAACGACCTGCTGTCGCTGTCGCGGATCGAGCTGGACGAGCACATGCCGCCCGCCGGCAAGGTCGATGTGCTGGACCGGCTGGACGGGGTTATGGCGGCGCTGGAGCTGAAGGCGGCCAGCCGCCGCATCCGCCTGACGCTGGAGGCGCCGGACGGCCTGCCCGCGGTGATCGGCGACGAGGACCAACTCACCCAGGTCTTCCAGAACCTCGTCAGCAACGCGATCAAATACACGCGCGAAAACACCGACGTGACCGTCGCCGTGTCGCTCGCCGACGGCATGGCGGTCGGGGTGTCCGGCCCCGCGGGACGCGCCGGCCGGGGGATGCCGATGGTCGCCGTCGCCGTGCGCGACCAGGGGGAGGGCATCGCCCGCACCCACCTGCCGCGCCTGACCGAGCGCTTCTACCGGGTCGACGCCGCGCGGTCGCGGGCCATGGGCGGCACCGGGCTGGGGCTGGCCATCGTCAAGCACATCGTGAACCGCCACCGCGGCCGCCTGACCATCGAAAGCGCGGTCGGGGTGGGCAGCACCTTCACGGTCTATCTGCCGGCGGCGTCGGAGGAGTCGGGAGAGGGCCGCGCCGCGGAGCCCGTGCGGCGCCAAGCCTAAAGGTTGCGGCTACCCCGTCAGGCGTGACCGAAAGTGGGCGTCGTCACGAAACTGTCATAAAACCGTAATCAACGCGTCGCGGACCCCGACTAGTGTCCGCCCCGCAAGCCGCCCGCCCCTGGGGGAAGCGGCACGGGGTTGGACCATCGCGTTCCCCGGAAAAGGGGCAACCGGACCATCGGAGGGATACCGTGAATTCCAAGAAGCTCGCCGTCACCGCCGCCGCGGTCGTCGCCATGACCGCCGCCTTCGCGGGTGCTGCGAACGCCCAGTCGCGCGACCAGATCCGCGCCGTCGGCTCCTCGACCGTGTTCCCGTTCACCACGGCGGTTGCCGAGGCCTTCGGCAAGGGCGGCAAGTTCAAGACCCCGGTCGTCGAGTCGACCGGCACCGGTGGTGGCCTGAAGCTGTTCTGCGCGGGCGTCGGCCCGCAGCACCCGGACGTGGCGAACGCCTCGCGCCGCATCAAGAAGTCCGAGGTCGAGCAGTGCGCCGCCAACGGCGTCGCCCAGATCACCGAGCTGAAGATCGGCTACGACGGCATCGCGCTGGCCTATTCCAAGCAGGCCCCGCACACCGACCTGACCACCCAGGTCCTGTGGAAGGCCCTGGCCAAGGACGTGCCGGTGGACGGCAAGATGGTCGCCAACCCCTACAAGAAGTGGTCGGACATCGACCCGAAGCTCCCGAACAAGGAGATCGAGGTTCTCGGCCCGCCCCCGACGTCCGGCACCCGCGACAGCTTCAACGAGCTGGTGATGCTCGAAGGCTGCAAGAAGGTCGCCGAGGTGAAGACCATCGTCGCCGACGAGAAGGCCCGTGAAAAGGCCTGCATGACCATCCGCGAGGACGGCGGCTACGTCGAGGCCGGCGAGAACGACAACCTGATCGTCCAGAAGCTGACCGCCAACCCCGACGCCTTCGGCGTGTTCGGCTACAGCTTCTACGACCAGAACCGCGACAAGCTCCAGACCGCCAAGATGGACGGCGTCGAACTGTCGCCGGAAGCGGTCCAGGCCGGCAAGTACGAGCTGTCGCGCCCGCTGTACATCTACATCAAGAACGCCCACGCCGGCGTCATCCCCGGCATCCGCGAGCTGGTCGCCGAGTTCACCTCGGAGCGCGCGATGGGCGAGGACGGCTACCTGTCCGACAAGGGTCTGATCTCCCTGCCGAAGGCGGAGCGCGACGCCGCCCGCACCTCGGCGACCAACCTGACCCCGCTCCAGCTCTGACCGGCTGACGGGACCGGCGGCTCTCCCCGGAGGGCCGCCGGTTTCCCGTTTGTGCCAGGAGCCCGTTTTCAGCCCATTTCCGGCGGTTTCGCATGCAGCTCACGGTACTGCTCATCATTCTGGCCCTGCTCACAGTGATCGGTTACCAGATGGGCCGGTCGCGTGCCGTCGCCTCCGTCGGCGGCCGCATCGTCGAGCTTCATTCGGTGCCGTCCTACCACGGCTTCTACGTCGCCCTCTGGGCGGGGCTTCCGGCCCTGCTGCTCTTCGCCTTCTGGGGGGCGTCCGAAGGCTGGCTGGTCATGCAGATGGTCCTGTCCGGCCTGCCGGATCGGCTGGTCAACGGCGACGCCCAGGCGCTCGGCCTGCTGCGCGCCGACATCCTGAACCTCGCCCACGGCGTCGCTACGGGCCGCGAGCCCGATCCGGAGGTCGTCGCCGCGGCGGAGCGCTATCTGCGGCTGCACGCGCTCGGCGACTGGAGCCTTCTGGTCATCGGCTGCTGCATCGCCATCGGCGGCCTGCTCTACGCCCGCGGCCGGATCGACCCCGACCTGCGCGCCCGCAACCGGGTGGAGCGCACGGTCAACATCGCGCTGGTCATCTGCTCGCTGGTCGCCATCCTGACCACGATCGGTATCGTGCTGTCGCTTCTGTTCGAGGCGATCCGCTTCTTCGCGGTGGTCAACCCGCTGGACTTCCTGTTCGGGACGCACTGGAGCCCGCAGATGGCCATGCGCGCCGACCAGGTGGGCTCCAGCGGCTCCTTCGGCGCGATCCCGCTGTTCGCCGGCACGCTGCTGATCACCGGCATCGCCATGGCGGTGGCGGTTCCGGTCGGGCTGATGGCGGCCATCTTCATGTCGGAATACGCCAGCCCGGGCCTGCGCACCTGGCTGAAGCCGATCCTGGAGGTGCTGGCCGGCATCCCGACCGTGGTCTACGGCTTCTTCGCCGCCCTGACCATGGCGCCCTTCGTCCGCGACCTGGGCAACAGCCTGGGGCTGAGCGTCAGCTCCGAATCGGCGCTGGCCGCCGGCTTCGTGATGGGCGTGATGATCATCCCCTTCGTCAGCTCGCTGTCGGACGACGTCATCAACGCGGTGCCGCAGAGCTTGCGCGACGGCTCCTACGGGCTGGGCGCCACCAAGTCGGAGACGATCCGGCTGGTCGTGCTGCCCGCCGCCCTGCCGGGCATCGTCGCCGCCATCATGCTGGCGGTCAGCCGCGCCATCGGCGAGACGATGATCGTCACCATGGCCGCCGGCCTCACCGCCAACCTGACCGCCAACCCGCTGGACGCCGTGACCACGGTGACGACGCAGATCGCCACGCTGCTGGTCGGCGACCAGGAGTTCGACAGCCCCAAGACGCTGTCGGCCTTCGGGCTGGGCCTCGTCCTGTTCGTCGTGACCCTCACCCTCAACATGGTCGCCCTCCGGGTGGTCCAGAAGTATCGAGAGAAATATGACTGACCTCGTGGAACAGGATACGCGGGCCATGTCGGTCGCCGTCACCAAGTCGCGCTACCAGAGCGAGGAATTCTCCGCCCGCCTGCGCCGCCGCTACGCCGCGGAGCGCCGGTTCCGGATCGCCGGGATGCTCGCCGTCGGGATCGCGTCTCTGATGCTGGTGGTTCTGCTCGGCTCCATCGTCAGTAAGGGCTACACCGCCTTCTGGCAGGCGCAGATCCGGCTGGAGGTGACTCTGGACAAGCAGCAGGTCGAGGAACGGAACTACACCGCCCTCGTCCGGCAGGCGCTTTACGCCCAGGTCCCGGCGGCCACCGACCGCGCCACCCGCCGCTTGCTGAACGACCTGCTGTCCTCCGGCGCGCCGTACGAGCTGGAGGCGATGGTCAACGCCAACCCCTCCATCGTCGGCACCACGCAGACGGTCTGGGTCCGCGCCGATGACGAGATCGACCAGTTCATGAAGGGCTTCATCCGGCGCGACGTGCCGGAAGCCGAGCGCCGGCTGAGCGACGTCAAGATCGCCGCCATCGACGCGCTGGTCGCCAAGGGGTCGATCCGCAGCACCTTCAACACCACCCTGTTCACCGCCGGCGACAGCCGCGAGCCGGAACAGGCGGGCATTCTCGGGGCCGTCGTCGGCTCCGCCCTGACGCTGGTGGTGACCATGCTGCTGTCGGTGCCCATCGGCATCGCCGCCGCGGTCTATCTGGAGGAGTTCGCGCCGAAGAACCGCTGGACCGACCTGATCGAGGTCAACATCAACAACCTCGCCGCGGTGCCCTCGATCATCTTCGGTCTGCTCGGTCTGGCGGTGTTCCTCGGCTTCTTCGGGCTGCCGCGCTCCGCCCCGCTGGTCGGCGGTCTGGTGATGGCGCTGATGACCCTGCCGGTCATCATCATCGCCTCGCGCGTCGCGCTGAAGGCGGTGCCGCCGTCGATCCGCGAGGCGGCGCTGGGCGTCGGCGCCTCGCCGCTGCAGACGGTGACGCACCACGTCCTGCCGCTGGCCCTGCCGGGCATCCTGACCGGCACCATCATCGGCATGGCCCGCGCGCTGGGCGAGACGGCGCCGCTGCTGATGATCGGCATGGTGGCCTTCATCGTGGACATCCCGGGCGGCCTGACCGACAGCGCCACGGCCATCCCGGTGCAGATCTACATGTGGGCGGACAGCCCCGAGCGGGCCTTCACGGAGCGCACCTCCGCGGCGATCCTGATCCTGCTCGCCTTCCTCATCCTGATGAACGGCCTGGCCGTCTTCCTGCGCAAGAAATTCGAGAGGCGTTGGTAAACCCATGAGCGTCCAGACCCACATCCCGGCCACGGCCATGGCTTCGCGTCCCGCCGCCGGCATCCACGGCACCAAGATGGTCGCCCGCGACGTCAAGGTGTTCTACGGGGCCAAGCAGGCGCTCAAGGGCATCAACCTGGAGATCCAGGAAAACCGCGTGATGGCGCTGATCGGCCCGTCCGGCTGCGGCAAGTCGACGTTCCTGCGCTGCCTGAACCGCATGAACGACACCATCGAGAACTGCCGCGTCGAGGGGCTGATCGCGCTCGACGGCGAGGACGTCTACGGCAAGTCGATCGACGCCGTGCAGCTCCGCGCCCGCGTCGGCATGGTCTTCCAGAAGCCGAACCCGTTCCCGAAGTCGATCTACGACAACATCGCCTACGGCCCGCGCATCCACGGCATCGCCAGCCACCGCGACGAGATGGACGAGATCGTCCAGACCTCGCTGAAGCGCGCCGGCCTGTGGAACGAGGTGAAGGACCGCCTGCGCGAGCCGGGCACCGGCCTGTCCGGCGGCCAGCAGCAGCGCCTGTGCATCGCCCGCGCCATCGCCGTCAGCCCCGAGGTGATCCTGATGGACGAGCCCTGCTCGGCGCTCGACCCCATCGCGACGGCCCACATCGAGGAGCTGATCGACGAGCTGCGCGAGAACTACACGATCGTCATCGTCACCCACAACATGCAGCAGGCGGCCCGCGTCTCCCAGAAGACCGCCTTCTTCCATCTGGGCGACATGGTGGAGTGCGACGACACCGAAGAGATCTTCACCAACCCGCGGGACGAGCGCACCCAGGGCTACATCACCGGCCGCTACGGCTGATCTCCCGCCTCGCCGCGAATCCTCCATCAGCGAAGGACGTGAAGCATGAGCACCGAACACATCGTGCGCTCCTTCGCGCACGAACTTGAGCGCCTGTCCAACCTGATCACCCAGATGGGCGGCGTCGCAGAGGCGCAGGTGGACGCCGCCGTGAAGGCGGTGGCCCGCCGCGACGTCGCGCTGGCCGCCCAGGTCATGCAGGCCGACCAGCGCATCGACGCCTACGAGCGCGACATCGACGCCGAGGCCGTGCGGCTGCTCGCCCTGCGCCAGCCGCTGGCCCAGGACCTGCGCGAGATCGTGTCGGCGCTGAAGATCGCGTCGGACCTGGAGCGGATCGGCGACTACGCCTCCAACATCGCCAAGCGCTCGCTGGCACTGGCCCAGGTGCCGGTGGTCCGCCCGGCGGTGGCCATCCCGCGCATGGGGCGGCTGGTCGAGTCGATCATGAAGGACGTGCTGGACGCCTACATCGAGCGCGACGTCCAGCGCGCCATCGCCGCCTGGGAACGCGACGAGGAGCTGGACGACCTCTACACCAGCCTGTTCCGCGAAGTCCTCACCTACATGATGGAGGACCCGCGCAACATCACGCCCTGCACGCACCTGCTGTTCATGGCGAAGAACCTGGAACGGATCGGCGACCACGCCACCAACATCGCCGAGACCATCCATTATCTGGTGGTCGGGACGACGCTGCGCGCGGCGCGTCCGAAGAACGACGGCAGCAGCTTCGCCGTGGTCGAGCCGGACGGTTCGGTCATGGATGCGGCCACGGAGGCTGTGGAACGGGGATTGCCGCGGGACGGCGGCCCGGATAACGATGGAGCGGGACATGCCGCGTGACGGCGATACGCGCAGTGGGAGCGGGACAAGCATGAATTCGGCGCTGAAGCCGCTCGTTCTCATCGTCGAGGACGAAGCCGACATCGTGACGCTGCTGAAGTACAATCTGGAGAAGGAAGGCTTCCGCGTGAACGCCGCCACCGACGGCGAGGAAGCCCTTCTTCTGGCCGGGGAGCAGACGCCGAACATCGTCCTGCTCGACTGGATGCTGCCGCTGATGTCGGGCCTGGAGGTTTGCCGGCAGATGCGCCGCAACAGCAAGATGCGCGACATCCCGATCATCATGCTGACCGCCCGCGGCGAGGAGGCGGACCGCGTGCGCGGCCTGAATTCCGGCGCGGACGACTACATCACCAAGCCCTTCTCCCCGACCGAGCTGGTCGCCCGCATGCGCGCCGTCCTGCGCCGCTCGGCTCCCGGCATGACCGACGAGACGCTGCAGTTCGCCGACGTGACCATGGATCTGGCCGCCCACCGGGTGCGCCGCAACGGGCGCGACGTGCATCTGGGGCCGACCGAGTTCCGCCTGCTGCGCCATTTCATGCAGCACCCCGGCCGTGTCTTCTCGCGCGAACAGCTTCTCGACGTGGTGTGGGGGCACGACGTCTATGTCGAGCCGCGCACCGTCGACGTTCACATCCGCCGCTTGCGCAAGGCGATGAACGAGGAGACGGAGATGGACCTGATCCGCACCGTCCGCTCGGCCGGCTACGCGCTGGACAGCAAGTCCATCTGAGCGGCGGGAATTTTGGGGGACAACAGGGTCTGCACGGATTTCACGGATTTTTTTATCCGTGCGCAGCTCGTACCCGATCGGTCAGCCAGCGCCGAGCAAGCCCAAAGAAATCCGTGAGATCCGTGTAAATTCTGTTGTCCGCCGAGAATCCGGAAACCCGCTTTTACCCTTCCAGCAACCCCACCGCCTCCCGCAGGATCGCCACCTTCGGGCCGAAGCGCTTTGCCAGGTCGCTGTCCTCGATGAAGCCGATCATCACGCGCAGGGCGTGCGCCACCCGCGGGGCGAGATCGGGATGCGCCGTCACATGCTGCGCCAGATGGGCCAGCGCGTCCCGGTAGGGCCGGCCCTCGAAACCCTCCGCGGCGATCGCCTCGAAGCGGTTCGCGTACTCGATCACCAGACTGTGGTCCATTGGGCTGTGGTCGTCGGTCATCGCGCTCACACGAAGAGGATCGCGCCGGTCTTCGGCGCGTCGTTCAGGAAGGTGACGACGCCGCCGGTCTTCACCGGCACGTCGGGGCGCAGAGGGGCGCCAACAGGCAGGCCGAGCGCGCGCAACCCCATCTCGCAGGCCATCACCGTGACCTTGAGCATCACGCAGGCTTCCAGCAACTCCTCGAAGCCGGCCAGCCCGTTGGCGGTGAAGGCGGCGTCGCGCTCCGCCGGGCGGCTGCCGTCGTCGGCGGGGTCCAGCCGGTGCCAGCCCGGCGCGCCGTCCGCGTCCTCGGCCAGCAGCGTGTTCAGGGCGCGGCCGGTGAAGAACAGCGTGACCTTGCGGTTGGTCGCCGCCGCGGCGCTGGCCATCACCAGGGCGTAGTGAACCCGGTCGAAGCCACCCGCGAACAGGACGATGGACAGGGTCTCGGGACCTTCCATGGGTCAGGGCTCTCCCAAGCGCCGGTCAGTGGGCGGACAGGTCGTGGATGGTCGGGTGGGCGCCGCACAGCGGGCAGTCCGGGTCGCGGCGCACCGTGATGCGCTGGAACGAGGCGTGCAGCGTGTCGAGCATCATCAGCCTGCCCGACAGCCCCTCGCCGATGCCCATGATCTCCTTCAGCACCTCGGTCGTCTGGAGCGAACCGACGAAGCCGGCCAGCGCCCCCAGCACGCCGCCCTCGGAGCAGGACGGCACCAGACCGCGCGGCGGCGGTTCCGGGAACAGGCAGCGGTAGCAGGGGTGTGGATCGCCGAGATGCGCCTTGAAGGTGGAGACCTGCCCGTCGAAGCGCAGGATCGCCGCCGACACCAGCGTCTTCCTCGCGAAGTAGCAGGCGTCGTTGAGCAGGAAGCGCGTGGCGAAATTGTCCGACCCGTCGGCCACGATGTCGTAGCGCCCGATCAGGTCCAGCGCGTTGTCCCTGGTCAGCCGCGCCTTGTGCACCTCCACCGCCACGTCGGGGTTCAGCGCGCGGATGCGGGCGGCGGCGCTCTCCACCTTCGGCAGGCCCAACGTGGATTCATCGTGGATGATCTGCCGTTGCAGGTTGGACAGGTCCACCGTGTCGTCGTCGATGACGCCGATGGTGCCCACCCCCGCCGCGGCGAGGTAGAGCAGCAGCGGCGCGCCCAGCCCGCCGGCGCCGACGACCAGGACGCGGGCGCGCAGCAGCGCCTCCTGCCCGACGCCGCCGACCTCCGGCAGGATGATGTGGCGGGAATAGCGGTGAAGCTGGGTGTCGGTGAAATCCATGATCCGCAGAATAGCGCGGAACGCCCCATACCGCGCAAGCCCCCTCGCTCGGGAGCCTGCCGCGGGTGGTGGCGTCAGGCGAGCAGGCTCATCTTGTAGGGGGTGGTCTTCGACGTGCTGGACGACTTGCTCGCATCCTCCGCCGCCCACTGCTTCAGCCGGGCCTCGCGCTCGCGCATGATCTTGTCGAACGGGCGTTCCTCGGTCGATTCGGGCGTCTTGGCGACCTTCTGGATGAAGTTCAGCTGATAGGGGATTTCGCCGACCACATTCTTCGGCGGGACGATCACCAGCTCGTACTGGCCGGGCTCGACCTTGAAGCTGGGCTTCTTCAGCATGTCCTCGCCCGCCTTCGTCGGGTCCATCGTGTCGCCGGAGGCCACGACCTTGCCCTCCTTGCTCATGAGGGCCCAGCGCGTGTAGGGCAGGGACATGTTGCCGACGAACTCGCCGCCCTGGGCGACGGTCAGCGTGTGCTTCTGGACGCCGCTGTCGTTGCCGACGACGGCGCGGGCGATGCCCTTCATCTGGGCACCGGTCCCCACCATCATGATGTTCTGGCGTTCGGTGATGTCCAGCGTGTATTCGCGGTCGTTCACCCCGCGGACGGCCTGGGAGATGACCGCGGTGTAGGTGCCGGGGCCGAGCTTGGCGCTGGTCTCCGCCGCCTCGTTCTTCGCCTTGGCCTCGGCGACGACCTTATTGTTCTGGTCGACGATCTTGATGTTGGTGTTGATGTCGGCGATTTTGAAATTGAATTCGCCGGTCTTCGACACCGTGAACTGGCGGTAGTCGGTGGATGCGAGGTTGGAGTCCAACTCGTTGGTGATGCCGCGGAACTGGAACCAGTTCATCGTCGAGGCATTCGGAATTGCGACGCCCATGGTGGCCTCCCCCGCTGGTCCTATGCCGTCAGCTCCGCATCGTCGGGCGGCCGTGCCGCAAGCCGTGCCATCGCCTGAAACGGCGGAGCCGCGCCGGCCGAAACTCCCGGCGCCGACAGGTTAGATTACTAAAATCCAATCTTTTTGTCAAAGCGCCGCCCGATGCGCGGGCCGGGCACAAAGACCGGACACGTCCCACTCTACAGCAGGATGCGCGACGGTGCAATATTCGCCGCCCGGTTGCGCGGGACAGCACCCGGGACGCCCCCTCCCGCGCCGGTGAACGGGCGCGGGAGGGGGGACCGGTTTACTCCAGCCCTTCGAACAGGGCGGTGGAGAGGTAGCGCTCGGCGAAGGACGGCAGGATGACGACGATCAGCTTGCCCTCGTTCTCCGGACGGGAGCCGATCTCCAGCGCCGCGGCCAGCGCAGCGCCCGAGGAGATGCCCACCGGGATGCCTTCCAGCTTCGCCACCTTGCGGGCCGTCTCGAAGGCGCGCTGGTTGGAGATGCGGACGACCTCGTCGATCAGGTCCTTCTTCAGGACGTCCGGCACGAAGCCGGCGCCGATGCCCTGGATCTTGTGCGGGCCGGGCATGCCGCCGGACAGGACGGGGCTGTCCTCCGGCTCCACCGCGATGGTGCGGAAGCCCGGCTTGCGGGCCTTCAGGACCTCCGACACGCCGGTCAGCGTGCCGCCGGTGCCGACGCCGGAAATCAGGAAGTCGGCCTTGCCGTCGGTGTCCTTCCAGATCTCCTCCGCCGTGGTGTTGCGGTGGATCTCCGGGTTGGCGGCGTTCTTGAACTGCTGGAGCATGTAGGCGTTCGGATCGGTGGCGACGATCTCGTCGGCCCGGCGGATGGCGCCCTTCATGCCCTCCGCCGCCGGGGTCAGCACCAGCTCGGCGCCCAGCAGCTTCAGCATCTTGCGGCGCTCGACCGACATGCTTTCCGGCATGGTCAGGATCAGCCGGTAGCCCTTGGCGGCGGCGACGAAGGCCAGCGCGATGCCGGTGTTGCCCGACGTCGGCTCGACCAGGGTGGTGCGGCCGGGCTCGATGGTGCCGGCGCGCTCCGCCGCGTCGATCATCGCGAAGCCGATGCGGTCCTTCACGCTGGCCAGCGGGTTGAAGAACTCCAGCTTGCCGACGATCTGGGCCTTGGCCCCGGCGTCTTCGGCCAGCCGGTTGACCCGCACCAGCGGCGTGGCGCCGACGGTGTCGAGAATGCTGTCGTAGATCTTACCGCGAAACTCGGAACCCGGCATTTTTCACTCCTCCGGTGTGTGGTATTTTCCCACTTTCTACATCATGTGTAGAATTTAACCGTTTTCCGGGTGGGATTAAATCGTAAAATCGATGCGGTCTTCGGTCTCGCTCTCGACGCCGGCGGTGCGGGCGCGCAGGCAGAGATCCTCGATGGTGATGTCGTCGAGCTTCTTCATGCATTCCTCCTGAAGTTCGTTCCACAGCGGGCGCACCACCTTGTGCCCCAGGATGGAGCCGGCCGGCTCCTCGATGGGGTCGGTCGCGGTTTCCATGGAGCGGACGACCTTCACGATCTCGCCCAGCGTGATCCGCCGGCGCTCGCGGGCCAGCCGGTAGCCGCCGCGCGGCCCGCGCACGCCGGCCAGGACGCCGTCGCGGACGAGCTGCTGGAGAACCTGCTCCAGATAGCGCTTGGGAATGCCCTGGCGGCGGGTGATCTCGCCGGATTGCACGGGTTCGGTGCCGGCGTTGTAGGCGATGTCCAGCACCGCCTCGATCGCGAACATCAGCTTCTTGGAGATGCGGAGCATCAGTGCGACTCCTGCGCAGGGGAGGTCGAGACGAACTGGCCGGTGGAGCCGAAGCCCCCGGTGCCGCGGGCGCTGTCGGGCAGCGCGGCCGACTCGGCCCAGGCGGCGCGCTCGTAGCGGGCGATCACGAGCTGGGCGATGCGCTGCCCGCGCTCCACCGTGAAGGGCTGGTCGCCGTGGTTGATCAGGATCACCCCGACCTCGCCGCGGTAATCGGCGTCGATGGTGCCCGGGCTGTTCAGCACCGTGACCCCGTGCTTCAGCGCCAGGCCGGAGCGCGGGCGCACCTGCGCCTCGTACCCGTCGGGCAGGGCGAAGGCGACGCCCGTGGGGATCAGCGCACGGCGGCCCGGCTCCAGCACGACCGGTTCGGCCAGCGCGGCCAGCAGGTCCATGCCCGCCGCATGCTCCGTTGCGTAGGCCGGCAGGTCCAGCCCTGCGGCGTGGGCAAGCCGGACGATGGGAACGGGAATGGCGGGTGCCGGTGCGCTCACGGAATGGTCTCCTGGGGAACGGGGGCGGGGGTGGAGGGTGGATTGAAATGCCGGGCGATGGCCTCGGCCAGACGGGCGGCCACGGCGTCCTTGCCCATGGTGGGCCAGTCCTCCGCGCCGTCGGCACGGATCAGATGGACGGTGTTGTCGGCCCCGCCGAAGGTGGTGGTGCCCGGCGACACGTCGTTGGCGACGATCCAGTCGCAGCCCTTGCGCGCGCGCTTGGCGGTCGCGTAGTCCACCACGTTGCCGGTCTCCGCGGCGAAGCCGACGACGAGCGCCGGGCGCCGCGGCCCCGGCTGCGACAGGGTCGCCAGGATGTCGGGGTTCTCGGTCAGGGTCAGGCTCGGCGGGCCGCCGCCGTCCTTCTTCAGCTTGCGGTCCGACTCGCCGGCCACGCGCCAGTCGGCGACGGCGGCGGCGCAGACCGCGATGTCCGCGGGCAGGGCCGACTCGCAGGCCGCCAGCATCTCCCGCGCCGTCTCGATGGGGCGCACGGTGCAGCCGGGCGGGTCGGGCAGGCGGGTTGGGCCGGTGACCAGCGTCACGTCGGCGCCCAGCCGCCGCAGCGCCTCGGCGATGGCGTGGCCCTGCTTGCCGGAGGACCGGTTGGCGATGTAGCGCACCGGGTCGATGGGCTCGACCGTCGGGCCGCTGGTGACCAGGGCGCGCTTGCCGGCCAGCGGCTTGGGCGCGCCCAGCTCCTCGAAATGGGCGGCGATGGCCTGGACGATCTCCATCGGCTCGGCCATGCGCCCGAACCCGTACTCGCCGCAGGCCATCTCGCCCTTGTTCGGGCCGACCCGGCGGACGCCGCGCTTTTCCAGAAGCGCGAGGTTGTCCCGGGTCGCCGGATGCTCCCACATGCGGACGTTCATCGCCGGGGCGACGAGCACCGGCTTGTCGGTGGCCAGCAGCACGGTGGCGGCCAGATCGTCGGCCATGCCGGCGGCCATGCGGGCCAGCAGGTTGGCGGTGGCCGGGGCGACGACCAGCAGGTCGGCGTCGCGCGACAGCTGGATGTGCCCCATCTCCGATTCGTCGGTCAGAGACCACAAATCCTGGTAGACGGTGTCCTCGGTCAGCGCCTGCACGGACAGAGGCGTGACGAACTGCGCCCCCGCCCGGGTCAGGACCGCGCGCACGCGCACGCCCCGCTCCTTCAGGCGGCGGATCAGCTCCAGGCTCTTGTAGGCCGCGATGCCGCCCGCGATGACGAGCAGGATGCGCTTGCCGGACAGCACGGATGTTTCGGCCACGGGGGTCCGCCGCTCCTTGCTATGGATCGTGTGGGCGATGGATTTTGTAGAATTCAGATATTCCATCACGGCGCCGGGTACAAGCGTCCTTCGCTCATCCCCACAGCGATTCCGGTGTGAAATGCACATCCATGACAGGGGTGTGAAACCGCGGGCTTGATATTTCGTTGCGCAAGCGCATTCCAGGTCTTTCGTCCACGGCTCGTCATCGCGTAGAGTGCATTTTTAAGGATTTGCTGATAACCAGGGCAGTCCGAATGCTCTTTTCCGTATTTTCCATTTGAATTCAAACGGTCCATGCCCGCGCGCTCCACGCCCGTTCTGCTCGTCGAAGACACGCCGTCGCTGGCCCGTGTCTATGCGGAGTTCCTGAAGAAGGACTGCACCTCCGTCACCACGGTGGAGACGGGGGCCGCGGCGCTGGAGCAGCTTGCCGACGGCGTGCCGCGGATCGTGCTGCTGGACCTCCAGCTTCCCGACATGCACGGGATGGACGTGCTGAAGCGGATCAGCGCCCAGGCGCTGCCCTGCGCGGTCATCATCATCACCGCCCATGGGTCGGTCGGGGTGGCGGTGGAGGCGATGCGCTACGGCGCCTACGATTTCCTGGTGAAGCCCTTCTCGGCGGAGCGGCTGACCGTCACCGTGCGCAACGCCATGGAGCGGCTGCGCCTCGCCCAGCTCGTCGACAGCTTCGAGAAGGATCTGGGGCGCAGCCGCTATCACGGCTTCCTCGGCTCCTCACTGGCGATGCAGGCGGTCTACCGGATCATCGACAGCGCCGCCTCCTCCCGCGCGACGGTCTTCATCACCGGCGAGTCGGGCACCGGCAAGGAGGTCTGCGCCGAGGCCATCCACCGGCAGAGCCCGCGGGCCGACCGGCCCTTCATCGCCATCAACTGCGGGGCCATCCCCAAGGACCTGATGGAGAGCGAGATCTTCGGCCACATGAAGGGCTCCTTCACAGGGGCGGTGGCCGACCGCGAGGGTGCCGCGGCGCGGGCCAACGGCGGCACCCTGTTTCTCGACGAGATCTGCGAGCTGGCGCCCGACCTTCAGACCAAGCTGCTGCGCTTCATCCAGACCGGCACCTTCACCCCGGTCGGCGGCAGCCGGCTGGAGAAGGTCGACCTGCGCATCATCTGCGCGACCAACCGCGACCCCCTGCGCGAGGTCGAGGAGGGGCGATTCCGCGAGGATCTCTATTACCGGCTGCACGTCATCCCCATCCACCTGCCGCCGCTCCGCGAGCGCGAGGACGACGTGCTGGAGATCTGCCGCCAGTTCCTGACCGATTACGCGCGGGAGGAGGGCAAGGGCTTCGTCCGCTTCTCCCCGGCGGCGGAGCAGGCGTTGCGCACCTATCACTGGCCGGGCAACGTGCGGCAGGTGCAGAACGTGGTGCGCAACATCGTGGTCCTGCACGACGGCGACACCGTGACGCCGGCCATGCTGCCGGCCCCGCTCGGCGCCCCGGCGGGGACCGCCGCTCCGCCTGCGGTCAACGGCGGAAACGGGCATGGCAGTGCGCATGGCAGTGGGCACGGTGGCGGCCATGCCAACGCCCAAGGCTCCGCGGCCCAGGCGCCGTCCCCGAAGACGGTGAAGCCGCTGTGGGAGGTGGAGCGCGACGCCATCGAGGAGGCCATCGCCGCCTGCGACGGCAACATCCCCCGCGCCGCGGCTCTGCTGGAGATCAGCGCCTCGACCATCTACCGCAAACGCCTCGCCTGGCAGGCCGAAGGGAAGCTCTGAGTCCCGGTCCTTCCGGGAGTCCCATTCGCCCGCTCCGTCCCACACCTCTGGTCCTGCCGAAGCATAGGCTTCGTGTGCGTTCAATTCACGCAAGACCATCGAAAGTCTTGCCGTGCCGGGACCTGCCGCCATCGGCTTATTTCCAAATGACCAGCTCGGCCACATTGGGCATATGCCGTGAAGCCGCCTTGCCGGTTCCGGTGCCATCCGGCTAGCCTCCCCTCGCGTTGCTTTGCTTGCGCTTCCGCGTGGCGCCACGGCGGATCGCCGCACATGACCGCCGCACCCTTCATCGTCCTTCGCCGGCCCCTTGCGCCCCGCGGCGCGGACCGGCGGCGGGCCCCCGACCGAGGAGCAGGAGTTCGCCTTATGACCACCGGCACCGTCAAATGGTTCAACACCACCAAGGGTTATGGCTTCATCGCGCCGGAGGCTGGCGCCAAGGACGTGTTCGTGCACATCACGGCCGTGCAGAAGTCGGGCCTTCACGCCCTGTCCGAGGGCCAGCGCGTCCAGTTCGAGGTCGCGCGCGGCAACAACGGCAAGGATGCCGCGGTCAACATCAGCGTCATGGAGTGAAGCGACGTCATGAGGTGACATAGCCGCGGAGCCGGTAGGCCTCCACGGCTTCCCGGGTGAGGCGGGGGATGTCGCGGCACAGCGACGTCACCTCGCTTACCGCGTTGCTCCGGCAGGCCAGCTCCAGCGCCCGGGCGGCCGCCGACAGGTTGCGGGCGCCGAAGGTCCCCGCGGTGCTCTTCAGCGTGTGGGCCTCCTTCGCCAGCCCGGCGAGATCGGCCGGGCCTCCCCCCGCCGCTTCCGCCCCGCCGCGGGCGATCCTCTCAGCCCGCTCCAGCGTCTCCTCCACGAACTGGCGGATGACGTCGGCCAGAAGCTCAGCGTCGAGATCCTGGGCGAGCTGCTGCAGGACCTCCATGTCCAAAACGCCCTTCTCCGGCACGCCCATATCCACGACGCCCGCCAGGGTCGGGGCGGAGCCGTCCGAGGATGCGGCGGGCGTGGCGTTCTCGGCCGGGGGAGCGTCCAGCCAGCGGGCCACCGTCTCCAGCAGATGCAGACGGTCGATGGGCTTGGCGACGTGCCCGTTCATCCCGGCGGCCAGACAACGTTCGCGGTCGCTGTCCATGGCGTCGGCGGTCATGGCGATGATCGGGACGGTGCCGGCCGGCGGCGGCAGGCCGCGCAGCCGACGGGTGGCGGTCAGCCCGTCCATCTCCGGCATGGCGAGGTCCATCAGGATCAGCCCGTAGGGCGACGGGCCGGCCGCCGCAGCCTCCACCGCCTCCAGCGCTTCCCGCCCGTTGTTGGCGATGTCGACTTGATGGCCGGCGCCGCGCAGCAGCAGGGCGGCGACCATCTGGTTGGTCGGGCTGTCCTCGACCAGGAGAATCCGCGGGCCCGTTCCGTCGGCGGATGGCATGGCCGCGCTTTGCGGACGCGGCTCCGCGGCGGGCGGTGCCTCCGTCGCGCTCCGCCCGGTCACGGCGGCGAGCAGGCGCGACGGCCGGGCCGGCTTCGTCACCGTGGCGTCGGCGCCGTTGCCATCCCCCCCCACGGCCCGGTGCGGCAGGGCGAGACGGACGATCCGCCCCACTCCCTGCGCACGCAGCCGGTCGGGCAGCGAGCCGGTGACTGGAGCCTCCACGCTGCCGATCACCGCGGTGTCGGCGACGGGCAGGGTGCCGGCATCCAGCCCGGCGACCATCGCCACCACGTCCGGCGCGCTGACCGTGGCCCCCCAGGAGCGGAGCTGTTCGGCCAGAGCCCGCCGGGCGACGGGATTGGATTCCAGAAGCAGGACCGTTTGCCCGGCCAGCGGCGGCTCGGTGCCGGCGGCCCGCAGCGTTCCGGGCTCCAGCGGCAGGGTGAACCAGAAGCGGCTGCCCTGGCCGGGGGCGCTGTCGAAGCCGATGCTTCCCCCCATCATCTCCACCAGCCGCTTGGAGATCGCCAGACCCAGCCCGGCGCCGTCGTGGCGGCGCGACAGGCGGGGGTGCACCTGGGAAAATTCGGTGAAGAGGTCGGCGTGCGCGTTCTGCGGAATGCCGATGCCGGTGTCGGCCACCTCGAAGCGCAGGCGCGGTGGCGCGTGGCCGTCACCGCCCAGTTCCGACAGGGCAACGGCGACGCCGCCATGGTCGGTGAACTTCACGGCGTTGCCGACGAGGTTCAGCAGGACCTGCCGCACCCGGCCCGAGTCGCCGCGCAGCGTCGTCGGCAGGCCGCCGGGGATGCAGATGGCCAGCTCGATCCCTTTGGCGAAGGCGCGGGCGGCCTGCAGCTCGGCCACGCTCTCCACCACCTCGGCGGGGGAGAAGTGGCCCGATTCCAAGGTCAGCTTTCCGGCCTCCATCTTGGAGATGTCCAGGATGTCGTTCAGCATGGACAGGAGCGCCTCCGCCGACTCGCGGGCGGTGCGGGCGTAGGTGCGCTGCTCCTCCCCCAGCGGACCGTCCAGCAGCAGCCCCAGCATGCCCAGAACGCCGTTCATCGGGGTGCGGATCTCGTGGCTGATGGTGCGCAGGAACTCCGACTTGGCGCGGCTCGCCAGCTCCGCCTGCTCCTTGGCGAGGCGGAGCTGCGCCTCCGTGCGGCGGTGGTCGGTGATGTCGCGGAAGGACACCATCGCCATCGTCCGCCCGCGGTAGGGCACGTAGCGGGTCTCACCCTGCACCGTCAGCCTTTCGCCGTTGCGGCGCAGGCAGACGGTTTCGAAGGGGGTCTCGTCGCGGGCGCGGATGCGCTGCCAGGAGAGGTCGCGGTCCTCCGGCGCCATCAGCGCGGTGATGGACTGCCCCGTCAGCTCGTCCGGCGTGTAGCCGAGGATGGCGGCGGCGGCCCGGTTGGCGTCGGCGATCACCCCCTGCTCATGCACCAGGATGCCGTCCATGGCGGCGTCCGACAGTTTGCGGAAGCGGTCCTCGCTCTCGCGCAGGGCCTGTTCCACCCGGCGGTGCTCGGTGATGTCCGTGTAGGTCATCAGGACCGAGCGGTCGGGCAGAAAGCTGGCGGTGATCTCCAGCACCCGGCCGTCGGGGCGTGTGCGCTCGATCCGGCTGACGCCTTCGGGTCGGAGGTTGGTCAGGTGGCGGGCGACGATCTCCGCCGGATCTCCGGGGCCGAACTCGCCGCGCTCGGCCAGGAAGCGCAGGAATCCGGGCATGCTCAGGCCGGGATAGGCCGCCTCGTCCGGCAGGTCCAGCATCTCCCGCAGGCGCCGGTTGCAGGTCAGGAAATGGCCGTCCGCGCTCCACACCACGAGGCCCTGCGACATGGCGCTGAAGGTGGCCTCCAGCAGGTCGGACTTGTGGGCCAGTTCCTGCTCGCGCCGCTTCAGCTCGCTGATGTCGGTGCGCAGCCCGACATAGCCGCCGTCGCTGGTCCGCCGCTCCTCGATCTTGAACCAGCGCCCGTCGCCGATCCGCTTCACCCGCGGCCCCTGCGGGTTGCGGTGCCGCTCCATCTGCCGCTCGACCCAGCGCTCGACGTCGCCGGGGCCGCAGTCGGGGTAATGGCCGGCGGCGGCGCCGCGGCGGATCAGCGACTCGAAGGTGATGCCGGGCTCCAGCGGCCCCAGCGGGGCGTAGATCTCGCGGAAGCGGGCGTTGCACTGGACCAGCCGGTCGTCGGCGTCGAACAGCGCGAAGCCCTCGTTGACGACCTCGATGGCCTCGGACAGGCGGCGGTGGGCGTCCGCCGCGCGGGTGTCGGCGGCGCGGGCCTCCGCCTGGGCGCGCCGGGTGGCCTCCCGTTCGCGCAGCACCGCCAGGGCCGTCACCACGCCGGCCAGCCCGATCCCGAAAAAGGGCCAGATCAGCTCGTCCGTCCCATGCTCCAGAAGATGCTGCAGCGTGTGCAGCGCGCTCGCCATCAGGAGCAGAAACGCGACCAGGGTGAGCCAGCTCCAACGGCGCAGCCAGTGGTGGGGGAACGGCATTCGGCGCTCCGCATGGGACGAGGCGGAAACGTTACGGCTTTTGCGCCTCCGGAGCAATGAAGCCAGGGGCGTTGCGCAGCCGGCCGACGGCGCGGCGCCGGCCCAGCAGGCCGTGGCGCGGCCCGAACAGGACGGCCAGCGCCAGGATCAGGCCGGACGCCACGGCGATCATCCCCGCCGCGTTCAGCGAGTGGGAAGCCCCCAGCAGCATCGGACCGAAGGCCGCCGCGCCATAGCCGGCCAGCGCCGCCAGCACCCCCAGCGCGACGCTGAGCAGAATCTGCGCGGCCAGCCGGTCGGTCAGCAGGCGCGCCGCGGCGGGCGGGGCGATCAGCATGGCGATGACCAGGATGGAACCCACCGCCTCGAAGGCGGCGATGGCGGTGGCTGCCACCAGGAGTACGACCCCGTAATGGAACAGCCCCGCCGGGATGCCCAGCGTGGAGGCGAGCGCCGGGTCGAAGGTGGTGATCTTCAGCTCCTTATAGAACAGCCCGACCAGAGCGACGCAGAGCGCGAAGACCGCGGCCAGCGTCAGCACCTCCCGCGGCAGGGCGGCCCACACCGCGGGATCGGTCAGCGATGCCCAGCCCTTGGGGGCCAGCCACAGGATGGTCTCCAACTGGCCGTAGAGCACGCAGTCGGCGTCGAGATCGACGCCGCCGGCCGACGCCTGCTCGATCATCACCACGCCGGCGGCGAACATCACGGTGAAGACGACGCCCATGGCGGCGCCGGATTCCAGCCGGCCCAGCCGCCGCACCGCCTCGATCAGCAGGCCGGCCAGCGCCGCCGCGGCCAGCGCGCCGAGCATCATCGGCAGCGTCTCCCGCGTGCCGGCGACCAGGAAGCCGCCGACGATGCCGGGCAGGATGGCGTGGCTGACCGCGTCGCCCATCATCCCCTGGCGCCGCAGCACCAGGAAATTGCCGACCAGCGCGCAGGCGGCGCAGGCCAGCACGGCGGCGAGCAGGGCGGGGGCGTCGATCTGAAGGAATTCTTGGACGTCGGGCATCATGACGAAGCGCTCCGCTCCTCCAGCAGCCGGACCATGTCGCCGGGCAGGACCGAGTCGATGGGGTCGACGCCCCAGTTGGCGTGGGCGGGCAGCAGGGCGGGGTAGTCGGCCAGGAACCGCTCCCACAGCCGGCGGTCGCGCGCCGCCGCGCGTGCGGCGGCCTGCCCGGCGGGGGTCAGGGCTCCGTTGCGGGTGTGGCCGCGCAGGCGCAACCAGAGCGCCAGGGGGCCTTCCACCGGCCGACCGTCCAGAAGGTCGGTCAGGGCCCGCCGCTCCGCGAAGCTCAGGCGCAGCCGCCCCTGGCGGAGCGCGGCGGCGACCAGCCCGCGCGCCGGCGCGAACAGGAAGCTGAGCAGGAAGAATCCCCCGGCGACGAGCACGATCACCGCCCCGGCCGGCAGCTTGGGCAGCAGGGCCGACAGGGTGGCGCCGAGCCAGCCGGACAGCGCGCCGATCACCGCCGCGGCGACGGTCAGAGCGGGCAGCCGGTCGGTCCAGAAGCGTGCCGCGGCGGGCGGGATGATGAGAAGCGCCACCACCAGGATCAGCCCCACCGTCTGGAGCCCGATCACCGTCACGAAGGTCGCCAGCCCCATCAGCACGAGGTCGAGCGCCCCGACCGGCCAGCCCTGCACGGCGGCGAAGCCGGGATCGAAGGCCAGCACCCGCAATTCCTTGAACAACAGGGCGACGGCCAGCGCCGCCCCGGCGGCCAGCAGGCCGATGGCGATGGCCTCGCCCTGCGCCATGGCGGCGGTCTGGCCCAGGATGAAGGTCTTCAGCCCGGCCTGTCCGCCCAACTCCAGGTTCTGGATGACGCTGAGCAGCACGACGCCCAGCCCGAAGAAGACCGACAGCACCGCGCCGATCGCCGAATCCTCGGTCAGCCGGGTGAAGCGGGACAGCGCCTGGACGGTCAGCAGACCGACCACCCCGCTGGCCACCGCCCCGGCCAGCAGCAGGGGCAGCGAGCGTTCCGGCAGGCCAAGCGCCGCCCCGACCAGGAAGGCGACGGCGATTCCGGGCAGGGTGGCGTGGCTCAGCGCGTCGCTGACCAGGGCGCGGCGGCGCAGCAGCAGGAAGGTGCCGACCGTTCCGCCGGCCAGCCCCAGCGCGGCGGTTCCGGCGACCACCACGGCGCTGTTGAAGCCGGACTGGAAGGTCAGGATGCGCAGGGCCTCCTCAATTGTGGTGGCGATCATGACGCCTCCGCCGCCGCGGGGGCGGGCATCGGCCGTCCGCCGTAGGTGCGGGACAGCAGGTCGGGGGTCATCACCCGGCCGACCGGCCCCTGGGCGACCACGCGGGTGTTGAGCAGCAGCGCGTGGTCGAAATAGTCGCTGACCGTCTGGAGGTCGTGGTGGACGCAGATCACCGTCCGCCCGGCGGCGTCAAGGTCGCGCAGCACCTGGAGCACCGCGCGCTCCGTCGCGGCGTCCACCCCGGCGAAGGGCTCGTCCATGAAATAGAGCTGCGCCTCCTGGGCCAGCGCGCGGGCCAGGAAGACGCGCTGCTGCTGGCCGCCGGACAGTTGCCCGATCTGGCGCTTGGCGAAGTCGGCCATGCCCACCCGCTCCAGCGCGTGCAGGGCCGCCTCCTTGTGGGCGCGGGTGACCGGGCGGAACCAGCCGATCTTCCCGTAGCGGCCCATCGCCACCACGTCGAGCGCCGAGACGGGGAAGTCCCAGTCCACGCTTTCCCGCTGCGGCACATAGCCGATCAGGCGGCGCTGCCTGGCGATCGGGCGCCCGAACACCTCGACCGTGCCCGACACGATCGGGACCAGCCCGAGGCACGCCTTGATCAGGGTCGATTTGCCGGCCCCGTTCGGTCCGACCACGGCGATCAGCCCGCCCGAGGGCGCGGCGTAGTCGACGTTCCACAGCACCGGCCGGCGGTGGTAGGCGACGGTCAGGCCGCGGATCTCCAGGGGCGGCGGCCCGATGGGCGAGGCCTCTTCGGGGGCGGTGCGGCTGCCGGGGGTGCGCCAGAGATACTGCATGGTCCGTTCCTCCTCCGCCGCGTCAGCGCTGCGCCAGGGCGAGCTTGCCCTGGAAGCCGTCGGCCGGCGCCTCGCCGCCCAGCGCGCGGGCGATGGTCGTCACATTGTGGTCGATCATGCCGATGTAGGTGCCTTCGTAGCTGCCCGGCGCGCCCATGGCGTCGGAGTACAGGGCGCCGCCCAGGGTCACCCGATGCCCGCGCGCTTCCGCCCCTTCGACCAGGGCGCGGACGTTGCGGTCGGACACGCTGGTTTCCGGGAAGACCGCCGGCACGCCGCGGTCGGCCAGCAGCGCGGCCAGTTCCTCGATGATTCGAAGACCGGCTTCCGATTCCGTGCTGATCCCCTGGATGCCGCGCACCTCGATCCCGTAGGCGCGGCCCAGATAGTTGAAGGCGTCGTGGGCGGTCACCAGCACGCGGGCCTTTTCCGGGATGGAGGACAGGATGCGCCGGGCGTACGCGTCGAGCCGCGCCAGTTCCGCCCCGTACGCGTCGGCGTTGCGGGCGTACGCCTCCGCCCCCGCGGGGTCGAGCCTCGCCAGCCCGTCGCGGATGGCCGGCAGGGTGCTGGCCCAGATCCCCACATCCATCCAGATGTGCGGGTCGTGGGCGCCCTCGAACTCCGGCGGGCTGAGCAGCCGCTCCTTCGGCGCGGCGTCGCCCAGCGCCACCACCGGCTTGCCGGACTCGCGCAGCCGGTCGAAGGCGGCGATCATCTTGCCTTCCAGATGCAGGCCGCTGATGAACACCGCGTCGGCCCGCAGCAGCTTCACCGTGTCGGAGCGGGTGGGCTTGAACAGGTGCGGATCGACGCCTTCGCCCATCAGCGCCTCCACCTCCGCCCGGTCGCCGGCCACCGCCCGCACGAGGTCGGCGACCATGCCCGTGGTGGCGACGATATGGGGCCGTCCACCCTCGGCCCGTGCCGCTCCCGGCAGGAGGAGAGCGGCGGCCAAGCCGATCGCGGCGATAAACTTCATCAGGCTCTTCGTCGTGAAGGTATTTGAACATATGTTCATATTCATTGGTCCCGACAAAGATCGGCAAGGATAGGGCAGGCGAACCAAGTAAACGGGGCGGAATGCATTTGCGTTCCATGAATATATGAAGCGCTTCTCCGGCCTTGCAAGGCGGCTCGTGATGATCCGTGTCTTACCGAACGGGATGGAGTGCGCTACAGTGGCGGGATGATCGTGCTCTTTACGGATTTCGGGTTGTCCGGCCCCTACACCGGGCAGATGAAGGCGGTGCTGGCGCGGATGGCGCCGGGCCTGCCGGTCATCGACCTGTTCGCCGACGCCCCCGCCTTCGACCCGCAGCTGTCGGCCTATCTGCTGGCCGCCTACGCTCCGGAATTCCCGGCGGACAGCGTCTTCCTCTGCGTGGTGGACCCCGGCGTCGGGACCGACCGCCGCCCGCTGGTGGTTGAGGCCGACGGGCGCCGCTTCGTCGGGCCGGACAACGGCCTGTTCGAGCTGGTGCGGCGGCGGGCCGGGTCGGTGCGGGCCTGGACCATCGGCTGGCGGCCCGAGCGGCTGTCGGCCAGCTTCCACGGGCGGGACCTGTTCGCTCCGGTGGCGGCCAGCCTCGCCATGGGGAACCCGGTCGCCCTGGAGCCCGTCGCCCCGGCCAGCCTCGCGCGGCCCGATTGGCCGGACGATCTGGCGCGGATCGTCTATGTGGACGTCTACGGCAACGCCATGACCGGCCTGCGCGCCGACCGGCTGCCGGAGAACGCCGTGCTGCGGGCGGCCGGGCGCACGGTGCGCCGGGGCCGGACCTTCGCCGACGTTCCGGTGGGGGAGGCGCTGTGGTACGCGAACTCCAGCGGCCTGGCGGAGATCGCCGTCAACCAGGGCCGCGCCGACCGTGATGCTGGGCTTGTGGCGGGGATGCCGGTGGAGGTCGTCCTATAGCCCGTCCAGGCAGTGGTCGAGCAGCGTCAGGTCCACCGGGCGGGCCAGCACGGTGACCGGGCTGTTGCCCGGCTGGGCGTCCGGCGCGCTGGCGGTCAGGATGATCCGGGTGTGCGGGTAGAGCATGCAAGCCAGCGCCGCGGCCCGGTCCCCCTCGTCCTCCAGCCGGCGGCGGCGCAGCAGGGCGACGGCGGGACCCTCCGCCCCGATGAGGCTCAGCGCCTCGAAGCCGCCGGACACCGTGGACACGGTGAAGCCGCGAACGGCCAGATGACGGGCCAGTTCGTCCCGCTGGCCGGGATCGTCGTCCGCCACGACGGCGTGGCGCCCTCCCTGGCCGGGCGGGCGGATGTCGGCGTCGATGGAAAAGCCGGTCGTCATGGAGGTGTCACCACGGGCTTCCCTGAACCTCGGGGGTTTGTGAGCCACGCGGATTCCGGTTGCAAATCCCCGCGGGCGGCACGCGCCGTCCGGTCAACGGATCTTGACGACGGTGGGGCGGTCGACGATCGACAGCATCGGCAGGTCGCTGGGCCGGTTGCCGTAGCCCCAGGTCTCGCCGAAGGGGCCGTTGGCGGCGATCCAACCGCGCACCCGCTCCAGCTTGTCCAGCCGGACGCAGTTGCCGGTGCAAAGCCGCCCGGTCAGGGTGTTGTCCTCCACCTCCATCCCGGTGGCGAGCAGGTCGTCGACCCCCAGCCCGCGCAGCAGCGCCGGCATGTAGACGTCGAGCGCTCCGGTGGCGACGACCACGCGGCGCCCCTCGCGCCGGTGCATCTTCAGGGTTTCGACCAGCGGGGCGTGCCAGCGGATGCGGTGGACCAGCCGTTCCGCCGCGGCCAGCGCGTCGGCCACCGGAACGCCGCGCAGCGTCCGGCGCAGCAGGATGGTCTTGACCGAACCCGGAAAATCCACTCCCGGTCCGCGCCCGCGCGCGTGGCGGTGCAGGCCCGAGCGCAAGGCGTCCAGAAAGGCCAGCCGGGCGCGGTTGCGCCCGATGACCTCGCCGATGAACATCAGCAGGCTGTCGCCGTGGATCAGCGTCCCGTCGAAGTCGAAGAAGGCCACCCCCGGCGCGATGGAGGCCAGAGGACCGATGCCATTCGTGGTGGGGCCCCCGGTGGAGGGACCGGAGGCGATGGCGTCGAAAACGGGAGTGGCGCTGGTCTGCATGCGCCCTTATCCGGCGGAACGCGCTGCGTCACAAGTCAAATGCGTTGCGGAGGATCGTCCGCGGCATCTTTAGTGCAGCGACGGGCTGGGGGAATCGTCCGCGTCCTCCGCCTCGATCAGCAGCTCGCCCGCGGCGATGTCTCCGGCGCATTCCTCCAGCCCGGCCTTGACGGCGATGAGGAGGTTGATGATCTCGCCGTTGTCCTGCTCCAGGATGCGCAGGCGCTCCTCCAGCTTGTCCAGACGGCGGGTGACGCTGTCGGTCAGCCGGTCGAGGCGGGCGAGAACCGGGTCGTTGTTCGTATCGTCCATGGCGGCGGTTGGTCCGTCGATGATTCGTGTGCGTTCCTGAAGCTAGGACCACGCAACGCCTCTGGACAGACCCGCGCCCGGCGCAACCCGCAATTGATGGGATTATCGTCCGGATGGTGCCCGACGAGTCCAAAGGACTCAGGGACGGGCACGCCCGAGCGTTATTCCCCCTCCGACGTGGTGGTGCGGCGGCGCAGTGGAACACCATACAATTCGAGCCTATGGCCGAGCAGTTCATAGCCAAGTTCGCGGGCTATGACTTCCTTCAGCCGTTCGAGATCTTCATTTTGGAACTCCACCACCTTTCCGGATTCGAGATCGATCAGGTGATGATGGTGCTCCGACCCGGCTTCCTCATAGCGGGCGCGGCCGTCGCCGAAGTCCAGCCGGTCGATGACGTTCGCATCCTCGAACAGGCGCATCGTCCGGTAGACGGTGGCGATGGAGATGCGCGGGTCGATGGAGGAGGCCCGGCGGTGCACCTCTTCCACGTCGGGGTGGTCGGCGGCCTCCGACAGCACGCGCGAGATCACGCGGCGCTGGTCGGTCATCTTCAGCCCTTTCTCGATGCAGAGCTGTTCGAGGCGCGAAGGCATGGAAGTCCCCTTGTTGTCGTCTCATTGGCGCGCGTGACCCGGCCCGTATGGCCCCGGCCGCGCGTTGGCCGCCGTCCCTCCCCGGCACGGCCACCCGAAAGCCCGAGCACCATACTGTGATTCGGAACCATTCACAAACGCCGACGTTTGGTGTCGGCTTACGGAAAGGGCGCGCGCCATGATGACCCTGGACATCCACCACACCACCGTCTACCGCTACGCCAACCCGGTGACCTTCGGCGACCATCGCCTGATGTTCCGGCCCCGCGACAGCCACGATCTGCGGCTGATCGAAACGGGTCTGGTGATCAGTCCGCCGCCGGCCTCCGTCCGCTGGCTCCATGACGTCTTCGGCAACTCCATCGCGGTGGCGAGCTTCGACCAGCCGGCGACGGAGCTGCGCTTCGAAAGCCACATCCGGGTCGATCACTACCCCATGGGCGAGTTGGAATTCCCGATCGAGGACTACGCGCGCTCCTATCCCTTCAGCTATTCCGCGGAGGAGGTGCCGGATCTGGCGCTGACCACCCAGCGGCACTACCCGGATCCCGATCATCTGGTGGACGAGTGGGCCCGGCAGTTCGTGACGCTGGGCGAGGGCGGGCCGCCCGACACGCAGGAGATGCTGGTGTCGATGACCCGCGCCATCAAGGAGACCTTCACCTATCAGGCCCGCGACCTGGAGGGTACCCAGAGCCCGGTGGACACCCTGACGTGGAAGAGCGGCTCCTGCCGCGACTTCGCGCTTCTGATGATGGAGGCGGTGCGATCGCTGGGCTTCGCGGCGCGCTTCGTGTCCGGCTACCTCTACGATCCCGCGCGGGACGGGCAGGAGGGTGCGATGACCGGCGGCGGGGCGACCCACGCCTGGGTCGAGATCTACCTGCCGGGCTGCGGCTGGGTGGAGTTCGACCCGACCAACGGCATCGTCGGCGGCAAGAACCTGATCCGCGTCGCCGTCGCCCGCGACCCGTCGCAAGCGGTGCCGCTCGGCGGCTCCTGGACCGGGGCGCCGGCGGATTTCCTCGGCATGACGGTGGATGTGCAGGTCACCGCGACCGGCGGGGCGGGTGCCGGAAACGCCCCGCAAAACCCGATGCCGGCGGCTGGCACCGCCTGATACGGCAACCAATTGCAAACGAACGTCTGACAGAATGGAGGGTCCGGGGCTGCTTCGGTTCCGGACCGACCGTCCCATCCGACAGACGAGGCTGCGTCACCCCGTGCTCGATTCCGATCCGACCAGTCCCGCCCCCAGCGGCACGCCGGAAGCGGAGGCCGCTCCTCTGGTGGCGGCCCTGCTGGCCGTCTATGAGCCGCCCGCCGGGCCGGATTCGCCCTGCCGCGCTCTGCGGGACCGGCTTGCCGCCCAACCCGGCCTGCCGGCGCTCGCCGTGACGGCGGAGGACGGGCGCGTTCTGGGACTGGTGGACCGTCTGACACTGGCGGGTCTGGCCGATCCGGAGACTCCGGCGCGGACGGTGATGGACACGGCGCCGCTGCTGGTCGATGCCAGCCTTCCACTCTGCGAGGTCGCGCGGCGGATCATGCAGGACAAGCCCGGCGCCTTGGCCTCCGGCTTCGTCGTGCTGGAGAACGGGCGTTACCTTGGCATCGGTTCGGGGCTGGACCTGCTGGCGCGGACGGACGAGCAGATCATCCAGCGGACCCGCCAACTCGACGAGGCCCGCCGCGTCGCGGAGCGCGCCGACCGGGCCAAGACCGCCTTCTTCGCCTGCATGAGCCACGAGATCCGCACCCCGCTGAACGCCATGATGGGCTTCGCGGAACTTCTGGAGAAAGAGGTCCTGGGGCCGATCTCCAACCCGCTCTACCGCGACTACGCCCGCGACATCGCGGAAAGCGGCCGCTACCTGATGGACCTGATCAACGACCTGCTCGACCTGTCGAAGGCCGAGGCCGGGCGGCTGGAACTGACCGAATCCGCGGTGGATGTGCTGCGCGTCGCCGTGGGCAGCGCCCGCCTGCTCTCCGACCGCGCCGCGCGGGCCGGGGTCGGCATCGACACGGACCTGCCGCCCGATCTGCCGCCGCTGCGCGCCGACGAGCGCAAAGTGCGGCAGATGCTGTTGAACCTCTTGTCCAACGCCGTGAAGTTCACGCCGCCCGACGGGGTGGTCACGCTGTCCGGCCGCGTGGCGGCGGACGGGACGCTGTGCCTGTCGGTGCACGACACCGGCATCGGCATGACCGCCGACGAGCTGGAAAAGGCGCTGGAGCCCTGGGGCCAGATCGACAGCGCGCTGGGCCGCAACCACATCGGCACCGGCCTGGGCCTGCCGCTGACCAAGCGGCTGGTGGAACTTCACGGCGGCCGGCTGGACATCGACACCGCCCCCGACCGCGGCACCACCATGACGCTGGTATTCCCGGCCGAACGGGTGGGCGGGTAGCGTTGCCCCCACCCCGGCCCTCCCCCGCTGCGCGGGAGAGGGAGATCCAGTCCCCTCCCCTGTAAAGCGGGGGAGGGTTAGGGAGGGGGCGGCCCTTACGCCAGCCCCTTCTCCATCGCGCTGGCCAGACGGCGGGCGAAGGCGGCGGGGTCGGGCAGGGCCTCGCCTTCCACGATGCGCGCCTGGTCGAGCAGCAGCCACGCCGCGTCGTCCAGCGAGGTCGCCGCCCCGCTCGCCTTCGCGCGCTCGGCGAGGCGCTTGATCAGCGGATGGGCGGGGTTGACCTCCAGGATGCGCTTGGCCGCCGGAGCGTCCATGCCGAGCTGCTTGTGCTGCTTGAGCAGGCGTTCCAGGTGCATGTCCATGTCGTTCTCGTCGGCGACGAGGCAGACGGCGCTGTCGGTCAGGCGCTCCGACGGGCGGACGTCCTTCACCGCGTCCTGGAGCGTCAGCTTCAGAAGCGCCAGCAGGTCGGTCAGCTCGCCTTCGGAGGCCTTCTCCTCGGCGGGCTTCTCCTCGCCGCCCTGGATCTTGCCGAGATCGGCGCCGCCGCGGGTCACCGATTTGAAGGGCTTGTCCTGGAAGCTGCCGACCGACGGCACCCAGAACTCGTCCACCGGGTCGGTCAGCAGCAGCACCTCGACGCCCTTGGCCTTGAAGCCTTCGAGCTGCGGGCTGCGCTTCAGCGTCTCGATGTCGTCGCCGCTGATCGTGAAGATGGCCTCCTGGCCCTCCTTCATGCGGCCCAGATACTCCTCCAGCGAGACCAGACCGTCACTGGCGGTGCTGCGGAAGCGCATCAGCTTCAGCAGATCGTCCCGGTGCTCGTAGTCGTCGTAGAGGCCTTCCTTGAGGACGGCGCCGAAATTCTCCCAGAAGGCCGCGTATTCCTCCGCCTTCTCGGTGTCGCGGGCCTTCTTGCCCAGCTCCGACAGGACGCGGCGGGTGATGCCGGCGCGGATCTTCGCCAGCATCGGGTTGTGCTGGAGCATCTCGCGGCTGATGTTCAGCGGCAGATCCTCGCTGTCCACCACGCCGCGCAGGAAGCGCAAGTAGGGCGGCAGCAGACCTTCCGCCGAATCGGTGATGAAGACGCGCTTGACGTACAGCTTCACCCGGTGGGCGCGCTTGGGGTCGAACAGGTCGAAGGGCTTGCTCGACGGCACGAACAGCAGGTTCGTGTATTCGATGGCGCCCTCGGCCCGCCAGTGCAGGGTCAGCCACGGGCTGTCGAAGGCGTGCCCGACATGGTGGTAGAACTCCGTGTACTGCTCCGCCGTGATCTCGTTCTTGGAGCGCATCCACAGGGCCGACGCGCTGTTCAGCGACTTGGCGTCCTCGCCTTCCCCGAAGAGGATCGGGATGGCGATGTGGTCGGAATACTTGCGGACGATGCCGGAGAGGCGGTGCTCCTCCAGATACTCGTCGTCGCCCTCGCGCAGGTGCAGCCGGATCTGCGTGCCGCGCGGCAGGTCGGCCACGTCGGAGATGGTGAACTCGCCCTTTCCGTCCGACAGCCAGCGCCAGCCCTGCGTCTCCCCGGCCTTGCGGGTCAGCACCTCCACCCGGTCGGCGACCATGAAGGCGGAATAGAAGCCGACGCCGAACTGGCCGATCAGGTTGACGTCCTTCTTGGCGTCGCCTTCCTTTGCGTTGTCCTTCAGGGTGCGCATGAAGGCGGCGGTGCCGGAGCGCGCGATGGTGCCGAGGTTCTCGACCAGATCCTCGCGGTTCATGCCGATGCCGTTGTCGGCCACGGTGAGGGTCCGCGCCTCCTTGTCCACGATCAGCCGGACCTTCAGGTTCGGGTCGTCGGCGGACAGTTCGGGCTGCGTCAGCGCGGCGTAGCGCAGCCGGTCGCAGGCGTCGGAGGCGTTGGAGACCAGCTCGCGCAGGAAGACTTCCTTCTCGCTGTAGAGCGAGTGCGCGACGATGTCGAGCAGGCGGCTGACCTCGGCCTGGAAGCTGAGCCGTTCCTCGGTCATGGTGTCATCCTTGATCGTTCTTGTTGGTGATGGGCTTGTTGGTGGGCTTGCCAATGGGTCCGAAGGACGGCGCAGATATGTGGGAGCGCGCCGCCCCATGCAAGAGCGATCGGCTGGCGTTGCCGTGGAGTTTCGCAACCGGAGTGGTGGGTTGAGGGAAGTAATGCCCCCACCCTGACCCTCTCCCGCTAAAGCAGGGGAGGGGACTAAGATTCCCTCTCCCGCGAAGCGGGGGAGGGAAGGGGCCCGCGGCGAAGCCGTGGGAAGGGTGGGGGCAAGACCCCCCAAGCCTCAGCGCTTCTTGCCCTGGATCGGCTCCGGCTCCGGCGCCGGCTGGCCCATGTTCATCATCGCGCTCATGTCCGCCCCGTTCAGCAGGAACTGGCCGGTCTCGGTCACGTCGATCTTGTAGCTGCGCACGTCGTTGCCGGCGTCGTCCTTGGACGCCTGCCCGAAGGCCTGGAGCATGGCGATCACGCCCAGCGCGTTCTGGGTGCTCTCGTCGGCCTTCTTGCCCGGCTTGGGCTGCATCGCCTTGGCCGCCGCGTCCAGACCGCGCAGCAGCACGGTGCTGCTGCCCACCGCGCCGAAGGCGGAGTTGGCCGCCATGCGCATGGCGCCGGTCATGGTGCCGGAAGCCGCCGGGGTGTTGACGACGAAGCGGTCGATGCGCAGTTCGGTCCCGACCTCCGCCATGGCGCCCATCAGTCGGTTGCCGATGGCGGCCACCGCCGCCTCGTCGGTCCCGTCATCCGCCAGGGCGGCTTCCTCCTCGCCCTCGCCTTCTTCCTCCTCCTCCTCGCCCGCGGCGGCCTGGGTCTCGGCCAGCGTGGCGAGGTCGGCGAAGGCCCGCCAGAGCGAGGCGGTCGGCAGCTTCGCGGTGCTGATCTGGATGTCCAGCTTGTCCGGCATGAAGGCCTTCGGCGCCACCTCCGGCTCCAGCGTCAGGCCGCTGGACTCGATCCCGAAGGTGGTGGAGGCCATCGGCTTGTCCAGGTCCTCCGCGCTGCCGCGCAGGACGAGCTGACCGAGGGCGAGGCGGGTGCCGTCCTCCGGGTTCAGGGCCGTCAGGCCGGACAGGCGGACGCGCCCGCTGGCGCCGCCCATGAGGCCCTGCATCAACGGGATCAGCTCGGCCGCCGGGGGCTGGGTGCCGGCCAGGGCGTGGGTCTGGGTGAGCCGCTGCATGGCGTCGGCGCGGGCGAGGTCGACGCGGGTGTAGGTGCCTTCCATCGTCAGGCCGCCCAGGTTCAGCACCTCCTTCTTCGTCTCGTCGAGGAAGCGCAGGTTGCTGACGGACAGAGCGCCGGGACCGCTCCACAGCGGGGTGCCGGCGGCGGCGGTGCCGTCCGGCTTCAGCTCTCCGGCGACGGTGATCGCGCCGATGGTCAGGGCGCTCTCGTCCTTCTTGCCCTTCTTGCCCTTGCGGTCGCTGGTGACCGACAGGTCGCCAAGCTCCGCGTCCATGGACAGCGCCGTCTCGTAGGCGCCGGACCACAGGGCGCTGATGCGCTGGCGGCCCAGCTTGACGGTGGCCGACGGCTTGCCGTTGTCCAGGATGGCGACGCGGTCGGGCAGGGTGGCGGTGACGGCGTGCGTGTTGCCGTCCTGGGGTTTCACCGTCAGGTGGATGGTGCCGATGTTGGCGGTGGTGCCGTCGTCCGACACCGCGGTCAGGGCGGGCAGCGCCACCTTGTAATGGTCGCCCGCCGGGGTCGCCACCGGCTCGCCGGTCCAACGCAGCTCGGTCGCGTCGCCCTCGCTCTTGGGGAACCAGCGGGCCAGCCCGTCCTTCAGCGCGGCGGCGAGCGCCCTGGCGCCATCCTCGGTCACCGGAGGCGCCTCCGCGCGGGCGGTGGCGGGCGGCAGCGCCAGGGTTGCGAGCATCAGCGCGGCGGCGAGCGGACGGGCGGGAATACGGCGCATGAGGAATCCCTTAGGGTGGAGCGCGCCAGGGTAGACGGGATAACCGGCGCCCGTCCATCGGCCCGAGGTTTTATACCATTCCCGGAAGAGTTTGGCCTTGGATGGGCATTGCAGCACGGCACGGCCGCCCTGACGCTTGCATTGCCGGTCCCCAGGCCCAAAACTTACGCTTATGACCTCTGTCCTTTCTTCGTCCGGGGGCGGTCTGGGTGCGGGTGGCCGGGTGGTCGCCGTGCTTGGGCCGACCAACACCGGGAAAACCCATCTCGCCATCGAGCGCATGCTCGGCCACCGGACGGGGATGATCGGCTTTCCGCTGCGCCTGCTGGCCCGCGAGAACTACGACCGCATCGTGTCGATCAAGGGCAGGAACGCCGTGGCCCTGGTGACGGGGGAGGAGAAGATCCTGCCGCCCAGCCCGTCCTACTGGGTGTGCACGGTGGAATCCATGCCGCTCGACCGGGCGGTGGACTTCCTGGCGGTGGACGAGGTGCAGCTCTGCGCCGATCCGGAGCGCGGCCACATCTTCACCGACCGGCTGCTCAACGCGCGCGGGCTGGTCGAGACGATGTTCCTCGGCTCCGACACGGTGCAGCCGCTGATCCGCCGGCTGGTGCCGCGGGCCGAGTTCATCAGCCGGCCACGCTTCTCGCAGTTGACCTACGCCGGCTACCGCAAGCTGACGCGCCTGCCGCCGCGCTCCTGCGTCGTCGCCTTCTCGGCGACCGACGTCTACGCGCTGGCCGAGATGATCCGGCGCCAGCGCGGCGGCACGGCGGTGGTGCTGGGGGCGCTGTCCCCGCGCACCCGCAACGCCCAGGTCGGGCTCTATCAGGCGGGCGAGGTGGACTATCTGGTGGCGACCGACGCCATCGGCATGGGGCTGAACATGGACGTCGACCATGTCGCCTTCGCCCGCATCGTGAAGTTCGACGGCTTCGCCCCGCGCCGCCTGCGCGCGCCGGAGGTGGCGCAGATCGCCGGGCGCGCCGGGCGGCACATGCGCGACGGCACCTTCGGCACCACCGACGAGGTGGGGGAGCTGGAGGCCGACGTGGTCGACCGCGTCGAGAACCACCAGTTCGAGACGATCAAGACGCTGATGTGGCGCAACAGCAAGCTGCGCTTCGACACGCCGGGCTTCCTGCTGAAGTCGCTGGAGGAGCGCCCGCCGATCCCCGAGCTGCTGCGCGCCCGCGACGCCGACGACCATCTGGCGCTCCAGGCGCTGGTCCGCGACCATGAGGTGATGGACCTCGCCAAGGGCCGCGACAACGTGCGCCTGCTCTGGGAGGTCTGCCAAGTCCCCGACTTCCGCAAGGTGCTGTCGGACGCCCACACGCGGCTGCTCGGGCAGATCTTCCGGCAGCTGCGCACCGGCATCGGGCGGCTGGACGAGGACTGGGCGGCCAAGCAGATCGCCCGGCTCGACCGCACCGAGGGCGACATCGACGCGCTGGTCGCCCGCATCGCCCACATCCGCACCTGGACCTACATCTCCAACCGGCCAAGCTGGCTGACCGACCCCGTGCACTGGCAGGCGCGCACCCGCGCCATCGAGGACAAGCTGTCCGACGCCCTGCACGAGCGGCTGACGCAGCGCTTCATCGACCGCCGCTCGGCCACGCTGGTGCGCACGCTGAAGGACGGGCGGGACCTGATCGGCGGCGTGCGCGCCGACGGCGAGGTGGTGGTGGAGGGCCACCCGGTGGGCCGGCTGGAGGGCTTCCGCTTCGTCCCCGACGCCCCGGAGCGCTCGGAGGAGGCCAAGTCCCTGCTGACCGCCGCCCGCCGCGCGCTCCGCGAGGAGGTGGCGTCCCGCCTGCGCGCCTTCGAGCAGGAGCCGGACGACGTCTTCGCCCTCGGTCCGGATGGGGTGCTGACGGCGGACGGGCTGCCGGTGGCCCGGCTCGGTCCCGGCCCGTCGGTGCTGACCCCGGCGGTTCTGCCCTTCGACGAGGGTCTGCTCGACCAGGGGCAGCTCGACCGCGTGCGCGTCCGCTTGGAGCGCTGGCTGAAAGACCGTGTCGCCGCCCGGCTGCGGCCTCTGCTGGCGCTGCGTGACGCGGACGATCTGACGGGAACGGCGCGTGGGCTGGCTTTCCAGCTCGTCGAGAACATGGGGGCGATGCCCCGCGCTCCGGTCGCCCCGCTGGTCGAAGGGCTGGAGAAGGCCGACCGCAAGGCGCTGTCCCGCCATGGGGTGCGGCTCGGCGTGTCGCACCTCTACCTGACGGCGCTTGCCAAGCCGGGGGCGGTGGAGTTGCGCGGGCTGTTGTGGGCGGTGAAGCACCGCCTGCCCCTGCCGGTGCCGATCCCGCCGCCGGGCCGCGTCTCGGTGGAGGCGACGGGCGCGCCGCCCGCCTTCTGGGAGGCCATCGGCTATCCGGCGGCCGGGCCGCGGGCGCTGCGCGTGGACATGCTCGACCGGCTGGAGACCGAGCTGCTGACCGCCGCCAAGGAGGGGCGGGCGGTGGCCGAGCCGGCGCTGGCCCAGATGATCGGCGCCAAGCCGGACGAGCTGGAGGCGGTGATGAAGGGGCTTGGCTACACCCGCTCCGTGGCGGAGGATGGGGCCGTCTCCTGGCGCCGCCGCCGCAACCCGCGCCACAAGCCCCGCCGCGAGGCCCCCGTCAACGCCGACCACCCCTTCGCCAAGCTGCGACAGCTTTCGGGAATTGGATGAGAAACGCGATTTTTCTGGTCACGATTGCCCCCGCCCTGACCCTCCCCCGCTTCGCAGGGGAGGGGATAACTCCCTCCCCTTCCCAACGGGGGAGGGAAGGGACCCATGCGCAGCATGGGAAGGGTGGGGGTCCCGCATGACCGACCTCGACGACGACGATCTCCCCGACTCCGGCTCCGACCCCACCCCGGCGGGCCGGCTGCGGATCGACAAGTGGCTGTGGTTCGCGCGCTTCTTCAAGACGCGCAGCCTCGCGGCGAAGCTGTGCAACGGCGGCGGCGTGCGGGTGTCCGGCACGGTGGTCGGCAAGGCGCATTACGCCGTGAAGCCCGGCGACGTCCTGACCTTCGCGCAGGGGCGGCACATCCGCGTCATCAAGGTGATCGCGCTCGGCAGCCGGCGCGGCCCGGCGCCGGAGGCGCAAGCCCTCTACGAGGACCTCGCCCCGCCGGTGCGCGAGGAGGCGATCCAGGATCCCTACCGCGCGCCACCGGCCCCGCGGGAGCCCGGCGCCGGACGCCCGACCAAGCGCGACCGCCGGGCGCTCGACCAGCTGTACGGAGAGGAGTAAGCCGGAACCGCCGGGGAAAGCGGCGGTGAAGCGTGGGCGGGGCCATTGCCAATCGGGGATCGCAACCTCATCTGCGCAAAATAATCCCGCAACGGCCGACTTTTTCGGAGCCCGCCGCCCCCATGCTCGAACTGTTCTCCGACCCGCAGGTCTGGGCCAGCCTCCTGACGCTCACCGCGCTGGAGATCGTGCTCGGCATCGACAACATCATCTTCATTTCGATCATGGCGGCCAAGCTGCCGGTCCACCAGCAGCAGAAGGCCCGGCAGCTCGGTCTGGCGCTGGCGCTGATCACGCGGCTGCTGCTGCTCGCCTCCATCTCCTGGGTGGCGACCCTGACGGAGCCGCTGATCAGCGTGCTGGGCATGGACTTTTCGGGCCGCGACCTGATCCTGCTCGGCGGCGGCCTGTTCCTGCTGGCCAAGGGCACCGTCGAGATCCACCACACCGTGGAAGGCCACGAGGAGGGCAGCGCCGCCCCCAAGGTCGCCAGCTTCGGCGCGGTGGTCGGGCAGATCATCGTGCTGGACATCGTCTTCTCGCTGGACAGCGTGATCACTGCGGTCGGCATGTCCAACGACCTGCCGGTGATGGTCACCGCCGTCGTCATCGCCATGGCGGTGATGCTGTTCGCCGCCCGCCCGGTGGGCGACTTCGTGAACCGCCACGTCACCGTGAAGATGCTGGCCCTGTCCTTCCTGCTGCTGGTCGGCGTGGCGCTGATCGCCGACGGCTTTGGCTTCCACATCCCGAAGGGCTATCTGTACTTCGCCATCGCCTTCTCGACGCTGGTCGAGGCGCTGAACCTGATGGCCGCCGCCCGCCGCAAACGGAAGAGGGCCGAAGCGCACTGACGCTCCGGCCCACTTGCCAAGGCTTGTCGACGGGCCGCCCCTTCGCGGGGGCGGCCCGTTCGCCGTTTGGGGTTCAGGTCCGCATCAGACCGTCGCGGAACTCCACCTCCTCCACCAGATGCTCGTAAGCGAGCTTGAACAGGTCGCGGATCGAGACGATGCCGACCGCGCGCTTGCCCTGGGTGATCGGCAGGTGGCGGTAATGCTTCGACTGCATCAGGGTCAGCGCCTCGATGGCGTCCGCGTCGGGCGGCAGGGTGTCCGGGTTGCGGGTCATGATCGCCGACACCTCGGTCTCGAAGGCGTCGATCTGGGTGGAGAGCACCTTGTTGTTCAGGTCGCGCTCGGTGACGATGCCGACGAGGTCGCCGTGGTTCACCACCAGCACGGCGCCGATGTTCTTCTCCGCCATCAGCTTCGACACGGTCAGGACGGAGGTGTCCTCCGTCACCAGGATGAGTTCCTGCGACTTCACCACGTCCGGAACCAGCTTCCGCTTCATCATTTCCCCCATTTTGTAATTTGTTTACAAACTTACGCTCTGTAGGGAAACAATAGCAAATATCGCGGTTGCAAAACTGCGGCAGAAAACCGCACCTCGGGCGAGGTGGTCCGGATTGGGGATCGGGCGGGGGTTCAGTTGCGGCGCAGGACGACGGTCAGGTTGTTGGCGGGCATTTCCACCAGCTCGGCCAGGGTGAAGCCGGCGGCGGCACGCTCCACCGCGTCGAGGTCGCGCACGCCCCAGGCGGCGTTGCGGGCCTTCAGGTCGGCGTCGAAGGCGGCGTTGCTGGGGGCGCTGTGCCGTCCGCCGCGCGTGAAGGGGCCGTAAAGCAGCAGCGGACCGCCCACCGGCAACAGGCGGGCGGCCCCGGCGAACAGGCCGAGCGCCGCCTCCCACGGGGCGATGTGGATCATGTTGATGCAGACCACCGCGTCGGCGCTGCCGACCGGCCAGTCGGCAGCGGCGGCGTCGAGGTCCAGCGGGGCGCGCAGGTTGGGCAGCGCCGCCGCGGCGGCCCAGGCGCGGATGCTGTCGCGCAGGCCCGGGTCGGGGTCGCTCGGCTGCCAGGTCACGCCGGGCAGCGCCGCGGCGAAGGCGGCGGCGTGCTGGCCGGTGCCGCTCGCCACCTCCAGAACCAGACCTTGGGGCGGCAGAACGCGGCGCAGCACCTCCAGGATGGGAGCGCGGTTGCGCTCCGTCGCGGGGGCGTGGCGGCGGGACTCCTCGGGGTGCAGCGGATCGAACATGGGGGGAGGCTACCCGCGCCCGGCGCCCAGGGCAACCGCGGCGGGGCCGGAGCGTCCGGCCATCCAGGCCCCGGCGGCGAGGAGAAGCGCACCGGCCAGCACCGCGGCGGCCGCCCCCAGTAGGGCGGAATCGAAGCTGCCGGTGCGCGCCACCACCAGCCCCGCCGGCACCGGCCCGATGATCTGCCCCAGCCCGTAGACGGCGGTCAGCGCGCCGATGACGCGGGCCGACGCCCCGCCCGACAGGTGCCGCCCCAGCGTGAAGGACAGGGTGACGATGCCGACGAAGGTTCCGCCGAACAGCACGGCCGACAGCACGGCCGCCGCCGGAGAGCCCGTGATGGGCAGCAGGATGCCCACGGCCTGCACGACATGGGCGAGGATCAGCGCCCGCCAGAGGCCGAGCTTCCGTCCCGCCGCCGCCCAGACGATGCCCGACGGCATGGCCGCCAGACCGGTGACCATCCAGGCCGCGGCGCCGAGCTGCGCCGTCTCCGGCATGGTCTTCAGGATGGCGACCAGGAAGGTGCCGGTGACGATGTAGCCGGCGCCCTCCAAAAAATAGGCCAGCGTCAGCAGGATCATGGGCGCGGAGGGAGGGGCGGAGGGGCGGGTCGACGATCGGGCGGCGACGGTGTGGCCGGGCTCGCGCGGCGGGTCGCTCACCCACAGCCAGGACAGGGTGCCGAAGCCCAGGCAGGCCAGCCCCAGCCACAGCCAGTCGCCCCGCCAGCCCAACCGGTCGCCCATCACGGCGACGAACAGGCCGCTCGACGCGATGCCGAGACCGACGCCGGTGTAGAGCCAGCCGGTCCAGGACTCCCGCCCGGCGCGGGCCAGTGCGTCCAGCGTCATGGCGATGCCCAGGATGAACAGGCCGGCGCTGGCCAGCCCGGAGACGAAGCGCAGCGCGGCCCAGGCCGCCAAGTCGTCGGTGAAGCCCATCCCGGCGGTGGAGGTGACGCTGGCGATCAGCGCGGTGCGGAAGACGGCGGTGCGCGCCGCGCCCTGCGGCACCAGCCCGACGCCCAGCGCTCCCAGGAAGTAGCCGAGATAGTTCAGCGAGGCGAGCAGCCCCGCGGCGTCGGCGCCCAGCCCGGTGGCCGCCTGCATCGCCGGCAGGATCGGCGTGAAGGCGAAGCGCCCCACCCCCATGGAGATGACCAGCACCAGCACGCCGCCGATCAGCACCCGGACCATGCTTTCCTCCCACAGGCTCGTGTTTTTCTGTGCGCTCATCCTCGCGCGGTGGAACCCTCATTTCTAATGATTTGTTTCGATGCTATGCTTCACTATGAGTGATGGGATGCGTCCGGATCGGGGGAGGGGAGCGATGGACCTCGCGGGCCTGCGGGTGGTGAAGGCGGTGGCGGACACCGGCAGCGTCAGCCGGGCGGCCGAGACGCTGAACTGCGTCCAGTCCAACGTGACGGCGCGGCTGAAGCGGCTGGAGGAGGATCTCGGCGTGCCGCTGTTCCTCCGGCTCAGCCGCGGCATGGCCCCGACGCCCGCCGGGCGGGTGCTGGCCGACTACGCCGACCGGGTGCTGCGCCTCGTCGCCCAGGCGCGCGACGCGGTGGCCGACGCGGCGGGGCGGGGCGGGCGGCTGTCCGTGGGCACCATGGAGACGACCGCCGCCGTGCGGCTGCCGCCGATCCTCGCCCGCTTCCACGCGGAGAATCCGGACGTCGATCTGACCATCGTCCCCGGCCCCACCGAAACCATGCTGGGGGAGGTGTTGGCCGGGCGCATCGACGGCGCCTTCGTCTCCGGAGCGGTGGAGCATCCGGAACTGGTCAGCCAGCCCGTCTTCGAGGAGGAGCTGGTGCTGGTCGAACCCGCCAGCGGCATCACCAGCGAGTCCGGACGGAACACCCTGCTGGCCTTCCGGCGCGGCTGCGCCTACCGCGCGCGGGCCGAGACGGCGATGCGCGAGGCCGGGCGGGTTCCCTACCGCGTGATGGAGTTCGGGGCGCTGGAGGCGATCCTGGGCTGCGTCGGCGCCGGCATGGGCGTCACCGTCCTGCCCCGCGTCGTGGTGGAGCGGGAGCCCTGGCGCGGTCTGTTCGCCACCCGCCCGCTGCCGCCGGAACTGGCGCGCATGCCCACCCGTTTCGTCCGGCGTGTGGATTCCATGGAGACGGTGGCGCTGCGCACCTTCCTGGAGGCGGTCATGGAGGGGAATTCGGAGGGTGGGGCTGCGTCGCTTGCGCCCACACAACCGGCGGGGTTGATCCCGTCTCGGGCGGCGTGCTAGGCAAGCGCCGCGGTCGGGTCATGGTCCATTCATGCCCTCAACCGCGCCCACGCGCGAGCACGTCAGTCGAAGCGTCCATCGAAGCGACTCGAACCCCGGCGCGTGAACACCGCCGGAACTGGCGAGAACAGCGGAGAACGAATCATGCCCTACGTCGTGACGGAAGACTGCATCAAGTGCAAGTACACCGATTGCGTCGAGGTCTGCCCCGTGGATTGTTTCTACGAGGGCGAGAACATGCTGGTCATCCACCCGGATGAGTGCATCGACTGCGGCGTGTGCGAGCCGGAGTGTCCGGCGGAGGCCATCGTGCCGGACACCGACGGCCGCGCGGAGAAGTGGATGGAGCTGAACCGCGACTACGCGGCGCAGTGGCCCAACCTGACCCGCAAGAAGGATGCCCTGCCCGACGCCGACGCCATGAAGGGCGTGGATGGCAAGTTCGAGAAGTTCTTCTCCCCGAAGGCCGGCGGCTAAGCTGAGTCGGGACTATTGCTGCGCATGGCGTTCTTTTGTCGCCATGCAAAAACGACAGGTCGGCCATCGGCGGGCAACGTCAGAATCCGGACGGCTGCCCGCGCGTAGCCTTTGTAACCCGGCCGTAACATCGCTATAATACGCGCCCGGAGCCGGCCTCAGCGTCATTGCCGGATTTCCCATCGACCAAGGGCTCAGTGCAACAGTGCGCGGCGTGGAGGACCCCATCCCCACGGTGTGTCGTTGTCACCGGGCCTTTTTCGCCCCCTCCACCGGGGCGGCAAAATGGCGCGATCGCGAGAAGTGAGAGCCAACCCAAATGTCGAACAAGCTTGACTTCGAGGCCGGTGACTTCGTCGTCTACCCGGCCCATGGCGTCGGTCGGGTCGAGGGAATCGAGACCCACAGCATCGCTGGCATGGATGTTCAGCTCTACGCGATCACGTTCGAAAAAGAGCGCATGACGCTCAAGGTTCCGGTCGGCAAGGCCAAGGCCGCCGGCCTGCGCCGCCTCAGCACGAAGGACCGCATCAAGGTCGCCCTGGAGACGCTGCAGGGCCGTTCGCGCGTCCGCCGCACGATGTGGAGCCGCCGCGCTCAGGAGTATGAGGCCAAGATCAACTCGGGCGACCCGGTGGCCATCGCGGAGGTCGTGCGCGACCTGTACCGCGGCGCCGACCAGTCCGACCAGTCTTACAGCGAGCGCCAGATCTATCAGGCCGCCCTGGAGCGTCTGGCCCGCGAACTGGCCGCCGTCGAGAAGATCGACGAGACCAAGGCCACCGAGCGGCTGGAGCTGGTCCTCAAGAAGGCCGCCTGACTTTGGATGAGAACCCTCTCCCGCCCCGGGAGAGGGTGCCTGCGAAGCAGGCGGGTGAGGGTCGCACGAGGATCGGGGTGCTTATCCTTGGTGGCACCCTCACCCTCCCACCGCTTCGCGGCGGGTCCCTCCCTCTCCCGGGACGGAAGCGGGAACCGGTTTCCGATTGTGATGTTGACGATGAAGGCGCGGCGCTTTGGCCGCGCCTTTGTCTTAAGTTTTCGTCTTTCGCCGGGTCCGCGCGGCGCCTACACTCCCGCCCCCGGCCTGTTCTGGGCCGGTCCGTGACCGCTGGATGGGGTGAGCGTCTCCGGCATGTCTGAAGCGCAGAAATTCATCGATCTCCGAAACCCGCGGCGCATCTGGGCCGTCGGCTCGATCCACGCGCAGACGGACCATCTCCACGCCGTGCACGAGGTGATCGCGGCGCGCTTCCTGCCCGGCGACCGGCTCGTCTATCTCGGCAACATGGTCGGCTGGGGCGAACGGGTTCTGGAGACGGTGGACGCGTTGCTGGCCTTCCGCACTTGGCTGCTGAGCTGGCGGGGCATGGAGGCCGGCGACATCGTCTATCTGCGCGGCGCGCAGGAGGAGATGTGGCACAAGCTGCTCCAGCTCCAGTTCGCGCCCGATCCGCAGCAGGTTCTCGACTGGATGACCCGCCACGGGGCGGGGGCCACGCTGGCCGCCTATGGCGGCACGGTGGAGCAGGGCATGGCGGCCGCCCGCGGCGGCACCATGACGCTCGGCCGCTGGACCCAGGGGTTGCGTCAGGCGATGCACGCGCAGCCCGGTCACGAAAATGTGTTCAACACCCTGCGCCGTGCCGCCTACTGCACCGGCCCGGAGCCTGGGGAGGGCGGCGTGCTGCTGGTCAGCGCCGGTGTGGACACCCGCCGCCCGCTGAACCACCAGGGCGACGCCTTCTGGTGGGGGGCTCCCGGTTTCGCCCAGATGTCAGAGCCTTATGGTGGTTTCGCCCGCGTCGTGCGGGGCTACGACCCGGCCCGCAAGGGTGTGGCCGTGACCGACCGCGTGGCGACCCTGGACGGCAATTGCGGGTTGGGTGGGCACCTCGTTTGTGGATGCCTGTCGCCTTCGGGTGAGATCCTGGACCTGTTCCAGGTCTGACCCATCTCCCTTTTTCCTTAACCGTCTTACCCATCCCTTCGGCCTCCGCCACCGAATCCCTTCCGGTGCGGATGATCCGAAACGTCTTGTGCTGCGTATGACGTGCAACAGGGCGAGGGGAACGGCTGTTGTCCCAACCGTCGGCAATCCGAGGCGAACCGGCCCCGGTGAACCGACGGATCATTGGACCTGAGGGGGCCTGTCCCTTCGGACTCCGCAGCACAGGGCACGAGCAGCCTGAAACGCGGCCGCCCAGACGGGAAGGAAGGGACGTATGGCTTACATCGACGATCCCGAGACTCAGCGCGCGAACCTGAGTTTCATCAAGGCCTCCATGCGTGAGCCTCTGCTGACGCGCGACCACGAATTCGATCTGGCCCGCAAATGGCGCGAGGGCGGCGACGAACGGGCCCTTCACGAGCTGGTCCGCGCCTACACCCGGCTGGTGGTGGCGACCGCCGCGCGGTTCCGCAATTACGGCCTGCCGATGGGCGACCTGGTGCAGGAGGGCAATGTCGGGCTGATGCAGGCGGCCAGCCGGTTCGAGCCGGACCGCGAGGTTCGTTTCTCGACCTACGCGGCCTGGTGGATCCGCTCGGCGATGCAGGACTACATCCTGCGCAACTGGTCCATCGTCCGCACCGGCACCACCGCCGCGCAGAAGTCGCTGTTCTTCAACCTGCGCCGCCTGCGTGCCCGCATCGAGAGCCTCAGCCAGGGCGGCACCGGTTCCGGCAACGGCCTGACCAAGGAGGGGCGGGAGTGGATCGCCGGCGAACTCCAGGTCGACGTGACCGAGGTGGAGGCGATGGAGATGCGCCTGTCCGCGTCCGACCAGTCGCTGAACTCCCCGGTCGCCGACGGCTCCGACGAGGATTGGCAGGACTTCCTGGCCGACCAGCGCCCTTCGCCGGAGGAGGTGGTGATCGGCATGCGCGACAGCCGCACCCGCTCGCAGTGGCTGGCCGAGGCGCTGGGCGAACTCAGCCCGCGCGAACGCACCATCATCCAGGAGCGCCGCCTGCGCGAGGAGGGCGCCACCCTGGAGGAGCTGGGCCGCGAGCTGGGGGTGAGCAAGGAGCGCGTGCGGCAGCTTGAACATCGCGCGCTTTTGAAGCTGCGCCAGTCGATGCTGAAGCGGGTGGAGGGGTTCGGGGATCTGCTGGCGGACGCGTAGCAGACCGCTTGCCCCCACCCTGGCCCTCCCCCGCTGTCGCAGGGGAGGGTTAGGGAGGGGGCAGGTTGCGGTGGGGCAAAGCCGCTCTACGCCTTCTCCTCCTCCCGAACCGCCCCCGCACCATCTCCCCCGCCATCGCCATCCAGAGTCACCCGCCACACCTCGGTCGTGCCGGTGCGTCCGCGGAGCGTGCGGTCGCCGACGCAGTCCAGCGGGGCGGCGCCGTCGCCCTGGAAGGCGGTGGCGGCGCTGGACAGGACGATGACCTCCTCGTCCCCCTGCAGGGCGGAGGCCAGCTCCTCGATGCGGGCGGCGACGTTCACGGTGTCGCCGACGATCGTGTAGTTGATCCGGCTCACCGAGCCGATGTTGCCGACCACCACCGGCCCGGAATGCAGGCCGATGCGCACGCGGATCGGCGGCAGCCCCTCCGCCGCGCGGCGACGGTTGCCCGCGCGCACGGCGCGGGTGATGGCGTGGGCGGCGCGCAGCGCGCGGGCGGCGTGGTCCGGCTGCTCCTCCGGCGCGCCCCAGAAAGCCATGATGGCGTCGCCGATGAACTTGTCCACCGTGCCGCCCTCCGCCTCGATGCAGTTGGCGAGCAGGGTGAAATGCTCGTTCAGCAGGGCGGCGGTGTCGGCGGCGCCCATATGCTCGGCCATGCGGGAGAAGCCGCGGATGTCGGTGAACATCACCGTCACCTCCCGCTCCTCCGACTGGAAACTGGTCAGGCCGCCGCGGCGGTGCATCAGCCGCAGCACCAGAGCCTTCGGCACATAGGTCTCGAACCAGCGCAGGCCGGCGACCATGGCGTTGAAGGCGCTGTTGGCGCGGGCCAGCTCGCGCAGGCGCGAATCGGGCAGTTCGGCGATCTCGCGGAACTCGAAGGTCCGGACGCGGTCGGCGGCCTCGGCCAGGTGGGCCACCTGGGTGCTGATGCGCCGCCCGACGATCAGCGCCACCGCCACCGAGATCAGCAGGATGCCCAGCCCGGCGAGGCCGGTGGTGTAGAGGCGGCGGACCTCCGCGCTGGCCTCGTTGGCGCGGAAGCTGATGCCGATGATCCAGTCCTGCTGGCCGTAGCCGGCCATGCTGCGCATCAGGAACAGGTAATCCTCGTCCAGCACGTTGACGATCCGGCCCTCCACCCGCTTCTTCAAGGCGTCCACCGGCTGGCCGGTCTGCCAGAGCGCCGCCAGCGCCGGGTCGGCCACCTGATCGATGCGCGGCAGGGGCGGGCCGTCGGTCTTGGTGGAGAAGTCGAACTTCATGCCAGCCAGCGACGGGTGGGCCAGCACATGCTGCCGGTCGAACAGGACGAAGGCGTTCAGCCCCTGCTCCACATAAAGCGTGGACAGGAAGCGCGACAGGTCGCCCAGCGACACGCCGACGACCACCTGCCCCAGATAGACGCCGTTGCGCCGCACCGGCTGGAACAGGGTGACGAAGCTGGTCCCCGCCTCCTTCGACCACAGCGGGTCGGCCCAGACGGCGGTGGTGCGGTCGGCGCCGTTGCGCAGCTCCGGCCCCAGTTCCGGCTCGTGGCGCAGATCCTCCCGCCCGATGTGGAGCTGGTTGCCCAAGCGGTCGGCGCGCAGGCCGGTGCGGTTGGGATGGAAGAAGGCGATGCCCGTGACGTCCGGCGCCCCGGCCAGCGCGCCGCGCAGCGTGTCCTGGAGCGAGCGGGAATCGGCGGGGTCCAGCTCCCCCCGCTCCATCAGTCCGGCCACGAAACGGGCCATGTCCCGCGCGGGGTTGAGCTGGTTGCGGATGCGCACCTCCACCCCCGACAGGGCGAGGTCGGCGCGGTCGTTCAGCAGCGTGAAGGTGTTCCGGCTGGCGCTGACGAGGCCGAGCACCAGAACGCTGGCCACCGCCAGCAGCATCAGCGACCCGAAGCCCGCCACCAGCACCGCCGCGATGGGCAGGCGCAGGCGCGGGCGGCCCAGCGCGGGCGGACGCGTCCGGCGCGCACCACCCTTTTTGCGCACGGCCTCCTTCAGCCCGGAGACGCGCAAGCCGGTTCGCAGAAAACGCCGTTTGGTGGGGTGGTCAGCCATGGCGAGAAGCCTACAGGACGCACGCGGCCATCGGCAATCGGCCATCGCGCCGCGTCCTGTAACGGTCACCCCGCCTTCAACCCGGCGTTTGTCAGCCGGTGATGATCTTCACGTGGCGTCCGGGCTCGATCGGCGTGCCCGGCGGCAGATCGTTGATGATCCGGAACAACTCCTCCGCGTAGGGCTCCCGCGGCATCTGGCGGACGAAGCCCTCCACGCTGTCGCCGGGGCGGGCGGTCAGCACACGGATTCGCCGGGGCTGGTAGGACGCGGCTTCCTGCCGGGTCAGCCGGCGGAAGCTGCCGGCGGTCTGGCGGAAGTCCGCGTCGAAGCGGGACAGCGCGCCGCCGGGGGCCAGGAAGGTGAAGCGGTAGAGGGTGCCGGAGTCGGCGCGGATGGCGACCAGCCGCACGTCCACCGCCCCGGCGTCGGTCTTGCCCTGGGTCAGTGCGGTGGCCGCCGGCATGCCGTTGACGGTGAAGGATTGCAGCCCCTGCAACGGCGCCCCCTGCGCCCAGGTGCCGGTCAGATAGGCGGCGGGATCGCGCCCGCCCGGCGCCTTGCCGCCGTCGAACACGATGGCGCCGCCGTTGGGACCCTTGGCGATCACCTGCTGCGCCCCATTGAGCAGGCTGTAGCCCTGCGGCACGTCGAAGGCGATGCCCAGCTGCGGGTGGGCGAAGGTCCGGCCGCGGACGAAGCCGTTCTCCGGGCTGTCGCCGTAGATCACCCCGTCCATCGCCGCCATGTAGGGATCGACGGGCCGCGCCCCGCGGGGCAGCTCGCGGGCGATGGCCGCCGCCTCGTCGACGCGCGACGCGGTCTGCGGGTGGGTGGCGAAGAAGTCGAAGCCGCCCTCGGCCGCGCCCTTGCCGGAACGCAAGCCGGAATATTGGGTGTCGCGGCGCATGGTCTCCAGGAAGGTCGCCATGGCGAAGGGGTCGTAGCCGGCGCGGTGCAAATACTCGATGCCCAGCCGGTCGGCCTCCGTCTCCTGGCCGCGGGAGTAGCGGGCGAGCAGGGCGGTGCCGCCGATGTTGGCGATCTGCGCCAGCTCCGGGCTGCCCAGCACGAGGCCGATACCGGCGGCGAGCAGACCGGCGATGGTCTGGTTGGTCTGACGCTCCTGGCCATGGTGGGCGATGACGTGGCCGATCTCGTGCCCCAGCACGCTCGCCACCTCGGCCTCGTCCTTGGCGAGCGCCAGCAGGCCGCGGGTGATGTAGACGTAGCCGCCGGGCAGGGCGAAGGCGTTCACCACGTCGCTGTCCAGAACGGTGAAGGTCCAGGGGCCGGAACGGTCGGTCTGGGCGGCCAGCCGGTTGCCGATGCCGGTGATGTAGGCCTGCAGCCGCTGGTCGGGATAGGCCCCGCCATACTGGGCGAGGATCTTGGGATGCTCCTGCGCGCCGATGGACTCCTCGCTGCCGCCGAGCAGCTGGGCGCTGGCCGGGGCGCAGGCCGAGGTGAGCAGCAGGACGGCCAGCCCCGCGGCGGCGATCCGGCGCAGCGGAGACAGGGAAGACGGCTTGCGTTCGGTCGTCGGTTCGGGCGTCATGAGTCGTCATATCGGAAAGGGGCTCGCAGAGATCAAACTCCCCGCCCGGCCCGCCTGTTCCACGGCTTCCCACCTTCCCCCGCCATGCCGCGCCGCATTCCTTCGCTGATGCTGTCCGCCCTGCTGCTGCTGGCGAATACCGCCGGGCCGCCGGAACTGCGCGTCGCCGCGGTGACCGACGGCGCCACGCTGCTGCTGGAGGACGGCCGCAGCCTGCGTCTGGCCGGCATCGAGCCCGCAGCACCGCCCATGGGGGCGGAGCCGGGCCAGAGCTGGCCGCTGGCCGAGGCGGCGGCGAGGGCGCTGGCGGAGCTGGCCCTCGGGCAGCGCCTGACGGTGCGGGGGGAGGCGCGGACCGACCGGCACGGGCGCCTGCTGGCCCAGGTGGTGCGCGGCGACGGGCTGTGGCTCCAGGGCGAACTGCTGGCGCGCGGCCTTGCCCGCGTGCACACCCGGCCCGACGCCCGCGCCCTGGCCCGCGAAATGCTGGCGGCGGAGGCCGGCGCGCGGGCGGCCGAGCGCGGCATCTGGCGGACCCGCGCCTACGCCGTGCGTGCCGCCGACCCGGACGCGCTGCGCCGGGACCGCGACAGCTTCCAGATCGTCGAGGGGCGGGTGCTGCGGGTGAGCAAGGCGGGCGGCGACGCCTATCTGGACTTCGGCGAGGATTGGAAGACCGACGTCACCGTGCACATCGGGCGCGCCGCGTTGCGCGAGTTCGTCGCCGCCGGCATCGACCCGCTGTCCTACGAGGGCCGAGTCGTCCGCGTGCGCGGCTGGGTGGGCTTGCGCGCCGGCCCGCTGATCGAGGCGACCCATCCCGAGCAGATCGAGCGTCTGGACGGCCATGGCCCACCCGTCCGCGCCGCACAGCATGATTCAGCCCCGCCGCCGGATGTCGCCGATGACGAGGATGAGGAGTGAGCCAGTGGCGGAGGCCGGACCGGCGCCCTACACTCGCTGCGGACCGGCACCGGGAATGATTGGGCCGGATTCCTTGGATCGGCTACTCTGTGGGCCGGACGATCCGGCCCGGACTGACAGGACCCCTTCATGCCCCGCAGCGAGCTTTTCCCGCCCATCGACCCCTACCAGACCGGCTTCCTGCCCGTGGACGAGATCCACACCCTCTATTGGGAGCAGTCGGGCAACCCGCGTGGCGTGCCGGTGCTGTTCCTGCACGGGGGACCGGGGGCGGGCGCCTCGCCGACGCACCGGCGTTTCTTCGATCCCGGCCATTACCGCATCGTCGTGATGGACCAGCGCGGGGCGGGCCGCTCCACCCCGCTGGGCGAGGTGCGGCGCAACACGACCGAGCTGCTGGTGGAGGACGCCGAACGGCTGCGCCGCCATCTGGGGATCGAGCGCTGGCTGCTGTTCGGCGGAAGCTGGGGATCGACGCTGGCGCTGGCCTACGGGCAGACCCATCCGGAACGCTGCCTGGGGCTGATCCTGCGCGGCATCTTCCTGATGCGGAAGGCGGAGGTCGACTGGTTTCTCTACTCCATGCGCACGATCTTCCCGGAGGCCTGGGCCACCTTCGCCGGCCACATCCCGCCGGAGGAGCGCGGCGACCTGCTGGAGGCCTATTGGCGGCGGCTCAACGCGCCGGATGCGGCGACCCGCATGGCGGCGGCGCGGGTGTGGAGCATGTATGAGGGCTCCTGCTCCTCGCTGCTGCCCTCGCCGGAACTGATCGCGACGAGCGCGGAGGACACCCACGCGCTGGGCCTCGCCCGCATCGAGGCGCACTACTTCCGCTCCAACCGCTTCACCCCGGAGGACAGGCTGCTGCGCGACGTGCACCGCATCCGGCATCTGCCGGGGGCGATCGTCCAGGGCCGCTACGACATCGTCTGCCCCATCGCCAGCGCCGACGAGTTGCGCCGGGCCTGGCCGGAAGCCGATTACCGCGTGGTGCCCGACGCCGGCCATTCCGCCATGGAACCGGGCATCCGCGCCGCCCTGGTCCAGGCGACGGAACGGTTCAAGGAGTACCGGTAACGAAGGGGCGCGCCGGACCCCTCATACCTCTCCCGCGTTCGCTCCCCCTTGCGTTGCGGCGTGGCCGCGCGTATAACCCTGCGCTCCAACGGGCGGCGAGGCCGGGTCCGAGACCCAGGGCATGCCCAACCGTCAGTCGGGAACATCCAACGCAAGGATTGAAAATGCCCAAGCTGAAGACGAAGAGCGGCGCCAAGAAGCGCTTCAAGGTGACCGCGTCCGGTAAGGTGCGCGCCCAGGCGGCCTTCAAGCGCCACTGCCTGGAGCAGAAGAGCCCGAAGATGAAGCGCAACGCGCGCGGCATGATGACCCTGGCCGAGCCGGACCAGAAGATCGTGCTGAAGAACTGGCTGCGCAACGCTTGATATCGTAAGGGAATCTGAACCATGGCTCGTGTTAAGCGCGGCGTCACCACGCACGCCCGTCACCGCAAGATCCTGAAGCTCGCCAAGGGCTACCGGGGCCGCAACTCCAAGAACTTCCGCATCGCGATCGAGAAGGTCGAAAAGGCCCTTCAATACGCGTATCGCGACCGCCGCAACAAGAAGCGCGATTTCCGCGGCCTGTGGATCCAGCGCATCAACGCCGGTGTGCGCCAGTACGGCCTGACCTACTCGCGCTTCATCAACGGCATCAAGCTGGCCGGCATCGAGATCGACCGCAAGGTCCTGTCGGATCTGGCCGCCCGTGAGCCGGAGGCCTTCAAGGCCATCGTCGATCAGGCCCAGGCCGCTCTCGCCTCCAAGGCCGCCGCCTAAAGGGTTCGCCGCGAAAGCGGAAACCCCGGTCCGGCGCCGGACACGAAAGAAGGGAGCCGTGCCTCTGGGCCGGCTCCCTTTTTCTTTACGCTCGCACTTCCTTATGGCTCGCGGGAAATGACATGCTCGATGCGCTGAAAGACGAACTCCTGTCGCAGGTCAACGCCGCTGGCGACCTCGCGGCCCTCGAAGAGGTGCGGGTCACCGCGCTCGGCAAGAAGGGGCGCATCACCGGCTTCATGAAGGAGCTGGGCGGCCTGTCGCCCGACGAACGGCGCGAGCGCGGCCAGCAGCTCAACGCGCTGAAGGACGAGATTGCCGCCGCCATCGACGGCCGCAAGGCCGACCTCGCCCGCGCCCATCTGGAGGCCCGCCTCCAGGCCGAGCGCATCGACGTCACCCTGCCGGTCCGTCCGGAGACCGAGGGGCGCATCCACCCGATCAGCCAGACCATCGACGAGATGGTGGCGATCTTCGCCGAGATGGGCTTCAGCGTCGCCGAGGGGCCGGACGTCGAGGACGACTTCCACAACTTCACCGCCCTGAACTTCCCGCCGGGCCACCCCGCCCGCGACATGCACGACACCTTCTATCTGCCGGATGCCGGCGACAAGAAGATGCTGCTGCGCACCCACACCAGCCCGGTGCAGGTCCGCACCATGCTGAACAAGAAGCCGCCGATCCGCATCATCGCGCCGGGCCGCACCTACCGGTCCGACTACGACATGACCCACACCCCGATGTTCCACCAGATCGAGGGGCTGGTCATCGACGAGGCGACCCACATGGGGCACCTCAAGGGCTGCCTGATCGAGTTCTGCCGCGCCTTCTTCGACGTGGACGACCTGCCGCTGCGCTTCCGCCCCAGCTTCTTCCCCTTCACCGAACCGTCGGCGGAGGTGGACATCGGCTGCTCCCGCAAGGGCGGCGAGCTGAAGCTCGGCAACTACGGCGACTGGCTGGAGATCCTGGGCTGCGGCATGGTGCACCCCAACGTGCTGGAGGCCTGCGGCATCGACAGCACCAAGTACCAGGGCTTCGCCTTCGGCATGGGGATCGAGCGCGTGGCGATGCTGAAATACGGCATCCCCGACCTGCGCACCTTCTTCGAAGCCGACCTCCGCTGGCTGAAGCATTACGGCTTCGTGCCGCTCGACGTTCCCAGCATGGCCCAGGGCCTGACGCGCTAAAGGAGCCGGACCCATGAAGTTCACGCTGTCCTGGCTGAAGGACCATCTGGAGACCGACGCCACGCTCGACCAGATCGTGGAGAAGCTGACCGCCCTCGGCCTGGAGGTCGAAGGGGTGGAGGACCGTTCGAAGGAGCTGAAGCCCTTCCGCGTCGCCCACGTCGTCTCCGCCGAGAAGCACCCGGACGCCGACAAGCTGCGCGTCCTGGTCGTCGACACCGGCACCGAGAAGCTCCAGGTCGTCTGCGGCGCGCCCAACGCGCGGGCCGGGCTGAAGGGCGTCTTCGCGCCGGAGGGGGCCTACATCCCCGGCTCCGACATCACGCTGAAGAAGGGCGTCATCCGCGGCGTCGAGTCGAACGGCATGATGTGCTCGGAGCGCGAGCTGAAGCTGTCGGAGGAGCACAACGGCATCATCGAGCTGCCGGAGGACGCGCCGGTCGGCGTCGCCTACGCCGACTATGCCGGCCTGGGCGATCCGGTCATCGACATCAGCCTGACGCCGGACCGTGCCGACTGCGCCGGGGTGCGCGGCATCGCCCGCGACCTCGCCGCCGCCGGTCTGGGCACGCTGAAGCCGCTGGCGGCGGAGCCGGTCAAGGGCGCCTTCGCCAGCCCGTTCGGCGTGACCATCGAGGCGCCGGACGCCTGCCCGATGTATGTCGGCCGCTATTTCCGCGGCGTGAAGAACGGCCCGTCGCCGAAGTGGCTGCACGACAAGCTGGTCGCCATCGGCCTGCGCCCGATCTCCGCGCTGGTCGACATCACCAACTTCATCACCTTCGACCTGTCGCGCCCGCTGCACGCCTTCGACGCCGACAAGGTCAAGGGCGGCATCGTCGTCCGCATGGCCCGCGAGGGCGAGACGCTGGCGGCGCTGAACGGCAAGGAATACGTGCTCGACCCGAGCATGACGGTCATCGCCGACCATGAGCGGGCCGAGGCGCTGGGCGGCATCATCGGCGGCGAGGCGTCGGGCTGCACCGAGACGACGGTCAACGTCTTCCTGGAGGCGGCGATCTTCGACACCGTGCGCACGGCGCAGACGGGCCGCAAGCTGGGCATCGAGTCGGACGCCCGCTACCGGCTGGAGCGCGGCGTCGATCCGGCGGCGGTGGTGCCGGGGATGGAGCGCGCCACCCGCCTGATCCTGGAGATCTGCGGCGGCGAGGCCTCCGACCTCGTGATCGCCGGCGAGGAGCCGCAGTGGCGCCGCACCCTGACCCTGCGTCCGGGCCGGGTCGCCGCGCTGGGCGGCGTCGAGGTGCCGCGCGACGAGCAGACCCGCATCCTGATCGACCTCGGCTGCGAGATCGTCGGCGAGGACGCCGACGGTGCTTTGCGCGTCGTTCCGCCCTCTTGGCGCGCCGACATCCACGGCGAGGCCGATCTGGTGGAGGAGGTGCTGCGCATCCACGGCTTCGACGCCATCCCGGCGACTCCGCTGCCGCGCGACAGCGTGCTGACCCGTCCGGCCCTGACCACCAAACAGCGCCGCGTCGGGCTGACCAAGCGCACGCTGGCCGTCCGCGGCCTGTCGGAAGCCGTCACCTGGTCCTTCATGGCCGGTCCGGTGGCGGAGCTGTTCGGCGGGGTTGGCGAGGGGCTGACGCTGGTCAACCCGATCAGCGCCGACCTGGACGTGATGCGCCCGTCGATCCTCGGCAACCTGATCCAGGCCGCCGGGCGCAACGCCGACCGCGGTTACGCCGACGCCGGTCTGTTCGAGGTCGGCCCGGCCTTCCGCAAGCCGTCGCCGGACGGGCAGGACATCGTGGCCGCCGGCATCCGCGCCGGCAACGCGGTGCCGCGCCACTGGGCGGAGAAGGCCCGCGGCGTCGATGCCTATGACGCCAAGGCCGACGCGCTGGCCGTGCTGGAAGCCGCCGGGGCGCCGGTGACCAACCTGCAGGTCACCACCGACGCGCCGGGCTGGTACCATCCCGGCCGCTCGGGCGTGCTGCGCCTCGGCCCGACGGTGATGGCCCGCTTCGGCGAGATCCACCCGACCGTGCTCGGCACGCTGGGCGTCAAGGGGCCGGTGGTCGGCTTCGAGGTCTTCCTCGACGCCATCCCGCTGCCCAAGAAGAAGGGCGGCACGGCGCGTCCGCTGGTCCAGCTCTCGCCCTTCCAGCCGCTGGAGCGCGACTTCGCTTTCGTCGTCGGCAAGGATGTCGAGGCCGACAAGCTGATCCGCGCCGCCAAGGGCGCCGACAAGGCGCTGGTCAAGGACGTGACGGTCTTCGACGTCTATCAGGGCGCGAACCTGGAGGAGGGCAAGAAGTCCGTCGCCCTCTCCGTCACGCTCCAGCCGACCGAGCGGACCCTGACCGAGCCGGAGATCGAGGCCATCGGCCAGAAGATCGTCGCCGCGGTCGCCAAGGCCACGGGCGGCAGCCTGCGCAGCTGACGCCGGCGCATCCAAAGGCTGCGGACCCGGAAAAGGGTTCAATTTCGTAAGACAAAGTTCGGGCCTCCGCCGCAAGGCGGGGGCCCGTTGTTTTTCTATATCCGGATGGAACGGCTCCCGATACGGACAGTTCAAAGGATTGTTCCGGAGTCGACACGTCTGGATTGGCAGAGGACGGTGTGGTCCAATGTTTGGGCCGCGTTTCGGTGCAGCATCCGGACGCGCCGCATATGCGCTTTTTCAGAGTTGAATGGAGTTGGTCCATCAGATAAAGCGAATGAACATAAGTTTGCAAATCATGCGTCCGTATTGTCCCGATGCTACACAGCGCGGGCTATAAATTTCAGAAATGGAATGTTTTCTTTCCACGATACATGACAGCATTCTAAAAAATTTGTCGGGCTGATATTTCGATTTTTTTAATATTTTTTCGTTCTTTTTTGAGTTGGTCATGTTGGAAACGGCGCGGGGTGCCCTGGCTCCGCCGCCCTCAGCTCTGGTGAAAAATCCAATGGTGAGCTTAACGAACGACAACGCCAAAACCGCTTCCGTCCTCGCCATGACCGGGGATACCGGCAATGGTCCGGTGGGAAGCGGCGGCGCGTTCCGCCGCGAAGACGGCGATGGAGGAGCCCCGGACGAGGCAAGCCGGCTCGTCATCGTGGTGGACGATGACCGGTCGATCGTGGAAGGTCTGGCGCTGCTTCTGGAGGCCTGGGGGTATGACGTGCTGACCGCCCTGTCGCTGAACGAGTTGGCGCAGCGGTTGCCGCAGGCGACGGGCCGTCCGGGGCTGGTCCTGGCCGATCATTTCCTGCCGGCCGGCGGCACGGGCGCCCAGGCGGTGGAGATGGTGCGCGCCCATGTCGGCGCCCCGGTGCCCGCCCTGATCCTGACCGGCGACACGATGCCGGAACGTCAGGCCGAAGCCGCTGCCCTGGGCTGCCGGCTGTTGCACAAGCCGGTGCAGATCGGTCCGCTGAAGGACATGGTGGACACGCTGATGAGCGGCGCCGGCTGACGACGCCCACCGGGATGGAGCGCCGGCGTCACTCCCGGCGCAGGCTGCCGGACACCGCCAGGAAGGCGTCGACCACCACCGGATCGAACCGGCTGCCGGACAGGCGCCGGATCTCCGCCACCGCCACGTCATGGTCCAGCGCCTTGCGGTAGGGGCGGTCGCGGGTCATGGCGTCGAAGCTGTCGGCCACCGCGACGATGCGGGCGCTCAGCGGGATGGCGTCGCCGCGCAGGCGGTCGGGATAGCCGGTGCCGTCCCAATTCTCATGATGCGACCGGGCGATCTCCGCCCCCAGATGCAGATGGGTCCGTCCGTCGGAGCGCCGGCTGGCGCGGTCCAGCAGGTCCCAGCCCATGGTGGTGTGGGCCTGCATGACGGCCCGCTCCTCCGGGGTCAGCGGCCCGGTCTTGCCGAGAATGGCGGGGTCCAGCGTGGCGTTGCCGACGTCGTGGAGGATGGCGGCCAGACCGACCGACTCCAGGAACACCGTGTCGAGAATGGCGGGATGGCGCCCCTCCTCGGCCAGCCGGCGGGCGATGCGGTCGGTCACCAGGGCGATGCGCGGGCCGATTTCGGCGTCCGCGCTTGGATGACCGGCGCGTTCCGCCAGATCGGCCATGGCGATGACCGTGTGCTCCTGGCTGCGCCGCAACTGTTCGTACAGATGCAGATTGTCGAAACCGACCGAGATCTTTCGGCAGAACACCTCGATCAGGTTGCGGTCGAGGTCCGACAGGGGCCGGTCGGAACTCAGATAGACCACGTTCTCGCGGTCGTTCGGCGTGCGGATGTAGAGCGTGCAATGGTCGGCGGCGTAGCGGTTGCCGCGCGACTCCAGGCAGCGCTTCACCTCCGCGAGAACGGCGGGCTCCACATGGTTGGCCGCCGGCTCGTCGATCAGCGTCTCGAACCGGCCGGAACCGGCCAGGACATACAGCCCATCCGCCGCGCCGCTGATGACCGGTCCGCGCTGCACGCACAAAATGGCGTCCGGCCCGACGCCGAGGATGCCGGACAGCTGCGTCAGCACGCCGGCGGCGAACAGCTTCATCGAGCGCGCCTGGAACAGCGACGACGACGCCTCGATGATCTTCTCCAGCCCGCGCCGGTTCATCTCGATCGCCATGATGTCCTCGTAGGAGCGCAGGGCGGCGACCGTGGTGGTGAACAGCTGCTGGGCGGTGAGCTGAGTCTTGGCCTTGTAGTCGTTGATGTCGTAGTCGAGGATCACCGCGCGCTCCGGCGCCTGGCCGGGCTGGCCGGTGCGCAGGATGATGCGGACGTGGCGGTTCTTCAGCTCCTCCCGGATGTGGTGGACGAGCTGCAACCCGGCGTCGTCGGTTTCCATCACCACGTCCAGCAGGATGATGGCGATGTCCTCCTCCCGCTCCAGGATCGTCCGTGCCTCCGCGGCGGAATAGGCGGAGATGAACTGGGCGGAGCGGCCCTTGTAGGCGAAATCGGCCAGGACGAGCTTGGTGATGGAGTGCACCTCCGGCTCGTCGTCCACGATCATCATCTTCCACCGGTTCCCGGTGGCCGGCGACCCGGTCTCGCCGTTGCCGTCGCCGTCCTGGTCGTCCAGAAAGAGGAACTCGTCGTCGGAGTCGGTCATGGGCAAAGCCTGGGGCGGAACGGGCGGGGAGCAAGAAAGATTAACACGGCACGGTCGCGCCCGCCTACCGCAACGATCGATGCATTTTCGACGAAAAATCCCAACAATTTACAAGGAACGCCGGGTTCCTTCCGCCTGATGGAAAGCGGCGCGGGGATCAGAAGGTTTCCAGCTCGATTACCCAGCAGTCCATGGAGCGCTGCGCCAGCGCGCCGCAGACATTGTCCACCTGCGTCCGGGTGAAGGGGCCGACGCCCATCTGGTAGGTGGTGCGGGCGCCGCGGAAGACCGGCCAGACCATCGGCGGCAGGTCGCGGTAGGCCGTCCCCGGGCCGTAGGTGAACTCCTGCCAGGCGCGCAGCCCCTCGGCGTGGCTGACATATTCGCCGAGCCGCGCGGCGAACAGCGCCCCCGGCTCGATCGGCGGCATGCCGGGCAGCGGGTAGGGGGCGACAACCCCGATCAGACCCTCCGCCGTGGCGACCGCGCGAGTCCGGCCGGGCATGCCCAGCGTCACCCGCCCGTTCGCGGAGTCGATCAGGCTGACCACATCGCCCTTGCGCAGGGTGAAGCTGCGCCGCTTCTTGTTGTCGAGGATCTCCGTCGCCTTGATGGCGTCCGCCGCGACGACATAGCCCTGGGCCGGCACCTGGGCGGCGATCTCCCACGCGCTGCGCGGCACCACGGCGGCGCTGCGGTGGATGACCGGCGGCTTGCCGGTCGAGGGGGGCGATCCGCCGGCGTTGGCCCCGCCAGCGGTAGCGCCCATGGCGGCGGTGATGGAGCGCGACACCATCAGCGCCGGGTCCAGCGAGTCGGAGGGGACGTAGCCGATGGGCTGGCCGCCGATGGCGACCTCCGTCCAGCTGGTGCCGCGGGGCGTGCCCAGCGCGTTCAGCGCCTTGCCGCGCGGCAGGGTCTGGATGATCCGGGCGTCGGCGTTGGGGCCGATGCGCACCTCGATGTCGCGGTTGAGGACCACCTCGCCGGTCAGCGGCGCGCCGATGGCGACGGGGCTCTGCGCCAGGGCGGCGTCCGGGGCGAACCACATCGTCGCCGCGGCCAGGATCAGCCGCAGCGCCAGGGCGCGGAAAGCGGTGGTGGAACGCGTGCGCACGGCGGTTGGCCCCCATGGAGGAGCGTCCATTTTGCATCGGTCCGGCCCGCCGGGGCAACCCGGCGCGTGCGCGCCGGGGCGGATGTCACGGAACGGACGTTTTGGAACGGCGGGGCCGCTCAGACCGCGCGATCCCCGCCCTGGCCCCCACCCTGCCCCCCGCCTACCAGATCGTGGATGGCCTCGGCCAGCAGGCGGACCGGCTTGGCGGCCATGCCGGGGGCGCGGTGCAGCGCGATGTCGATGTCCGGCAGGTCGGGGAAGCCGTCCGCCGCGGTCAGCCGGCGCAGGCTAGGCGGGACGGTGCACTCCTCCATGGCGGTGACGCCGAGCCCGCCCAGCACGGCACCGTGCACCGCCACCACGCTCTTGCTGATGAAGGCGACGCGCCAGCCGCGCCCGATGCCCTCCAACGCCGCCACGGCGAGGTCGCGCGCCACGCAGCCCTTGGGGAACAGGGCCAGCGGCAGCGGGTCTTCCCGCTCGATGGGGGTGGCGTCGGTGGAGCGCGGCGGGGCGACCCAGGCCACCGGTTCCCGCCGGACCAGCTCGCCGCTGCGGCTGTCGGGATGGCGGGTGACCAGAGCGAGGTCGTAGCGGCCCTTGTCGATCTCCGCCACCAGATCGGGGCTGTTGTCGCAGATCACCTCCACCGGCACGTCGGGGTAGGCGGCGGCGAAACGAGCGAGCACGCCGGGCAGCAGCATGGTGGCGTAATCGTCCGGCGTGCCGATGCGCACGCTGGCGATCGAGGCGGGCCGGCGCATCAGGGCCAGAACCTCGTCGTTCAGGGTCAGCATCCGCCGGGCGTAGGTCAGCAGAAGCTCGCCCTCCCGGGTGAGGTGGACGCTCTTGGTGTCGCGCTGGAAGACGCGGGTGCCCACGACCTCCTCCAGCCGACGGACCTGCTGGCTGACGGCGGCCTGGGTGCGCCCCAGCGTGTCGCCGGCACGGGTGAAGCTGCGCGCGTCGGCGACGGCGACGAAGGCGCGCAGAAGGTCGGTGTCGAGGTTGGCCGGCATGGTCACGCATTCAAGCAGAGGGGGCGCGCGGGTTCAACGCGCGGAAGGACCATCACGATCTGTGATGATCCTCATAAAGCCTATTCGTTTCCAAGATTTTTCCCGCGGGCGCAGGGTGCCCTCCGATCTTGGGAGGACGGAGCGATGGGCGTGTTCGACGCGATGAGGACGGTGGTGCTGGAGGCCGGACGGCTGGACCGCGAGGAGGAGCGCCGCCCGATGACGGTGACGGTGGCAGCACCGCCGCCCTGGCGCTTCCGGCTGCCGCGAATGCCGGCCATGCCGGTGCTGCTGCTGACGATCCTGGTGGTGTGAGCGCGGGTTCAGGTGGCGGGCGCGCCGTCGGCGGGCTTGTCCGCCGGGGCCTCGGCGGCCGGAGCAGGCGGGGTGAGGCGGATGGGCGCCGGCCCGCCGCTGTCGGGAGTCGAGGCCGCCGGAGCTTCCACAGGGGCCTCCGCGGGGGTCGGGGCGGGAAGCTCCTTCGCCTCGATCGCCTCGGCGGGCTTGGCGTCGTTTTGGGGGTCTCCCTTGGCCGCTTCCTTCACCGTGTCCTTCGCAGCGTCCACCGTGGTGGGGGCGGGCGTCGGGTCCGCGGAGTAGTCGGCGACGATGCGGGCTTGGCTGCCGGCGATGACCAGCACCTTCTGCCCGATCTCGATGGGCTTCTCTTCCCGCTGGGTGACCGACAGAAGCTCGCCGTCCGGCTTGCGGACGATGTACTCCCAGCCCGTGGTGTCGCCGGTCACATGCTCGATCGAGGTGCCGATCAGCCCGCCGATGGCGGTGCCGCCGACCGCGCCCAGCGCCGCATTGATGCCGAAGGTGCCGGACTGCGAGCCGAGCACGCCGCCCGCGGCCCCGCCGGTGACCGCGCCGACGGTGCCGTTGGTGCTGATCTTGACCTGACGGAACCCGATGACGACCGCACGCTCCACCTTGTTCGCCTGCTGCGTCGCGCTGGCGGCGTAGGTGTTCGGGGAGTAGTTCGGGGTGCAGCCTGCGAGGATGCCGGCGACCAGGGCCGCGGCGGGCAGGCCAAACATGACAGTGCGCGTCACGGGACATCATCCGTTTGGAAGCCTGATCGCGGTGATAGGCGATTCCGTGCGGGGAGTCATTCGACTTTTTGTGGGCTCTGGGCTGCTGGGCGGACAAAAAGAAAGCGGGCCTTCTCAGACCCGCCTTCCGTCATGCCGCCGCGAGGCCGTGGCTCACTCGTCGCCCATCTTGAGGGCGGCGATGAAGGCGCTTTGCGGGATTTCGACCTGGCCGAACTGGCGCATGCGCTTCTTGCCTTCCTTCTGCTTGTCCAGCAGCTTGCGCTTGCGGCTGATGTCGCCGCCGTAGCACTTGGCCGTCACGTCCTTGCGCAGCGCGCCGATGCTCTCGCGGGCGATGATCTTGCCGCCGATGGCCGCCTGCACGGCGATCTTGAAGAGCTGGCGCGGGATCAGCTCCTTCAGCCGCTCGCAGAGCTGGCGGCCGCGGCGCTCCGACTGGGAGCGGTGGACGATCATCGACAGCGCGTCCACCGGCTCGGCGTTCACCAGGATCGACATCTTCACGAGGTCGCCTTCCTCGTAGCTGTCCATCTGGTAGTCGAAGCTGGCGTAGCCGCGGCTGATCGACTTCAGACGGTCGTAGAAGTCGAAGACCACCTCGTTCAGCGGCAGGCGGTAGACCAGCATGGCGCGGGCGCCGGCGTAGGTTAGCTCGATCTGCTGGCCGCGCCGCTCGGTGCAGAGCTGGAGAATGCCGCCCAGATACTCGTCGGGCAGCATGATGGTGGCCCTGATCCACGGCTCGTCGATGCGGTCGATCTTCATCACGTCCGGCATGTCGGCCGGGTTGTGCAGATCCATCACCGTGCCGTCGGTCATGTAGAGCTTGTAGACCACCGACGGCGCGGTGGTGATCAGGTCCAGGTTGAACTCGCGCTCCAGCCGCTCCTGGATGATCTCCAGATGCAGCAGGCCGAGGAAGCCGCAGCGGAAGCCGAAGCCCAGCGCCGCCGACGTCTCGGCCTCGTAATGGAAGCTGGCGTCGTTCAGCTTCAGCTTGCCCAAGGAATCGCGCAGCCGCTCGAAGTCGGCGGCGTCGACCGGGAACAGGCCGCACCACACCACGGGGATGGAGGGCTTGAAGCCGGCCAGCGGCTCCGCCGCCGGGCGGCGGTCCTCGGTGATGGTGTCGCCGACCTTGGTCAGCGTGATGTCCTTGATGGCGGCGGTGATGAAGCCCATCTCGCCCGGCCCCAGCTCGCCGGTCAGCAGCGCCTTCGGGGTGAAGACGCCGACGCGGTCGACCTCGTGGGCGCTGCCGGTGGACATGAAGCGGACCTTCTGGTTCACCTTCAGCCGCCCGTCCACCACGCGCACCAGGATGACCACGCCCAAATACGGGTCGTACCAGGAATCGACCAGCAGGGCCTTCAGCTCGGCGTCGGCGTTGCCCTTGGGCGCCGGCAGGCGCTGCACCACGGCTTCCAGCACGGCGTCGATGTTCAGGCCGGTCTTGGCCGAGATTTCCACGGCGTCGGTGGCGTCCAGGCCGATCACGTCCTCGATCTGCTGCTTCACGCGGTCGGGCTCCGCCGCCGGCAGGTCGATCTTGTTGAGGACCGGGATGATCTCGTGGTTGTTGTCGATCGCCTGATAGACGTTGGCGAGCGTCTGCGCCTCCACACCCTGCGAGGCGTCCACCACCAGGATCGAGCCCTCGCAGGCGGCGAGGCTGCGGCTGACCTCGTAGGCGAAGTCGACGTGGCCCGGCGTGTCCATCAGGTTCAGCGTGTATTGCTGCCCGTCCTTGGCCTTGTAGAGCAGGCGGACGGTCTGCGCCTTGATGGTGATGCCGCGCTCGCGCTCGATGTCCATGCTGTCGAGCACCTGCTCGCGCATCTCGCGCGAATCGAGGCCGCCGCACTGCTGGATCAGACGGTCGGCAAGGGTCGACTTGCCGTGGTCGATGTGCGCGATGATCGAGAAATTGCGGATGTGCGAAAGGTCAGTCATCGGTGCCCGGAGCCCTGGTTTGGGGCGGAACATAGGGCGGACGGACGATGCGCGCAATGGAGAAGGGTGACGGCCCGGCTAGCCAACGTTGGTCGCGGCTTGCGGCACGGCTCCTCTCGCGTCCCTCTTCCGGGGGGCTGCCGCACGGCAACCATGCCGCGCGCCGGCCATGCATAGCGCCGCCAGGGGCGCAGTGCGGCGTCCGGCCTTTTCCCTTTACCGTCCCGCGCCGGCCATGGACTATGGCGGCGCGAAGCGTGCCCTTGGGGGATCATTCATGAAATGCGCGGTGATCATCCCGGTCGGGCCGGGGCACGACGGCTTGTCCGAAGAGGCGGCGGCCTCCGTCGAGGCGGCGTTCCGTAGCGACCAGGGCCCCTTTTCGGACGTGATGATCCTGCGCATTCCCGACCCGTACGGCGCGATCGGCCGCTCGCGGTGCCGGAACTTTGGCGTCGAACACGCCATCCAACACGGCGCGGAGTGGGTCTTCTTCCTGGACGCCGACGATCTGATGGATCGCAACGGCTTCGCGGCGGTCCGCACCCATGTGGCGGACTTCGACGCCGTCTTCGGGATGATCGCCGAGCAGTGGTACGGGTCGGACGCGGTGAGTCTGCGGGACAAGCAGGTGGGGGCGACCACCCTGCTGAGCGACATCCTCCTGAACGATCCGTATCTGACGCTGCAGATGGGGCATTTCGTCCGCGCGCGCGTCGCGCGATCCATCCCGTTTGACGAGGCCATGGATACCGGCGAGGACTTCAAATACTACCTGGAGCTCTGGCGGACGCACAAATGCTGCAAGATCGGGCAACCGCTCTTCATCAACCGGCGCGGGGCCCACTCCACCGGGCCGCGCTCGGCGGACGGCGGACGGTGGCGCCACGCCGTGACGCGGGTGTTCGGCGACTTCTTCCGCAACCACCCCATCGTGATCAACTTCGTGGTGTCCGGCGTGAAGGTCGGCTTCGCCATCGCCAATCCGTTCGACATGATCCACCGCCACTACCTGCGGCGCATGTTTTTCGAACAGGAGGAACTGAATTATCTGCGGGACCTCGTGCCTGCCGGATCGTCGATCCTGGAGATCGGCGCCAACGTCGGGAACCACGTCGTCTATTACGGTCTGTTCATGGCGCCGCGCCGCATCATCGCGGTCGAGCCCAACCCGGCGGCCCTGCATTTCCTGAAGAAGAACGTGGAGGTCAACCGGCTCGACCCGGCGACGGTCACCGTCCTGGAATGCGGCGTCGGGGACCGCGCCGGTTCCTTCGACCTGCACGTCGCCGACGAGGCCAATTTGGAGGCGGCGCGGCTGGTCCCGGCTGAGAGCGGGCGCGTCGCCGTCCACCCCATCGACGATCTCATCCAGGAGCGCGTCGACTTCATCAAGATCGACGTCGAGGGCATGGAGATGGAAACGCTGGTGGGGGCGCGGACGACCATCGCGCTCCACCGGCCCATCCTGTTCATCGAGGTCATGAACGCCAACAAGGACGCCTTCCTCGACTGGGCCGGACAGAACGGTTACCGCATCGCCGAAGAATTCCGGTACGTCAACGCCTCGAACTACGTGGCCGTGCCGGCGTGATGCCGATGGGAAAGGGGCGCCCTCACCCCACCAGCGCCGGCGCCACCGCTCGGTAAAGCTCCATGTACTCCTCGGCCGGGCCGTGCCAGCCGAAGTCGCGGGTCATCGCGTGCTGCTGCAGGACGTGCCAGCGCTCCGGCTTGCGGTAGAGGGCGGCGGCGCGGCGCAGCGTCCAGGTCAGCTCCTGGGCGTTGGCGTTGACGAACTGGAAGCCCGTCGCGCTGCCGTCGTTCACCGCGGCCGGGTTGGCGTCCACGATGGTATCGGCGAGGCCCCCGGTGCGGCGGACCAGCGGCAGGGTGCCGTACTTCAGAGCGTACATCTGCGTCAGGCCGCAGGGCTCCGACCGCGAGGGCACGAGGAACAGGTCGGCGCCGGCCTGGATGCGGTGGGAAAGCGCCTCGTCATAGCCGATGCGCACGCCGACCGACTTCGGGTACCAGGTGGCGAGGTGGCGGAAGCCGGCCTCCAGCGCCGGTTCGCCGCTGCCGAGAACGGCGAGCTGGCCGCCCCAGGCGATCCACTGCGACGCCGCCTCCAGCACCAGATCCAGCCCCTTGTGGCCGGTCAGGCGGCTGACCACCGCGGCCAGCGGGGTGTCCGCCCGGCGGTCCAGGCCGAAGGTCGCCTGGAGGTCGGCCTTGCACAGGTCCTTGCCGCCGAGGTCCGCGGCGCCGTAGCGCGCGGCGATGTGCGGGTCGGCGGCGGGGTCCCAGATTTCATAATCCACGCCGTTGAGGATGCCGGTCAGCGCCTCGGCCCGCGTGGCGAGCAGCCCTTCCAGGCCAGCGCCGTGCTCCGCCGTCTGGATCTCGTGGGCGTAGGTCGGGCTGACCGTGGTCAGGCGGTCGGAATAGAAGCAGCCGGCCTTGAGGAAGCCGACACCGCCGTAATACTCCACCCCGTCGATCCGGAAGGCGGCGGAGGGCAGGCCCAGGTCGCTCATCATCCAGGCGCCGAACAGGCCCTGGTAGGCGATGTTGTGGATCGTCGTCACCGTGCCCGGCCGGAACGGCCCGGCGAAGCGGTCGGGGCGCAGCTCCAGATAGGCCGGGATCAGGCCGGTCTGCCAGTCGTGCCCGTGCAGCACGTCGGGACGCCACCAGGGATCGAGGCCGTCCTCCGCCGCGAAGCCCGCCGCGCACCAGGAGAGGGCGGCGAAGCGTTCCGCGTTGTCGGGCCAGTCCTTGCCGTCAGGCCCCAGATAGGGGTTGCCGGGCCGGTCGTAGAGCGCCGGCGCGTCCAGCACGTAGGCCAGCACCCCGTCCGGCATCCGTCCGATCCGCAGCGTTGCCGGAGCGCCGCCAGGCAAGTCGGTGAGCGGCCCGCCGACCGGCTGCAGGTCGGTCAGCCCGTTCAGCACCGCCGGATAGCCGGGCAGCAGCAGGCGGGCCTCGGCTCCGGCGCGGTTCAGGGCGGGGGGCAGGGCGGCGGAAACGTCGGCCAGCCCGCCGGTCTTCACCAGGGGGTAGCATTCCGGCGTGACGAACAGGACGCGCATGGAGGCGGGGTCTTTCGGTTTCTTCTTGGTCTTGCTCATCGCCCCCTCGCCCCAGGGGGGCGAAGGGGGATGGGAAGGGTCAGTCCTTGGGCAGGCGGTCGATCATGTCCTGGGTGATCAGGCAGACGCCGCCCTCGCTGCGGTAGAAGCGCTTGGCGTCCAGCTCCGGGTCCTCGCCGACGACCAGCCCCTCGGGGATCACCACGCCGCGGTCGATCACCACCTTGGTCAGGCGGCAGTGGCGGCCGATGTCAACGTCCGGCAGGACCACCGCCTGATGCAGCTCGCTGAAGGAGTTGACGCGCACCTCGCTGAACAGCAGCGAGTTCTTCACCAGCGAGCCGGAGACGATGCAGCCGCCCGACACCAGGCTGTCCACCGCCATGCCGCGCCGGTTCTCGTCGTCGAAGACGAACTTCGCCGGGGGCAGCTGCTCCTGGTAGGTGAAGATCGGCCACTCGCGGTCGTACATGTTGAGCTGCGGCGTGACGTGGCAGAGGTCGAGGTTGGCCTCCCAATAGGCGTCGATGGTGCCGACGTCGCGCCAGTAGGGCTCCGACTCATGGCCGTTCAGGATGGCCGACTCGGCGAAGTCGTGGGCCATCACCCGCGCCCCGCTCGTCACCAGATACGGGATGATGTCCTTGCCGAAGTCGCGGGACGAGCCGGGTTCGTTGAAGTCGCGCTCCAGCTGGTCGTAGAGGAACTGCGCGTTGAAGACGTAGATGCCCATGCTGGCCAGCGACTTGTCCGGGTTGCCCGGCATCGGCGGCGGGTCGGCGGGCTTCTCGACGAAGTCGATGACGCGCTGCGTCTCGTCCACATGCATGACGCCGAACCCGGTGGCCTGGGCGCGCGGCACCTGGATGCAGGGGATCGTCACGTCGGCCTTCTTGGCGATGTGGTCGAGCAGCAGCGCGCCGTAATCCATCTTGTAGATGTGGTCGCCGGCCAGGATCAGGATGTATTCCGGCTCGTGGTCGCGCAGGATGTCCAGGTTCTGGTACACGGCGTCGGCGGTGCCCTGGTACCAGGCGGTCTCGCTGATGCGCTGCTGCGCCGGCAGCAGGTCGCAGAACTCGTTCATCTCGCCGCGGAAGAAGTTCCAGCCGCGCTGCAGGTGGCGCAGCAGGCTGTGCGACTTGTACTGAGTCAGCACGCCGATGCGGCGGAAGCCCGAGTTGATGCAGTTCGACAGCGCGAAGTCGATGATCCGGAACTTGCCCCCGAAATAGGTGGCCGGCTTGGCGCGACGGTCGGTCAGCTGCTTCAGCCGGCTGCCCCGGCCACCGGCCAGGACGAGTGCCACGGCGCGGCGCGGCGCCAGCCGCAGATCCCGTTTGTCGAGCATGTGTCTCCCCTTTCGGTTCTCTTTTTTGCGGTCGGCCATCCGGAAGCGTCCGGCGGACCCGTGTGGGCGGAGGCCGCTAGTCCCCGGCCCCGTCCGGCTCCGACGGTTGAGAGGGTGACCGTGCCACATTTCACGGGGGCGGGCCAATAGGCCGAGGGGAACAGGCCGGAAATAGAGGGGGGCTGCCCAACGGTTGTGCGGAATTCAGGCGCATCATTGTGCACAAAAATTAGGCAAGCGCGTGGGAAACGAGCGTGCGGCGCCTCAACAGGGGGCAACCGGCCTGCAATCCACAGGCGAATCATGCCAAGGCAAAAGGCTTTGGATGGTCTGACTTTCTGCTCAATTTCTGGGCAGCATAAGCCCGCGACTCGGGGCCTATGCTGCTTTGCGGTCATCCGAAAGGCCGCAACCACCGCGATTCCTAGCCCTTTTGGGTTGGCACGCTTCTTGAAAGCAAATCGGCCTACACGGCCCCCTCCCGCCGCCCCGTCTGTACCGGGGACGGGGCGAAACGGGCCAGAAGCATTCGAATAAAGAGGAGCCTCGATGAGCCGTCTCTTCACCCTCGCCGCGCCGACGATGGCGGCGATTCTGGGCTTGGCCGGTCTGCCTGCCGCCGCCCTCGCCCAGGAAGCGGCCGCCGCCGCGGCCGAACCCACCCTGAGCAGCGGCGACACGGCTTGGATGCTGGTCGCCACGGCGCTGGTTCTGTTCATGACCATCCCGGGTCTGGCCCTGTTCTACGGCGGCATGGTCCGCAAGATGAACGTGCTGTCCATCGTGATGCAGAGCTTCGCGATCTGCTGCCTGGTCAGCATCCTGTGGTTCTTCGCCGGTTACAGCATCGCCTTCACCGAAGGCACCCCGTATTTCGGCGGCCTGTCGAAGTTCATGCTGTCGGGCATCACCAAGGACGGCCTGTCGGGCGTCATTCCGGAGACGGTCTTCATCGTCTTCCAGATGACCTTCGCCATCATCACCCCGGCCCTCATCACCGGCGCCTTCGCCGACCGGATGAAGTTCTCCTCGATGCTGGTCTTCACGGGCCTGTGGTCGCTGATCGTCTACGCGCCGATCACCCACTGGGTCTGGGGTCCGGGCGGCTACCTGCTGGGTGACGGCGTGCTCGACTACGCCGGCGGCACCGTGGTGCACATCAACGCGGGCGTGGCCGGTCTCGTCGCCGCCATCGTGCTGGGCAAGCGCAAGGGCTACCCGAACGAGAACTTCGCCCCGCACAACCTGGTGCTCAGCCTGATCGGCGCCTCGATGCTGTGGGTCGGCTGGTTCGGCTTCAACGCGGGTTCCGCCGTGGCCGCCGACGGCCGTGCGGGCATGGCCATGCTGGTCACGCAGATCGCCGCCGCCACCGCCGCCATGTCCTGGCTGCTGGTCGAGTGGGCCACCAAGGGCAAGCCCTCGGTTCTCGGCATCATCTCCGGCGCCGTCGCCGGTCTGGTCGCCATCACCCCGGCCTCGGGCTTCGTCGGTCCGACCGGCGCCCTGGTCATCGGCCTGGTGTCCGGCGTGGTCTGCTACTGGGGCGCCACCGGCCTGAAGCGCGCCCTCGGTTATGACGACTCGCTGGACGCCTTCGGCGTGCACGGCGTGGGCGGCATCGTCGGCGCCATCCTGACCGGCGTCTTCGCCCAGGAAGCCATCGGCGGCACCGCCGGCGCCCTGGAGGGCAACGTCGGCCAGATCTGGACGCAGGTCTACGGCATCCTCGCCACCATCGTCTACTCGGCCGTGGGTTCCTTCATCATCCTGAAGGTCATCGACGTGGTGATGGGCCTGCGCGTGGACGAGGACGTCGAGCGCGATGGCCTGGACCTCGCCCTGCACGGCGAGACGATCCACTAAGCACCTTTTGCAGCCTGGTTGTTTCCTCCATGAACTTCCGCCGCCGGGGCCTCCCGGCGGCGGATTTTTCATGTCGGAGTCCGGGGACGGGTCCGCGGCGCAGGTACATCTTGCCCCCGCCCTTCCGCGCCGTGGAAAGCTGCGCGAACTGGGCCAGGAAGGCGTCCCAGGCCAGAGGACCGGCCTTCTCCGCCACCGCCTGGTGGATCGCGCCCAGGCTGGTCCGCCCGTCCACCCGCGCCAGGATCGGTCCGGCCAGACGGGGCAGGGGCAGGGGGATGACCGCGCCCATGAGTTCGGCCTCCAGCACGCCGCCGGGGGGCAGGCCCTTGGCGACCGCGCCGCCGTCCAGGTCGCGCAGCACCGGCACCATCTCCGGCCCGTCCGGGCGGGCGACCGCGCCCTCGGCGTCCTCGGGACGGACGAGATAGGCGATGTGCTTGGTCATGCTGCCGGTGACCTGCTCGGCCCAGGCGGCGCGCTCCAGCCGGGACAGGCCGTCCAGCCGCTTCAACACGCGGGGGTCCTTCAGCCAGACGGCGGGGTCGTAGCGGTAGGGATCCACTAGCGCGGCGATGGCCAGCCCGCCCGCCGCGGCCAGCTCCGCCAGTTCCGGAACGGTGAAGGGCCGGTCGCAGGAATGCAGCAGCAGGTCGTAGAGGTCGGCGTCGGCCTGTTTGTGGTCGTTGATGAAGGGGTTGCGCAGCAGCCAGTTGGACGGCGGCAGACGCTCGATCAGCCGACGGGCCAGCGCCACCTGCTCCTTGGGCGGCAGGTCGGCCGCGATGGTGCGCAGCGCCGCCTGCATGGGATAGACGCCGGTGCGCCCGTACGGCGCGTAGACCATCAGCCCGATCCCGCCGCCCGGCTTCAGCGCCCCGGCCAGCGAGCGGATGCCCGCCGCCGGCTCGTCCAGATGGTGCAGCACGCCGCAGCAGTCGATGTAGTCGAACGGCCCGCCCTCGTCCAACAGCCCGCCGAGGTCGAGCAGGGAGCCGCGGCGGAAGTCGATGTTGGTCAGCCCGCGCGCCCTGGCCCGCGCCTCGGCGATGTCCCGCGCGGCGTCGGAGAGGTCGAGATAGGTGACGCGGCCCGGATTGCCGGCGTCGGCCATCTGCTGGGCGATCATGATCGTCCCGTCGCCGGTTCCGCCGCCGGCCACCAGCACCGTGAGGGGTTTGGCGTGGTCGAGCCGACCGCCGAAGACGTTGTGGTTCACCTCGTCCAGATGGCTGGGCGATCCGGTGATCAGGCGCTTTTTCTCGTCGGCGGGGTTGCGCGCGGGATAGGGGAAGGCTTCGTACTGGGCGCGCAGGGTGTCGATGCTCATGGATCGGGCAACCGGTCAGGTGGACGGGTGCCGGACCATACCATCATCACGGGGTGGGGTGGGGAGGAAGGCCTCCCCTCCGCCTCTCATACGGCCAGCGCATGAACAGTTCCATGGTCGGCCGGCCGTATGACCCTTTCGCACATGGCTGCGCCATGTGCAGTCGGGTTTGGACCGAAGGCGTTTGATGGAAGCCATCAAACGCCTTCGGTATCACGCCAAAGGCAACCGGATCTCGGTCAGCCACTCCTCGGGGGGAAGGGTGCGGGGATTGTTCAGATATTCCTCGACACAGGGGCGGTCGGCCGGCGTGTGGCCGCTCGATGGCAGCCAGTCGCGGTAGAGCCAGCGGTAAGGGCGTTCCAGCTCCGCATAGGGACCCTTGTGGACCAGCACCGCGTGGCGGCCTCCGGCGACCTCCAGGGGATGGACGGCGCCGTCCTCGGGGATCGGTCCGTCGAGCAGCAAGGCTGCTTCGGAGCGGAGCTGGTCGGCGGGGACGGATTCCGGGTCGTCGTAATAGACCGCGAAGGCGCGCACCTGCGGCCCCATCAGCCCGCGGGCGGCGGCCCAGGCGTACAGCCGTTCAAAGGCCGTGCCGATGTCCATGTAGGGGCCGCCGTGGGCCATGGCCGCAAGGCGCAGCGGCGGCAGGTGGCGGATGGTGACGTCGTGCATGCTTCGTTCCTCGTCCGGTCGTCGATCGGGTGGAGGAACCAGACGGCCTTGCCGCCGGTAGGCGCCGGGGCTCAGGCCGTAGACCTGCCCGAAGGCGCGGGTGAACGCCTCCACGCTGCCGTAGCCGGCGCGCCGTGCGACCTGCGCCATGAGGTCGCCGCCCTGCACCAGATCCCCTGCGGCACGGTGCAGGCGCAGCCGGCGCAGCGTGTCCGCCGCCGTTTCCCCCGCCATGGCGCGGTAGATGCGGTGGAAATGATAGGGCGAGAAGCAGGCGACGGCGGCCAGCCGCTCCAACTCCAGCGTCTCGTCCAGATGGGCGGCGATGTGGTCGATGACACGCTCGATGCGGCGGCCGTAGTCCAGCAGGGTGTCGGGCTTGGTCATGGGTCCTCCATGCCGGACATCCTAGCCGAGGGCCGCTTGATCGCGCTTGCGGACCTTCAGCCCTCCGCCGGGCGGACCACGCCGACCTCCAGGCCGTTGCGGTTGGTCACCGGCTGGTTGATGAGCTGGCCGGCCCGCGCCCACTGCTCGTCCGACAGGACCTTGGTGGCGCGGATCAGGGCGGCCAGCGCGACCTCGCGGGCGCGCGGGGTGCCGTCGTCGATCTTCAGGGCGATGCCCAGCCCCTGCTTGGGCAGAACGGCGCAGCCCACGCCCTCGGCCCCGCCCTTGACCAGCACCAGACCGCCCGCCGCCTGCATCATGCCGGTGTCGAAGCTGTCCTTGCCGGCGATCAGGTGCGGGTGCGACCGCCAGGCGCGGCGGATGCGGGCCACCGCCTCGGCGCGGGAGTCGGGCAGATCCTTCGGGTCGCCGATGCGGGCCATGGCGTAGGCGATGGCGCCCAGCGGGATGCCGATGGTCGGGATGGCGCAGCCGTCGACGCCCCAGGGGGCCTGCGACAGGTCCTGGCCGGTCATCTGCTCCATCACGCCCAGGATGCGCTGCTGCACCGGGTGGTCGAAGCGGACGTAGCCCTTGGTCGGCTCGCCCTTGTGCAGGGCGGTGGTCAGGAAGCCGGCGTGCTTGCCGGAGCAGTTGTTGTGGAAGGCGGTCGGCGTCTCGCCGTGGCGGATCATCTCGTGGGCGGTCTCGGTGTCGGTCGGCAGATGCGCCCCGCACTCGTAATCGTCCACGGTCAGACCGATGCGCTTGATCCAGGCCTCCGCGATGCGGGTGTGGCGGATCTCCCCGTGGTGGGAGGAGCAGGCCAGCGCCAGCTCCTGGTCACCCAGCTCGTAGGCGTCGAGCGCGCCCGTCTCGACCAGCGGGATCGCCTGGATGGCCTTGATGGCGGAGCGCGGGTAGACCGGCGCCTGGATGTCGCCCCACTGGGCCAGCACACGCCCGTCGGAATCGACGATGCAGGCGCGCCCGCGATGGACGGATTCCACCATGCCGCCGCGCGTCACCTCGACGAGGATCGGCGCCTCCGGCGGTCCGGAGAGGTCGGCGTGTCCCTCGGCGGGGGTGTGCCCCTCGGCGGAGTTGTAATGATCGGCGTGGCCGTGGTGGTCACCGTGGCCGCCGCAGCAGGAGGAATGGTCGTGGCTCATGGGTGGAGAGCTTGCCTCTCTCGGGGGCGCGAGGCAAGGTGTCGCACCATCGGACCCGCCGGATCACGGCTGATTCGCGCTATGTGCGGGCCGAAACTACGAGTGATTGTGCAGCCATGCGTGGATATTTCGCCATCGGGGTGGAGCGGATCAGCAAGCCGGGCAACGTCGGCAACCTGATGCGCTCCGCCCATGCCTTCGGCGCCTCCTTCTTCTTCGCCATCGACCCGGAGCCCGACCTTCACGAGGCGCGCATCGTCGACACCTCGGGTGCCGCGGAGCATCTGCCGCTCTACGTCTACGACCGGGTGGCCGATCTGGCGCTGCCCAAGGACTGCCAGCTCGTCGGGGTGGAGCTGACCGAGGACGCGGTGGAGCTGCCCAGCTTCCGCCACCCGACCCGCGCCGCCTATGTGCTGGGGCCGGAGCGCGGCAGCCTGTCCGAACCGCTGCTGGAGCGCTGCGACTTCACGGTGAAGATTCCGATGAAGTTCTGCATCAACGTCGGGGTGGCCGGCGCGCTGGTGATGTACGACCGGATGATCAGCCTGGGCCGTTTCGCCGAACGCCCGGTGCGCGTCGGCGGCCCGACCGAGCCGTTGCGCGATCATCAGCATGGCCGCCAGATCATGCGCAACCCGGAACGCCGCCGCCGCATGCGCGGCATCCCGAAGCCGGTGGTCGTCCGCGACGACGAGTGATCCGGAGAGGCTTCACAGTCCAGGAACCGCCACGCCGCGAAGGAGACGTTCGATGTCCGACCCGCTCTACGACGACCGCTTCTACGACATCCAGGAGGAAGGGTCGCTCCGCTCCGCGCAGGTCATCGCGCCGCTGGTGCTGGGCTGGGTGGGGGCGGAATCGGTCCTCGACGTCGGGTGCGGGGTCGGCACCTTCCTGCGGGCCTTCGCTGAGACGGGGATCGCGGACATCCAGGGGGTGGACGGCGACTATGTGCGCCGCGACCGTCTGCGCATCGATCCGTCCCGCTTCCGCGCCCACGACCTGTCGCAGCCCTTCGATCTGGGACGGCGGTTCGGCCTCGTCCTGTCGCTGGAGGTGGCCGAGCATCTGCCGGAAGAGCGGGCGGAAGGCTTCGTCGACGATCTCTGCCGCCATGGCGACGTCGTGCTGTTCGGGGCCGCCATCCCCGGCCAGGGGGGCAAGGGCCACATCAACGAGCAGTGGCAGAGCCATTGGGCCGGGAAGTTCCTGTCCCGCGGCTACGAGGCGTTCGACATCCTGCGGCCAATCCTGTGGGCCGATCCGTCCGTCGAATTCTGGTACCGCCAGAACACGGTGATCTTCGCCAGTCCGGATGGCATCGCCGCCAACCCGGCCCTGGCCGCCATGCGGGGGCGGGGGCTGCCGCTGTCCTGCATGGGGCTCGTCCATCCGGAACTGCTGGACCTGCACGCCCGTCAGGCGGCCCGGTCGAAGCGGGTGGTGGAGGTCTTCAACCAGATGGCCGCGCAGGGCGGCAGCTACCGCTTCGACAGGGGGGCGGACGGGTCGGTCAACATCGTGCGCATCGAGTGACGCGGTTGGACAATGATCGCTTCCTTCGCTTTTCAGCCGTGAACCCTGCCCTGGGGCTCAGAACTTCACGAACGGGTTGAGAATCAGCCCCAGCGCGCCGGTGAAATGAAGCGGCGCATCGGTCACCGCCAGGCACAGGCAGCCCTCCTCGTCGGCCACCGGGCGGTGGCGCACGGAGTCGTCGGCGACGGACAGGTCGCCGCGGGCGAACTGGCCCAGATCGTCGGTGAAGCCGCCGTCCAGCACCAGAGTCAGTTCGATCCCCCTGTGGGTGTGGTGGGGCGGCCCGACGCCGCTCGCCAGCCGCATCAGCCGTGCCTTGCCGCGGCGTTCGGAGCCGGACGCCAGCGGGATGTCGTAGCAGTCCATGCCGCGCATCAGCCGCTTCCAGGGCAGGCGTGACAGGTCGTTGCCGACGTAGCGGCGCAGCGGTTCGGGCAGCAGCGGCACCTCGGCCGGCTGGCAGACCAGCTTCGGCCTGGGTGCGCGGGGCAGGGGCGGCAGGTCGTCCAGCCGGGCGAGAACCATCTCCAGGCAGGCAGGGTCGACCTCCTCCGGCTCGATGGTCTCCAGCAGGGCGCCGCCGACCGCCTCCATCTCGGCGACGTTCAGGCGGCAGCAGGGGCACAGCGCCAGATGGGTCGCCACGATCAGCGACGCCGCCTCGCCCAGAGCGCCGCCGGCATAATCGATCAGCAGGGTGTCGCCGGGATGGTGGGTGGGCACGGTCATCGGGAGTCCCTCATGGCCTTGCGCAGCCGTTCCATGGCCAGCCGCAGGCGCGACTTGACGGTGCCCAGCGGAATGCCCTGTTCGGCGGAGATCAGGCTGTGCGGCTTGTCCTCGAAATAGGCCAGCCGCAGCAGGTCGGCCTGCTCCGGCGGCAGGGTCTTCAGCGCGGCCTGCAGCCGCCCGGCGGTTTCCCGCGCCGCCACCCCGTCGTCGGCGCTTTCCATCGGGTCGGGCACCAGCGTGGGGTCGGCGGGGTCGATCTCAGGCCGCTGCTCCCGCCGCAGCGCGTCGATCCGCCGGTTGCGGGCGATGGTGAACACCCAGGTGGCGGCGGACGCCTGGGTCGGGTCATAGGTTTCCGCGCGGCGCCACACCAACAGCATCACGTCCTGCACCAACTCCTCCGCACCGCCCGCGTCGCAGCCCTGGCGGCGCAGATAGGCCTTCAACCGGGGGGCGAAATGCCCGAACAGGGCCGCGAAGGCCGTGCGGTCGCGGTCCCGCCCGACCGCGGTCAGCAGTTCTTCGAAGGTCCGGTCGGCGCCGGCGGCTGGGGAACCGAGATCCTGCATCCACGTCTTCGGGCACGTCTTCAGGGGCACCGTCTCTGCGCGCATGGGCTTTGCGCACAGGGGCAAGCCCCGCATCACATGGTGCGCGGGGCGCCCCGCTGCAAAGCGAGTTTGGCGCTCCCCCGCGTCGTTGGCACCGTCATGCGGTCGGGCGGCGAGTGGTGGCATGGGATTCTGCGGCGTTCGGTCCGGCGTTCGATGGGCCTTCTACGCGCCCCGTAGGGTATCGGATCACCGGCTTTCGATGCGAAATCGAGCGATCGATTGCAGGACCGGCTTGCGGAACAACCCGTGACTTCGCCACCGGGACGGGGCGGCGGCCCTGGAAAGGCTCACCGAATTGGGGTAGGGTCCGCCCACTCCCGAACCCGTCCGCGAAACCATTCGAGCCTTCGCCAACCGATGTTGCCCATCCGCACCATCCGTCGCACCGCCGGCGCCGCTCTGCTTCTGGCCGGTCCGATCCTCGCCGCCACGCTCGCCGTTGCCACGGTCAACACGGCCGCCGCCGCCGACCCGCGCCTGCTGGGGACCTTCAAGGACTGGAACGCCTTCGCCTTCGACGAGGGCGGGCACAAGGTCTGCTACCTGTCCAGCCAGCCCAAGAAGAAGGAACCCGCCGCGGCCAAGCGCGGGGACATCTATGTGCTGGTGACCCACCGCCCGGCGGAAAAGGCGCTGGACGTCGTCAGCGTCGTCGTCGGCTACCCCCTCAAGAAGGACAGCGAGTCCACGGTGGACGTGGCCGGCAAGTCCTTCAAGCTGTTCACCGACGGCGAGACCGCCTGGGCGCGCGACGCCGACACCGACAAGGCCGTCACCGCCGCGATGCGCGACGCCAAGGGCAAGTCCATGGTGGTGAAGGGTGTTTCGGGCCGCGGCACGAAGACCACCGACACCTACAGCACCGACGGCTTCGCCCAGGCTTACGACGCGATCAACCAGGCCTGCGGCGTGAAGCGCTGAGCAGCGCTGCTCTTTTCACTTGGTCGCTCCTCGTTTCGTCTTTTGACTCCGGACGCTCGTGGCCCTATTTAGGGGGCCATGAGCGCCTCCAACCATGCTGCTGCCTTTGCCCTGCCGGCGACCGACGCTGACGGGCGCAAGAACCTTGTCGGCCTGTCCCGCGACGAGCTGGAAGCCGAAATGCTGTCCGTCGGCCTGGAGAAATTCCGGGCCCGCCAGCTCTGGCACTGGATCTACCACCGCGGAGCCACCGACTTCGCGGTGATGACCACGCTCGCCAAGCCGGTGCGCGAGAAGCTGGCGGAGAGCTACGCCGTGGCCCGCCCGACGGTCGTGCGCGACCTGAAGTCGGTGGACGGCACGCGCAAGTGGCTGCTGCGCATGCCCGACGGGCAGGAGGTGGAGAGCGTCCACATCCCCGAGGAGGACCGCGGCACGCTCTGCGTCTCCTCGCAGGTCGGCTGCACGCTGACCTGCCGCTTCTGCCACACCGGCACGCAGCGTCTGGTGCGCAACCTCGACGCCTCGGAGATCGTGGCGCAGGTCATGCTGGCCCGCGACGCGCTCGGCGAATGGCCGGCGCCGCCGGACGGGCGGATGATCTCCAACATCGTCATGATGGGGATGGGGGAGCCGCTCTTTAACTACGAGAACGTCGCCAAGGCGTTGAAGATCGTCATGGACGGCGACGGGATCTCGATCTCGAAGCGCCGCATCACGCTCTCGACCTCCGGCGTCGTCCCGGCCATGAAGCGCTGCGGCGAGGAGCTGAACGTCAACCTCGCCGTCAGCCTGCACGCCGTGACGGATGAGCTGCGCGACATCATCATGCCCATCAACCGGAAATATCCGCTGAAGGAGCTGATGGACGCCTGCCGCACCTACCCCGGCCTGAACAACGCGCGGCGCATCACCTTCGAATACGTGATGCTGAAGGGCATCAACGACAGCCCGGCGGACGCCCGTGCCCTGGTCAAGTTGCTGGAGGGCATCCCGTCGAAGATCAACCTGATCCCCTTCAACCCTTGGCCGGGCGCCCCCTACGAGCGTTCGACCGACCGGGCGATCCAGGTCTTCGGCGACATCGTCAACAACGCCGGCTACGCCAGCCCCGTCCGCACCACCCGCGGCGAGGACATCATGGCCGCCTGCGGCCAGTTGAAGAGCGCGTCCGTCCGCCTGTCCGCCGCCGACCGCGCCGCCATCGAGAAGGTGCTGGCCGAGAAGGACGCGGCGCTGGCCGGATAAGGCCGGACCTATCCCTGGGAGTGTTCCGTGCCTGAGTTCGCCGTCGATCCCGGCCTGATCCTGTTCCTGTTCAACGCCGCGGCGGTCTGGCCGCTGATGCGCATCTTCCGCCGGGCGGGCTTCTCGCCCTGGTGGGCGCTGGTGATCTTCGTGCCGGTGATCGGGCTGGTCGGCGTGCTGGGGCTGCTGACGATGCGGCGCTGGCCGGCGCGGGTGCTGGTCGACGGGCCGGCGCGGCCGCGCAAGGCGCGGAGGGCCGCGTGATGGAGATGCTCGAGTCCGTCGTCGCCCTGCTCAACGCCGTCTACTGGCAGCCCTGGGCGGCGATCATGTCCACCGATCCGTGGACGGCGAACCTCGTCATGGCGATCCTGCTGATGCTGAAGCTGATCTTCGGCGGGTGGGTGCTGGCCAAGGGCGGGCGCAGCCCGCTGTGGGCGCTGGTCCTGCTGATCAACGGGGCGGACATCCTGGCGATGTGGCTCTACGCCTACATCCGCTGGCCCTTCGTGGACCGGGCGCCCGCCCGCCCCGCGGCGGAGAGCACCGTTGCGGCCGACGCCGGAACGGATTGAGTGCCCCAGCCCTCTCCCCTCTGGGGAGAGGGTGGCCCGAAGGGCCGGTGAGGGGGATGTGCGTTTCGGTACGTTCGGCAGAAGCGCAACCCCCTCACCCTAACCCTCTCCCCAGAGGGGAGAGGGGACTTATGAGCGGGACCGATTGATTCGCATCGATCGTAGGGCTACTGTCCGCCACCGATATTTTTCCCCACCCGCGTGAGTAGTCCCATGAGCGGTGCGTCCGGCAAACAGATCAAGAAAGTGGTGCTCGCCTATTCGGGCGGCCTCGACACCTCGGTGATCCTGAAGTGGCTGCAGGAAACCTATCAATGCGAGGTGGTGACCTTCACCGCCGACCTCGGCCAGGGCGAGGAGCTGGAGCCGGCGCGCAAGAAGGCCGAGCTTCTGGGCATCAAGCCGGAAAACATCTTCATCGACGACCTGCGCGAGGAATTCGTGCGGGACTTCGTGTTCCCGATGTTCCGCGCCAACACCCTCTATGAGGGCACCTACCTGCTCGGCACCTCGATCGCCCGGCCGCTGATCGCCAAGCGCCAGATCGAGATCGCCAACCAGGTCGGCGCCGACGCCGTGGCCCATGGCGCCACCGGCAAGGGCAACGACCAGGTCCGCTTCGAGCTGGGCTACTACGCGCTCCGCCCGGACATCAAGATCATCGCCCCGTGGCGCGAGTGGGATCTGAACAGCCGCACCCGGCTGATCGACTACGCCGAGAAGAACCAGATCCCGATCGCCAAGGACAAGCGCGGCGAGGCCCCGTACTCGACCGACGCCAACCTCTTGCACATCTCCTACGAGGGGAAGGCGCTGGAGGATCCGTGGGTCGAGCCGTTCGAGGACATGTACACCCGCTCCGTCGCCCCGGAGAAGGCCCCGGACACCCCGACCTACGTCGAGGTCGAGTTCAAGCGCGGCGACGCCGTGGCGATCGACGGCAAGGCCCTGTCCCCGGCGGCCCTGCTGACCGAGCTGAACCGCCTGGGCGGCGAGAACGGCATCGGCCGCCTCGACCTCGTCGAGAACCGCTATGTCGGCATGAAGTCGCGCGGCGTGTACGAGACGCCGGGCGGCACCATCCTGCTGGCCGCCCACCGCGCGATGGAGAGCATCACGCTCGACCGCGGCGCCGGCCATCTGAAGGATGAGCTGATGCCGCGCTACGCCGAGCTGATCTACTGCGGCTACTGGTTCAGCCCGGAGCGTCTGGCGCTCCAGGCGCTGATCGACCAGACCCAGGAGACGGTGAACGGCGTGGTCCGCCTGAAGCTGTTCAAGGGCAACGTCACGGTCGTCGGCCGCAAGTCGCCGAACAGCCTCTACCGCATGGACTATGTGACGTTCGAGGAAGACAGCGTCTACAACCAGAAGGACGCGGAAGGCTTCATCAAGCTGAACGCGCTCCGCCTGCGCCTGGGCGCCATGGCCCGCGCGAACGTCAAGTAAGCGCAAGCAGGCTCGGTGTCTTTTGGAACGGGGGGCTCTCGCAGCCTCCCGTTTCCTTTTGGGGAAAGGCTCAGCGGTCCCAGCGCATCGCGGCGATGCGGGCGTCGCTGGTGAAGGCGGAGCGGCCGAACTCCAGTCGGATGCCCGGGAACTCGCTCAGCGCCTGGATGCCGGAAGCGCGGAGATAGATCCGCCAAGTCTGGAACGTGGCCGGCTTCGGCTCCCGGAAGGCCGCGCAGGTCAACAGCGCCAGACAGGCTCCCTTGTCCGGATCGCGCACCGAAGCGTAGCGAATGGCCTGGATGCCGGCCTGCCGCGCCGTCTCGGCCAAGCTCTGGCAGGGATCGTAATGGGTCGGGTGCGACCATGTCGCTGTGTCCTGGTCCAGGGGCGGGGCGGTCAGGTCCAATCCTTGATCCGTTCCGTAGGCAGCGCAGAAAGCCGTGTACTCATTCGGATTGGCCGGCCACGGCGTGTCGGGCGACTCCGCGAAGAACAGCAGGCGGTAAAAGGAAAGTTCGGCGACCGCCGTGCGCACGCTCTCCGCGGCGTAATAGACCCCCGGCGTTAGGCCCGCCCGCCGGAAGCGGGAACCTGTAGGGTAGGGGGCGTTGTAGCGGAACGGCGTGGACAGGAGAAAGTGAAGCCCCTGGCACTTGTTGGGAACCGGGGGCTTCGTGCCTTCGATCAACCGTTCGAGAAGGTCCTGCTCGTCCAGGGTATCGACCAGCTTAAGGGTGGAGACCTTGTTCTGGGCCTCCACCAGACGCCAGCATTCGCCTGTCAAGGTGCGTTGGCTAGAGGACAGCTCGGCGGGAGTCCAGGTAATCGATGACATGCACCAGCCCGGTTATGGTCTGGACTTTATCCAGCGGCTTGCTGTCGTCCAGCGCTGTGTTGACGTTTCTAAGCCATGCGCGGGCAACGTTCGGATCGCCGCCAACAATGGCATCAAGCGACCGATAAAGACGAATGAAGAGAATTGCAAGTTCGAAAGACTTATCGCTGGTTGACAGTGTCAGCCCATGTTTGCGCATGCGCGACACCGTAGGCTCCGAGACGCCCAAAATTCTCGCTAGGACTGTGTTGGGGATCTCAAGCTGGTCGGCGGCACGGAGGACAGCCTTGGTGACAACCTGCGCGTTGGATATCGCAGTGTTTATCGTTTGATGCGTCAGCATGGCCACCTCCTTTCTTGCGAAATCAGGATATAGCATTCTTTCCAAAGAAAGCAATGATCCAGTCGGATGACGCTCCGCACCTCTCCTCCGAAGGAGGAGAGGTGCGGAGCGTCATCCGATAGAAGCGAGCATTGGCCTCTCTTGCTCCCCCCTTTAGGGGGGAGCAAGAGAGGCCAATGCTGCGGGTCGCAGAGCCCATCTCGAGCATAAAGAAAATTTGGCGACAAAAATGTCACACATCGGAAAATTTTAAATTCGTGATGGAAGGGATGGTTTGGAGCCGCATTCAGTGCAGAGAGGAGCTTAAGAATACGCGCCTTCACCCCTCCAACCGGAAACTCCCGTCCTCGCTCAGCGTGGCGAAGGGGTTCCAGGCGACTTCCCAGGGGTGACCGTCCGGGTCGGCGAAATAGCCGCTGTAGCCGCCCCAGAAGACGTCCTGCGCCGGCTTCAGGATGCGTCCGCCGGCCCGCTCCGCCTGGGCCATCACGGCGTCCACCTCCGCCTTGCTGCGCAGGTTGTGGGCCAGCGTGATGCCGCCGAAGCCCGACGTCGGTCCGGACTCCGCCAGATGCGCGTCCTCGGCCAGCGCCTCCCGCCCGAACAGGGCGAGCGCCACGCCGCCCAGCTGGTAGAAGGTGATGGCGTCCTGGCTGACCGGGGAGGGGGTCCAACCCAACCCCTCCTCGTAGAAGCGACGGCTGCGCGCGAGGTCGGCGACGCCCAGAGTGATCAGGCTGACTCGCTGTTCCATTCAGCTGTCCTTCCGTTCGGTGGCGGGCGGCATGGCAACGGGCAGCCCGGCCTCCTTCCAGCCCTTGAAGCCGCCCTCCAGGTGGCAGACGTTCTCCAAGCCCATCGACTGCACGGTGTCGGTGGCGAGCGCCGAGCGCCAGCCGCTGGCGCAGTAGAAGACGAAGCGCTTGCCCGACGCGAAGACCGGCTTGTGATAGGGGCTGTCCGGGTCCACCCAGAATTCCAGCATCCCTCGGGTGGCCGGAAAGGCGCCGGGAATCATGCCGTCGCGCGTCAGTTCGCGCGGGTCGCGGATGTCCACGAAAAGCACGTCGGGGTCGCCGTGCAGGGACAGCGCCTGCTGCGGCGTGATCGCCTGGATGCGGCCGTTCGCTTCGGCCAGCATCTCCTTGTAGCCCTTCTTCATCGGCATGGCGGTTTCCTCCTTTTGACGCTTTGGCCGTAGTCGAACCCTTGGCGGGACCGTTGGCGCGTCTGCGCTGTTGTCATTCCACGCAACTGTGCAACAGGCCGCCCCGCCCGGTCCACCGGGAAGGGCCGTGCGGCCGGGGGAGCCCAGGGGAAGCCATGCCGATCGCCACCGACGGAATCACCGAAGCCGCCGCTTTGCCCACCGTCATCGACCCCGTCCGTGCGGAGCGGAACGAGCGCTACGTCCGCCGCCGCTTCTGGAACACGCTGCGCGCCAACCTGCATCGCATTCCCTTCCTGGAGCAGGCGCTGGCCGCCTTCTTCTGCGCGACCGACCCGCAGACGCCTTTCAAGGCGAAGGCGATCCTGATGGCGGCGCTGGCCTATTTCGTGCTGCCCGCGGACTCCATCCCGGACTGGCTGATCGCGGTCGGCTTCGTGGACGACGCGGCGGTGCTGGCGACCGCCATCCAGACGGTGCGGACCAATCTGAAGCCCGAGCATGAGGACCGCGCCCGCGCCACCCTGCGCAAGGAACAACAGATGAAGCCCCCCGAAATGAAGCCCACGGCTGGCGGCGGCTGACGGTTCACGCCTTGGCCGCGGGTCCCCGCTCGGCCCGCGACTGGGCCGCGTCGCGATGGGCGGTGTAGAGGGCGGAGGCCGCGATCACCCCGGCGCCGACCCAGCCCCACAGGTCCATCGCCTCCCCGAACAGCGGCCAGGCGAGCAGGGCGGTGAAGGGCAGGCGGGCGTAGTCGTACGGCATCATCGCCGAGGCCGGCGCCAGCTTGAAGGCGCGGGTCATCGCCAGTTGCCCCAGGGTCAGGATGCCGCCCAGCAGAACGAGCCAGCCGAGCGCCGTCCAACTCGGCCACTCCCACACGAACAGCGCCGGCACCAGCGCCATCGGGGTCAGGAACAGCCCCATGTAGGCGACCACCACCATGACCCCGTCGGAGGTCGCCAGCGCCCGCACCTGGAGCGTGGTGACGGCGGCGGCGACGCAATGCAGAAGCATGACCAGAATGGTCGGGTCCAGGGTGGCGTCGGCGGGGCGGATGACGATCATCACACCGGCCAGCCCGACCAGAACGGCGGCCCAGCGCCGCGCCCGCACCGTCTCGTTCAGGAACAGCGCGGCCCCGGCGGTGACGAAGAGGGGAATGGTGAAGCTGAGCGCCGTGGCGTCCGGCAGCGGCATGTGGGTGACGCTGTAGAACCAGCACAGCATCGCCACCAGGCTGGTCGCCGAGCGCGAGGCGTAGAGCCCCGCCCGCCCGGTGCGCAGCCGCCCCAGCCCGACCGCCGCGATCCAGGGCAGCATGAACATCAGGCTGAACAGGTTGCGGAAGAAGACGATCTCGAAGGGGTGAAGCTCGCCGCTGACGTGGCGGATCATCGCGTTGCCGATGGCGATGAACAGGGCGGCCCCCAGCATCCAGAAGGCTGCCTCCAGCGGCTTTCCCGCCATGCCGGGGCCGGTGGCGGGACCTTTGGCGGTGAGCGCGTGGGTGGGCAATCGGTCGCGTCCCTGGCGGATCGGCCTGCGGGTGGCGCTCCGTTGCCGGAAACGCCACCCCAGCGTGCATCGCTATCCTGCTCTTCGGACCGGTCCGGGTGCAAGGGACATTCGGGAGAGGATCAGCCGCCGGCCTTCAACGACTCGAGGCGGGCGCGAATCAGCGTGTATTCCGGCTCCTCCGGCTTGAACTGGGCCAGCAGGCGGGACCACAGGTCGGTGGCCTCCGCGGTCTGGCCGATGCCCGCGGCGTTCAGGCCGAGCAGCCAGAGCGCGTCGCGGTTGTCGGGCTCGGCCGCCAGCGCCTGACGGAGCGAGGCGACGGCCTCCTCCGGCATCGGGCCGGGCTTGCTGCTTCGCGGCTCCGCCGACAGCAGGGCGGAGGCGTAGGCGACCAGCACGTCGGGCCGCTGGGGCGCCCGCTCCCTCGCCTTGCGGGCAGCGTCGATGGCCTTCGCCGATTCGCCCAGGACGCCGTAGGAGCGCGACAGCCGCAGCCAGCCGTCCACGTCGTCCGGGTTGGCCTCCAGCCGGGCGGCCAGCCCGTCGACCATGCCGCGGATCATCTGCTGCTGGTCCTCGCCTTCGGACTGGCCCTGCGCTTGGCCTTGGCCCTGGCCCTGATTCTGGCCCTGGTTTTGGGCGACCGGCGGCTGTTGCTGGGCGGGCAGGGGCTCCGGCGTCACCTTGGCCGGGTCGAGGTTCAGCGCCTTGGCGGCCTGCTCGATCTGCGTCCGGACGATCGGTACCCAGGGGGCGTCGGCGTGGGACTCGGCGAGCAGGGCGCTCCAGCGCTCCAGCGCGTCCTTGGTGTCGCCGGCCTGGAAGCGGGCCAGCGCGGCGTAGAAGCGGGCGCGCGGCTCTTTCGGGTCCTTCGCCAGCACGCGGTCGAAGGTCTTGCGCGCCTCGTCCGGCACGGTGCCGCCGTTGGCCGAGATCAGGACCTCGCCGTAGCTGCCGAGAAGCTCCAGATCGTCGCCGGCCAGGGCCACCGCCTTGCCCAGAGCGTCGGCGGCCTCGGGCAGGCGGCCCATCTTGGCGTAGGCCTGGCCGAGGATGGCCCAGCCCTGCGGGTCGTCGGGGGTTTCGGCGAGCTGGGCCTTCAGCTTGTCCATCGCCGCCAGCACGTTCTTGGGCGGCCCGCCGCGCTCATGGTCGAGGTTGCGGGAGGCCAGCGGCTGCGCCGGCAGTTCCGGACGGCCCAGCTTGCCATAGACGGCCAGCGTGCCGAGCGGCAGCAGGACGGCCAGCAGGGCGGCCAGCGCCATCGCGCTGCGCGGGGCGCGGGGGGCTGCCTTGTCCTTCGCGTCATCCTTCGCAGAGCCCTTGCCGCGGTCGGCGATGGCAAGCATGCGGCGGCCGATCTCGGCGCGGGCGGCGGCGGCCTGCGCCTCGCTGATCAAGCCGCGGCCCTGGTCGCGCTCCAGCTCGCCGAGCTGGTCGCGGTAGACCTCCAGGTCGTAGGCGGCGCGCTCCTCGGCGGCTCCCTCGGGCTTCCTCAGCAGCGGCGGCACGATCAACAGCACCACGGCCGCCGTCATCGCGGCGGCGACGATCCAGAACAGCATCAGACTTTGTCCTTGCGGAGCAGGGCGTCCAGGCGCCGCCGCTCGTCCTCGGTCAGCGGGGCGGTGTCGCCGCCCGCGGCAACGGCGGCTCCCTTCCGCCCGCGCAGGTACAGGGCCGTGGCGACGCCGCCGATGGCCAGGACCACGAAGGGGCCGATCCACAGGAACAGCGTCGTCGCCTTGAAGGGCGGGCGCAGCAGCACATAGTCGCCGTAGCGGTCGGTGACGAAGCTCAGCACCTGCTGGTTGCTGTCGCCGGCGGTCAGCCGCTCGCGGACCAGCACGCGCAGGTCGCGGGCGAGCGGCGCGTTGGAATCGTCGATCGACTGGTTCTGGCAGACGAGGCAGCGCAGATCCTTGCTGATCTCCCGCGCGCGGCCCTCCAGCGCCGGGTCCTTCAGCACCTCGTCGGGCTGGACGGCGGAGGCGGCGAGCGGCGTCAGGGCGAGCAGGACGGCGAGCAGAAGGGCTTTCACGACGCGCTCCGCAGATGCTTGACCATGGGGAGGATCTGCTCCTCGACCACCTGCGGGGTCAGGGGGCCGACATGCTTGAAGCGGATGCGGCCCTGGCGGTCGAGCAGGAAGGTCTCCGGCACGCCGTAGACGCCCCAGTCGATGGACACGCGGCCGTCCAGATCGACGCCGATGCTGGCGTAGGGATCGCCGTTGCGGTTCAGCCAGGCGATGGCGTCCTCCGCCTTGTCCTTGTGGTTGATGCCGCGCACCGTCACGCCCTGCTCGCGGGCCAGCCGGGTGATGATCGGGTGCTCGGCCTTGCAGGGGATGCACCAGGAGGCGAAGACGTTCACCAGCGTGACGTCGCCCTTCAGCGTCGCGTTGGACAGCCCTTCCTTGTGGCCCGGCAGCGGCGGCAGGGAGAATTCCGGCGCCGGTTTGTCGATCAGGGCGGAGGGGATGTCGCGCGGGTCGCGGTCGAACCCGCGCAGGAAGGCCACGCCGACTCCGACGAACAGCAGCAGCGGCAACAGATAGATCAGGCGGCGCATCGGAAGCGTGTCCTTGCTCGGCGGGCGGGCTTATTCGGCGGGTTGAAGGGTGCCCTTGGCGGCGCGGCGGCGCTCCGGGGCGCCGACGCGGAAGCGGCGGTCGGACAGGCTGACCAGCCCGCCCAGCATCATCCCCAGCGAGCCGATCCAGATCCACGGCACCAGCGGGTGATGGTACAGCCGCACGGTCCAGGCCGTGCCGTTCTGCGTCGGGTCGCCCAGCGCGACATAGACGTCGGACAGCCAGGTGGTGTGGATCGCCGCCTCGGTCGTCGTCATGCGGGTGACCGGGTAGCTGCGGCGCTGCGGCGTCAGGGTGGCGATGTGATTGCCGTCGCGGGTGACGGTGAAGACGCCCTGCTCGGCGTTGTAGTTCGGACCCTGCACCGTGCCGACACGGTCGAACTGCACGGCGTAGGCGCCGACCGTGGCGTTGTCACCCGGCTTCATCGCCTTGATCGTCTCGCTCTGCCACGCCGAGGTGCCGGTCATGCCGGCGATGGCGATGCCCATGGAGGCGTGGGCGATGGTCATCCCCCAGGCGCTGCGCGGCAGGTTGACCGCGCGGTTCCAGCTGTCCTTCGCCGGGATGCGGAACAGGCGGATGCGCTCCGCGAACTCGGCGATCGAGCCGAAGAAGGCCCAGGCGGCGAGCGCGACCCCAACCAGCGCCAGCAGCGGGCCGCCGCCGTTGGTGACGTAGGCGGCGACGGCGACGCAGGCCACGGTCGCCACGCCCGCCGTCCACAGCCGGGTCAGGGCGCCCAGCAGGTCGGCGCGCTTCCAGGCCAGGAAGGGGCCGACCACCATGGCGATCACCATCGGGATGGCGACGGGGATGAAGGTGGCGTTGAAGAAGGGTGGGCCGACCGACACCTTGCCGAGGTCGAGCACGTCGAGGAACAGCGGGTAGAGCGTGCCGATGAAGACCGTGGCCGTCGCGGTGGACAGCAGCAGGTTGTTCAGCACCAGCGAGCCCTCGCGGCTGACCGGGGCGAACAGGCCGCCGGTCTTCAGGCTGGGCGCCCGCACGGAGTAGAGCAGCAGCGAGCCGCCGGTGGCGATGGCCAGCAGGACCAGGATGAAGACGCCGCGCGTCGGGTCCACCGCGAAGGCGTGGACCGAGGTCAGGATGCCCGAGCGCACCAGGAAGGTGCCCATCAGCGACAGCGAGAAGGTGATGATCGCCAGCAGGATGGTCCAGGTCTTCAGCGCGTCGCGCTTCTCCACCACGATGGCGGAGTGCAGCAGCGCGGTGCCGGCCAGCCAGGGCATGAAGGAGGCGTTCTCGACCGGGTCCCAGTACCACCAGCCGCCCCAGCCCAGCTCGTAATAGGCCCACCAGGAGCCGAGCGCGATGCCGGCGGTCAGGGTCGACCAGGCGGCCAGCGTCCAGGGCCGCACCCAGCGCGCCCAGGCCGGGTCCACGCGCCCTTCGATGAGGGCGGCGACCGCGAAGGAGAAGGCGATGGAGAAGCCGACATAGCCCGCGTAGAGGAAGGGCGGGTGGAAGGCGAGGCCGGGGTCCTGGAGCAGCGGGTTCAGGTCGTTGCCGTCGAGCGGCGCCGGAACCACGCGGATGAAGGGGTTCGAGGTGATCAGGATGAACAGCAGGAAGCCGACGCCGATCATGCCTTGGACGGAGATGACGCGGGCCTTCAGCGAGGGCGGCAGGTTGCGCCCGAAGATGCCGACCGCCGCGCCGAACACCGTCAGCATGACGACCCACAGCATCATCGAGCCTTCGTGGTTCCCCCACACGCCCGACACCTTGTAGAGCATCGGCTTCATCGAGTGGCTGTTGGCGACCACGTTCGACACGCTGAAGTCCGACACCACATGCGCCCAGGTCAGGGCGCCGTAGGCGACCAGAACCAGCAGCATCTGGGCGATGGCGGCGGGGCGGGCGACGCCCATCCAGGCGGCGTTGCCGGTGGCGGCGCCGACCAGGGGGACGCCGGACTGCACCAGCGCCACGAACAGCGCCAGCACCAGCGCGTAATGGCCGAGTTCGGGAATCACGGGCCCGATGCTCCCTAAAAGAACGGAATGAGGAGGAGTGGAGAAGCCGTCAGCGTCACGAGCTGGGCTTCTGCTCCTTCGAGTTCGCCTTGAAGTGCTCCGCTTCCTTCAGCGCGTCGGCGACTTCCGGCGGCATGTAGTTCTCGTCGTGCTTGGCCAGCACCTCGCGCGCCTGGAAGACGCCGTTGATCATGCGGCCTTCCGTGATGACACCCTGCCCCTCGCGGAACAGGTCGGGAAGCTGGCCGCGGTAGGTGACGGCGACGGTGTGCACCGTGTCGGTGACGCGGAACTGCGTCGTCACCCCGTCGGGCATCTTGCTCACGCTGCCTTCCTCGACGAGGCCGCCCAGGCGGAAGTTGCGGTCGCCGATGTCCTGGGTCTGCAACTGCGTCGGGCTGAAGAAGAAGACGATGTTGTCCTCGAACGCCGTCAGCGTCAGGGCGGTGGCCGCGCCAAGGCCCAGCAGGGCGAGGCCCAGCATGTAGAGGCGCCGTTTCTTGCGGGTCATCCTTCACCAACCTCCGCCGCGGGCGACGCCGCGGCACCGTTGCGCGCCCGGCGCCGCCGCGGCGGGCGGCTGCCTTCCAGCGCCTTCAGGGTCGTCTCGGCACCGCGCAGCGCCTTCAGCGTGGCGACCAGAAGGCCGACCATCACCAGCGCCGCCAGCCCGTAGGACGACCAGACATACGCGGCGTAGCCGCCCATCGCGAAAAACTCTGCCATCTTTGCCTCCGGCCCCGCGCCGCTCCCTGTCCAGCCCGTGCCTCAGCCCTGCGCCTCGGTCAGGCGCATCGTCTGGATCTTGCGCTGCACGATCTCCGCCCGCAGGCGCAGCAGGACCACCGTGATGAAGTAGGCGGTGAAGCCCAGCGCCATGACCAGCAGCGGGACCAGCATGGACCCGTCGATGGTCGGCCCGCCCATGCGGATGACGCTGGCCGGCTGGTGCAGGGTGTTCCACCAGTCCACCGAGAATTTGATAATCGGCACGTTCACGATGCCGACGAGAAGCAGCACGTTGCCCGCCCGCGTCCCGCGCTGCGGGTCGTCGAAGGCGTTCACCAGCGCCATGTAGCCCAGATAGAGGAAGAACAGGATCAGCACGCTGGTCAGCCGCGCGTCCCACACCCACCACGTCCCCCACATCGGCGCGCCCCACAGCGAGCCGGTGACGAGGCAGATCAAGGTGAAGCCGGCGCCGACCGGGGCGGCGGCCTTGGCGAACAGGTCGGCCAGCGGATGCTTCCACACCAGCCCGCAGGCGGCGGCGATGGCCATGTTGACGTAGACGAACAGGCTCATCCAGGCAGCGGGCACATGGATGTACATGATCCGCACGGTGTCGCCCTGCTGATAGTCGCGCGGCGACCCGATCAGCGAGATGTAGAGCCCGACGATCAGCAGGATCACGGTCGCCCCCGCCGTCCAGGGCAGGATCGCCGCCGACAGGCGCTGGAAGCGGGCAGGATTTGCAAATCGATGCATAGGACCTATGGGCCTCTGGTCGTGCTGCGGACGATATAAGCTCAGTGATGCCCCAGCGCGAGGGGTTTCGCCTTGATCTTGGTCAGGAAACATGGCCGTACACCGTGGTGTTTTCAGGACGGTGCGGCGGCCTGTCGCACTGACGGTACGACGGGTTGACGCGGCCTTTCCATGCTACGTTGGTGCAGGACGGGTGAAAAAGTCCGGCTGGCCCGGGTGAGGGAGCGAAACCGCGCTCAGTGCCGGTGCGCGTGATGGGCGTCCGGAAAGTGGGCGTGCCGGTGCCGGTGGCTGTGCGGCTCGGGGCATGAGTGTCTTGCCCCCACCCTAACCCTCCCCCGCTTCGCAGGGGAGGGAACTGCCGCCGCTTCGCAAAATCTCCCTCCCCTGTGAAAGCGGGGGAGGGCCGGGGTGGGGGCCGGCAGCTACCCGCGCGCCCGCAGGTAGGGGGTCATGCGCCACTCGGCGTAGCGGATCAGGCGCGAGGCGAGGAAGTTCAGCAGCAGATAGATGCTGCCCGCCACGATGAACACCTCGAACACCGCGAAGCTCTGCGCGATGATCTTGCGGGCGATGCCGGTGATCTCAAGCAGCGTGATGGTGCTGGCGAGCGAACTGGCCTTCACCATCAGGATCACCTCGTTGCCGTAGGCCGGCAGCATCTGGCGGATCGCCACCGGCATCACGATCCGGCGGAACAGCAGCGTGCGCGACATGCCGCAGGCGCGCGCCGCCTCGATCTGGCCCTGCGGCACCGACAGGATGGCGCCGCGCAGGATCTCGCTGGTGTAGGCGCCGGTGTTCAGCGTCAGCGCCAGGATGGCGCACCAGAAGGGCTCGCGCAGATAGACCCAGAGGAAGCTGCTGCGCACCAGCTCGAACTGGCCCATGCCGTAATAGATCAGGAAGATCTGCACGAGCAGCGGCGTGCCGCGGAACACGAAGACATAGGCGGCCATCAGCCGCTCGGTGACGCGGTTGCCGTACAGCCGCAGCAGAGCCACCGCGAAGGCCACGGCGGCACCGAACAGCAGCGCCAGCCCGACCAGTTGCAAGGTCACCGGAACGCCGCGCAGGAGGGTGGGCACGCTGTCCCACATCAGTTCCCAATTCATGGGTCAGGCCCTCCGCACGCCGCGGTTGGCGTAGCGTTCCGCCCGCTCGAATGCCACCGTCGAGACGGTGGTGAGCAGGAGGTAGAGCACCGCCGCGGTGGTGTAGAACAGGAACGGCTGGCGGGTCGACCCCGCCGCCACATGCGACACGCGCATGATCTCGGCCAGCGCCGTCACGGAGATCAGCGCCGTGTCCTTCAGGGTGAGCTGCCAGACGTTACCCAGCCCCGGCAGGGCGTAGCGCAGGGTCTGCGGCACCAGGATGCGGCGCAGGATCAGCCAGCGCGACATGCCGCAGGCGCGCGCCGCCTCGATCTGGCCGTGGGGCACCGCCTGGACCGCGCCGCGGATCACCTCGGTCGAATAGGCGCCGGAGATCAGCCCGACCGCCAGAACGCCGATGGAGAAGGCGTTCAGCTCAATGTAGCCCTCGTAGCCGAAGATCCGGCCGACGGCCATGACCGCGCCGCTGCCGCCGAAGAACAGCAGGTAGATGACCAGCAGTTCGGGGACGCCGCGCACGACGGTGGTGTAGACCTCCGCCACGCCGGTGAGGGCGAGGTGGCGGCTGAGCTTCGCCGACGCGCCGAGCGATCCGAAGACGAGGCCGAGGGCGAAGGCCGACACCGACACGGCGACCGTCATCGCCGCCCCGCCGAGAAGCTGGCCGCCCCACCCGTTCGGGCCGAAGGAGAGAAGTTCGAACATGCGCTCCGAAATGGGCTCCGAAATGGGCTCCGAACCGGGTTCCCCTCTCCCCGCGACGGGGGAGAGGGGGACATCCCTTCACATGATGGCCGGTTGCTTGATCGACCGGTTACTTGATCGAGATGTCGTAGCCGAAGTGCTGGGTGCTCAGCTTCGTGATGGTGCCGTCCTGGTTGGCCTCGGCGATGGCCTTGTTGAACAGCTCCTTCAGGTCGCCGTCGGCCTTGCGCAGACCCACGCCCACGCCCTTGCCCAGCACACCGCGCGCGAAGGCCGGGCCGAACAGGGTCATGTTGTTGCCGGCGTCGGCCTTGAGGATGGCGTCCACCGCCGAACGGTCGCCGAAGATGGCGTCGACGCGGCCGGCGGCCATGTCGATGCCGGCGTTGTCCAGCTTGTCGTAGGTGCGGACCGCCACCTGCGGCAGAAGCTTCTCCATGAAGTTCGCCTGGATGGTCGAGGTCTGCACGCCGACCGTCTTGCCCTTCAGCGCGTCGGCCAGGGCGGCGATGGCGGCCTTCGGGTCGTCCTTGGACAGGTCGTAGCGCTCGCCGGGGAAGGTCGCCTTGGCGAGCGGCGAATTCTTCATGGTGCCGAACATCGACGGCTCGGTGCCGTAGGGGCCGGCGAAGGTGATGACCTTCTCACGCTCGTCGGTGATCGACATCGCCGCCATGATGGCGTCGTACTTGCCCTGCTGGATGGCCGGGATCATGCCGTCCCAATCCTGGGCGACGATCTCGCACTCGGCCTTCATCTTCTTGCACAGTTCCAGGGCGAGGTCCGGCTCGAAGCCGATCAGCTTGCCCGACGGGTCCGTCGCGTTCCAGGGGGCGTAGGCGCCCTCGGTGGCGATGCGGATCTTCTTCCAGTCCTTGGCTTCGGCGGCGGTGCCGGCGACCGCCACAATGGCGCCGAGCGCCAAGGCCGCAACGATCTTCTTCACGGGAAAACCTCCTCTGTTCTGATGCCCTTATGGATGGCTCTTATGCTCGGGCAGGCTCTGAGGTTTACGGTTTTACAGCGCCAGTCAAGGGAATTGAGCGGGCCGTCCTCGCGCGATCGATTCAGCCGGCGCCGGACAGGTGGCGCGACAGGAACTGTCGCACGCGGTCCGATTCCGGATTGACCAGAACCCGGTCGGGCGGCCCCCGCTCCTCGATCCGGCCCTGGTGGAGGAACACCACCTCCGACGCGACCTCGCGGGCGAAGCCCATCTCGTGCGTCACGAGAATCATGGTGTTCCCCTCCTCGGCGAGCTGGCGGATGACCAGCAGCACCTCGCCCACCAGTTCGGGGTCGAGCGCGGAGGTCGGCTCGTCGAACAGCATCACCTTGGGCTGCATGGCCAGCGCGCGGGCGATGGCGGCGCGCTGCTGCTGCCCACCGGACAGCTGCACCGGGTAGGACTCGGCCTTGGCCAGGATGCCCACCTTGTCCAGCAGCTTGCGGGCGCGGTCCACCGCCTCCGCCTTCGGGACGCCCAGCACATGGACCGGCGCCTCGATGACGTTCTCCAGGATGGTCATGTGGGTCCAGAGGTTGAAGCTCTGGAACACCATGCCGAGCCGGGTGCGGATGCGGTCCACCTGCCGGGAATCGGCGGGGACGGTCTGGCCGCCGCGCGCCCTCTTCAGGCCGATGGCCTCGCCGCCGATGACGATCCGCCCCTCGTCCGGCACCTCCAGCATGTTGATGCAGCGCAGAAGCGTGCTTTTGCCGGAACCGGAGGAGCCGATCAGCGTGATGACGTCGCCTTCGCGCGCGGTCAGGGAGACGCCCTTCAGCACCTCCAGCGGGCCGAAGCGCTTGTGGACATTCTCGACGAGGACGGCTTCGGGGGCGTTGGGATTCGTGGGCGGGTGTCGGTGCATGCGGGGCTTGCTGGCGGGGAACGGTCTGGACCGCCCAACCATGGACGGTGCCGCTAGGCTAGACCGCCGGACAAACTCCCGCAACGCGGATTTTACAGGCCCCGGGGCAACCGCGCGATGGGGGAAGCCGGCGGGTTTTTCACCACAGCATCAGCACCAGAAGCTGCGGCGCCAGGATGCGCAGGCACATGGCCAGCGGGTAGACGGTGGCGTAGGCCAGCGCCGGCGCCTCCGACGCGACCACCGCGTTGGCGTAGGCGAGGCCCGGCGGGTTGGTCTGCGCCCCGGCCAGCACGCCGCAGATGCTGAGGAAGTTCAGCTTCATCACGCCGCGCGCCAGAAGCCCGGTCAGCAGCAGCGGCACCAGCGTGACGAGCACGCCCCAGGCCATCCAGGGGAGCCCGGCGCCGCTCGCCATCGTCTCGACGAAGCGGTCGCCCGACGCGATGCCCAGAACGGCGAGGAACAGGACGATGCCGATCTCGCGCAGGGCGAGGTTGGCGGCGGGCGGCATGAACCAGACCAGCGGCCCGATGTGGCCGATGCGCGCCAGGACGATGGCGACGATCAGCGGCCCGCCGGCCATGCCCAGCCGCAGCGGCGCCGGCATGCCCGGCAGGAACAGCGGGATCGCGCCCAGCAGCGCCCCCAGCGTGATGCCGACGAAGACCGGGATCATCTCCACCGTCTGCAGCCGCCGTTCGGAGTTGCCGATGATGCAGGCCGCCGCCTTGAGGTCGTCGGGCTTGCCGATCACCGTCAGGATGTCGCCGAACTGCAGCTTCAGCGCGGCGTTGGGCACCAGCTCCACGCCGGCGCGGTTGACGCGGCTGACCACCACGTCGCACGCCCCCTTGAGGTTCAGCGCGGCGATGGACTTGCCCAGCACCGGGTTGGCGGTGACGACGATGCGCTCCCACCGCAGGTCGCTGCCCTTGGTGGTCAGCCGGACGTCGGCCTCCCGCCCCATCAGCAGGCGGACCTGCTCAAGCCTTGGGCGCGGGCCGACGACGTGCAGCACGTCGCCCTCCTCCAGCCGGGTGTCCTCGCCGGGCACGCGGAGCTGGCCGCCGCGCAGCAGCCGCGACGCGCAGACCCCCAGGCTCGGCAGCATGGTGAGGTCGCCCAGCCGCACCCCGCGCAGAGCCGGGTTGGTGACGGCGATGTCCATGGTGTCGAGCGCCGCGACCTCGGCGCGCCGGGCGGCCTCGAAGGCTTTGGCCTCCTCCTGCGGGTCGATGCGGAAGGCGATCCGCACCACCGCCATGGCCAGCAGGTTTCCGGCGATGCCGAAGGGATAGGTGACGGCGAAGGCCAGGCCGGGCAGGGCCATCACCGCGGCGTCGGCCCCGACCTCCTTCAGCACCTGCTGCGAGGCGGCCAGCGCCGGGGCGTTGGTCACCCCGCCCGCGAAGACGCCGAGGCCGGAGCCCAGCGGCACGAGGTCGAACAGCACCAGGATCGCGGTCAGCAGGATGCTCGACCCGACCATCAGCAGCGCCAGCCCGTTCAGCGCCAGTCCGGACTTCTTCAGCGCCGCGAAGAAGCCGGGGCCGACCTGGATGCCGATGGTGTAGACGAACAGGATCAGGCCGAAGTCGCGGATGAACTCCATCATCTCGGCGTTCAGAGTCACCCCGGCCTGCTTGGCGAAGTGGCCGACCGCGATGCCTGCGAACAGCACGCCGCCGATGCCAAGCCCCACGCCGCGCAGCCTTATGTGGCCGAGCGCCAGCCCGAGGGCCGAGGTGACGCCCAGCATGAACACCACGCGCGCGATCGGCGGCATGGCCAGGAAGAGATCGATGAGCGCGTGCATGGCCGCGTCTCCTCACGCGAGGACAGACCGCCCGCCGATCCCGTGGGAAGCGCTCCCGCCGGACCGCCTCCTTACCAGAGGAACAGGACGATCAACTGCGGCGCAAGGATACGCAGAAACATAACCATAGGGTAAACAGTGGCATAGGCGAGGGCGGGAGCCTCCGATGCGCTCATTGCGTTTGCAAAAGCGAGCGCGGGCGGGTCCGTCATGCTGCCGGACAGGAGGCCGCAGATCGTCAGGTAGTTCTGCCGGGCGAAGGCCCGCGCGACGACGCCGACGACGAGCAGCGGGATCAGCGTCACCAACACGCCGCAGCCGATCCACAGCAGCCCGTCGCCGTGCACCAGCGTCTCCACGAAACGATCGCCGGACATCAGCCCGACCACCGCCAGGAACAGGACGATGCCGATCTCGCGCAGCGCCATGTTGGCGGCCGGCGGCATGAACCAGACCAGCGGTCCGACGTGGCCGATGCGCGCCAGCAGGATCGCCGCCACCAGCGGCCCGCCGGCCAGACCCAGCTTCAGCGGCGCCGGCATGCCCGGAATGTAGAAGGGGATGGAGCCGAGCAGCACGCCGAGCAGGATGCCGATGAAGACCGGCACGAACTCCACCTGCTGGAGCCGCCGCGCCGAGTTGCCCATCAGCGCCGCCACCCGCTGGAGGTCCGATGGTTTGCCGATGGCGGTCAGGATGTCGCCGAACTGGAGGTGCAGGGCCGGGCTGGGCACCAGCTCCACGCCGGCGCGGTTGATCCGGCTGACCACCACGTCGTAGGCGTCGGCGAGGTCGAGCTGGCCGATGGCCTTGCCCAGCACATGCTCGTTGGTGACGACCAGCCGGTCCCAGCGCATGTCGGTGCCCTTGGTGGTCAGGGTGACCTCCGCCGCCTCGCCGAGCAGGCGCTTCGTCGCCTCCAGCTTGACCCGCGGCCCGACCAGATGCACCACGTCGCCGGCCCGCAGGCAGGTGTCCGGGTGCGGCACCTGGAGCCGCCCCTCGCGCAGCAGGCGGGACACCATCACCCCCTGATCGCCGAACAGCTCCATGTCGCGCAGCGGCAGCCCCATGGCCGACCGGTTGCGCACGGCGACGTCCAGCGTCTCCAAGGTTTCCACCTGGGCGCGGCGCTTGCGCTCGAAGACCTCGGCTTCCGCCGCCGGGTCGATGCGGAAGAGGACGCGGATCAGCCCCATGGTGATGAGGATGCCGACGATGCCGAAGGGATAGGCGACGGCGTAGCCGAGGCTGGGCGTGTTGATCTCCGCCGCCGAGGCCCCGACCTCGCGCAGCATCTCCTGCGCGGCGCCCAGCGACGGCGTGTTGGTCACGGCGCCGGAGAAGATGCCCAGCACCGCCGGCAGCGGCACCCCGCCGATCTCGTGGATCGCCACCGCCACCAGCACCCCCAGCCCGACCAGCGCGGCGGCCAGCAGGTTCAGCGTCAGGCCCGACTTCTTCAGGGCGGCGAAGAAGCCGGGGCCGACCTGCACGCCGATCGTGTAGACGAACAGGATCAGCCCGAACTCCCGCATGAAATGCAGGACGTGATGGTCGAAGGTCAGACCCAGCGCCTTGGCGGCGTGCCCCGCGGCGATGCCGGCGAACAACACCCCGCCGATGCCCAGCCCCACGCCGTGCACCTTGATCTGTCCCAGCGCCAGCCCCGACGCCGCCACCACGCTGAGCATCAGCATGATGCGGGCGATGTCGGGAAGGCCGTTGAACAGGTCGATCAGCAGGGTCATGGCAGGCACCCGGTCCGGTTGAGCAGCGAGGGGGCGAAGGTGCCTATGAATGCCCGCTCCGCTCCGCCCGGGCAATGCCCTGGAATGGGAAGGGACATTCGCCGGATCAAAATTTCGCCACTTTCTGGCCCTAAACCGGAGTGAGCCTTACGGCATGAAGTGGCTGGCCGGACCCGTGAACCCCTGCGGTCCGGCCCCTAAGCGACGATCAGGGCTCCGGTTTCCGGCGCCCCCAGCCAGGCCCCGGCTGGATCGGCGGCCATCGCAAGAACCCCCTTGCGATGGCCGTTTCTTTTTGGGCCGTTTCTTTTTGGCACCCGGGCGGGCTGTGCTATAGCTCCCACCGCCCCGACCACCGCAAGAGTCCGCCCGTCGCCATGCCCGTTTTCGCCGGTTCCGCGCTGACCTGCCTCCGTGGCGACCGGCTGGTCTTCACCGGGCTGGACTTCCGGATCGCGCCGGGGGAGGCGCTGTTCCTGCTCGGCCCCAACGGCAGCGGCAAATCCAGTCTGCTGCGGGTCATGGCCGGGCTGCTCAAGCCGATCCGCGGCCAGCTCTCCTGGGACGATGTGCCGGTCTCCGACGACCCCGACGCCCACCGCGGCCGCATCCATTACGTCGGCCATCTCGACGCGGTGAAGCCGGTGCTGAGCGCGGTGGAGAATTTGTCCTTCTGGGCCACGCTGGGCGGCGCCGCCGACCCGCGGGGCAACGCGCTGAGGGCGCTGGACCGGCTGGGCGTGCCGCACATCGCCAACGTGCCGGGGCGCTACCTGTCGGCGGGGCAGAAGCGGCGCCTGAACCTTGCCCGCATCATCGCCGCCCCCGCCGCCCTGTGGCTGCTCGACGAGCCGACCGTGGCGCTCGACCGCGCGGCCATCGCCCTGTTCGAGGAGATCATCGCGGAGCACCGGGCCGCGGGCGGCATGGTGGCCGTCTCCACCCATGTGGACATCGCCATGCCCGGCGCCCGCAACCTGCATCTCGACGACTTCACCCCCGTTCTCCGTGGCGTGGACGACGAGGTCGGAGACGAGGACGAGGAGCACGCGGCATGACCCGCTTCCTGCGCCTGATCGGGCGCGACCTGCGGCTGGCGCTGCGCCAGGGGTCGGACGCCAGCATCGCCGTGATGTTCTTCGTGCTGTGCGTGGTGCTGTTTCCCTTCGGCGTCGGGCCGGAGCCGAACATCCTCGCCCGCATCGCCGCCGGGGTGATCTGGGTGGCGGCCCTTCTGGCCTCGCTGCTGTCGCTGGAGCGGCTGTTCCAGAACGACTACGAGGACGGCTCGCTGGAGCTGCTGTCGCTGTCCACCCTGCCGATGGAGGCGGTGGTGCTGGCCAAGACGCTGGCGCACTGGCTGGTGACCGGCCTTCCGCTGATCGCCGCCGCCCCGCTTCTGGCGCTGCTGCTGAACATGGACGCGGAGGGGTTCGGGGTGCTGGTGCTGACCCTGCTGGTCGGCACGCCGATCCTCAGCCTGATCGGCAGCATCGGCGCGGCGCTGACTCTGGGCGCCCGGCGCGGCGGCGTGCTGCTGTCGCTGCTGATCCTGCCGCTCTACATCCCCGTGCTGATCTTCGGCGCCGGGGCGATCGACGCCGCGCTGAACGGCCTGACCCCGCGCCCGCATCTGCTGCTGCTGGGCGGCCTGTTGGCCGGCGCTCTGCCGCTGGCTCCCTGGGCGAGCGCCGCCGCCCTGCGTCAGGCGGTGGAGTAGGGGCGGCGCCTCACGGGCCGCCGAGACGATCCTGGCACGGTCCTGGATGTCGGCACGCCGGACGGCGACGCCTGGAACGGGCGAAGGCGGATTTTAAAAGGGATGGAGGCGATCAGGCCGAAGCCGTCGTGCGACAGGGCGGTGTCACACCGCGGGGAATTCCGCCGCTTCCGGGCAAATTCCTGTGTCGCATCATTGTCTTGGGGAAATTGGTGGAGCCGAGGAGGATCGAACTCCCGACCTACGCATTGCGAACGCGTCGCTCTCCCAGCTGAGCTACGGCCCCACGCACCGTTACCGGCGTGCGGCGGATAATGGTGATGCGGAGGGAGCCTGTCAAGCCCCCTGAACGCGCCCGATAACGGGCATCAGCGGTTGCGCGCAAGGGGATAGCGCGGCCCGCCGCGCGGCACTGGACAGCACTCGCCGCTTGTGCTTAGGGTGCCCCGCAAAATCGGACAATAAAGGGACGGGCCGGGCATGATTGCGCTCTACCTGCTGATCGACACCGTTCTCAGCCTCTATGTGTGGCTGCTCATCGCTTCGGCGGTGCTGAGCTGGCTGGTGGCCTTCAACGTCGTCAACACCCGCAACCGCGCGGTCTATGTCATCGGCGACTTCCTCTACCGCATCACGGAACCGGTCCTGCGTCCGATCCGCCGCGTCCTGCCGAACATGGGCGGCCTGGACCTGTCGCCGATCGCGTTGATCCTGCTGATCTTCTTCATCCGCAACCTGATGGCGGAATACTGGCCGCGCTTCTGATGCCGGGACCTTTGGAAGCCGTGCCGTTCGAGGCTGCGGCGGACGGTGTGCGGCTGGCGCTGCGGGTGACGCCCAAGGCGTCGCGCAACGCCATCGTCGGGCTGGCCGCCACGGCGTCCGGAGGAACGGCCCTGAAGGTGACCGTCACCGCCGTGCCGGAGAACGGCAAGGCGAACGAGGCGGTGGTGAAGCTGCTGGCCAAGGCGTGGAAATTGCCGAAGACCAGCCTGACGGTGGTGGCCGGCGCCACCGACCGGAACAAGATTGTCCATGTCGCCGGCGATCCGGCCGACCTCATGCGCCGGCTGACGGCGCTGGTGGAAACAGCGAAGCCTGATACGGGGAAGAGCGATGGCTGAGGCGAAGATCATCGACGGCAAGGCGTTCGCCGCGGGGCTGCGCGCCCGCGTGGCGGAGGGTGTGGCCGCGCTCAAGGCCAGCCACGGCGTCACCCCCGGCCTCGCCGTCGTGCTGGTGGGCGAGGACCCGGCGAGCCAGGTCTATGTCCGGTCCAAGGAAAAGGCCCTAGCCGACCTCGGCATGAACAGCTTCGACCACCACATGCCGGCCGACCTCGGCGAGGCGGAGCTGCTGGCCCTGATCGACCGGCTGAACGCCGACCCGGCGGTGCACGGCATCCTGGTCCAGCTTCCCCTGCCCAGGCACATCGACACGGCCCGGGTTCTGGCCCGCATCGTTCCGGAAAAGGACGCGGACGGCTTCCACGTCGTCAACGCCGGCCTGCTGGCGACCGGCGGCGCCGGCGCCATCGTGCCCTGCACCCCGCTGGGCAGCCTGCTGCTGCTCCGCGACACGCTGGGCAACGACCTCAAGGGCAAGCGGGCGCTGGTGCTGGGCCGCTCCAACATCGTCGGCAAGCCGATGGCGCAGCTTCTGCTCCAGCAGGACTGCACCGTCACCGTCGCCCATTCCCGCACCCAGGACCTGCCCGGCGAATGCCGCCGCGCCGACATCCTGGTCGCCGCGGTGGGCCGGCCGGAGATGGTGCGCGGCGACTGGATCAAGCCGGGCGCCGTGGTCATCGACGTCGGCATCAACCGCGTGCCGCACCCGACCGAGGCGGGCAAGACCAAGCTGGTCGGCGACGTCGCCTACGACGAGGCGGTCAAGGTCGCCGGCGCCATCACCCCGGTGCCGGGCGGCGTCGGGCCGATGACCATCGCCTGCCTGATGCTCAACACGCTGGCCGCGGCCTGCCGCGCCGCCGGCGCGCCGGTTCCGGCCGAGGCCCTTGCATGATCACGGTCCACGCCCGGGTGGGCGGCCGCGTGGTCGAGCAGCCGCTCGCCCTCGGCGAGCCGCTGCCGCCCAACACGGTGTGGATCGATCTTCTCCGTCCCGACGAGGCGGAGCGCGCGCATGTCGGCGCCGTCACCGGCTGCGACCTGCCGACGCGCGAGGAGATGAAGGAAATCGAGGCATCGAGCCAGCTCTACACCGAGGGGGAGGCCGTCTACCTCACCTCCTCGGTGATCGCGCGGGCCGATTCGCCGATGCCGGAGCAGGGCGAGGTCACCTTCGTCCTGACACCCCGGCACATGATCACGGTGCGCTTCACCGAGCCGCGCTCCGTCGCCACCTTCGCCGCGCGGACCAGCCGCCAGCCGGAGCTTCTGGCCAGCGCGGAGGACGCGCTGCTGGGCATCCTCGACGCGGTGATCGACCGGGTGGCCGATGTGCTGGAACTGATCGGCGCCCGCATCGACGGGCTGTCCGCGCGCATCTTCACCGACTCGCTGAACAGCGGCGGGTTCGGCGGGGGCGGGTCCGGCGGGTCCGGACGGGCCGCCAAGAAGCCGGACGAGCTGCAGGACGTGCTGCGCGGCATCGGGCGGGCCGGCGACCTGACGCACAAGGTCCGAGACAGCCTCGCCGGGCTGGACCGGCTGGTCGCCTTTCTCTCCTCCGTCGCCGCCGGGCGGCTGACCAAGGAGCAGAAGGTCGCGCTGAAGACCCTGACGCGCGACCTGCGATCCCTGAACGAGCATGCCGGCTTCCTGGCGCACGAGGCGAACTTCCTGCTCGACGCCACGCTCGGCCTGATCAACATCGAGCAGAACGCGATCATCAAGATCTTCTCGGTCGTTTCCGTGGCGCTGATGCCGCCGACCCTGATCGCGTCGGCCTACGGCATGAACTTCCACCACATGCCCGAGCTGGACTGGGACTTCGGCTATCCCATGGCCATCGTGATGATGGTGCTCTCCGCCGTGGTGCCGCTCTGGTACTTCCGCCGCCGCGGGTGGCTTTAACCGGAAAAAGGGGTCCGCCGATGATCGTCCTGTCCGATGCCGCGCTCGACGCGCTTCTCGCCCAGGACGTTCCCTACGGCGACCTGACCACCGACTCGCTGGGCATCGCCGCCGCACCGGCGCGCATCCGCTTCGCGGCGCGCGGCGCCATGGTGCTGGCCGGGACGGAGGAAGCCGCCCGCCTGATCGAGAAGGCCGGCGGCACGGTGGCGTCCGTCCGGCCCAGCGGCACGGCGGTCGAGGCCGGGGCGCCCTTCCTGGAGGGGCACGGCCCGGCGGGCGCCCTGCACCGCGGCTGGAAGGTGGCGCAGACCCTGGTCGAATACGCCTCCGGGATCGCCTCCCGCGCCCGCCGCATCGTGGAAGCCGCCCCCGGCGTGACCGTCGCCTGCACCCGCAAGAACTTCCCCGGCGCCAAGGACCTGTCCGTCAAGGCGGTGCTGGCCGGCGGGGCGGTGATGCACCGGCTGGGCCTGTCGGAAACGATCCTGGTCTTTCCCGAACACCGCGCCTTCCTCTCCGGATCGCCGGAGACCTGGATCGCCGATCTGCGCCGCCGGGCGCCGGAGAAGAAGATCGTGGTCGAGGTCGACACGGTGGCGGACGCCATCGCCTTCGCCCGGGCCGGGGCCGACGTGCTGCAACTGGAGAAGCGGACGCCGGAGGAGGCCCGCGCCGTGGTCGAGGCGACGCGCGGCCTGCCGCGCCCGCCGGTCGTCGCGGCGGCGGGCGGCGTGACGGAGGACAACGCGGCGGCCTACGCCGCCGCCGGCTGCCCGCTGCTGGTCACCACCGCCCCCTTCTTCGGGCGCCCGGCGGATGTGAAGGTGGTTCTGGAACCGGCGTGAATGTCGTTTCAGTCCCTCTCCCGCCCCGGGAGAGGGTGCCCGCGCAGCGGGCGGGTGAGGGTCGTACGAGGATTAAAGCGCTGTTCCTTGGCGGTACCCTCACCCTCCCACCGCTTCGCGGCGGGCCCCACCCTCTCCCGGGACGGGAGAGGGGAGTCTTCAGCGGTCGCGGTTCGGGGCGATCTGGTCCACGCGGTGGGCGAAGTCGACATCGGCCTGGGTCAGGCCGTCGGCGCTGCGGGTGCACAGGATGATCTCCACCCGGCCCATGTCGTTGAACCATTCCGGATGGTGGTTCGTCCGCTCCGCCAACAGGGCGACCTGGCTCATGAAGCCCCAGGCGGCGGGGAAGTCGGGGAAATGGTAGGTCTTGCGGATCGCGTCGCGCTCCAGCACCTCCGCCCAGCCATGCAGTTCCTTGAGCGCGGTCTGCCGCTTGGCACCCACCAGCTTGTCCGACATTTCTTCCCCCCGTTGTTGGTTGGCCTGTGCAAGGCGTAACGGACACGGATCGATCGTGGGTCAAATCCGTCTTCCGGTTTAGCGCCGCTTGGCCTGGGCGGCAAGCGGCGCTACCTTCCCCCGTATGATGCGCAAACCGGCACACACCCACACCGTTCCCCCCTCCACCCCCGACCTCGAGCGGATGGCCGAGGACGCGCTGGAGACGATTCCACGGGAACTTCTGGCCCCCATCGTCAATCTGTCGATCCATGTCGAGGATTTTCCCGACGAGGAGACCGAACGCGAGATGGAGCTGGAAAGCCCCTTCGACCTGCTCGGCCTGTACCGGGGCGTCGATATGACGCGGCAGAGCGTCGCCGACCTGCGCAGCGGGCCGGACATGATCTTCCTCTACCGCCGCCCGATCCTGGACTACTGGTGCGAGACGGGCGAGGACCTGTTCGCCATCGTCCGCCATGTCCTGATCCACGAGATCGGCCACCATTTCGGCCTGTCGGACGAGGACATGGAGCGCATCGAAGCCATGGAGGGGTGAGTCACCCGTCCAGAGCGCCCAGGACATCCGCCACGCGGCGGCGCAGCGCGGGCACCAGCTCCGCGTCGAACCAGGGATTCTTCTTCAGCCAGGCGGTGTTGCGCCAGCTCGGGTGGGGCAGGGGCAGGAACTCCGGCAGATAGTCGCGCCACGCCGCCACCGTGTCGGTCATCGTCCGCCGGCGGCGGTTTCCCAGATAGTGGGCCTGCGCGTAGCTGCCGATCAGCAGGGTAAGCCGCACCCCGGTCAGGGCGGCGCGCAGCGGCGGGTGCCAGAGCGGGGCGCATTCCGGACGCGGCGGGTAGTCGCCGCCCTTCGGCGCCGTGCCGGGGTAGCAGAGCCCCATGGGGACGATGGCGATGCGGCTCTCGTCGTAGAAGGCGTCACGGTCCATGGCCAGCCACTGGCGCAACCGGTCGCCGGACGGGTCGTTCCAGGGGATGCCGCTGGCGTGCACCCGCGCGCCCGGCGCCTGCCCGACGATCAGCAGGCGGGCGGACGGGCTGCCGCGCAGCACCGGGCGACAGCCGTGCGGCAACACCCCCGCGCACAGCCGGCAGGCGCGGGCCTGTTCGAACAGGGCCTTCAGGTCACCCGTCAAAGGCTCAGCAACTCGGTTACGAAGGCCGGGACCAGCTCGGTCGCCGGGCCGTTGACGGAATCCGCGAACAGGCTGGCGCCCGCCGACGGCTCCAGGTTCAGCTCCACCGTCAGGGCGCCGGCGTTGCGCGCCTCCGCCACGAAGCCGGCGGCGGGATAGACGTTGCCGGAGGTGCCGATGGAGACGAACAGATCGCAGGCGCCCAGCGCGCGGTAGATCCGCTCCATCTGGTAGGGCATCTCCCCGAACCACACGACGTCGGGGCGCATGCCGCCCCTGCGGGTGCAGGACGGGCAGACGTCCTCCACCGACAGGTCGCCGGTCCAGTGCTCCACCTTGCTGCGGCAGTGGCGGCAGAAGACCGCGTTCAGCTCCCCGTGCATGTGGATCAGCGTGTGCGACCCGGCGCGCTCGTGCAGGTCGTCGATGTTCTGGGTGACCAGCAGCAGCTCGCCTTTCCAGCGCTGCTCCAGCTCGGCCAGAGCGATATGAGCGGCGTTCGGCTGCACGGCGGGGTCGCGCAGGCCGCGCCGCCGGTCGTTGTAGAAGCGGTGGACCAGCACCGGGTCGCGGGCGAAGCCCTCCGGCGTGGCGACGTCCTCCAGATCGACCTTGGCCCAGATGCCGTCGGCGCAGCGGAAGGTGTCCAGGCCGGATTCCTTGGAAATGCCGGCCCCGGTCAGAATGACGATGGAGTCGGTCGGTTTCAGATGGTTGGCGATGGTCATGTTGGCGGCGGTCATATTGGCGATGGTCATGGCGCCCTGGCGGGTTCGGGGAACGGCTGCTAGATCTCGGACCGGGAAAGCAGAGACGGAAACCAGAGAGGAGGAGGCCGGGATGGTCAAGGTCCTGTTCGTGTGCACGGGCAACATCTGCCGGTCGCCCACCGCGGAAGGTGTGTTTCGCGACCGGGTTCGGCAAGCCGGTTTGGAGAGCCGCATCGGCACCGATTCGGCGGGCACCCACAGCTATCACGTGGGGGAGGCGCCCGACCCGCGCAGCCAGCGCGCCGCCAAGGCCCGCGGGGTGGACCTGTCGGACCTGCGCGCCCGCAAGGTGACCGCGGCGGACTTCGCCGACTTCGACTGCATCCTGGCGATGGATGGCGGGCATCTGGCGCAGTTGCGGCGCATGGCCCCGCCGGACAGCCGGGCGACGGTCGCCCTGTTCCTCGACTACGCCCCCGACGCGCCGAAGCGCGAGGTGCCCGACCCCTATTACGGCGAGGGGCTGCATTTCACCGAAGTCCTCGACCTCTGCGAGGCCGGTTCCAAGGGGCTGCTGGAGGCGATCCGGCGGGACCGGCTGTGACGCGTGCCATGACCGGCGCGCCGGACCTGCGGGCCGAGCTGGAACAGGCGCTGGGCAGTCCGGTCCGGTCGCTCGACCGGCTGGCCGACGGGCACAACACGGCGCTGTGGGCCGTCACCCTGGCGGACGGCCGGCGGCTGGTGGCGAAGGTCGCCTCCGGAAGCGGGACGGGGCTGGAGCCGGAAGGCTTCATGCTGCGCCATCTGGCCGAACGCTCCGCCCTGCCGGTGCCGGCGGTGCATCACGCGGACGACCGGCTGCTGGTGATGGACCGCATCGACACCAGCGGCGGCATCACCCCGGCGGTGGAGGAGCACGCGGCGGAGCTGGTCGCCGCCCTGCACGGCATCACGGCGGACCGCTATGGCTTCCCGCGCGACACGCTGATCGGGCCGCTGCCCCAACCGAACGGTGAGACGGAGGACTGGAACGCCTTCTTCCGCGACCGCCGCCTTCTGCACATGGGCCGCAGGGCGCTGGAGGAGGGGCGCATCGACGCCGGGCTGATGGCCGGTCTGGAGCGGCTGGCCGCCCGCCTGCCGGAGCTGATCGGGGAGCCGGGGCCGCCCTCGCTGATCCACGGCGACCTGTGGGGCGGCAACGTGCTGGCCCGCGGCGGGCGGGTGGCGGCCTTCATCGATCCGGCGCTGCACCACGCCGACGCGGAGATCGAGCTGGCCTTCACCACCCTGTTCGGCACCTTCGGGGACGCCTTCTTCCGCCGCTATGGGGAGATCCGTCCCCTCCGTCCAGGCTTCTTTGAGCTGCGGCGGGACCTTTACAACCTCTACCCGCTGCTGGTGCATGCGCGGCTGTTCGGCGGCTCCTACGTCGGGTCGGTGGAGCGGACGGTGCGGCGTCTTGTGGGGTGAGGGGCAATGCTGGAAAGGTCAGCGCCACAGGGATTTCTGCGCCTCGGTGACGGCGTCGTAGCGGGTGATGCCGATGTCCCGCAATTCGCGGTCGGACAGGGACAGCAGGGCGTCGCGCTGGCGGCTCTGTTCGCGGAAATGGACGATCCAGGCCAGCAGCGCGCGAAGGCGGCGGGCCGGTGGCGGCGCGGTGCGGGGAAGGACGTGCAGCGTCATGGTGGCCTCCGGCGGGTGCGATGAAGCACCAGCATCCGGCCGTCCCCGCCGGTCCGCAAACGGGACCTTTTCATCGTCGGGTGAGCGGCTTTCACCCGAAGCGGGTCACCGCCCCTGGGCGAACTCCGCCCGCATCCAGGCGCGGAAGGCGGCGACCTCCGGGCGGCGCAGGCTGTCTTGGGCGGTGACCAGCCAATAGGCGCTTTTCGCGCGCAGGCGCGGCCCCATCACCTCGACCAGCTGGCCGGACGCCAGCTCCGGATCGACGGTCGGACGCCGTCCGATGATGACGCCCAGCCCGCGCACCGCGGCGTCCACCGCCATGTGGATCGCGTCCAGCCGCAACCCGCGCTTCAGCCCGTCGTCCAGCGCCGACGGCGGCAGGCCCGCGGCCTCCGCCCAGGCGGTCCAGTCCTCCGACACGTCGGCGACGTGGAGCAGCGGGACGGTGGCGAGGTCGGCGGGGCAGGCGATGCGCGCCGCCAGGGCGGGAGCGGCCACCGGGACGAGGTCCTCCTCCATCAGCTTCAGCGCGGCCAGACCGGGCCAGTCGCCGCGGCCCAGCCGGATGCCGGTGTCGATGCCGTCGCGGGGGAACTCGACCACCCGGTGGGCGGTGTCCAGCGCCACCGTGATCGCCGGGTGACGCTCCTGGAAGGCGGGCAGGCGGGGAATCAGCCAGCGCAGGGCGAAGGTCGGGGCGGCGCTGACCGACAGCCGCCCGCTGGGCGCGCGGCCCGGCACGCTCTCCGTCGCCAGCGCCAGCGATTGCAGCGCGTCGCGCACGCGGGGCAGATAGGCGTGGCCGGCGGGGGTCAGCGACAGGCTGCGGTTGCCGCGCAGGAACAGTTCCACCCCCAGCCATTCCTCCAGCGTCTGGATGCCGTGGCTGACCGCGCTGGGGGTCAGGTGCAGCTCTTCGGCCGCCGCCTTGAAGCTCTGGTGGCGGCCGGCGGCCTCGAACAGGCGCAGGGTGTTGAGGGGCGGCAGTCGGTAGGCCATGGTCCGCGCAGTCTGCGGTGCTGGTGGGTTGGCCGCAAGGGGGATATCCCGCGACCACCGGAGCAAAGAGCCCTCGCCCCCCTGGGGAGGGTGAGGGGGCCGGTGCGCTTGCAGCGCACCGCCAAGGGGCATGCTGCCCCTTGGCAATCCCCTGGCGTGAGCTTGATGCCCACGCTGCCCCCTCACCCTGACCCTTCCTCCGGAGGGGAGAGGGGATTGGTCTTGCAGTGCCCAAACAAAAAGCCCCGCCGGAGCGGCGGGGCTTTTCGATCGTCCGGGGAGCGGGGCTCAGAGAGCCTCGTCGACCCACGTGAACAGGGCGGTCTTCGGCAGGGCGCCGATCTTGGTGGCGGCGACGTTGCCGTTCTTGAACAGCATCAGCGTCGGGATGCCGCGGACGCCGTACTTGGTCGGGGTGCCGGGGTTGTCGTCGATGTTCAGCTTGGCGACGGTGACCTTGCCGCCATACTCCTTGGCGAGGTCGTCGAGCGCGGGAGCAATCATCTTGCAGGGGCCGCACCACTCCGCCCAGAAATCGACCAGGACCGGACCGTCGGCCTTCAGCACGTCCTGCTCGAAGCTGTCGTCGGTGACCTTGATGGGATCGCTCATGTGACCTCTATGCCTGGGTTCAGGGGCACCGCCGCGCCGATTTTCCACCGGCGGCGGACCCATCCCTCATCGGTGGAATTTGGCAAAATGTATGACCGACCCCCCTCACCGGTCAAGCCGGGGCGCGAATGCGGTCTCGTCAACCCAATCCGCCGCCCCGTGCAACGCGGCCGGGGGTGAAAAGTTCCCAAGGCGGACTATCGCGCGCGCCTCACTCCGGCAACTCCATCAAAGCGGGGGTATCGGTCCACAGCAGGACGCAGCGCACCGCCTTGTCCGGGTAGATGGCGCGCAGCGCCGCGCGGTAGGCCTCCATCTGGCGGACATAGACGGGCGGCACGTCCTCCGCCCGGACGGGCGGCGGGCGGTTGGTCTTGTAGTCGACGATCCACACCGCGTCGTCCTCGATCACCAGCCGGTCGACCCGGCCCGATAGGGCGCGCCCGGTCACCAGACCGACCACCTCCACCTCGGCGCGGGAGTTGGGACCGAACAGGCGGGCGAAGCGCGGGTCGGTCAGGACGCGCATCGTTTCGGATGCGATCTCATCCTGCCGCTCCGCCGTCAGCTCATGGCCGGGACGGGCGAGGTAGCGGCGGGCGGCGGCCTCCCGCGCGTCGGGCGGCAGGTCGGGCAGGGTCTGCATCAGCCGGTGGATCAGCAGGCCGCGCTTGAAGCGCGCGCCGTCGTCCTCGCCGAGCGGAGAGCGCATCGCCGGCTCGTCCCCGTCCGGGCGGGAGGGGGTGAGGGGGCGCGACGGTTCCGGCTCCTCCGGCGCGGCGGCGGTCAGCCAGGGCGGGGCGGCCTGCGCCGCCAGCACACGGCCCGCCTCGGCGCCGTCCGGCTTGGGCACGGCGGTCTGCGGGTCGGCCAGCCGCCAGCCCTCGCCGCTCCAACCGTCCGGGCAGAGGGTGGAGAAGTCGAAGGGGTGCGGCACGCCGATCTCGCCCATCGCGGCCTCGACCAGCTTGTACCAGCAGGCCTCGGACGGCTCCTTCTTGCCCTGGTAGCCGCAGACGTACAGCCGGTCCTCCGCGCGGGTCAGCGCGACGTACAGCAGGCGCCTGTACTCCTGGTCGCGGCGGCGGTTGGCGCGGGCGCGCGCCTCGGCGCACAGCGCGTCCTCCTGCGAGCGGCGGGCGGCGAAGAGCGGCACGGCGCAGCCCTCGTCCGGCCAGAGGATCGGCGGGCTCTGGGTCGGCGTGCCCAGCGTGTCGGGCAGGAAGACGATGGGCGCCTGCAGCCCCTTGGAGCCGTGCACCGTCATGATGCGTACGCGTCCGCCGCCCTGCTCCAGCTCGCGCTTGATCTCCGCCTCGCTGGCCGCCAGCCAGGCCAGGAAATTCTGCAGCGAGGGCGGTTCGGTCTTCTCGAAGGCCAGGCATACGGCCAGGAACTCGTCCAGCGGGTCCTGGGCGTCGGGGCCGAGCCGCTTGAGGATGGCGCGGCGGCCCGACCCGTCCGGATCGGCGGGGCAGGGGGCGGCCAGCAGCCCGGCGAACAGCTCGTAGGGCGCCAGGAAGTCGGTGCGGGCGAGCTGGGCGCCCAGATAGCGGCGGGCCGGGCGGTAGGCCGGGTCGTCCTCCGCCTTCGCCACCAGCGCCCGCCACAGCGTGCCGCGCCGCCCGTGGGCGAGGTCGAACAGCTGGTCCTCGGTCAGGCCGATCAGCGGCCCCTTGAGGACGGTGGCCAGCGTCAGGTCGTCTTCCGGCAGCAGCAGGAACTCGCACAGCGCCATCAGGTCCATGACCGCGAGCTGCTCGGTCAGCACCATGCGGTCCACACCGGCCACCGGAACCGCGCGGTCCTTCAGGGCGCGCACCAGCTCCGTCACGAAGGCGGTGCGGCGGCGGACCAGCACCATCACGTCGCCGGGCTGGATCGGACGCCCCCGCGACTCGAGCGACTCGCCGCGCTGGGTCCAGTCGCGGATGGTGTCGGCGATGACCGCGGCCAGCCGGGCTGACGGTGAATCGGCGGCCTCGCGCTCCACCGGCGGCGCCCAGGCGGGCGGGTCGGCGGCCTCCGCCGGCTTCACCGGGGGCCACAGCTCGACCAGCCCGGCATGGCCGCGGCGGAAGGCACGGTGGCGGATCACCGGGCTCGTTTCGGAAGCGACACCATCCTTGGCGCCGTCCAGCCGGAACACCGCGTCCACGGTCTGCAGCACGGTGGCGGTGGAGCGGAAGGAGATGTCCAGTTCCACCGCGTGCCAGTCGCGTTCGGCGGCCTTGGCGCGGGTCTGGAAATGGCGGCGCATCCGCGCGAATTCGGCGGGGTCGGCACGCTGGAAGCTGAAGATCGACTGCTTCTCGTCGCCCACGGCGAAGACGGTGCGCGTGCCGTCGTTGCTGTCGCGGGCGCCATCGCGGGCGCTGAGGCCGGCGAAGAACTCCTCGGCGATGGAGCCGACGACCTGCCACTGCTCCGGGTTGGTGTCCTGCGCCTCGTCGATCAGGATGTGGTCCAGCCCGCCGTCCAGCTTGAACAGCACCCAGGGCACGGCGGGCACGCCGTCCTTGCCGCGCAGCAGGGCGTTGGCCGACAGGATCAGGTCGTCGTAGTCGAGCAGCGCCTTGGCCTTCTTCTTCGCCTCGTAGGCGTGCAGAAGCGCCTCGGCCAGGGTCAGCAGGGCGGTGGTGGAGGCGGCGACTCCGGCCGAGCGAACCCGTTTCATCAGCGAAACGAGCCGCTCCGCCTCACGCTCCAGCGCCGTCAGGGCGGCGGGGAAGGCGGTGGCCGGCTTCTTGGTGATCAGGGTCTTGCGCGCGCCGCCCTCCGCCGTCAGGAAATGGCGGGCGTAGATCTGGAAGGCGCGCACACGGTTTTCCGCGGCATCCAGCCAGCCCTGGATGCCGACCCCGCGCTCCTCGTCGGTCTTGCTGCCGGTGGACAGCGCGCGGCAGGCGTCGCGCAGGCCGGGCACGTCGAAGGCGTCGTCGGCGCAGGCCTCGCGCAGGATCGCGGCCTCGGTGATGCCGGGCGGCACGCCCAGCGCCTCGTGAACCGCGTCCACGGCACCTTGCAGCCCGTGGACGCTGTCGAACAGGCGCTGGATTCGCCCGCGCTCGCTGGCCAGTTCGGCCAGGATGTCGGCGAACTCCTCGGCGTTCAGGTCCGCGGTCAGGCGGGCCATCGCCTTGCCGAGCGGGCTGTCGGGCGCGGCGCGCCCGGCGTGCAGCACCTCGTCCCGCGCCTCGGTCAGCAGGCCGGCGGCGGTGCGCTCGTCCATCACCTCGAAATGCGGGGCGAGTCCGGCCTCCAGCGGGAAGCGGCGCAGCAGCGACTGGCAGAAGGCATGGATCGTCTGGATCTTCATGCCGCCCGGGCAATCCACCACCTGGGCGAACAGCCGGCGGGCGATGGTCCGGGTCTCGGCGCTGGGCCGCTCGCCGCAGAGGTCGGCGAGCCGATCCTCCAGCCCCTCGTCGGGCAGGGTCGCCCAGATGCCCAACGTGCGGTTGATGCGGATGGACATCTCCGCCGCCGCCGCCTTGGTGAAGGTCAGGCAGAGGATGCGCGCCGGCGCGGTGCCGGACAGCATCAGCCGCAGCACGCGGTCGGTCAGCACCTTCGTCTTGCCGGACCCGGCGGAGGCGCCCACCCACACCGACGACAGCGGATCGGAGGCGAGCCGCTGCGCGACGTTGGGGTCCAGCGGAAGCTCGCGGACGGGGAAGTCGAGGACGGTCATGGGCGGGTCGTCATGTGTGAGGCGTTGCCCCCACCCTCCCCATGCTGCGCATGGGTCCCCTCCCTCCCCCGCTCTCGGCGGACCGAAGGTCCGCCTGTCGCGTCAGCGCAAACCTTTGGTTTGCGCGAGAGCTGGGCAGGGGAGGGCCTTGATTCCCTCCCCTGCGAAAGCGGGGGAGGGTTAGGGTGGGGGTTATGACGTGTACTCATCATCCCTCACCCCCATCGCCGCCCGCCGACCATTCCTGCACCCGCGCGAGGTGGGCGTAGTCGGTGTAGCGCGGGGCCATGGCCGGGCGGGGGCAGGAGCGGTAGGGGGTGGCGGGGTCGTCGAAATGGCGGATCAGCTCCTCCAGCCCGGCGCGGGCCTCGGCCGCCAGCGTCGCCGGGTCGCCTTTCACCGCCTTCTCCTCGCCCGGCGGATCGCCGCCGGACAGGCGCCAGAAGGCCAGCTCGGCCACCCGGTTCTTCGCGACGCCGGCGAAGCCGCCGGCCTCGGCCATGGCGGCCTCCAGCGGCAGCTGCGGGGCGAAGCCCAGCTCGATCTCGCGGGTCGAGGGCGGGGTGCCGGTCTTGTAGTCGATCAGGATCAGCCCCTCGCCGCCCGAATCGATGCGGTCGGCCTTGGCGGTCAGCAGGAAGGGGCCGGCGGGGCCGCTCAGCGTCAATTCGCCCGACACCTCGGTGGCGAGCGGCTTCAGGGTGCGGCGGCGGTCACGCTCCTGCCCGACGAACCATTCGGCGATGCGCTCGAAGCGCGGCCACCAGAAGGCCCACACGTCGGGATGGCTGTGCAGCAGCGGGCCGAAGGACTCGCGGCCCATCGCCAGCAGCCGGTGCAGCGCATCGTCGGGCAGTTGGCCGGGGAACGCCTTGACGAAGGCGTCGAGTGCGGCGTGGATGAACTGGCCGCGGTCGGCGGCGCCGGGGTCGGCGGCGATGGGGTCGAGCTTGCGCAGGCGCAGCACATGCTCGGCGTAGATGGCGTAGGGGTCGCGCATCCACTTCTCGATCTTGGTGACCGACAGCTTGCGCGGGCGGGCGGACACCGGCGGGCGCGGCTCCGGCGGGGCGACGGGGCGCACGGCGTCCGGCTCGTCCAGCCCGCGCGCCCAGGCCAGCCAGGGCTCCCCGGCCAGCTCGATCCGCCCGTCCAGACCCAGCGCGCGCAGCACCGTTTCCAGCCGCAGCAGCCAGCGCGACGGGACGGTCGGTGTGCCGTCCACCCGCTCCGCGCGGGTCAGCACGACCTCCTCCGCGCCGCAGGCGTGGGTGAAGTCGTGAGCGGACAGGCCGACCATGCGTTCCGGGCTTGGCAGGCCGAAATCCCGGCGCATCGGGCGCGACATCCAGGGATCGGCACCGGGGTCGGGCGGCCAGGTCCCCTCGTTCAGCCCGCCGAGGACCAGCAGGTCGAAATGCTGAAGGCGGGCTTCCATGGGGCCGAGGATGTAGAGGCGCGGGTGCAGGCCGAAGCGCGGGCGCACCGGGCGCATCGCCATCAGCGCGTCGAGCAACGCCGGATAGTCCTTGCCGGGAACGGCGGGGAAGCCGTCCGCGGCCTCCAGCAGCTCATGGACGAAGGTCGCGGCCTCCTCGCCGTCGTCCTGCCGCCACAGGAATTCCGACCCCGGCGCGTCGGTGCGTGAGGCCAGCGCCTCCGCGAAGGCGACGTGCGCGCGGACGAGGTCGCTGAGCGGGGCCTCGCCGAACAGCACTTCCATGAAGGGGGCGGCGAGCGTTTCGAGATTTTCCAGCCAGCCGAGCAGGGCGGCCTGCTGGTCCGGGTGGTCGAAGCGGTCGGCGGCCTTCAGCGCGGCGATCAGCCCGGCGAAGCCCTCCGCCGGGCGGGGGCCGCGCAGGACGGTGCGTTCCAGCGCGCGGGCGGAGCGGCGGAACTCCGCCGGGTCGTGCCCGCCGGCGGCCAGCGGGTGCTTGGCCAGAGCCAGCAGGGCCAGCGGGTGGGCGCGGCTGGCGGCCAGTTCGGCGGTCAGCCGCAGATAGGTGCCGACCGCGGTGTGGACCAGCGGCTGGCCCGCCGAGTCGTTGACCGCGATGCCCCAGCGGGTCAGCGCCATGGCGACCCGGCGCGCGAGGTTGCGGTCGGGGGAGACCAGCGCCGCCGTCTTGCCCGGCGTTTCCAGCGCGTGGCGCAGCAGGAGGGCGATGACCGACGCCTCCTCCTCCGCGGTCGGGGCGTCGATGCGGGTCAGCCCGTCCAGGGCCGCGGCGTCCAGCCCGTCCAGCTCCCGCCAGCTTTCCGTCGTGGCGGCGGGGCGCATGGCCTCGGCCAGCAGGCGGGCGCGGGCGGCCCGCGGCTCCTCCGCGTCGTTCCAGCGGCGCACGGCGGCGCGGTCGACCGACAGCCGGTCCAGCAGATGGGCGAGGCCGTGTTGCGGGTGCGCCTCGTCGGCGCGGATGGCGTCCCAGCTCGCCTCGTCGGCCTCCAGGTCGAGGCCGGGCAGCACGACGGCCCCCTGCGGCAGGGCGGCGACCACCGCCAGCAGGTCGGCGGAGGCCGGGATGGAGCCGGTGGAGCCGGCGGCGATGACCAGCCCCTGCGGCGGCTCCGCCCGCCAGAGCGCGGCTTGGGTTTGGAGCACGAGGTTGCGGCGCTGCGCCGGGTCGGTCAGCGCGCTGGCGCCGAGGATGGCGGGCCAGTGCTCCGTGACGATCTTCAGGAACTCCAGCGTCACCTGCCAGTGCTGGGCGTAATCCTCCGGCACCAGGGAGGCCAGCCGGTCGAAGGCGACGTTCTCCGTCCACACCGCGTCGATCAGCCGCCCCAGGTCGGCGCCCAGCCGCACCGCCTGCGCGGTGGTGGCCGACACGCCGGTCGCCTGGAGGATCAGCCGGGCCAGCATCATCTGGCGCTTCAGCCCGCTGATCGGGTCCGGCAGCTCCAGCGGCACGCCGGGCAGCTCCTCCGCCGAGGTCAGGCTGAGGGAGGCGGCGTCCAGCTCGCCCAGCGGGCTCATCCGCGGCAGCAGCATCGGCTGCCCGCCGGAGCGGCGCAGGAAGGCCTCGCGCAGCGAGCGGCAGGAGCGGCGCGTCGGCAGCAGGACGGTCACCCCGGCCAGCGCCAGCGGGTCGTTCCCCACACGGTCCAGGATGCCCGCGGCAAGCTGGTCCACGAAGGACACGCCGGTGGGAATCGAATAGACCTTGGGCTCCGCCCTGCCGCTCATGCCTGCCCCGGAAGCTGTATCGTCAGACGCGCGAGGATACTAGATGTGGGGCAATGAGACCACAAAGCGTCAAGGAATACAAAAATTCTCACAAAGTGGCCGTCGGGCGGCGGTCGGACGGCCGGTCAGGTGGTGACCACCGACACGTCGCTCATCGACAGCATCTCCTCCGTCTCGGCCAGCGCGTCGGGGGTGCCGATGTGGAACCACAGCCCGTCATGGGCGAGGCCGAAGAGGCGCCCGGCCTCCTGCGCGCGGTCCCAGATGCGGTTGGTGGAAAAGGCGCCGTCGGGGGTGTCCTGCGCGAACAGCCCCGGCTTCACGATCTGGACGCCGGCGTAGACGAAGGGGGCGATCTCCATCTCGCCGCGCCGGATCAACCGGCCCAGCGGGTCCATGTGGTAATCGCCGCGCCCCTCGTAGCCCACCGCCTTGGTGGTCGCCATCAGCAGCAGAAGCGCGTCCATCTCGTCCGGGTTCCAGTGGCGGGCCAGCCGCGCCAGCGTGGGGGAGGGGCCGTCGAGCCACAGGATGTCGGCGTTGACCACATAGACCGGGTCGGTGCCCAGCAGCGGCAGCGCCTTCTTCACGCCGCCGCCGGTCTCCAGAAGCGTGTCCTCCGGCGACAGGGTGATGGCCGGGGCGGTCCGTCCCGCCAGATGCGCGGCGATCATCTCGCCCTTGTAATGGCTGTTGACCACGGCGGAGGCCACCCCGGCCTCCTCCAGCCGGTCGAGCGCGTGGTCGAGCATCGGCTTGCCCATCACCGGGATCAGGGGCTTCGGGCGCTCCAGGGTCAGCGGGCGCATCCGCAGGCCCAGCCCGGCGGCCATCACCATGGCCTTGGCGGGGGCGGTTGTCACAGGGGGCGTCTTGGTACGGGTCTTCTTCGAGACAGGCGACATAATCAATCCGGCTCCGGAACGACAAGCTCCGCGCGGGTTCCCGGCGGCAGATGACGGGCAAACCAGTCGGCGACCGGGGCCAGTTCGGGCTTGGCGAGCTGGCCTTCCAGAAGCCGCCAGACGCGCGGCAGGTGAAGGAGATAGCCGCGTCGGCGCTGCAACGCCAGACGCACGAAGATCGCGACGATGCGGGTGTGCCGGATCGCGCCCAGCACCGCGTAGGAGCGGCGGAAGGCGTCCCAGTCCCGATCCGGAAAAGCCGCCCGGTAGCGGTCGAGCAGCACGCCCTCCAGCCCGGCGGGCAGATCGCGGCGGGCGTCCTCCAGCAGCGACACCAGATCGTAGGCGACGGGGCCGACCCCGGCGCTCTGGTAATCGATCAGCCCCGCCGCCCGCAGGCCGGGCCGGGGCAGGCGCATCACGTTGTCCACATGGTAATCGCGCAGCAGCAGCGATTGCGGCCCGGCGCAGGCCTCCGGAACGACGGCGGTCCAGGCCGCGTCGAAGTCGGACCGCGCCTTGTCAGACAGCGGTTTTCCGGTCGCCGCGGGTAGGTAGACGTCGGCGAACAGCGCCACCTGCTGCGTGAACAGGGCCGCGTCGTAGAGCGGCAGGTTCAGGCAGGCCGCCTCCTCCACCGGGAAGCGGCGGTGCAGTTCGATCAGAACGTCGGTCGCCAGCTCGTAGAGCGGGCGCGGCTCCTCCCCCGCGTTCAGCAGGCGGGTCAGGGTGCCGTCGCCGAAATCCTCCTGAAGGGCGAGCCCCGCCTCGACCTCCGCCGCCAGGATGGCGGGGACCGAGAAGCCCAGCCGGTCCAGCGTCGCGCCGATGGCGATGAAGGGCACCAGATCCTCCGCCGGGGCGGGGGTGTCGACCAGGATCAGCGTCCCGCCGTCCGGAGTCATCAGGCGCTCGTAGCGGCGTGCCGAGGCGTCGCCGGCCAGCGGCTCCCGCTTGGCCCCCTCCAGCCCGTGGCGGGCGAGGAAGGCGGCGATCTGCGACGCGCGGTCGGTCACGGCTGCTCCAGTCCGGAAAGGCCCAGTCCGGAAAGGTCGAGCGTGGTCAGTCGCGAGCCCCAGGCGCCGTGGCCGGTCAGGGTGGCGCGGCGCTCGGTCGGCCCGGCGAAGCTCATCGCGACGTCGAGACGGTCGGCGGGCAGCAGCGGACCCAGCCGGTCCGGCCATTCAACCAGCAGGACGGCCTCGGCGCGGGCCTCGTCCCAGCCCAGCTCCGTCACCTCGTCGGGGCCGGACAGGCGGTAAAGGTCGAAATGCCAGACCGGACCGATGCCGGTGTCGTAGGTCTGCACCAGCGTGAAGGTGGGGGACGGCACCTCCGCGTCCTCCTCGGTCACGGCGCGGATCAGGGCGCGGCACAGGGCGGACTTGCCGGCGCCCAGGTCGCCGCGCAGGGCCACGAGGTCGCCGGGCGCCAGCGCGGCGGCCAAGCGGCGGGCCAGCGCAGCGGTCGCCTCCTCGCTCGGCAGCGTGACGGCGCGTGTGTTGGGGGAATCGGTCAGGGTCATGTCACTGGATGCGGTTCATATCTGCGGCGGCAATCAACGTCGCGAGGCGGCCTTGCGCGGCACCGAACCGGGAGCGGGGGCGGGCTCCGCCGCCTCGATGCGGTCCTCCACCAGACGCGGGGGCTTCTTGAAGTTCATGGTGATCATCAGCGTCAGGGCGCCGTTGATGAGGTACAGCATCTTGTCGGATTCGACGGGCAAAGGAATTTTGCGCCCCATGCAATAGGACACCAGCGCCGCCGCGACCTCGGACTCGTGCAGGGTCATTGTCCGGTCGTCGCCCTCGTCCCCGGTCACCTGGATCAGCGTCTCCACCCCGCCGCCGCCGGGCTGGCCAGCGCGGTAGGTGACCGTGCCGACCGTGCCGTTGGGCAGCGGCTCGCGCATCCGGCGGCGGCGGTCGAGCACGGCCTTCACGACCTCCTGGTCGGTGAACACGAGGCAGCGCAGCTCCTTCATCGCCAGTCCTTCATCGGGGCAGCTCCGGGACGGTGGAAACGGGCAAATCCTACCCCACGGCGACCGCACGCCCAGAAGGAAATCGGCGGGACCGCACCCATTTTGCGCGCGCCGTTCGCCCTCCCCGTGCAGGGCGGGGTTGACCGGGCGCGCGAAACCGGACAATTGAAGGCGTCATCGTTCCCCCCGTTTGCACAAGGCAGCGCGTCCCATGTCGCACACCGTCCATCGCACCGACGTCGTCATCGTCGGCGCCGGCCCCGTCGGTCTCTTCGCCGTGTTCGAATGCGGCATGCTGAAGATGCGATGCCATGTGGTGGACGCGCTGGACATGGTGGGCGGGCAGTGCACCGCGCTGTACCCGGAAAAGCCGATCTACGACATCCCGGCCCACCCGGCCATCGAGGCCGCCGACCTGATCGACAAGCTGGCGGAGCAGGCCGCCCCCTTCAACCCGACCTATCACCTGGGCCAGCAGGTCGAGAAGCTGACCCGGACGGACGAAGGGCGCTGGCTGGTGGAGACCAGCACCGGCACGCGGATCGACACCCAGGCGGTGATCATCGCCGCCGGCTGCGGCGCCTTCGGCCCCAACCGCCCGCCGCTGGACGGGCTGGAGCAGTATGAAGGCACCTCGGTCTTCTACATGGTCCGCCGCAAGCAGGACTTCGCCGGCAAGCGCGTGGTCATCGCCGGCGGCGGCGATTCCGCTGTGGACTGGACGCTGTCGCTGGCCGACGTGGCGGAGAAGGTCTACGTCGTCCACCGCCGGCCCAAGTTCCGCGCCGCCCCGGAGAGCGTCGCCCGCATGGACGCGCTGGTCCGCGAGGGCAAGGTGGAGATGGTGGTGCCCTATCAGCTCTCCGGGCTGGTGGGCGAGAACGGCCAGCTCTCCGCCGTGCGCGTCGCCACGCTGGACGGCGAGGAGAAGGACCTCCCGGCCGACGCGCTGCTCGCCTTCTTCGGCCTGTCGATGAATCTGGGGCCGATCGCCGAGTGGGGCCTGAACCTGGAGCGCAGCCACATCGGCGTCAGCCTGCCCGGCTGCGCCACCAGCGCGCCCGGCGTCTACGCCATCGGCGACATCGCGACCTATCCCGGCAAGCTGAAGCTGATCCTCTGCGGCTTCTCCGAGGCGGCGCAGGCGGCCCACGCCATCCACCCGCTGGTCCATCCGGGCGAGGCGCTGCACTTCGAATACTCGACCTCCAAGGGCGTTCCCGGCGCCGAGTAAAACGGAAACGGGCCGCCGGGGAAACCGGCGGCCCGCTCCGTCAGCGGCTGACGGGAGGCAAGGGATCAGCCGCCGCGGGGGCCCTTGTCGGGACCCGGACCGGGACCATGGCCGGGGCCGTGATGGCGCGGGCCGGGACCGCCCATGCCACCGCCCATCCCATGGCCGGCGCGGCTCAGGAAGCGGTCGGCCTGCTTCTGCTGGTCGGGGGTGAGCTGGGCGTAGAGGTCGGTCGCCGCCGGGCGCACCTGCTGAAGCTGGGCGAGGCGGGCCGACATCATGGCCTCCATGCGCTCAAGCCGGGCCGGTGCCGCGGCGGGCATCGGCTGGTCCTTGTACTTGGCGCAGAGATCCTGGGTGTGCTTCTGGCTCGCCTTCGCGGTGTCGGCGAACTTGGTCCAGGCGGCGCGCTGCTGCTCGGTGATGTTCAGCTTCTTCTCGGCGAAGGCCAGCATGCCGGCCAGCCGGGCGTCCTGATCCTCGCACATCCGGGAGAAATACCGGCCGCCGTCATCACCGCGGCCCGGACCGGCGCCGGGACCCGGCTGCTGCTGGGCGAAGACCGGCACGGCGAGGCCGAGGCCGAGAACCAGCGCGGCGGTGGTCATCATAGCGCGTTTCATGGGGATGCTCCTTGTTATCGACGGGGTCTTGCGTTCCCGATGACCCCGATGATGGGCCGGCAACGTATCCGGTTGATGTCCGGCCTTCCGTGAATTGGTAACGCTGTGTAACAGCCGGCCTCCCCGTAACGTGGCGTTACACATTTCTTCTTCACCCCGGCGCCCGCGCGTCGGATCATGCGTTCCATGGACCGCACACCTCACCTGCTGGTGGTCGACGACGACCGCGAAATCCGCACCCTCCTGTCGCAGTTCCTGACGCGGCACGGCTTCCGCGTGACCGGGGCCAAGGACGGGGTGGAGATGATGCGCACGCTGGACACCGCGCGCGTGGACCTGATCGTGCTCGACCTGATGATGCCGGGGGAGGACGGGCTGAGCCTGTGCCGCCGCCTGCGCGCCGCCCCCGAGACGGCGCAGACGCCGGTCATCATGCTGACCGCGATGGGCGAGGAGACGGACCGCATCGTCGGGCTGGAAATGGGCGCCGACGACTATCTGGCGAAGCCCTTCAGCCCGCGCGAGCTTCTGGCCCGCGTCAAGGCCGTGCTGCGCCGCGCCGCCGGCCCGCCGGCGGCCGGCGGTGCGGCGGGCAAGACGCTGGGCTTCGAGGGCTGGACGCTCGACCTCGCCAAGCGGGAGCTGCGCTCGCCCGACGGGGTGCTGGTGCAGCTCTCCGCCGGGGAATACGACCTGCTGGTCGCCTTCGTGGAGCATCCGCAGCGGGTGCTGACCCGCGACCAGCTGCTCGATCTGGCGCGCGGACGGTCGGCGGTGCCCTTCGACCGCTCCATCGACGTGCAGGTCAGCCGCCTGCGCCGCAAGATCGAGCCCGACCCCGCCGACCCCACCATGATCAAGACGGTGCGCGGCGGCGGCTATCTGTTCACCCCGGCGGTGACGGGGGCCTGAGATGAGCAATCCCGGCTTGGAGGTGGGCCGCAAGAGCCGCCTGTTGGTGGCCCGGCGCTGGCTGCCGGACAGCATCGCTTCGCGGCTGGTGCTGACCGTGGTGCTGGCGCTGCTGCTGACCCAGGCGGTCAGCGCGCTGGTCTATCTGACCGACCGTCCCCCAGGGCCGCCGGCCCACAGCATGCGTGTCCTCGTCCAGCGCGTGACGGCCATCGTCCAACTCGTGGAGAGCACCCCGCCGCAGGAGCGGCGGCGGCTGGTCAAGGCGATCGACGACCCCGTGCTGCGGGTGGACTGGACCTCCGAGACGCCGCGCTTCGCCAACCAGCGCGAGGGCTTTCCCTTCGACCGGCTGCGCCGCGCCATCCGCGGCGAGCTGGACGATCCCGACCGCGCCGTGGTGGTCGAGGTCCGGCGGGAGCGCCCCATGCCCGGCCCCTTCCCGGTGGACGAACACCGCTGGGGCGCCGACGTCCGGCTGTCGGTGGGGCTGAAGGACGGGTCCTGGCTGACCTTTGTCGGCGGCGACCCGCTGGAGGGGCCGTTCCGGCTGCTGCGCTTCGCGCTGTGGATGGCCGGCATCGTCGGGGCGGTGGCTCTGGTCTCGGTCTGGACGGCGCGCCGCATGACCGCCCCCATCGCGCGCTTCGCCGACGCGGCGGAGCGGCTGGGCGTGGACGGCGAGGCGCCGCCCCTGCCCGAAGCCGGCCCCCAGGAGCTGCGCGCCGCCACCCGCGCCTTCAACCGGATGCAGGCGCGTCTGGCCCGCTTCGTCGCCGACCGCACGCAGATGGTGGCGGCGATGAGCCACGACCTGCGCACGCCGCTGACCCGCCTGCGCCTGCGCGCCGAACTGGTCGAGGACCCGGAGATGCAGCGCAAGATGCTCGCCGACCTTGACGAGATGGCGGCGATGATCAACGCCACGCTCGCCTTCGCCCGCGACGACGCCAACCACGAGCCGCGCGGCCCGCTCGACCTCGCCGACCTGCTGCAGAGCCTGTGCGACGACCGGGTGGACGCCGGGCACGAGGCGGCCTACGAGGGGCCGGCGCACGCGACGGTGGACGGGCGCCCGGTGGCCCTGCGCCGCGCTTTCGCCAACCTGATGGACAACGCCATCGCCTACGGCGGCGGCTTCACCGTGCGCTTGCGGCCCGCGGAGGGGGAGTTGCGGGTGGAGATCGAGGACGGTGGCCCCGGCATCCCGGAGGAGGAGTTCGAGAAGGTCTTCGCCCCCTTCTACCGACTGGAGCGCTCGCGCTCCCGCGACACCGGCGGGGTGGGGCTGGGGCTGGCCACCGCCCGCACGGTGGTGCGCGGCCATGGCGGCGACATCGCGCTCTCCAACCGTCCGGAAGGGGGGCTTCGGGTGACGGTGACCCTGCCACGGTGAGCCTCATGGACCTCGCTTGGGCATCAATTCCGGAAGCTTTGCCCCCACCCTAACCCTCCCCCGCTTTCGCAGGGGAGGGGACGGACGCCGCTTCGCTTCTTTCTCCCTCCCCTGCGTCAGCTCTCGCGCAAACCAACGGTTTGCGCTGACGCGGTAGGCGGACCTTTGGTCCGCCGAGAGCGGGGGAGGGGCGGGGTGGGGGCAACCGTGGCCTCTGTTCAGGCTCCGGAATGCACCGCAACATCGGCGGGGCATCGGCGGTTATTGGTGCAGGATCGTCTTGACCGGAGACCGTCGCCGTGCCGCAGATCGACCGCACCCCCGCGCCCGTGGACAGCCGCCCCCATGTCGTGATCGTCGGCGCGGGGTTCGGTGGGCTGGCCTGCGCGGAGGCCCTGGGCGGGACGAACATCCGCGTCACCATCATCGACCGGAACAACTATCACCTGTTCGTGCCGCTGCTCTATCAGGTCGCGACCGCCGCCCTGTCGCCCGCCGACATCGCCGAGCCGATCCGCCGCATCGTCAGCCGCCACCCCAACATCGACGTGGTGATGGGCGAGGTGACCGGCGTCGACCGCGCCGCCAAGCGGGTGGAGCTGGCCGACGGCAGCTTCGTCCCCTACGACCGGCTGGTGCTGGCCACCGGCTCCTCCTACAGCTATTTCGGGCACGACGACTGGGCGGAGATCGCTCCCGGCCTGAAGACCATCGAGAACGCCCGGCGGATCCGCGCCCGGCTGCTGATGAATTTCGAGCAGGCGGAGATGTGCGAGGACCCGGCCCGGCAGAAGGCGCTGATGACCACCATCGTGGTCGGCGGCGGCCCCACCGGCGTGGAGATGGCCGGGGCGGTGGCCGAGCTGGCCCGCTTCGCGCTGGCCCGCGACTTCCGCCGCATCGACCCGCGCACCGCCCGCGTCCTGCTGGTCGAGGCCGGGCCGCGCATCTTGTCCACCTTCCCCGACGACCTCGGCCAGTACGCCCGCCGCAAGCTGGAGGAGCTGGGCGTCGTCGTGCTGACCGGGCAGGCGGTGGAGAGCATCACCCCGGAGGGGGCGACGGTCGGCGGGCGCTTCATCCCGGCGGGAGCCATCGTGTGGGGCGCCGGGGTCAAGGCGTCGCCCGCCGGGTCCTGGCTGGGGGTGGAGACCGACCGCAGCGGGCGCATCCCGGTCAACGCCGACCTGTCGGTGCCGGGCGTGCCGGACGTCTACGCGCTGGGCGACACGGCGGCGCTGGCCGGCGACGACGGCAAGCCGCTGCCCGGTCTGGCCCAGGTCGCCAAGCAGCAGGGCGAGCATCTCGGCGGCGGGCTGGAGGCCAGCCTGCTGCGCGGCCAGCCGCTGGAGCCCTTCCGGTTCCGCAACCGCGGCAACACCGCCATCGTCGGGCGCAGCGCCGCCGTCTTCGATTTCGGAACGCGCAAGCTGAAGGGCTGGTTCGCCTGGGTGCTGTGGGCGATCGTCCACGTCTATCTGCTGGTGAACTTCCACAAGCGGGTGCTGGTCACCATGCAGTGGCTGTGGCGCTGGGCCACCTACCAGCGGGGCGCGCGGCTCATCACCACGGACCGGCCGGTGTCGGTCGCGGAGTCCGTCACTTCACCCCACGGGCGGGAGGCAAAACCCTTTGACCCGCGCCCCTTTCCGGAAATGAAGCGCGGCCAGGGCTGAGTCGGGAGGTCAAGGTTCAGGAGGCGGGCGGGAGCGGCAGGACGCAGCGGAAGCGGGTGCCGTGGCCCGGCCACTCCTCGACCTCCAGCCGCCCGCCGTGCAGCTCCATGACGTTGCGCACCAGCGACAGGCCGAGCGCCGCGGCGCCGCGCGGGTCGTTGCGGTCGTAGCGCGAGGGCATGGCGGCCTCGCCCGGCCCGGCGCCGCTGCCCACGGTCAGCACGAGGGAACCGGCGGTCCGCTCCCCGGACAGCAGGATACGGCGGTCCGCCGGCGGATGACGGATGGCGCCGACGACCAGGGTGAACAGCGCCTGCTTCAGCCGCCGCTCGTCGCCCTCCACCTCGCCCAGCGACGACGGGGCGGTGAGGTCGAGGCGCAGCCCCTCGCGCCGCGCCCATTCGCGGGTCAGCTCGCCCACCGTCTCCAGCAGGTCGGGCACGTCCACGGTGCCGCGGTCCAGCGTGGTCACCCCGGCCCCCAGGCTGGTCATGTCGACCACGTCGTCGATCAGCTCCAGCAGCCGCTCGCCCGCGTTGAGGACGCCCTTCACATACTCGATCTGGCGCGGGTTCAGCTCGCCGAAATACTGGTTCGCCAGCACCTCGGCGAAGCCGATGATTCCGTTCAGCGGGTTGCGCAGATGGTGGGAGACGTTGGCGATGAACTCGCTCTTCAACTGGTCGGCGGCCTCCAGCGCGGCGTTGGAGGCGCGCAGCGCCTGCTCCAGCCGGGCGCTGTCGGTGACGTCCAGATAGCTGTTCAGCACCGCCCCGTCGGGCAGCGGCAGGGTGGAGAACTCCACCACCGACCCGTCCGCCCGCTCCAGCCGGCCCGAGCGCACGGCGCGTTCCAGCGTCGCGCCGATCATCTCGTCCTTCAGGCTGTCCCAGTCGCCGCCATTCTCCAGGAAGGGCCGCATCCGCTCGAACAGGCCGGAGATGTGCGGCTCGCCCAGCAGGTCGTCGTCGTCCAGGTCCCAGATGCGCGCGAAGGCCGGGTTGGACAGCTTCAGCCGTCCGTCGCCGCCGAACACCGCGATGCCCTCGGCCAGATTGTCCAGCGTCTCCTGCTGCACGGCGATCAGCGTGTTGTAGGAGGATTCCAGGGCCAGCGTGTTGGTCACGTCCTCCAGGATCTGCATCAGCCCGCCCAGCGGGTGGGGGGCGGCGAGGCTGCGCAGCGTCGTGCCGTCCGGCAGGTGCATCAGCTCCTCGACCGGCTCCAGCAGGCGGGTGTAGCGGCTCAGCCGCTCGCGCTTGTAGCTCTGGTAGTCGGCGTATTCGGGCAGGCGGCGGCGGGTGCGCAGCTCCTCCAGGATCTCGCCGTGGGTGGGCTGGCTGCGCAGCCAGGACTCCTCCAGGTCCCACAGCCGGGCATAGGCCTGATTGAAGAAGGTCAGCCGCGTGTCGGCGCCGAAGATGGCGATGGCGGCGCCCAGCCGCTCCAGCACCTCGGCATGGGCGGCGAGATGGCGGCTCAGCTCGCCGCGCATCTCCTCCACCGCCGTGACGTCCAGCGCGTAACCGACGACCAGCGTGCCGCCGCCGTCCGGGGCGGGCAGGGGAGCCTCGGTGACCTCCAGCAGGCGCCGCTCCGTGCCGATGACGGCGGAGACCCGTTCCGACTGGGCGACCCCGCTGTGCAGCGCCCGCTGCGCCAGGGAGCGCCCGGCGCCGTCCGCCGTCAGCTCCCGGCCGCTCTCCGTGACGGCGGCGGGATCGGAATCCACGGCGCGGGCATAGGCGCGGTTGCACCAGGACAGCGTCTGCCCGGCGCCGCGCAGCCACACCGGCAGCGGCAGGGCGTCCACCGCCGCGCGCAGCTCGGCCAGCGCCGCTTCGGCGTCGCGCCGCCCGCGGGTCTGCCCCTCCTGTTCAGCACAACGGTCGGTGATGTCCTCCAGCCAGACCACGTCCTGATGCCCGGCGTCCTGATGCCCGGCGCCACCCGTTCCGCTGGACGGCCCGGCGGCCCGCCGCCCGCTCAGCAACAGGCGCCGCCCGTTGCGGGTCGTGGCCTCGATTCGGAAGCCCTCGCCCCCGGCGCGCAGGCGGCGGACGGCCTCGGCGATCCGGGGGGCGTCGGCATCGGCGAAGGCACCCGCGATGTCCTGGCCCGGCGCCGCGCCAAGCAGCCCGGCGCAGCCCGGCGCCGCGCTGACGGCGCCTCCGGCGTCCCAGGCGCACCAGGGGTTGGGGGAGGCGGCCAGAAGGGCCTCCAGACGCGCCACATCGGCCGCCAGCCGGTCGCTGCGGCGGCGTTCCTTGCCGGTCCAGTACAGCCCGCCGAAACCGGCGGCGCCAAGGACGCCGGCAAAGCCCAGCATGGCGGGCGAGCCGGAGGGCCCGGCCATCAGGCCGACTCCCACCGCCAGCCCCAGCGCGGCAAAGGCATATGATCGGGTCAGGACGCTCACGCGGGTGAGACTAGTCCACGCCTCCCGGCGGAGCAAGGCGGGCCGGCGGTGGTGCCACTTTCGGGGTGGTGCGGCCCTTTCTCCCGGCTACACCGCCTCCCCGATCCGCAGGGCTCGGATCGCCGTTTCCACCGCCGGATAGGCGGCGCGCACCGCCTCCAGCGCCTCCGCCGCCCCATCCGGGTCGCCGCGGTGGGCGGCAAGCTCCAGGGTGGACGCGCTGCGGCCCAGCCACTCCGCCCCCGCCGTGCGGGCTGCCCCGGCCAGCGTGTGGGCGGCGCCGCGCAGGGCCTCCAGGTCGTTGCGTTCCAGGGCGGCGGCGGCCTCGTCCAGCAGCGGTCGGGTGGTCTCCAGGAAGAAATCCAGCATGTCCAGCGCCATCCCGTCGAGCGCGCCGAAGGTGGTGCGGACATGGTCGAGGTCCAGCGCCCGGTCCGCCGCCCCGGCGGCCTCCGCCGCGGGCGGCTCCTCGGGGGCCGCGGCGCTGCCCTCGCCGAACGCCCGGTTCAGGGCGGCGGCGAGCTGCCTCAGGGTCACCGGCTTGGCGATGTAGTCGTCCATGCCCGCGGCGGTGCAGCGTTCCATCTCACCGGCCAGGGCGTTGGCGGTCATGGCGATGATGGCGGTGCGCGGGCGGGAGCCGACAGCCGATTCGGCAGCCGAACCGGGGGCCGAACCGGGGACCGACTCGGCGCTGCGGATCTGGCGCGACAGCTCGTAGCCGTCCATGCGCGGCATGTGGCAATCGGTGATCAGCAGCCGGTAGGGCCGCGCCCGCCAGGCGGTCAGCGCCTCCAGCCCGTCGCCGGTCAGGTCGGCCTCGAAGCCGAGCTGGCGGAGCTGGCGCAGGATCACTTGCTGGTTCGTCGGATGGTCCTCCGCCACCAGGATCATCGGCGGGGCCGTGGCTTTGCCGGGCGCCGCCATATCGAGGGTGCCCATGTCGCGGGCAGCCGGACCGCCGTCCGCCGCGGGGGAAGGGGAGTCGGCGTGGCGCTCCGGGGGAACCGTGCGCCCGGCCAGGACGGCCAGACGGCGGAACAGGGCGTCGCGGCGGATCGGGCGGCCGAGATGGTCGTGGCGCGGCGGGTGTCCCATGGACGGCGCGCCGCCCTCGCCGTGGTCCGGTGGGCAGTCGCTGGCCTGCTCCCGCCCGTCCACCAGATGCAGCGTGGGCGGCGGGCGGACCCCGGCGGCGGCGATGCGGGCCAGCACCGCCGGCGCGGGCAGCCGCGGGTTGGGCGCGCCGGGCGCGTCCTCCGGATGGTGCTCCAGCAGGCCATCGGAGAGGACCAGCAGGTCGGCGTCGGCCATTGTCAGCAATTCCACCGCCTCGTCCGCCGTGGTGGCGTCGGCGACGGCGGCGCGCTTGTCCTCCAGCGCGCGGATCAGGACGGCGCGCTGCACCGGGTCCGGCTCGGCCACGATGATCGACAGGCCGGACAGGTCGGTGTCGTCGCCGGGGACCGCGCGCGGATCGCCCGGCGCCAGATCGACCGTGAACCAGAAGGTGGCGCCGCAGCCCGGCGCCGACTCCACCCCGATGCGCCCGCCCATCATCTCCACCAGACGGGCGCAGATGGCCAGCCCCAGCCCGGTGCCGCCGAAGCGGCGGGTGGTCGAGCTGTCGGCCTGGCTGAAGGGCTGGAACAGGCGGGCTTGGCCGGCGCTGCTGATGCCGATGCCGGTGTCCTCGACCGAGAAGCGCAGGCGCAGCCGGTCCGACCCGGCGATGGAGGGCTCCAGCCGGGTGCGCAGGACGACCCGGCCGGCGTCGGTGAACTTGATGGCGTTGCCGGTGAGGTTGAACAGGATCTGGCGCAGCCGCCCGGGGTCGCCGCGCACCGCCGTGGGCACCTTGCGGTCGAGGTCGCAGACGAGAAGCAGCGCCTTCTGGTGGGCCTGCGGGGCCAGCAGCTCGGCCACCCCCTCCACCAGTTCGCGCGGGTCGAGGTCCATCTCGTCGAGGTCGAGCTTGCCGGCCTCGATCTTGGACAGGTCCAGGATGTCGTCGATGATCCGCAGCAGCGCCGTCGCGCTGTCGCGCACGGTGGTGACGAGTTCGGTCTGCTCCGCGTCCAGCGGGGTCAGGGCGATCAGCTCCAGCATGCCCAGCACGCCGTTCATCGGGGTGCGGATCTCGTGGCTCATGGTCGCCAGGAACTCCGACTTGGACCGGGCGGCGACCTCCGCCTGGTCCTTGGCCTGGCGCAGGTCCTCCTCGGCGCGCTTGCGGCCGGTGATGTCGTAGCTCCAGGCGAGGATCGCCGGCTCCCCCTCGAACTCCGTGCGCTGCAGCGTCTGGAGCGCCCAGACGCGGCTGCCGTCGGGCCGGTCCACCGCCACCTCGACGTCGCGGGCGACCAGCCCGGCGCCGTCGTGCAGGGGCGCGCGTCCCCGCAGGGTGGCGCCGGGCAGGGCCAGCGCGTGGCGGCGCCCGACGAAGGCGTCCGGCGGCAGCCCGGCCAGCTCCGCGGCGCGGGCGTTGGCGAAGGCGACGGAACCGTCGGGCCGACCGATCGACACGCCGACCGGGCTCTGCTCCAGGATCGCGCGCAGGCGGCGCTCGCTGTCCGACAGGGCGTGCTCGCGCGAGCGGATGGTGGCGACGAAATAGTGCAGGGCGCGCGCCATGTCGGCGATCTCGTCCTGCCCGTGGGTGGGGATGGCGACGGACCGCCCGGCGGCCGACGCGGTCATGGCCGTCTGCAGCCCGCGCAGCCGCCGCACCACGTTGCGGTGGATGTAGAGGAAGATGCCGAGGGCACCCAGGATGGAGACCACGGCCATCGCCAGGATGGCGTTCTTGCCGTCGCGGATCACCCTCTCGAACTCGCCGGAGCGCGCGGCGATGTCCTGCTCGATGGCCAGGAAATGGTCGGACACCGCACCGACCAGCCGGTCGGAGACGTTCTGGTTGCGGGTGATCGATCCCTTAATGGCGCGGGCCAGCCCGATTTCCGTCAGACGGCTGGTGAACAGGTTGTGCTCCCCCAGCCCCAGCGCCTCCAGCTCCCGGTACAGCGGCTCCAGGTCGAAGGCGGGACCCGAAGGCAGACCGGAAACCGCCTCCGCCGCGCGGTCCATCGCGGCGCGGTAGTCCTGCCGCAGCCGGTCCACCCGCGCCTCGTTGTCGGCGCGTGAGGCGGCGAGCATCAGCAGGATGGCGTGCTGCGCCTCCGCCGTCCACCGGTCGACCCGCCGTTCGGTGTCCTGGGCCTCCTCCCATTCCGTCATGCTCCGGGCGGCGGGGGGCTTCCCCCGCAGCCATTCCTCGGCGTCGCGGATGCGCTCGGCGAGCTGGATCAGGCGGCCGACCAGCCCGCCCGTCTCCGCGGCGGCGGCGAGCTGGCGTTCCACCTGGGTGTTCAGCGTCATCAGGTTGGCGACCAGCTCGTTCTTGCGGCGCTGCAGCTCGGCCACGTCGGCCACGTCGGTGCCGCGGTCGCGCAGGCGGGTCATCAGGTCTTCCAGCAGGGCGATCTGGTCGCTCAGCCGGGCCATCACCGATTCGCGCACCGACTGGCTCTGCACCGCCACCAGCGCCGGGGCGTTGGCGGCCAGCGTGCCGCTCTGCTGGGCCAGCTGCGAGGCGTTGACGAGGCCCGGCACCTTGGCCGTGGCGATCTGCTCGAACCCCTGGTGGAAGCGGCCGAAGAGAGACACGGCCACCACGCCGGTGGCGGCGGTCAGGCCGGCGATCACGGTCAGACCCGCCAGGATGCGAAACGCCACGCCCAGACGGGGAAGCCGCATGCCCGTGCCTCGAATTTTTGTCGTCCGCTTGAGATAACACGGGCAATCGGCCGGGCGCAATTCACACCCCCTCGCCGCAATCGGACGCTGCGCAAGGGGGCACCGGGCGGGCTTGACCCGCGCCGGTTGCCGGACCAAAGCTGACCGTGGGTGGCAAAGAGGGGGTGGCCGATGGACGGGGTCCGGTCTTTCGCGCGGGGCGCGGTGGTCGCCGCGGTTCTGGCGGCGGCGTTGGGCGCGCCGTCCGGCGCTCCGCGGGCCGAGACGCTGGAGGACGTGCGCGAGCGCGGGCTGCTGCGCTGCGGCGTCTCGTCCAGCGGGGCCGGTCTGGCGACGGTGGACGACAGCGGGGACTGGCGCGGCTTCTTCGTGGACATGTGCCGGGGGCTGGCCGCCGCCGTCGCCGGCAAGGCCGACCGGGTGGAGTTCGTGGAAACCAACTCCGAGAACCGCTTCGCCATCCTGCGCAACGGCGAGGTGGACGTGGTGATGGAGGGGACGACCTGGACCCTGCAGCGCGACGCCACCTTCGGCATCGATTTCCCGGCGGTCTACCTGTTCGACGGCCAGGGATTCATCGCGCACCGCGCCCAGGGCGTCGCCCGCCTGTCCGATCTGCCGGCCGGCGCCTCCGTCTGCGTGATCGAGCAGACCACCACCCTGCGCAACCTGGAGGATTGGATGGCCCGCACCGGCCTGCGCTTCCGGCTGAAGCGGGTCCGCTCGACCGAGGGGGCGCTGTCCGCCTTCTTCAACCACCATTGCGACCTGTACACCAGCGACCGCATCGGCCTGCACGCCCAGCGCCTGCTGAAGGCCCCCGACCGCGACGATTACGTCATCCTGCCCGAGGCGATCTCCAAGGAGCCGCTGGGGCCGATGGTGCGCCCGGACGAGCGGCGGTGGTTCGACATCGTGCGCTGGGTGTTCCTGGCCACCGTCCTGGCGGAGGAGAAGGGCATCACCGCCGCCAACGCCCCGCGCCTGAAGGAGGAGTCGCAGGACCCGGAGGTGCGCCGGCTCCTCGGGGCCGCCACCGGGGTCGGCTGGGGGCTGGGGCTGGACGACGATTGGGCCTTCCGCGTGATCACGCAGGTCGGCAATTACGGCGAGATCTTCGATCGCCATCTGGGGGCCGCCTCGCCGCTGGGCATCGACCGCGGGATGAACGGGCTGTGGATGAACGGCGGCCTGCACTACGCCCCGCCGCTGGGGGGATGAGGGCGAACGGCGATGCTCTGCCATGCCGCCCTGCCGGCCATGCCGCATCGCCTCATTGCCTTCGCCCCGGCTTTTCCCATGTTGTGGGCATGTTCGGCGAAAGGTTCGGCGAACGCTTCAAATCCGGGCGAACCGCCGCTATGGTGGCGCCTTCCGGGCGCCGCGCGGCCCGCTTCAGGCAGTTTCCCAGGCCATGACCAGACCCAACACCTTCCGTTCCGGTCCCGACGAGCGCGGGCATTTCGGCATCTATGGCGGACGCTTCGTCGCCGAGACGCTGATGCCCCTGATCCTTGAGGTGGAGAAAGCCTACCGCGAGGCCCGGGCCGATCCCGCCTTCGAGGGCGCGATCCGCGAGCAGCTCAAGCAGTATGTCGGCCGCCCGAACCCGCTCTACTACGCCGAACGCCTGACGGAGAAGCTCGGCGGCGCGAAGATCTACTTCAAGCGCGAGGAGCTGAACCACACCGGCGCGCACAAGATCAACAACTGCATCGGCCAGATCCTGCTCGCCCGCCGCATGGGCAAAAAGCGGATCATCGCCGAGACGGGCGCCGGCCAGCACGGTGTCGCGACCGCCACGGTCTGCGCGCTGTTCGACATGCCCTGCGTGATCTACATGGGCGAGACCGACATCGCCCGCCAGCAGCCCAACGTCTTCCGCATGAAGCTGCTGGGGGCGGAGGTGGTTCCGGTGACCTCCGGCGCGCGGACGCTGAAGGACGCGATGAACGAGGCGCTGCGCGACTGGGTCACCAACGTCGCCGACACCTACTACCTGATCGGCACCGCCGCCGGCCCGCACCCGTACCCCGCCATGGTCCGCGACTTCCAGTCGGTGATCGGCGACGAGGTGCGCGTCCAGATGCAGGAGCTGGAGGGCCGCCTGCCCGACAGCCTCGTCGCCTGCGTCGGCGGCGGCTCCAACGCCATCGGCCTGTTCCACCCCTTCCTCGACGACCCGTCGGTGCAGATGGTCGCGGTCGAGGCCGCCGGCCACGGCATCGACAAGGGGCCGTTGGCCCACGCCGCCTCGATCACCGGCGGACGCCCCGGCGTGCTGCACGGCAACCGCACCTACCTGCTGCAGGACGAGGACGGGCAGATCCTGGAAGGCCACTCCATCTCCGCCGGCCTGGACTATCCGGGCGTCGGGCCGGAGCATTCCTGGCTGCACGACATCGGGCGCGTCGAGTACGTCTCGGCCACCGACCAGGAGACGCTGGACGCCTTCCAGCTCTGCGCCCGCACCGAGGGCATCATCCCCGCGCTGGAATCGGCGCACGCGCTGGCGGAGATCGTGAAGCGCGCCCCGAAACTGCCCAAGGACCACCTGATGGTGCTCTGCCTGTCGGGCCGCGGCGACAAGGACATCTTCTCCGTCGCCCAGCATCTGGGAGTGAAGCTGTGAGCGCCCTCAACGACAAGGCCGTCGACAATGGCCGCATCGCCCGGCGGTTCGCCGCGCTGAAGGCGGAGGGCCGCGCCGGCCTCGTCACCTTCATCACGGCGGGCGACCCGGATCTGGAGACCTGCCGCGCCGTCCTGCACGGCCTGCCCGCCGCGGGCGCCGACCTGATCGAGCTGGGGCTGCCCTTCTCCGACCCGATGGCCGACGGCCCGGCGATCCAGGCGGCCAGCCTGCGCGCGCTCCACGCCGGGACGACGGCGCGCAAGACGCTGGACCTCGTGCGCGGCTTCCGGGCGACGGACGCCGACACGCCGATCATCCTGATGGGCTACTACAACCCGATCCACGCCTATGGGGTGGACCGCTTCCTGGCCGACGCCATCGAGGCCGGGGTGGACGGGCTGATCGTCGTCGACCTGCCGCCCGAAGAGGACGAAGAGCTGTGCATCCCGGCGCTGAAGGCCGGGGTGAACTTCATCCGCCTGGCGACGCCGACCACCGACGAGAAGCGCCTGCCGGCGGTTCTCCAGAACACCTCGGGCTTCGTCTATTACGTGTCGATCGCCGGCATCACCGGCACGGCCAGCGCCGACAACGCCGCGGTGGGCGCCGCGGTGGACCGTCTGAAGAGCCGGACCGACCTGCCGGTGGCGGTCGGCTTCGGCATCAAGACGCCGGAGCAGGCGGCCAACATCGCCCGCGTCGCCGACGCGGCGGTGGTCGGCTCCGCCATCGTCACGCGGCTGGCCGACGGGCTGGACGCGGACGGCAAGGCCCGTCCGGGCCTGGCCGAGGATGTGCTGGGCTTCGTCCGGGAACTGGCCGGCGGCGTGCGCGGCGCGCGCGCCTGAGATCGCCGGGCTGAGAGCGCCGGCTGAGCGGGATATCAGGAAGAATTCGATGAACTGGCTTACCAACTACGTCCGCCCCAAAATCCGCGCCCTCTATGCCCGCAAGGAGGTTCCCGACAACCTCTGGCACAAGTGCCCGAGCTGCGAGGCGATGCTCTTCCACCGCGATCTGGAGGAGAACCTCAACGTCTGCCAGCATTGCGGCTTCCACATGCGGCTGGACCCGGTGAAGCGGCTGGCCTCGATGTTCGACGAGGGCGATTATCAGTCGGTCGAGCTGCCGAAGTCGGTGGTCGATCCGCTGAAGTTCCGCGACCAGAAGCGCTACACCGACCGCCTGAAGGAGGCCCAGACCAAGACGGGCCGCCACGACGCCATCGTCGTCGGCTCGGGCCTGATCGGCGGGCAGCCGGCGGTCGTCGCGGCCTTCGACTTCGGCTTCATGGGCGGCTCGATGGGCATCGCGGTGGGCGAGGGCATCCTGGCCGCCGCCCGCACCGCCATCGCCCAGAAGGCGGCGCTGATCGTCGTCCCGGCGTCGGGCGGCGCCCGCATGCAGGAAGGCATCCTGTCGCTGATGCAGATGCCGCGCACCACCATCGCGGTGGAGATGGTCAAGGAAGCGGGCCTGCCCTACATCGTGGTGCTGACCGACCCGACGACCGGCGGCGTCACCGCCTCCTTCGCGATGATCGGCGACATCCACATCGCCGAGAAGGGCGCGCAGATCGGCTTCGCCGGCGCCCGCGTGATCGAGAGCACGATCCGCGAGACCCTGCCGGAAGGCTTCCAGCGCTCCGAGTATCTCCAGGAGCACGGCATGGTGGACATGGTCGTCCATCGCCGCGACCTGCGCCCGACCCTGTCGCGCGTCCTGACCCTGCTGATGCAGCCGGTCCTGGCCGTGGCGCCGGAGGCGCTGCCGGTCCCGCCGGCCGCCGTCCAGACGGAGGAGCCGCGCAGCCAGGCCGAGGCCGCCGACGAGACGCCGGCCCAGGCCGGCGCCGAGAGGGCGGGCGCCGAAAGGGCCGGCTCCGAGCAGCCGGCCTGATCCCGCGATGTCGCTCGCCGATCCGGTTCTCGACCGGCTGAAGGGCCTCCACCCCAAGGTCATCGACCTGTCGCTGGACCGCGTGCACCGGCTGCTCGCCGCCCTGGACCATCCGGAGCGGCGCCTGCCGCCGGTGGTCCATGTGGCGGGCACCAACGGCAAGGGCTCCACGCTGGCCTTCCTGCGGGCGATGCTGGAGGCCGCCGGGCTGCGGGTGCATGTCTACACCTCGCCGCACCTCGTGCGCTTCCACGAGCGCATCCGGCTGGCCGGCACATTGATCGACGACGACCGGCTGGCCGCCCTGCTGGAGGAGTGCGAGGCCGCCAACGGCGGCGGACCCATCACCTTCTTCGAGGTGACGACGGTCGCCGCCCTGCTCGCCTTCGCGCGGGAGCCGGCGGACGTGGTTCTGCTGGAAACCGGGCTGGGCGGGCGGCTGGACGCCACCAACGTGGTGGACCGCCCGGCGGTCACCGCGATCACGCGCATCTCCTACGACCACCGCCAGTTCCTCGGCGACACGCTGGAGGCCATTGCGGGCGAGAAGGCCGGCATCTTCAAGCCGGGCGTCCCCGCGGTGATCTTCCCGCAGCCCGCGGAGGAGGCCGCCCGTACCCTGGCCGTTCGGGCCGAGGGGATCGGCGCGCCGGTTCATGACTGGTCGGTCACGCCGACCGACGGCGGTTTCCGCTTCGAAAGCGCCCGCCGCCGCATCGAGCTGCCGCTGCCGGGGCTGGCCGGGGCGCACCAGATCGTCAACGCCGGTGTGGCGCTGGCCTGCCTGGACCATCTTCCGGTCCTGGTGGACGACGCGGCGGTGCGCCGCGGCCTCGCCGCTGTGGACTGGCCCGCCCGCCTGCAGCGGCTGACCCGCGGTCCCCTGGCCGACGCGCTGCCCGCCGGCTGGGGCCTGTGGCTGGACGGCGGCCACAACGACTCGGCGGGCGAGGTGCTGGCCGTCCAGGCCGCGCGCTGGGCGGAGGAGGAGCCGGAGCGGCCCCTGCTGCTGGTCTACGGCATGCTGGCGAGCAAGGAGCCGCGGGAGTTCCTGGGGCCGTTGGCGCCCTTCGTCACCGCCGCCCGCACCGTCGCCATCCCCGGCGAGGAGGCGTCCCTGACGGCGGAAGACACCGCCGCGGCCACCCGCGCCTGCGGCATCGCCGACAGCGCGGCGGCGGCGGATGTGGCGAGTGCGCTGGAAAGTCTGAAGGGGCGGGTTGGTGGACCGGCCCGCGTGCTGATCTGCGGCTCGCTCTATCTGGCGGGCACGGTCCTGGCGGAAAACGGCTGATTCAAGGGGACGGGCAAGCGGGGCCTCAGCGCCCCTGCTTGCCGTCCAACTCCAGCATATTGCGCAGCGCGGCGAGGGTCTTGCCGAGCGTGCTCGAATCGTCCTTGGCGGATTTCTTGGCGGACCCGCTGCCTTCGGACCGCCTGCCATCGCCGGGCTTGGGCTTTTCCGGTTCATTCAGCGGGACCGGCTCCACGAGGTTCAAAGGTTCGTCGGCATCGTCCGGTTCCGATTCCGGCTCCGGCGCGCGGAGCGGCAGCGGCCTGAAGCCGGGCAAGCCGTCCGCGTCGGGGCGGGGGGGCGCCTCGCTTTTCCAGGCCGGGCTTGGCGGTTCGTCCAAATCGCCTTCCGCCTCGACGAGCGCGCGCAGGGCGCGCAACGCCTCTTCCATCTCCTGTTCCTGGGCGGACTTGCGCAGCACGGGGGCGCCATCCTCGTCCGGCTCGTCGTCCCGATCCGCCCTATCCGCGTCCTCGCGGTTCCAGAAGGCGTCGTCGGCGTCGGCTTGCCAGTCCTCCGCGCCGTCCTCCTCCGGACCGTCATCAAGATCAACATCGACATCGTCGGCCGGCTTGCGCGACCGTCCGAACAGCGGAGTCACCACGCCGCCGTCGCGGTCGTCCTTACCCTCGTCCTCGTCCTCGTCCTTGTCCTTGTCCTCGTCGCGGTCGGCGGCGGCCTTCTGGACCATGCTGCGCAGGGCGGCGATGGTGCGGTCCAGCGGTTCGCTGCCGGTGGGGGAGGGGTCGCGCTCCCGGGCGCGCTCCCAAGGGGGCGGGGTCTTGTCCGGGTCGCGGATGGCGAAGCCCAGAATGTCGTCGTTGGACGGCTCCGCCTCATCGGGGGCGTCGTCGGTATCGTCGCGAGGGGCGTCTTCGTCCGGATCGGCGTCCTGTGGGGTACCGATGGCCTCTTTGATCGAGAAAGCGGACAGCGAGGGAGGCGGCGGAGACGCAGCCTCCTCCAAGCGGGGGGCGTCGCCGCGGCCGTCCAGGATGCTGCGCAGCGCTGCGATGGTGCGGTCGAAGGAGCGGGAGGCGTCGTCGTCCGGATCGTCCGCAACCGCCGGGCGGCTCGTCCGGGTGGGTGGAGTCGGCGGTGGGGCGACGGCCTCGACCCGATCCGCTTCGTCGTTCTCGCCGTCATCCTGATCGGCGTCCCGGTCCAGAAGAGTCCAGCGGCGCGGGCTCCAGTCCTCGTCGTCGTCGAGATCCGTCCCGCCGTCGTTCCGCTCCGCGTCGTCCGCCGCGTCGTCGTCATGGCCGGCGAGATCGGCGAGCGACACCGGCTCCCACAGTGGGCGACGGCCCGACTCGGGAGCGGCGCCACCGTCCGCGGCCAGCCGCTCCAGTTCCAGATCCAAATCCAAATCCGGATTTGGCGCGACGGGTTCGACCCGAACGGTCGAGGGTGGGAGGGCAGGCGCCCGCAAGGCCGGGGCCGCGTCCTCCGCGTCCGGCTCGTCCATCGGTTCGCCGCGGCTCCGCACCGCGTCGAGCAGCCCCTGCAGGGCGGCCAGCGGTCCGGCGAAGGACGGCGCTTCCTCCATGGGCATCGCCGTCACGGGCGTGGCGAAGGGCGGGGGGGCCGGACGGCTTTCGGTGTCGCGGGAGTTGCAGCGCGAGCAGCGGTAGTGCGGGGCGATGGACAGGACGGGGTAATTGGGTCCGAACCGCCGGTTCATGTCCGCGCGCGGCAGCACGCCCTCGTGCCCGCAGGCGCGGCAGCGGACGTGCACATCGACCTCGATGTCGCGCAGGTAAAGCATGCGTGCCATGGGCGCAGTATACGCAGCGGCGTGCCCATGCCCAGCGGATTCGCCGGCCGCTCCACGCGCTGCGCTGGTGCCGGCGGTGACCTTTTCGGTCGGCCGTCCCGACGGGGTGCCGGAGACGGGCCGGAGACGGATGGTTGGCAAGTCGTGGCGGAGCCGCTATGTTCAGCGCCGTGGCCCCGTAGCTCATCTGGATAGAGCGACGGTTTCCTAAACCGTAGGCAGCTGGTTCGAGTCCAGCCGGGGTCACCACCTCCTCCTTCCGCGACCGGTTCCGCAGTCTGCTGAAGGGCTTTCTCATGACTGTACCCCTGTTGCAGGACGCCATCCTCGTCACCGGTGCCGGCCGCCGCGTCGGTTTGCATTTGGCCGAGCGGATGATGGCGCTGGGGCACCCCGTCATCGCCCATTATCGGACGCCCACCGACGAGCTGGAGCGGCTGCGCGCCGCCGGGACGGTCTGCCTGCAAGGTGATCTGGCCGATCCGGACGGCGGGCCGCGGCTGGCCGAGGCGGTGCGGGCCGTGGCGGGCAGCCTGCGGGCGGTGATCCACAACGCTTCCGCCTTCGAGGTGACGGCGGCGGACACCGCGGACGCGCTGCGGCAGCTCGACGTCTTCCACGCCGTGCATGTGCGCGCGCCCTTCGCGCTGAACCGCGAGCTGGCGCCGCTGCTGGACGCCTGTTCGGCGCGGCGGGCCGACATCGTCCACATCACCGACATCTACGCCGACAACCCCAACCCGGCCTTCGACGCCTACTGCGCCAGCAAGGCCGGGCTTCAGAACCTCGCGCTGTCCTTCGCCAAGCGGCTGGCCCCCAAGGTGAAGGTCAACGTCGTCCAGCCGGGGCCGATCCTGTTCAAGGAGTGGCACGGCCCCGAGGCGCGGGCGCGGGTGCTGTCAGAGACGCTGCTCGGCGAGGAGGGCGGGGTGGAGGCCATCGGCATGGCGGTGGAGGCCATCCTCCGGAACCACTATCAGACCGGCGCCGTCGTCGCGGTGGATGGTGGCCGGCGCCTCGCCTAACCGGGGCGAGCCGATGCGGCAGCCCGGCATGGCGGCGGCGCACAGGTCGCCCCGCGGCGGTGGAACCGGCTTCCCGGTCAGCAACGCGGCGATCTCCGCGAAGGGAGCGGCCAGATAGGGGTCCGGGCGCAGGGCCGTCAAGCCGTCCGCCGGGACGGAGCGGCCCACCCGCCCGATCAGGTCGATGTCGGCGGGCCGGTCACGCGTCTTGCAGCAGGGGTGCGCGCGGTCGCGGCCCAGCGCCAGCTCGATCCCCACGCACAGCCCCTTGCAGCAGGCGGGGTCCAGCGCGCTCGGCACATAAGCGCAGTAATTGACGAAGGGATGGGCGCTCGCCATGCCGACCGGTGCCGTGCGGTAGAAGCGGCTGAGCAGGACAGAGCCGAACAGATCGGCCAGACGGGCGGCGATCCGCGCCGCGTTCCGGTCCGGCTCCACGTTCGTTCCGATCCCCAGGATATAGCCGTCCGGCGGCAGAAGGGCGGATGGGACCGGAATCAATGCGTCCATAAGCGTTCCGTTGGTCGGGATGTGCATAGGAAAGATGTGAAAAGCCGGACAGAAACGATGATGCCGAGTCGGTGCGAGCTGATCATTTCGCGAGGCAAATATGAACGAATTTCGACGCACCTTTCTGTATGTGAAATTTCGATGGCTGATTTTTACAGAATTTTCGTTGGATCGTCCCTAGAAAGCAATCATGATAAAGGTTGCATGGCCGAATAGCGGACGGTTAGCCGATATGGTGGATAGAGTTGTTTGCCGTCTTGTCGCTCTGACGTTGTTTGTACTTGCCGGCGCGGCGAGCGCCGGGACGCTGCCGGAGCCGACGGAAAAGCCGATCCTGGTCGTGTCGGGCCAGATCGGGGCGACCAATCGCGATGGTATGGCGGTTTTCGACCGTCCCATGCTGGAAGCGCTGGGCATGGTGGCCTTCACCACCGCCACCCCCTGGTACAAGGAGAAGGTGACCTTCGAGGGCGTGCCGCTGGCCCGCCTGATGGAGCGTGTGGAGGCGCGCGGCGAAACACTGACCGCGACGGCGCTCAACGACTACACCGGTGAAATCCCCATGGACGACGTGCGGAACCGCAAGGTGATCCTGGCGATGAAGCGCGACGGGGCCTACATGCCGGTCAGCGACAAGGGGCCCCTGTTCATCGTCTATGATTTCGACCATGATCCGGAAGCCAACCGGCAGAAATATTTCGGACGTTCCGTCTGGCAGGTTGCCCGGCTGACCGTGAAGTGAAGGCACCCCCTGTGAGTTCGCCGATCGAGACCGCGCCGAAAGGGAGCACGCGGCTGTCCCGCCTGCTGGGCTGGGCGTCGGAGGACCGCGCGCGCCGCCTGGGGCTTTGGCTGGCCATCCTGACCGGCGGATTCGGACTGGCCGCCGCCTACCTGTCGCTGCTGGTGGTGAATTACGGCGAGGCGCTGCGCGGCGCCGCGCCGTACAACTTCGCCTGGGCCGCCGGCCAGACGGTGGGCGAGGTGACGCGCCTGGAGCAGCGCATCCTGGCCAGCGCGCTTCCGGGCACCAAGATCGATGCGGAGGAGGTGCAGCTCCGCCTGGACATCGTGCGCAACCGCATCGCCGTGCTGGGGCGGGGGCAGGCCTCCCTCTTTGTGGACCGCTACCCGCAGCATCGCCGCACGGTGGCGCGGCTGGAGGAGGCGCTGGACGCCGTCGCCACGATCCTGGACGGGCCGCTGCCGCCGGCGGAGAAGGCCCTTGCCGCCCTGGCGGTGCTGGAGCCCGTCGACCGTGAGCTGAACGCCTTCGCTTCCGTCGCCTCCCAGTTCGGCGGGGAGCTGGTGGATGAGGGGCACGACCATCTGCTCTACCTGCACGGGCTGTTCTCGATGCTGGCCGCCGGTCTGGCGGTCTGCGGCGTCCTGTTCATCACGGTGCTGCTGATCCAGAACCGGACCATCCGCCGCGCGCACGACCGGATGGAAGCGATGGCCGGCGCCCTGCAAACGGCCATCGCCCAGGCGGAGGAGGCCAGCCAGGCCAAGACCCGCTTCCTGGCCACCATGAGCCACGAGCTGCGCACCCCGCTGAACGCGATCATCGGCTTTTCGGAGCTGATCCGCGACGATGGCGGCGTCCCAGAGGACGATCGAACCGGCGCCGGCAGGAGCGCGCCGGGAGGCACGAAGGAAAACACCCGCCGGGAACACGCCCAGTATGCGGGCTACATCCTGGGCAGCGCCCGGCACATGCTGAGCCTGGTCATCGACATCCTGACGGTCGCCCAGATGGAATCGGGCCATGCCAGCCTGACCTTCGAATCGATGGACCCGCGCAAGGTGGTCGGCACTGCCATCGCCACGGTGCTGGGCACCCAGGCGGGGCGCGGCCGGACGATCCGGACGGCGGCGGGGGCGGTCTGGCCGGTGCTTCAGGCCGACGAGCGGGCGGTGCGGCAGATGCTGCTGAACCTGCTGTCCAACGCGGTGAAGTTCAGCTCCGCCCCTTCGGCGATCGAGGTGCAGGCGTGGCTGGACCCGCAGGGCGGCTTCGTCATCGCCGTGCAGGACCAGGGCATCGGCATGACGCCGGAGCAGATTGAAAAGGCCGCTCAGCCGTTCTATCAGGCGGAGGACGGCGCGACCCGGCGTTTCCAGGGGTCGGGTCTGGGGCTCAGCATCGTGAAGAGCCTGATGGAGGCGCATGGCGGCCGGCTGCTGCTGGAAGGCGCGGCGGGGGCCGGCCTGCGGGCGTCCCTCCATTTCCCGGCGGAACGGGTCGGCGGGCCGATGCCGCGTCCGGAGCCGGCAAGCCAGCTTTGAGATCAGTGTTGAGACCCGCCGGCGTCAACCTCGCCGGACACGGGAAGCCGGACATGGGAAGAAGAAAGAAGGGATCGGGTTTTATGACGGTGCAGGCAAATGTTCTCGCCCTCGTGCAGGAGGCGATGGAGGCGCGCCGGTCGAACGAGGCGCTCGACACGCCGCTGGACGCCATGGGCGAGGCGGCCATGATCGACGCCGCGGCGCGGAAGGTCGAGGAGTTGCTCGACGTGCTGCGGATCGACCACCGCAACGACCACAACACCCGCGACACGCCGCGCCGTGTCGCCAAGATGCTGGTGCGCGAGCTTCTCAAGGGCCGCTTCGCGCCGCCGCCCGAACTGACCGAGTTCCGGAACGCCGAGGAATTCGACCATCTGATCGTCACCGGCCCGATCGCCGTGCGCTCCACCTGCGCGCACCATCTGATGCCGATCTACGGCACGGCCTTCATCGGCATCCTGCCGGCCAAGGGCGGCAACATCCTGGGCCTGTCCAAGTACGACCGGATCGTCGATCACTTCGCCGCCCGCTTCCAGATCCAGGAGGAGCTGGTCAAGCAGATCGGCAACTTCATCGTCGAGGCCACGCGGCCCCGCGGGCTGGCCGTGCGGATCAGCGCCGTGCACATGTGCAAGACCCACCGTGGCGTGCGCGCCGGCCATGACAGCCGCATGGTCAACAGCTCCTTCCACGGCGAGATGCTGGAGTCGCGGGAGCTGCGCGAGGAGTTCCTGAGGGAGTGCGCGACGCTTGAGCGTTCCGCCCGCTGAGCGGACCGTCCGATCCGCCCGGAGGGGCGCGGAGCGCCTGCCCGCCATGACGGGCGCGGAGCGGCGGTCCGGCATCGCGGGGGCGGCGCTGCTGATGGCGGCGTCGCTCGCCCTGGTGCTGACCGCCGGGGCGCTGGCCCGCGAGCTGGGCGCCCGCTACGGAGCGGCGGAGGTGCTGTTCCTGCGCTTCCTGCTGTCTCTGGCGGTGGTCGCCCCGGCGGCCGTCGCGATGGCCGGGCGGCGCGTCCTGTCCGTCACCCGGCCGGGCGGTCACGTGGTGCGGGCGCTGAGCGGGGTCGGGGCGGCGCTGATCTTCTACGCGGCGACCCAGCATCTGCCCTTCGCCGACCTGGTCGCCCTGTCCTACGCGGCCCCGCTGTTCGTGGTGCTGCTGTCCGGCCCGGCCATCGGGGAGCGGGCGGGGGCGGCCTCCGCCGTCTGCGTCGTGCTGGGGATGGCCGGGGTTTTCCTGATCGCCCCGCCGACGCGGCTGGAGCCGTGGAGCCTCGCCATGCTCGCCATGGCCTTCCTGAACGCGGTCTGCATCCTGGCGACCCGGCGGACCGTCCAGGCCGACGGGCCGGCGGCCACCGGGCTGGTCTTCGTGCTGGCGGGGTGCCTTCTGACCGCCCCGGCGGCTCTGCTGACCGGCTTCCGGATGCCCGATGCGGCCGACCTGCCGGCCTTTCTGCTGTTGGGCCTCGCCGCGGGGGCGGCCATCCTGCTGAACGCCGCCGCCTTCCGCCGGGCGCCCGCGGCGGTGCTGGCGCCCATCGACTATCTCGGGATCGCCGCCTCGGCGGCCATCGGCTTCCTGTGGTGGGGCGAAAGCCCGTCGCCGGCGGTGCTGGTGGGCGGGGCGCTGATCGCCGCGGCCGGGCTGGGCACGCTGTGGGTCGGCGCGCGGCGGCCGGGCTGACGCCGCCTGTTCCATCACAACTCGATCAGCGCGTAAGGCCTCCCCGACTCCTTCTCGATGGTCTGGGCGACGTTGTAGACCGGCGTGCCGCGCAGGGTCTTGCCGGCGTAGCTGCCGTGGTGGGCGTGGCCGTGGACGACCGCCTGGACATGGAATCGGTCGATGGTCTCCGCCAGACGGGATGAACCGAGGAAGGGGTAGATCTCGGTCGGCTCGCCGCGCACCGTCTCGGCGATGGGGGCGTAGTGCAGGACGACCATCGTCCGCTCCGTCTCCAGCTGGCGCAGGGCGCTTTCCAGCCGCATCGCCTCGTTCACCGCCTCGTGCACGAACTGCTTGATCGCCGGTTCGCCGAAGGCGTCGAGCATGCGGTTCTCGAACCCGCCGCCGAAGCCCTTCACACCGGCGAAGCCGACGCCGCGGATCTCCACCGGGTTGCCGTCGAGGAAGCGGACGCCCGCCTGCTCCAGGATGCGCTGAAGCTCCTCGACATGGCCGCATTCGTGGTCGTGGTTGCCCAGCACGGCGACCACCGGGATGCCGATGGCGCGCAGGTCCTCGGCCAGCACCTCGGCCTCGCGCGGCTTGCCGTGGTTGGTCAGATCGCCGGCCAGCGCCAGCACGTCCGCCCGGTTGGCGATCTCCTGGAACAGCTCGCGGTAGGGGTGGGTGGAGGTTTCCCCCACATGGATGTCGCCGATGGCGGCGACCTTGATCGTTCCTTCAGCCCGAATGTGTTCAGCCATGCTTCGTTTCCTCGCCGACGACGTCGGCGAACCCCCAGTCCGTGACGTCGATCCGATAATCCTCGCGCGAGAAAAGCCGCCCCCGGCAGATGCGGGTCTGCGGCACCGGCAGCTTCGCGCGCTCGTTCAGCCGGTCCAGAAGCTCCTGCAACAGCCAATCCGGGATGTGGTCGCGCTCCGTCGGGTAGATGAAGCGGAAGTTCAGGACGTGCATCAGCAGCACCTCCCAATACTGCTCCATGTGGCCGAGCAGCCGTTTCCAGTCGATGTGGGCGTGCTGCTTCAGGATCATGTGGGCGACGTCGGGGCCGTCGTACTTGTGACGCATCTGCACGAACGCCTTGGAGAAGACCATTTCCGTCGGCGGGATGAGCTGCACGTCGGCGCCGCAGACCAGCGCGCGGTGATCCTCCTCGAACCAGCGGTCGTTGACCGGGTTGATGGCGGCCGCGGAGTTGAAGATCACGTCGAAGAACAGGTCGTCGTGCAGGACCTTGCCGATCCAGCGCTCGTCCTCGATCTCCGTCCCGAAGCCGCGGTCCTGGAAATGCGCGAGGATGCGCGGGAAGTCGCCGCCCCGGCAGAAGATGTCGATGTCCTTGGTGGGCCGGGTGATGCCGGTGTAGGCGCTGAGCGCGTAGGTGCCGCCCAGCAGGAAAGGAATGCCGGACTCCTTCAGGACCTTCAGGCTCTCCGTGTAGAAGGCTTCGGCCTCGGCCGAAACATTCGCACGGCCTTCGCGGTTGCCGTCCATCGCACCCCCTCTCCTCCGCTGTCGTCTTTCGCGCCTTCAACAGGAGGAGTGGGCGAAACGGCACCGACGAATGGTGCCGGTGGCGGGAAAAAAGCGGGCAAGGGCGGGCGGAACCGCCGCGCCGCTACACCGGTTGAGGGTGGTATTGCTGATGGGGAGGCAACCGATGGCACGACATCCGATCCCACAGGGGCTTTTGCTCGCCGCCGGCCTCGTGCTGTGCGGTGCCGGTCCCGCTCTGGCGCAGGGAAGCTGCGCCGCGCTGGTCGACCGCTTCGCCGCCGAGAACAACCTGTCGGCCAGCCCGCCGCCGGTCGCGACGCCGCCGGGAAGCTCCGGCTCCACCGCGGGGGACGGGGCGTTGCCCGATGGAGGTCTGGGCGGCAGTTCCGGGGCGACGCCGGACCAGCTCGCCCGCTCGGGCGGGGTGGTGGCGCCGCCGGCATCGGGCGATCAGGCGGTGATCGAGCCGCCGCGCACCGGCGCTCCCATGCCGACCGCCCCGGCGGTGCGGCCGGACGCCGCGCCGAACAGCGGTTCCTCGATGGAGGGTGGGTCGATGGGGCAGGCGGCGCGCAACGCCCAGATCGAGTCGCTGGTGACCGCCGCGCGCTCCGCCGCGAAGGACGGCAACGAGCAGCTCTGCATGGAGTCGCTGGACAAGGCGCGCGGGCTGACCCGTGCCGCGCCGGGCGCGACGGGTGGCACGTTGGGCGGGGGCGGCTGATGGCGACGGCGCGGATGATGGCCGAACCGATGGCCGCCGACTTGAGCGTTGCCGGCCCCCTTCCTCCTTCCCCGCCGACTCCCGACATGCCGGTGCCGCCGCCCGGCATGCCGGACATGCCCGGCGACCCGTCGCGCCCGCCGATCAAGGAGCCGCCGGACGCGATCCCCGTCCCGCCGGAGGAACCGCCACCCAATCCCGAGCGGCTGAACCCCGAGCGACTGATCTGAGGCCGCCCGTCCGGGAGAAAAATGGCACCAGGGCCGCGGGAGCGCGAAACGGCGCTCCTGCGGTCTTGTGATTCGCGCGGGGAAAGGCGATGTGTTCTGTCGGGCACCGGAGGCCGGTGCCGAGTCGCCTTTTGGAGTTCAGTGGGTCTCATGCACCGTCAACCCCCGCGCCAGCACGTCTACCGCCAGCCCGTCGTCCTCGGCACCCAGGTTCAGGCCACCGTCAAGTGGTACGATCCCAACCGCGGCTTCGGCTTTGTCAAATTCGAGGACGGGTCGCCCGACGCCCTGATCCCCGCCGCCATCGTCGCCACCGCCGGTCACGAGTCCCTGCCGGACGGCGCCACCGTCGTGGTGGACATCGTCGAGGGGCGCAAGGGCAACCAGGTCTCCGCCCTGCATTCCGTGGACACCTCCACCGCCGCCCCGGCCCGCCCGGCCCGTGCCCAGGGTCCGCGCCCGTCGTTCGGTGAGCGGGGCTTCGGCGACCGCAACGACCGTGGGGGTGACCGCGGATTCGGCAACCGTGGTTTCAACGATCGGGGTGGGGATCGTGGCGGTGATCGCGGCGGCGACCGCGGGTTCGGTGGCCGGGGCGACAGCCGTGGCTTCAATGACCGCGGTGGCGATCGCGGCTTCAGCGACCGGGGCGGCTTCGGCGGCCCGCGCCGTGCGGCGGGCGGCCCGGCCACCCAGACCGAGGGCACCGTGAAGTGGTTCAACGCCACCAAGGGCTTCGGCTTCATCGCCCAGGACGGCGGCGGCCAGGACGTGTTCGTCCACATCAAGGCGTTGGAGCGCTCCGGCCTGCAGGGGCTGAACGACGGCCAGCGCGTCCGCATCTCCGTCCGCCAGGGCGACAAGGGTCCGGAAGCCGTCTCGGTCGAAGAGGCGTAAAGCTTCAGCCCACCGAAGGTGGGCCTCCGAAGGTAAGGTGTCATTCGGCCCAGTTGAACGGCGGCGCAAAGCCGCGCATCGTGGCGGGGCCGGGACGGCGGTGCGACGGCGCGCCGCCCCGGCCCGACACGACCAAGAGAGGACGTCCAGTGGTTCCCGTCACCTGTCCGACCACGCCCTTCGATGGCCAGAAGCCCGGCACCTCCGGGCTGCGCAAGGCCGTGAAGGTCTTTGAGCAGCCGCGCTATCTGGAAAACTTCGTCCAATCCATCTTCGACTGCGTCGACGGCCTGTCCGGCGCCACGCTGGTGATCGGCGGCGACGGGCGGTATCACAACCGCACCGCCGTGCAGACCATCCTGCGCATGGCCGCGGCCAACGGCGTCGCGCGCGCGGTCGTCGGGCGCGGCGGCATTCTGTCCACCCCGGCGGCCTCCTGCGTCATCCGCAAGCGCGGCGCCATCGGTGGCGTGATCCTGTCGGCCAGCCACAACCCCGGCGGCCCGGACGGCGATTTCGGCATCAAGTTCAACGCCGCCAACGGCGGCCCGGCGCCGGAGTCGATGACCGACGCCTTCTTCGCCCGCTCCAAGGCCATCACCGAATACAAGACGCTGGAGACGCCGGACCTCGACCTCGACCGTCTCGGCGAGACGGCGCTCGGCGTCATGGCGGTGGAGGTCATCGACCCGGTGGCCGACTACGCGGAGCTGATGGAATCGCTGTTCGACATGGCGGCGATCCGCAAGCTGTTCGCGTCGGGCTTCCGCATGGTGTTCGACGCCATGCACGCGGTCACCGGCCCCTACGCCACGGAGATCCTGGAGCGCCGCCTGGGCGCCCCCGCCGGCACCGTGATCAACGGCACGCCGCTGGAGGATTTCGGCGGGCATCACCCCGACCCGAACCTCGCCCACGCGGAGGAGTTGGTCGAACGGCTGTTCGGTCCGGACGCGCCGGACTTCGGCGCCGCCTCGGACGGTGACGGCGACCGCAACATGATCCTGGGCCGCAACGTCTTCGTGTCGCCCAGCGACAGCCTGGCCGTGCTGGCCGCCAACGCCACCCACGTGCCGGCCTTCAAGGGCGGGCTGGCGGGTGTCGCCCGCTCGATGCCGACCAGCCGGGCGGTGGACCGGGTGGCGGCCAAGCTGGGCATCGCCTGCTACGAGACGCCGACGGGCTGGAAGTTCTTCGGCACGCTGCTCGACGCAGGGCGCATCAACCTGTGCGGCGAGGAGAGCTTCGGCACCGGCGCCGACCATGTGCGCGAGAAGGACGGGCTGTGGGCCGTCCTGATGTGGCTCAACGTGCTGGCCGCCCGCGGCCTGTCGGTGGCCGAGCTGATGGCCGAGCATTGGGGCACCTACGGGCGCACCTATTACGGCCGGCACGATTACGAGGCCATCCCGCAGGAGGCCGCCGACGCCCTGATCGCCGAATTGCGCGGCACGCTGTCCTCTCTGGCGGGCACGGCCCTCGGCGGGCGCACGGTCGCGGCGGCGGACGAGTTCGCCTACACCGACCCGGTGGACGGCAGCCGGTCGGAGCGGCAGGGCCTGCGCGTCGGGTTCGAGGACGGCTCGCGCATCGTCTACCGCCTGTCCGGCACCGGCACGTCGGGCGCCACGCTGCGCGTCTACTTCGAGCGGTACGAGCCGGTCGGCGGCGAGCATGGGCTGGACGCCCCGGTCGCGCTGAAGCCGCTGGCCGATCTGGCGGCGGAACTGGGCGGCATCGAGCGCCACACCGGGCGCACCAAGCCGGACGTCGCCACGTAACGGCGTGACCTGAAGAAAGGCCCTTCCTCCCGCGGCGGAGGAAGGGCCTTTTCTTTTTCAGAACACCGCCTGGAGCAGGCCCAGCGTGCGCCGCTTGGCCAGGGCGGCGCTCGCCGCGTCGTAGCTGGCGCGCTCGTCGCAGTTGAAGCCGTGGCCGGCCGGGTAGAGGTGCGTGATGGCGCCGGGGTGGCGCTGGCGCAGCTCCTCGGCCACCGTCACGGGAATGGCGTGGTCCGTCTCCCCGAAATGCAGCAGCACGGGCGTGCGCGGAACCTCGTCCAGCCGGTTGCCGATGCCGCCGCCGTAATAGGCGATGGCGGCGCGGACCGGCAGGCGCGACGCGGCGGCCCAGGCGATGGTGCCGCCCCAGCAATAGCCGGCGATGGCCGCCCCCTCCGCCCCGCCGAGATGGGCGAGTCCCGCCGCCACATCGGTCAGCGCGTCCTCGACGCTGACAGCACCCATCAGGTCACGGCCGCGCTGAACGCCGGCCTCGTCGTAGGGCAGCTCCACCCCGCGCTCCGCCCGGTCGAACAAAGCGGGGGCCAGCGTGCGGTAGCCGTCGGCCGCGTAGCCGTCGCAGACGCGGCGGATGTGGCCGTTGATCCCGAAAATCTCCTGGACGATCAGAAGCCGCCCCTTTTCCGCCCCGACGGGCCGGGCTTCGTAGGCGGTCAGCCGGTGCCCGTCGGACGCCGTCAGGTGCGTCCAGGCGCCGGTCGTTCCGGTGGTCGTTCCGGTCATGGCTGGTCTCTTCCTCCATTCGTTCCGTGCAGGGAAGATAGCAGCCTGACGCCGGGTGTCATCCGCGACCGACCGGCCCATATCCCCTAGGACCGTCATCCCGTCACTGGAGCCGCCCGATGTCCGCCCCCGCCGACCGTTCTCCGACCGCTGGACCCTTCGACCTGACGCCGCCGACGCCGGACCAGCGCGCGGTGCTGGTGGAGCGCCTGTCGGACGAAGAGCGGCACGTTCTGCTCAGCCACGGGACGGAGGCGCCTTTCTGCGGCGGCCTGCTCGACAACAAGAAGCCGGGCACCTACGCCTGCCGTCTCTGTGGTCTGCCGCTGTTCCGCTCCGGGACGAAGTTCGAATCCGGCACCGGCTGGCCCAGCTTCACCGCGCCGTACGAGAACGCCCACCTGAAGCTGGTGCAGGACAACAGCTACGGCATGGTGCGGGTGGAGACGCTGTGCGCCCGCTGCGGCAGCCACCAGGGCCACGTCTTCCCGGATGGCCCACCGCCGACCGGCATGCGCTTCTGCATCAACTCCGTCTCGCTGGCCTTCCTGCCTGAGGGGCAGGCGCTGGCCAGGAGCGTTCAGGATTGGGTGGAGGAGGGGGCGGCGTTCTAGCAGACGCTTGCCCCCACCCTAACCCTCCCCCGCCCAGCGGGGGAGGGGACTGCCGCCGCTTAGCGAGTATCTCCCTCCCCCGCCCAGCGGGGGAGGGCCGGGGTGGGGGTAAAAGCCTCCCCCGATCGTCCCGTTTCACTGGATACCCCCTTCATGCCAACCAACGACACATCCCACTCGCCCATCTCCGTCCTCGACCTCGCCCCTGTGCCGGAAGGAAGCACGCCGGGCGACGCCTTGCGCAACACGCTGGACCTCGCCCGCCACGCCGAGCGGCTGGGCTATCGCCGCTACTGGCTGGCCGAGCACCACAACATGACCGGCATCGCCAGCGCCGCGACCTCGGTCGTTATCGGCCATGTGGCGGCGGGCACCACGACCATCCGCGTCGGCGCCGGCGGCATCATGCTGCCCAACCACTCGCCGCTGGTCATCGCCGAGCAGTTCGGCACGCTGGAGGCGCTGTTCCCCGGCCGCATCGACCTCGGCCTGGGCCGGGCGCCCGGCACCGACCAGATGACGCTGCGCGCCCTGCGCCGCGACCCATCGGTGGCGGAGCAGTTCCCGCAGGACGTGCTGGAGCTTCAGGCCCTGCTCGGTCCCGTCCAGCCGGGCCAGCGCGTGCAGGCGGTGCCCGGCGCCGGCACCGAGGTGCCGCTGTGGATTCTCGGCTCCAGCCTGTTCGGCGCGCAGCTGGCGGCCGCCTTCGGCCTGCCCTACGCCTTCGCCTCGCACTTCGCGCCGGACGCGCTGATGCGGGCGCTGCAGGTCTATCGGGAGAATTTCACGCCCTCGGCGCAGCTCGACCGGCCCTACGCCATGGTCGGGGTGAACGTCGTCGCCGCCGAGACCGACGCGGAGGCGCGCCGCCTCTTCACCTCCGCCCAGCAGAGCTTCGCCCGTCTGGTCCGCGGCACCCGCGGCCAATTGCCGCCGCCCATCGACGACATCGAGAGCTTCTGGTCGCCGCTGGAGAAGGCACAGGCGATGAACATGCTGTCCCGCTCCATCGTCGGCTCGGCGGAGACGGTGCGGCACGGCCTGGCCTCCTTCCTCGCCGAAACCGAGGCCGACGAGATCATGGTGGCCTCGGCCATCCACGACCACGCGGCGCGGGTGCGCTCCTACGAAATCCTGGCGGAGGTCCACCGGTCGCTGCGGGCCGCGGCCTGACGCGCTCCAAATTGGGGGAGAGGCCCGGCGCAACCGCACAGCGTGCTTCGCGGACTGCGCCATGGACCGCGCCGGAGGAGAGCCCTATCGTCTGTGGCCCGGCGTCGCGTGACGCGGTTCACAGAGATGGAGAGGGGATATGGCCGAGTTTCCCCACGCCAGCAGGGTCAACGTGACGCTTGATCTGCCACTCGACGTCTATCGGCGTCTGGAACAGCGGGCGCGCTACATGAGCATTACCGTCGAGGCGCTGCTGAAGACTATTCTCGCGCAGCAGCTCTACGACTCCAGTCTTCGCAATATGGATTAGTTCATTGTTGTGAGGCGGCGCGCACGGCGGAGTCGAGGTCGCCGTGACTCTCCAGAAGCGCCGCCAGCCCGGCCTCCTCCAGCGCGCCGCGGATCGGGTCGGGCACCGCCGCCAGCACGATCCGCACCCCCGCCCGCCCGCCCGCGTTTCCCGCGCCCGGCCGCGCCTGCCGCACCGCCAGCAGCAGCGAGCGCAGACCCGCCGGGGTCAGCTGCGTCACCGCCGACAGGTCGAGCACCAGCCCGGCCGGCGCCTTTGCGGGCGCGTCCGGGGCGGCGGCATCCGATGCGGCGGGGGCCAGTGCCGCGATCAAACGCGCCTCGAACCGGGGGGCGGCGGCGCTGTCGATCGGACCCAGCGGGCGCAGGATCGTCACGTCGCCGCGGACCTCTTCCGCGATTTGCATCAAACCCTCCGATTTCCCCATCCGGCCGGGCCTGCTATACCTCCTCCGGCGGGGGATTTCCCATCACACGGATCATCATACAGCAGAGCGGCGGCGGGGGCATGGAATCGGACGGACGCTTCGGCGGCGGGGCGGGCCTGCGGGACGGCGGAGAGTTTTCCGCGGAGTCCGGCGGTGGGCCGCGCGCGCTCCCGGCCTTCCTCGCGGCGGGGCCCGCCGTGGCCCCGGAGGACCGCCCGAAGGCGGAGGCGCCGCCGGACCAGCCGGCGCGGCTGCGCGGCGCGCTGAATCCCCTGCTGGCCGCCGCCGGGCCGTTGCTCGACCTCGCCGGGGCGCTGCGTGAACGCTCGGGGCACGAGAACCCGGAGGGGCTGCGCGACGCCATCCTCGCCGAGGTCCGCCGCTTCGAGGAGGAGGCCGCCGCCATCGGCGTCCCGCCGGAGGAGGTGCGCGTCGCCCGCTTCGCCCTGTGCACCATGCTGGACGACGTGGTGCGGGCGACCCCCTGGGGGGCCCGCTGCCGCTGGGCGCGCGAGGGGTTGGCGGTGGTGGTCGATCCCGGCGCCGGCGGGCCGGACCGCTTCTTCGACCTGCTTGACACCATGCTGAGCGATCCGCGCCTGCACCGGCTGGAGCTGGAGCTGTTCTACGCCTGCCTGTCGTTGGGCTTCGAAGGCAAATTCCGCGACAAGCCGCGCGGCGCCCATGACCTGGCCCATCTGCGGGACGAGCTGTTCCGCGTGCTGCGCCGCCTGCGCGGCGAGCGGGAGCGCGCGCTGTCGCCGCAATGGCGGGGCGTCGCCGAACGCTTCCGCCCGCTGGGGCACGTCCTGCCGCCCTGGCTGGCCGCGGTGGCGGTGGCGACGCTGCTCGGCGGGCTGTTCCTGAACCTGTCGGCCTCGCTGGGCGGCCGGGCGGACGCGGTGGTGAGCCGGCTGGGCGCGCTGCTTCCCGACCGGCCGCTGGAGCTGGTCCGCGCCGTTCCGCCGCCGCCGCCCAGCGCGGGTCCGGCGCTGGCCGTCCGCGTCACCGCCCTGCTCCAGCCGGAGATCCGTTCCGGCGCCGTGGCGGTGCTGGCCGGCGACGACGGGGCGCTGGTCATCCGCATCGAGGGAGCGGGGATGTTCGCCACCGGCAGCGACGCGATCCGCGCCCGCTACCGCGCCGTGGTCGACCGCGTCGGGCAGGCGCTGGGTCCCGAGGCGGGGCGCGTGGTCGTGGTCGCCCACACCGACGACCAGACCCCGCGCGGCGGCGGGCTGCCGACGCCGGAGGCGCTGACCGAGGCGCGGGCGGTGGCGGTGCTGAAGATCCTGGAGCGCACGCTGGGCGCCGAGCGCCTGACCGCCGAAGGGCGGGGCGAGCGCGAACCGCTGGCCCCCAACACCACGCCGGCCAACCGGGGCGCCAACCGGCGCGTCGATGTCCGCCTCTACCCCGAATAGGCCGCGGCCCATGCGCGAAGCATCTCCGCACACCCGCTCCAAGACGTCCCAGGGCAGAGCCCGCCGCGCCGACCCGGCGATGGCGCCGCGCCTGCGCTGGTGGACCACGCTCGCGGTCGCCCTGTCGGTGGGGCTGCTCGGCTGGGCGGTGATGCCGCTGCTCGGGTTCGGCGGCCTGGCCCGCCTGCTGCCGGCGCTGGTCCTGCTCGGCCTGTGGTACGCGCTGAACCGGCACGAGGACGGCCGGCAGAGCGCCGCCAACGCCCGCTTCGTCGAGGCGCTGGCGGCGTCGCGCGACCCCGAGCTGAAGGCGTCGCTGGACGAGCTGGGCACGGTGCGCGAGCGGCTGGACGCGGTGATCGACCGGCTGAAGACGCAGCGCTTCGGCGCGCGCTGGGGCGGCCAGTACCTCTACCAGCTTCCCTGGTATCTGGTGATCGGCGCCCCCGGCTCGGGCAAGACGACCGCGCTGGCCAACGCCCGGCTGGGCGCGGCGCTGGGCGGCGGGCTGGACGGCATGCCGGTGCAGAATCTGGGCGGCACCCGCAACTGCGACTGGTGGTTCACCGACGAGGCGGTGCTGATCGACACGGCGGGCCGCTACACCACCCAGGACAGCCGCCGGGCCATCGACGGCCGTGTCTGGTCCGGCCTGCTCGACCTGTTGAAGGAGCACCGCCCGCGCCAGCCGGTGAACGGCGTGCTGCTGACCATCAGCCTGACCGACCTCGCCGGCTGGAGCGACGCGGAGCGGCACAACCACGCCATCACCATCCGCCAGCGGCTGGGCGAGCTGCGCGCCCATCTCGGCATCCGCGTGCCGGTCTATCTGCTGTGCACCAAGGCCGACCTCGTGGACGGCTTCACCACCTATTTCGACCCGCTGGACCGGGCGGAGCGCGCCCAGATCTGGGGCATCACCTTCCCGGTGGAGGACCTGCCGCCCGGCCCGCTGGCCAGCTTCCACGCGCAATACGCGGCGCTGCTGCGCCGGCTGGAGGAGCGGCTTCCCGAACGGCTGCACCAGGAGCCGGACATCCAGCGGCGCGGCGACGCCTTCGCCTTCCCGCTGCGCATGGCGGCCTTCGAGGCGGCGCTGGCCGACCTCGTCGACACCGCCTTCACCGCGGAGGCCGAGGAGGCGGTGCCGCTGCTGCGCGGCATCTACCTGACCAGCGCCACCCAGCCCGGCGCCTCCGCGGAATCGCCGGCCCAGACCTTCTTCCTGGAGCGGCTGCTGCCCGAGGTGGTCTTCCCCGAGGCCAACATGGTCGGGGTTGACCGCGCGCTGGAGCGGGCGCGGCGGCGGCGCCACGTCTGGGCGCTGGGCGGGACGGCGGCGGCGGGCCTGCTGCTCGGGCTGGCCGGGCTGAGCAGCCACCGCGCCAACGAGGCGCTGCTGGCGCGGGCGGAGGCCGCCGTGGCGGTGGCGGAGGAGCGGCTGCGCGTCCTCGACACCCCGCCGCGCTCGCTGACGCGGGTGGAGGATTCCGACTTTCTGGCGGTCCTGCCGGCGCTCGACGCGCTGCGCGCCCTGCCGGCCGGCTGGACCGAGCGGGCGGAACGGCGGGCGTCCCTGCTTGGCTTCGGCCTGTCGCAGGGGGAGCGCGTCGGCCTGCCCGCCGAGGACGTCTACCGGCGGGCGCTGCGCAGCGTGTTCCTGTCGCGCATCGTGCTGCGGCTGGAGGAGCAGCTGCGCACCGGCTGGGCGCGGCCCGACCTGCTGCGGCAGAGCCTGCGCGCCTACGCCATGATCGGCGGGCGGGAGCCGCTGGACCCGGCGGTTCTGGCCGAATGGCTGGCCGCCGACTGGCAGCGCACGCTCCCCGGCGCCGCCCATGAGGCGGAGCGCCGGGCGCTCGGCGATCATCTGGCCGCTCTGGTGGAGGCCGGCTTCGCCCCGGTGCCGCCGGACGAGGCGCTGGTGTCGCGCGTCCTCGACGTGCTCGGCCAGCCGGCCTCGCCGGCTCCCCGTGTGCTCAACAACGGCGGGGCCGGCTGATGAGCCCCGGTTTCGCGGTGGGCTTCCATGGAAAGGTGCCGGCGCGCGGCGATTTCGTGGGCTATGGCCTGCCGCGCGGCGTGTTGCTTCCCTGGGACGCCTGGCTGACGGAGGTTCTGGACGCGGCGGTGCGCCAGCTCGGCTCGCCCTGGGAGCGGCTGTTCCAGTCGGCCCCGGTCTGGCGCTTCGCCCTGTCGCCCGGCCTGTGCGGGGAACCGCCGCTCGCCGGCATCATGATGCCCAGCGCCGACCGGGTGGGGCGGCAGTACCCCTTCACCATCGTCGGCACGCTGCCCTACGGCACCGACCTCGCGGTGGTGCCGGTGGCCTGCCTGCACTGGTTCACCCGCGCGGAATCCATTGCTGCCGACGCCTGCCGCGCCGGGGCCGACGTGGACGCCCTGCCGGCGCGTATGGCGATTCTGGGCCGCCCGGAGCCCAACGGCGCCGACCCCACCGTCGCCACCGTGGTCGAGGAGCGCGTCGGCCCGTTGCCGCCCCGCGCCAGCCTGTGGTGGAGCCGCGGCGGCGGGCGGGTTCCGCCCTCGGTCCTGACCTGCTGCGGCCTGCCGCGCTCGTCCCGCGCCGCCGCCTTCATCGACGGCGCCTGGGAGCGGCGGGGCTGGGACGATCTGGACGGGTAGGGGATAAGGTTCAAGCGTCGAGCCCCCCTCCCGACCTCCCCCCGCTTCGCAGGGGGAGGAGAAGAGCCCTCACCCCCCCAAATTCACGATCTCCACCCGGCGGTTCTCCGCGGCCTTCGGCGTCTTGGGCAGCAGCGGTTCCCGCGCGCCCATCCCGGCGGTGTCCAGCCGGTCGCGGCGCACGCCGTGCCGTTCCGCCAGATAATCCGCCACCGCCTCGGCCCGGCGCTGCGAGAGCGCCCGGTTGGCCGCGTCGCCGCCCACCGCGTCGGTGTGGCCGACGATGCGGAAGCGGGCGGTTGCCGCCTCCGGCGCCGTCATCACAGCGCCGATGCGGTCGAGCACCGCCCGCGATTCCGGGCGGATGCGTGCCGAGTTGAAATCGAAGCCGATCCGGAAGGCGGCGCGCAGCCCGGCCTTCAGCGCCGCGACGGGCGGGTCCGGCGGCGTCCCCGGCAGGGCGGGCACGGCAACGGGGGCGGGAGTCGATGCGGAAGCCGATGCGGGAGCCGGTGGCGATGCCGCCGCGACGGGCGGGGGCGGCGGGCGCTTCATGACGATGGGCGGGCAGCCGGGTCCCGCGGCGCCGAACAGGGCGGCCTGGATCTCGCACTCGCTGGGGTTGGGGCCGAGCGGGACGGCGGGTCCCGCCGCCGATTGCGCCAGGGCCGCGCCCGCGGGAAGGGCCAGCCCCAACACCAAAAGCCCGATTGTTGGGAACATCCGCGTTTGCATGCCCGCATTGTCCCAGGCTTGGGGGCGGGGCGTCAAATTCCGCGTGGAACAGTCGTGCGTGCCTCTGTACGATCCCGGTCCGATCTTTCGTTTGCGGTATGCGGGAGGAAACAAGAATGAAGTCGATGAAGGCGCTGTTCGCCGGTCTGGCGCTGGCCGCCATGGTTCTGCCGGGCGTGGTCGCCAACGGCGCGGCGGCGGCCGACTACAAGGCCGAGTACAAGCTGTCCACCGTGCTGGGCAAGCCGTTCCCCTGGGGCATCGGCGGCGACCGCTGGGCCGAGCTGGTCAAGGAGAAGACCAACGGGCGCATCAATGTGAAGATGTATCCCGGCTCCGCCCTGGTGAACGGCGACCAGACCAAGGAATTCACCGCGCTGCGCCAGGGCGTGATCGACATGGCGGTGGGCTCCACCATCAACTGGTCGCCGCAGGTGAAGGAGCTGAACCTCTTCTCGCTGCCCTTCCTGATGCCCGACCACAAGGCGATGGATGCGCTGACCCAGGGACCGGTCGGCAAGCAGCTGTTCGACCTGCTCGCCACCAAGGACGTGGTGCCGCTGGCCTGGGGCGAGAACGGCTTCCGCGAGGTCTCCAACTCCAAGCACGCCATCAGCAAGCCGGAGGATTTGAAGGGCCTGAAGATCCGCGTCGTCGGCTCGCCGCTCTACCTCGACACCTTCACGGCGCTGGGCGCCAACCCGACGCAGATGAGCTGGGCCGACGCGCAGCCCGCTCTGTCCACCGGCGCCGTCGACGGGCAGGAGAACCCGGTCGCCGTCTTCACCGCCGCCAAGCTGCCGACGCTCGGCCAGAAGCACCTGACCCTGTGGGGCTACGTCGCCGACCCGCTGATCTTCGTGGTCAACAAGGAGGTCTGGAACAGCTGGTCCAAGGAGGACCAGGAGGCGGTGCGCGCCGCCGCCGTCCAGGCCGCCGCGGAGGAGGTCGCCATTGCCCGCAAGGGCATCACCGCCCAGGACGACAGCCTGCTGAAGGAGCTGGCCGGCCAGGGCGTGGCGGTCGTGCAGCTGACGCCCGAGCAGCAGAAGGCGTTCCAGACCGCCACCCGCGCCGTCTACGACAAGTGGGCCAAGACCATCGGCCCCGACCTCGTGAAGGCCGCCGAGACCTCGATCGCCGGCCGCCAGTAAACCCGCCCGGCGCCCGTCCGCTTCCGCTCCGGCGGCCAACGGACGGGCGCCATTCCTTTCCAAAGTCCGTTCCAGCCCGCCCGTCCCCGTCCAGAGAACCCGTTCATGACCGAAGACCCCGAACTGACGCGGCGCGAAGAGCCGCGCCCGCGCGTTCCCATCCGGATCGAGGAGGCGCTGGCGGCGCTGGCCATCGCGGCGATGGGGGCGATCACCTTCGCCAACGTGATCACGCGCTATCTGACCAACATCTCGCTCGCCTTCACGGAGGAATACGCCATCGCCCTGATGGTCGTGATGACCATGCTCGGCGCCTCGGTCGCGGTCGTGCGCAACCACCACATCCGCATCACCTACTTCGTGGACCGGCTGCGCCCGGTCATGCGCCGCCGGGCCGAACTGTTCGCCATCGCCGTGACGGCGCTGGTCTTCCTGGGGCTCGCCGTCTACGGCTCGCGGATGGTCTGGGACGAGTACCGGTTCGAGGAGACGTCGCCCGGTCTGGGCGTGCCGCAGTGGATCTATTCGATCTGGCTGCCGGTCCTGTCGGTGGTCATCGTGCTGCGGGCGCTGGGCCGCGGCATCCGCGTCGCGCGGGGGGACGAACAATGATCACCGCGCTGCTGTTCGGCGGTTTCTTCGCGCTGCTGATCGCCGGCGTGCCCATCGGCGCGGCGCTGGCGCTGGCCGGGGCGGTGGTGATCGGTGTCGCCGGCCTCGGCATCATGTCGCTGCCGACCACCGTCTACACCGGCATGGCGAAGTACCCGCTGCTCGCCATCCCCATGTTCGTCCTGACCGGGCTGATCTTCGAGCGGTCGGGCGTGGCGGAGCGTCTGGTCAAGTTCGCGCTGGCCGTGATCGGCAAGCGGCAGGGCGCCCTACCGGCGGTCGCCATCATCGTGGCGATGTTCATGGGCGGCATCTCCGGCTCCGGCCCGGCGACCTCCGCCGCGGTGGGGGCGGTGATGACCGCGGCCATGCTGCGCGAGGGCTACCCGCGCGCCTTCACCGCCAGCGTCATCGGCGCCGCGGCGGCGACGGACATCCTGATCCCGCCCTCCATCGCCTTCATCATCTACAGCGTGATGGTGCCGCAGGCGTCGGTGCCGGCCCTGTTCGCGGCGGGCATGATTCCCGGCATCCTGGCCGGTCTGGCCCTGGTCATCCCGGCGGTCTGGATGTCGCGCCGCAACGGCTTCGGCGAGGTCGCGCGGGAGGGCGAGACGCGCCCGTCGATCTGGAAGACCTTCAAGGAGGCGATCTGGGGCCTGATGGCGCCGGTGGTCATCCTGGGCGGCATGCGCGCTGGCCTGTTCACCCCGACCGAGGCGGCGGTGGTGGCCGCGGTCTACGGCCTGTTCGTCGGCTTCTTCATCTACCGGACGCTGACCCTGCGCACGGTCTACGACGTGCTGGTGGAGTCCGCGGAAATCTCCGCGATCATCCTGATGGTGGTGGCCCTGGCCGGCGTCTTCGCCTGGGCGACCGGGACGCTGGGCGTCATCGACCCCATCGCCCGGGGGATCGTCGATCTCGGCATCGGGCAGTACGGCGTTCTCGCCCTGCTGATCGCGGCGCTGGTGGTGATCGGGATGTTCCTGGACGGGGTGTCCACCTTCCTGATCCTGCTGCCGATCCTGGTGCCCATCGCCAACCACTTCAATTGGGACTTGGTGTGGTTCGGCGTGATCCTGACGATGAAGCTGGCCATCGGCCAATTCTCGCCGCCCATGGCCGTCAACCTGATGGTCACCTGCAAGATCGCCGGCACCACCATGGAAGCCACGGTGCGCTGGGTCGGCTGGCTGATCCTGGCGATGTTCCTGGCGCTGGCCGCGGTGGTGGTCTTCCCCGGGCTGGCGCTCTGGCTGCCGCGCAGCCTGGGCTACTGAGCGCGACGGACGCGGGGGCGCCTTCCGCGTCCCCGCGCCTCAGCTCTTCCGGCGGGTCGCCAGCAGGATGCCCGCCGCGATCAGGCCGATGCCGGCGGCGTGGTAGAGGTGGGGCTGCTCGCCGAGGAACAGGATTGCGAGGATGCTCCCGAACACCGGCATCAGATGGATGCACATCCCCGCCGTGTTGGCGCCGACCAGCGCCACGGCGCGGTTGAAGCAGAGATAGGCGGCGATCGACGGGAACAGCGCCACATAGGCGACCGCCCCCAGCGCCGTCGGGGTGATCGGCATGGGGTTTCCGCCGGCGCTTTCCCACAGGTAGAAAGGCAGCAGCATCGCCGCCCCGCCCGCGAAGGTAACGGCGATGAAGCTGAGCCCATGCACCGCCGGGCGGCGGCGCAGCAGGGCGGTGTAGGCGGCGTAGCCGAGCACCGCCGCCAGCACCCACAAATCCCCGGCGTTGAGCTGCAGTCCGATCAACACCGCCGGGTCGCCCCGCGCGATCAGCGTCAGGGCGCCGGCCAGCGACACGGCGATGCCCACCCCTTGCAGCGGGGTCACCCGGTCGCCGAACAGGGCCAGGCTCATCAGCACGATCAGCACCGGCATGGAGGACTGCATCATCACCGCGTTCAGCGCCGTGGTGGTGTGCAGCCCGACATAGAGGAAGGTGTTGAAGACGGCGATGCCCAGCGCCGACAGCAGCAGGACGACCGGCCATTGGGCGGCCAGCGCCCGCGCGTCGTGCCGCAGGTGCCGCCACGCGAAGGGCAGCACGAGCAGCATCCCCAGCGTCCAGCGCCAGAAGGCCAGCCCGACCGGCGGCACCTCGCCCGATACCGCGCGGCCCAGGACGGCGTTGCTGGACCAGAACAGCGGCGGCAACATCATCAGGAGCCACGCCTGATCGAACAGGCGGCGGCGGGCGGGGGTGGTGTTTTCGCTCACGGCTGGCGACTCATTGGACTGGACGCGTCAAGGCGGGTTCCGCGGCTCAGCCGCGGCGGCGCGGGGAGGCGAAGGGCGAAAGGGGAGCATCGCCACGCGGACCGTCGCCACGCGGGCCATCCGACCGGAAGCTCTCGCTGCGGAACGAGCCTTCGCGGCGCGGGCGGTCGCCGCGGGGACCATCACCGCGAGGACCATCGCCACGGGGGCCGCGCCCCTCGCCGCGGGGACCGTCGCCGCGGCCTTCGCGCGGCGGCTTCGGCGGCTGGCGCATTTCCACCTCCAGCTCGGCGATGCGCTTCACCAGCGCTTCACGGATCGCCGGGGCCGCGTGGGACTTCAGGGTGGCGAGCTGCTCCTTCAACTGCTGGAGCTGAAGCTGCTTCTGCTCCCGCGTGCGCTTGATGGCGACGTTGTCGGAATGCTGGCCGTCGAAGGCGCGCATGAAAAGGTCCTCGTTGCAGAAAATAAGACACCCGCCGTGGCGTCCCAGCGGACGCCCGGTCGGGGAGCGCGGAATATTGGAAAGGCACCGGCGCCAAAGCAAGCCGGGAGTTTGCTCCGCCTGTGCGATAAAGCGGTTGACGGCGGCGGCCCGGATCACTCCGCACCGATCAATCCACTGGTGAACGCCGGCTGCGGAACAGCGCCACCGCCTCATCGAGATAGCGCGACAGGTCGGCGGCGGCCTCCGCCGGCCCGGCGCGGCGCGACCCTTGCACGTGGGCCTCCGCGGCGGCGGCGGCCAGGGCGGCGGGATCGGTGGCCAGAGCGGCCAGCCGCTCGACGAAGGCGTCATAGTCGGGGTGGATGAAGCGCGGACCGACGACGCTGGCGACGTCGCCGCCGGGAAGCGACAGCGGCACCGCCCCCGCGGCCAGGGCCTCGGCGGCGCTGGCGCCCCCGCCGGTCCGCCGGGGATTTACATAGGCGTCGCAGACCGCCAGCAGGGCGCCCATGTCCGACACATAGCCCAGGCACCGCAGCCGTGCTGCATGGCGTGACGCGGCCAGCCGCCGGGGCAGGGCGTCGGAGTGCCCGGCGAAGACGGCGACGGCGCGCGGCACGCGGTCGAACAGCGCCTCCAGCATGGCGAGGAAGGCGCCGTCCACCTCCTTGTCCAACCGGTTGCTGACGACGGTGCAGACGAAGGCGCCCTCATCGAGCCCGAAGGCGGCGCGTGATCCTTCTTTCCTCGGGGTGGCCCCGGCCAGCGAATGCAGGAAGCGGAAGGGCCGCCAGGAGCGGGCCAGCAGCCCGTGGTTGGGTGCCGCTCCGCCACCGAAGTCCAGCACGATGTCGGCCAGCGAGAGGGTGGCCCCGCTGGTGGTGGGGATGCACAGGGTGGGGCGCGCCCCGGCCATCAGGTCGGCCACGACGCAGGACCCGCCGAGCGACAGCACCGCGTCCGGGTCGAGCGCTGCAATGGCCTCCAGGAACCAGGCGATCTTGCCGGGGCTGACGCAGGGCGCGACGGAGGACAGCATCCGATAGGCGCGCCCATCCGCCTCGATCCGCTGATCGCCGGTGAAGGCGGGCTCCACCGACGCCGCGAAGGAGGGCACGAACAGGCTGTGCACCTCCGCCGGCATGATGTTGGTGTTGAGGATCACCACCTCCCGCCCGCAGCGATCCTCCAGCAGGGCGGCGTAGGACAGCAGGTCCCGCGACGGCTGGTGGCGCAGCGACAGGAACTGGTTGGTCATCAGCACGACCCGCCCGGTGTCCGCTCCCCCGGCCCGGCGGGCTGGCGGGACGACGGCCTGACGGCGGCGGATCTCGTCGAGGATGCGACGGTAGAAGGGGAATTGCCGCTCCTCGAAGAAGCCGGGGCGGCTCGCCGGGTTCATGCGCATCAAAAAGAGCTGGCGCCCGATGCCGGCGTGGATGTGCAGCAGACCTTCCAGCCCGGATTGCGCGATGTTGCCCTCCACCGCGTCGAGCAGTTCGTCGTAATAGCGCAGGTCGCCGGAGACGGCGGCCATGGCCGACAGCAGCAGGACGGTGTCTGCTCCCCGCGCCAGCCGGGGCAATTCCCGCGCCGCCCGTGCCCGCTCGGCCTTGGGCCGGTCGAGAAAGGTCTCGCAGAGCGTCTCGATGGCCTTCAGGTCGTGCCCGCTCGTCACGGGCCGGCGCAAGGCGGCGGCGAGGTCGGTGAGGGTGGACGGTTGGGACATCGGCCTTGCTGCGGAAAGCGGCGCGATGAGTCATGCCACACATGGAAAGGCCCCGGAAGGCGTTACCTTCCAGGGCCTTAGAGTGGTGCCGCAGCAGGGATTTGAACCCCGGACCTACTGATTACGAATCAGTTGCTCTACCCCTGAGCTACTGCGGCGTCGACGTCGGTGCGTCGTGGGCGCGGAAATTAACCGGGGGGGCGGACCGGCGCAAGCGCTTTTTTGGGAGATGGATAAAATTATCCTTTCTGGCGGATGACGTCCAAAAAGGGGTCGGCATAACGCTCCAGTTTGCGGGCGCCGACGCCGGGCAGGCGGGCGAAGGCGGCGCGGTCCATCGGGCGCGTCGCGACCATCTCCAGCAACGTGCTGTCGTGGAAGATCACGTAGGGCGGCACCCCCTGCGCGCGGGCGAGTTCCGTGCGGCAGTCCTTCAGCGCGTGCCACAGCGCGTCGTCGGCGGGCGACAGGGCGCCGCGCGCGCCGGCCCGCGACACGCCCTCGCCGGACAGGCCGCCGGCCAAGCCGCCGGAAGGAGCGGAGCCGCCGCGGGAGACGTGGCGGCGCAGCGCGTCGTGGACGCCGCGGCGCTTCTCGACGACCGGGTCCTTGCGCAGCTTCACCGTCTGCTGGCCCTTGATGACCGGGATGCCCGCGTCGGTCAGCCGGAAGCCGCCATAGCCCTCCAGATCGACCGTCAGGTAGCCGGCGGCGACGAGTTGGCGGTAGACCGACTGCCATTCCGCCTTGGACAGCTCCTTGCCGCAGCCGAAGGTCTTCAGCGCGTCGTGGGCCTGCTGCGCCACCTTCTCCGTGGAATTGCCCAGCAGCACGTCGATCAGATGCCCGGCGCCGTAGCGCTGGCCGGTGCGGTAGACCGCCGACAGGGCCTTCTGCGCGGCGACGGTGCCGTCCCAGGTCTCCACCGGCTCCAGGCAGGTGTCGCAATTGCCGCAGGGCGCCTCCAGCGTCTCGCCGAAATAGTTCAGCAGCACCTTGCGCCGGCAGGCCGAGGTCTCGCAGAAGCCGAGCAGCGCCTCCAGCTTGGAGCGCTCGACGCGGCGGTGGGAATCGCCGGCCTCCGACTGCTCCAGCATCTGGCGCAGGCCCACCACGTCGGCCATGCCGTAGCTCATCCAGGCGTCGGCGGGCAGGCCGTCGCGCCCGGCGCGGCCGGTCTCCTGGTAATAGGCCTCCAGGCTCTTGGGCGGGTCGAGATGGCAGACGAAGCGCACGTTCGGCTTGTCGATGCCCATGCCGAAGGCCACCGTCGCCACCATGACGATGCCCTCGCCCTTGATGAACAGGTCCTGGTTCGCCTCCCGCACCTCCGACGGCAGCCCGGCGTGGTAGGGAAGCGCCTCCCGCCCCTGCTGATTCAGCCAGTTGGCGGTGTCCTCCACCTTCGCCCGCGACATGCAATAGATGATGCCGGCGTCCTCGGGGTGGTTCTCCCGCAGGAAGGCCAGCATCTGCTGGCGCTCGCTTTTTTTCGGGACGACGCGGTAGGTGATGTTGGGCCGGTCGAAGCTGGACAGGAAGACGCGGGCCTCGGTCAGGCCCAGCTTGTCCTTGATCTCCGCGCGGGTCTGCGCGTCCGCCGTGGCGGTCAGCGCGATGCGCGGCACGGTCGGGTGCCGCTCGTGCAGGACGGAGAGCTGGAGATACTCGGGCCGGAAATCATGACCCCACTGGCTGACGCAATGCGCCTCGTCCAGCGCGAACAGGGCGAGTTTGGTGCGGTCCAGCAGGTCGAGGAAGCGCGGGGTGACCAGACGCTCCGGCGCCACATAGACGAGGTCGATCTCGCCGCGGACCATGGCCCGCTCCACCTCGCGCGCCTCGGCGGCGTCCAGGGAGGAGTTGAGGAAGGCCGCCCGCACGCCCAACTCGCGGAGCGCCGTCACCTGGTCCCGCATCAGCGCGATCAGCGGGGAGACGACCACCGTCACGCCGTCGCGCACCAGCGCCGGCACCTGATAGCACAGCGACTTGCCGCCGCCCGTGGGCATGAGGACGAGCGCGTCGCCGCCACGGATGACGTGGGCGATGATGTCGGCCTGCTGCCCGCGGAAGGCGGAATAGCCGAAGACCGACCGCAGAACCTCCAGGGCGGGGTTGCCGTCAGGGTTCTGGGCCGGCTCCGACGGAGGGGCCTTGAGATTGAAGAGCGAGTCCACGCCGATGCGGTTCAGATGCGGGTCCGTCTCTGGACGATTCAGAATCTGGTGTTCGGGTCAAAATCTGGTGGCCGGGATGCGATCCCGAACGCGACGGCTATGATGTGGCACAGATCACCCGATTCGTGAAGTCGCAATCCGGAAAGAGCGTGGGGACAAGGGTGGCGCATCGCGTGACGCGGGAAAACGGTGGCGCGACTGCATCCGGTCGCGTGTAAGGTGAAAGCGGCGGGTGGAATAGGCCACCCGCCGTTTCGAAAGGAGAAAGAGGCATGTCAAAAATGCCCTTTTTCCTGGTGCTCCAGTGGCGGCGATGGCGGATCGAAATCCGCATCACCGTTGGCTAGGCACTAGGAGCGTGCCGATGGGTGTTCACAGCACCTGCCGGCCACTCCCGACAAGGTAGCGCAATTCCCCCGCGTTGCAAATCCCCAACCGGTTACAACAGGTCGCGCAGCATCGCCACCAGCGGCACGTCGGCGGGGGGCATGGGGTAGTCGCCCATGCGGTTCGGGTAGACCCAGGCGAGCTTTTGCCCCTCCCGCGCCATCACGTCGCCTTCCCAGACGCGGCAGACGAACAGCGGCATCAGCAGGTGGAATTTTTCGTAGCTGTGCGAGGCGAAGGTGAAGGGGGCAAGGCAACTCGCCGCGGTGTCGATGCCCAGTTCCTCCTTCAGTTCGCGGACCAGCGCGGCCTCCGGCGTCTCGCCTGCGTCGACCTTGCCGCCGGGAAACTCCCACAGCCCGGCCAGCGACTTGCCGGGCGGGCGCTGGGCCAGCAGGACACGGCCGTCGGCGTCCACCAGGGCCACCGCGACGACCAGCAGGGTCGGCAGGGAACCGGGGACCGGGGTGGAGGAAGGGTCGAAGCAGGCCGGCATCACGCGGTCTCCTGGGTGAGAAACCGCCAGCGTCCGGCGGTCAGTTCGTAATGGTCGGCGGCGCCCTGCGGCGTGAAGCCGACCGTCTCCAGCACGCGGCGGGAGCGGTGGTTGTCCGGGGCGATCCGCGCCCACAGGCGGGGCAGGCCCAGCGCGAAGGCGGCGGGAACGACGGCCCGCAGCATCTCCGTGCCATAGCCGATGCCCTGATGCGGCCGGCCCAGCCAATAGCCGACCTCGCCGTCCGCCAGGATCACCCCGATGCCGCCCACCGGTCGCCCATCGTCCTTAATAAGGACCGCAAGCAGGTCGAGCGACACACGCTCCGCCCGGTTGCGGGCGGCCAGGGCGACCCAGGCGCGCCCGTCCTCCGGGCCGTAGGGATGGGGAACGCGGGCAAGCCAGCGCGCCACCTCCCAGTCCCCGATCAGCGGCACGAAACGCTCCACATCCTCCATGCGGAAGGGGCGGAGCGTCAGCCGCGCCGTGTCGAGGCGGTCGGGCAGGGGCGCGCCGGTCATGACGTCAGGGTCGGTCTCGGCTCCGGTCTCAGCTGCGGTAGGAGCCGTTGATGTCGATGTAGCCGTGGGTCAGGTCGCAGGTCCAGACGCGGGACTTGCCGGTGCCGATGCCCAGGTCGATGTGCACGTCGATCTCCTGGCCCTTCATGTGGGCGGCGACCGGCGCCTCGTCGTAGCCCGGAACTTCCATGCCTTCGGCGCAGATCAGCGTGCCGCCGATGGTGATCTTGATGAGGTCGCGGTCGGCCCGCTCGCCGGCCCGTCCGATGGCGGCGACGATGCGGCCCCAGTTGGCGTCCTCGCCTGCGAGCGCGGTCTTGACCAGCGGGGAGTTGGCGACGGTCAGGGCGATGCGCTTGGCGGCGGCGTCGCTCTCGGCGCCGACCAGCGTGATGGAGACGAACTTGGTCGCCCCCTCGCCGTCGCGCACGATCTGCAGTGCGAGGTCGAGCATCACCTCTTCCAGCGCCTTGCGGAACGCGGCCAGCTCCGGCGCCTGGGCGTCGGTCACCGGGGCGTTGCCGGCCTTGCCGGTGGCGAACAGAAGCAGCGTGTCGCTGGTCGAGGTGTCGCCGTCCACCGTGATGGCGTTGAAGCTGCGTTCGGTGAACTCCGACAGCATGGACTGCAGCGCCGGGGCGGCGATGGCCGCGTCGGTGAAGATGAAGCCCAGCATGGTCGCCATGTCCGGGGCGATCATGCCGGAGCCCTTGGCGAAGCCGCTGATCGTCACCGTCGTCCCGCCGATGGCGACCTGACGGGTCGAGCCCTTGGCGAAGGTGTCGGTGGTCATGATGGCCCGCGCACCGGCTTCCAGCGCCGCCGAGTCGTCCTTCAGCGCCGGGACCATGCCCGGCAGGACCTTGGCGATGGCGTCGGCGGCCAGCGGGATGCCAATCACGCCGGTGGAGGCGACATAGACCTCGTCGGTGGCGCAGCCGGCGATCGTCGCCGCGGCCTCGACGGTCGCCTGGACGGTGGCGTCGCCGGCCTTGCCGGTGAAGGCGTTGGCGTTGCCGGCGTTGACCACGACCGCGCGGGCCGAGCCGCGGGGCAGGCTGTCGCGGCACCAGATCACCGGGGCGGAGCAGGTCAGCGACTTGGTCAGCACGCCGGCCACCGTCGTGCCCTCGTCGAGCACGGCCAGCATCAGGTCGTCGCGGCCCTTGTATCGGATGCCGCTGTTGGCGGTGGCGATGCGCACGCCCGCCACGGGCGGGAGCGTCGGGAAGCCGGCGGGTGCCAAGGGGGAGACGGTCGTGGCCATGGGGACGGGCTCGCGGTTCTGGTGGAGCGGGGGGTGTCGGGGGTGTCAGGTGCTTGCCCCCTCCCTTACCCTCCCCCGCTTCGCAGGGGAGGGGACCAAACTCCCTCCCCTGCGTCAGCGGGGGAGGGCCGGGGTGGGGGCAACCGGTGCCGGGCCTTAGTTCTTCTTCGGCTCTTCGGCCTTGGGCGCGGCCGGGGCCGGCTCTTCCTTCGGCATCGGCGAGCCGTCGAGCTGGAAGGTCTCGACCTTGGCGACCTTGCGCAGATCGTCGACGACGTTGGTCACGATGTCCTTGCTGAGCTGCTGCTCGAGCTGCGGCTTGACCTCGTCCAGGGACGGCTGCGGCTGGGTGCGCTTGTCCTCGACCTTGATGATGTGCCAGCCGAACTGCGTCTTCACCGGCTCCTTGCTCACCTCGCCCTTCTTCATGGCGAAGGCGGCGTCGGCGAAGGGCTCGACCATCGTGTCCTTGGTGAAGTAGCCGAGGTCGCCGCCCTGCTCGGCGGCCACCGGGTCCTTCGACTTCTCCTTGGCGAGCTTGGCGAAGTCGCCGCCCTTCTTGAGCTGGGCGATGATCGCCTTGGCCTCGTCCTCCTTCTCGACGAGGATGTGGCTCGCCTTCACCTCTTCCTGGGCCGGGTTCTGCTTCAGGAAGGCCTGATAGGCCTCGTCCAGCTTGGCCGGGGTGATGCGCGACTGCACTTCCTTCTGGATGTAGGCGCGCTGCACCGCGCGCTCCTCGGCGCGCTTGATCTCGTCCTTGACCTCCGGCGTGCCGGCGAGGTTGGCCTTGTAGCCGGCCTCGGCCACCAGCTTGGAGTTCACGAGCTGCTCGATCACCGCCGGGTAGATCATCTCCAGCGGCATCTGCTGCACCTGCGGCGGAAGCTGGGCGACCATGCGCTGGACGTCGGAGCGGTGGACCGCCTCGCCGTTGACGCGCGCCACCACCGGATCGGCGTCCGCTGGGGCCGGGGCGGCCTGCGCGGCGGGAGCGGGCGTGGCCGCGGGAGCCGGAGTCGGCGCCGGAGTCTGGGCGTGGGCGGCCAGCGCGAGGCCGCAGGCGGCCATCGACAGCAGGGCGGCGCGGAACACTCGATTCACCATGGAGTCTTTTCCTTCCGGCGGATGTGTCTTGTCACGGTCAATGGCATGACAGAACGTCTTATGATTGGCGGCGGCCGTTGATTGGCGGTGGCTGTGCGGACGATCCGGCCCCGCGCCCGAATCCGCGGGGGATTAAGCATGGGTTCGCGGCGCGGGGCAAGCGGTCGTGATGCGCGGCCGTGACGCCTTGCTTCGGCGTCTTGCTTCGACCGTGTTCAAGGCGATATGGCGGCGGAACGGTGGTGCTTCCAGGGCGCGCTACACGCCGATCCACATCCCCGGCAGGGCCGGCACCCCCGCGATGCACGCCGCAAAGGGCCGGGCAAAGGGGCGGGTCTCGTTGACAGAAACTTGCTTCGGGCCTATGTGAGACCGGTCAAAAAGCCGGCTTCACGACGTTCCACCCCCGAGGTTTTCATGTTCGGTGCTCTCGCCCGCAAGATTTTCGGCACCGCCAACACGCGCACCGTCAAGGCGCTGCAAAAATCCGTCCAGCAGATCAACGCGCTGGAGCCCGAGTTGGCGGCGCTCTCCGACGACGCGCTGCGCGCCCGCACCGACTGGCTGCGCGGCCGGCTGTCGCAGGGCGAGACGCTCGACGCCATCCTGCCCGACGCCTTCGCCACCGTGCGCGAAGCGGGCAAGCGCGTGCTGGGGCAGCGGCACTACGACGTGCAGCTGATGGGCGGCATGGTCCTGCACCAGGGCAAGATCACCGAGATGCGCACCGGCGAAGGCAAGACGCTGGTCGCCACGCTGGCCGTCTATCTGAACGCGCTGGAAGGCAAGGGCGTCCACGTCGTCACCGTGAACGACTATCTGGCCTCGCGCGACAGCGCCTGGATGGGGCGGATCTACGGCTTCCTCGGCCTGACCACCGGCTGCATCGTGCACGGGCTGGACGACGATGAGCGCCGCGCCGCCTACGCCGCCGACATCACCTACGGCACGAACAACGAATTCGGCTTCGACTATCTGCGCGACAACATGAAGTTCCGGCTGGAGGACATGGTCCAGCGGCCCTTCAACTTCGCCATCGTGGACGAGGTCGACTCGATCCTGATCGACGAGGCGCGCACCCCGCTGATCATCTCCGGCCCGTCCACCGATTCGTCGGAGATGTACGTGCAGGTGGATCGCCTGATCCCGCAGCTGACGCGGGACGACTATGAGATGGACGAGAAGAACCGCACGGTCAGCCTGTCCGAGGCCGGGCAGGAGCATATGGAGCAGCTTCTGTCCGAGGCCGGGCTGCTGAAGTCGGGCGGGCTCTACGACATCCAGAACGTGGCGCTGGTCCACCACGCCCAGCAGGCGCTGCGCGCCTACACGCTGTTCCAGCGCGACAAGGACTACATCGTCAAGGATGACAAGGTCATCATCATCGACGAGTTCACCGGCCGCATGATGGAGGGCCGCCGCTATTCGGAAGGCCTGCACCAGGCACTGGAGGCCAAGGAGAAGGTGACGATCCAGCGCGAGAACCAGACGCTCGCCTCCATCACCTTCCAGAACTACTTCCGCATCTACCCGAAGCTGGCCGGCATGACCGGCACGGCGATGACCGAGGCGGCGGAGTTCGCGGAGATCTACGGCCTTGAGGTCGTGGACATGCCGACCAACGTGCCGGTCCAGCGCAAGGACATGGACGACGAGGTCTACCGCAAGGCGTCGGAGAAGTACGACGCGATCATCGACCTGATCGAGGATGCCCGCAAGCGCCAGCAGCCGGTGCTGGTCGGCACCACCTCCATCGAGAAGTCCGAGCTGATCTCCGAGCTGCTGAAGAAGCGCGGCATCCCGCACAACGTGCTGAACGCCCGCCACCACGAGCAGGAAGCCTACATCGTCGCGCAGGCCGGGCGTCCGGGCGCCGTCACGGTCGCCACCAACATGGCGGGCCGCGGCACCGACATCCAGCTCGGCGGCAACGTCGAGATGCGCATCCAGATGGAGCTGGCCAACCTGCCGGACGGGCCGGAGCGCGACGCCAAGATCAAGCAGATCGAGGCCGAGGTGGCCGAGGCGCGCGAGCTGGTCAAGCAGGCCGGCGGCCTCTACGTCGTCGGCACGGAGCGGCACGAGAGCCGCCGCATCGACAACCAGCTGCGCGGCCGTTCGGGCCGCCAGGGCGATCCGGGTGCCTCCAAGTTCTTCCTGTCGCTGGACGACGACCTGATGCGCATCTTCGGGTCGGAGCGCATGGACGGCATGCTCCAGCGTCTGGGCCTGAAGGAGGGGGAGGCGATCATCCACCCCTGGATCAACAAGGCGCTGGAGAAGGCCCAGACCAAGGTCGAGGCCCACCATTTCGAGGTCCGCAAGAACCTGCTCAAGTTCGACAACGTCATGAACGACCAGCGCAAGGTCGTCTATGAGCAGCGCCGCGAGATCATGGACACGGAGGACATCGCCGAGACCGTCCTGGAGATGCGCCATCAGGTCGTCTCCAACATGGTCAATAAGGCGATCCCGCCGAACTCCTACTCCGAGGCCTGGGACATCGCCGGCCTGCACGAGGAGGTGAACCGCCTCCTGGGCATGGACCTGCCGGTCGCCGACTGGGCCAAGGAAGAGGGCATCGCCGAGCCGGAGATCGAGGAGCGCGTCCGCGAGGCCGCCGACCGCAAATACGCGGACAAGGTGGAGACCTACGGCGCCGAAACGATGCGCCACGTGGAGAAGAGCCTGCTGCTGCAGATCCTCGACCAGGAATGGAAGGATCACCTGCTCCAGCTCGACCATCTCCGCCAGGGCATTTCCCTGCGTGCCTACGCTCAGAAGGACCCGCTGAACGAGTACAAGCGGGAAGCCTTCGAGCTGTTCGAGACCATGCTGTCGACCCTGCGCGAGCAGGTGACCGCCGTGCTGATGCATGTCGAGATCCGCATCGCCCCGCAGCCGGAGGAGCTGTACGCCCGTCCGCCGCAGGAGATGCACGAGGGCCGCGACGATCCGGCGCTGGCGATGGCCGAGGCCGGAGCCGGGGCCGCTCAGGGCTACCCGCCCGCCGACGCGCCTCTGCCCGCCGGCATGGTCCGTCGCGAGGCCGCCGCCTCGGTGGTGCCGGGGGCCGACCCCAACGCCTGGGCGAACACGCCGCGCAACGCGCCCTGCCCCTGCGGCTCGGGCCAGAAGTACAAGCACTGCCACGGCAAGGTCGGGTAAGCGCCGCCGCGAAGAACGCCGTCCGGGACGTTCCGGAAGGGGCCGGGCCGCAGGGTCCGGCCCCTTTCCTTTTGCGGCCCTGGAAACTTCGGCTGGGCTGTGGCGTTCTTCCGATCGACAAGCGGGAGCGCAGCCATGTTGCAGGAATTCAAGACCTTCATCAGCCGCGGCAACGTCGTGGAACTGGCCGTCGGCATCATCATCGGCGCGGCCTTCACCGGCATCGTCAACTCGCTGGTTAAGGACATGCTGATGCCGCCCATCGGCTGGGTCATGGGCGGGATCGACTTCTCCAACTACTTCCTGAACCTGTCCGGCGGCCATTACGAGAGCCTCGCCGCGGCGGAGGCGGCGGGGGCGGCGACCATCAACTACGGGCGCTTCATCAATGCCCTGATCAACTTCTTCATCGTGGCGGGGGCGCTGTTCCTCATCGTGCGTCAGGTCAACCGCCTGCATTTCCTGAACGATTCCAAGCCGAAGGCGCCGCCCCGCCAGGAGGTGCTGCTGGAGGAGATCCGGGATGCGCTGCGCGCACGGCAGGCACCCGCCCCGGGGGACACAACTCGACCGGGGGCGTGAAAGAATCTTCTTGGATTGTGCAGCGCAACCCATTATGTAAGGCGTCTTGATCGCTGGAGGCTCGCGCGTCTCTTGAGCGAGACGCGCTTTGATATTGCGGGACGGCCTTCCTTGGGACCCGGTCGCCCGTTGCTTCGGACAGACGCCTCTCCCTCTTCCGACCTCCTCCCGGCGAAAACGCCGGCGTTCCACCGCTCACCATCCTGGTGCGGCGGCCGTGCGCCGTCTTGGTCCTGAGGAAAGGTTACCCTACTTGTCGTCCATCGAAATCACCGCCGCCGACGCCCTCGTTGTCGAGACCGTTGCCACCGAGGCCTCTGTCACCGAGACCGCCGTCGCCGACGAAACCGTGACCGACACCACTGAAACCGTCACCCCCAACGCTTTCGCCGGGCTGGGCGTCCACCCGCTCGTCGTGAAGGCGCTTGAGGCGTTCGAATACAACACCCCGACCCCGGTCCAGGCCGAGGCGATCCCGCCGGCCCTGGAAGGCCGCGACATCCTGGCGACCGCCGAGACGGGCACCGGCAAGACCGCCGCCTTCATGCTGCCGGCCCTGACCCGCACCGTCGAGCTGCCGCGCCTCGGCGTCGCCGCCCCGCGCGTGCTGGTGCTGGCCCCGACCCGCGAGCTGGCCAAGCAGGTCACCGACGCGGCGCGCAAGTACGCCAAGTTCATGAAGTACAACATCGTGGACGTGGTCGGCGGCATGCCCTACCGCGACCAGCTCCGCCTGCTGTCGCGCGCCGTGGACGTGATGGTCGCCACGCCGGGCCGCCTGCTCGACCACGTGTCGCGCAACCGCATCGACCTCAGCGCCGTCGAGGTGCTGATCCTGGACGAGGCGGACCGCATGCTGGACATGGGCTTCCTGGACGATGTGGAAACCATCGCCAAGTGCTGCCCGGACAACCGCCAGACGCTGCTGTTCACCGCCACGCTGGACCGCCGCATGGCCCAGCTCGCCGGCAACCTGCTGCGCAACCCGGTGCGCGTCGCCGTGGAAAGCGCGACCACCTCGGTGAACGTCGAGCAGCGCCTGCACCATGCCGACGACATGGACCATAAGCGCCGCCTGCTGAAGCACTTCGCGGACCTGCCCGAGGTCGGCAAGGCGATCATCTTCGCCGCCACCAAGCGCGACGCCGATGCGCTGGCCGAGGAGCTGAGCGACGCCGGCCACGCCGCCGCCGCCCTGCACGGCGACATGGACCAGTTCAAGCGCAACCGCACGCTCCAGCGCCTGCGCACCGGCCAGGTCCGCCTGCTCGTGGCGACCGACGTGGCGGCGCGCGGCATCGACGTGCGCGACATCACCCACGTCATCAACTTCGACCTGCCGCGCTCGGCGGAGGACTATGTCCACCGCATCGGCCGCACGGGCCGTGCGGGCGCCTCGGGCGTGGCGATCTCCTTCGCCGCCCGCGCCGACCGCGACGCCCTGTTCCGGATCGAGCGTTACACCGGCACCCGCCTCGACATCCACGTCGTTCCGGGCCTGGAGCCGCAGCGTCCGTTCCAGACCGGCGGCGGCGGTCGTCCGGCGGGTCGTTCGGGTGGCCGTCCGGGTGGCGGCAACGGCGGCGGCTACAACAAGAAGCCGTGGGTGCGCAACGCCAACGGCGGTGCCGAGGGCGGCAAGCCGAACGGCGCCCCGGGTGGCCGTCCGCAGGGCCGTCCGATGAACCGCAACGAGCATGGCCGCAGCGACCATGCCCGCAACGAGCACGGCGGTCATGCCCGCCGCGACTCCCAGGGCGGCAAGCCGGCGCACCGGGCGTCCAAGTGGTAACAGCGGTTCGCCGCTGACATGAAAAAGGCGCGGTCCCTCGGGATCGCGCCTTTTTTCTTGGGCCGGTGGTTTTCACGGGCAAGTCGGGGCATGGCGGGCAAGATTTTTCACGGATTTCACGGAATCTTTATTAACAATAATTAATAAAAACCACGCGTCCCTCGCGCGGAGCACCAAGGGGACGGTGGAACGATCAATAAAAATCCGTGCATTCCGTGAAATCGTCCGTGCAATCCGTGCGGCGTCTTGTCCCCCGCTCCCGCGCTTTACAGACCCGCGATCCCCCACAGCAGCAGCGCCACCAGCAACGCCAGGATCAACCCGGCCACGGCGTAGACCGCCAGCGCCCGCCCGATGTCGGCGGCGGTGGCGCGGGCGCGGCCCTCGCCGATCCAGGGTTCGGTGATGACCACGCCGCCGTCGCGGTGCGGCCCGCCCAGCGCCAGACCCAGCGCGCCGGCCATCGCGGCGGTCGGCCAGCCCATGTTGAGGGAGGCCGCCTTGCCGCCGTCCCGCATCATCGTGCGGAAGGCGCCGCCGGCCCTCGCCCCGGCGAAGGGCGCGGCCAGCGCCAGGAGAACCGCCGCCAGCCGCGCCGGAATGGCGTTCAGCGCGTCGTCCAGCCGCGCCGCGGTCTGGCCGAAGCGCGCGTGCCGCACGCCGGCGTGGCCAAGCGCGGTGTCGGCGCCGTCCACCACCGCCCAGACCAGCAGGCCGGGCACGCCCAGCAGGGCGTAGCCGAAGACCGGGGCCACCAGCTTGCGGGCGAAGCCCTTGGCAGCGGCTTCGATGGCGGCGCGGGCGATGCCGTGCTCGTCCAGGCTGAAGGCGTGGCGGCGGGTGAGGGGAGCGACGGCGTCCCGCGCCGGGGCGACGCCGCCCTTGTCCAGGGCACGGCGCACCGCGCGCACCCGCGCCCAGGCGCTCCGCCCGCGCAGGGTGGCGAGGATCACCGCCAGTTCCAGCAGCCAGCCGCGGCTCTGCGCGCCGATCCGCTCGACGATCAGGCCGACGGCGACGGCGGCCAGCACGAGGGCCAGCACGACGAGAGCGCCGCGCAGCAGGCGGGCGGTCTTGCCGCGCTCCATCCGGTTCAGCCGCCGGTCGGCCCAGGCGCAGACGCGTTGCGCCAGCGCCGTCGGGTCGGGAAGGACGCGTCCGATCCAGTCGCCGGCGGCGGCGTCGATGGCCAGGGCCAGCAGCAGCAGGAACAGCGGCCCCGGACCGTTCAGGGGGGCGGCGCCGAGGACGGAGGTGAGCAGGGCGTCGCCCATCGCGGCCTCAGCGCGCGCCGGCCTGGCGCAGCATGTTCGCCACGCGGGCGTTGCGGCTGTCCTGCGCCCAGCTCAGCGTCGTGCGGCCGGTGAAGTCGGAGCGGTCGGCCTGCGCTCCGGCCTTCAGCAGCCGCTCCACCAGATCGACGCGGCCGAAGCGCGCCGCGGTCATCAGCGGGGTGATGCCCTGGCGGTTGTCCTGGTCGACCTTGGCGCCCTTGGCCAGCAGAAGGTCCACCGCCTCCGGCGCGTCGGCCTCCACCGCGTAGTGCAGCGGGGTGTTGCCGGACTTGTCGGCGCGGTTGGGGTTGGCCCCGCCGTCCAGCAGAAGCCGCACCAGCTCCGGATGGCCGTTGCCGATGGCCACCAGCAGGACGGGGCGCCCGCTGGCGTCGACCTGATTTGGGTTCTCCCCCTTCAGCAGCAGCAGCCGCAGCGCGCTGGCGTCGTTGGACGTCACCGCCTTGACCATGGAGGGGCCTTCCAGGAGGTTGATCTGGGCCAGGGCCGGCGCGGCGACGGGGGCGGTCAGACCGAGGGCCAGCAGGCTGAGCATCAGCAACCGTTTCATGGCGCGTCCTTTTGTGCGATCCGTGTGTGATCCGTCTTTCGGCCGGGGATACTATCCAGTTTGGCCCGGTTTGGCGACGGAGACCCGCTGCAATGGAGCCGCCCATGGTCCGCAACCCGCTCGCCCGCCACATCGCCCTGTTCCTGGCGGTGAAGGCTGCGCTGATCGCGCTGGGCCTGTGGTGGTTTTTGGGGACCATGCCGGAGCCGCGGGGCGTGGTGACCCCGCCCGCCGCCGCGGGAAAGCCCTGACGCGGCTTGCTCTCCCGGTGGGAACCTCCGCTCGGCGCCCATGGTTGAAGCTCAACCGGGAAGCGCAACAGGGGACGACCGCCATGACCTTCGAAAACGATGTGAACGCGAACCGCTCCGGCGGCAATCTGCGCGGCGCCGTGCGCGAGGCCGTGGGCATCTTCGCCAGCCGCGACGCCCTGCAAAAGGCGGTCGACGAGTTGACCCTCGCCGGCTTCCAGCGCCATGAGTTGAGCGTGCTCGCCAACGACCAGACCATCCGCGACCATCTCGGCCATGTGCCGCAGCGGGCGGAGGACATCGCCCACGATCCCAACGCGCCGCGCCAGTCCTACGTCTCGCCGGAGGACGTCGGCAGCGTGAAGGGCGTGGCGGTCGGGTTCCCCGCCTATGTCGGGGCGATCCTGGCGACCGGCGCCGTCCTGGCGACCGGCGGCACGGCGCTGGCCGCGGCGGCGGCCGCGGCGGCGGCGGGCGTGGGCGGCGGGGCAATGGGCTCGGTCATGTCGAACTGGCTGACCGACAAGCGCAACGAGCCGATGCTCCAGCACCTCGACAAGGGGGGCATCCTGCTGTGGGTCAATCTGGCCGACGCCGGGCGGGAGCAGCAGGCGCTGGAGATCATGAACCGCCACGCCGCCCAGCCGGTGGAGGTGCATGAGGTGGCGCAGGCGGGCTCCGAGGGGTGAGCGAGGGGGCGTCCAGGCTCCGTTGACTCAGGTCATGGCCTTCGCGGCGGGCTTCCCCTATACACGGGCGGTCTTCCAACCGGAGGTCCGCCTTGGACGCCCATTCGGCCCTGTCGCTTCTCGAAGCCGGCCTCAACCAGTGCGCCGTCGTCATCGACCGCGACGGCGGGCTGCTGGTCGCGCTGCTGACCGCGGGGCTGGTCGGGGGATCGACCCATTGCGCGGGCATGTGCGGCCCCTTCGTCCTGGCCCAGGTCACCGCCCGGCTGGAGCAGGTCCCGGCCTCGCGGATGAGCGAGTTCCACCGGCTGGCCGGGGCGGCGGTGCTGCCCTACCATCTGGGGCGCGGCACCACCTACACGCTGATCGGCATGGCGGCGGCGGCGGTCGCCGGCCATGTCGGGGCGCTGCCGGGTCTGAAGTGGCTGTCGGTGGCGCTGCTGGCCTTCGCGGCGCTGTTCTTCCTCGGCTATGCGGTGAAGGGGCTGACCGCCTGGGTGCCGAGGCTCGACGGCGCGGTGCAGCGCTGGTGGGGCGACCGGGTGTCCCGGCTGGCCCGGCCGCTGTTCGGCAACCCCACGGGCTGGCGCGGCTACGCGCTGGGGCTGGCGCTCGGCTTCATCCCCTGCGGTCTTCTTTACGGTGCGGTGGCGGTGGCCGCGGCCAGCGGCAGCGCGCTGACCGGGGCGCTGGGCATGGCGGCTTTTGCCCTCGGCACGCTGCCGAGCCTGCTGGCGGTCGGCCTCGCCGGGCATCTGGCGGGGCGCACGTGGCGCTCCGCGGTCGCGCGGGCGGCGCCGGTCATCATGGTGGTGAACGCCGGGGTGCTGGGCTGGATGGCGATCCGGATGATCGGGTGAACGCCTTCCCGCTCTGGATCACTGAAGCCTGTCCGCCGACCCCTTCAGCGCCTCGCCCAGCGGGATCTCCCCACAACCGGGCTTGAGCGGCTGCTGCTGGCTCTCGTGCGGCGACCAGCCGGCCAGATAGAGGATCTGGAAGGTCGCCTCGATGCGCCCGTCCGGCTCGGCGTAGCGCTCGGCGTAGCGGCGGGCGGCGTCGAACAGCAGGGCGCGGGTGGCCGGCACCTTGCGGCGGGCGAGGACGGCGTTGGTCTCGCCCATGCCGCGCAGGTCGTGCATCAGGCGGAAGGCGTCGCTGTAGGTGACGGTGATGACGTCGCTGTCCACCACCGGCAGGGCGAAGCCGGCGCGCTGCATCAGCCCGCCGACGTCGCGGATCTCGGCGAAGGGCGACACGCGGGGCGACACGCCGCCGGCCACCTCCATCTCCGCCTCGTACAGGCAGCGGCGCAACTCCAGCAGCGTTTCCCCGCCCAGCATGGCCGCGCAGAAGAAGCCGTCGGGCTTCAGCGCCTGCCGCACCTGGACCAGCGCTCCCGGCAGGTCGTTGACCCAGTGGAGGCTGAGGTTGCTGACCACGAGATCGAAGGTCTCCGGCACGAAGGGCAGGAACTCCTCGTCGGCGGCGACGGCCAGAGGGCCGGCCCGCCGGGCGAAGCCAGGGGAGAGGTCGCAGGCGACCAGCGTCTCGACGCCCTTGCGCCCGCGCAGCGTCCGCCCCATCACCCCGTCATGGGCGCCGAGGTCGAGCACGGTGGGAAAGGGCCGGGCCACATCCTCCAGCCGGTCGACGAGGCGTTCGGCCACCTCCTCGAACAGGAAGGCGTGCTCGGCGAATGTGGGGACGGCGCGGTCGCGGCGGCGGCGGACGAGCGCGCGGTCGAAGACGGTCATGCTGTCGGGCGTGGTCATGCCCGCAATATAGCCCAGCCCTGGCGGGCTACAACCATCGGCGAGAGGGCGGGGCTGTGCTATGGTCGGCCCCGAACGTCGCGGGAGCTTGTCCATGGGCATCGAGGAAGCCATCGGAGCCACTTATGAGGCGCTGATCGTCATCATCAAGATCACCACCCCGGTCCTGGTGGTCACCACGGTGCTCGGCATGCTGATGACCATCTTCCAGCAGGCGACCAACGTCAACGAATCGACGCTGCAACAGGATCTGAAGATCTTTGCGACGCTGGCGCTTCTGTTCATCACCGGGCCGGCGATCTACATCGCGCTGCGCGACTACACCTTCGTCATCTTCGACCGCATCGCCGGTCTGAACTGAGGGACGCGCCGCCATGGCCCTTCCGCAGCGGCTGGCGACCAAGGTTTTAGGGGGAATTCTCGACACGCTGCTGCCGCCGCGCTGCCTGTGCTGCGGCGGGGCGGTGGACCGGCAGGGCGGGCTGTGCGCGCCGTGCTGGAGCGGACTGACCTTCATCGCGCCGCCCCTCTGCGCCTGTTGCGGCACGCCCTTCGACTTCGCGCTGGAGGGGGAACCGCTGTGCGGCGCCTGCATCGCCGAGCCGCCGGTCTTCGCCCGCGCCCGCGCCGTCCTGGCCTATGACGACGGCAGCCGCCCGCTGGTCCTCGGCTTCAAGCACGGTGACCGCATCCACGCCGCCGGGGCCTACGGCGCGTGGCTGGCCCGCGCCGGGGCGGAACTGCTGGCCGACGCCGACCTGCTGGCCCCGGTGCCGCTGCACCGCCTGCGGCTGTTCCGGCGCCGCTACAACCAGGCGGCCCTGCTGGCCCAGGCGGCGGGCCGGCAAGCCGGTCGCCCGGTGCTTCCCGATCTGCTGGTCCGCCGCCGCGCCACTCCGTCGCAGGGCGGGCTGGACCGCTCGGGGCGGCGGCGGAACGTCAAGGGGGCCTTCGCGGTCCGGCCGGGACTGGAGCCGCGGGTGGCCGGCAAGCGCATCGTCCTGGTGGACGACGTGCTGACCACCGGGGCCACCCTGTCGGAATGCGCGCGGGTGCTGCTGCGCGCCGGAGCGGAGCGGGTGGACGCGTTGACCCTGGCGCGCGTCGTCAAGACGTGAGCCGTGAACGTGAGCCATGAAAACGTAACGGGTGACGCCGTGCGGCGGTTGATCTTATAACCGTTCAAAACAGCCAAGGAGCCCACGCATGGCCGACGTCGTCATCTACACCACGCCCTTCTGCCCTTATTGCTCGCGCGCCAAGCGTCTGCTCGACAGCAAGGGGGTGGCGTATGAGGAGATCGACCTCTACATGCATCCGGGCCGCCGCGAGGAGATGGTGCAGCGGGCCGAGGGGCGCATGACCGTGCCGCAGATCTTCATCGACGGGAAGCCCTACGGCGGCTCCGACGATATCCACGCGCTGGACCGCGCCGGCAAGCTCGATCCGATTCTGGGAATCGGGGGATGAGCGGCGTCCTGAAGGCCGCCTGCGTCCAGGTCAACGCGGGCACGGAAATCCTTCCGAACCTTCAGGCGGCGGGCGATCTGGTCCGCCGGGCGCGCGACGCCGGGGCGGACTTCATCGCCCTGCCCGAGAATGTCAGCATGATCGTGCAGGGACGCGCCAAGGTGCTGGAGCGGGTGAAGCCGGCGGACGAGCATCCGGCGATCCCCTTCTTCGCCGATCTGGCGCGGGAGACCGGGGCCTGGCTGCTCGCCGGGACGCTGGGCGTCCTGCTCGACGACGGGCGGGTGGCGAACCGCAGCCATCTGTTCGACGCCGAGGGGCGGACCGTCGCCCACTACGACAAGCTCCACATGTTCGACGTGGACCTGAAGGGCGGGGAGAGCTACCGCGAATCCGCGACCTTCCGGCCCGGCGACCGCGCGGTCCTGGCCGCCACGCCCTGGGGCGGGGTGGGCATGACCGTCTGCTACGACCTGCGCTTCGCCTATCTCTACCGGGCGCTGGCCCAGGCGGGGGCGTCGATCCTCACCGTGCCGGCGGCCTTCACCGTGCCGACCGGACGGGCGCACTGGCACACGCTGCTGCGCGCCCGCGCCATCGAGACGGGCTGCTTCGTCCTGGCCCCGGCCCAGACCGGCAGCCACGACCAGGGGCGGCTGACCTACGGCCATTCCCTGATCGTCGCCCCCTGGGGCGAGGTGCTGGCCGACGCGGAGGAGGCGGTGGGCTTCGTCCTGGCCGAGTTGGACATGGCCCGCGTCGAGGAGGCCCGTCGCATGGTGCCGGCCCTGACCCACGACCGGACCTTCACGCTCGACCGGGTCGGCTTCTGAGCGGCCGTTACGTCGGCAGGGGGCGGGGCTCCGGGTCGCCGTCCAGGCCGTTCCCGGCCTCCAGGTCATTGACCGCACACAGCCGCTGCACCACCGCCGCCTTGGGCGAGGCGACCTCGCCATGCTCGTAGGCGATGACCTGGAGACGGCCGTGCGCGACCTCCAGAAGCTCGCCATTGCGCAGCAGGAAGGCGGGGGAGGCGGGGCGGCCGAAGCGGGCGTTGCCCAGCGCGAAGGTCTCGTAGAGCAGCAGGCCGCCCGGTTCCAGCGCGTCGAGGATGGCGGGGAACAGCGGGCGGTGCAGGTAGTTGGTCACCACGATCGCGGCGAAGCGGCGGTCGCGCAGCAGCGGCACGGGAGACCCGTTCTCCAGATCGGCCTCCACCAGCTCCACCCCCGCCGTCCCGGACAGGTCGGCCACCCCGCGCAGGTCGCGGTCCAGCCCGGCCACCGGGTGGTTGCGCGCCTGGAACAGCCGCAAATGCCGCCCCGACCCGCAGGCGAGGTCGAGGACCGGGCCGCCCGCCCGCACCAGCGGCGCGAAGCGCGCGACCCAGGGAGAGGGCGGGCTGATCGCGGCGTGGGGCGATCCGGCGGAGGACGGGGTGGACAAGGGATGGATGCTCCCGCTCATGTCGTGACGCGTGTTTGACCGCGACGCCGGGGTCGTGCTGAACTGGCAACCGGTCCCTGACCATATACCATGACCATCCGGTCTTCTCACCTTGGAGCATCCGACGGGGACATGATCCTCTTCGTTCTGAAATGCACGGCCGACCACCGGTTCGAGGCCTGGTTCCGCAACGGCGACGCCTACGAGACGCAGGCCGCCGCCAAAGCCATCGCCTGCCCGGTCTGCGGCGACACGCACATCACCAAGGCCCCCATGGCCCCGCGCATCGCCAAAGGCGGACGCGCCAAGGACGATGCGGCCCGGGACGGCGGCACGCCGGAGGCGGCGCCCACGGCGGGTGGCGCCGTGGCGGCCCCCAAGGCTTCCCCGACCCCCGAAACTTTGCCCGTGCCGGCGGAACTGCGCGAGCGCTTCGCGGCGGAGGTCATGCGTCAATTGACGGAAATTCGCCGAACGGTTGAAACGAACTGCGATTACGTCGGGGATCGCTTCGCCGAGGAGGCGCGGCGCATCCATTATGGCGAGACCGATCCGCGCGGGATCTATGGCGAGGCCACCGACAAGGAAGCGGAAGAGTTGAAGGAGGAAGGTGTGACCTTTGGTCGCATACCTTGGCTTCCGCGGACCAATTCTTAAGCCTAAGCCTCACGATATTTCGTGCATCCCTTGCCCTTTCGCTGCCATGGGTTTGTGAGCGAGCCTCCGGAACAACGGCCGCGGGCTGCGTCAAGCCGCTTTTTAGCGGTTGGCCTGCATCAAAGTTGTTGACGGGATAGTTCGTTACAAAGACCATATGGTCCGAGTGTCTAATATGACCTTGCAAAAATCGCTCGGCACTCGCGAGGGGACGCACTATGAAAGAAAACGCTCAGAGGATTCTCGCGAATCCTAAGTTTCAGGAGCTGGTGCAGAAGCGTAGCGCATTCGCGTGGACGCTTTCGATCGCCATGCTCGTCATCTACTTCGGCTTCATCCTGCTGGTCGCCTTCGGAAAGGGGTTCCTGGGTACCCCGATCGGCAATGGCGTGACCACCTGGGGTATCCCTGTCGGCCTCTTCACCATCATCTCGGCCTTCGTCCTGACCGGCATTTACGTGCACCGGGCGAACGGCGAGTTCGATGAGCTGAACCGGCAGATCATGGAGGAGTCGAAGTGATGCGTTCGCTGGTCAATCGTGTGGGCGTCGCGGCCGTCGCGGCCAGCGCGCTCATCCCCGCGTCGGTGCACGCGGCGGCGGTCGAAGGCGCGGTTCAGAAGCAGGCGACGAACTTTTCGGCGATCGTCATGTTCCTGATCTTCGTGCTGGCCACGCTCGGCATCACCTACTGGGCGGCGCGCCGCACGAAGTCGGCGAAGGACTTCTACGCCGCCGGCGGCGGCATCACCGGCTTCCAGAACGGCCTCGCCATCGCCGGCGACTACATGTCGGCGGCGTCCTTCCTCGGCATCGCCGGCCTCGTCTACACCTCCGGCTTCGACGGCCTGATCTTCTCGGTGGGCTGGCTGGTCGGCTGGCCGATCATCCTGTTCCTGGTCGCTGAGCGCCTGCGCAACCTCGGCAAGTACACCTTCGCCGACGTGGCCTCCTACCGCTTCCAGCAGACCCCGATGCGCACGATGGCCGCCTGCGGCTCGCTCGCCACGGTGACCTTCTACCTGATCGCCCAGATGGTCGGCGCCGGCAAGCTGATCCAGCTGCTGTTCGGCATGGACTATCTGTGGGCGGTGGTGATCGTCGGCGTCCTGATGATCGCCTACGTGACCTTCGGCGGCATGCTCGCCACCACCTGGGTGCAGATCATCAAGGCGGTGCTGCTGCTGTCGGGCGCGTCCTTCATGGCCTTCGCGGTGCTCGCCAAGTTCGGCTTCAGCCCGGAGGCGATGTTCTCCACGGCCGTGCAGGTCCACCCGAAGGCGACCGCCATCATGGCGCCGGGCGCCCTCATCACCGACCCGATCTCGGCGATCTCGCTGGGCATGGCGCTGATGTTCGGCACCGCCGGCCTGCCCCACATCCTGATGCGCTTCTTCACGGTGTCGGACGCCCGCGAAGCCCGCAAGTCGGTGTTCTACGCGACCGGCTTCATCGGCTACTTCTACATCCTGACCTTCATCATCGGCTTCGGCGCCATCGTGCTGCTGCTGGCCCCGGACGCCACCGGCGCCTATCCGTTCCTCGACGCGGCCAAGCTGGCGGCGGCGGGCGGCAAGCCCAACCCGGCGATGATCATCGGCGGCTCCAACATGGCGGCCATCCACACCGCGCACGCGGTGGGCGGCGACCTGTTCTTCGGCTTCATCTCGGCGGTGGCCTTCGCCACCATCCTCGCGGTGGTCGCGGGCCTGACGCTGGCCGGCGCCTCGGCCGTGTCGCACGACCTGTACGCCTCGGTGATCGCCCGTGGCCGCGCGTCGGAGCATGACGAGATCCGCGTGTCGAAGATCACCACGGTGGTCATCGGCATCGTCTCGATCTTCCTCGGCATCGCCTTCGAGAACCAGAACGTGGCCTTCATGGTCGGCCTCGCCTTCGTGATCGCGGCCTCGGCGAACTTCCCGGTTCTGCTGATGTCGATGTTCTGGGGCCGTATGACCACCCGCGGCGCCGTTCTCGGCGGCTGGATCGGCCTGATCTCCTCGGTGACGCTGCTGATCCTGGGCCCGACCGTGTGGAAGTCGGTGCTGGGCAACCCGGCCGCCATCTTCCCGTACGACAATCCGGGCGCCTTCACGATCCCGCTGTCGTTCCTGGCGATCTGGTTCTTCTCGATCACCGACAACAGCAAGGCCGCGCAGGACGAGCGCGAGGCTTACAAGGCCCAGTACATCCGGTCGCAGACCGGCCTGGGCGCCGAAGGGGCCTCTGCTCACTAATGCGAATGGTCGCACCCGCCTTCCGCAGATGAAGGGGCTGGTGTAATCTTCAAGGCGCCTCAAGACAGCGGTCTTGGGGCGCCTTTTTTATTCACCCGCCGGTTCGTGGAGCGGATTTTGTCCGACGCCTTCGATTTCTCCGTCCCACCTTTCGACCGCCTGACCCCGGACCAGCGGCAGCGGCTTTCCGCGGCCCTCGACCTCGGCGTCTACGCCCGGGACGGCGTGATCCTGAGCCGGGACGAGCCGGCGGACTGCCTGTTCGTGGTGCGGCAGGGGCTGGTCCACGAACGCCGGGGCGGCGAGGTGGTGGCGGTGCATGGCGCCCACGACAGCTTCGACCTCCAGGCGCTGTTCTCCGACGGGCAGGCGCGCAGCTTCGTCGCGGCGGAGGACACGCTGTGCGACTTGGTGCCGCGTCCGATCCTTCTCGAGCTGGCGCACGAGAACGCCGCCTTCGGCGCGGTGATTCAGCAGGAGTTCGCGGACCGGCTGAGCGCGCTGGCCAACGAGCGGTCCAACCGCGAAACCGCCGCGCTGACGATGGCGCGCATCCGGCAGGCCTATCTGCACCCGCCGGTCTTCGTCGAGGCCGGGGCGTCCTTGCGCGACGCGGCGGCGGCGATGAAGCGGCACCAGGCGAGCAGCGTGTTGGTCCGCGACGGCGGTCCCGGGAACGGGGACCCTGGGAACGGCGGGCGCGTCGGCATCCTGACCGGCACCGACCTGCGCGACCTCGTGGTGCTGGAGGGGCGCCCGGTGGACAGCCCGGTTGGGCCGCTCGCCCGTTACGAGCTGCTGGCGCTGGACCGCGACGATCTGCTGTTCAACGCGCTGATCCTGATGACCAAGCATTCGGTGCGCCGGCTGGTCATCACCGAGCAGGGCGAGGTCGTCGGCCTGCTGGAGCAGACCGACCTGCTGGCCGTCCTGTCCAACCATTCCCAGGTCGTCGCGCTCAAGGTCGACCGCGCCGCCACGCCGGAGGATCTCGGCCGGGCCAGCCAGGACATCGTCGGGCTGATCCGCACGCTGCACGGCACGGGCGTCAAGGTCTCCTTCATCGCCGACCTCGTGACCGAGCTGAACCGCAAGATCTTCCGCCGCCTGTTCGAGCTGCTGGCGCCGCCGGACCTGCTGGCCAATTCCTGCCTGATCGTGATGGGCAGCGAGGGGCGCGGCGAGCAGCTTCTGAAGACCGATCAGGACAACGGGCTGATCCTGCGCGACGGCTATGAATGCCCGACGCTGCCGCAGGTGACCGACGCCTTCACCCGCCATCTCGTCGAATTCGGCTACCCGCCCTGTCCGGGGCGCATCATGGTGTCCAACCCGGATTGGACGCGCCCGCTGGCGCTGTACAAGGATTCCCTCTTCCACTGGATTCACCGGCCCGACGAGGCGGCGCAGATGAACCTCGCCATCTTCTACGACGCGGCGGCGGTGGCCGGTGACGCCTCCCTGCTCGCGGAGGCGAAGGGCTATCTGCTCGGCCGGCTTCAGGACAACCAGATGTTCTTCACCGCCTTCGCCCGCCCGGCGCTCGCCTTCGACACGCCGTCGGGCCTGTTCGGCGGCCTGTTCGAGCGGCGCCGCAACGAGGCGGTGGACATCAAGAAGGCCGGCATCTTCCCCATCGTCCACGGCGTCCGCGCGCTGGCGCTGGAAAAGCACATGGCGGAGACCAACACGACCGAGCGCATCTGGGCGCTCGCCGACAAGGGCGTTCTCGACCGCGGCGTGGCGGGCGAACTGGCCGATGCCTTCACCTTCCTGTCCACGCTGCGGCTGAAGGCCGGCCTGGACGGCAGCGTCTCCGGCACCCAGACCGACAACCTCGTCCGCACGGAGTCCCTGGGCAAGCTCGACCGCGACCAGTTCAAGGACTGTCTGGCGTTGGTGAAGAAGTTCAAGGAACTGCTCGCCTACCACTTCCACCTGAACCATTGACCCGCCGGACGCGCGGGGAGAGGAGGCGGCATGCCGACCGAGACCATTGCCAGCGTGGTCGCCAACGGGGCGGTGGCTGCCGCCCCCTTCGCACCCCCCGTTGCTGAAACCGTCAGCCTGCTCGGCGAGCATCCTGACCGCGCCCTGCTGCGGTCGGGTGAGGAGAGCGGGGAGCGGGTGGCGATCCATTGCGAGGCCACCTCCTTCGACGCGGCCACGGCGGATCTGCGCAGCGTCGCCGCTCTGCGCATCCGCGGCAGCCGCGTCCTGACAAGCCAGCGCCTGATCCTTTCCTTCTGGCCCACCGAACCGGCGGAGCCCGCGCTGTCCCGCCTGCTGGCCTTCATCGGCAACCGGCCGCTGGTCGGTTACTACCTGGACTTCACCGTGGGGCTTCTGGACCGGCTGGTGCAGCCGATGGTGGGCATGGCCCTGCCGAACCAGCGCATCGAGGTGTCCAGCCTCTATTACGGACGCAAGGCCAAGGCGCCCGGCAAATACGCGGTCGACCTGAGGCTGGACAGCATCCTGCGCGATCTCGACCTGCCGCCGCGCGCCGGGGAGGACGCCTATGCCAGCGCGCTCGCCGCCGCCATGGTCTATCTGCGCCTGGAGCCGCCGCGGCCCTGACAGTTCATCAAGCCGCTTTTGTCTGGGCTTTGGAGAGGGTGGGCACCGACACGATGAAGCGGGTGCCCGGTCCGCCGTCCGGCTGGCGGTCGATGGTCACCTGCGCCCCGGCCTGCTGGGCCAGCGCCCGGACCAGAACCAGCCCCAGCCCGCTCTGGCGCTTGTCGTTCGCGCGGTTCTGGGAGGCGGACGGATCGGGCGGCAGGCCGGTGCCGTCGTCGCGCACCACCATTCGCATGCCCTCGCTCCCCTCCGGCAGCAGCTCCACGCTCACCGTGCCGGGATGGCCGAGGGGGAAGGCGTGGAGCAGCGCGTTGGACACCAGCTCGCTGGCGATCAGGGCGAGCGGGGTGGCCTGATCCACGTCCAGGCTCCAGGGCTGGGGGGCGTTCACCGTCAGCCGCGCGCCGGTCGGGTTGGTCGAGCGGACCAGCCCGTCGCAGAGCTGGCGCAGATAGTCGGCGAAGTCGATGCGCGCCGGCTGGTCGGAGCGGTAGAGCAGCTCCTGCATCAGGCTCATGCACTGGATGCGGCGCAGGCTTTCGTCGAAGGCGCGGCGGGCCGGCTCGTCGATGCGGGCGGCCTGAAGGCGCAGCAGGCTGCAAATGACCTGAAGGTTGTTCTTCACCCGGTGCTGCACCTCCTTCAGCAGGACCTCCTTGTCGGTCACCGCCGTTTCGAGCTGGGCGTTGGTCTGCTCCAGCTCCGCCGTGCGCTGGTGGACCCGCTCCTCCAGCGTGTCGTAAGCGTGCTGGAGCGCGCTCTCCGCCTGCCGCTCCCGACGCGCGCGCTGAAGGGCCATCCCGCCGATCACCGACACCGCGGCCAGCGCCGCCAGCGCGTAGGAGATGTAGGTCCAGAGCTGCCCGTGCCAGCGCTCCATGACGCTGCTCACCGGAATGGCCACCTCAGCGGTCAGGGGCACGCTGTCCACCCGGCGCAACGCGGTGATTTCCGGCTCCCCGGCAGCCTCCGCCGCGGCGCTGTCGGTGGCGTCCGGCCCCTGGGTCTCGTGCAGCAGCACCGTGCCGTCGACCCGGCGCAGGGTGATGGAGCGGGCGTAGTCGAAGTCGAAGCTCTTGTAGATGTCGCGGACGTAGCGCGGCGAGACGGTGACCAGGGCCACGCCGCGGAACTCACCCGGTGCGGCGGCCAGCGGGCGCGAGAGGAGGATCAGCGGCTCCTGGCTGTAGCGGCTGTTGTCCAGCGCGGTGATGAAGAGATTTCCCCCCGCCTCGCTGCCGCCCGTCCGCTGGGCCACGAAGTAATCGCGGTCGGCGACGTTCATCGCCGGGGTGGGAAAGCGGCGGGTGGTCAGGACGGGGTTCCCTTCGGCGTCGAACAGCCAGATCGACACCAGATAAGGCGTGCCCCGCACCAGCGCCGCGTAGCGTTCCCAGCCCGCCCGGTCGCTGGGCAGCGGGGCGCCCGCCGGCCCGGCGAGCTGGACCGCCTGCTTCAGGATCAGGTCGCTGGTCTCCACCAGCCGGGCCGCGTGCTCCGCCACCAGCAGGCTGGCGTTGCCGGCGGTGTCCTGGGCGTGCTGCAGGGCCGCCGCGCGGTCGCGCAACGCGAAGCTGGCCGACAGACCGAGCGTCAGCAGCAGCGCCACCGCGCAGACCATCAGGACCAGCGCCGACCCCGGCATCCGGTAGAGCAGAGGGGAACCTTTGGATCGCAGGGCGCGCAGGGGCATGGGGACGATGCTTCGGGGCATGGAAGGTGGTGGCTTTCGTGGCGGACCAACACTTTTTTGCAGGCTCCTGTTCCCTGGGTACGCCCGTTGAACCGCGCCGCGCCACCCCCTATTGTCGCGTCGGGCCGAAAGGCCGAAGCGGCATCGAGCGCGGGGAGTATGGCGTATGAAAATCGACGGCACGGCCTACCGCACCATCTGGCTGGCGCAGGACGGCTGGTCGGTGGAGATCATCGACCAGACGCGGATGCCGCATGATTTCGCCATCGCGCGGCTGACAGACCTCGATGAGGCCGCCCACGCTATCCGCGCCATGCTGGTGCGCGGGGCGCCGCTGATCGGGGCGACCGCCGCCTACGGCGTCGCTCTGGCCATGCGGGCCGACCCGTCCGACACGGCGCTGGAGGCGGCCCACGCGCGGCTGCTCGCCACCCGCCCGACCGCGGTCAACCTGCGCTGGGCGCTGGAGCGGATGCGCGCCCGCCTGGCGCCGTTGCCGCCCGCCGCCCGCGTGGAGGCCGCCTACGCCGAGGCCGCCGCGGTCTGCGACGAGGACGTCGCCATCAACCGCGCCATCGGCGAGCATGGCGCCGCCTTGATCCGCGAGGCCGCCCGCCGCAAGGCGCCGGGCGAGCCGGTGAACGTGCTGACCCACTGCAACGCCGGCTGGCTCGCCACTGTCGACTGGGGCACGGCGCTGGCCCCGGTCTATGTCGCCTTCGAGGAGGGCATCCGCCTGCATGTCTGGGTGGACGAGACGCGCCCGCGCAACCAGGGCGCCAGCCTGACCGCCTGGGAGCTGAACCGCCACGGCGTGCCCCACACGGTGGTGGTGGACAACACCGGCGGTCACCTGATGCAGCACGGCATGGTCGACCTGTGCATCGTCGGCACCGACCGCACCACGGCGACCGGCGACGTCTGCAACAAGATCGGCACCTATCTGAAGGCGCTGGCCGCCCGCGACAACGGCGTGCCCTTCTACGTCGCGCTGCCCTCGCCGACCGTCGACTGGGGCATGGCGGACGGGGTGAAGGAGATCCCCATCGAGGAGCGCGACGCCCGCGAGGTGACCGAGCTGACCGGCGTCACCACCGATGGGCGGATCGAGACCATCCGCGTCACCCCGGCCGGCAGCCCGGCGGTCAATTACGGTTTCGACGTGACTCCGGCCCGTCTGGTGACCGGTCTGGTGACCGAGCGCGGCGTCTGCCCGGCAAGCCGGGAGGGGCTGCTGGGTCTGTTTCCGGAGCAGGGTGGCGTGTCGCGCTGACGCCCTGCTGCTCCGAAAAGCGGCTCAGGCTGCGGCGACGACGAGCAGGGCGACGACCAGCGCCACCGCGTCCTCGATCAGCGCCGCCGGCCGGTCGCGGCCGAAGGCGGCGGCCATGCGCCGGCGCGCCTCGTAGCCGAGGAGCGTGCCGGCGACCGCGCCGAGCCCGCCGGCGAGCAATCCGGGGACCCACGCCCCCGCGTCCGCGCCGATGGCCGCGCCCGCGATGGCGCCGCTGGCGATGCGGCTGGCGAAGGGGAAGGGGCGTTTGCGGCTGGGGGTGTTCGGCAACTTGTCGGTGACCAGCTCCCCCACCGCCATCGCGGTGAAGACCCAGGGCGAGACCGGGTGGCCGAGGAAGAACAGCCAGCTTCCCGACAGGTCGAGCCAGCCGCTATAGGCGGCCCAGGAGACCGCCGCCGGCGCGAGCATGGTGCGCGAACCGGCGACGGCGCCGATCAGGACGGCGAGGATCAAAGCTATCGTCACGATGGTCTCCGGGTCAGTCGGTCCGGCGTTCGCGCAGACGGTGGATCAGGGTCCGGACCACCCCGGCGCGGGTGCCGGGACCGCCATGGAGGAGGCGGAGCGCCGCCAGCATCAGCGCCGCGTCGCCGTCGCGCGGCGGATCGGTGTGGGGAAGCCGCCGGCCGCGCCGCACCGCGACGGTCTTGACCCGCGTCATCTCCAGCAGCCCTTCGGCCCCGCGCGTGACCCCCCAGCCGCTGGCGCGGCGCCCGCCGAAGGGCAGGCGGGGGTCGGCGGTCGGCACGATCAGGTCGTTGACGGTCACCGTTCCGGCGTCCAGCCGCCCGGCCAGCGCGCGCGCCTCCTCCTCCAGCCCGAAGACCGAGGCGCCGAGCGCGTAGGGGCTCTCGGCGGCGGCCTCCAGCGCTTCCTCCATGTCGCGGACGGGCACCAGCGACAGGATGGGGGCGAACAGCTCCTCGCGCAGCAGCGCCATGCCCGGCCGCGCGTCGGCCACGATCAGCGGCGCCATCGCCGGGTCGGCGTCCGCGGGCAGCGAACCCACCGGGCGGGCGCCCTCCGCCATCGCCGCGCGGACCAGCCCGACCAGCCGGCGCCGCACCGGCAGGGGCACCGCCGCCGGCGGGATCGCCGCCACGCTGCGCGTCAAGCAAACCTCCAGTTCGGCCGCCAGGGCGCGCGGCACGAAGACCCGGCGCGGCGCGATGCAGGTGGCGGAGCCGTTGAGGCGCAGGCCGAAGGCGAGCGCACGGGCGACCGTGCCGAGATCGGCGCCCGGCAGGACGAACACCGGGTCGTTGCCCGACAGCTCCATGGTGGAGGGCACCAGCGAATCGGCGAGCTGGCGGGCCACCGCCCGGCCGGTGCCGGCCGATCCGGTCAGCACCAGCTTGTCGATGCCGGCGGTGATCGCGTCGGACACCGCGTCGGGGGATTCGTCCAACAACTGGAACAGGCCGTCGGGCAGACCGGCCTCGGCCAGCCAGTCCGCCAGCCGTTCCATCGGCGCGGAGCAGCTGGGCGCCGGCTTGACCAGCACCGCGTTCCCCGCGACCAGCGCCTGAAGCGCCTGCACTCCCGGCAGCAGCAACGGGTAGTTGGAGGGGCCGACGATCAGGACGGTGCCGAACGGCTCCCGCCGCACCTCCGCCGTGACGCCGAACAGCCAGACCGGACGGCCGCGCGCCCCCAAACGCCGCGGCGCCAGCAGCGCGGCGGCCTCGCGCTCCAGGAAGCGGCAGGCCTCGGCGAGCGGCAGGATCTCCGCGCTCAGGCTCTCGGCCGCGCTGCGTCCGGGGCGCGTCGCCAGCGTTCGCACGAGATCTTCGGCCTCCGCCCCGGTGGGGGGGGGGGTTTTGGGGATGATGGGGAGGCTTTCGGGTGTATTGCCGCCCGCCCCCCCCCCCCCCGCACGAGGAAATGGATCTCTGGTCCCGCTTGTCCGAGGGGTTACACCCGGAGGGGTGGGATTGTGGCTGTGATCCATTCCTGGTCCGTGTTCGTAACTGCCTTCACACAAGTCGGCAGCTTGGGAGCGTTTGGCAAGCGGATGGAACGGCAAGTCGTGATCATTGGCGCTGGGCCGGGTGGATTGGCATCCGCGATGCTCCTGGCGCTCACCGGGGCGAAGGTCACCGTGCTGGAGCGGCAGGACCGCGTCGGCGGCCGGTCGGCCGGCTTCGCTCTCGACGGGTACCGCTTCGACAGCGGACCGACCTTCTTCCTCTATCCCCGCATTTTGGAGGAGATCTTCGAGGCCTGCGGGCGCCGCCTGTCGGACGAGGTCGACCTGATTAGGCTCGACCCGCTCTACCGGCTGGTCTTCGAGGCCGGTGGGGAACTGCGGGTCCACGCCGAGATGAAGGCGCTGATGGCGGAGATCGCCCGCCTCGACCCGCGCGACGCCCACGGGCTGCCGCGTTTCCTGGCCGACAACCGGGCGAAGATGGAGCTGTTCCGCCCGATCCTGGAAACCGACTTCTCCACCCCCTGGGCGCTGGCGTCGCTGCCGATGCTGAAGGCGCTGGGGAAGCTCACGCCGCAGCGCTCGGTCGACCGCGACCTGTCCCGTTACTTCCAGGACCCGCGCGTCCGCCTCGCCTTTTCCTTCCAGAGCAAGTATCTGGGCATGTCGCCCTTCCGCTGCCCCAGCCTGTTCACCATCCTCTCCTTCCTGGAGCATGAGCACGGCGTCTTCCACCCGCGCGGCGGCACCGAGGCGGTGATGGAGGCGATGCGGCGGGTGGCCGAGGATCTCGGCGTCACCGTGCGGCTGAACGAGACGGTGCGCCACATCCGCTTCCAGGGCCGCCGCGCCGTGGGGGTGCGGACGGAGGCTGGCGAATACCCGGCCGACGCGCTGGTCATCAACGCCGACTTCGCGCGCGCGATGACGACCCTGGTGCCCGACGATCTGCGCCGCCGCTGGAGCGACGCCCGCATCGCCACCAAGAAATTCTCCTGCTCCACCTTCATGCTCTATCTCGGGATCGAAGGCCGGATGGAGGGGCTGGACCACCACACCGTCTATCTGGCGGAGGATTACGCCCGCAACCTCGCCGAGATCGAGGACGGCCGCGAGATGCCGCGCCGTCCGTCGATCTACGTGCAGAACGCCTGCGTCAGCGACCCGGACCTTGCCCCGCCCGGCGGCAGCACCCTCTACATCCTGGTGCCGGTCGGCCACCAGCGCGGCCACATCGACTGGACGGCCGAGGCGCCGCGCTACCGCCGCCTCGTGCTCGACCGGCTGGCCGGGTTCGGCCTGAGCGATCTGGAGCGCCGCATCCGGGTGGAACGCGTGGTGACGCCGGCCGACTGGGACCGCCAGTTCGCGGTGCACCGCGGCGCCACCTTCAATCTCGCGCACAGCCTGGACCAGATGCTCCACCTGCGTCCGCACAACCGGTTTGAGGATCTGGACGGCGTCTATCTGGTGGGCGGCGGCACCCACCCCGGCAGCGGCCTGCCGGTGATCTTCGAAGGCGCGCGCATCACGTCGCGGCTGTTGGCCTCGGAACTGGGCCTGCCGACGCCTTGGCGCAGCGAAACCATGGGACTGTCCGGCCTGCCCAAGCGGGCCGTAGCGGGGGGATTGGCATGACGGATCGGATCGCGGTGATCGGCGGCGGCCTGGGCGGGCTGGCGTCGGCGGTGGTTCTGGCGGCGCGCGGCCACAAGGTGGTGCTTCTGGAGAAGAACGGCTGGGTCGGCGGCAAGGCAGCGGTGCTGGAGGAGGGCGGCTTCCGCTTCGACATGGGGCCGACGATCCTGACGGTGCCGCGCGTCCTGCGCCGCATCCTGGCGGAGGCCGGCTGCGACCTCGACCGCGAGCTGGAGCTGGTTCGGCTGGAGCCGCAATGGCGCTGCTTCTTCGACGACGGCACCGTGCTGGACCTGTCGGAGAACATTGGCGCGATGGCCGCGGAACTCGACCGGCTGACTCCCGGCCGCGGCGCCGGGGAGGGTTACCGCCGCTTCCAGGCCTTGTCGGAGCGTCTGCACGGCATTTCCGAACGCTTCTTCTTCTGGAAGTCGGTGGAGGATTTGGGCGATACGCTGAAGTTCCGCGACAGCATGAACACCAGCACCCTGTCCGACGTGCTGGCGCTGCGCATGGGCAGCACGGTGGCCGGCACCATCCGCAGCCATGTCCCCGACGCCCGCGCCGCCCAGATGCTCGACCATTTCACCCAGTATGTCGGCTCGTCCCCCTACGGCTCCCCGGCGGTGCTCTGCGCCATCGCCCACATGCAGACCAACGACGGCGTCTGGTACCCGATGGGCGGCACCCGCGCCGTTCCGCTGGCTCTGGAGCGGGTGGCCCGGCGCCTCGGCGTCGAGATCCGCACCGGAACCGGCGTGCGCCGGCTGGAGGTGACCGACAAGCGCGTCACCGCCGTCGAGACGGAGGGTGGGGAGCGCATCCCGGTGTCGGCGGTGGTGTCCAACATGGATTCCGTCCGCACCTACGAGGAGCTCGTGGGCGGCGCCCCGGCCAAGCGCTTCCGCAAGCGCCGCCGCTACGAGCCGGCCTGCTCGGGCGTGGTCTTCTATCTCGGGCTCGACCGCTGTTACGAGCATCTGCTGCATCACGACTTCGTCTTCTCCCGCGACCCGGCGGAGGAGTTCGACTGGATCTACCGCCGCGGCGAGCCGGCGCCCGACCCGACCTGCTACATCGCCGCCCCCGCCCGCACCGAGCCCGGCGTGGCGCCGCCGGGGGGCGAGGCGCTCTACGTGCTGGTCCACACCCCCTACCTGCGGCCGCACCACGACTGGTCGCGGATGCTGCCGGACTACCGCCGCACCGTCTTCGACAAGCTGAAGCGCACCGCCGGCATGGCCGATCTGGAGGAGCGCATCCGCGTCGAGCGCGTCCTGACCCCGCAGGACATCCACGACCGCTACCGCGTGCTGAACGGCGCCATCTACGGGCTGGCCAGCCACGGCCGCTTCATGGGCGCCTTCAAGCCGGGCAACCGCTCGCGCGACGTCGAGGGGCTGTATCTGGCCGGCGGGGCCGCCCACCCGGGGCCGGGCATGCCGATGGTGCTGATGTCGGGCTGGATCGCCGCCGACAGCCTGGACCAGGACCTCCGGAGCGGAGCGCGCGACGGCGACCTGCGCGCCGTCGCCTGAGGGGTGGGCGGGGCATGGGGCCAGGGATGGGAGATGACGGGCTGAAGGACGATCCGGTCGCGCTGCGTTCGCCGGCGCTCTGCCGTTTTTTCGGCGCCGTCATGGGGCGGCGGATGCGGCGCGACTTCCACGCGCTGCGGCTGGCCCGGCCGGGCTGGCCGGACCTGCCGGCGGACCGGCCGGTGATCGTCTGCCTGAACCACCCGTCCTGGTGGGACCCCGCTTTGCTGATCGTGATGGGGACCACCCGCTACCGCGACCGGCCGGGCTATGGCCCCATCGAGGCGGCGATGCTGCGCCGCTACCGCTTCATGGCGCGCATCGGCCTGTTCGGGGTCGAGCCGGGCCGGGCCGGGGCCGCCGCCTTTCTGCGCCACGGCCGGCGCATCCTGGCCGACCCGCGCTCCATGCTGTGGATCACCGCGGAGGGGGCCTTCACCGACCCGCGCCGCCGTCCGGTCCGCCTGCGGCCGGGCATCGCCCATCTGGTCCGCCGCGCGCCGGAGGCTTTGGTGGTGCCGCTCGCCCTGGAATACCCGTTCTGGGACGAGAGCACGCCGGAGGCGCTGGCCCGCTTCGGCGAACCCGTCGCGGCCTCCGACTTCTCTGGCTGGCCGGTGCCGGACATCGCCGCCGCGCTGGAACGGCGGCTGGAGGCGACCATGGACGCGCTGGCGCTCGACGCGCAGAGCCGCGACCCGGCGCGCTTCCTGACGCTGGTCGACGGCACGGCGGGGGTGGGCGGCGTCTACGACCTGTGGCGCCGGGCGCGCGCCTGGGCCGGCGGGCAACGCTTCACTCCCAGGCACGGTGACGCGCCCGACACGAAAGGGGTTCCCCGCCGATGAGCGTCCTCACGATGCTGGCCGCTCTATCGCTGGCGCTCGCCCTGCTGCCGTTGGGGCTGGGCCTTGTGAATCTGTGCCTCTACCGCCGCCCGCGGGCCGAGCCGCCGCCGGGCGCCGCCGTCAGCATCCTGATCCCCGCCCGCAACGAGGAGGCCACCATCGCCGCCGCGGTGCGGGCGGCGCTGTCCAGCTGCGGCGTGACGGTGGAGGTGGTGGTGCTGGACGACCATTCCACCGACCGCACGGCGGAGATCGTCCGAGTCCTCGCCGCCCGCGACCCGCGCCTGCGCTTGGAGACCGCACCGCCGCTGCCGCCGGGCTGGTCGGGCAAGCAGCACGCCTGCCAAGCGCTCGCCGGGTTGGCGCGGCACCCGGTGCTGCTGTTCCAGGACGCCGACGTGCGGCTGGCGCCGGACGCCGCCCGGCGGGCCTGCGGCGCGCTGCTGGCGGGCAAGGCGGGGCTCGTCAGCGGCTTTCCCCGCCAGGAGACCGACACCCTGGCCGAGGCGCTGGTCATCCCGCTGATCCATGTGCTTCTGCTCGGCTATCTGCCGATGGTCGGGATGCGCTGGTCGTCCAGCCCGGGCTTCGCCGCCGCCTGCGGCCAACTGATCGCGGTGCGGCGGGACGCCTACGCGGCGGCCGGCGGCCACGCCGCCATCGCGACGTCGCTGCACGACGGGGTGACGCTGCCGCGCGCCTTCCGCCGAGCGGGGCAGGGGACCGACCTGTTCGACGCGACCGGCCTCGCCCGCTGCCGGATGTATCGCGGCTGGCGGGAGGTGTGGTCCGGCTTCTCGAAGAACGCGACGGAGGGGATGGCGACCCCCGTCGCCCTGCCGGTCTGGACCCTGCTGCTGTTCGGCGGCCATGTCCTGCCCTGGCTGCTGCTGGGCTGGGCGGCGCTGGCCCCGCTGCCGGATGCCGTGACCGTCCTGGCGGCGCTGGCCGCGGCGGCGGGGCTGACGTTCCGCTTGCTGCTGGCCGTCCGTTTCCGTCAGAGTCTTGCCGGCGCGCTGCTCCACCCCGTGGGCATCCTGATCCTGCTGGCGATCCAATGGTCGGCGCTGCTGCGCGCCCGCCGGGGCCGCCCGGCGGAATGGCGGGGGCGCGCCTATCCGTCCACCTCCAGCACGGGTGCACCATGACCCCTCGGCTGTTCCGGAACGCCCGTTGCGCCATTGTGGGCCGCGCCACCGTGGGCGGATCGCTGGCCGCTCTGGCGGTCCTCCTGTCAACCGCCCAGGCCGCCGCCGCCGACCTTGCCATCACCGTCGCCAACGTCGCGAACGCGCAGGGGAAGGTGCTGGTCGCGGTGTGCACGCCGGAGACGTTCCTGGGCCCCAACTGTCCCCACACCGCGGCGGAACCGGCGCGGCCGGGCAGCGTCACCGTGGTGGTGCACAAGGTGCCGCCCGGCACCTACGCGGTGCAGGCCTTTCATGACGAGAATCAGAATCTCGAATTCGACCGCAACTTCCTCGGCCTGCCGAAGGAGGGCGTCGGCTTCAGCAACGACGCCCCCATGCGCTTCGGTCCGCCGCGCTACGACGCTGCCGCGCTGGCCGTCGCCGAGCCGGTGACCCGCACGACACTCACTCTGCGCTATCTGGTCGAGCGCTGATCGTCAGATCACCGGCACCAAGCGCCGCCGCCGGGGCGGCGGGTTGCCGCCCTTGCAGGGGCTGTAGGCGCCCGGCGTCAGCTGTCCCAGCGTGATGCCGGTCGCCGCGGCGATGTCGGCCAGCCGCTCCAGCCCCAGAACGCGGGTGGCGGCGAGCGCGATGCGCCCGCAGGCTTCGGCGTCGCTGCCGGCGCGGTGGTGATCGAGCGCAATGCCCAGATGGTCGGCCAGATAGTTCAGCTTGTGCGCGGCCAGTTGCGGCCACGCCTTGCGCGCCAGCACCACCGTGCAGAGGTAGCTGCAGGCCGGCCAGGCCAGCCCGTAATCGTCCAGCGTGTGGCGCAGCACGCTGATGTCGAAGGAGGCGTTGTGGGCCAGCACCAGACGGCCTTCCAGCCGGCGGGCGAAGCGGAGCCAGACCTCGGGAAACTCCGGCGCGCCGGCGACATCCTCCGCCCGCAAGCCGTGGACGGCGGTGTTGAAGGGGTTGAAGCGCATCTCCCGCGGGCGGATCAGATGCTCCTCCGTCTCCACCACGCGCCCGTCCTCGATCCAGGCGACGCCGATGGAGCAGGCGCTGGTTCGTGACTCGTTGGCGGTTTCGAAGTCGATGGCGACGGCCTGCATGATGTCTCCGCCCCTCAGCCCAGGATCAGGCGGGTGACGTCCGCGGGCAGGTCGCCGTCGAGCGCCATCAGGCGGACCCGCATCAGGCAGGCCGCCGCGATGGCGTCGGTGATCTCCCCGCGCTTGACCATGGCGTAGGCCTCCGCGAAGGGGACATGGCGCAGCTGCAGCACCTCCGTCTCCTCCGGTTCGGCCTGCCCCTGCTCGATTCCCCAGGCGAGAAAGCAATGGGCGGTCTCGTCGGTGATGCTGTTGGACAGGTGCATGGTCAGGATCGGCAGCCAGTGGCGGGCGGTCTGGCCGGTTTCCTCCAGGAGCTCGCGCTTGGCCGACTCCACCGGTTCGACGCCCTTCTTGCCGCCGCCTTCCGGAATCTCCCAGCTGTATTGCTGCAAGGGAAAGCGGTACTGGCCGACCAGCGTGACGCGGCCCTGGTCGTCGATGGGAACCACCCCGGTCGCCAGATTCTGGGCGTGCATGACGCCGTAGATGCCGGGGTTGCCCAAGGGGGTCAGCACGTCGTGCTCCACCACGCGCATCCACGGATTCTCGTAGATCGGCTTGGTCGTCAGGACGGTCCAGGGGTTGCCGGTCTTGTGCGGCACGCCGGTGCTCCTCAAGCGGTGTGGGGGCAGTGTGGGGACAGGCTGCGGGGTGCTGGTGCGGAACTATAGGCATTGCGCCTCGATGCTGCAACGCGGCGCGCTTCGACCGCCTTGCCGCGCGTCGCCCTCGGGACCGCAAGCTGTGGGTGTTGCGGAAATATTTCACAGTTAGATAAAATTTTCGCGACAGTTCACGCAAGTCCTCTCCAACTGTTCGCGCCGGTTACTTGACTCCCCGACTGTTGAGGTCTACCTCTATATTGTGCGGTATCCGTGGATGCCGGCGGTGGCCGTCCTTCGTGGGGCAGCAATTTTGGAAACGCAGCGCCGGATGCGGCACAATTTTCAGGATAGGGAGCGCTGGCGCAATCCCGACTGGCGGACGAAATTCGTCGCCTGGTGGGAAGGCTACGACCTCGCCGCCCTGTCCCGTCTGGCCCGCTCCGCCCCGGCCTCCCGCCTGCCCCTGCGCGGCCCGGTGTCGGCGCTGGGGTCCGCCGCGCCCGCCGGCGCTCTGCCGCCCGAGACGCCGCGGCCCGATGCCGATCTGGAGCGGCTGGAGAACCTCCAACTGGACCGCCAAGGCGAACCGGTCTGGTCGGTCGCCCGCACGGAAGGGGCTCAGATGCTGTGGGGCCAGGACTGCGTCGGTCCCGGCGACGCGCAATGGATGGTCGAATCCGTCCGTTCCTTCGGGCTGAACCCGGCCAAGAGCGTGCTGGACCTGTCGGCGGGTCTGGGCGGACCGGCGCGCGGCATCGTCGACAGCTACGACACCTGGGTGACCGGGCTGGAGATGTCGCCCTTGCTGGCGAAGCTGGGGATGGAGCGCTCCAAGGCGCTGGGCGTGTCGAAGAAGGCCCCGATCGGCCATTACGACCCGGAGCATTTCAACCAGGCGGGCTCCTTCGACCTCGTGCTGGCCGACCGGGTGATGCACCGGGTGCGCGACAAGGAAGGCTTCCTCGACCGCGTCTGCGACTGCGTCAAGCCGAAGGGCGGCGTGCTGCTGTTCGATTACGTGATCGAGGGCACCCCGTCCTCCTGGGAAAGCTGGAACGGCTGGCGCGACTCCGAGCCGCTGGAGGTCTATCCCTGGTCGGCTACCCGCATGGCCGACGAGCTGACCCAGCGCAACCTGGACCTGCGCATTTCCGAGGACCTCACGCAATTCCACCGTCGGCAGGCCGTGGAGCGGGTGCGCCGGCTGGGCGAGGCGCTGAAGACCGCCGTTCCCGAACCCCGCGTGCTGAAGGCGCTGGCCCGCGAACTGGCGCTGTGGTGGTCGCGCCTGCGCGTGCTGGGCAGCGGGCTGCGCTTCTGCCGCTACGTGGCGATGCGCCCGACCTGAAGGATTCCTAATCGCAGGCGCGCGGTTCGATCTTGCGCTCCGCCGCGAAACGCCGGGCCGACTCCGCCACCAGCTTGCGGATCAGGGCGCGGCGCGGCTCGATGGGGCCGGAGACGTCCAGCCAGCGCTCCCCGTCCCACTGCTGCACATGCAGGGGCACGATCCCCTCATGGTCGGCGCAGGTGATGCGCAGCGGCTGCATGAAGCCGTCCAGCCCCAGATCGGTCAACCGTTCGACGGTCAGGTCCAGATGGTCGAAGCCCCAGGCGACCTGCGCCCCGGTCAGCGGCTTGCGCCCGTACTTGCCCTGCGCGGTGCGGATGGCCTCGACCAGGACGGCGGCGTTGAAGACCCCGCGGTTGTAGAGCACCGTGCCGATCTGGCCGGGATCGCCGGCTCCCAGCCCGCGGGCGTGGACCTGCTCGCGGATGGCGCGGATCACCGGCAGGTCACTCCCGGCGGCGTGGAAGGCGACCGCTTTATAGCCCACCGCCGCGGCGCCGACCGGCCGGACGTCCAGCTCCGACCCGGCCCACCAGACGCCGATCATGCGGTCGGCGGGATAGCCGGCGGCGGCGGCCTCGCGCAGGGCGGTGGAGTTCTGCACGCCCCAACCCCACAGGATCACGTAATCGGGCCGGTAATGGCGGGCGATCTGCGTCCAGACGGCGCGCTGGTCCAGCCCCGGCGGGGCGACGGGGAAGCTGCGCATCTCGAAGCCCAGCGGACCGCGCAGCGCTTCCAGCATGGGCAGCGGCTCCTTGCCGAAGGCGCTGTCGTGGTAGACGTAGGCGATCTTCCGCCCGCGCAGCTGATCCTGCCCGCTCAGCTCGGTTCCGCCCAGCTCCTTGGCCCCCAGCTCCTTGGCGATGTGGCTGACCGCGGCGTCGATGCCCGTCCAATAGCTGGCCGGGGCGTTGACAGCGTAGGGGAAGACCCGCCCGTCGGACACGTCCGCCCGCCCATAGCCGGAGGAGAAGACCGGGATGCGGTCGGCGGCGCCGCGCTCGATCAGCGCATAGGTGATGCCGGTGGACAGCGGCAGCACGGCGGCGGCGCCGGTCGGCCCCTTGGCCTTCAGCCGCTCGTAGCAGTCGACCCCACGGTCGGTGTTGTAGCCGGTGTCGCACTCCTCCCAGGCGATGGGCACGCCGCCGATGCCGCCGTCGCGCCGGTTGACCAGCGTCAGATAGTCGGCCACCCCGTCGGCCAGCGGGATGCCGTAAGGCGCGTAGGGGCCGCTGCGGTAGACGAGGTGCGGGAAGAACTGCGCCCCTTGCGGCGACTCCGAAGCGGCCTCGGCCGGGGCGCACAGCACCGCCATCGCCAGGGCCACCGCCGCCAAAGCTGGGGCGCGCCATGCCATTCCGTTTCCTCCACCCGTCGCGCGCCGGGCCGTTGCGCCCGTCCGCGCGGTTGTCATTTCTCGCGATTCTAGTACGGACCGGCCCCGTTTCGCACGAAGAGAGCGCAGCCCTCACGCTTCCGCTTGTCTGCCCTTTGCACGGCGCCGTTTGAAGGGGGGCGGGACCGGCACTAAATCAGGCGGTTGAGACATGCGGAAACCACGGCCGCCGCCCGGCCGGTCCGCCAATAACGCGAAGGAGGGGTACCGTGACGACGTTCACCGGTCAGGACTCGCTGAAAACCCGCCGTTCCCTGTCCGTCGGGGGCAAGAGCTATGATTATTTCAGCATCAAGGCCGCGGAGGACGCCGGGCTGGGCGACCTCTCCCGGCTGCCCTACTCGATGAAGGTGCTGCTGGAGAATCTCCTGCGCTTCGAGGACGGGCGCACCGTGTCCACCGACGACGTGAAGGCGGTGGCCCAGTGGCTTCACGACAAGCGGTCCGACCGTGAGATCGCCTATCGCCCGGCGCGCGTGCTGATGCAGGACTTCACCGGCGTGCCGGCGGTCTGCGATCTGGCCGCGATGCGCGAGGCGATGGCCGCGCTGGGTGGCGATCCCAAGAAGATCAACCCGCTGGTGCCGGTGGATCTGGTCATCGACCACTCGGTGATGGTCGACTACTTCGGCAACCCCTCCGCCTTCGAGAAGAACGTCGAGCTGGAGTTCGAGCGCAACCTGGAGCGCTATGCCTTCCTGCGCTGGGGCCAGAAGGCCTTCGACAATTTCCGCGTCGTGCCGCCGGGCACCGGCATCTGTCATCAGGTGAACGTCGAGTATCTGGCGCAGGGCGTGTGGACCGACACCGACCCGGCGGGCAAGCTGGTCGCCTATCCCGACACGCTGGTCGGCACCGACAGCCACACCACCATGGTGAACGGGCTGGGCGTACTCGGCTGGGGCGTCGGCGGCATCGAGGCGGAGGCGGCCATGCTCGGCCAGCCCATCTCCATGCTGATCCCCGAGGTCGTCGGCTTCAAGCTGACCGGGCGGCTGAAGGAGGGCACGACGGCGACCGACCTCGTGCTGACCGTCACCCAGATGCTGCGCAAGAAGGGCGTGGTCGGCAAGTTCGTGGAGTTCTACGGGCCGGGGCTGGACCATCTGACGCTGGCCGACCGCGCCACCATCGGCAATATGGCCCCGGAATACGGCGCCACCTGCGGCATCTTCCCGATCGACGCGGAGACCATCCGCTACCTGACCTTCACCGGCCGCGACGCCGACCGCGTGGCGATGGTCGAGGCCTACGCCCGCGCCCAGGGCATGTGGCGCGATGCCGGCACGCCGGACCCCGTCTTCACCGACACGCTGGAACTGGACATGACGACGGTCGAACCGTCGCTGGCCGGTCCGAAGCGCCCGCAGGACCGCGTGCCGCTGTCCCAGGCGGCGCAGAGCTTCGGCGGCGATCTGGTCGGCGCCTTCAAGGCGGAGGATGCCGACCGCTCCGTCTCCGTCCGGGGCTGCGGCTACAACCTCGACCAGGGGGCGGTGGTGATCGCCGCCATCACCTCCTGCACCAACACCTCCAACCCCGCGGTGCTGGTGGCCGCCGGCCTGCTGGCCCGCAAGGCGGTGGAAAAGGGGCTGAAGTCCAAGCCCTGGGTCAAGACCTCGCTGGCGCCGGGATCGCAGGTGGTCACCGACTATCTGGCCAAGGCCGGTCTCCAGCCCTATCTGGACCAACTCGGCTTCAACATCGTCGGCTACGGCTGCACCACCTGCATCGGCAACAGCGGCCCGCTGCCGGACCCCATCGCCGCGGCGGTGGAGGAGGGCAACCTCGTGGTCGCCGCCGTGCTGTCGGGCAACCGCAACTTCGAAGGCCGGGTGAACCCGCACACGCGGGCGAATTATCTGGCCTCGCCGCCGCTGTGCGTCGCCTACGCGCTGGCCGGCAACATGAAGATCGACCTGACCAAGGACCCCATCGGCACCGGCCATGACGGCCAGCCCGTCTACCTGAAGGACATCTGGCCGACCAACCAGGAGGTCCAGGACGCCATCGACGCCTCGCTGTCGGCGGAGATGTTCCGCAGCCGCTACGGCAATGTGTTCGAGGGGCCGGAGCAGTGGCGGGGGATCCAGACCGCCGAGGGCCAGACCTACGAGTGGCAGGCGGGCAGCACCTATGTGAAGCTGCCGCCCTTCTTCGCCGACATGCCGAAGACCCCCGACGCGGTGAGCGACGTGCGGGGCGCCCGTGCGCTGGCCGTGCTCGGCGACAGCATCACCACCGACCACATCTCCCCCGCCGGCTCGATCAAGAAGACCAGCCCGGCCGGCGAGTATCTGCTGAGCCATCAGGTGCGCCCGCAGGACTTCAACTCCTACGGGGCGCGGCGCGGCAACCACGAGGTGATGATGCGCGGCACCTTCGCCAACATCCGCATCCGCAACGAGATGCTGGCGGGCGTGGAAGGCGGCGAGACCCGGCACTATCCCTCGGGCGAGCAGTTGCCGATCTACACCGCGGCCATGCGCTACGCCCAGGAGGGCGTGCCGCTGGTGGTCATCGCCGGCAAGGAGTACGGCACCGGTTCCAGCCGCGACTGGGCGGCGAAGGGCACCAAGCTGCTGGGCATCCGCGCCGTCATCGCCGAGAGCTTCGAGCGCATCCACCGCTCCAACCTCGTCGGGATGGGCATCCTGCCGCTCCAGTTCAAGGACGGGCTGACCCGCAACGATCTGGCGCTCGACGGCACGGAAACCTTCGACATCGCCGGCATCGAGCAGGACCTGCGCCCGCGCAAGGACGTGACGATGACCATCACCCGCGCCGACGGGCAGACGCGGCAGGTGCCGCTGCTGCTGCGCATCGATACGGTGGACGAGGTCGAGTATTACCGGAACGGCGGCGTGCTGAACTTCGTCCTGCGCAACTTGGCGAAGTGACGGAAGCCGGCGCAGCGGGGGCGGCGGCACCGCCCTCCCGCTGTGCGGCGCCCCGGCCGGGCCTCACTCTCCATGGGACGGGTCGGGGGCGCGCAGAAACTCCTGGATGCTCTGCACGATCAGGGTGCTGCCATGGGCCGAGAAATGGCCCTGGTCCAGGAAGTAGAAGCCCTGGTCGTCCCTGATCCGGCAGAGCGGAAGGTCCTTGCAAGGGTCGGGGTCGCAGAAATAGTCGGAGGTGTCGACGAACCGCGCGCCCCGCGTCGCGGTGATGACCGGCTGGTCGGCGGCTTGGCCGGTGATCGAGTAAGCCCGCTCCGACTTCATGAAATAGGTGTGGTCGTAGGGGTTGCGGAAGCGGAACACCGGGCTCTGTCCCAGCACCACGATGCGGATGCCCCGGTTCAGCAGCGCGTCCACGGTCTCATGCAGGCGGCGGAGGTCAAGGGCGTTCGTGTCCATGTACCATTCCCACCGCGCCGCCATGATGACGATGCGGATGCCGTTCCGGTCGATGATCTCATCGACGCGGTTGTTGAACTCCTGGCAATTCGGGCGGGCGGTGACCGGCAGGTCCTTGATGGGCGGACAACCGGACGCCGTGTACTGGACGATGTTGAAGGGCAGGGTGTCGGCGACGTTCTGAAGCCCCGGCACGTAATGGGCGGCGAAGGAGTCTCCCCAGAGCAGGGCGGCGGGTGCGTCCGCCTTCAGGGAACCGATCCGGCAATTCTCCATGCCCGGCCACGCCTCGGGCGGCTGGTCGGTTTCGAGGAAGCAGGTGTGCTCCTTGTAGAGTTCCCGTCCTGAAATGTCCTGCGGCGCGTAGTCGGTGAAGCGCTGGGGCAGCCCGTTGGACAGATGGCCGAGCAGCCCGACCCCCGCCAGCCCCGCCATGACCCAGCCGGTCCGGGCGAAGACCCTGGACGGCCGGCGCCCCGACTCCGACCTGGGCTTGCGGAAGGGAACCTCGATCAGCCGCCAGGACAGCACGGACACCGCGGCGATGGCCGCGAGAAGGACCAGCGTCTCCTTGGTGGACAGATCCCGCCCCTTGTAGAACCGCGCGAAGACCATCAATGGCCAATGCCAGATGTACATGGAGTAGGAGATCAGGCCGATGAAGACCATGGGGCGCAGCGTCAGCACCCTCCCGACGGCCGTCGGACCGCTCCGCCCCGCATGGATGATCAGTGCCGCCCCCAGGCAGGGCAGCAACGCGGCGTAGCCCGGAAAGGCCGTCGCCTCCGTCAAGGCGAACACGCTGGCGAGGATCAGGGCGGCGCCGAGCGCGCAGGCCAGTTCCCGCACCCCGCGGCCGCGGATGTCCGGAACGGCGCCGAAGGCGAGAAGGGCGCCCAGCACCAGTTCCCACAGCCGGGGCGGCAGCAGGTAGAAGGCCGCCACCGGATGATCCCGGACCAGCGACACGCCCAAGGCGAAGGACGCCGCCGCCGCCGCCGCCAGCACGGCGATCCACACCCGACGCCCGTACGGGAGCAGAGCCAGCACGGCGAGGGGAAAGACGATGTAGAATTGCTGCTCCACCCCCAGCGACCAGGTGTGGAGAAGCGGATTCATCTCCGCTGCGTTCTCGAAGTAACCGGACTTCAAATAATAGACGATGTTCGACGAGAACAGAGTGGTCGCCGCGAGATTCTGGGAAAAGCTCTTCAACTCCTGGGGCGACAGCAGGAACAGGGCGAGCATCGCCGTGACCGCCAGCGCCGCGAACAGGGCGGGAAGGATTCGGCGGATGCGGCGGACATAGAAGTCGGCAAGGGAAAAGGTACCGCGCTGCGCATCGTTGAGAACGATCGAGCCGATGAGATAACCGGAAATCACGAAGAACACATCGACGCCGATGTATCCGCCGCTGAACAGGGAAAACTTCGCGTGGAACAGCAGAACCGAAAGGATCGATACCGCGCGAAGGCCGTCGATGTCGGGGCGGTACGTCATGGGACCCGCAAGGTTTGGGTGGAATGGAGACGCGGGTCGGCGGTCCCGAACCCGGTTTTGCGGCGGGAGACGAATGACGAGGGAGTAGGGGAGTGCCCGGCTATGCGAGGGAAAGCGGTAAGATCGCTCCCTGACAATTCAATGAAGACTGAAAGACTTGACGGTGTAGGCGTAAGGTTGGCGTTTTTATCGCCTGGATTGCTTTATTGTTTTCGCTGCCCTTGATAGGAAAATGCTGTGATTTCGATGGTATGGCATCGTGGCGGCGTTTTGAAGTGAATTATTGAATGAAAGCCTTAGGGTGTCGGCACTTTGAATGACCTAACAAGAATTCAACGGTAATGGTCGCCCAATGGTGATAGAGAAAACACCCGTTATTGCGTGGGGTGTCCGCGTCTGTTCGGGTTTTCACAGTGTCTTCGTGTGTGTTGAGAGGTCGCTGGTTACGGCCCCGTCTTCTCCGTCCAACCCGCCTCGCGAACCGCTGCCGCGTAACTGCGGCTGACCGGCACGCGCAGGCCGTTGCGCAGGACCAGCACCAGCTTGCCGTCCGGCTTGCGCTCCACCCCGGCGACGGCCGCGGCGGCGACCCAGTGGGAGCGGTGGACCTGCATGCCGTCCAGCCCGGTCAGTTCCGCGATGGCGTCGCGCAGCCGCATCAGGATCAGGTCGCTGCCCTCGGCCGTGTGGGCGCGGACGTAATGGTCCTCCATCTCCAGCGCCAGCAGGTCCCGGCCGAGCCGCACGGGCAGGCGGGCGAGGAAGGCGGGCTCCGGCCGCTCCGCCGGGGATGCCGTCGCGTTGTCCGGGACGGGCGGGGATGGAGGCGGCGTGGGGCCGGCGAGAAGCCCGCGGTCGCGCAGCTCAAGCCAGACCGGAATGGCGGACACCAGCAGGGTGACGAGGACGACGTAGACGAACAGCTCCGCCAACCCCAGCGGGTGCAGCATGTCCTTGCCGCGCAACGACTTCTCCAGCAGCGCCACGGCGAGCGTCATCGGCGCCGCCACCACCAGCGTCACCCCGGCCAGCATGGAGCGCCACGCCTCTGGCCTCTCCCTCCTCAGGCGGGTGGCGGCCAGGGTCAGAAGCTCGAAGGCAAGGCCGCCCAGCCCGATCAGGCCGACCCAATAGGCCAGCCGCTGCGCCAGCGTCAGATCCGCGAAGGTGCCGAACGGACCCAGCAGGGTCAGCACCAGCGCCGCGCCCAGCAGCACCGGCAGACGGCGGCCCAGCAGCCGGCGGCGATAGGGCGTGCGGGGGCGTCCCATCGCGGGCGTGGTCATGGTGTCACACAAGGTCACGCGCTGGCGGAGCGGGCGGACTGTTCCAGCGACTTGATGTGGGACAGGCCGGGCAGGATTTCCGACTTCACGAACTCCATGCGCCGGTTCGGGCCGCCGCCGCCGCGGGCGAAGCGGGCCTTCCACAGGTCCATCTTCACCGCCAGACCGCACAGCACGCCGCCGATGGTGACGTGGTGGGACGCGATCAGCTCGCGGATGGAATGGAAGGTCTCGGCGTTGATGTCGCGCCAGAAGTCCTTCGATCGGTTGTCGAAGCTCTCGAACCGTCCGGTGATCGAGGTGGAGATGTCGGTCAGGTCGCGGCTGATCTCGTCGAGCATCCGCATCTGCCGGGCGTCGCGCTTGACCTCGGTGGAGCTGCGGATCTCGGCCATCCAGGAGAGGAAGCGCTGGATCTCCGGGACGATGTCGTCCAGGCATTTCTTGAAATAGGCCAGCGACAGGAAGATGTCGCCGTATTCCTCAAGGAACTGCGGGATCTCCCCAAGCTCGATGTCCAGCCGGTCGGCCATCATGCGCAGGTTGCGCAGCGCCTCGTCCCGGTTGGGGTTGGAGAACATGCCGATGATGTCCTTCACGTCCTGGACCTGCATGTCCTCGGACCCGTAGACATATTCGACCAGCGGGCGCGTGAAGACGCGCATGTAGTTGGTCAGCTCCTCCTTCTTGCGGTCGGACAGGGTCAGCGACTCGACGCTGTTGACGTCGATGTTCAGCCGGCGCAGTTCGATGCGGGAGGTGTAGACGTCGAAGCTGGAGGCGGCGGCGATCTTTTCGATCTTGACGAGGTCGCGCTCCACCTCCTCCTTGTAGGATTCGAAATAGGCGGTGAGGTGGCGCGGCGAGACCTGCCCGCTGCCGGTCTGGACGTCGTGGAACATCTCCACGACGGTCTGCAACCGCACGTTCTTGATCAAACGGGCGTGCTGGAGTCCCGGCGTTTCCAGCGGGATGGCCGACAGCGGCATGATGTGCAGCGCGTCGCGGGCCTCGTCCTCCCACTGCCTGCGCCGTCCTCCGCCCTGGGGCCGGGCCGACTTGTCCCCCGCAACCTCGGCCACAGCCTCGCTAGTGTCTGCCCCGTCGCTCAATGCCATCTCCCCGCAAGCCGGCGCCCATCCGCCCGCTTGGCCACTTTCGCGGTCCCCCACAAGGATAGCGGGTTGAGGGGGGCAGGCAAGGGTTGAAGGGGGCGTCCCGGAGCAATGTCATAGCACCGGTCGTGCAGAAACGAAAAGGGCCGGTCCACGGCGGACCGGCCCTTTTGCAACCTCCCGTGAGGTTTCGGCGAGGAGACGCGCGGGCGTCAGTGGACGCTCAACGGCTCCATGTCGTTCTGGCGGACGGTGGCGAAGGCCACGTCGCGCTCGGCCAGCACCGTCAGCGGCGTGCCGTCGGCGGCGTGGACGGAAAAGGCCGGGGCGTCGTCGACGGTCACCGGCCGCACATAGGCCACATGGTCCAGACCGAAGGTGGCGAAGTCCTGGGGCGACAGTTGGCGCAGATAGGCCGCGGCCTTGTCGATGTCGAAGCTGTTCATGACGCAGTCCTTTGGACGAATCGGTCGAAAAAGTGTGAAGCGGCAGGTCGCCGATACCGGTCAGGCGTCGCCGCGGTCGGGTGCGACGTCGATGGTTTGCGGTCCGGCGGTGCCGCTGGCGGCCTGGGCGGGCTGCTCGATCTTGATGGTGCGGACCTTCGGTTCCGGCAGGGGGCGCTTCAGGTCGATGTTGAGCAGGCCGTTGTCGAGCGAGGCGCCGACCACCTCGATCCCCTCCGCCAGAACGAAGCTGCGCTGGAACTGCCGGGCGGCGATGCCGCGGTGCAGATAGATGCGCGAGCGGTCGTCGGTCTGGCGGCCCCGGATGACGAGCTGGTTGTCCTCGATCTGAACGGACAGGTCCTCGGAGGTGAAGCCGGCCACGGCCAGCGTGATGCGCAGGCCCTCGTCCCCGATCTGTTCGATGTTGTAGGGTGGATAGCCTTCCGCGGAATTCTTGGCGATGCGGTCCAGCGTGCGCTCGAACTGGTCGAATCCCAGGAGCAGCGGACTGTTGAAGAGCGAAAGACGTGTCGTCACGGCGCATCCTCCTCGAGAGGCGAGCGAGTTGCACATTGGGCCCGTTTCCGGCGCCCGGCTGGCTGGCGGCCCGAAAGGGGAGGATCGGCGCCGCTTCGTCATAGATTGGGGTAGGCCGCCCGGCGGTCAAGGTTCGCCGTTGCGGCAAAGCGCCCCCGCCCCTCGGCGGGTCCGCTTGCGCCGGGGAGTCAGACGAGGGGATTGGCGGCCGGCGTGGCGAAGACGAAGCGCCGGCTCGACCAGTAGTTCCAGGCAAAGGTGACGGCGGTCGCCGCGACCTTGGCGGCCAGCGGCGGCAGAGCGGGGACCAGCAAACCGACCACCAGCGTGGACAGCCCCAGCCCGACGAGGTTGAAGGCCAGGAACAGCGGCAGGCGGCGGGCCATGGGAGCCGCGTCGCGGCGCAGCCGGAAGGTCCAGCTCCGGTTCAGCAGGAAGCTGCACAGCACCCCGGCGCCGTAGCCGACGGCGTTGGCGGCCAGCACGGGCGCGCCGGCCAGCGACACCAGCGCCAGGAACAGCGCGAAATCCACCCCGGTGTTCAGCAGGCCGACCACGGCGAAGCGGATGGCCGTCCAGGGAACGGCCCGTCCCCGGCCTTCGGTGCGGCTCAACTGTTGGCCTCGCTGTTGGCTTCGATGCGGGAGAAGGCTCCGGCGGCGGCCGCGATGCCGGTTCCCAGATGGATCCCGACGGGGACCGGCGCGGCCTGCCCGCCGGCACCAGCGGCGGCGGTCTGGGCGGCCTGCTGGGCGGCGATGGCGTCGGGATGGCGGGCGATGCGGTCCACCACGAACAGCGGCCGCTGCTTCGTCTCCATGTAGAGCCGCCCCAGATACTCGCCCAGAACGCCCAGGATCAGCAGCTGGGTGCTGCCCAGCACCAGCGAGACGACCATCACGCTGGTCCAGCCGGGGACCGTCGCGTGCTGCGACCAGCTCACCAGCGCGTAGCCCAGCGCCAGCACCGCGCACAGCGCGAAGAAGAAGCCGATGTAGGAGGCGGCGCGCAGCGGCTTGATGGAGAAGCTGGTGATGGCGTCCACCGCGAAGCGGATCATCTTGCCCAGCGGGTACTTGGTCTCGCCGACGGCGCGGGCCTGTCGGTCGTAGGGCAGCGGCTCCTGCTTCAGCCCGATCCAGCTCACCATGCCGCGGATGAAGCGGTGCTGCTCCGGCATGGCGTTCAGCACCTCCAGGGCGCGCCGGCTCATCAGGCGGAAGTCGCCGGTGTCCTTGGGGATCTCGATGTCGACCAGCCGGTCGAGCAGGCGGTAGAACAGCGCCGCCGTGCCCTTCTTGAACCACGTCTCGCCGTCGCGGGCCATGCGGGTGCCGTAGACCACGTCGGCCCCGGCGTCCATGCGGGCCATCATGGTGGAGAGCAGTTCCGGCGGGTCCTGCAGGTCGGCGTCGATGATCAGGATGCGCTCGCCCCGGCAGACATGGAGGCCGGCGGTCAGGGCGAGCTGGTGGCCGTGGTTGCGCGACAGCCGCACCCCCGTCACCGCCGGATCGTCGCGCACCAGGGCGGCGATGCGGCCCCAGGTGCCGTCGCGCGACCCGTCGTCCACCAGGATCAGCTCATAACCCTCCCCGACCTCGGCGCGGCAGGCCGCGGACACCCGGCGGTGCAATTCGCCGATCCCCTCGGCCTCGTTGTAGCAGGGAACCACCACGGACAACCGCGGGGTCCCGGCAACGGCGTGCTGCATGAACCTTCTCCCGTCACCGCCTCCGGTCCGCGCCCCCCGGCCCGACGGCCGTCCTGCCGATGGTTTTCACAGCGTGATATCCAACGGAGGACCCCTTCGGGCGAGAGCGCAGGCTTCGCGCGACACCGGCGCGGTACCGCCGGCATCCCGCTTCCGCAACGGGATCGCAGGCCTTTTGCCCCGCCGGAATTCGGTACTAACCCGGTCATGCCCCTGCCGCGCCGGCCCGGCTCACGGAAATCCCCGGATCGTCACAGGCCTATGGCATTTGCGGCGATTGCCGGTGTGAAGGAGGTGCCCCGAAGGGCTTGGTGCGGTGCGGAACGCCGGGCCTTTCCCGCCATGGAGCGCCGCCGCTCCGCCACTCCGGATGGCGATGCCGGGCGGGTTGCCTCCTCCGGGGTGCCTATAACGGGCGACCACCTCCGGAGCGGCACGTCCATTGCGTGAAAAGAGCGAACGAGCGGGCCGAAACGGAGCGGCGTCCGCCCGTGTGCCGGGAATGCGTCGCAAGATGCGAATCCGCATCGCGCCGAACAGGCAAAATGCAAAACGGGACCGCCGGGGGGTTGCGATGGCCGGAGAGTTGCGATGAACCTGCTTTCCAGCGAACTGCTGCTTGGGCTGACGCAGAACATCGGGCTGTTCGCGGTCGTGGCGGTCATCTTCCTGCAGATCCGCGGTCGTGCGGCCGGCTGGCCGGCGTCGGCGGCCAACGCCCTGCTGGGCCTGATGTTCGGCGGGGTGGCGGTGCTGGGCATGGCCGATCCGGTGCAGGTGGCGCCGGGCCTGTTCATCGACGCGCGCAACGTGATGGTCGGGCTGGCCGGTCCGTTCGGCGGCGCTCTGGCCGGGGCGGCGGCGGCGGCGGTGTCCGGGGCCTTCCGCTTGTGGCTGGGCGGGCCGGGAGCGGTGGCGGGAGTGGCGTCGCTGGCCGGAGCGGGGCTGATCGGCATGCTGGTGGGGGCGGCGGCGCGACGGTCCGGGCGTTTCGGCAATTGGCATCTGACCGCGCTGGCCCTGCTGGTGACGGTGATGGCGCCCTTCAGTTTCCTCCTGCTGCCCCCTGATCTGGCGCATCGCCTGAAGGACACCGCTCTGCTGCCGCTGAGTCTGGGCAATTTCTTCGGCACGCTGGCGCTGGGCACCTTCCTGCGCAAGGAGCAGGAGCGCTGCGATCTCCAGACCGCCCTCACCGAAAGCCAGCGCCGCTTCGCCGCGACGGTGGCGAACCTGCCGGGCGGCGTGTATCAGCGGGTGCTGACGGTGGACGGCCGGCTGCGCTTTCCATACTGCAGCCCCGGCTTCTTCCAGGTGATGGGCCTGCCGCCGACGGGGCGGGTGACGCTGGAATCCCTGAACCGCATCCTCCATCCCGAAGACCGCCCGCGCGTCTACGCCTCGATCCACGCTTCGGCCGAGACGCTGGACCCTTGGAACCTCGAATATCGGATCGTCCGGTCCGACGGCGAAATCCGCTGGATCAGCGCCTCCAGCCGCGCCGTCCGGCGCGACCAAGGCGACATCGTGTGGGACGGCATCGTCACCGACGTCACCGAGGCCAAGCGCAACGAGCAGGCGCTGATCCAGGCCCGCCTGGAGGCCGAGGCGGCCAGCCGCGCCAAGGCCGAGTTCCTGGCGACCATGAGCCATGAGATGCGCACGCCGCTGAACGGCATCCTGGGCTTCGCCTGCCTGTTGCTGGACGAGGATCTGACGCCCCGCCAGAACCACCACGCCCGTCTGGTGCGCGACGCCGGGCGTTCGCTTCTGACGGTGATCGAGGATGTGCTGGACTTCTCCCGGATCGAGGCGGGGCGGCTGGTGTTGACCGACAGCCCCTTCGCCATCCGCGACCTGATCGCCAACTGCGCGACGGTGCTGCGTCTGGAGGCCGAGGCGAAGGGGCTGACGCTGCACGCCGCCGTGGGGCCGGACGTTCCGGACTGGCTGCGCGGCGATCCCGACCGGCTGCGGCAGGTGGTTCTGAACCTTCTGGCCAACGCGGTGAAGTTCACCGAGCATGGCGGCGTCGGCCTGACCATCGTGAAGACCGCCGACACCCCCGCCGGGCCGCATCTGACGATCAGCGTCACCGACACCGGGATCGGCATCCCGCCCGACCGGCAGAACCGACTTTTCCAGCGCTTCAGCCAGATCGACCGGTCGCGCGGCGGCACCGGCCTGGGCCTCGCCATCAGCCGGCGGCTGGTGGAGATGATGGGTGGGACGGTCGGGGTGCAGAGCCAGGCGGGCGTCGGCTCCACCTTCTGGCTGTCGCTCGTCCTGCCGGAATCCGCTCCACCCGCCCAGGGCTGCGCCCCTTGCGCGGTGGACCGTCAGATCCCGCGCCGTCCGTTGCGCATCCTTCTGGCCGAGGATCTGGCGATGAACCGGGAACTGACCGTCGCCATGCTGCTGGGAGCCGGCCACTGGGTGGACACCGTCATCAACGGGCGGCAGGCGGTGGAGGCGGTGCAACGCGGCGTCCACGATCTCGTGCTGATGGACGTGCACATGCCGGAGATGGACGGTCACGCCGCCACGCGGGCGATTCGTGCCCTGCCATCGCCGATCGGGACCATCCCGATCCTGGCAATGAGCGCCAGCGCGCTGCCCGACGAGGTTCAGCGCTGCCGCGACGCCGGCATGAACGGCCACATCGCCAAGCCGGTGGACCGTGCCGCCATGCTGGATGTCATCGACGACGCGGTGCGCAGAGGCGATCAGGGCGATCCGGCCGCCGCAATCCAGACCAAGCCCGGAACCGTGGCGGAGCCGAGTCCGCTCCGTCAGCCGCTCGATCTGGCGATGCTGCGCCAACTGTCCGACGATCTGGGGGAGAACGCCTGCGTCCGCCTGGCCGCCGCCTTTCTCGATGACCTTCCCGAGCGGATGAAGCGCCTGCGCGCGGGCAGCAATTCCGGAGGCGATTCCAGCGACATGGCGACGCACGCGCAGGCGCTGATCGCGCCGTCGGCCTGTCTGGGGCTGGTCCGTCTGGCGTCCGCCTGCCGCGCGCTCTGCGCCGCCCTCCGCGCGGGCCGCCGGGACGAGGCGGCGGGATTGATCGGCAGCGTCCGGGACGCGGCGGAGGAGGGTGCGAGCGCCCTGCGCGACGCGCTGCCCGCCGACCGGACCGAAGCCCTTTTCAAGTCTCTTGCGAAGGACATCGTCCGGACGCCATAATTACCATGCGCGGCAAATTTCTCTCCTCCGGCGTGCGCCGGACTGGGCGGGCACCGGTGATGGATGACGCTTTTCTGACAGCGGAGGGGGCCGCCGCGGCCCCCCGCACGCGGCTGCGGACCCTGCTGACGACCATCGTCGGGGTGATCACCCTGTTCGGAGTCGGCCTGTGGGGGGCTGCCACCTGGGCCGACCGCGAGGAGGCGGTGAGCCACGCCCGCGATCGGACGCTGAGCGCCGCCCGTCTGCTGCACGAGCATGCGCGCCGCACCGTCGCCACCAGTGATCTCGTGCTGCAGCGCGTGGACGACCGGCTTCGCGTGCGGGAGATGGAGGCGGTCGGGCGCGACCTGCCGTTGTGGCAGGAACTGCGCGCCATGGCCGACGCCATGCCGGAGGTCAGCGCCATCTTGATTCACGATGCCGCCGGCAACGGGCTGCTGACCACCCGCCAATTCCCGACGCCACCGATGAACAACGCGGATCGCGCCTTCTTCCAGGCCCACCGGAGCGGCGAGGCGTTCCACATCGGCGGGATGATCCGGGGCCGCCTGTCGGGCCGGCCGACCTTCACCATCAGCCGCCGCATCGGAACGGTGGAGAATTTCCAGGGCGTCGCCCACATCGCTCTGGATCTGGACTACTTCCGCTTTTTCTTCGAAGGGTTGAACATCGGCCGCGGGGGCGCCGTCGCCCTGTACCGACAGGACGGAACCCTGCTGTTCAGCCTGTCCGGCCAGGACCCCGGCGCGTCGCCGTCCGCCGCACCGCCGAACCTGGTGCCGGTCCCCCCACCGATGGACGAGGCGCCGCGGACCACCGGCGGCACGATCGTCAGCCGGTCGCCGGTGGACGGGTCGGAACGGATCGTCGCCAATCTGCGGGTTCAGGATCTGCCGCTGATCGTGCAGGTCGGCATGTCGCAGGACGAGGCGCTGGCGCCCTGGCGCGAGCGCACGCTCCACGGCGGCCTGCTGGTTCTGCTGGCGGTGGCCGCCTGTGCCGTGCTGGCGATGGCGGCGGCGCGCAGCCTGTCGCGCGAGGAGGTGGGCCGTCGCCGGCTGGCCGAGACGAACGCCGACCTGGACGCCACCGCCCGCAGCCTGGAACAGGCCAACCGCGCCTTCGCCGGGGCCAACCGGCGGCTGAACCTGATCCTGCAATCCGCGTCGGAAGGCATCTGCGGCGTGGACCGGGACGAGCGGATCACCTTCGCCAATCCCGCCGCCTGCGCGCTGACCGGCTACACCAACGAGGAGATGCTGGGCCGCAGCCTGCATGTGCTGCTGCACCACACCCGCGCCGACGGCACGCCGGCGCCGACCATCGACTGCCCGGTCTTCGAGGTGCTGCGCACCGGCGAGGCGCGGGGCGGCTCGGAGGACATCTACTGGCGCAAGGACGGCACCAGCTTCCCGGTGGAGTTCGCGGCCTCCCCCATGCTGGAGGACGGGCGGGTCGAGGGCGCCGTCGTCGTCTTCCACGAGATCGCCGAGCGCAAGCGGGCCGAGGAGGCGCTGCGCCAGGCCAAATCCGTGGCGGAGGCGGCCAGCCGCGCCAAGAGCGAGTTCCTGGCCAACATGAGCCACGAGATCCGCACGCCGATGAACGCCATCCTGGGTCTGGTCCATCTGCTGCAGCAGACCGACCTGTCGACGCGCCAGCGCGACTACGCCCAGAAGATCCGCGTGTCGGCGCAGTCGCTGCTCGGCATCCTGAACGACATCCTGGACTTCTCCAAGGTGGAGGCCGGCAAGCTGGAGCTGGAGCGGGTGGAGTTTCGCCTGGACGACCTGCTGCAGAACCTCGCGGTGATCGTCGGCGCGGCGGCCCAGGACAAGGACATCGAGGTTCTGTTCTCGGTCGGGCCGGAGGTTCCGCTCGACATCGTCGGCGACCCCTTGCGCCTCCAGCAGGTGCTCATCAACCTCGCCGGCAACGCCATCAAGTTCACCGAGGCGGGGGAGGTGGTGGTGTCCGTCCGCGCCGTCGAGGTGACGGAGGAGCGGGCGGTCCTGACCTTCTCCATCCGCGACACCGGAATCGGCATCGACGCCGAGCAGAAGGAACGGCTGTTCCAGGCCTTCAGCCAGGCCGACAGCTCCACCACGCGGCGCTACGGCGGCACCGGCCTGGGGCTGGCCATCTGCACGCGTCTGGTCGCCCTGATGGGCGGCGCAATGGATGTGTCGAGCGAGCCGGGCCGGGGCAGCGATTTCCATTTCACCGCCGTTTTCGGGAACGCCGTCTCCGGACAGGCGGGACGGGGAAGGGAACGTCCGCCGCGGTTCCGCGCCGTGCCGCGCGGCCTGTCCGTGCTGGTGGTGGACGACAACCTCACCGCGCGCGAGGTGCTGGGCGAGCTGGTCACCTCCTTCGGCTGGCGGGCCTCGCTCTGCGCGTCCGGGGCCGAGGCGATCGCGGAGCTGGAGCGCGCGACCGCCGCGGGGCAGCCCTACGACATCGTGCTGATGGACTGGAAGATGCCGGGGATGGACGGGCTGGAAACCTCCCGCCGCATCCGCGAGGACGGGCTGGTGAAGGCGCCGGTCATCATCGTGGTCTCCGCCTTCGGACGCGAGCGGATGGGCGCCGCGTCGGGGGATGCCGGGATGGCGGATCCGGGCCTGGGCGGCGCGCTGGTGAAGCCGGTCACCGCCTCCTCCCTGCTCGACGCGGTGATCGACGCCTATGGGCGCGGCGCTGAGGGCGACGCAGCGGAGGCGACGCCGCTGCACGCCTGCGCGCCGGTCCCCGCCGGCCTCCTCCGGCCGCAGCAGCGGCGCCCTCTGTTCGGGCAGCGCCTGTTGCTGGTGGAGGACAACGGCATCAGCCAGGAGGTTGCCCGCGAGATCCTGGAGCGCGCCGGCGCCCGCGTGACCCTGGCCGGCAACGGATACGAGGCCATCGCCTGCGTCGAGGAGGCGGACCCGCCCTTCGACCTCGTCCTGATGGACGTGCAGATGCCGGAGATGGACGGATTCGAGGCGACGCGCCGGCTGCGCGCCCGGCCCGCCGGGCAGGGGTTGCCGATCATCGCCATGACCGCCAGCGCCCTGCCGTCCGACCGCCAGCGCTGCCTGGACGGCGGCATGGACGACCACATCGCCAAGCCGATCGACGTGGAGCAGCTGTTCTCCGTGGTGACGCGCTGGCTCGGCCAGCCGGCGGCGGGCGGTCTGCCGGCGGGGGCGCCGCTCCTGCCCAAGCCCGTGCCGTCCGCGGCCCACGCGGCGCTTCCCGCCGAGCTGCCGGGCATCGACGTGAAGGACGCCCTGCATCGGCTCGACGGCGACGTGGGGCTGTTCCGCAGGTTCGTCTCCGATTTCGCCCGGACCTATGACGGTGCGGCGGACGGCATCGCCGTCGCCCTGGCCTCTGGGGATCTGCCGCGGGCCAAGGCGCTGGGGCACGAGTTGAAGAGCCTGGCGGGCAACATCGGCGCCCGCACCCTGTCCGCCGCCGCGGACGCCGTGCAGGTCGCCGCCTTCCGCGGGGACGGGACGGCGGCGGCGGCGCAGCTGCCGGTTCTCCGCGCGGAGTTGGAGGCGGTGCTGGACTCCGCCGCCCGGCTGGCCGTGGCGCCGGGGCACGCCACCGGCCACGCCCCTGGCGGTGATGGTCCGGCGATGGACATCGCGACCCTGGAGCCCATGCTGGAGCGTTTCGCGCGGCTGCTGCGCGACAGCAACTTCGCCGCCGCGGAGGAGTTCGCCATCCTGGCGCCGCCGCTTGCCGACTGGATCGACCCGGTGTCCATGAAGGCGCTTTCGTCGGCCGTCGATGGCCTCGACTTTACAAAGGCTCAAGGAATCTTGCGCAGGATCACTCAGAATCTCGGCCTGTCCCTTCCGGCCGACTGATCCGCTTCGCACCGAACACCGCCTTCCGGGAACCGTCCCCCAGGAACCGATCATGACCGATGCACGCTCCAAAATCCTGGTGGTCGACGACATCCCGTCGAACGTGCATGTGCTGAGCCGCATCCTGAAGGACGATCACGACATCTATTTCGCGACCGACGGGGCGAAGGCGCTGGAGCTGGTGCAGTCCCGGCTGCCCGATCTCGTTCTGCTGGACATCATGATGCCGGGCATGGACGGCTACGAGGTCTGCGCGCGGATCAAGGCCGATCCGATCACCCGCGACATCCCGGTCATCTTCATCTCGGCCAAGAGCGAGGTGGAGGACGAGACCTACGGTTTGGAGGTCGGCGCCATCGACTTCATCTCCAAGCCGATCAGCCCGCCCATCGTCAAGGCGCGGGTGCGCAACCATCTGCTGCTGAAGCGGCAGACCGACCTGCTGCGCACCCTGTCCTTCAACGACGGTCTGACCGGCATCGCCAACCGCCGCCGCTTCGACGAGGTGCTGCGGCGCGAATGGCGGCGCTGCGGGCGGGCGCAGCTTCCGCTGTCGCTCATCATGCTCGATGTCGACCAGTTCAAGCCGTACAACGACCATTACGGTCATCAGGCGGGCGACGAGTGCCTGCGCGCGGTGGCCCAGCTCCTGGCCGAGCAGATGATGAGGCCGGGCGATCTGATCGCCCGCTACGGCGGCGAGGAGTTCGTCTGCCTGCTTCCCGAAACCGATGAGGACGGAGCGGTTCAGGTCGCCGAGCGTTTGCGCGAGACGGTGGCCGAGCGGCGCCTGCCCCACGCGGTGTCCCACGTCGCCGACCACGTCACCATCAGCTTGGGCGTCGCCACCGCCCGGCCGATGCTGGACGACACGCCGGACCGGCTGACCCAGCTTGCCGACGGCCTGCTCTACGAGGCCAAGCGCGCCGGCCGCAACCGTGTGTGCAGCGGTGGTGTGGAGGTTGCGGTATAAAGGGGCCGACCTGAGGCATTACGGGTGCAGCCATGACCGCGGCCAGAGCCGGAGACGACAGCGCGACCAGGGACCGGCTTCCTTTTGCAGCGACTCCGTCCGACGTGCGCGGGCGCGGCTTTTCCAGTCGAGCCTCCCTGACGGTGATGGAAGGCTGGATCGACGCCGCCGTCACCCCTTTGCCGCCGCGCGCCGTGGCTCTCGCCGACCTCTCCGCCATGCTGGCGGAGGGCGTGGTTCTCGCCGCGCCGTTGACCGTGCCGGGGGATTGGCCGCCCGCCGACCGCGCCGCCCGCGACGGGGTGGCGGTGGCTTCCAGAGACACGCTGGGAGCCGGCTCCTACAACCCGGTTCCGCTGCCGGGCGCCGTGACGGTCGCGGTGGGCGAGCCGATGCCGCCGGGGACCGACGCGGTCCTGCCGGTGGAGGCCATGCTGGCCGACGGCCCCTTCGTCGAGGCGCTGGGCAGCGCCGCTCCGGGCGAGGGGGTGGAGCGGCGGGGCGACGGTCTGCGCGCCGGGACGGTGCTGATGAAGGCGGGACACCGGCTGCGCCCGCAGGACCTTGGGCTGCTCGCCGCGCTGGGGATCGGGACGTTGCGCGTCGGTGCCCGCCCGCGGGTGCGCGTCGTGCTGGCCGGGGGGCCGCGTTCCGGCCCCGAAACGCTGGGCGCCATGCTGACCGTGCTGGTGGCGCGGGATGGCGGTGTGGTGGAGCTGGTGGGGCCGCTGCCGGCGGACCGCGCCGCCCTGGCCGCCGTTTACGCGGCCCCCGGCGCCGACCTGCTGATCTCCGCCGGGCGCACCGGGGTGGGGGAGGACGACGTGGCCCCCCTGGCGCTGGCCGACGCGGGGCAACTCGCCCTGCACGGCGTGGCCCTGCGCCCCGGCGATTCGGCGGCGTTGGGGCAGGCCGGCGGCGTGCCCGCCCTGCTGCTGCCCGGCGAACCGATGGCCTGCCTGACGGCGTACGAGCTGCTGGCCGGGCGGGCGGTGCGCCGTCTGGCCGGGCGGGACCCGGCGCTGCCGCATCCGGCGGTCCCCGCCGTGGCGGTGCGCAAGCTGGTGTCGGAGATCGGCTGCACCGAACTGTATCGCGTGCGCCGGACGGCGGATGGAATGGTCGAGCCGGTCGCCTCCCCGCACCGGCCGGGTCTGGCCGGGGCGGTGCTGGCCGACGGTTTCGTGCTGATCCCGGCGGAAAGCGAGGGCGTCCCGGCGGGGGCGACGGTGACCCTGCGCTGTTTTGACGGTACAAGTCTCTGAACGGCATCGAGTAAGGGGGGAAGGGCGTGTCCAACCAGGACATCCGGCGATTTGTCGCCCAGGCGGCCCGGCAGGAGCAGTTTCTGGAGGTGGTGGGCCGCGACGAGGCCGAGGCGCGCTTCCGCCGCCATCTCGACCTGACGCCCAAGGGGGCGGAGACGGTGCCGCTGGGCGCCGCGCTGGGCCGCGTGCTGGCCGCCGACGTGGTGGCGGAGGTCGATGTTCCGGGCTTCGACCGTTCCTCGGTGGACGGCTTCGCGGTGCGCGCCGCCGACACCCAGGGGGCGGGCGAGGACACGCCGGTCGTGCTGCGCCTGAACGAGGAGGTGCTGTCCGCCGGGCGGGTTCCATCGCTGACCGTCGCCCCCGGCACGGCCACGGTGCTCGCCACCGGCGGCATGCTGCCGCGCGGCGCCGACGCGGTGGTGATGGTCGAGCACACCGAGTCGCATGAGGAGGGCGACGCCCTTCTGGTGGAGATCCGCAAGCCGGTGGTGCCCGGCGCCTTCGTCGCCGCCGCGGGGTCGGACATCGGGCGCGGCGAGACGGTGATGCGCCGCGGGCAGCTGCTGACCTCCCGCGAGATCGGCGTGCTGGCCGCCATCGGGCGGGCCGAGGTGTCGGTGGTCCACCGTCCCCGCGTGGCCATCCTGTCCACCGGCGACGAGATCGTCGCCCCCGGCGAGCCGATCCGGCCCGGCGCCGTCTATGACTCGAACGCCGCCATCCTCGCCGCCGCGGTGGAGGAGCTGGGCGGGGAGCCCGTCCGGCTGGGCATCGCCCGCGATGACGAGGCGGAGCTGGCCCCGCTGGTCGAGCAAGGCTTGGCCTGCGACGCGCTGTTGCTGTCGGGCGGCACGTCCAAGGGAGCGGGCGACCTGTCCTACCGCATCATCAGCCGCCTGACCGACCCCGGGATCGTTGCGCACGGCGTGGCGCTGAAGCCCGGCAAGCCTTTGTGCCTGGCCGTAACGAAGGGCAAGCCGGTGGTGATCCTGCCCGGCTTCCCGACCTCCGCCATGTTCACCTTCCACGAGTTCGTCGCCCCGGTGCTGCGCGCGCTGGCCGGCCTGCCGCCCGCGGCGAAGGAGAGCGTGGACGCGACGGTGCCGATGCGGCTGGGATCGGAACGGGGCCGGACCGAATATGTGATGGTCTCTCTGGTGCGCGGGGCGGACGGCGGGCTGGCGGCCTATCCGCTGTCCAAGGGCTCCGGCGCGGTGACCGCCTTCAGCGCGGCGGACGGCTTCATCGCCATCGACCCGCAGGCCGAGGCGGTGGAGGCCGGCACCCCGGTGTCGGTCCAGCGCATCGGCCGCGACACCCGCCCCGCCGACCTGATCGTGATCGGCAGCCACTGCGTCGGGCTGGACGCCATCACCGGCCATCTGGTCGGGGAGGGGCTGACGGTCAAGGCGCTGAACGTCGGCTCGATGGGCGGCCTCGCCGCCGCCCGGCGGGGTGAATGCGACGTGGCGGCCATCCACCTGATGGACCCGAAGAGCGGGGAGTACAACCACCCCTTCCTGACCCCGGCGCTCGGCCTCGTGACCGGCTACCGCCGTCTTCAGGGCATCGTCTTCCGCAAGGGCGATGTTCGTTTCGAAGGCAAAACGGCCGAGGAGGCCGGCGTGGCGGCGGCGCAGGACCCCGACTGCATCCTGGTCAACCGCAACGCCGGCAGCGGCACGCGCATCCTGACCGACCGGCTGCTGGGGGCCGCACGCCCCGCCGGCTACTGGTCGCAGGCCAAGTCGCACAACGCCGTGGCGGTGGCGGTGGCCCAGGGGCGCGCCGACTGGGGCGTCGCCATCGAAAGCGTCGCCACCCTCTACGGGCTGGGTTTCCTGCCCTTGCAGGCGGAGCATTACGACTTCGTGATCCCCAACGACCGCCGGAACCGGCCGGCGGTTCGCCGCTTCCTGGCGGCGCTGGCCGATCCGGTGGTGCGGGAGACACTGACGGCGCTCGGCTTTACCGTTCCGGAAGCGGAATGAACTCCGTCTCGCCGGGAACGGCGTCGAACCGACCGGCCTTCCATTCGGCCTTGGCCTGTTCGATGCGGTCCTGGCGGCTGGAGACGAAGTTCCACCAGATGTGGCGCGGGCCGTCCATCACGGCGCCGCCCAGCAGGATCAGGCGGGCGGCGGTTTCGGCCTCCACCGTCACCGCGTCGCCGGGGCGCAGCACCAGAAGACGCCCGGACTCGAAGCGGTCGCCGTGAATCGTGACGGTGCCGTCGGCGATGTAGAGCGCCCGCTCCTCCGTCTCCCGGTCGATGGGCAGGCGGGCGCCGGCGTCCAGCGAGGCATCGACGTACAGCGTGTCCCACAGCGTGTTCATCGGCGAACGTACACCGTACGCCTCGCCCGCGACGACGCGCAGCCGCTTGCCCTCGCCCTCGACCACCGGCAGCTCGTCCGCGCCAAGATGGACGAAGGCGGGGTCGGTTTCCTCATGGGTCTTCGGCAGGGCGACCCAGGACTGGATGCCCGACAGCAGCCGGTCGCGCCCGCGCTCGTCGGTGGCGGAGCGTTCGGAATGGGCGATGCCGCGCCCGGCGGTCATCCAGTTCACCGCCCCCGGCCGGATCGGCAGGACGGTGCCCAGGCTGTCCCGGTGCAGGATCTCGCCATCGAACAGGTAGGTGACGGTGGCCAGCCCGATGTGCGGGTGGGGGCGCACGTCGATGCCCGCCCCGGCCTTCAGGATGGCCGGCCCCATCTGGTCGAGGAAAACGAACGGCCCGACCATCCGCTTGCGGACGGAGGGCAGGGCGCGCCGCACCTCGAAGCCGCCGATGTCGCTGGTGCGTGGAACGACCACCGTTTCCAGCCAGCCGTCCGGAGACTCGGTCGATGTTGGCGCCGTCGTCATGCTTGTCCTCCCGTTCCCGAAGCCCGTTCCCAATGGTGGGTGCCACCAACAGGTGGGAACCGGCGCCGCGAATGGGAGGGGGGAAAGCGTTCAGTGCTTGGGGGTGCCGCAGCCGCCGCTTCCGCACCCGCAGCCGCCGGCCGGGGCGGTGACGTGGATGGCGCCGCGCGCCGTGGCCAGCAGCACGTCCAGCGGGATGCCGGTGGCCTTGGCGAGATCGCCCAGGCTGGCGCTGTCCGGCACGCCGACGCCGGGGTTGAAGACCGGGTGGATCTGCGCCAGACGGCCCACGGCGTCCGGATCGACGGCGTTCAGCGCGCCCAGGGTGGTGTCGCCCGTCAGGGTGTTGGCGATCAGGATGTCGGCCATGGCGTGTCCGAAGCGGGAGGGAACGGGAATCGGCGGAAGCCGACGGTGCCGCCCGACCAAAGAGCGTTCCTTGACGCCTGTCAAGACGGTGGCGGCGAGAGGGCGGGAAGGAAAACCAGAGCCGAAACGCCGAAGGGCCTGCGCGGTGCTGCGCAGGCCCTTCGGGTGTTTGGTGGAGCCAAGGAGGATCGAACTCCTGACCTCTACAATGCCATTGTAGCGCTCTCCCAGCTGAGCTATGGCCCCGAAACTCTGGGCGGCGAGCCTTGCGGCCAGCCTCGGTGGAGCGGGATATTGGTCAGGACGGGGGGCTGATGCAAGAGAAAAATTCAGCCCCATCCACCTTTTTTCCGCCCCGCCGCACCCGTCTTTCCTAGGGGAGCGCGATCAGCGCTCCTCCTCATCCTCGCCTTCGACGTCGACGACCTCGTCCATGTCGTCCTCGCCCAGTTCCGAGGTGTCCTCGATCAGGACATCGTCCTCGTCCTCGGGCGTCTCGTCGGTTTCCTCGATGTCGTCGACGGACACATCGTCCTCGACCTCGTCGAGTTCCGTCGATTCCTCGTCCTCGGTCTCGGTTTCGGTGTCCTCGTCCTCCGAGGAGACCACCGGGGCCTTCTTGACATCGTCAACCGGCGCCGGGCGCGCCTTGCGGGACTTCAGCAACGCCTCGGGATCGAACTGCGCTCCGCAGCTCGGGCACACCGGCGGGTCCTTGCGCAGATCGTAATAGCGCGCGCCACAGCTCGGGCAGATGCGCTTGACGCCCCATTCGGGTTTGGCCACGCCTCGTCCTCCGTCACGTTCCTAGGGAATGCCCAATTCGGGAATTACAAGCCGCGCCCTTTGCCACGCCAGCGGGCGCTTGTCAAAAAAAAGTTCGCTGAATGTCGCCGGCAAACTGGCGGGGCCGGCGGCCGGTGCCAAACTTCACCCTGCGGTGGTCCTCCGGGCCGCCGACAAGGATACCATGATGATGGGGGAGGAATCCGATGCCGATCCTGCTGTCCCGGCGCTGGCGGGCGCTGCTGTCCGCCGGCCTGCTGGCGGCGCTGCCGCTGGAGGCCCTGGCCCAGACGTCGCCCTCCACGTCGCCCTCCACGTCGCCCTCCACGTCGCCCTCCACAGCCGGTCCCTCCGCCGCGGGTGACGTGGCGCCGGAGCGCGCGACCGGACGCGGCAGCCGCAGCCTCGACACCGCCACGCGCCACATGGTGGCCGCCGCGAATCCGCTGGCGGCGGAGGCCGGGCGGGAGATCCTGCGCGCAGGCGGCAGCGCGGTGGACGCGGCCATCGCCGTGCAACTCGTCCTCAATCTGGTGGAGCCGCAAAGCTCCGGCATCGGGGGCGGCGCCTTCCTGGTCCATTACGACGCCGCAACGAAGGCGGTGACCTCGCTCGACGGGCGCGAGACGGCGCCGGCCGCGGCGACCCCTGAGCGCTTCCTGGGGGCGGACGGCAAACCGATGCCCTTGTACGACGCGGTGGTCGGCGGGCGGTCCGTCGGGGTGCCGGGCACGGTGATGCTGCTTGAGCACGCCCACCGGACGCATGGCAAACTGCCCTGGCCCCGCCTGTTCGAACGCGCCATCGCGCTGGCCGAGAACGGCTTCACGGTCAGTCCGCGGCTGAACGGCCAGCTGGCGATGGAGAAGCACCTGCCGGCCAACCCCACGGCGCGCGCCTATTTCTACCAGCCGGACGGCACGCCCTGGCCGGTCGGCCATGTGCTGAAGAATCCGGAGTTCGCGGCGACCCTGCGCGCCATCGCGGAGAAGGGCTCCGCCGCCTTCTACGAGGGACCGATCGCCGCCGACCTCGTCAAGGCGGTGACCGGCCACCCCACCAACCCCGGCGACATGACCGAGGCGGACCTGAAAGCCTACCGGGTCAAGGAGCGGGAGCCGGTCTGCGGCCCCTACCGCGCCTACACCTTGTGCGGCATGGGGCCGCCCAGCTCCGGCGGGGTCGCGGTGCTGCAGACGCTGGCCTTCCTGGAGGGCCGCGACATGGCCGCCACCCGCGGCGATCCGGCGCTGGCGGCGCACTGGATGTCGGAGGCCGGGCGCCTCGCCTTCGCCGACCGCGGGCTCTATCTGGCCGACCCGGACTTCGTGTCGGTGCCGGTGAAGGGGCTGCTCGACCGCGGCTATCTGGCGAGCCGCGCCGCCCTGATCGGCGAGCGGTCCATGGGCAAGGCGCAGGCGGGCGAGCCGCCCTTCCGGGAAGGCCGCGCCTGGGGCTTCGCCGAGGCCGAGGAGCACGGCACCAGCCACATCTCCGTGGTGGACGGGGCGGGCAACGCCGTCGCCATGACCACCACCATCGAGGACGGCTTCGGCTCCCGCCTGATGGTGCGCGGCTTCCTGCTGAACAACGAGCTGACCGATTTCGCCTTCACCCCGACGGAGGACGGCAAGCCCGTCGCCAACCGGGTGGAACCGGGCAAGCGGCCGCGCAGCTCGATGGCGCCGACGCTGGTCTTCCGCGACGGCGCCCTGGTGGCCTCGGTGGGGTCGCCGGGCGGCAGCAACATCATCAACTACGTGGGCAAGACGCTGGTCGCCCTGCTCGACTGGAGCCTCGACCCGCAGGCGGCGGTGGACGCCCCCAACTTCGGCAGCCGCAACGGCCCGACCGAGCTGGAGCAGGGCACCGAGGCGGAGGGCTGGAAGGCGGCGCTGGAGGCGCGGGGGCACACGGTCAGGGCGATGGAGCTGACCTCCGGCACCCAGGCGATCGTGGTGACCGGCCAGGGGCTGTCCGGCGGCGCCGACACCCGGCGCGAGGGGGTGGCGGTCGGCGACTGATCGCGGGAGCGGTCAGGGGCACGTTCGAACGGTTCGGTCGCGGCTTTGGGAGACAGGATCGACACGGATTTAGCGGATCTTTGCCGATCACGGGACGCTGCGCTGCGCCCACCCGCCCGGTTCCGGGAAATCCGGTTTCAATCCGTGAAATCCGTGTCGATTCTTGCCCGCATTGCCTGCGCGCGGCTTTCAGCCAATCGCCCTGCGGGAGCCGCGCGTCGCTCGCATCGCTGGTCCCGCTGTGCTAGGTACTCCGCCCTGGTCACATTCTTGTCTGGGGAGCCCTCCCATGCTGCAGGCGAAGCCGCTTCGCTCATCCTCCACCGGCGCGCTGGCCGGCACCATCCGCGTGCCGGGCGACAAGTCCATTTCGCACCGGTCGCTGATGCTGGGCGCCGTTGCGGTGGGCGAGACCGTCATCCACGGCCTGCTGGAAGGGGAGGACGTGCTGAACACCGCCGCCGCCATGCGCCTGCTGGGCGCCCAGGCGGAGCGCGGCGGGGACGGCGTGTGGCGCGTGCGCGGCGTCGGCCTGGGCGGTCTGGGCGAGCCGTCGCAGGTGCTCGACATGGGCAACAGCGGCACGGCGGCGCGCCTGCTGATGGGGCTCGTCGCGTCGCACCCGATCACCTGCGTCTTCACCGGCGACGCCTCGCTGAACAAGCGCCCGATGGCCCGCGTGACCGGCCCGCTGGAGCAGATGGGCGCGCGTTTCGTCGGACGGTCCGGCGGGCGGCTGCCGCTCGCCGTGGTCGGCAGCGACCGCACCGTGCCGATCATTTACCGCCTGCCGGTGGCCTCCGCCCAGGTGAAGTCGGCGATCCTCCTCTGCGGCCTGAACACCGCCGGCACCACCACGGTGATCGAGGCGGAGCCGACCCGCGACCACACCGAACTGATGCTGCGCCATTTCGGCGCCACCGTGACGACCGAGCGGATGGAGGACGGCGCGCTCGCCGTGTCTGTCACCGGCCAGCCGGAGCTGGCGGGGCGCACGATCGTCGTGCCCGCCGATCCCAGCTCCGCCGCCTTCCCGGCGGTCGCGGCGCTGCTGCGCCCCGGCTCGGAACTGCTGCTGCCCGGCGTCGGCATGAACCCGCGCCGCACCGGCCTCTACGACACGCTGGTCGAGATGGGCGCGAACATCGCCTTCGAGAACCGCCGCGACGAGGCCGGCGAACCGGTGGCCGACCTGCGGGTGAAGCACGGCCCGCTCAAGGGCATCGTCGTCCCGGCGGACCGCGCCCCCAGCATGATCGACGAGTACCCGATCCTCGCCGCCGCCGCCGCCTGCGCGGAGGGCACCACCGTCATGCTCGGCCTGAAGGAGCTGCGCGTGAAGGAGAGCGACCGCCTCGCCATGGTCGCCGACGGGCTGACCAAGTGCGGCGTGAAGGTGGAGGTCGGGGCCGATGACAGCCTGACCGTCTACGGCACCGGCAAGCCGCCGCAGGGTGGCGCCACCGTCGCCACCGCCATGGACCACCGCATCGCCATGAGCTTCCTGGTGCTGGGCATGGCCACATCCGAGCCGGTGCAGGTGGACGACGGCGCCTTCATCGACACCAGCTTCCCCGGTTTCGTCGCTCTGATGAACGGCGTCGGCGCCAAGATCGCGGGGGCGTGAGGACGATGGGTCTGGTCATCGCCATCGACGGCCCCGCCGCCGCGGGGAAGGGCACGCTGTCCAAGCGGGTCGCCCAAGCCTACGGCTTCGCGCATCTCGACACCGGCGCGCTTTACCGCGCGGTCGGCGTCGGTGTCCTGCGCGCGGGCGGCGACCCGGCGGACGCGGAGGCGGCGGCGCAGGCCGCCCGCGCGCTGCGGCCGGACGACGGCATCCTGAACGACCCGGCCCTGCGCAGCGACGAGGCGGCTCAGGCGGCCTCCAAGGTCGCCGCGGTGCCGGCGGTGCGGGCCGCCCTGCTCGAATTCCAGCGGACGTTCGCCGCGACTCCGCCCGGGGGCGCGCCGGGGGCGGTGCTGGACGGGCGGGATGTCGGAACGGTCGTATGCCCGAACGCCGATGCCAAGCTGTTCGTTACCGCTTCGGTGGAGGTGCGGGCCGAGCGGCGACTCAAGGAGTTGCGGGAACGCGGGATTCCGGCTATACCGTCCGACGTCCTGGAGGACATGAAGGCCCGTGACGCGCGCGACAGCCAGAGGACGGTAGCACCGCTCCTGCCGGCTGCCGACGCTTTTGTGCTTGATACCTCCGCCCTCGACGCCGACCAGGCGTTCGCAGCGGCGACCGCCTTTATCGGAACGAAAACCGGTTTCGGCCCCAAGGTCTGAGCATCAGGGTCCGGGCGCTTCGGCCCTCCAACGGAACGCATGTCAACCAAGTCGCCGGGCGTGGTGCCCGGCGCGGTGGTCCCATCGGGGGCCGGCCCGTTTTGCCGCGGGACGGACCATGGCGGGATCGCTTTCGGCCAACCTTAGGAGTTTCAATGGCACAAGCTATGGCCCGGACCGGCGAGAAGGAAAGCTTTGCGGCTCTGCTTGAGGAGTCGCTCGGCACGGCCGAGTCCCTCGAAGGCTCGGTCGTCAAGGGCCGCGTCGTCTCCGTCGAGAACGACATGGTCACCATCGACGTCGGCCTGAAGTCGGAAGGCCGCGTCGCGCTGAAGGAATTCGCCGTTGCCGGCCAGCCGCCCGAGCTGAAGGCGGGCGACACCGTCGAGGTGTATCTGGAGCGCATGGAAGACAAGAACGGCGAAGCCGTTCTGTCGCGTGAGAAGGCCAAGCGCGAAGAGGCCTGGGCGCTGCTGGAGAAGTCCTTCCAGGACCAGACCCGCGTCACCGGCGTCATCTTCGGCCGCGTCAAGGGCGGCTTCACCGTCGACCTGTCGGGCGCCGTGGCGTTCTTGCCGGGTTCGCAGGTGGACATCCGTCCGGTCCGCGACATCTCCCCGCTGCTGGGCACCCCGCAGCCGTTCCAGATCCTGAAGATGGACCGCTCGCGCGGCAACATCGTCGTGTCGCGTCGCGCCGTGCTCGAAGAGAGCCGCGCCGAGGCCCGTTCGGAGCTGGTGGCCAACCTCAAGGAAGGCCAGGTTCTGCAGGGTGTGGTCAAGAACATCACCGACTACGGCGCGTTCGTGGATCTGGGTGGCGTCGACGGCCTGCTGCACGTCACCGACATCGCGTGGCGCCGCATCAACCACCCGTCCGAGGCCCTGCAGATCGGCCAGACCGTCACGGTCCAGGTCATCCGCTTCAACCCGGAGACCCAGCGCATCAGCCTCGGCATGAAGCAGCTGGAAGCCGATCCGTGGGAAGGCGTGGAAGCCAAGTACCCGGTCAGCTCGCGGTTCAAGGGCCGCGTCACCAACATCACCGACTACGGCGCCTTCGTGGAGCTGGAGCCGGGGATCGAGGGCCTGGTGCACGTCTCGGAGATGTCCTGGACGAAGAAGAACGTCCATCCGGGCAAGATCGTTTCGACTTCGCAGGAAGTCGAGGTCATGGTCCTGGACGTCGATCCGCAGAAGCGCCGCATCAGCCTGGGCCTCAAGCAGTGCCTGGACAACCCGTGGGAGACCTTCCTCGACAAGTTCGGCCCGGGCACGGAGCTGGAAGGCGAGGTCAAGAACATCACCGAGTTCGGTCTGTTCGTCGGTCTGCCGGGCGACATCGACGGCATGGTCCACATGTCCGACCTCGACTGGAACAAGTCGGGTGAGGAGGCCATCGCCGAGTACAAGAAGGGCGACCGCGTCAAGGTCAAGGTCCTGGACGTCGACGTCGAGAAGGAGCGCATCTCCCTCGGCATCAAGCAGCTCGCGAACGATCCGTTCGAGGCTGCCACGGCCGGCCTGAAGAAGAACGAGGTCGTCACCTGCACCGTCACCCAGGTCACCGACGGTGGCATCGAGGTCACGGTCGGCGAGGGCTACACCGGCTTCATCCGCAAGTCGGACCTGTCCCGCGACCGTTCGGAGCAGCGTCCGGACCGCTTCGCCGTCGGCGAGAAGGTCGACGCGAAGGTCACCCAGATCGACCGCGGCTCCCGCCGCATCTCGCTGTCCATCAAGGCCCGCGAGATGGAGGAGGAGAAGCAGGCGATGGCCGAGTACGGTTCGTCCGACTCGGGCGCCTCGCTGGGCGACATCCTGGGTGCGGCTCTGAAGCGCAAGCAGCAGACCGGCGAGGAGTAAGGTCCTTCCCATCTCCCTCCCCTGCGTCAGCGGGGGAGGGTCGGGGAGGGGGCCCGTCTCCCGTACCTACGCCAAAGAAAAAGCCGCCGCGGGCATCCCCCGGCGGGTTTTTCCTTTTTTCAACCCCCCTCCCCCCCCCCCCCCCCCCCTTTTGGGGGCGCGGGGGGGGGGCCAACTCGCATGCCCGACCAGGGGCAGGGCGACGACCAGCCCGAGGAAGCCGGTCAACAGCCCGGCGCCGGTCACCAGAACGATCAGCCCGGCCCACAGCGCCATGACGCGCGGGTTGCGCAGCACCGCCATGGCCGAGGCCAGCGCCGCGGCGAAGGCGTCCACCGGGCGGTCCATCATCATCGGCAGGGCGGTGACGTTGGTGATGAAGGCGAAGGCGGCGAAGGCGAAGCCCAGCGCCGTGATGAAGGCGGTGAAGACCAGACCGTCCAGGCTGAACATCTGCGCCACGAAATGATCGAGCGCGATGGCCTCGTGCGGGAAGAACAGGGCGAAGGCCACCACGTTCATCCGCGCCCAGATCATCACATAGAGCATCAGGATCAGGCCGGCGGTCAGGATGTGGTAGGGGTTGGCCCGCCACGCGGTCAGCGCCCGCCACAGGCTGGGCCGGCGTCCCTCCTCGACGTCCTTGGAAATCCGGTAGAGTCCGAGCGCGAGAAGCGGGGCGATCAGCAGGAAGGCGCCGATCATCGGCGCGATCAGATAGGCCATCCCCGCCAGGACCAACCCGCCGGTCAGCGCGAATCCGATGGCGACGAACAGGGCGCCGTAGGCGAGGCTGACCCAGCCCGACGCCCGCAGGTCCATCCAGCCCGCCCGCAGCCAGCCCAGCGCCTGGGCGGTGGTGACGGTGCGGACGCGGTCCGCGTAAGGCAGGCCGGCCAGCGGATCGGCGGGGCCGGTGTGATGGGCGTGTGTCATGGCGAACCTCCAACCGTATCCGGCGACAGGGACCGTGCCAACCAACTCATCGGAAATGGTGCGCTCAAAGGCAATCCGTAAGACGGATTAATCGTATTTCGGGCCTTTTTCCGGGCGGCGATCGGGCAAGCCGGAGCGTTGCCGGGAAAAGGGTTCCGGCAGAAAGGCTTAGCTTGACGGTCACCGGACCCGGTGGCACGCTTGCGCGCAGGTCAAGGAGCGCGGTGCAGGGCGCTCGAACCGGGGGAAACGGAATCGCCATGACCAAATCAGAGCTGATTCAACGGCTCGCGGAGCGCAATCCGCATCTGTACCAGCGCGACATCGAAAAGATCGTCGGCACCATCTTCGACGAGATATCCGAAGCGCTCGCCCGCGGTGACCGGGTGGAACTGCGCGGGTTCGGCGCCTTCTCCGTCAAGCGCCGCGACGCCCGCACCGGCCGAAACCCGCGCACGGGCGAAGCCGTCGAGGTGGGCGAGAAGGCGATCCCCTTCTTCAAGACCGGAAAACAGTTGCGCGAGCGCTTGAACACCGACGAATGATGTCCGTTCATTGACAGCCCGTCGCTGATTCATCGGCCCGGACCCGGCGCTGCCCCGGCCACCGATCATGGATACGAGGACCACACCCGTGCGTTTCATCGCCCTCATCATCGCCGTTCCCATCGCGCTGGCCGCGGTGCTGTTCGCCATCTCCAACCGTGGCCTGGTCACGCTGTCGCTCTGGCCGCTGCCCTTCACGCTGGAGGTTCCGGTCTATCTCGCCACGCTGGTGGCGCTGGTGATCGGCTTCCTGGCCGGCGGAATCGTCGCCTGGAACGCCCAGCGCCGCCACCGCCGCCGCGCCCGCCGCTCGACCGACCGCGTCTCCTACCTGGAGCGCGAGCTGAAGGAGACGCAGGCCCGCGCCGCCGCCGCGGAGAAGCGTCTGGCCGAGATGAACCGTCCGGTGTCCGGCACCGCCGGTCTGCCCGCGGTGACCGGGTCCGGCGCCGCCCTGCCGGCGACCACGGTCCACTGACCGCCCGCCGGTAACCCCTTCGGCCCCCCGTCCGGCCGGGGGGCGGGAGGGGGTTCCGCTTTGCCGGACCTGTGGAGGGAGCCGCCGATGCGCACCGTCACCGGAGCCGAGCTGAAGTCCGTCCTGCACTTCCGCATGCTGATCGAACGCATGCGTCAGACCTTCCGCGCCGGGGTCGAGGTGCCGATGCGGCACCACCACACGGTCGGGACCTACGGCCAGAACGACGGCACGCTGCTGCTGATGCCGGCGTGGCAGGTCAACCAGTCCATCGGCGTCAAGGTGGTCACCGTCTTCCCCGACAACGGGGCGAAGGATCTGCCGGCGGTGCAGGGTCTGTACCTGCTGATGGACGGCAAGACGGGGATGCCCCAGGCGGTTCTGGACGGCACCGCCCTGACCAAGCGGCGCACCGCGGCGGCTTCCGCGCTCGCCGCCTCCTATCTCGCGCGGCCCGACTCGGAACGGTTGCTGATGGTCGGTACCGGGGCGCTGGCGCCCGAGCTGATCGAGGCCTTCGCCACCGTCCTGCCGATCAAGCATGTGCTGGTCTGGGGCCGCAGCCTCGAGAAGGCGAAGAAGGTGGCCAGCCGCTTCCACCGCCCGAAATTCCGCATCGAGGCCACGGCCGACCTGGAAGGGGCGGTGCGCGGCGCCCAGGTGATCTCCTGCGCCACGCTGGCGAAGGAGCCGCTGATCCGCGGCGAATGGCTTCAGCCGGGCGCGCATCTCGACCTCGTCGGCGGCTTCACCCCGGAGATGCGCGAGGCGGACGACGACTGCATCCGCCGCTCCCGCGTCTTCGTGGACACCCGCGAGGGGGCCTGCACGGAGGCGGGGGACATCGTGCAGCCGATGAAGGCCGGCATCCTGACCGACGCGGACATCGCCGGCGACCTCTACGACCTGACCCGCGGCCAGCGCGCCGGGCGCCGCTTCTACGACCAGATCACCCTGTTCAAGTCGGTCGGCACCGCGCTGGAGGACCTTTGCGCCGCCCAGCTGGCGGTGGAGATGGTGATCCACAACGACACGATCCGCTGAGGCGTTCTCCCATCATGACTCTCCGCATCACCATCGTCGGCGCCGGCATCATGGGGCTGTGCACGGCCTGGGCGCTGGCCCGCGCCGGACACGAGGTCGCGGTTTTCGACCAGGGCCAGGTGCCCAACCCCTTCGGCAGCTCCGTGGACCAGCACCGGCTGTTCCGCCACGCCTACGGCGCCAGCGCCGGCTACGCCCGCATGGCCGACACCGCCTTCCAGGCGTGGGAGCGGCTGTGGGGCGACCTGGGCGAACGGCTGCTCGTCCCCAGCGGCACGCTCTGCACCGCCTCGGCGGAGGACGGGCGGCGTTGGCTGGCCGACAGCGTGAATGTGCTGGAGTCGCTGGGCCACCCCTTCCGCCGCCTGACTCCGGCGCAGATCGCCGCGGAGTTCCCGCTGGTCGACGCCAACGCGGTGGCCGAGGGGCTGCATCTGGAGTCGGGCGGCGTGCTGCTCGCCGGGCGCATCGTGGAGCTGCTCAGCCACCATCTGAACGCGTTGGGGGTGACGGTTCACGCGCGTGCCCCCGTGACGGCCATCGACGCCGAGCGCGCCACCGTGACACTCGCCGACCGCCGGACCATCGGCGCGGACGCGCTGGTGGTCGCCGCCGGGGCCTGGGTGACGAAGCTGCTGCCGGAGACGGCGGCGCGCCTGACCCCGTCACGGCAGGTCGTGGCCTATCTGATGCCGCCGGAGGGCCTGCGCGGCGTCTGGGCGACGGCGCCGATGCTGATCGACGCGGACGGGGAGAGCGGGGTCTACGTCGTTCCCCCGGTGGCCGGCACGACGATGAAGGCGGGCGACCACCGCTTCTCGCGCGTCGGCGACCCGGATGCCGACCGCGATCCCGATCCGGACGAGGCGCGCGACGTGCTGGACCGCGCCCGCCGGGTGCTGGCGGACGGGCACCGCTACAGCCTCGCCAACGCGGCGACCTGCTTCTACACGGTGACCGACGACGAGCGCTTCGTGGTCGAGCCGCTGTCCGCCCGCTGCTGGCTGATGAGCGCCTGTTCCGGTCACGGCTTCAAGTTCGCCCCGGCGCTGGGCGAGGCCCTGGCCGCCGCGATCGTCAATCCCATCGGCGATCCGGCGCGGGCGTCCGAATTGCCGGACTGGGCGGCCGGGCGCTGAGCGATCTCCCGTCGCGGCCCCTCCGAGAGCCGGCGGAACGGTGCGGCTCCACCCCTGTTGAGAGGGCAATCAGCCTGTGTTGGCTGAAGCCTTACCGACAGGGAGTGACGCATCCATGGCCGACGAACCTCGCAAAGTGGGTGTCTATGACACGGACGGCAACCGGGCGGCGACGGGCGGTGCGGCCGGCTCCATGAACTGGTGGGTCATCGCGCTGGTCGTGCTGGTGGTTCTCGCCCTCCTCTATTTCTTCCTCTGAGTCCGGACCACGTCCGGAGCGGACCAGCACAGGAGCGGGCTCATGAACAAGAAGACCATTGTCGCGCTGTACGACGACCTGTCCGGCGCCGAACGCGCGCTGAGCGAACTCGAAACCGCCAATCTTCGGCAGGACTTCACCATGGTGGGCGCCGACAGCGCGAAGCTGGGCTCCTCGGCCAGTCTGGCCACCGAGAACCGGCTGGAAAGCTGGCGCCACGCCGCCGATTTCGGGCAGGACCCGAATTTCGACGCCCGCGACCGCCGCGTCTCCATGCTGACCGGCATCGGCGTGACGCGGGAGGACGCGGAGGTCTTCGCGGAGGGCGTGCGCCGCGGCGGCGTGCTGCTGGTCGGCCGGGTCGAGGAGGCGATGTGCGACTCCGCGCTGGCCGTCATGCAGCGCCATGGCTCGGTCGACATCCCCGGCCGGGCGAAGGGCTACCGCGAGGCCGGCTGGAGCGGCTATGACGCCGCCACCGCCGATTACGACAGCGCGCAGGTCGCCGAGGAGCGCCGCCGTGCCGCCGCCGCCTCGCTGCGCGACGTCAACACGCAGGGCGCTAATCCGGCAGCGGGCGCTCCGGCGGCGACGCCGACCGCGACTCCGATGGGCACCCCGGCGACTCCGCCGACCGGGCGCGTCGATGTGAACCGCGAATAGCGGGCCTGACCCCTTTCCGGCCCCGGAAGTCTGGTGATTGCCGCCCGCCCTTGTTAGGCTGCGCCCCGTCACCACCTTCCAGGGTCCGGAGAGCCGTTTTTCCATGAGCACGCCCAGCATCGCGCCCGCCTCGCGCATCTTCTGCGCCGTCGACACGACCGACCTCGACACCGCCCGCGACCTTGGCCGGCGGATTGCGGGGGTGGTCGGCGGGATCAAGCTGGGGCTGGAGTTCTTCATCGGCCATGGCCCGGCGGGCATCCGCGCGGTGATCGGCGAGGACGGCCCGCCGCTGTTCCTTGACCTGAAGCTGCACGACATCCCCAACACGGTGGCGGGCGGCATCCGGGCGGCGCTGCCGCTGAAGCCCGCCTTCCTGACCATCCACACCTCCGGCGGTCCGGCGATGATGCGCGCGGCGGCGGAAGCCGCGGCGAGTGCCGGCGCGGACCGTCCGAAGATCCTCGCGGTCACCGTGTTGACCAGCATGGACGCCGCCGACCTCCAGGCCGTCGGGCAGAGCGTTCCGGTGGCCGACCAGGTGAAGCGGCTGGCGCTGCTCGCCAAGGAGTCCGGGGTGGACGGCGTGGTCTGCTCCCCCGCCGAGGTGGCGCTGATCCGCGAGGCCTGCGGGCCGGACTTCGTCCTGATGGTGCCGGGCATCCGGCCCGCCTGGGCCGCCGCCAACGACCAGAAGCGCGTCATGACCCCCGCCGAGGCGCTGGCCGCCGGGGCGGACCATCTGGTCATCGGCCGCCCGATCACCGGCGACACCGACCCGGAGGCCGCCGCCCGCCGCATCGTTTCGGAACTGTAAGGACCCGCCCCCATGCCCGTCAGCGTGAAGATCTGCGGCCTCACCGAGCCCCTGTCGCTGCACGCCGCCGTGGCCGGCGGGGCGCGCTATGTCGGCTTCGTCTTCTACCCGCCGAGCCCGCGCTCCATCGCGCCGTCCATGGCGGCGGAGCTGGCGCGGCTGGTCCCAACGGGCGTGCGCACGGTCGGGCTGTTCGTCGATCCGGAAAACGACTTCCTGGAGCATGTGGTCAGCCAAGTTCCCTTCGACCTGATCCAACTCCACGGCAAGGAGACGCCGCGCCGCATCGCCGAGGTGAAGGCCGCCTTCAACATCCCGGTGATGAAGGCGATCAAGGTCGGCGGGCCGGAGGATCTGGCTGCCGCGCTGGAGGCCGCCGAGGTCGCCGACCGGCTGCTGTTCGACGCCAAGCCGCCGGCCAAGGTGTCGGCCCTGCCGGGCGGCAACGGCATCGCCTTCGACTGGACGCTGCTCGCCGGGCGGAGCTGGCCGAAGCCCTGGATGCTGTCCGGCGGGCTGAAGCCGGAGAACGCGGCGGAGGCCGTGTGGACCACCGGGGCCGGCGCGCTCGACGTGTCGTCGGGCGTGGAGGACCGGCCTGGTCACAAGGACCCGGCGCTGATCCGCCGCTTCCTGGACAGCGTGGCCGGGCTGTGACGTCTCGTCGCGGTGAGGTATTTGAGTAAAATTTGTTGTTGCCGCGGGGCTTTCCCTTTTGGCGGATGAGCACAACTTAATCGCACGACCGGGTTGCGGACCTGGGTTATGACTTCGTGCGATACTGTTGGCACCCGCTGGCCGCGACCGGTGGATGTGTCCGAAGGGAAGCCCTGCAAGCCCGATGACCAACTCGTCCGACACACGCTCGCCATCCGACAGCCTCGGCCTCGTGCTTGACGAGCATTTGCGATGGATCGGGCAGTGGCACCGCGCAGTCTTCTTCCGCGGCGGACAGGGGGGTGAGCGGGTGTCGGCCCCCGCCTCCTTCGCGGCGTGGTGCGTGGCGGTCAACGCCGACGATCTGGCCCACCAGCCCGCCGTGGAGAAGCTGGTCACCCTGCACGAGCAGATGCACCGCAAGGCCAAGCTGCTTCTGCTCAAGGCGGCCGGCGGCGAGAGCCCCAGCGAGGCCGACTATGAAGGGGTGATCGCCCGCTTCGAGGAGTTCGTCCTCCACCTGCGCCGGGTCGAGAGGGCCTTCGGTGCCGCGGCGAGCGGATTGGACCCGCTGACCGGCCTGCGCACCCGCCGCGGCATGCAGGAGGCGTTGGAGCGCGAGCACAACCGCTTCCGCCGGAACGGGCCCGCCTTCTGCGTCGCCATCTGCGACATCGACCGCTTCAAGGGCATCAACGACACCTATGGCCACGACATCGGCGACCGCGTCCTGGCCGCCACCGCCGCCGCCATCAGCCGAGGCATCCGCAGCTTCGACGAGGCTTTCCGCATGGGCGGCGAGGAGTTCCTGATCTGCTTGAAGGAAACCGGCCTGGGCGAGGGATTCCGGGTCATCGAGCGGCTGCGCGGCGAACTTGCGCGGACCCCGGTGACGCTGCCGGACGGTCGGAGGATCGCGGTCACCGCCTCCTTCGGGCTGGTCGAGGCGGCAGAGGCGCTGCCGGTCGACGAGATGATCGTTTGCGCCGACCGCGCCCTCTATCAGGCGAAGAACAGCGGGCGCAACCGCGTGGTCCGCTACGGGCTGGACCAACCCTTGGATGCGGCGCCGACACGCCGATGAGTCCTTTCCGTTTCGGAACAGGGGAATTGTGGGCGCATCCGGCGGCATCGCTTAAGGGCGGCTTGGCCGAAGCGGGTCCGCCGGGTTAGGATCGGGGCCTATACAGGCCGCGGCACGAGATCCATGCGCACCAATTCCGAATTTCCCAACCTGTTCATCCTCGACCACCCGCTGATCCAGCACAAGCTGACGCTGATGCGGGCCAAGGAACGCTCCACCGGCGGCTTCCGCACCCTGCTGCGCGAGATTTCGCTGCTGATGGGCTATGAGATCACCCGCGACCTGCCCTTGACGACCGAGCGGATCGACACGCCGCTCCAGCCCATGGACGCGCCGGTCATCGCCGGCAAGAAGCTCGCCATCGTGCCGGTGCTGCGCGCCGGACTCGGCATGGCGCAGGGCCTGCACGAGCTGGTGCCGTCGGCGCGCGAGGGGCACATCGGCCTCTACCGCGACCACGACACCAAGATGCCGCACGAGTACCTGGTGAAGCTTCCGGAGGCGGAAGGCCGCCTGTTCATCGTCGTGGACCCGATGCTGGCGACCGGCAATTCCGCCGTCCACGCCTGCGATGTGCTGAACCGTCACGGCGTGGACGACGAGAACATCCGCTTCATGGCGCTGGTGGCGGCGCCCGAGGGCATGCGCGTCTTCGCCGCGGCCCACCCGCGGGTGAAGGTCTTCACCGCCTCGCTCGACAGCCATCTGGACGAGAACGCCTACATCGTCCCCGGCCTGGGCGACGCGGGCGACCGCATGTTCGGCACCAAGTAACCACAAACAGCGGCCGCATCCCTGTCATACCCTCACGGGAAAGGGATGCGGCATGTTGTCATTGCGAGTTATTCGCACAGTGTGAGACCATAGGGCTCCCGTTCGACACATCCCTATGGGCGTATCCGGCCTTGACGACGGACACCTTTCAAACCCCCGCTCCGACACCGGGCGGCCCGGTTCAGGCCGCCGGCTCCTATTCCTCCCTGTGGCATCGCGTCGGTTTCAGCGGCTGGACGCTGGCGACGCTGGTGATCGCGGCGCTGGTCGCCCTGCCGGTGCTGGCGGTGATCAGCCGCGTCTTCGTGCCGACGGACGGGGTGTGGCAGCATCTGGTCGAGACGGTGCTGGCGGAGTATCTGCTGAACACCGTGCGCCTCGTCTTCGGGGTGGGGGTGGGCACGCTGGTCATCGGGGTGGGCACCGCCTGGCTGGTCACCATGTGCCGGTTCCCCGGCAGCCGGGTGCTGGAATGGGCGCTGCTGCTGCCGATGGCGGTTCCGGCCTACGTCATGGCCTACGTCTACACCGACCTGCTCCAGTTCGTCGGCCCGGTGCAGACCGCGCTGCGCGAGGTTTTCCACTGGTCGCGCCGGGATTACTGGTTTCCGGACATCCGTACGCTCGAGGGAGCGGCGTTGATGATGACGCTGGTGCTCTACCCGTACGTCTATCTGCTGTCGCGCGCCGCCTTCCTGGAACAGTCCGTCTGCGTGCTGGAGGTCAGCCGTACGCTCGGCCGCGGGCCGTGGCGCAGCTTCTTCACGGTGGCGCTGCCGCTGGCCCGCCCCAGCATCGTCGCCGGCCTCGCGCTGGTGCTGATGGAGGTGCTGGCCGATTTCGGCACGGTCCAGTATTTCGCGGTGAACACCTTCGTCACCGGCATCTACCGCACCTGGTTCGCCATGGGCCAACCGGTGGCCGCGGCACAGTTGGCCGCCGTGCTGATGATGTTCGTCCTGGTCTTGGTGCTGATGGAACGCTGGTCGCGCCGGCAGGCCCGCTACCACCACACCACCACCCGTTACCGCCGCCTGCCCAAGCATGAGCTGAAGGGGTGGCGCGCGGCGGCCGCCATGACGGCCTGCGGGCTGCCGCTTCTGCTCGGCTTCCTGCTGCCCGCCGGTCTGCTGGTCCGCATGGCGGTCACCGCGGGGGATCAGGCCTTCGGGCCGGTGTTCCTGACGCTGGCCCGCAACAGCTTCACGCTGGCGGCGCTGGCCGCGGTTCTGGCGGTGTCGCTGGCGCTGGTCCTGGCCTACGGGCAGCGGCTGCGCCCGACGCCGCTGCTGAAGGGCGCGGTGCGCGTCGCCGCCATGGGCTACGCCATTCCGGGTTCGGTGATCGCGGTCGGCGTGCTGATCCCCTTCGCCCATCTCGACAACGCCGTCGACGCCTTCTTCCGCCAGACCTTCGGGGTGTCCACCGGCCTGCTGCTGAGCGGCACCATCGCAGCGGTGCTGTTCGCCTATCTCGTCCGCTTCCTGGCGGTGTCCTTCAACACGATCGAGGCCAGCCTGGGCAAGATCCGCCCGACGATGGACTTCGCCTCGCGGGTGCTCGGCCACACGGCGGGGCGTACGCTGGTCCGGGTGCACGCGCCGATCATGTGGGGCAGCCTGCTGACCGCCGGCCTGCTGGTCTTCGTCGATGTGATGAAGGAGCTGCCGGCGACGATGATCGTGCGGCCCTTCAACTTCGACACGCTGGCCGTGCGCGTCTACACGCTGGCCTCCGACGAGCGGCTGACCGAGGCCGCCACCGGGGCGCTGGCCATCGTGGCGGTCGGCATCGTGCCGGTGATCCTGCTCAGCCTCTCCATCAGCCGCTCCCGCCCCGGCCAGACGGACGAATGACGCTGTTGCCTCCGCCGCAACAGTGTTGAGCGGCGGTGGGGCTTTATCCGGCGCTCCGGAAAGAATACCTCTCTCTCAGCGATGTTGCCTGAGGAGAGCGTCCGATGACCGCCGAAACCGTCCGCCCCGTCCTGACCGCCGTCGAAGGCATGGAAGCGTCCGACGGCGCCGGCGTGCGCATGACCCGCATGGTCGGCACCCCGCGCCTGCGCATGCTCGACCCCTTCCTGATGCTGGATTACTTCGGGTCCGACACGCCGCAGGACTATCTGGCCGGCTTCCCCGACCACCCGCACCGCGGTTTCGAGACGGTCACCTACATGCTGGCCGGCCGCATGCGCCACTGGGACAACCACGGGCATGAGGGTGTGATCGAGACCGGCGGCGTGCAGTGGATGACCGCCGGGCGCGGCGTGATCCATTCCGAGATGCCGGAGCAGACCGAAGGGTTGATGAAGGGTTTCCAGCTCTGGATCAACCTGCCGGCGCGGCTGAAGATGAGCGACCCCACCTATCAGGAGTTCGCCGCCGACCGCATTCCGGTCGAGACGCGCGAAGACGGAACCACGGTGACGGTGATCGCCGGCACCACTGGCAACGGCACCGCCGGCCCGGTGCGCAGCGGCCCCACGGAGGCCCGCTACTTCGACGTCACCCTGCCGGCCGGTGCGGCCTTCTCCGAGCCGGTGCCCGCCGGTCATGCGGCGGCGCTGGTGGTCTTCGAGGGATCGGTGGTGGCGCCCGGCAGCTCCGTCCGGCTGGGCGGCCCGCGGGTGCTGGTGCTGGGCGATGGCGACCGGGCGGAGATCACCGCCGGCCCTTCGGGTGCGCGCTTCCTGCTGCTCTCCGGGCGGCCGATCGGCGAGCCGGTGGCCTGGGGCGGCCCCTTCGTCATGAACAGCCGCGAGGAGGTGATGCAGGCCTACCGCGACTATGAAGAGGGCAAGTTCTAAACCGAACAAATGAAAAGGGCGCGTCTCCACCGCTGGGACGCGCCCCTTCGTTACGCCGGACGGTGGCTTACTTCCAGCCGGCGCGATCCATGATCTTCAGAGCCTCGGCGTTGTTCTTGCCGTAGACGGCGGCGTTCAGCGGGTCTTCCTTGAACTTGCCCCAGGAGATCAGCACCGGCGCGGTCTCGGCCCCGGCGACGATCGGATACTCGTAGTTCTTTTCCGTGAACATCCTCTGGGCCTCGGGGCTGACCAGATACTCGAGGAACTGGACGGCCTGCTCCTTGTTCGGCGCGTTCTTCATGACGCCGGCGCCGGAGACGTTCACGTGGGTGCCGCGGTCGCCCTGGTTGGGGAAGATCACGCCCAGCTTCTCCGCGATGGCCTTGTCCTCCGGCTTGGAGGAGGAGGCGATGCGGGCGAAATAGTAGGTGTTGGTCACGGCCACGTCGCCTTCGTTGGCGGCCACGCCCTTGATCTGGTCGGTGTCGCCGCCCTGCGGCTTGCGCGCCATGTTGGCGACGACGCCCTTGGCCCACTCCTCCGTCGCCTTCTCGCCATGGGCGGCGAGCAGCGAGCCGACGAGCGACTGGTTGTAGACGCTGGTCGAGGAGCGGACGAGGACGCGGTCCTTCCACTTCGGGTCGGCCAGTTCCTCGTAGGTCTTGATCTCGTCCGGCTTCACCGAGGCCTTGTTGTAGACCAGGATGCGGGCGCGCTTGGAGATGCCGAACCAATGGCCTTCCGGCTCGCGCAGGTGGGCCGGGATGGCCTCCTCCATGACCTTGGAGCGGGTCGGCTGGAGCAGACCGGCCTCCTGGGCGCGCCACAGGCGGCCGGCGTCGACGGTGATGAACACGTCGGCGGGGCTGTTGCCGCCTTCGGTCTTCATCCGCTCGATCAGCTCCTCTTCCTTGCCCTCGATGACGTTGATCTTGATGCCGGTCTTCTTGGTGAAGGCGTCGTAGAGGTCCTTGTCCACATCGTAATGGCGCGCGGAGTAGATGTTCACCTCAGCGGCGTTGGCGAGGCCCGTCATGGCCAGCAGCGTCGCGGCGAAGGTGGCGGCAAAGACACCGCGCGATCCGATGTGCATCCTCATGACTCCCGAATTCTTGTCTGTTCGCGCCCGCAATTGCGAAGCGTTCTCATGCGCCGACTTGACCATTCAGGAGCCAGGGTGTCAAGCGTGAACGATAACCGTTCTCAATATTCAAAAAGGATGCGGACCAGAGCGATCAATGGGGGCTAAGGCGCCAACCAAAGGTGTAAAGGCTTGTTCGTCTTTGGGGTATGCCTATAATCCCTTCGCAATACCCGCCGTCGGGCGGGATCGTGAGCGGCCGATCGGGGCGACAGATGGGGAGCGTCAGGATGCGTTGGACAGGTCTTTTCGCTTTTGGTGCGGCGCTGCTGTCCGCGCTGGCCGCCACGCCGGCCTCCGCCGTCGACTTCTCCAAATCCGCCGCCGAGTACGGCCCGGAAGGCGCCTGGACCAGCCGCTGCGAGATCGACCGTATGACCGACACCAAGGTCTGCCGGCTGATGAACTACCGGCTGTTCGACGACGGCAAGGAGGTCGGCTTCGTGGCGCTGAGCGTCATCCCGACCGGCAACGACTACCACCTGTTCCTGACGACCAGCCAGGGCATGATCGACAACTGCGCCATCCGCGTCGACCGCCAACCGCGCATCGAGACGCAGATCGCCACGCTCAACATGTGCATGTTCCCGAACTTCGTGTCGGGCCGCGTGGTCGACCAGTTCCGCAACGGCTCCACGGTGCTGGTCCGCGTGAACTTCCTGCGCGCCGGCAAGCGCGACATCGATTTCCCGCTGAACGGCTTCTCGCGCAACTTCGAAGAGATGCAGCGCAGCCTGCAGTGACCGGACGAACCGGACGGCATCGATAAAAAAAACGGCGCGGAGTGATCCGCGCCGTTGTCGTTTCCGGTCCGCGGTCCGGCCTCAGCGCCAGCCGCTGCGGCCCCGGCGGTCGTCTTCGTCGAACAGCTCGGCCAGCTTGTTCATCATGGTGCCGCCCAACTGCTCGGCGTCCACGATGGTGACGGCGCGGCGGTAATAGCGGGTCACGTCGTGGCCGATGCCGATGGCCACCAGCTCCACCGGCGAGCGGGTCTCGATGTACTCGATCACCTGCCGCAGGTGCCGCTCCAGATAGTTGCCGGCGTTGACCGACAGGGTCGAATCGTCCACCGGCGCGCCGTCGGAGATCACCATCAGGATGCGCCGCTGCTCGGGCCGCCCGATCAGGCGGTTGTGCGCCCACATCAGCGCCTCGCCGTCGATGTTCTCCTTCAGGATGCCTTCGCGCAGCATCAGGCCGAGATTCTTGCGGGCGCGGCGCCAGGGCTGGTCGGCGTCCTTGTAGATGATGTGGCGCAGGTCGTTCAGGCGGCCCGGGTTGGCGGGCTTGCCGGAGGAGATCCAATGCTCGCGCGCCTGCCCGCCCTTCCAGGCGCGGGTGGTGAAGCCCAGCACCTCGACCTTCACCGCGCAGCGCTCCAGCGTGCGGGCCAGGATGTCGGCGCTCATCGCGGCGATGGAGATCGGACGCCCGCGCATCGAGCCGGAGTTGTCGATCAGCAGCGACACCACCGTGTCGCGGAAGTCCATCTCCTTCTCCTTCTTGAAGGAGAGGGGAAGGACCGGGTTCACGACGATGCGGGCCAGTCGGGCGGCGTCGAGGATGCCGTCGTCCAGGTCGAACTCCCAGGACCGCTGCTGCTTCGCCAGGAGACGGCGCTGCAGGCGGTTGGCCAGCTTGGAGATCACTCCCTGGAGATGGACGAGCTGCTGGTCCAGCATGTGGCGCAGCCGGGCCAGCTCCTCCGGGTCGCACAGTTCGGCGGCGTCGACCACCTCGTCGAAGCGGGTGGTGAAGGGCTTGTAGGCGTTGGGGTCGGGCTCGTTGCGGCGGCTGGCCTCCGGGCGCCACGGCTGGCCGGGGCCGGCGGGCTCCTCCGCCCCTTCGCCCTGGCCCATCTCGGTGTCGCCCTCCTCGCCGGTGCCCTCCTCGGCCTGCTCGCCCTGGTCGGACTCCTGCGTCTCCTGCGAGGACATCGACTCGGCCTGGCTCTGGGTGTCGTCCTCGCCCTGGGTCTGGCCCTTGTTCGGCTCGTTCTCGTTCTCGCCGGAGTCGCGCTCGTCCTCCTCCGGCTCCTGCGGCTCGTCGGGGTCGTTGCCGACCTCCATGTCCAGCTCGGTCAGCAGCTTGCGCACGGCGCGGGCGTAGGCGTCCTGATCGGCCATGTGGCCGGCGAGCCCGTGCAGGTCCTTGCCCAGCCGCTCCTCGATCCAGCCGCGCCACAGGCTGACCGCGTGCTCGGCGGCGGGGGGCGGGGCGGCGCCGGTCATCGCCTCGCGGGCGATCAGGCGCAGCACCTCGGGCAGGGGAACCTGCTCGCGCTCCTCCAGCCGCTCGAAGCCCTGCTTGTGGTAGCGCTCGTCCAGCGCCGCCTCCAGGTTGGCGGCGACGCCGGGCATGTGGCTGGCGCCCAGGGCCTCGCAACGGGCCTGCTCCAGCGCGTCGTAGGCGGCGCGGGCGCTGTCGCCCAGCGGCATGCGCTGGAGATGGATGGCGTTGTCGTGGAAGCGCAGCCGCAGCGACACGGCATCCGCGGCGCCGCGCAGCGTGGCGACGTCGTGCGGGTTCAGGTCGCGCGCCGGGGTGGGGATGCGCACGCGCAGACCGGCGACGCCGGGCGGCTCGGTGGAGAAGCCCACCTGGACGTCGGCCCGGCGGGAGAGGGCCCGCACCGCGGCGGCGGTGGAGCGCTTGAAGGCCTCGACGGGATTTTCACGGTCGGTCATGGCGGGCTGTCAGCTCAAAATCTGGAATTCCGGCAGCCTGGCTGCCTTGCGGTCGAACGTCAGCGTGGCGGCGCAGCCGGCGTCCCGGTTGCGGAGGCCGAGCAGGGCGTCGGAAAAGTCGAAGCCTTGCCGGTGCAGGGCCAGGGCAACCCGCGCGGCGTCTTCGCTTTCCACCCGGATGTCCGCGTTGTCGAGGATGAGGTCCAGGATGCGCGCGATGGTCTCACGGTCCCGGCGCATGACGCCCTCCAGAACCCGGACGAACTCGCACAGGACGATGTCGCCGACGAAGCAAACCTCGCCGTTGGCAACCAGGGCACGAACGGCGGTCCGCGCCTTGGCGGCTTGGTCCGGATCGTCCTCCACCACCAGCCGAAGCAGGACGTTGGTGTCCAATCCGATCACGACGTCCGGTCCTGTGGTCCGGCATGCCGTTCCGCCATGCGCCGGCGGATCGCGTCGTCCATTTCTTCCTGGGACAGGACGCGCGTGAACGTGCCCCCGCTGCCGATGAGATCGTCCAGACTGTGGGGGCGGGGCCTGACCACGACGCTGCGGTCGTCGCGCAGGATCAGCTCGACGCGGTCGCCGGGCTTCACGCCCAGCCGCTCGCGCAGATCCTGCGGCAACGCCAGTTCCCCGTTCGGTCCGACCTCGATGTAACCCATTGCCGGCCTTTCCCTCGGCTCGCCCCCGTCACACCAGATTCGCCTGCACCCCGGTCTCCGGCAGCTCGGTGCCGAAGCAGCGCTGGTAGTATTCGGCGACGGTCGGCCGCTCCACCTCGTCGCACTTGTTCAGGAAGGTGATCCGGAACGCGAAGGCGATGTCGTTGAAGATGTTGGCGTTCTGCGCCCAGGTGATGACCGTGCGCGGGCTCATCACGGTGGAGATGTCGCCGTTGATGAAGCCGGCGCGGGTCAGGTCGGCCAGGCGCACCATCGACGCCACGGTCTTGCGGCCGGCCTCGCTGTCGTATTCCGGCACCTTGGAAGCGACGATCTTCACTTCGGCGTCCACCGGCAGGTAGTTCAGCGTCGCCACGATGTTCCAGCGGTCCATCTGGCCCTGGTTGATCTGCTGCGTGCCGTGGTAAAGGCCGGTGGTGTCACCCAGCCCGACGGTGTTCGCCGTGGCGAACAGGCGGAAGGCCGGGTGCGGGCGGATGACGCGGTTCTGGTCGAGCAGGGTCAGCTTGCCTTCCACCTCCAGCACGCGCTGGATCACGAACATCACGTCGGGGCGGCCCGCGTCATACTCGTCGAAGACCAGCGCGCAGGCGTGCTGCAGCGCCCAGGGCAGGATGCCTTCGCGGTATTCCGTCACCTGAACGCCGTCGCGCAGGACGATGGCGTCCTTGCCCATCAGGTCGATGCGGCTGATGTGGCTGTCCAGGTTGATGCGGATGCAGGGCCAGTTCAGGCGCGCGGCCACCTGTTCGATGTGGGTGGACTTGCCGGTCCCGTGATAGCCCTGGACCATGACGCGACGGTTGTAGGCGAAGCCCGCCAGGATCGCGAGCGTCGTGTCGCGGTCGAAGCGGTAGGCTTCGTCGATGTCCGGCACATGCTCCGTGCGCTGGCTGAAGGCCGGCACCTGCATGTCGCTGTCGATGCCGAACACTTGACGCACCGACAGGGTGATGTCGGGAACGTGATCGAACAGGGCCGAGCTGGCCTGGGTGGCTCCTTGAGAAGGCATGGGAGGTTCTTATCGTTCCAACGTGTCTGTTGTCGGGGCCGCCCGGCCAATCTGGTCCGGCCAACCGTCGGGGTTACGCACCATAGCAGGCTTTCAGCGTGTTGTAGGCCTGATTGATCTCCTTCAACTTTTCTTCGGCCGCCTTGTCCCCGCCGTTGGCGTCGGGATGGTGGATTTTCACCAGCTCGCGGTAACGCGCCTTGATGCGTGGGAAATCCACCGGCGGGGCGAGGTCGAGGACGACCAGCGCCTCCTCCTCCGCGCTGCGGGCGGCCTGCCGGCGCTGCTTGCTCTCCTCGGACTGGTCCTTGCCGGCCTCGCGCCCGAACTCGAAGCTGAAACCGTGCATCGCGCGGTCGCGCAGGAACTTCTCCTGCACCCCCCAGAAGCCGAGCGGCCAGCTCGGCCGCTGCCACGTGGTGTCGCGGCGGACCTCGGCCTCGATCTGCTCGGGCTTCATGCCGGCGTAATAGTCCCAGGCGCGGTTGTATTCGCGCACATGGTCCAGGCAGAACCAGTAGTAGTCGTTGAGCTGCCGGCGGCTCTTCGGCGCCCGGTACTCACCCTCGCCGGCACAGCCCGGATGATCGCAGGCGCGCACGGCGGTGCGCGGCTGGTCGTAGCGGCTGAAGTCGTAGCGGGTGCGTGGCTTGCTCATGTGCGAAGTATGGGAAGAGGCACCCATTCTGGCAAGCGCACGCAAGGGGGCGGTGCCGGACTGCGGAAAATGGCCGGTGTGCGGCATTGGCGTCTTGACGGGAGCGGGGCCGCGCCGTCACCTCAATCCAGGATCAGACCCAGCCCAAACCAGTGAGGCCCCCCAATGGAATACGCCACCCGCATGCGCCGGAAGCTGACCGACGCGCTGGCCCCCGAGCGGCTCGACATCCAGGATGACTCCGGCCGGCACGCCGGCCATGGCGGTGCCCACCCGGAAGGCGAGACGCATTTCCACATCACCATCGTCTCCGCCGCCTTCGCCGGCAAGTCGCGGGTGGAGCGCCAGCGGCTGGTCTATGGTCTGCTGGCTCAAGAAATGGCGGAGCGCGTTCATGCCCTCGGCCTGACCACGCTGACGCCCGAGGAGGCTCGCTGACAGCAACGCCGACTAGAACGCCCGGCCGCCGCCCGTGCAGCAAGGGAAAAGCGCCACCTGCAAATGCATACATACGCATGCAACTACTAGAGGTTCTTTTCCATCTTCAAACATAATTGGAGCGCTGCCGTGGTTGCAATTCTCGCTGTATTTAGTAGAGTGCAGCGCATGCAACCAATCAATGCGCCGTGGGCGATGCACTTTTCGCGCGTCGTCCGGCGGGTTCGTGGAAAGGGCGGCGTATGGCGAAGCGCGGGCCGAAGAAGCGGTTAACAGTGAATCCCAACGCGTGTGTGGAACCGCTGAAGAGCATGAACATCATGATTGCCGGGCGCCGCACGAGCATGCGTCTGGAGCCGACCATGTGGGACGCTCTGGAGGACATCGCCCGCCGCGAGGGACTGACGGTCAACGGCCTCTGCACCCTGATCAAGGACCGGCTGGACGAGCAGATCCGGCGGCGCGGCCCGGGCGCGGACAATGCGGAGGTCACCCTGACCTCGGCGGTCCGTGTCTTCATCGCGGCCTATTTCCGCCGGGCCTGCACCGAGGACGGCCATGTCCAGGCCGGGCATGGCGGTGGCGATCCCTTCGTCGGCACGCCCTTCGACCTGCCGCCGCTGGACGAACTGGACCAGCCGGAGAGTGGAGCGGTCACCACGGCCTCCGCCTTGCCACCGACGGCAAAGCCGGCCACACCCAGCGAGGGTCTGCGGTCCGCGCTGGAAGCGTGATGGCCTGACCGTTCCGATTCGGGAAGAGAAAAGGGCGCGTCCGCGGGGGCGCGCCCTTTGTGTTGCGTCAGGGGGTGCCGTGTTCGAAGCGGGTGGAGCCCGCTCGCTTCTGCTTGCGTCCCCGCCCAAATCGAGTGCTCCCCCCTCAGTCCGCGGCGTCGCGCGGGCGGTCGCCGGTGTAGTGGTCGGGCCAGTTCTTCCGCACGACCTCGCCGTTGCTGTCGAAGATGTGGCAGGTGTTCAGCAGCACCGGACGCTTGGTGCGCAGCATGTCCTCCTTGCTGCCCGCCTCGCCGCCGCCGGCCGCCCTGGCCTTCTCGGCCTGCTCGCGCGCCAGGATGGGGTAAATGGTCTGGAAGGCGGTGGTGGCGATCGGCCCCAGAAGCTCCACCAGATGCGTGCAGCCCTGGATGCCGCCCAGCCGCTCCTTCACCGCGCGGGTCCAGCCCGGCCCGATCTTCAGCCCGACCAGCCGCTGGAAATTGGGGGTGACGGAGCCGCAGGTGCGGTAGGGGCTCTTCTCCGTCACCGCCTCGACCGCTTGGACGGTCAGGTCGTTGTCCACCGTCAGGCGAAGCCACATGCCGTGCACCGGGTCGCCAGGCAGGATCTGGCCGCGCTGTTCGGTGTGGAAGGCGTAGCTCTTCACATCGGTCAGATGGCCTTCGACGTCCCACAGCCCATCGGTCCGCCGATAGCCCCGGCAGGTGACTTCCCGGGTGTGGATCGGTTCGCGCGCGGCGGGTTCGGACAGTGGCATGGGACTCTCTGACGTTCGGCCTAGTTCGGACGGCCGGTTTGTTGGGGTGTACCCGGGAATATCGGTGGGGCCAGCGTTCAGGTCAAGCCGGCTTCGCCGCATTGCAGCATTACGTCCCCTGTGGTTACGGGGGAACGCTGGCGGAGTAGTTCGACCCGAAGATGAAGGCCTCGCGGTCGCGGATCTCGTCTTCCAGATGGGCGCGGACCACGGCGAACAGATCGCGGATGGAGACGATGCCCATCACCATGCCGTCCGATTCGCCGTTCGCGGTGACGGGAAGGTGGCGATAGTGGTGGCGCTCCATCAGGTCCAGCGCCTCATAGGCGTGGGCGTCCGGTCCCAGCGTGTCGGGAGAAGCGGTCATGACCTCGGCCAGCCGGGTCGCCGCGGGATCGCGGCCCGCGGCGACGACGCGGCTGGCGAGGTCGCGCTCGGTGAAGATGCCCTTCAGCGACCGGCCCCCTTTCACTTGGGTCTGGGTGACCAGGACGGCGGCAACGCGGCGTTCCGCCATCAGAACGGCGGCGTCCTGGACGCTGGCCTCCGGGGGCAGGCAGACGAGCTGCTGATCCTTGATGACGTCGGGGATGAGCTTGCGGTTCGGCATGTCCATTCTCCCTTTTTGGGGCAGCGCTCCATCGCATCTTGGACGCGAATCGGAACTGTCGTGAACTCTGACAGTTTGCTGCCACAACGGTCAAGGGATTATGGTGCACCGCATCAGCGCGCGACGGCATCCTCCAGTAGCGCCCGCACCACCGCCGGATCAACGTCGCGCTGGGTGAAGGCGTCGCCCAGCGCGCGCACCAGCACGAAGGCGATGCGCCCGTCCTTCACCTTCTTGTCCTTGGCCATGGACAGGATCAGCCCGTCGACGTCCCACTCCACGCCCGGAATGTCGGTGGGACGGACCGGCAGGCCGACGCGGGCCAGATGGGCGCGCGCCTTCTCGGCGTCCTCCGCCGGGCACAGTCCCAGCCGCACCGACAGGTCGAAGGCGAGAACCATGCCGATCGACACCGCCTCGCCGTGCAGCAGGCGGGACCCGAAGCCGGTCGCCGCCTCCAGCGCGTGGCCGAAGGTGTGGCCGAGATTCAGCAGGGCGCGGTCCCCGCTCTCCCGTTCGTCCGCGCCGACGATGGCGGCCTTGGCGCGGCAGCTTTCCGTAACGGCGTGGCGGCGGGCGTCGCTGTCGCCGGCGACCACCCGCTCGCCGTTCTCCTCCAGCCAGGCGAAGAAGCCGGGCAGGCGGATCAGCCCGTACTTCACCACCTCGGCGTAGCCGGCCAGCACCTCGCGCCGCGGCAGCGTGTCCAGCGTGGCGGTGTCGGCGATGACCAGACGCGGCTGGTGGAAGGCGCCGATCAGGTTCTTGCCGTGCGGGCTGTTGATGCCCGTCTTGCCGCCGACCGAGCTGTCCACCTGGCTCAACAGCGTGGTCGGCACCTGGATGAAGTCGATGCCGCGCAGCGCCGAGGCGGCGGCGAAGCCGGTGATGTCGCCGATCACCCCGCCGCCGAGCGCCAGCAGGACCGCCGACCGCTCGATCCCGCGCGCCAGGACGGCGTCCATCAGCCGTTCGAAATGGGCGATGTCCTTGGTCTTCTCGCCCGCCGGCAGGACGATGGCCTGGGTCGGCTCGATGCCGGACTCGCGCAACGTGCGCTCAAGAGTCGGCAGATGCAGCGGGGCGACGTTCTCGTCGGTGACGACGATGGGGGCCTTGCCCCCGGTGATCGCCGCGATGCGCGGTCCGGCGCCGTCGAGCACCCGGTCGCCGACCAGGATGTCGTAGCTGCGCGGACCGAGGTCGAGGCGGACGGTGTCGATGGCGGTGGGGGTGTCTGAGGTGGAGGTGTCTGGGGAGGTCATGGCGGGATCAGGGCTTGTCGTGGTGGTGGTGCGCCGGGTGGCGGTGATGATGGTGGTGCGAGTGGGGCAGGGTGATGCCGAAATGCGCCTCCAGCGCCTCGATCACCTGCTCCACGGTCGCCTCCGGCGGGCGCTCGTCGCTGATCACCGTCAGGTCGGCCTCCGCATAGACGGGGTAGCGGGCGGTCATCAGCCGGCTCAGGATCTCCTTCGGATCACCGGCGTTCAGCAGCGGCCGGTGGGTGCGCCGCGCCGTGCGGGCCAGCAGCACGTCCAGCTCGGCGCGCAGCCAGACCGACAGGCCGTGGGCGCGGATGGCCGCGCGGGTCTCCGGGTCCATGAAGGCGCCGCCGCCGGTCGCCAGGATGTGCACCGGCTGTTCGGTCAGCAGCCGGGTGATGATCCGCCGCTCCACCGAGCGGAACACCGCCTCGCCGTCGCGGGCGAAGATTTCCGCGATGGTGCAGCCCGCCGCCGTCTCGATCTCCGTGTCGGCGTCGACGAAGGGCAGGTGCAGCCGCGCGGCCAGCCGCCGCCCGATCGCGCTCTTCCCGGCGCCCATCAGGCCGACCAGCACCACCGTCCTCGGAAGGGTCTTCGACGGGTTCGGCGGCTGTCCCTGCGATGGAAGGCGGGCGGTCATGGTGCTGTGGACTTTCCTGATGCGGTTCCGGCCTGGTGCGGTACCGGTGTGCCAGTGTTCGATTCGGTCGCAGGGGCCTCCGCATGTTGCGCAGCAGCGCCCCCGTGGCTAAAGTGGTACGTCCTGCGTTCATCGGCCATCGGGCCAGCGGTGCGGACGGTGTGCGATGATTAGCATGAAAGCGCACCCTTGTCCCAAGCCGCACGGACGCAGACCGTGATACAGCGCCGCCGTTCCTTCCACAGAAACACGACTCCGATCGCCATGAGCCGGGTTATTTCCATTCTTTTCGTCCTGTTCCTCTTCGTCATCGGGGGTGGCATGGCCTTCCTTGCCTCCTGGGACATGCCGGCGCCGTCCAAGACGGTGGAAAAGGTCATTCCGGATGAGCGGTTCCCCCGCTGACGCCGGGGACGCCGACGGGCGCCGCCGCCGGTTCGCCGCTCCGCCACGGGGCGGAAGGGCCGGGGCCGGCGCCGTTTCCATATTTGCCGCCGCTTCTCTCGGGCTGGCCCCTCTGTCCCTGGCTTTGTCCGGCGCCCTGATGGGAGCGGCAAGGCCGGCGCTGGCCCAAGCCTATGCCCAGGCCGTACCCTCCGGGCCGCCGATCCGCCTGTTTCCGCCGCCGGAAAGGATGGCCGTCCCCGATGTCGAGCGTGGGGCCGGGCGGGTGCTGGACGATCCGCTGGCGTCGCCGGGACCGTCCGCCGCTCCGCTGTCACCGACGCCGCCCGCCCATACGCCGTCCTTCGACGTGGTGCCCACCGTGGCGCCGCCCTCGGCCATCGCGGTGGAGACGCTGGGGCCGCTGGACCCCGACGGGGCCGGCCCGCTGGAGGGACCCGCCGGGCTGGGCGGTGACCCCTGGCGCGGCATCCCGCGCGCCGAGGTGCTGGCCCTGCTGCCGGAACTGCCCATCCTCACCCCGTCGCCCGCCGTGAAGGAACTGCAGCGCCGTCTGCTGCTCAGCCGCGGCTCGCCCGCCGCTGCGCCGGGCGCGCCCGAACCGGCGCGGCGCTTCGGCGCGCTGCGGGTGGAGAAGCTGGCGGCCATGGGCGACCCGCGCGGTGCCGCCGACCTCGCCGCGCTGCTGCCCGAGGCGATGATGGCCGACGAGGCCGCCGCCCGCGCCCTGACCGACGCCGAACTGCTCGCCGGCCCGCTGGACTGCGCCGCCGCGATGGAGCGCGCCAAGCCCTTCTCCGGTCCCTATTGGCAGCGGGTGGATCTGTTCTGCCGCCTGCGCGCCGGGCGGGTCGGCGGGGTTCCGCCGATGGAAGCCGGCGCCGGTCCGGCGGGGGACGACCTCGCCCTCGACATGCTGCGGGAGCAGCCCGGCGGCGATCCCGATTTCCTGCGGGTGGCCGAGGCGATGGCCGGCGGCCCGCCACCGCGGCTGCGCAGCCTGAAGGACCCCAGCCCGCTGACTCTGGCCGCCCTGCGGACGCTCCAGGCCGGGGTGCCGCCGGACGTTCTGTCGCTGGCCGATCCGGCCCGTCTGGCCGCCGTGGCGACCAACACCGCCGCCGACCCGGCCACCCGCGTGACGGCGGCGGAGCGCGCCGCCGTTGCCCTCTTCCTCGACTCCCGCCGGCTGGAGGAGGCGTACCGCGCCGCGCCGGCCAAGGGCGACGAGCTTCTGCGGCTGAAGGACGCCGCGGCCCGCGACCGCACCGCCCGCACCCGCGCGCTGGTGCAACAGGCCATGCTGGGCGCCATGGGCGGCGGGCGGCGGGTGGAGTTGGCCGGGCTGGCGCTGGAGCTTCTCGATCCGCCGATGCTGGCCGGGCCGGTGGGTGCGGTGGTGGCGGACATGCTCGACACCCTGTCGCCGACTCCGGACGCCGCCGCCCTGGCCCCCGCCGCCGCGCGGCTCTGCTTCGCGCTGGGCCGGGCCGACAAGGGCAAGCGCTGGTACGACCTCGCCCTGCGCAGCCGTCCCACGGCGGAGGTGGCGCGGCTGTGGCCGCTCGCCGTCATCGCGCTGGGTCCGCCGCCGGGCGGCGGGGCGCTGGGCCTCGCCGGCTGGCTGGACGAGTCGCTGCGCGGCGCCGATCTGGAGGCCCGTGGCCGTGTCGCCGGGCAACTGGCTCTGCTTCAGGCGATGGGTGTCGCCGTGCCGGACGAGGCGTGGCGCAAGACCGCCGACCCCGAAGAGACCGCCTCCACCCTCTCAGCCCCGACGCCTGCGGACGCCCGTCCTCCCACCGCCGACCCCGCCCTGTGGCAGCGATTGGTCGAGGCCGCCGCCGACCGGCGCGTCGGCGAGACGGCGCTGGCCGCCCTGCTGCTGCTCGGCAACGCCGGGCCGGCGGGCACGCCGCCCGCGGTGGTGGCGCGGGTGGTCGGCGCCCTGCGCGCCGTGGGTCTGGACAGCGATGCCCGCGCCATCGCCCGTGAAGCCGCTGCGGCCCTGGCCGGATGAGTCCCATGCCCAAGACACCCCTGCCGAAAGCCCAGCCGAAGCGGCGCGGGCGCCCCTGCAAACCGCGCCCGATCGCGGCCTCGCCCCATGTCGACGCCTTCCTGGACATGCTGACGGCGGAGCGCGGCGCGGCGCTCAACACCCGCATGGCTTACGAGCGCGACCTCGCCGACCTCGCCCTCTGGCTGGCCCAGCGCGGCCAGCCGCTGGACAAGGCGGGGACGGAGGATCTGCGCGCCTACCTCGCCTTCCAGTATGTCGAGGGCGGGCAGAAGCCGGCGCCGCGCACGCTGGCCCGCCGCCTGTCGGCGATGCGCCAGTTCTACCGCTTCCTGGTCTCGGAAGGGCGGCGGGCGGACGACCCGGCCTCGGCGCTCGACAGCCCCAAGCAGGGCCGCCCCCTGCCCAAGATCCTGACGGTGGAGGAGGTCACCCGCATGATCGACTCCGCCCAGACCCGCGGCGGGCCGGAAGGGCTACGGCTGGTCGCGCTGCTGGAGGTGCTCTACGCCACCGGCCTGCGCGTGTCGGAGCTGGTCGGCCTGCCGATGGCGGCCATCCTGCGCGACGGGCGCGGCCTGATCGTGCGCGGCAAGGGCGGGAAGGAGCGCATGGTGCCGCTGTCCGAACCGGCGTCCGCCGCTCTGGCCGCCTATCTGCCCTGGCGGAGCCACTTCATCCTGGCCGGGCGGGAAAACGGGCCGATCGCCTTCCTCTTCCCCTCGCGCAGTTCCACCAACGGGCACCTGACGCGCCAGCGATTCGCCCAGCTTCTGAAGGAGCTGGCCATCGAGTCGAACATCGACCCGGAAAAGGTCAGCCCCCACGTGCTGCGCCACGCCTTCGCCACGCATCTGCTCGACCGCGGTGCGGACCTGCGCTCGGTTCAGAAGATGCTGGGCCACGCCGACATCGCCACCACCCAGATCTACACCCATGTGGTGTCGGAGCGGCTGAAACAGGTCGTGCACGAGCATCACCCGCTGGCCCGGCGAAAAACCATTCGTACGCAATAGTGTTGCGTATGTGTGGGTTTTTCCTTTCGCATAATGCCGATGCGGCTTTGGCCGCTCCTCCCACTGTGGTATAGCCCTTGTTCCAATGGGGTGACCGGCGCGGGTGCGTCGGACCGCCCTTGCAGCGAACAGGGGGGAACCGCATGGCCACGACCATCTCCGGGCTTGAGATCCTGGGTCCGCTCACGCCGGGCTTCGAGGCGATCCTGACGCCGGAGGCGCTGGCCTTCCTGGCGGAACTGGAGGGGCGGTTCGGGGCGGAGCGGTTGCGCCTGCTCGACGTGCGGACCAAGCGGCAGGCGCTGATCGACCAAGGCCACAAGCCGGACTTCCTGCCGGAAACCCGCGCCATCCGCGAGGCCGACTGGACCATCGCGCCGCTGCCGCACGACCTGCTCGACCGCCGGGTGGAGATCACCGGGCCGGTGGACCGCAAGATGATCATCAACGCGCTGAATTCCGGCGCGAAGGTGTTCATGGCGGATTTCGAGGATTCGAGCTGCCCGTCCTGGGCCAACCTGATCGAGGGGCAGGCCAACCTGCGCGACGCCGTGCGCCGGACCATCGCCTTCGACGATCCCGCGTCGGGGAAGAAGTACCGGCTGAACGACAAGACCGCCGTCCTCAAGGTCCGCCCGCGCGGCTGGCATCTGACGGAGAAGCACGTCCGGTTCGATGGCGAACCGGTGTCCGGCGCGCTGTTCGACTTCGCCCTCTACGCCTTCCACAACGCGCAGGAGCTTCTGGCCCGCGGCTCCGGCCCCTACTTCTACCTGCCGAAGCTGGAAAGCCATTTCGAGGCGCGGCTGTGGAACGAGGTGTTCTCGGTCGCCGAGGATTATCTCAAGATCCCGCATGGCTCGATCAAGGCCACCGTGCTGGTGGAGACCATCCTGGCCGCCTTCGAGATGGACGAGATCCTCTACGAGCTGCGCGACCATTCCGCCGGTCTGAACTGCGGGCGCTGGGACTACATCTTCAGCTTCATCAAGAAGTTCCGCAACGATCCCGCCGCCGTCCTGCCCGACCGGGCGGAGGTGACGATGGCGACGCCCTTCCTGCAGTCCTACAGCCTGCTGGCGGTCAAGACCTGCCACCGCCGCGGCGCCCCGGCCATCGGCGGCATGGCCGCCTACATCCCGGTGAAGGACGATCCCGCGGCCAACGAGACCGCCTTTTCCAAGGTCCGCGCCGACAAGGAGCGGGAGGTGTCCAACGGCCATGACGGCACCTGGGTGGCTCATCCCGGCCTCGTCCCCGTCGCGCGGGAGGTCTTCGACGCCTACATGCGCAAGCCAAACCAGATCGACCGCAAGCGGGCCGACGTTAGCGTAACCGCCGCCGACCTGCTGGCCGTGCCGGAGGGGCCGAAGACCGAGCGCGGCCTGCGCAACAACGTGGCCGTCGCCATCGGCTATCTGGAGGCGTGGCTGCGCGGCGTCGGCTGCGTGCCGCTGTTCAACCTGATGGAGGACGCCGCCACCGCGGAGATCAGCCGCACCCAGCTCTGGCAGTGGGTCCATCACGGCGCCGCGCTGGACGACGGGCGACCGGTGACCATGGAACTGGTGGACGAAACCATCGCCGAGGAGCTGGCCGCCTGGAAGGCCCGCGTCGGCGACCGCGCCTTCGAGCGGGGGCTGTATGAGGACGCCGCGGTGATGCTGCGCGACCTCGTGGAGCGCGACGACTTCGTGGATTTCCTGACCCTGCCGGCCTACGACCACATTGTCGCGCAGGGGGCGTGAAGCCCTCTCTGGACTCTTACCTACGGGCTCCCACCCTAACCCTCCCCCGCTTCGCAGGGGAGGGGACGGACGCCGCTTCGCGTAAGGCACCCTCTCCCGCGATAGCGGGGGAGGGCCGGGGTGGGGGCAACACTCAGGCGCGTTTCCAGCCTGCCCGACCGGCTTGGCAAAAGGCGGGGGCTTCGCCATGTTCGCTGGCCTGCCCGCGTCCTGAGCCAGAGGTTCCGTTCCCGTGTCCACCCCCTCCACCGTCCCGCCGGCCTCGCGCGGGGCCGAGTCGTTCGCGCTGCTGCTTCTGGTCGGCGGCTTGATCGGGGTGATCTTTCCGGTCACCAAGATCGCGCAGGCGGCCGGCGTGCCGCCGCTGCCCTGGGCCTTCTCCATGATGCTGGGCGCCGGCGTGATCCTGGCCGGGCTGGCGCGTTTCAAACGGCAACCGATGTCCCTGACCGGGCGGTACCTGCGCTATTTCGCGGTGTCGGGGCTGCTGTCGATGGCGCTGCCCAACGTGGTGCTGTTCTTCGTCATGCCCTGGCTGGGGGCCGGGCTGTCGGCGGTGGTCTACACGCTGCCGCCGATTCTGACGCTGCTGATGGCCGTGGCGGTGCGGATCGAGACGCCCGACCGCGGGCGGGTGGCGGGCATCCTGCTCGGATTCGTCGGCGCGCTGATGATCGTCGGGCCGCGCGGCAGCCTGCCCTCGCCCGATCTGGCGGGCTGGATGGCGCTGGCCTTCGTCATGCCGGCCGCGGTCGCGGCGGGCAACGTCTACCGCACCGTGGCCTGGCCGCCGGGCGGCCAGCCGGTGGCGCTGGCCGCGGGGACCATGCTGGGCGGGGCGAGCTGGGTCGCGCTGGCCCTGCTCGGCACCGGGGCGGTGGCGGAGCTGCCGGCGCTGGGCCGGGCACCCGGGCTCGCCCTGCTCCAAATCGCGGTGACGGCGCTGACCTATGTGCTGTATTTCCGGCTTCAGGTCGTCGCCGGCCCGGTCTATCTCAGCCAGATCGGCTACGTGGCGACCTCCGTCGGGCTGGGCACCGGGACGCTGCTGTTCGGCGAGCGCTATTCCCCCTGGGTGTGGGGCGGCGCGGCGGTGATCGTCCTGGGCGTGCTTCTGGTCAGTTTTGGCCGGCGTTTCGCGCGATAAGCTGTGGCATCGCCGCCGCGCACCGTGGTACCAAGGCCGGTCCGCGACGTCCGCGTCCTATCCTATTCGGTCCGTGATCCTTCCGGCATGCAAACCTTCCTGGAATTCGAAAAGCCGATCGCCGAGCTTGAAGGCAAGATCGAGGAACTGCGCCACCTGACCAACGCCGGCGACATCAACATCGCCGACGAAGTGTCGAAGCTGCAGACCAAGGTCGACAAGCTCCTCCGGCAGACCTACGCGAAGCTCACCCCGGCGCAGAAGGTGCAGGTGGCCCGCCACCCGAACCGTCCGCACTGTCTGGACTATGTGAAGGGGCTGATCGACGACTTCACGCCGCTGGCCGGCGACCGCGGCTTCGCCGAAGACCGCGCGGTCATCGGCGGGCTGGGCCGCTTTCGTGGCCGCTCGGTCGTGGTGATCGGGCAGGAGAAGGGCCACGACACCGAAACGCGCGTGCGCCACAACTTCGGCATGGCCAAGCCCGAGGGCTACCGCAAGGCCCAGCGCCTGATGGACCTCGCCGACCGCTTCTCGCTGCCGGTCGTCTCGCTGGTCGACACCGCCGGCGCCTTCCCCGGCGTCCAGGCGGAGGAGCGCGGCCAGGCCGAGGCCATCGCCAAGAGCATCGAGCGCTGCCTGCGCCTGACCGTGCCCATGGTGGCCGCGGTGATCGGCGAGGGCGGGTCCGGCGGCGCCATCGCCATCGCGACGGCCGACCGGGTGCTGATGCTGGAGCACGCCATCTACTCCGTCATCTCGCCGGAGGGCTGCGCGTCGATCCTGTGGCGCAACCCCGACATGGCCGGGGAGGCCGCCGTCGCGCTGCGCCTGATCAGCCACGATCTCAAGGAACTCGGCGTCATCGACCGGGTGGTGAGCGAGCCGATCGGCGGCGCCCACCGCGACCCGGCGGAGACCGTCAAGGCGCTCGGCGACGCCATCGAGGAGTCGCTGGGCGATCTCGACGGGCTGGACGGCGAGGCGATCCGCGCCCAGCGCCGCCAGAAGTTCCTCGACATGGGCCAGAAGGGCCTGGGGTAAGGCGCCATGGCCGCCGGCCCGGAGACCCGTCCCTCCAAGACCCGTCTTCTGCGTCTGGCGGCCACCGTCAACCTCGCGGTGGTGGCCGTGGCCCTGCTGGCCCTGTGGCTGCTGCCCCCGCTGTTCGCGCCGCCGCCCGGCGTCGCCGATCCGGGCGCGCGCATGGCCTTCTGGGGGCGGCTCTCCCTGTGGCCGGCGCTGGTGCTGTTCCTGACGGTGGGCGGGGTGCTGGTCGCCCGCGCCCGCTCCGTCGCCCTGAACCCCATCGACGACGCCGAGTCGCGCTTCTACCGGGTCAGCCAGCGCGTGCTGACCAACACGGTGGAGCAGACGCTGGTCTTCGTGCCCGCCCTGGCGGCGCTGGTGGCGCAGATGCCGCTGCCCGACCTGGGCTTCGCCCGGCTGGCGACCGCGCTGTTCGTGCTGGGCCGCCTGCTGTTCTGGGCTGGCTACCTGATCCACCCCTATGTGCGGGCGCCGGGCATGGCGGTCACGCTGACCGTCAACCTCGTCGTGCTGGGCTGGGCGCTGGTGCTCGCCATCGTTTAAAGCCTCGCTTTTTTCACACCTCACCTCCCTGGCGCGTCGGGCTTATGGCATAGATGGCCTTTTGCCTTCCGACCGTTGGAGATGCCATGAAACTCCTGTCACGCTGCCCGTCTCTGCTTCAGGTCGCGCTGTCCGCGGTGCTTCTGCTGAGCGCGGTGCTCGAACTGTTCGACACCATGCTGGAAGATCTCGTCGGCGTGGAGATCACCACCGCGCACGGCCTGTTCCTGTTCGCCGCCGGCAAGATGCTCAAGGAGTGGCTTGAGGTGAGGAAGGAGTATTCCGAAGCACGGGAGAAGCTGGGCGGCGCGCGGGGCCGGGAGGCGGCCTCGCAAGCCGGTTGAGCGCTGAAGCGTCCTTTACAGCCAGCGCCGCCGCTTGAAGAAGATCATGGGCAACGCCGCCGACAGGATCATCAGCATCACCGCCAACGGATAGCCGAAGGTCCAGTCCTTTTCCGGCATGTTCGCGAAATTCATGCCGTAGATGCTGGCGACCAGGGTCGGTGGGAACAGGGCGACCGTCAGGATCGAGACGATCTTCACGATCTCATTCTGCTCGACGTTGATGCGTCCCAGCGTGGTGTCCAGCAGCAGGCTGACCTTTCCCGACAGGAACTGGGCGTATTCGCCGAGCCCCGTCACGTCCTGCAAGGCGGCGCGCGCCCAGCGCCGGGTCCGCTTGGCCGGGGTCCAGCCCTCGCCGCGGGCCAGGAAGGTCAGCAGGCGGTTGAGCGTCGACAGGCTGACATGCGCCTTGCCGATCAGGTGTCCGGTGTGGCCGATGCGCTTCAGCGTCCGGGTGTCGTTCCGCCGCTCCCCCTTGACCGGCAGGGCGCGCCCGCGGAAGGCGCGGCTGCCCATGGTGTCCAGCTCCAGCCCGACGCGGCGCAGGACGGCGGCGGTGCGCTCCACCACCCCATCCAGCAGGGCGGCCAGGACCGCCTCCGCCGTCAGCTCCGCGCCGCCGTTGCGGGTGACGCGGCGGCGGAAGGCCAGGAAGGGCTGCGGATCGACGGTGTGGATGGTGGCGAGCCGCCCGCCGGCCAGGACGAAGCTGACCGGCACGATGCGCGGCTGGTCGGTGTCGGCCCAGACCAGGACGAGCGCCGTCATGTGCACGGCGCCGGGGGTGATGCGCAGGCGGCTCGACTCCTCGATCTCGGCCATCTGCTCCCGAGTCGGCAGCTTGATGCCCATCAGCGCCTCGGCGCGGGCCAGCTCCTCCGGAGTCGGGTTCTGCAGGTCGAGCCAGACGGTTTCGGCGGGCAGCGGGGTGCGGACGCCCTCGGCCTCGCGGGCCCAGCGCAGCCGGTCACCGTCGCAGGCGAAGACGTGGAGCATGGCGGCCCGCCTTAGAGGAGACGGCCGAAGCGGCGCGGCTTGCGCGGCTGGGGCGGCTCGGCGGGGCCGTCGGTTTCCCCCTCCGGGAGGTCGAGCTGAGCGCCGTCCTGGCGCAGCGCGGCCTCCAGCTTGCGGCGGAAGGCCCCGCCGTCGTCTTTGGAGTCGAGGAAATGCCCGACGGCTTCCTTCGCCGAGTCGCGGTCGTAGGGGACCTTGCCGAAGACCGACAGCTTGGCGCGCTCCAGCAGCTTCGGGTCCATCCGTTCGCGGATGGCCTTCATCTGGCGGAGCAGGTCCTTGCGCACGTCGGACATGGCCGGTCCCCTCGCTTAACCCGGTTACTCGCGGCCGATCAGCGTGCCGGCCCCGCCCTCGGTGAAGATCTCCAGCAGCAGGGCGTGCGGCACCCGGCCATCCAGGATGACGGCGGCGTCCACACCCTGTTCGACGGCGTCGATGCAGGTCTCGATCTTCGGGATCATGCCGCCGGTGGCGGTGCCGTCGGCGATGGCGGCGCGCGCCTGGTCCAGCGACAGGCGCGGCACCAGCTCCTTGTTCTTGTCCAGAACGCCGGCGACGTCGGTCAGCAGGAAGAAGCGGGTGGCGCCCAGCGCCGAGGCGACGGCGCCCGCCGCCGTGTCGGCGTTGATGTTGTAGGTGTCGCCGTTGCGGTCGAAGCCGATCGGGGCGATGACCGGGATGATGTCCGACTGGGCGAGCGACGTGATGATCTGCGGGTTCACCTGATAGGGCTCACCGACAAAGCCGAGGTCCAGCACCTTCTCGATGTTGCTGTCCGGGTCGCGCTGGGTGCGGCGCAGCTTGCGCGCGGTGATCAGGCTGCCGTCCTTGCCCGACAGGCCGACGGCGCGGCCGCCCGCGTTGTTGATGGCGGCGACGATCTGCTTGTTGATGGAGCCGGCCAGCACCATCTCGACCACCTCGACCGTCTCCTTGTCGGTGACGCGCAGGCCGTCGATGAAGCTGGACTTGATGGCCAGCCGCTGCAGCATCTGACCAATCTGCGGGCCGCCGCCGTGCACGACCACGGGGTTGATGCCGACCTGCTTCAGCAGGACGATGTCGCGGGCGAACTTCTCCGCCAGGCTGTCGTCACCCATGGCGTGGCCGCCGTACTTGATGACGAAGGTGCGCCCGGCGTAGCGGCGCATGTAGGGCAGGGCTTCGGACAGGGTGCGGGCCTTGGCGAGCCACTCGTCGCGGGTCGTGTTCTGCACGGGATGGAGCCGTTCGTCGGGGTGGGCCAATCGGGTGAGATTCCGCCGACTCTTTAACGGAAAGCGCGGGGGGTGCCTAGGGGGCTTTTTCAGGCGGGCGCCGCGTCCGGGAACCCTTGCCGCGCCCGGCGGTTCGCCAAAGCAGGACGAACCGCCCAAGGACCCGGTCATGAACGACCGCATCATGCCGACGCCGCGCAACCCCTTCACCGAGGCCCACAAGGCCGAGATGGAGGAGACCGCCCGGCGGGCCGAGGAAATCTACGGCTCCCCCGACGCGCAGGAGGTGACGGAGGCCAACAAGGCGCTGAAGGAACAGGCCCGCGGGGACGGCAAGGCCGGGTCGGAGGGACCGGGCGCCGATCCGGTGGTGACCGGGAACGTGCGCAAGCCCGGTTGAGGGAGCCCGGCTGACGGGTCAGGCTGTGCCGGCGTGACCCGCCCGGCGGCCGGCGATCCGCCCGGCCAGCAGGGTCATCGGCTGGGTCAGCGCGGTGACCACCACCGCCATCAGCACCATGGCGGAGAAGCAGGCGTCCGACAGCACACCGGCCTCCAGCAGGATGGTCAGGACGATCACCTCCATCAGCCCCTTACAGGACATCAGCGTGCCGAGCCGCCAGGAATCGGCGGCGCTCTCGCCCGACAGCCGGGCGGGCAGGGCGGTGCCCAGAACCTTGCCCAGGATGGTCGCCACCGTCGCCAGAGCGAAGACCCACCATTGCGCCGCGGCGGCGAGGTCGAGATTGACCTTCAGACCGGTCAGGGTGAAGAAGAAGGGCAGCAGGATCAGCGTGGCGAAATGCTCCAGCCGGTCCAGGATGGCCGCCGCCAGCCGCCGCGGCATGACCGTGCCGGCGACGAAGGCGCCCAGGATGTAGTGCAGCCCGATCAGCTCCGTCACCGCGGCGGAACCGAGCAGGGCGGCGCAGGTGACCACCACCACCATGTCGCCGACATCACCGTCCGGGGCGATGCGGTTCATCAGCCGGGTCAGCAGGGGGCGCGCGAACAGCGCCGTCGCGGCCAGATAGGCGAAGCCCAGGACGGCGATCCACGCCACCCCGGCGAAGCCGCCGCTTCCCCCCGCCGCCAGGGCCAGCACGGCGGTGATGAGAATCCACAGCAGCGCGTCGTTGACCGCCGCGTAGCCCAGCGCCAACCGGCCGACCCGCTCCCCGAGCAGACCCATCTCGCGCAGGATGGCGCCCAGCACCGGCAGCGCGGTCACCCCGACGCAGATGCCGAAGCCCGCGGCGAACAGCAGCGGGTCGGCCTTCGGTCCGGCCATCTCCGGGAAGGCGCCGACGATCCACCAGCCGAGCGCCCCGCCGAGCAGGGTCGGCACCATCATGCTCGACAGGCTGATCCCGACGAAGGCGCGACCGCGGCCCTTGAACTCCTCCAGATCGAGATGCAGCCCGGTCAGGAAGGCGAAGAAGACCACGGCGAGCAGAGCCAGACCGGAGAGCGGCGCCAGCGATCCCTTGGCGAACAGCGGTTGCCAGAGTTCCGGGGCGGCCTGCCCGAGAACCGAAGGGCCGAGCGCGATCCCGAACAGGATCTGGATGACCACCATCGGGGCCACATGCTTCAGGCCGGACAGCCGCCACAACAGGAACGGACCGGCGATCAGCAGGATCGCCTGGAGGAGGAACAGCAGCGCCGGCGTCAGCTCGACGGGCATCGGGTCATCCCAGGCTGGCGAGCTGGGCGAGGCTGGCCCGCAGCTCGGCGATTCCCTGGCCCTTCTCGGAGCTGGTGACGTGGATCTCCGGGAAGGCGGCGGGGTGCTTCTTGATGGCCGCGACGGTGCGCTTGCTCACCTCGGCCAGCTCCTGCGACCGCACCTTGTCCGACTTGGTCAGGACGACGACGTAGGGCACCGCCGCCTGATCGAGCATCGTCATGATCTCCTCGTCGTTGGGCTTCAGCCCGTGGCGCGAATCGACCAGCACCAGAGCCCGGCGCAGCGTGACGCGGCCGCGCAGGAAGCGGCGGACCATGTCGTTCCAGATCTCGATCTTCTCCTTCGACTCCTTGGCGTAGCCGTAGCCGGGCATGTCCACCAGCTTCAGCCGGTTGCCGAGGTTGAAGAAGTTGAGCTGCTGGGTGCGGCCCGGCGTGTTGGAGGTGCGGGCCAGCGTCTTGCGCCCGGTCAGCGCGTTGACGAGGCTGGACTTGCCGACGTTGGAGCGCCCGGCGAAGGCGACCTCCGGCAGGTCGGCCTCCGGCAGCTGCTCCGCCGTCTGGGCGCCCCAGATGAAATCGCATTCCTTGGCGAACAGAAGCCGCCCCGCTTCCAGGGCCTCCTCGTCGAAACCGGAGATCGGGGAGCTGCTGGAAGAGGTCATGGACGGCGCTTTCGAAAGACACGGGGTACGGATGATCGTGACCGGCCCAAAACATAACCGCCGGCAAACGCCCGTCAAGGGAGGCGCTTGCCGGCGGTCGATGCCCTGATGTCAGGGAAGCCGGGTATCAGGCGAAGAGAACCCTCAGGTCACCTTCACACCGTCCTGCCGCATGATGATCCACTGCTGGGCGATGGACAGGGTGTTGTTCCAGGCCCAGTAGATCACCAGACCAGCCGGGAAGCTGGCGAGCATGAAGGTGAAGATGATCGGCAGGAACTGGAACACCTTCTGCTGCACCGGATCGGGCGGTGCCGGGTTCAGCTTCTGCTGGAAGTACATGGTGATGCCCATGATGATCGGCCACAGGCCCAGCATCAGGATGTGCGGCGGCTGCCACGGGATCAGACCGAACAGGTTGAAGATGGTGGTCGGATCGGGCGCGGACAGGTCGTGGATCCAGCCGAAGAACGGCGCGTGCCGCATTTCGATGGTCACGAACAGCACCTTGTACAGCGCGAAGAAGACCGGGATCTGGATCAGGATCGGCAGGCAGCCCGACACCGGCGAGACCTTCTCGCGCTTGTAGAGCGCCATCATCTCCTGGTTCAGGCGGACCTTGTCGTCGCCGAAGCGGTCGCGCAGCTCCATCATCTTGGGCTGCAGCTTCTTCATCTTGGCCATCGCGTGATAGGACTTGTTGGCCAGCGGGAAGAAGGCCAGCTTCACGATCACGGTGAAGACCAGGATGGCGACGCCGAAGTTGCCGAACAGGCGGCCCAGCAGGTCCAGCCCGTAGAAGAACGGCTTGGTCAGGAAGTAGAACCAGCCGAAGTCGATCGCCAGATCGAAGTTGGCGATGCCCAGCTTGTCCGAATAGTCGTCCAGCAGGCGGACCTGCTTGGCGCCGGCGAACAGGCGGTCGGTCAGTTCGATGGTGGCGCCGGGGGCGACCTCCACGGCCTTGCCGAGCGTGTCGACCTGATAGCGGTCGGCGGCGCCGGGGGCGGAGTGGACGAAGCGGGCGGTGATCGGGGCCTTCTGGTCGGGGACCAGCGAGACCAGCCAGTACTTGTCGGTGATGCCGATCCAGCCGCCGGTCGACTGGGCGGAGATGGTGCCGGCCTTGCGCAGGTCGTCGTACTTGTGCTCGTTCAGCTTGCCGTCGAAGACGCCGAGCGGGCCCTCATGCAGGATGTAGTAGCCGTCGGTGTGCGGCGTGCCGGCGCGGCTGACCAGGCTGTAGGGCAGCAGGCTGACCGGGGCGGAGCCGGTGTTGCGCACCTTCTGGGTGACCGTGAACATGAAGTTCGGATCGACCGCGATGGTGCGCTCGAACACCAGCCCCTTGCCGTTGTCCCAGGTCAGGACCAGCGGCTGGTCCGGCGTCAGCGCGGTGCCGGCGGCGGTCCAGCGGGTGTCGGCGCCGGGAACCGGCTGCGACTTGTCCTCCGGAACCCAGCCGAACTCGGCGTAATAGGCCTCGGGCGTGCCGGCGGGGGCCAGCAGGACGATTTCCGGGCTCTTGGGATCGGGGGTGACGCGGTAGTCGGCCAGCGTCAGGTCGTCGATGCGGCCCCCAACCAGATTGACCGATCCGTGCAGCGACGGCGTGTTGATCTTGACGCGCGTTCCGGCGGCCATCTGCTCGGCGAGCAGGCCGGCGCGGTCGCGGACCGTGGCGGGAGCCGCCGTGCCGGGGACCGAACCGGGAGCGGCGCCCGGAGCGGGCGCGGCGCCGGGGGCGACCGACTGCTCCGTCTGGGCGGCCTGCTGCGCAGCCTGCTGCTGCTTCACCCGGGGTCCATCGTAGAAATATTGGAATCCCAGGAGGATGGCGATCGACAGAGCGATCGCGAGGATGAGGTTGCGTTGATCGGTCATGGCATCCCGGTTGCCGTGGGCCTTCATCAAGAAGGGGGCCGAACGCCGGCTTTCAGGCCGGCATGCGAATTGCTGCATCGATGCGCCGCCTCGTCCGGCCCGTGCGAACAGCGGGTGGACCGCCCCGGTTCGGGCACGGGATCATATCCCCACCCGCCCCAGGGATGGCAGCGCAGAAGCCTCCGGACGGTCAGCCAACTGCCCCGGATCGCTCCGTGCTTAGATAGCGCATCCAGCGCATAGTTTGAACAGGTCGGCTGAAATCGGCAGTGCCACCCGATGAAGGGCGACAGGGTCCACTGATAGCCGACCACGAGCGCGCGCAGAAAATAGGCGAGCGGGCTCACGCGCCGGTCTCCCCGCCGCCGGAACCGTTGCCGGTCCCGCCGTTGGGTGTGACGGCGTTTGGCCCGCCATTCACCTCGTTCTTGGACGCATCGCGCCACAGACCGAGGCGTTTCAGCGCCGCGATCAGATCGCCCAGCAGCTCCGTCCACGGCCGTTCGGCCGTCGCGGCGCGGGCCACCAGCACGAAATCGTGACCGGGGGCCGCGTGGGCGATCAGAATTTGGCGGGCCGCTTCGCGAAGGCGGCGGCGTGCGCGATTGCGCACGACCGCGTTCCCCACTTTGCGGCTCGCCGTCAGGCCAAGACGAATCGGCGGCTCGCCAGGGGCGGGCCGCTGCCGTTCGTCGTGTCGGCGCACCTGCAGGATAAGGCCGGGAGCCACATGCTTGCGCCGTGTACCGGCCACGGCCAGAAACTCCGGCCGCCGCTTCAGGCGCCCGACCCTGGGGTCCGGCGCCGCCATGCGTATCAGGCGCTCAGGACCTTGCGGCCCTTGGCGCGACGGCGGGCAATCACCTTGCGGCCACCGACGGTCGCCATGCGGGCGCGGAAGCCATGCCGGCGCTTGCGCACGATTTTGCTGGGCTGGAACGTGCGTTTCACGGCACCATACTCCTCGATCTCAGGGCAAAAAATGAGCCCCGCTGTATAGAGGTCCCGCCCCCCGGAGTCAATCACGCGCTGCCACCCAAGCGTGGGAAATATTCTCCGTCCGGATGGAAGGTGGCGCAAAGGAGGGTGAAAAGGGGTAGGGGCCTGCCTCCCCCGCCGTGCGGCGTGTTTACCCCCTGACATCGCGAAAGGTCCGGGGGAAGTCGGCATGCTGCACCGGCGGCAATTCATCGTGTCCAGAAACGCCCATGCGCTCCGTCCGGATTGGGTGAGCCGTGACATCGGCGGGCTGGTCCTGTCCCATTGTCCCGATCTGCCGGTCCGGCGTGTGCTGGGCGCCGACAAGACGGTTTGGCACCTGCTGGGGCTTCCCGTGCAGACCGACCCGGCGCGCCCCGACCCGGTGGAGGCGCTGACCGCCGCGCGCGCCGGGGACATCGCGGAGCTGTGCCGTTCCTGGACGGGGCGCTGGCTTCTGCTCAACAACCGGGCGGTCCATCTCGACACCGGCGGGACCCTCGGCTGCTTCTACGGGATGGTGGACGGCGCGTTGACCCTCACCTCCAGCGCCGGGGTGATGGCGGAACTGCTGGGCGAGGAGGCGAGCTTCCGCCGTCCGCTGGCCCACGAGGCCGGGCTGGACTGGTACCCGCTGCCCGGTTCCGGGCTGGCGGGGGTGCGTCGGCTGCTGCCGACCCAGGTGCTCGACCCCGCCCGCCCGATGGACGATCCGGGCTTCCTGACCTTCCGCCGGCCCTTCCCGGCGGTGCCGCCGGGCTTTTCCGATTCGCTCGCCTATGAGCGGATGGAGTCCATCCTGGTCACCGCCATCCGCAACCTGCACCGAACCCTGTCGGGGCCGGAAGGCGGCAACCGCCCGCTGATGCTCCAGCTCACCGCCGGCTACGACACGCGGCTGCTGCTGGCGGCGGCGCACAAGGCCGAGGTGCCCTTCGCCACCTTCACCTTCGACCACCGCGACCTGACGCCGGGCGACCGCAAGCTGCCGCCGAAGCTGGCCCGGTTGGCCGGGGTGGAGCATCACCTGATCCCCTGTCCGCCGCTGGACGCCCAGCGGGCGCGCGACTACGCCGCCCACACCGGCGGGCACACCGCGGCGATGGACGGGGAGTTCTACGCCAACGGCGCCTGGGACGGTGTACCGGAGGGCGCGGTGGTCCTGCACGGCGGCGTCTTCGAGGTGGCGCGCTGCTTCTACTGGGGACAGATCCCGCCGGGACTCGCCGCGGACGGCGAGGACACCGCCGCGCGCCTGTTCGACGCCTTCCGCGGCAAGCTCTACAACCCGCCGTCCCACTGCGAGGCCCTGCGCGAGTGGCTGGCCTGGGTGGTCAAGACGCCGGACGTCCTGCCGGGGGGTACGATGGACCTGCGCGACCGCTTCTATCTGGAGCAGCGGGTGGCCGGCTGGCTGTCAGCCATCGACCAGGGGGTGGACCTGACCGGGCGGCAGCTCTTCCAGGTCGGCAACTGCGCGGACTTCCTGGCGATCGCCCTGGCCATGCCGGTGGATGTCCGCCGCTCCAGCCAGCATCAGGCGGAGCTGATCCGCCGCATGGCCCCCGACCTGCTGAGCGAGCCGATCAACCCGCCGCAGCCCGCCGTGCTGCGCCAGCTCCGCAAGCTGCCGCGCCGCCTGAACAAGCTGCGCACGGCGATCGGGCACCATTTGGCGCGAACGTCGGCGTAGGTGGTGGCGGCTTTAAGGGGGGCGGCTTGCCCCCACCCTAACCCTCCCCCGCTGGGCGGGGGAGGGGATTGTGGGCTGGCGCCGGGTCGGATTGGGGAAGGCCGGGTGCGGCCGTCTTGGAGAGGTGCAGCCAGCGGCGGTAGGCGTCCTCGCTGACGGGCACGCGGTGCTTCAGGCCGACGCGGAGGATCTCCGGCAGGGCCAGCAGGACCTTCAGGTCGGTCAGCCTCGGGCCGTGGCGCAGGTTCTTCCAGCTGTTGCCGATCCAGCTCCGCGCGAAGCGCCAGGGGAGCAGGCGGGCGGGGCAGCGGGCGATCTCTCGGATCAGGTCGTTGCGGTGGTTGTAGAAGCGCTCCAGCCCCGGCTTGCGGCCCTTCTCGCTCTTGTCGTGATAGACCATGACGCCGGGCAGCGCGACCACCCGGTGGCCGGCGCCGATCAGCCGCAGGCAGCGGTCCTTCTCCTCCCCCTGGCGGTACAGCTCCGGCATGTAGAGGCCGACGGCGGCGACCGCGCTGCGGCGCAGCAGATGGCCGCAGCCGACGTACCAGGGCGCGTCGAAGGGGTCGGCCCGCCGCGGGAAATAGACCAGACCGTCGCGCGTCTCGATGTTGCAGGCCACCGCCGCCACGTCCGCGTGAGTCTCCATGTAGGCCACCGCGCGGGCGAGGCCGTCCGGCTCGGCGAACCAGGAATCGTCGTCCACCGACAGCACGTAATCGCCCGCCGTGTTCACGAAGCCGAAGTTGCGGGCGTAGATCAGCCCGGCGTTGTGCGGCAGCCGGACGTAGCGGACGGTGGGGAACTCCCCCCGCACCATCGCGTCGGTGCCGTCCGTGGACCCGTCGTCCACCACCAGGATCTCGGCGACGGGGTGCGTCTGGGCCAGCAGGCGGGACAGCGCGGTGCGAAGCTCCGGCGCGCGGTTGAAGGTGGCGATGACGGCGCTGACGGTGGGCATCAGGCGACCTCGCTGGAGGACGACGAGGCGGCGCGCGGCCGCTCGGGCAGAGGCAGCCGGACCGGCGGGCGCTTCAGCTCCTCCGGATACTCGTCGCGCAGGCCGGACAGGTAGCTGTCCAGGAAGACGCGCAAGCCCCGGAAGTCCCGGTTCACCAGATAATGGGCGGTGTATTTGGCGATCATGCGCGGGATCACCCCCGCCTTCTCGTAGTTGGCGTGGATGTAGCCCATGTTGCGGAAGAAATGCGGCGCCCGGTCAGCCCGCATCGTCTCCACCGTGCCCAGCCGGCCGCCCAGCACCTTGTGCTCCGTCCGCGACATGCCGGGATGGATGTGGAGCGCCTTCACCGCCGTGCCGACCTTCAGCCCGGCGCGGCGTGCGCGCAGGGTGAACTCGTACTCGTCGCCCCAGATGAACATCTCGCGCTTCACGTTGCCGATCCGCTCGAACACCGCCCGCCCGATCAGCGTGCCGTTGAACAGGGCGATGGTGCCCGGCACCAGCCCGTCCACCGCCCGCGCCATCAGGCTGTCCGGGTCGCGGGTGCCCTGCATGGGGAAGGCCAGGGTGGAGCGGTCCTCCGCCGCCAGCACCAGCGGGCCGACCATGGACAGGCCGTGGTGCCGCGCCTGGACCAGCAGCTCGGCCAGCGAGCCCGGCTGCGGGATGCCGTCGTCGTCGGTGCTCCAGATCCAGCGGGCGCCGAGGCCGAGCGCCGTCTCGAAGGCGGTGTGGTAGGCGCCGGCGGAGCCGCAATTGGCCTGCCGCACCACGACCAGCGCGTCGTCCCACGCCTCCTTCTGCGCGGCCAGCCACTCCGGCGTGCCGTCGCTGGATCCGCTGTCCACCACCACCAGCCGCTCCGGTCGCGGGTGCTGCCCGAGGATCGCCGCGACGCAGGTGGCCAGAAGCGGCAGGCGGTTGTGGGTGACGACGATCGCCACGACGCCTTGGGCGATGTCCGCCGGGACGCTGTTTGCCGGGCCGTCGTCTGCCGGGAATATGTCCTGAGCCATGGCTGGGCGGTTCCTCCTGGTCCTGTCCATCAGTCGGTTTGGGTGCGCGTGGTGGCGCAGTCGCCCTGGCCCGGCCGGCAGGGCAGGATGGCGACGTCGGGCGAGGGATCGGTGGCGCCGGACAGCACGCCCAGCCGCCCCAGCGTGCGGGCGACCGTGCGCGCCGCGTAGAGCTGCCCCTCCAACCCCCAGCGGCTGCCGTTGGGAGCGTAGAGATCGCGCACCCCGCCGGCGGCCAGCGCCGTCAGACCGGCGGCCAGAGGCACCGCCTGAAGCGTCGGGTCGGCGGCCATGACCTCGTCCACCGCGGACCGGTGGGGCGGGGGGTCGAGCAGGAAATCGGCGTAGACCGTCCCTTTGTCGGGCGCGACCAGCAGCAGGAAGCGCGTCACGCCGTTGGCCTCCACCGCGTCCTGGATCGCGTGCAGCCCGGCGCGGCGCTCCTCCAGCAGGCGGTGGTCGGCGCGCCAGGGCTGGAAATCCTCCGCGCGGAAGAGGGTGGTCGTTGCGGCGGCGGAGCTGAACAGGCCCGCATAGGCCAGGGCCCGCTCTTCCACCGGACCGCCGGTCACGTTCAGAACCGTGCGCGGCAGCGCCTTGACCAGCAGGTCGAGCGCGTGGCCGACCGGCGGCGGGTTCCAGGCCTGCGCGCGGGTGCGCTCAAGGGACCGTGGCTGGCGGTTGAGGGGCTGGACGGCGAGGGGGCGCAGCGTCGTCACCCCGTGGGGGCGGGGAGCGGTGACGGTGGACAGGTCCAGCCCGCCGACGCGCTCCCCCAGGTCGCGCTCCGATAACTGCAGGATCACGACGCGCGGCGGGCGCTCCCGGAAGTCGGGGGAGGCCAGATAGGCGGCCAGCGGCGCGGCGCCCGCGGGCCGCACGCCCACGGTCAGGCCGGTCAGATTGCGCAGATGGTCGGTCCAGTAACGGCCGTAGCGGGCGTGGCGCTCCTCCGCCTCGGGCCGGGAGAATCCGTCGCCGAACACCAGCACGTCGTAACCGGCGCCGGTCCGCGCCGCCTCGGCCAGCGGAGGCACGAAGATCGCGTGGGGCGCCTTGGGGCCGAATCGGTTCTCCGCGTAGCCGCCCAGTTCCGTCAGGTCGCCGTCGGGCGGGTCCAGCACGAAGGCCAGCGGCAGGATCAGGGCCGCGGCCAGGGCCAGCCCGCGCAGAACGATCCTGTCCAATCCGCCCTTCACCGGTCGCCTCACGCCCGGTCCGCGGGGAACCGGAAGCCGGGCAGGCGGAAAATGGATATGCGGTTGTGGGTGAGCGGCGACCCGGCGGAGTCGCCGATCCACAGGCGCAGCGCCTTGGTCGCGCCGATCCACAGCAGGATGGGCAGCAGCGAGAAGAAGCCGAACTTGACGATGGTGATGTTGCCGTCGCGGTACCATTGCAGCGACAGCGGGATGAAGGCGCAATAGAACAGCACCGCGTAGCGGTTGGTGAAGCCCGACTCCCAGAACCAGCGGTGCAGCCGGCCCAGGATCAGCCCCACCACCACCATGGTGACGATCACGCCGATCCACCCCGCGCTCATCCAGCCGTCGCCGGCCAGCGAGGTGGTCAGGTTGGAGAAGTTGCCGAAATCATGCAGCGACACCCATTTGACCGGCGCGCCGATGGGCTTGTCCGGCCACAGCATGCGCGGGATCGGCTCGGTGAAGAGCTGCAGGTACTGGGTGAACCAGGTGTAGGTCCCCGACTGCTGAGGCACCGCCCACAGGATGAAGGCCAGGAAGTCGAAGTTGGCGATGTCCTGGTTCGACACGCTCTCCACGAAGGAGCCCTGGCCGCCCTGGAAGATGCTGAACAGCTTGCCCGGATTCTCGGTGCCGGCCAGCACGCCGCGCAGGAAGTCGCGGTTGTTGCCCAGCGTGTGGAACAGCAGCAGCACCGGGAGGCCGCAGGCGAGCTGCCACCAGCGGAACCACTTGGTGCGCGTGTGGTAGAGGATCAGCAGCACCATGCCCAGCACGCCCATGATGATCGCCCATCGCCCCCAGCCGAGATAGGCGCGGTAGCTGACGAAGGCGATGAAGGGGATGAAGGACAGCGGGTGGAAGCGGCTGACCCAGATGATGCCCAGCGTCAGCGGCAGCCCCATCGAATGGGCCTCGGCGATGTAGCCGGTGGTGTTGACGTAGACCGGCTGGCCGGTCAGCGGGTCGCGCTCCATCTGCACGTCGCCGGTGCCGGTGAAGTCGGCGCCGTCCTGGCGCAGAATGGCCGAATAGATGGCCAGCGGCCCCAGCGCCGCCACGGTCAGGGCGAAGGCGGTGATGTCCAGCCGGTCGAAGGTGAAGGTGGGCGCCCGGCTGAAATCCGGCTTCACCCGTCCGGCCCAGCCGCAGGCGACGGAGAAGGCGACCAGGGCGACCGAACTGACCGTCAGCGACTTCACGAACTCCGCCGCACTCGGCCAGTAGCCCATGAACAGCCAGGCGTTGTCGATGCCGAAGCCGTGGACCAGCAGCGGGCGGATCACGAAGACCAGCGTGTGGAAGATCAGATAGTAGGTCAGCGGGTGGAACATCGACGCGGTGCCGGTGCTCAGGAAGGCCACGATGACCAGGGCCACCACCAGCACCTGCGCGATCAACGCCGTTTCGATCATACCGGACTCCGCTTGGCCTCGTGAACGCGCGGCACCGCCGGCCACGGCCCGTGGTGACGGCCGGTGGGGCGGTGTCGTCGTGCCGACCCTCAAGAGCGAAGGCGGCGCATCCGGAAGCAACGCTGCCGGCCCCGGTCGGGTCCCCCCGTCCGGGAGCGCAGACGGCGAGGGCCTCCCGGTCAGGGCTATCCTTGCCGCGCCTTCGAGGCACCCCGTCCGCGCTTTTGCTTCATCCGCCCCCCGCCGCCAGTTTCGCTGGGTTGCGGAACGGAGGTGATATGACGCGCCGGATTTCTGGACTCTTCGCGGGCGGGCTGTTGTGGCTGGTCCTGTTGCTGGCTGGCCCCGACCCGTCCTTCGCGGCGGAGCCGGCGATCCACGTCTCTCCCCAGGGCGACGACCGCTGGTCCGGACGGGCCGCCGCCTCCACCCCGGACGGGCGGGACGGCCCGGTCGCCACGCTGGCCCGCGCGGTGGAGGAGGCGCGCAAGCGCGCCCTGCACCTGATCCTGCTGCGCGGCGGCACCCACCGGCTGACCGACACGGTGACGCTGGGTCCTGAGGATTCCGGGCTGCGCATCGCCGCCTTTCCCGGCGAGACCCCGGTCCTCTCGGGCGGGGAGGTGGTGACGGGCTTCAAGGTGGAGCGGGACGGCGTGGTCTCCGCCCCGCTGGCGCGGGAGCCGGGGCTGGACGTGACCGCCGGCGGGGTGCGGCTGCGCGCGGCGCAGAGCGGCGCCTTCGACCCGCATGACCCGATCCGCAGCGGCTGGTTCGTCGCCCAGCAGACCAAGGGCGGCGGCGACAAGCGGCAGTTCCGCTTTCCGCCCGGCACCGTCCAGGCGGCCTGGGCGGTCCCCGGCGTGCGCGTCCAGGCGCTCGACCGCGAGCGGCAGGCCGACGACATCCGCGGCATCGAGCGCATCGACCGCAACGGCACGCTGGTTCTGGACCGCGACGGCTGGTACCCGTTCCGCGACGGCAGCACCTTCCGCCTGCTCGGCCATCCCGACTTCCTGAAATTCCCCGGCCAGTTCGCCTGGAGCGCCAGGGACCGGCGCCTGCTGCTCCGCCCCCACGACCCGGCGGCCTTCGCCCGCGACGGCGAGGCGGTGGTGGCCCGAACCGCCCCGCTGATCCAGGCGGAGAAGGCGGATTCCATCACCATCGACGGGCTGTCCTTCGCCGATGTGCCCTACAGCGGGGCCGCGGTGCGGCTAGCGGGTGGCACGGGGCACCGCGTCCTGAACAACCGCTTTACCGCCGTCGGCACGGGCGTGCTGCTGGTCGGCGCGTCGGACAGCGAGGTGCGCGGCAACAGCCTGGAGCATCTGGGGCGCAGCGGGATCGAACTCACCCCGGGCAGCGCCGGCAACCGGATCATCGCCAACACCATCCGCCATGTCGGGGAGGTGAACCTCTACAGCGCCGGCATCATGACCGCCGGGGTGACCCGCACGCGGATCGCCCACAACGACATCCGGCACGCCGCGCGCTACGGCATCTCCATGAAGAACTGGAACCCGGAGACGAAGAACGTCGACAACGTGATCGAGTACAACCGCATCCGCGACGTCGGGCGGGAGACCGCCGACCTCGGCGCCATCGAGACGCTGGGGCGCAGCGACATCGACACGAAGCTGGTGATCCGCTTCAACGACATCCGGGGGACCGGCGGGCTGGCCACCGACGCGGCGGGGCGCTGGCTGACGCGCTACAAGGGCTTCGGCGTCTATCTGGACGACCAGACCAACGGCGTGCGGGTGGAAGGCAACTTCCTGGAGGACACCGGCTGGGCGTCGGTCTTCATCCATGGCGGCGACGGCAACCGCGTGGAGAACAACATCGCCGTCCTGACCGACGAGCGCGACCGCTTCCTGCGCTTCGAATGGGTGCCGAAGGCGGGGACGGCGGGCTTCCTGCGCGACAACGAGGCCAGCCGCAACCTCATCCACGCCCGCGTTCCGGTGGAGCAGCTGGTGACCGCGCTGACCGGCGGTGAGTACCGGCTGGAGAACAACATTTTCGACCGGCCGGGCCGCGGCCTGCGCGCGCCGGGGGCGGCCATGGAACGGACGCAGGCGCGCTCCGTTCAAGGAGGCAACCTGCCCGACCCCTATTTCATGAACCCAGCGAAGGACGACTACCGCCTGCGCCCGAACTCCCCCGCCCTGAAGATCGGCTTCCAGGAGCTTCCCTGGTCGCGCATCGGCCCGGAAGGGGCGCGCTGAGCCCGTGGACACCCGGATTCCCTCGCCCAACTCCTCTCCCGAGGCGCCGCCGTCCGCCACCGTCGGGCTGGCGCCGCCCCGCCTCGACCTGTCCGCCCTGCCGCCGCGCATCCTGCGCGAACTGCGCGCCAGCCATGTCGGCGAGACCGTGGCGGTGTGCCTATACGACGGGGTCGCGGGCGCCACCGCCGATCCTGAGGTCCTGCGCTTCGCCGCCTCCCACCGAAGGGTCGAGCGGCGGCACCTGCGGCTGTTCGAGGCGGTCCTGCCGCCGGAGAGGCGCAGCGCGCCGCTGGCCTTCTGGCGCTGGTCGGGCCGGATGATGGGCGGACTGCCGGCCTGGCTCGGCCCGCCCTATTTCTACGCGGTGGTCGCCGGGGTGGAGGCGTGGGTGGACGGCCATTACGCCCGGCAGATCGCCCTGGCGCGGCGGCTCGCCCCCGATCCGGACCTGCTGAACCTGCTGGAGGCCTGCCGTCTCGACGAGCGTCTCCACGCCCGCGATGCCGCCCGGCTGGATCCGGCGCCACCCTGGGCTGCCCGCGCGCTGGCGGGGCTGGCGGTGTTCCTGTCCCGCGTGGGGGTGAGGGCGGCGCGCTGGATATGAGGAGGACGGTCAGCCCATGGCGCGTTTCGGGCGGACGGCGGTTCCGGCGGCTTCGGGCAGCGGGCCGGCGATGCGGTCCAGGAGGGCGTCGAGACCGCTGTGCCCGGCCTCATGGGCGGCGCGGGCGCGGGCGTGGGCCTGTTCGGAGGCGAGCGCCAGCGCGTCGCGGTCCTTGGCCCAGAGGCGCAATGCCGGCAGCACCGCCTGGATGAAATCCCGCTCCTGGGGGACGAGACCGGGACGGGGAATGTCGCTGCCGATGCAGCCGCGGTCATAGGCCAGCACCGGCACGCCCGCCGCCATCGCCTCGAACAGCACCAGCGGCTGCGCCTCGTTGCGGTAGCGGGTGGGGAAGACGAAGACGTCGATGTCGCGGTAGAAGGCCGCCTTGGCATCGTCGTCGACCGGGCCGCGATACTCCACGTCGCCGTCGAAGGCCACCAGCCCCGCCGCGACCAGCGCGTTGTCCATCCGGCCAAGCCCCGGTCCGGCCAGCACGAGCTTGACGTCCACCCCCTCCGACCGCAGGGCGCGCAGCAAGGTGAACAGCGTGTCCAGGCCCTTGTCGGCGCACAGGTTGGACAGGTGGCCGATGCGCAGCGGGCCGGACTTGCCGTGGCGCGGGCGCGGTACCGGCGGGGTAAAGATGGCGTTGGACACGCTCATCGCCGTCCGCGCCGCCGGGTAGAGCGCCTGGAACCGCGCCTGCATGGCGGGGCAGAGCAGCACATGCATGCAGTCCGTGCCGGCGAGGCGGGTCAGCAGGCTCATCCGCCAAGTGGGTTTGGAGATGGTGGCGAAGGAATGGTGGTGCAGCGTGCGTTCATAGCCGAACAGCCGCGCCGTGCCGGCCAGCGCCGCCGTGTAGAAGATCCCCAGCCCTGAATCGACGGGCATGTAGAAGCGCCGTCCGGGGATCGTCGCCCCGGCCGCCAGACGCAGGCCCGCCAGCAGGACGCGCATGGCCTTGGCGGCGTGATAGCGCAGGCCGCCGCCGTTCCAGCCCGGCGACAGGTCCGCGACCTCCACCGTGGCCTCGACCGGACCGCGACTGCGCAGGCGATCCAGCACCAGGGCGGTGACCCGGCTCATCCCGTCCATGGGCGGGGGAAGGCGGCCCGAGACGACGATGTGAGGGGTGTTGCGGCGGTCGGTCATCAGGCTTCGCTTTCACGGGTGCCCTTTCGGGCGCTTTCATCAGTGCTTCGGGCAGCGTCTTTGCGGGCGCCCAGGCTGTGCAGGGCCTTCTCCACGGCCTCCGCGAAAAAGCCGGCGTCGGCCAGCGCCTGGAAGGGCCGTCCGTTGAGGCTGAGGCGGCGCCATTCCGCCTCGTCCGACGCGACGGACAGCATGTGGCGGGCCAATCCCTCCGGGTTGTCGGGCTCGACGATGTGGCCGTTCAGGCCGCTGCGGATCAGCACGTCGCGGGCGCCGCACTGGTCGGACAGGATCGTCGGCACGCCCATCGCCAGCGCCTCGTTCACCACCAGCCCGAACTGCTCCTCCAGCGAGGGCAGCAGCAGGCACAGGGTGGAGCCCAGCGTCTCCGCGATCCCCTTCTCCTGAAGGAAGCCGCGGAAGAGGATGTGCCCCTCCAGCCCGCGCCTGGCGACCTCCGCCCGCAGGTCGGCCTCCAGCGGGCCGGAGCCGCAGAGGTGCAGGGGCCGCGCCGCCTCTCCCGCCAGCCGGCGGTAGAGGTCGTAGGCCTCGACCGCGCGGAACAGGTTCTTCTTCGGCACGAAGCGGGCGATGATGGTGAAGTGCCGCTCGGCGAAGGGCACGCCGTCGGGCGCCGGGGTCATGCCGGACAGCCGGCGCACCCGCTCCAGCGACAGGGTGTCGTAGCCGATGAACAGCCGGTCCTTGGGCAGGCCGAGGAAGCGGTAGTAGTCGACGGTGCGGTGGCTGCCCCCGATCGCCGCCTGATAGGGCTTGTAGAGCAGGGACTTCAGCGCCTCGCGCCAGAGGACGCGCGGCTTGTCGTCGAACTTGGAGGCGTTCATGTTGACGACGCGCCGGCCCATCAGACGCATCGTCACCGCCAGGGCGAAGACGTCCGGTTCCTCGTAATGGCACAGGAAGACGTGGCTGGCCCCCGCCTTGCGGCACTCGCGCAGCAGGGCGCGGTAGACCTGGAAGGACGGGATGTCCGCCTTGGAGCGCCCGGGGAACAGCGTGACCTTGCGGAAATGCTGCCCCTCCCCGGTGGAGTCCCAGGCGTAGGTGTGGGACTTCGACCCGACCTCCAGTCCGACAACGTCGTAGAGATGGCCGAGCCGTCGGCCAACCGCCTCCAGCCGGTCCATGTGGTAGGGGCCGAACATTTCCCAGGAGAAGACCAGGGCGGGTTTCGTCATGCGTCGTCATTCCCAAGCAGCAGCGTGGCGTAGCGCGCCAGGACGGCGCTGCGGCTGGCGTTGCCCTCCACCCAGGCGCGGCCCCGGCGGCCCATGGCGGCGCTCCGGGCGGGATCGTTCAACAATTCGGCCACGGCCCGCGCCATGGCCTCCGGCGCGTCGGGCGGGGTGCGCAGGAAGGCATCGATCTCCGTCCCCAGCCGGTCGAGCGCCGAGCCCGGCAGGCAGGTGCAGACGAAGGGCCGCCCGGCGGACAGGATGGTCACCGCCTTGCCCGGCATGGCGAAGGCCGCCCCCTCCGGGCGCTGCGGCACCAGATGCACGTCGCCCGCCGCCAACCCCTCGGCGAGCTGGTCGGACGGAATCAGGGGGGCGAACTCCACGTTGGGCAGCGCCATCGCCTTGGCCTGGGCCTTCAGCTCCTCCTCCAGCCCGCCCTGGCCGCGCAGCAGCACGCGGGCGTCGGGGCGCAGCGCGTGCAGGTGGCGGGCCATCTCCAGCACTTGGTCCAGCCCCTGCTTGCGGGCGAAGGCGCCGCTGTAGAGCACGGTCGGCGGCTGGCCCTCCGGCCGGGGCAGGGGGCGGATGGCGTCGGCGTCGACATGGGGCGGGATCACCGTGATCGGCCGCCGCACGCCGAGATCGCGCAGCACGTCGGCCATCGCCTCCGACAGCACGACGATGCCGTCGGCGCGGTTCAGCGCGGTGCGCTCCACCGCCTGGATGGCCTTCAGCGCGGCCCCGCCGCCCATGCCCAGCGCGCCGGCGAGGCCCGACTGGATGTCATGCACGATGGCGATGTGCCGGCCGCCCGGCGCCCGGAAGCGGTCGGCGACGGCGACGCTGAAGATGGAGGGGCAGAGCGACAGCACCGCCTTGTGCCGCCCGACCCGTCCGCGGGCACGCGCCGCCAGGAAGCCGGCGTGCAGCACCCCCTCGTGGATCAGCCGGGCCTTCATCCCGCCGCCCTTCGGCGGGATGGTGAACAGCCGCTCGATGCGGACCCCATTCACGGTGCGGCGGTCCTCGCCCCCGTCGGCGTAGCCGTCGTAGATGGCCTGCCCCGGATAGTTGGGGCGCGCGGTCAGCACGGTCGTGTCCGTCCCCGCCGCGGCGAAGGCGGTGGCGAGGTCGGTCATCATCGGCGCGCTGCCGGCGGGTTCCGGCCAATAGCTCATCGCCACCAGCAGGACCGATGGCGGCAAGGCGGCCGGGGCCGCAATGTGGGTGCGCAGGGGTGTGGAGTCATCGGGCATCGGCGGTCACTCCGCGGCTTCGCCAGTGGCGTTGCCGATGGTCGCCTTGGGGACCGGCGGGGCGGCGTTCTCCAGGAACCAGCCGTAGGTGCGGCGCAGCCCCTCCTCCAGACCGACCTTGGGCCGCCAGCCGGTGGCGAACAGGCGCGACACGTCCATCAGCTTGCGCGGATGGCCGTCCGGCTTGCTCAGATCCTGGGTCAGCGCCCCCTCGTAGCCGACCACCCCGCGGATCAGCCGGGCCAGATCGCCGATGGCGATGTCCTCGCCCGGGCCGACGTTGATGATGTCCTCCCCGTCGTAGCGTTCCATCAGATGCAGGCAGGCGTCGGCCATGTCGTCCACATAGAGGAACTCGCGCCGCGGCGTGCCGGTGCCCCACAGGGTGACGCTCGGCGCCCGCTCCATCTTCGCGTCATGGAAGCGCCGGATCATGCCGGGGATGGCGTGGGAGCCCTCCGGGTCGAAATGGTCGCCGGGGCCGTAGAGGTTGGACGGCATGGCGCAGATGGCGTTGAAGCCGTACTGCCGCCGGTAGGCCTGGCACTGCGTGATGCCGGCGATCTTGGCGATGGCGTAGGGCTTGTTGGTCGGCTCCAGCGGGCCGGTCAGCAGCGCCTCCTCCTTCAGCGGCTGCTCCGCGAACTTCGGGTAGAGGCAGGAGGAGCCGAGAAACAGCAGCTTCCTCACCCCCGCCCGCCAGGCCGCGTCGATGACGTTGGTCTGGATCAGCAGGTTGTCGCGGATGAAGTCGCCGCCGAAGCGGTCGTTCGCCAGGATGCCGCCGACCTTGGCCGCGGCCAGGATCACGTAGTCGATCTTCTCCCGGTCGAAGAAGGCGCGCACCGCGGCCTGATCGGTCAGGTCCAGCTCGTCGCGGCCGCGAAGCACGAGGTCGCTGTGGCCGGCCTCCACCAGACGGCGGACGATGGCCGAACCGACGAGGCCGCGGTGCCCCGCGACGAAGATGCGGCTGTTTCGCTCCATGGATCTCGGTTCCCTTATTCGGCGGCGCTGGCGATCGGGGCGTCGCCGTCGCGGCTGCGGGCGGCGTACCAGTCCACCACGCCGGGCAGACCGTCCTTCAGCGGGATGCGCGGCGCGTAGCCGAGCGCGGAGAGGCGGGCGATGTCGGGGCTGCGCCGCTGGGTGCCGCCGGGGGCGGGCGGTCCGATCCGGATGTCCGCCACCCGCCCCAGCACGGCGACGATCTGCCGGGCGAGTTCGGCGATGGAGATCTCCTCGGGGTTGCCGACATGGTAGATGCCGAGGTGCGCGCCGCGCTCGATCACCGTCATGATGCCGTCCACCGCGTCGTCGATGTGGACGAAGGCGCGGGTCTGGGTGCCGTCGCCCTGGATGGGGAAGGGCACGAGGACGTCCGGGCTGCGGTCGATGGCGGCCACGGCGCGGCGCACGAACTCCGGCACCACATGCTCCCACCCCATGTCGGGGCCGTAGACGTTGTGCGGGCGGAAGATGGCGACGCGGTCGAAGCCGCTGCGGCCCCAGTTGACCGCCAGAAGCTCCGAGATCAGCTTCGACCCGCCGTAGCTGTAGCGCGGATTCAGCACGTCCGGCACGACCAGCGGGATGTCCTCCGGCGTCGGGACCATCGGCGGTGTCTGGTAGGCCTCGGAGGAGGAGGCCACCACCAGATCGCCCACCCCGTTCGCCCGGCAGGCGTCCAGAACGTTCAGCATGCCGCGCACGCCGACGTCCAGCACCACCTCCGGCTTCTCGTAGAAGTGCTTGGTGCCGTTGACGGCGGCCAGATGCAGCACGCCGTCGACGCCGCGCACCGCCTTGTCCACCGCCGCCGGGTCACGGATGTCGCCCGACACGAACTCGACCGCGTCCACCGCGTCGCCCAGCCGGCGCGGGTGGCCACGGGAGTTGTCGTCGAGAACGCGCACGCGGTGTCCGTCGCGCACCAGCCGGCGCACCAGGGCGGCGCCGATGAAGCCGCTGCCCCCGGTCACGAGATAATGTTTCGGCATTGGGTTTCCTCAGGCAGCAGCGTCAAGCGACATGGGCGAAGCGGGCGGCGCCGTGGCTGCCCAGCGCCACGTAGGCCGTCCCTTCGGGCAGGTCCACCTCGCGGCTGTTGAAGTTGTTCCAGAAGTCGTAGATGACCCCCGGCCGGTCCATGCGCCGCGCCAGATCCGGCAGCGGCATGGAGGTGAAGACCGGATGGTTGTTCAGGATGACGGCGAGGTTGGCGCCCTCCACCGCCTCGGCCATGCTGTTGGCGGGCTCCAGCCCGAAGCCGCGGATGTCGTCCGCCGCCACCACCGCGTCGAAGCCGCGCCAGCGCGCCTTGGGGAAGCGGGTGCGCAACTCCTCGAACAGCGGCTTGGCCATGGTGCCGCGCAGGTCGTCGGTCGCCGGGCGGCCCTTGAAGGCGAGGCCCATCAGGCTGATGGTCGGTTCCTGCGGGAAGCCCTGCATGGAGCCGGTCAGCCGCTCCAGGAAGTGGGAAACCTCAAGCGGCTGGCTTTCGTTGATGCGGCGCCCGGCGGCGGTGATGTCCATCTCCACCCCGAACTCGCGGGCGGATTCGATCAGGATGTGCGGGTCCTTCTCCAGGCAGGGGCCGCCGACCGGGCCGGGCAGCGGAAGCTGCGTGCGCGGGTAGCCCAGCTTGCCCGCCCGCGACACCTCCAGCGCCGACACCTCCATGGCGTTGCACAGCCGGGCGATCTCGTTGGCGAAGGCGAAGGTGACGTCGCGGTAGGTGTTGTCCACCAGCTTGATCATCTCCGCGGTCTCCAGCGTCGAGACCTTGACCGTCGTCGGGGTCAGCATGCCGAAGATCTGCGAGGCGCGGGCCGCCACCTCGACGCTTTCCGCGCCGATGATCTGGGGAAGCTGGTTCAGCTCGATCAGCGCCTGCCCCTCAAGCGTGCGTTCCGGGCAGAAGGCGATGTCGAATCGCTTGCCGGTGCGCCGCAGGATCGGCGCCACCACCTCGCGGGTCGTCCCCAGCTTCACGGTGGAGCGCAGGATGACGAGGTCGCCGTCGTGGATGCAGTCGGCCACCTGGCGGGTCGCCGCCTCGATCATGTCGGTGCGCACGCGGCCGTCGCGGTCGAGCGGGGTGCCCACGGTGATGATGAAGACGGAGCAGTCCCGGCTGCTCGCCGGCGTGCGGCCGAAGGTGAAGCGCCCACGCTCCATCACGCGCCGCAGCGTCTCGGCGAGGCCCGGCTCATGGAAATGGGGGACGCCGCGGGCCAGCTTGTCCAGCACCTCGTCCCGCACTTCAACGCCGTGCACCTGGAACCCCGCATCCGCCATGGCGACGGCGAGCGTCAACCCGACATAGCCGAGCCCGAGCACGCAGACGTTCCGGTCGGGAAAGGACTTTGGGAGCATAGTCTTTCGATCCTGCTTAGTGATTGGAGCATGCATCCAAAGGCGCCGCCATCCGCCACCCGCGCCATGCGCAATCCGAACGTCTTGCAACGCGGCATTGTTCCGGCCCTTCGGGGTGGCGTGAAATGGCTATGCCGTTGATCGGGCATTGTTTTGTTCGTGGTACCCCGGACCGGCGGCAAGGGTGCGTCCGGTCGGCATCCTTCGGGATTCGGGATGAGGCGGGCGCGTCATGCCGCCGCCACGATCAGCCGGCGCAACCGCGACGGGCGGACCAGCCCGGTCAGCAGCGCCGCAAGCGCGTAGACCGCGACCAGCACGCTGCCGCCGATCAGCAGCGCGGGCAGCGGGTGGGCGGGGGCCATCAGCTCCGGCAGCGCGTGGGTCAATCCCATGGTGACCCCCATGGCGAGCGCGCCGCACAGCGCCGCCCGTGCGGCAATCCCGAGATAGAGCTGGCCGACCGCCCGCCGGTGCTGCCAGGCGAGGCCGGTCATGGCGGTCAGCTCCGCGACGATGGTGGCGGCGGCGGAGCCCTCGATCCCGTAGCGCGGGATCAGGATCAGGTTCAGCGCGGCGTTGGTCAGCCCGCCGATCAGGATGGCGGTCATGTAGCCGGTCTGCCGGTGCCAGACGAGCAGCGGGTTGCCCATCGTCAGGTTGATGTGAACGATGGCGACCGCGATCATCAGCAGGCGCAGCGTGTCGGCGGCCGGCGCGTAGGCCGGGCCGAAGACGGTGCCCAGGATGGCCGGCGCCAGGGTGAAGCCGCCGGCCGCGATCAGCGCGCCGATGGACAGGATGGTGGCGGCGTAGTCGCGCATCCGCGCCCGCATCGCCTCGCGGTCGCCATAGGCGGCGGCGAGCTGAGGCATGAAGGCGCTGAGGATGATGTTCCCCGCGGTCAGCGACAGCACCAGCAGCTTGGTCACCGCGGCGTACCAGCCGACCTCCGTCTGCGGCGCCATGAAGCCGAGCATCACCAGATCGAGGTGGGAGAACAGCGCCCAGGCGAAGACGCTGACCGCCATCGGGGCCGAGGTCTTCAAAATTGCCCGCCACTTGGCGAGGTCCAGCCGCGGCCGAGGCATGCGGAAATCGCGGCTGAAGCGGGCGAGCATCAGGGCGGCGTTGAGGACGAAGGAGACGGCGGTGATCCCGGCGGCGATGGCCAGATCGTCCGGCCCGCGCACCAGCACCAGCACGGCCACCATGTTGCCGAGCGACGTGCCGATCTCGCGCACCGCGATGACGCTCATCCGCTCCGTCGCTTGGTAGACGAAGTCGAGCAGCAGCGCGTTGCCCAGCAGCTGCACCGCCTGGACCAGCAGCACCGCCTTGACCAGCGCCGGCTTGTCGAGCTGGAGCACGAACAGGGCGTAGAGTCCGCCGACCAGCACGGCCAGCAGCATCCGCAGGGTCAGCACATGGTCCGCGAGATCGCTCGCCTTCTCCCGGTCGCGGGCGATCTCGCGGACCGCGTAGGTCGACAGGCCCAGATTCACGAACAGCGCGGCGTAGGCCAGCATGGAGGTGCCGAAGCCCAGCACGCCGAACCCGTCCGGTCCGAGCGCGCGCGCGGTCCAGGCCGTGGTGATCAGCCCGCTCAGCAGGGTGGCGACGCGGGCCAGCCCCAGCGCGCGAATGTTCAGGAAGATGCGTCGTCCGGCGGTCATCGGGTCTTTTCGGGTGTGTGGGCGTGTCGTGTCGGAGCCCCCCTCCCGACCGCCCCCCGCTTTCGCAGGGGGAGGAGAAGAGCCCTCCCCTGCGAAAGCGGGGGAGGGTTGGGCGGGGGCCCGAAACCGTCGCTTCTCTCAAGCGCCGCCGTCAGTTCGCGTAATAGCGGCGGTAACCGTGGTAGCGCCCGCTGTCCGGGAACTCGTATTGGGCGTGGCGGCGGATATCGACCTGGGAGAACAGGACTCCGACGACCTCGCCGCCCGCCTCGACGATCTCCTTCAGCCCGGCCATGGCGGTCTCCCGCTTGGTCTTGCCCCAATGCACGATGAAGACCGTCTGGTCGGCCAGCGCCGCCAGCAGCTTGCCCTCCGACACCGCCAGCACCGGCGGGCTGTCCAGGATCACCCGGTCGTATTCCAGCGCCAGCCGCGAGATGAGCTGGTGCATCCGGCTGGATCCCAGCATGTCCTGGGGCAGGGCGGAGCCGCGCCCGGAGGCGATGAAATGCAGGCCGGTGCGCGGGTCGGTCTGGATCACCTCGTTCGGCGCGCATTCGCCGGACAGCACCTCGTACAGGCCGTGCCGGTTCTCCAGCCCCAGCATCGGGTGCAGCCCTTTGCGGCGCATGTCGCAGTCCAGGATGATCGTCTTCTGGCCGGCGTTGGCGCAGATGCGGGCGAAGGCCGCGGCGATCGAACTCTTGCCCTCGCCGGGGACGGAGGAGCTGAACAGGATCACCCGCTGGTGACCGTCCGGGTTGGCGAGCAGCAGGGTGGTGCGCAGGTTCTGCATCGCCTCCGCGAAGGCCGACATCGGCTTGTCGATGGCGTAGGCGGCGGGCGAGGTGCCGCGCCGCCGCCGCCCGATGGCCGGGACGATGCCCAGCGAGCGCACGCCGGTCGCCGATTCGAACTGGTGCGGGCTGCGGAAGCCGCGCTCCGACTGCTCGCGCAGCATCGCCAGCAGCACGCCCAGCGTGGCCGAGGCGACCAGGGCCAGAAGGACGATCATCTTCTTGTCGGGCTGCGACGGGTTCAGGGGGATCGCCGCCTCCGACACGATGCGGGCGTCGGGCTGCTGGATGTCGGTCTGGCCGGCGATCTCCTGGAAGCGGGTCAGCATCGCCTCGTACATGGTCTGCGAGGTCTCGGCGTCGCGTTCCAGCGTGCGCAGGGTCACGTTGGATTCCTGCTGCTGGTTGCGCTGGGCCTGGAGCTGGTCGAGGTTGGCCTTCAGGGCGGCCTCGCGCCCGCGCTCCAGCTCCACCTCGTTGCTCAGGTTCTGGACGATGCGGTTCACGTCGGCCCTGATCTGGCCTTGCAGGTCGCGCAGCTCGCTCTGCAGCGCGGTCAGCGTCGGGTGGCGGGCGCCGTACTTGTTGGCGGCTTCCGCGATCTTGCGCTGAAGCTCGACCTCCTGCTGGCGCAAAGCCTGGATCAGAGGGGAGCCGAGCACGTCGCCGATGGCCGACACGCCGCGCGGGCTCTGCGCCAGGGTGGACACCTCGCGCAGCTTGGCCTCCGCCTCCTGCCGCTTGGTGCGGGCCAGGACGTAGCTGGTGTTCAGCTCTGCCAACTGCTGGGCGATCAGGGTGGTTTCACCGTTGGCGTTGGTCAGGCCGCTTTCGGCGCGGTACTTCTCCGCCGCCTCGCCGGTTGTCTTGGCCTCGCGGCGCAGCTCGGTGATGCGCTCCTCCAGCCAGGCGGTGGCACGCTTGGCCGCCTTGAACTTCTCGTCGAGCTGGTCGACGAGGTACATCTCGCCGATGGTGTTGGCGATGAGCGAGGCCTTGCGCGGGTCCTCGCTGTCGAAATCCACGGCGATGACGTAGGACCGGCCCTGCGGGCGCACCGCCAGATTTTCCAGGAAGGTGTTGACGACCGAGGTCTTCTCATTGGCCGCCTTCTCCTCCGGGCTCAGCGCGATCTCGGGCCGGTCGCCGCGGGCGCTGTTCCACCAGGATTCGGGGATCCAGTTCTTCGGGTTCAGATAGTAGAACCAGTTGGTCTGCTCCGGCCGCAGCGCCGCGTTGAACTCCGGGTCGTTCATCAGGCCGAGCTTGTTGACCACCTTCTCCGCGAAGGCGGGGGATTTCAGGATCGCCACCTCGCTCTGCAGGGCGCCCAGCTCCGTCGAGAGGCCGGAGACGACCTCCTGGTAGTTCATCACCTGATTCTTGCGGTGCTCCACCATGATCAGGGTCTGGGCGGTGTAGAGCGGGGTCATGCGCAGGGCGACGAGACCCGCGATGCCCGTCCCCAGCACGATCACCGTCCCGATCAGCAGCTTGTGGCGCAGCAACATGCCGGTTGTGCGGCGCACCGCGCTGGCCGCCGCGGTCGACAGGTCGAAAGAGACCGGTGCCGCCTGTCGCCGCTGGGGTTGATCCTGAATGTCCTGGGTGGCCAAAGCGGGTTCCTCCTCGCATGCCGAACGGCACCCCGTTCGGGGCGTTACGGTTGCCTAGAACGCCATCGACCGTCAGGCCGTTTCATGCTGCCCGGAGGGCATATGGTGGGGAAGACACGCTCATTGGGTACCCTCCCCGGAGTCGCCATTGGGTGGGGTGGTGTGTGGAGAGGATCTCGGGGTGGACCGGGGAAGTCCCTTCGCGGATAATGGTCATGGTCGATCGAAAGGGGCGGGGATGCTGCCGCAACATCCTGAAAAGGCTGGCGCCGACTGGGCGGGCGCGTTTTCGGCGTTGTCCGCCCTGGAACCCGACGCGCTGGCCGTTCTGCGCACGCAAGGGGCGCGGATGGCGGTGCCGCGCGGCACGGTGCTGTTCCGCATCGGCAGCCTGTGCCACAATTTTCTCATGCTGCTGGACGGAACGGTGCGGGTCCAGATGACCGCCGAGACCGGGCGGGAGATCGTTCTCTACCGCGTCGGGGCGGGCGAAACCTGCATCCTGACCACCACCTGCCTGATGACGCGCGCCGACTACAGCGCCGAGGGGGTGGCGGAAACCGACCTGGACGCCATCGCGCTCGGGGCCGGGGCCTTCCATGAGCTGCTGGCGCGGTCCGCGGTGTTCCGCGACTTCGTCTTCGCCTCCTTCGGCACGCGTCTCCTCGGCATGATGATGCTGGTGGAGGAGGTCGCCTTCGGGCGCATCGACCTGCGGCTGGCCCGCTTCCTGGTCGACCACCGCGACGCGCGCGGCGGGCTGGACACCACCCACCAGACGCTCGCCGTCGAGCTGGGCACGGCGCGCGAGGTGGTCAGCCGCCAGTTGAAAGAGTTCGAGCGGCGCGGCCTCGTGGAGCTGTCGCGCGGCCGCGTCGGGGTGCGCGATCCGGACGCGCTGCTGGCGCTGGAGCGCACGGCCGGCGTGTGACGGAGTCACAGACCGGCGGGCGGAAAGAGGCTTGGATGGGCGCACCAACCGCCCACCCCAGTCCTCAAGGTGCATCCATGCCCATCAACGTCGGCACCATCGACCGCGCGCTGCGCGCCATCGTCGGCTTCGTCCTGATCGCCCTCGTCTTCGTCGGCCCGCAGTCCCCCTGGGGTTGGATCGGCCTCGTCCCGTTGCTGACCGCGGTGGTCGGCTTCTGCCCGGCCTACACCCTGTTCGGCGTGAGGAGCTGCCCGATCAAGAAATGAGGGGCCGGGGGCAAGGCGCATGGCGCCAAGCCGACCCCCCTCCGCCGCCCCTTTCGGCGGGTGGCCGGCGCGCCCGGTTTCGGTTATAGAAAGGGGATGTCCACATCGCCGCGCCTGAGCATCGATGTCCGCAGTTACGGGGCGGCGCACAGCGCCCACCGGCATGATTTCGCTCAACTCGTCCTGCCGTTGAGCGGCGCCCTGGACATCGACATCGCCGGAAAGGGCGGCCGTCTCGGGCCATGCCGGGCGGCGTTCGTCGAAGCCGGCTCCTCGCATTCTCAGACGAGCGACGGGCCGAACCGCTCGCTCATCCTGGATCTCGACCCCGCTATCCTGGAACCGGCGATCGGCGACCGGCTGATCAGCCATCCCTTCGTCGCGCTGACCCCGGTGGCCGGCAAGCTGATCGACTACATGGGCCTGATGGTGGGAAGCGGCGGCGTGTCGGCTCACAACCTCCGCCTCTGGGTGCCCTTGCTGCTCGACGCGCTCGCGGAGGAACCGGCGCGCTCCCGGTCGAGGCTTGGGAGCCTGCTGGCCGCGGTCGAGCCCGACCTCGCGAAGCCGTGGACCGCCGAGACGATGGCCGAGCGGGCCTGCATGAGCGTCAGCCGGCTGCATGCCCTGTTCCGCGCCGAACTGGACACCACACCGCGCGCGTGGCTCGCGGAGGCCCGGCTGAAACGGGCGTGCGGCTGGCTCGCGCGGTCGGACCTGCCGATCGCGGAGATCGCCTACCGCGCCGGCTACGCCGACCAGAGCGCGTTCACACGGGCGATGCGGCGGGCCACCGGCCTGACCCCGGCGGCCTACCGGCGCCAAAGCCGCGAGACCCGGCACAAAAGTCCGTAGCCTGGGACAAGAAGACAATCGCGTCCCATGGCATCCTTGCCCCGGAAACCAGTGAGGGTTGGGAGCAAGGATGGGCACGACGTGGTTGGGGATCGCCTGCGGCATCGTCGCGGGGGCCTTGTGGGGGCTGGTCTTCCTCGCCCCGGAACTGGCATCGGCCTTCACGCCGCTTCAGCTTGCCGCGGGGCGCTACCTCGCCTACGGCCTGTTCGCCGTCCTGCTCGTGCTGCCGCGCTGGCGCACCCTGCGCGCCGGGCTTGGCCTGCGCGAGTGGTGGGCGCTGGCGTGGCTGAGCCTGCTCGGCAACATCCTCTACTACGCCCTGCTGGCTACCGCCGTCCAAATGGGCGGGATGGCGATGACCTCGCTAATCATCGGCTTCCTGCCGGTCGCGGTCACCGTCATCGGCAGCCGGGATCATGGGGCGGTTCCCGTCCGCAAGCTCGTGCCGTCGCTGCTGCTCGGCGCGGCCGGCATCCTGGGCATCGGCTGGCAATCGGTGGGCGGCGCGCTGGGCGACGCGTCGGGCGATGGCCGGGCGGGACTGCCGATGGCCGGGATGACCGGTCTGCTCTGCGCGGTCGGCGCGCTCGTCTCCTGGACGGTCTACGCCGTGGGGAACAGCCGCTGGCTCGCCCGGCTCGGCCACGTCTCGGCGCATGACTGGAGCCTGCTGACCGGGGTGGTGACCGGCGCGCAGGCGCTGCTGCTCGCGGTTCCCGTCTTCCTGTTCGCCCGAAGCGGCCACGCCGCCGGGGAATGGCTGCACTTTGCCGCCGTGGTGACCGGCGTGGCCATCCTCGCCTCCATCGTCGGCAACGCCTTCTGGAACCGGATGAGCCGGCTGTTGCCGCTGACTCTGGTCGGCCAGATGATCCTGTTCGAAACCCTGTTCGCGCTGCTCTACGGCTTTTTGTGGGAGCAGCGGCTGCCGACGGGGATGGAACTCGCCGCCCTTGTCTGCGTGACCGGCAGCGTTCTGTCCTGCGTCGCGGCCCACCGTCCGAAGCCGCCGCACCCGGAGGCCGGGCGGCAGCCGGCCCCGGCGTGAGGATGGCCGGGACTTGAAACGACAACGCCCCCTCGCCGGCGTGGCGAGGGGGCGTTGTCATGTTGGGAAAGGACGGATCACCCCCGCGGGGCGTGCTTGTTCAGGATGCGCTGCAGGGTGCGGCGGTGCATCTTCAGCCGGCGGGCGGTTTCGGAGACGTTGCGGTCGCACTGCTCGAACACGCGCTGGATGTGCTCCCACCGCACGCGGTCGGCGGACATGGGGTTTTCCGGCGGGGAGGGCAGCGGGCGGCCGTCGGCCAGCAGGGCGGATTCCACGGCGTCGGCGTCCGCCGGCTTCGGCAGATAGTCCACCGCGCCGGCCTTCACCGCGGCGACCGCCGTGGCGATGTTGCCGTAGCCGGTCAGCATGACGATGCGGGCGTCGGGGCGGGCGTCGCGCAAGGTCTTGACCACATCCAGGCCGCTGCCGTCGGCCAGCCGGAGGTCGACCACCGCGAAGGCCGGCGCCGATTCCTGGGCGACGTCGATCCCGAGTTGCACGCTGTCCACGGCCACCACGTTGAAACCGCGCTTTTCCATGGCGCGCGCGAGGCGGGTTCGGAAAGGCGCGTCGTCGTCGACGATGAGGAGGCTGCGGGTAACGTCACCCGTGAACGTCAGCTTGGCGGTTTCGCCCGTTGGACTCTCGTCCGTGGTCATCGCGCTATCCACCACTAGTCCTCTGGTTCTAAGACACCACGGTCCCAACGTACGACAACTCGCGCGCCGCCGCTACGGTTATTGCTAAAGGCTACAAGGGCACCCGTTTTCTCTAGCAGCGTTTGTGCAATAAAGATTCCCAGCCCCATATGGCCCGACCGTTCGCTTCGCGCCGACAGGTAGGGTTCGCCGATACGGCTCAGCAGATGGGCGGGATAGCCCGGCCCGTCGTCCATCACCACGACGGTCGCGGACTTGGCGTCCCAGGAGGCGGCGACCGTCACGCGCCCGCCGGCGAACTGGTGGGCGTTCTGGATGAAGTTGCCCAGCCCGTGGATGATCTCCGGGCTGCGGCGGACGACGGGCTCCTCTCCCACGGAGCCGTCGCTGCGCTCGACCGTGAACTGGATATGGCCCAGCCGGTGCGGCGCGCCCGCCGCCTCCACCAGCGCGGTCAGGGGCAGACGCTCGAACGGGTCGCCGCCGTCGGCCTCCGGTTTGCGGGCCAGCTCCGCCAGGATCTCGCGGCAGCGCATCACCTGGCTTTGCAGAAGCGCCACGTCCTCGGTGTAGGGGCTGTCCGGCGGCATGTCGTGCAGCAGCTCCTTCGCCACCACCGCGATGGTGCCGAGCGGCGACCCCAGCTCGTGCGCGGCGGCGGCGGCCAGCGCGCCCAGCGAGGACAGCCGTTGCTCGCGCGCCAGCGCCACCTGCGAGGCCGACAGGGCGTTGGCGAAGCGCCGCGCCTCCTCCGCCACGCGGAAGACGTAGCCGCTGATGAAGCCGGCCGACACCGACAGCGACAGCCAGATGCCGAAGGCGTAGAGCGGGGCGACCGAGGGCATCGGCTCCGGCCAGGGCAGCGGGAAGTGCCACATCGCCAGCACGGTCAGGCAGACGAGGTTGAGCCCGGTCAGCAGCACCACGCTGTAGCGCGACAGGATCGCCGCGGCCACCGTCATCGGGGCCAGCAGCAGGATGGCGAAGGGGTTGGCGAGGCCGCCGGTCAGATACAGCAGCAGCGTGAGCTGCAGCATGTCGTAGCCGAGATAGAGCGCCGCGTCCCGGTCGGCCAGCCGCAGCCGCCCGCCGCGCTGGGCCATCGCCACGAGGTTCAGCAGGACGGAGGCCCCGATGGCCGCCAGCACCGGCCCCAGCGGCAGCGGGAAGCCCATGACGAGCTGCACCGTCGCCACGGTGGCGAGCTGCCCGATCACCGCGATCCAGCGGATCAGGATCAGGGTGCGCAGCGTGACGCGCCCGTCCAGGTTGGTCCACTGCGCCGGGCCCGGCCGGCCGGCGTGCGTCATGGCGTGGCGAAGGGAGGCGGCGGCGGTTGCGGAACCGACGGTCATGGGGACGGACTTTCCGGCAAGGCCGCTCTTCCCGCGGCGTCACATCGAATGGCTGGGTGCTGTTTTGCCACTCTGGCGTTTGCGCGCCAAGCGGCCATATTCTCCGCCTATGGATCAATGCGCAAAACAGCACGCCATCCGGGCCGTGAACCTGACCAAACGCTACGGCACCGCCCGGTCCGGCGCGGTCACCGCCGTGGACGGCATCTCCTTCACCGTGGCGGCGGGATCGGTCACCGGGCTTCTCGGCGGCAACGGGGCGGGCAAGACGACGACCATCTCCATGCTGCTCGGGCTGCTGCTGCCGACCTCCGGCACGGTCGAGGTGCTGGGGGTGGACATGGTGCGCCACCGCCACGCGGCGCTGCCCCGCATGAACTTCTCCTCGCCCTATGTGGAGCTGCCGCACCGGCTGACCGTGCGGGAGAACCTGACCGTCTACGGCCACCTCTACGGGCTGAAGGGAGTGAAGCGGCGGGTGGAGGAGCTGGCCGAGCATCTGGAGCTGACCCGCTTCCTGGAGCGCCCCTCCGGCGGGCTGTCGGCCGGGCAGAAGACGCGGGTGGCGCTGGCCAAGGCGCTGCTCAACCGGCCCGAGCTTCTGCTGCTGGACGAGCCGACCGCGTCGCTCGACCCCGACACGGCGGACTGGATCCGCACCTATCTGGAGCGCTACCGCTTCGAGTCCGGGGCCACAATCCTGCTCGCCTCCCACAACATGCTGGAGGTGGAGCGGCTGTGCGACGACGTGCTGATGATGCGGCAGGGGCGGATCGTCGACCGCGGGTCGCCGGCGGGACTGCTGGCCCGCTATGGCCGCACCTCGCTGGAAGACGTGTTCCTCGACATCGCCCGCGACCGCGCCAATGGGGATGATGCCCGCCGGGAGGCCGCCGATGCCGCCGAGTGACGCCGCCGTTCTGGCCCACACCAACCCCGTCTTCTCGCTGCGCCGGGTCGGGGCGATGGTGCTGCGCTACTGGTACCTGCTGCGCGGGTCCTGGCCGCGCTTCCTGGAGCTGGCCTACTGGCCGACCATGCAGATGATCCTGTGGGGCTACATCAACCAGTTCATGGCCTCCTCCAGCGCCTGGGTGGCGCAGGGGGCGGGGGTGCTGGTCAGCGCCGTGCTGCTGTGGGACGTGCTGTTCCGCGGCCAGCTCGGCGTGTCGGTGTCCTTCCTGGAGGAGATGTGGTCGCGCAACCTCGGCCACCTCTTCGTCAGCCCGCTGCGCCCCGGCGAATGGGTGGCGGCGCTGTTCGGGATGAGCCTGATCCGCACCGTCATCGGCGTCGTCCCGGCGGCGCTGCTGGCGATCCCGCTGTTCGGCTATTCGCTGTTCGACCTCGGGCTGCCGCTGGCCGGCTTCTTCGCCAACCTGATCGTCTTCGGCTGGTCGCTGGGGCTGGTCATCGTGGCGCTGATCCTGCGCTACGGCATGGGGGCGGAAGGGCTTGCCTGGATCGTCGTCTTCATGCTGGCCCCGGTCAGCGCCGTCTACTACCCGGTCAGCGTCCTGCCGGGCTGGTTGCAATGGGTGGCCCTGTCGCTGCCCTCCGCCCATGTCTTCGAGGGGATGCGCGCCATCCTGTTCGACGGCACGATGCGCTGGGACCATCTGGCCTGGGCGGTGGGGCTGAACGTGCTGTTCATGGGGCTGTGCACGGCGGCTTTCCTCTATTCCTTCCATCAGGCACGGGTGCGCGGGGCGCTGCTGCAGACCGGGGAATGACAAAAAGCGCTGGCCCTCGCCAGCACCGGCCCGCCGTGGTAGCGTCCCGGCCTCTTCGGACCGACAGCCAGAGCGCCGCCATGACTCCCGTTTCCCCCGCCGCCCCGGTCACCCTCGCCGAGATCGCCGCCGCCCTGGGCGCGACGCTGGAGGGCGACGGCACCGTCCGCATCGCCCGCGCCGTCCATCCGTCGGAGGCCGAGGGGCCGGAGGATCTGGCGCTCGCCATGGAAAAGGGCCTGACGGAGCTGCTGGCCAGCGGCAAGGCCATCGCCGCCGTGATCGCGGAAGGGGCGGAGGTGCCGGCCAACCTGAAGGGCTGGATCGTCGTGAAGCGCCCGCGCTTCGCCATGGCCGGCCTGACCACCGTCTTCGAGAAGCCGGTCCACGCCGAGCCGGGGGTCCACCCCGCCGCCTTCGTGGCGCCGGAGGCCATCCTGGGCGCGGGCGTGTCGGTCGGTCCCTTCGCCTATGTCGGGCCGAGGGCGGTGCTGGGCGAGGGCGTGATCGTCATGCCCCACGCCACGGTCGGTGCGGAGGCGGTGATCGGCAAGGACTGCCTGCTGCACCCCGGCGCCCGCATCGGCGAGCGGGTGGTGATGGGCGAGCGCTGCATCATCCACCCCAACGCCGCGGTCGGCAACGACGGCTTCAGCTTCGTGACGCCGGAGCCGGGCAGCGTGGAGTCGGCCAAAGCGACGGGCAAAGTGGTCGGCACCAACGTGCTGATCCACCGGGTGAACTCCATCGGCACGGTGATCCTGGGCGACGACGTGGAGGTCGGGGCGAACGCGACCATCGACCGCGGCACCATCACGGCGACCCGCATCGGCTCCGGCACCAAGATCGACAACCTCGTGCAGATCGGTCACAACGTGCAGATCGGCACCAACTGCATGCTGTGCGGCCATGTCGGCATCGCCGGCAGCACGACCATCGGCGATCGTGTGGTGCTGGCCGGCAAGGTCGGCGTGGCCGACCATGTGAAGATCGGCAACGACGCGGTGGTGGCGGCGAATTCCGGCGTGGGGACGGACATTCCGGCCAAGGCCGTCTACATGGGCTACCCGGCGGTGCCGCGCGACCGCGCCTTCGACCAGTACAAGGGGCTGGCCCGGCTGAAGCGGATGTTCGCGGACGTGACCGACCTGAAGAAGCGGGTCGGGGCGCTGGATGGCGGCGGGAGGCCGGTGGTCGAGGAGAAGTGAGAGGGATGGGGGACCGGTTGCCCCCTCCTTGACCCTCCCCCGCTTCGCAGGGGAGGGAAAGAGGTTCGCGGGAGATGACTCCCTCCCCTGCGATAGCGGGGGAGGGAAGGGGCCCATGCGAAGCATGGGAAGGGTGGGGGCAAACGCTGCCCCTGTGACGTGCTTACTGGAACGCGATCTTCGCGTGATCGCCCGGCTTCGGCGGCTCGCCGGTGATCTTCGCCTTCACGTAGCCGTAGGCGTAGACCATCGCGCTCGACGGGCTGTCCCAATATTCGGCCTGATCGACGCTGACCTTCAGCAGCGCGAGATCAGGATCGTCCACCCCCTGCGGGAACCAGGTGGACAGGATGTCCCGCCACAGGAAGCGGATCTTGTCGCGGTCGCGCACCGTCTCCGCCACACCGGACACCGACACGTAATCCTGCTCGTCGGGATCGGCGTAGGAGAGGTTGACGCGCCAGTGCGTCTTCAGTTCATGGACCTTCGGGGAGTCGGCCCGCGTAAAGAACCACAAGGTTCCATCGTCGAATCCCGCATGCGGCAGGGTGGCCATCGGGCGGGAATGCAAAATGCCGTTTTCGTCCAGCGTCGTCATCATGCAGATGCGGACGCCCTTGATCATGCCCCAAAGCTTCTCGGCGGCCTCGCGATCGTCAGCGCTTCTTGCCATGGTCTGACCCTCTATTGGTAGCCCAACGGAGTCCGGTCAACGTCCATGTCCCGAAAAGGTTCCGAGCGCGTTCAGGGCCGCGACCGACCAGGAACCGCCTCCCTCGTCACCGCCGTAATGGTCGATCCGCGACAGCGACAGCGGCGCCACCGCCAGCCGCAGCGCCGCCTGCGGGGTCAGGTCCAGGGCGAGTGCCAACGCCGCGCGGATCGAACCGCCGTGGATCACCGCCACGATGTCGCGCCCGGCGTAGAGGTCGGTCAGCCGGGCGACGGCGCCGGCCACCCGCTCCATCACCGCCGCGAAGCTTTCGCCGTCCGGCGGGGCCTCCGTAGCCGGGTCGCTCCAGAATCGGCGGGCCTCCTTGGGATGCCAGTCCGCCACGTCGTCATGGGACAGCCCTTCCCAGCGACCGAAATCCTGTTCGGCCAGCGCCCGCTCGACCAGCGCCATGTCGCTGCCGGGCAGGCGCAGCGCCGCCGCCGTCTGCCGCGTGCGGCGCAGATGCGAGGTCACCCAGACCGCCTGCGGGGGCAGCCGCGCCGCCAGCGCCACCAGAGTGTCGGAATCGCCGATGTCGGCGGGGGGATCGCTCCGCCCATAAATCACTTTTCCCGGATTCGGGACGGGGGCGTGGCGGATGAGCCACCAGCGAGTGTTCTTCATGCAACAGTCGCGGCCAGGGTGAGCAGAACGGCGGCCTCCGCCACCTGCTGCGCGGCGCCGAACACATCGCCGGTGTGGCCGCCGACCTGCCGCCGCGCCTGCCACGCCACCCCCGCGACCGCCAAAAACGCGGCAACAATCGCGGCGGGCGCGAATCCCTTCAGCGCCGCCACGGCCACGGCCAGCGCCAGGACGAGCGACAGGGCCACCGTGCCGCGCGTCGGGCGCCCCTGCCGGGCGGCGAGGCCGTCGGCGCGGGCCGGGTCCATGACGCGGGCGATCACCGCCATGCCGCCGCGCGACAGGGCGCCCGAGGCGAGCAGGGCGGGGATGACGATGCGCGGCTCGGCCAACGCCGCCAGCGCCGAGGCGCGAACGGCGACCGAGAAGACGATGGCGAGCACGCCGTAGCTGCCGACCCGGCTGTCCCGCATGATCTCCAGCTTGCGGGCCTTGTCGCGCCCGCCGCCGAAGCCGTCGGCGACGTCCGCCGCCCCGTCCTCGTGCAGGGCGCCGGTCAGCCAGATCATCGCGCCCAGCGCCAGCAGCGCCGCCGGCAGCGGCGGCAGATGGGCCATTGCGGCCAGCCCGTAGACGGAGCCGCCGAACAGCCCGACCCCGGCGCCGACCAGGGGGAACCAGCCCATGGCGCGGGCGTGGGCGTTGTCGGCCAGCGGGCCGGACAGGCGCAGCGGCAGCCGCGTCAGGAAGACGACGGCCAGCGCCAGATCGGCGGTCCAGCGGGAGACGGGCGGGGCGGGGGAGTCCTCAAGCATGGCGTTCCGGAGTACGGCAACCCCAAGCCCGCCGCAACGGATAACAGACCGGCAACGGATAACAGACAGGACGAGAGGCGCTTTGACAGCGGGTCGGGAATGGTCCAAGGTCGCGCCGCTTTTTTCATCGCTTCCCGATCACATCCTCTGCCGTCAGCGCCAGGACCCTTCGCCATGAGCAACACGCAGCCCGCCATCACCTTCGAGGAAATCCGTGCGCTGGTGCGCAACCTGCCGGGGCCGGACCTCGACGCCGGCACGGCGGCCCTCCAGCGCGAACGGCAGCTCACCAAGCCCGCGGGCGCGCTCGGCCGGCTGGAGGAGATCGCCCAGTGGATGGCGACCTGGCAGGGCCAGCACCCGGCGGAGGTGCGCCGTCCGCGCGTCGCCGTCTTCGCCGGCAACCACGGCGTCGCCGCCCGCGGCGTCTCGGCCTATCCGGCGGCGGTGACCGCCCAGATGGTCGCCAACTTCCAGAACGGCGGCGCCGCCGTGAACCAGCTCTGCGAGGTGGCCGACGCCGACCTGCGCGTCTACGAGCTGGACCTGGACACCCCCACCGCCGACTTCACCGAAGGCCCGGCGATGGGTGAGGAGGACTGCTGCCAAGCCATGGCCTACGGCATGATGGCCGTGGAGACGGGAGTCCAGCTTCTGGCGCTCGGCGAGATGGGCATCGGCAACTCCACCGCGGCGGCGGCGCTCTGCCACGCGTTGTTCGGCGGCGAGGCCAAGGACTGGACGGGCCGCGGCACCGGGGTGGACGACGAGGGACTGGCCCGCAAGGTCGCCGCCGTCGAGGCCGGTCTGGCCGCCAACCCGCAGGCCAAGGACGACCCGTTCGAGGCGCTGCGCTGCTTCGGCGGCTATGAGCTGGCGGCTATCGCCGGCGCCATCCTGGCCGCCCGTATGGCGCGGGTGCCGGTGCTGCTCGACGGCTACGCCTGCACGGCGGCGGCGGCGGTGCTGTTCAAGGCCGACCGCCGGGCGCTCGACCATTGCATGGTCGCCCACCGCTCGGTCGAGCCGGGCCACGACCATCTGCTGGCGGCCATCGGCAAGGAGCCGCTGCTCGATCTGGGGATGCGTCTGGGCGAGGGCTCGGGCGCGGCGCTGGCCATCAACATCGTGAAGTCGGCCTGCGCCTGCCACGCCGGCATGGCGACCTTCGCCGACGCGGGCGTCAGCACCCGCGGGGTGTGAGGGGGGCATTGTTGCCCCCACTCTAACCCTCCCCCGCTGGGCGGGGAGGGGACTGCTTCTCCCTCCCCTGCGAAGCGGGGGAGGGCCGGGGTGGGGGCAAACGCCGCTACAGCAGCCCGTCGGCGAAGTCGGTGATGAGCGCCGACAGGAACAGGTCGAGCAGGACCAGGACCGCCGCCGCGACGCCGGAAATGTCCAGCGCCGTGCGCATGACGAACCACTGGTAGGTCAGCATCGCCAGCATGATGCCGAACACCAGCCCTTCGGAGATCGGGCCGGGCAGAATTCCCGTGGCGGCCAGGATCACCACCGGCAGATAGACGCTCATCTGCACGACCGACGACCAGTTGTAGGCGCACAGGAAATCGATGTAGCGGTTCTTCCGGTCCAGCAGCCCGCTCACCCCGTGCATGACCACGGGGAAGGCCGTCCAGCTGATGACGTAGGCGATGGCCTCGACCACCACGAGCTGGAACAGCGGCGTGTCCGGCACCTGATTCCACAGCCGGATCGCCAGCAGCAGTGTCCAGGCCGGGGCGACGATCACCGCGGCGTAGAAGGACTTCCAAGCCCCTTCGGGGGTGCGGTCCAGATGCTGCAATCCGGTGGGGTCGAACCGGGCCAGGCGATAGGCGCCGAAGACGGAGGAGGCGACGTCCCGGGCGGTCAGCGGCATGTTGCGGTCACCGGAGGGTGGTGGGAACGGTCGGGGGAGGCCTTACGTCAACCGATCCGGTCGAAGACGTTCCGCAAAACCTCGCTGTAAATGTCGGTCAGGCGGGTCAGGTCGTCCAGCGCGGTGTGCTCGTCCACCTTGTGCATCGTCTGCCCGACGAGGCCGAACTCCACCACCGGGCAGAAATTCTTGATAAAGCGAGCGTCCGACGTGCCGCCGGTCGTCGAGTATTCGGGACGGCGCCCGGTGACGCGCTCCGCCGCCTCGGCGACCAGCTCGGTCAGCGGGCCGGGCGGGGTCAGGAAGCTGTCGCCCGAGACGAAATGGTCCAGCTCGTAGGAGCCGCCCACCCGGTCGAGCCGCTCGCGCAGCCACGCCAGCAGCGTGTCGGCGGTGTGCAGGTCGTTGAAGCGGATGTTCAGCGTCGCCTTGCCCTGCGCCGGGATGACGTTGTGCGCCGGGTTGCCCACGTCGATGGTGGTCAGCTCCAGGTTCGACGGCTGGAAATGCGGGGTGCCGGCGTCCAGCGGCTCCGCCGTGATGGCGGCCAGCATGCGGGCCAGCCGGGGCAGCGGGTTGTCGGCCAGATGCGGATAGGCGACATGCCCCTGCGCGCCGTGGACGGTCAGGAAGGCGGTCATGCTGCCGCGCCGCCCGATCTTGATCATGTCGCCCAGCGCCTTGGGGTTGGTCGGCTCCCCGACCACGCAGGCGTCGAGTTTTTCACCCTTGGCCTTCATCCAGTCCAGCACCTTGCGGGTGCCGTTGATGGCGACCCCTTCCTCGTCCCCGGTGATCAGCAGGCTGATCGAGCCCTTGGGCGCGCCGCCAGCCTTGACGTGGCGGGCCGCGGCGGCGACGAAGGCGGCGACCGCCCCCTTCATGTCCACGGCACCCCGGCCGTAGAGGCGCCCGTTGTGGATCTCCGCGGCGAAGGGGTCGATGGACCAGCCCTTCAGCTCGCCGGGGGGCACCACGTCGGTGTGCCCGGCGAAGCAGAAGTTCGGCCCCTCCGTGCCCAGACGGGCGTAGAGGTTGTCCACCGGCGCCGTGCCCTCCTCCTCGAACCGCAGGCGGTGGCAGGCGAAGCCCAGCGGCGCCAGCGCCGCCTCCAGAACGCCCAGAGCGCCGCCGTCCTCGGGCGTCACGCTGGGGCAGCGGATTAGGGCCTGCGCCACCGCGACGGGATCGCAGGGGTCGAAGGAGGGAGCGGCGGCGGTGGTCATCGTGTCGTCTTCCCCGGCGTCAGTCGCGCAGCAGGTCGTTGATGGAGGTCTTGGCGCGGGTCTGCTCGTCCACGCGCTTCACGATCACCGCGCAATAGAGGCCCGGACCCGGCGTGCCGTCCGGCAGCGGCTTGCCCGGCAGGGTGCCCGGCACCACCACGGAGTAGGCCGGGACGCGGCCGACGAAGACCTCGCCGGTGTTGCGGTCGATGATCTTGGTCGAGGCGCTGATGAAGACGCCCATCGACAGCACGGCGCCGCGCTCCACGATCACGCCCTCGACCACCTCGGAGCGGGCGCCGACGAAGCAGTCGTCCTCGATGATGACCGGGTTGGCCTGGAGCGGCTCAAGCACGCCGCCGATTCCGACGCCGCCCGACAGGTGGACGTTCTTGCCGATCTGCGCGCAGGAGCCGACGGTGACCCAGGTGTCCACCATCGTGCCGCTGTCGACATAGGCGCCGACGTTCACGAAGCTGGGCATCAGGATGACGTTCGGCGCGACGTAGGCGGAGCGGCGGACGACCGCGCCCGGAACGGCGCGGAAGCCGGCGGCCTGGAACTGCGCCTCGGACCAGCCTTCGAACTTCGGCGGCACCTTGTCGTACCAGGAGGCGCCGCCCGGCGCGCCGGGGATCGTCTCGTTGGCGTTCAGGCGGAAGGACAGCAGGACCGCCTTCTTCAGCCACTGGTTCACGACCCAGCCGGCGTCCGTCTTCTGCGCGACGCGCAGGTCGCCGGAGTCGAGGCCGGACAGGGCCTCCTCCACGGCGTCGCGGACGGCGCCCTTGGTCGAAACATTCAGGGTGTCGCGGGTTTCCCACGCGGCGTTGACGGCGGATTCGAGGCTGGCGTGGCTCATGGCGGCATTCGCTGGGCTGTCTGTTCGAGGGTTCGGAACATGGGCCGGGCCGCGCCGCCTTGTCAACGTTGCCTTGTTTTTAAAGGGTTCTTACGGGGGGTATGAAGGGCCTTGCGGTCGCCGCTCAGCCCGCGACCTCCTCCAGCCAGGCCGGCAGGTCGTCCACCGTGTGGTCGATGTGGCTGCCGGTGCCGACTCCGCCCTCGTCGGGGCGGGACCAGTCGGCCTCGCTGCGCACCCACACGGTCGTCATGCCCAGGGCGTGGGCGGGGACGAGGTTGCGGGCGATGTCCTCCACCATGCAGGCGCGGGCGGGGTCGATGCCGTAGTGGTCCACCAGGATGTCGTAGGGGCGCGGGTCGGGCTTGGGCACATAGCCGGCCTCGACGATTCCGAAGGTCGCCTCGAAGCAGCCGTCGATGCCCAGCTGCCGGGTCACATTCTCGGCGTGGCGGACGGAGCCGTTGGTGTAGATGATCTTGCGCCCGGGCAGCCGGTTCAGCGCGTCCGCCATGCTGGGGCAGGGGGCCACCGGGCTGACGTCGATGTCGTGCACATAGTCGAGGAAGGGCACCGGATCGACGTCGTGCTCCACCATCAAGCCGCGCAGCGTCGTCCCGTGTTCCCGGAAGAAGCGCTTCTGCATGACGCGCGCCTCGTCGTAGGTGATGCCGAAATGCCCGGCGATGAAATCGCCGATGCGCCGGTCCACCTGGGCGAACAGGTTGCAGGAGGCGGGATAGAGGGTGTTGTCGAGGTCGAAGATCCAGACCCCGGTATCGCGGAGGGAAGCCATCATGGGCTGAAGAATGGGGCTTCGCCGGCCCGCCCGCAAGCCGCTTCGCCGCATGGCCCGTTTCCGATCTGGGACGGACGCGGACTCAATGACAGGTTGCGTATGGCAGGTACCCGGACCGCCTGAAGAAAGATTCAGGAAGGAAGCGCATTTTTCCGGTATACTCCACCACGCGCAGTCTCAGGTTCGCACCGTGTCCGCAGACCCAATATCCAAAGCTCCCCCGGCCAACCCGTCCGGCGCCGTTTCGCCTCCCACGCTCCTGGCCGCATTCCCCGGTCCGGCGATCTGGCTTGATTCCGGCCACGGGGTCGTCGCCGCCAACGCCGCCGCGGAGGAGCTGCTGTCCGCCGGCGGGCGCTGGCTCGCGGACATCCAGGGGTGGCTGGCGACCTGCAGCGTGGCGCCGGGCCTGCGCTCCCTTCCGGTGGCGCTGCCGCGCGGCGTGATGATCGTCGAATGGGCGGCCACGCCGCTGCCCGACGGGGAAATCCTGCTGCTGGGACGCGACGCCACGCTCGAGCGGCAACTCCGCCAGACGCTGATCGAGTCGCGCCGCCGCTACAAGGATCTGGTCGAGGTTTCGAGCGATTTCGCCTGGGAAACGGGCAGCGACGGGCGATTCGTCTTCGTCACGCCCAAGGGCGCACTGGGCTACAGCGCCGATGCGTTGATTGGCCGCAGCCCCCGGGATCTGGCGGTGACCGAGTGGGGCGACCTGCCGTTGCCCTTCGACAGCCGCCGCCCCGTCGACCAGGCGGAGCTGTGGCTGAAGCGGGTGGACGATCTGCCCGCCTGCTTCGTCGTGTCGGCGGTGCCGCTGTTCGGCCCGCAGGGCGAATGGATGGGCGCGCGCGGCGTCTGCCGCGAAACGACGGAGCAGGTGCTGCGCTCCGCCGAACTGGCGCGGGTGCGCAACCGCGAGAAGATGCTCGCCCACATCGTCCACACGCTGCGCGACCAGCTCGACGCCCAGAAGGCGCTGCACGTCGCCGCGGCGGAGACCGCCCGCGCGCTGGGCGCCGACGGCTGCCGCATCTACCGTGCGACGGAAACGGGCGCCCTGCGTCCCGCCGCCGATTTCGCCGCGGAGATCCCGGAGGAGCTGCGCTCCGACCTGTCGCGCCCCGTTCTGGAGGAGATCGCCGGCAGCGAGGACCAGCATGAGCTGACCCTGGGGGGGAACCGGCTGCTGGCCGCCCGGACGGAGCACCGTCAGGCCGTCAACGGCGCCGTGGTGATCTGGCGCGGCGACGATTCCGATCCCTGGGACGAGGAGGACCGGATGCTGCTGTCCGGCGTGGCCGACCACATCGGCATCGCCCACGCGCATCTGGCCTATCAGGAGCGGCTGCGCCGCCTGTCGGAGCGCGACGGTTTGACCGGCCTGTTCAACCGCCGCACCTTCTTCGAGCGGCTGGACGAGGCGCTCAGCCGCCCGGACACCGGGCCGTCCGCGCTTCTCTACGTGGACCTCGACAATTTCAAGGCGGTGAACGATCTGCACGGCCACCAGCAGGGCGACGCCGTGCTGGTGGCCATCGGCGGGTTGCTGACCAACGGCGTCCGGCCGGGTGACCTGCCGGGGCGGCTGGGCGGCGACGAGTTCGTCCTGTGGCTGGGCCGCACCGACGAGGCGCAGGCGGTGACGGTGGCCGAGCGGTTGCTCGCCGGCATGGCCGCGCTGCGCCATCTCTCCGCCGGGCCGGACAAGCCGCTGGGCCTGTCCATCGGCATCGCCGTCCACCGGGTGGGAAGCGAGACCCTGCAGGAGCTGACCGACCGCGCCGACTCGGCGATGTACGACGCCAAGAAGCGCGGGAAGGGCCATTACGCCGTCGCCCCGGCGCCCAGGGAAACCGCTGCGGCGGAGGCGTCCCAATGACCGCCTGCGGCGATCCCCAGATTCTCGATCCCGCCGATTACGAGGCGGCCAAACAGATGGCGCGCAGCGCCGACCCGGCGGTCCGCCGCCGCGTCGCCGCGTCGCCCGAGACCCGGCCGGAACTGCTCTACTTCCTGGCCGCCGACGCGGTGACGGAGGTCCGTCAGGCCATTGCCACCAATGCGGGAACGCCGCGGCAGGCCGACCTGATGCTGGCCAAGGACCGCGAGGTCGCGGTGCGCGGCGCCCTGGCCCAGAAGGTCGCCCGGCTGCTGCCCGACCTGTCCGCCGACCAGGCGTCGCAGATCGAGCGGCTGACGCTGGAATGCCTGGAGGCGCTGGCCCGCGACCAGGCGACGGAGGTGCGCGGCATCCTGTCGGAGGCGCTGAAGGAGCTGCCCGGCGCGCCGCACGGCGTCATCAACACGCTGGCCCGTGACGTGGAGCTGTCGGTCTGCGCCCCGGTCCTGCAATTCTCGCCGATCCTGACCGACGAGGATTTGTCGGACATCATCATGCGCGGGCCGGTGGCCGGCGCCCTGTCGGCGATCGCCGGACGCAAGGAGATCTCGGCCTCCGTCGCCGACGCCATCGCGCGCTCCGACGACGAGGCGGCGATGACCGCGCTGCTCGCCAACCCTTCGGCCCAGATCCGCGAGGAGACGCTGGACCGCATCCTGGACCAGGCGCCGCAGCACGAGCCCTGGCACGCCCCACTGGTGCGCCGCCCGCGCCTGCCGGCCCGCGCGGTGGCGCGTCTGGCGAGCTTCGTCGCCGACAACCTGCTGAAGGTCCTGCGCGAGCGCACCGACCTCGACCCCGCCGCCGCCCACGCCCTGGCGGAGGGCGTGCGGGCGCGCGTCAACCGCGGGGGCGGGGGGCACGGCGGCGGTGGCCCCGGCGGCGCCCGCGGCCTCGTCGATTTCGGGGAGGAGGAGCTTGGCCACCTGCCGGGCGACAAGGACAAGGCGGCCGAACGCCCGACCGACAAGGCCGCCAGGCTGAACAAGGAAGGCAAGCTGACGGAAAAGCTGCTGGAAGGCGCGCTGGCGGAGGGCGACCGTGCCTTCGTCCTGGCCGGGCTGGGCGAGTTGGCGCAGCTTCCGATGCCGATCATCGACCGCATCATCGGCACCCACGCCCCGCGCGCCGTCACCTCCCTGGTGTGGCGCTGCGGCCTGTCGATGCGCTTCGCCCGGCAGGTGCAATTGCGCATCGCCCAGATTCCGCCAAAAACCGCGCTTATGGCAAGGGAAGGCGTCCTTTACCCGATGTCCGACGACGAGATGCGCTGGCAGCTCGCCTTCTTCGGAGTCGAGGAGAAAGTCTGACGCCGCGCCACCACACGGACCCGTTCATGCGCGCCCTGGCTCTCCTGCTGCTGTTCCTCGGTTTTTCCCTTCCGGCCTTCGCCGCCCCGCCGCCCGCCTCCCCGGAGGAGCGGGAGGTCGCGGCGGTCTTCGAAAGCGCCCGCACCGCCCTGGCGCAGAAGCGCGGCGCGGCGGTCGTTCCGCTGCTGTCCCGCGCGTCGCTGGACAAGCTGGAGCAGGTGCGCGGCGTCGCCCGCAGCGGCAACGACGCCGGCCTCGCCAAGCTGGAGCCGGCGGAGAAGTTCGCCGCCATGGGCTTGCGCCGCTACGTCAGCCCGGCGGATCTGCGCCGCATGTCGCTCGGCGAGCTGGCCGACCATGGCATGAAGAACGGCTGGCTCGGCCCCAACGTCATCGGCAGCAGCGGGCTCGGCCCGGTGCGGGTGCGCGGCGACCGCGCCTCCGCCCTGCTGATGGTCGACAACCGCCCGGCTCTGGTTCCCGCCGATTTCGTGCGCGAGGGCGGGGCTTGGAAGATCGACCTGACCGGCGTCTTCACCTTCGGCAGCCAGATGCTGAAGGGCTTCGCCGCCATGTCGGGCAAGAGCGACGAGGCCTACATCGAGGACATGCTGCAAAAGCTGCCCGCCAAACCGGCGATGATGCACCGCTGACCGGCCGGGTTTGACCGCCCCGATGGGCATGGCGCGGACGGGCAGGGGAGTGCCGCGTTCCGCGTTACACCTCCTGCGACGGGGTGGGCCGTTGCGTGAAATCCGGAGATTGCGTTAGAGTCGCGGCGCACGCACGACGCGTTGGTGTCCTCATGACCGCTCCGGATGGCTATCCCTTCGCCGCGCTGACCGACGTGGACACCGGGCTGTTCCCGTCCGCGACAGCCGGCACCGCTCCGGTGCGCGGCGCTCCGACCGCCATCCTCTACACGATTCCCTGCACCCCGGCTTTCGCGGCGGCGGCGATGCGTCTGGCCGCCGGGCGCGGCACCGACGTTTCCGCGCTCGCCACAGCCGCGCTTTTGCTGGCGCCCGACCGGACGCCCGATCCGGGGGCGCCGGACGATGGGGCGGAGCGGGCCGTGCTGGAGCTGCGGCTGCCACCGGGCCACAGCGACGCGGCGATCCGCCGGGCGCTGGCGGCGGCGCTGGCGCTGGCCGAACCCGGCTGCCGGCTGATGCCCGCCGAGGAGGCCGGGCGGCTGGAAGGCGCGGTGGAAACCCTGACCTACCGCAACAAGGCGCTGGCCCACGCGCTGGAGCGGGTGTCCTTCCGGCCGCTGGACGGCAAGCTGACCCAGGTGCGCGACGCCGCGCAGATGTTCGGCTTCGTCAACGAATGGTGCTTCGACGAGGACCGGGTGGTGAAGCGCTTCCGCGAGCTGGCCCCGGTCTATCACCCGGACACCGGGGTGGTCGCCTGCCGCGACCGCATGGCCCAGCTGATCGACGCGCGCAATCTGCTGATCAACCACGTCCGCACCGCTTACCGCTCCGGCCCCTGGACGCAGCGGCGTCCCTGAAGACGACGGCTCTGAGGCGGACTCGGTTTGAAGCCGGGATCAGGTCCCGGTCATCTCCTCGATCCCAATGGCGTCGGTTAGGCTGGTGCCGTCCAGCACCGTCCCATCGAGGTCCGCTCCGGTCAGGTCGGTGCCGGTCAGGTCGGCCTCGCTCAGATTGGCGCCGCGCAGGTCCGCCCCGGCGAGGTTGGCGCCGGACAGGTTCACCTTGCGCAGGTCGGCGTCCTTCAGAACGGCCATGCCCATGCGGGCGCGCTGGAGGTTGGCCCGCCAGACGTGGCTGCTCGATCCCTGGATGTGCACGGGGCCGAGCTGGGCCTCGGTCAGGTTGGCGCCTGTCAGGGTCGCCCGCTCGAAATTGACGCCGCGCAGGTCGGCCTTGGTGAAGTCCACCTTGCGCAGGTCCGACAGCGACAGATCGGCGATGGCGAGCGAGGTGCCCATCATCGAGGCGCCGCGCAGCGTGATGCATTGCAGGATGCCGGCGGACAGGTTGATGCCGTCGAGAGTGCGCCCCGACAGGTCGAGCGAGGAGAGGTCGGCGCGCTTGCCGTCCTTGCCGCCGCTGTCGATCCAGGAAAGGTGCAGCGTCAGGATGTTGCGCAGGTCGTCGTCCGGATTCTCGAGAACCTTCGCCATCATCGCGGCGGACAGGTTGGGCGAGCGGAGCTGGGCCGCGTCGAGGATGGCGCCGATCAGGTTGGCGTTGGTGAAGTTGGCGCGCCCGATGGCGCAGCCGGTCATCACCGCGCCGGACAGCCGCGCGCCGGACAGGTTCGCCTCCGACAGGTCGGCGTCGGTCAGGTCGCAGCCCGTCAGGTTGGAGTTCGTCAGGTTCGCGCGCATGAACTTGGTGCCGCGCAGGATCGCGTCGGTCAGGTCGGTCTGCATCACGAAGGCGTTCGCCACCTTGGCCCGCGACAGGTCGGCGCCGCGGATGACCGCCGCCGTCAGCTCCGAGGTCAGGACCGAATCCTCGAAATTGTGCGCCATCATCTCGCCCGACGGGGTGTAATGCAGCAGCGTGCCGTCGCGCAGGTCCACCTCCACCAGCATGGCTTCCGACAGCACGGCGCCGCGCAGGCAGGCCCCGCGCAGGTCGGCGCGGCGCAGGTCGGCCTTCTCGAGGTTCGCCAGCCGCAAGTCGGCGGCGTAGAGGTTGGCGTTGGTCAGGTTGGCCCGCGTCAGCCGGGCGCTGAACAGCTTCGCCCCGGACAGGTCGGCGTCGGACAGGTCGATGCCGGACAGGTCCAGATGCGACAGGTCGCGCATCTTCAGGTTCGCGCGCACACCGCCCGGCTGGCTTTTCCGGAAAGCCTGATGGCGGAGCAGGATCGTGTTCAGCTGACTTTGCGTCAGCTTCGTGCGCGGCGTGTTCGTTCCGAAGCCTTGCGCGGGGGGCATCAGGGAAATCCCGGGTTGGAGTCGCTGCCCACTCTAAAGGGGAGCCGCGAAGAAAAAGTTAACAGTCGGTAACGCTTTATTCAAGTACGCCTCGAATGCGTTCTATCGCTGGCGCCGCCCCCGGGCCGCAAAGCCCTTGGTTGTGTGTGGAAATAGTGGCCTTTCATGGGCCGTTGCGCAAGAGGCTCCAGTACGGCGCGCCGTCGCTGCATGGTTGACTCCGTCGCCCGTGATGCGTATGGTCCGCCGACCTGCATCCGTCGAGCCATCGACCGGGTACCATCGGCCTGTGTGCCGGGGACCTCCGCCAGTCCGCGAGTTTCGCGCACTGGCTCGTTTGTGCTTGAGCCGATCGCGTTCGAGCGGATGGAGACCGAAACTGAGGACCGCTGACCCATGTTCGATGGCCTGACCGGACGCCTGGGCGACATCTTCGACAAGCTGCGCCGCCGCGGCGCGCTGAGCGAGGAGGACGTCAACGCCGCGCTGCGCGAGGTGCGCGTGGCGCTGCTGGAGGCCGACGTCGCCCTGCCGGTGGTCAAGCAGTTCGTCAATCAGGTCAAGGAACGCGCGATCGGCCAGGAGGTCCTGCGCTCGATCACCCCCGGCCAGCAGGTCATCAAGATCGTCCACGACAACCTCGTGGAGATGCTGGGGCAGGGCGAGGAGATCAACCTCAACGCCGCCGCCCCCGTGCCGATCCTGATGGTCGGCCTGCAGGGCTCGGGCAAGACCACCAGCACCGCCAAGATCGCGCTGCGCCTGAAGAACCGGGACCGCAAGAAGGTCCTGATGGCCTCGCTGGACGTGCGCCGTCCGGCGGCCCAGGAGCAGCTGAAGGTCCTGGGCGAGCAGACCGGCGTCGCCACGCTGCCGATCGTTCCCGGCCAGGACCCCGTCGCCATCGCCCGCCGCGCCATCGAGACCGGTCGGCGCGAAGGCTACGACGTGGTCATGCTCGACACCGCCGGCCGCCTGTCCATCGACGAGGAGCTGATGGCCGAGGTCGCCGCCGTGCGCGACGCGACCAAGCCGGCGGAGACGCTGCTGGTCGCCGACGCCATGACCGGCCAGGACGCGGTGACGGTCGCCACCAACTTCAACGACAAGGTGGGCATCACCGGCATCCTGCTGACCCGCGTGGACGGCGATGCCCGCGGCGGTGCCGCCCTGTCGATGCGCCAGATCACCGGCAAGCCGATCAAGCTGCTGGGCATGGGCGAGAAGATCGACGCCCTGGAGGCCTTCCACCCCGACCGCATCGCCGGCCGCATCCTCGGCATGGGCGACGTGGTGTCGCTGGTCGAGAAGGCCGCCGAGACCATCGACAAGGAAGAGGCCGAGAAGCTCGCCCGCAAGATGGAGAAGGGCCAGGGCTTCGACCTCGACGACATGGCCTCCCAGCTCAAGCAGCTGCGCAAGATGGGCGGCATGTCCGGCCTGATGGGCATGCTGCCGGGCATCGGCAAGATCAAGAATCAGCTCAAGGACGCGAACATCGACGACGGGATGATCAAGCGCCAGGAGGCGATCATCTCCTCGATGACGAAGAAGGAGCGCAAGCACCCCGAGCTCATCAAGGCGTCGCGCCGCAAGCGCATCGCCGCCGGCTCCGGCACCAGCGTGCAGGAGGTGAACAAGCTGCTCAAGCAGTACGACACCATGCGCGGCATGATGAAGCAGGTTCAGAAGCTGGGGCAGAAGGGGCTGATGCGCCATGGGCTGCAAAGCCTCCTGCCGAAGAATTTCCGGGGACCGAACTGATCCCCGGCGACCGCACCGCGCGATGAGCGCGATCACCTTCAACCGCACACCAAGCGACTACACCAAGGAAGCGACTGTCCCATGTCCCTGAAGATCCGTCTGGCCCGTGGCGGCGCCAAGAAGCGTCCGTTCTACTCGATCGTCGTCGCCGACGCCCGCAGCCCGCGTGACGGCCGCTTCATCGAGAAGATCGGCACCTACAACCCGATGCTGCCGCGCGAGCACGAGCAGCGCATCGTCCTGGACGCCGAGCGCGCCAAGCATTGGCTGTCGGTCGGCGGCCAGCCGACGGACCGCGTCGCCCTGTTCCTGGCGAACGCCGGCCTGATCGCCAAGCCGGAAATCCGCGAGACCCCGAAGAAGTCCGCCCCGAAGGCCAAGGCGCAGGAGCGTCTGAAGGCCGAGGCCGCCGCCAAGGCCGCCGCCGAGGGCTGATAGGGATCGGCGTACCTGCCCCCACCCTAACCCTCCCCCGCTGGGCGGGGGAGGGGATAAAGCTCCTTCCCCCGCCCAGCGGGGGAAGGTTGGGGTGGGGGTAGAACGCCCGCAACGCACACGCTCAAGCCATGTCCACAAAAGTCTGCGTCGGCCAGTTCGCCGGGGCGCACGGCGTCCGCGGCCTCGTGAAGGTGAAAAGCTTCACCGAGGACGCGCAAGCCGTGGCGTCCTACGGCCCCCTCTCGGACGAGCGGGGCGCCCGGCGTTTCACGCTGACGCTTCAGGGCACCATGAAGGACCTGTTCCTGGTCCGCGTCGATGGCATCGCCACGCGCGAACAGGCGCAGGAGCTGACCGGTGTCCGGCTCTACGTGGACCGTTCCGCCCTGCCCGAGACGGAGGACGAGGACGAGTTCTACCACGCCGACCTGATTGGCCTGCGTGCGGAACTCGCCGACGGCACCGTCTGGGGCACGGTGAAGGCGCTGTACGACTTCGGAGCCGGTGACGTGCTGGAGATCCGCACGGAATCGGGGCCGCTGGAGATGCTGCCCTTCACCCGCGCCTGCGTTCCGGTGGTCGATGTGAAGGGAGGCCGCGTCGTGGTCGATCTTCCCGCCGTCATCGAAGCGCGCGAAGGCGAGGCGGAAAAGGATGGAGAGGACGCGCCGGACGGTGCGGATGACGCTGAAGGCGACGTTGAAAACAAGGGAACCCGCCCGTGAATCACGGCGCTTCCGGTTCTCTTGTCTGGACGGCCAAGGTTCTGACGCTGTTCCCGGAGATGTTTCCGGGTCCGCTGGGGCTCAGCCTCGCGGGAAAGGCGCTGGAAAATGGAGTCTGGGCGTTGGAATCAGTGGACATTCGCTCGTTCGCGCGCGATAAACACCGCTCCGTCGACGACACCCCCTTCGGCGGAGGGGCCGGCATGGTCATGCGGCCCGACGTGCTGGACGCGGCTCTGACCGCGACGGCGGGTCCTCCGGGCACTCCTGGACGCGGACGGGCGATCTACCTGTCGCCTCGCGGACGGGTGCTCGACCAGGAGCTAGTCAAGGAGCTGGCGGCCACCCCGGTGGTCACCCTGCTCTGCGGCCGGTACGAAGGGGTGGATGAGCGGGTGCTGGACGCGCACAGCCTTGAGGAGGTCAGCCTCGGGGACTTCGTGCTGTCCGGCGGCGAGACCGCCGCCCTGTGCCTGATCGACGCCGTGGTGCGCTTGCTCCCCGGTGTCATGGGCAATGTGGAGACGGCGGGCGAGGAAAGTTTCGAACGGGGGTTGCTCGAATACCCCCACTACACCCGGCCCGCGGTCTGGACCGACGGGCAGGGTGTGGAACGGTCGGTTCCGGACATCCTGTTGTCCGGCCACCACGAGAAGGTTCGCGCCTGGCGGCTCGCCGAGGCGGAGCGGATCACCCAGGCCCGGCGACCGGACCTGTGGGACCGCTACGAGGCGGGCAAGAAGGCCGAGGGTCAGATTGGGAAACGGGGTCGCCGGCGCGGCCCGAAACCAGAGTGACGGTCCGCCGCGAGGCGCACCGATGGAAAGGGGTAGTGTCATGAACCTGTTGCAGCAGCTCGAGCAGGAGCAGATCGAGAAGGCCCTCGGCGGCAAGACCATTCCTGAGTTCTCGCCGGGCGACACCGTCCGCGTGAACGTGAAGGTGGTCGAGGGCACGCGCGAGCGTGTCCAGGCTTACGAGGGCGTCGTGATCGCCCGCCGGAACGCCGGCGTGAACTCGTCCTTCACCGTCCGCAAGATCAGCTACGGCGAGGGTGTGGAGCGCGTGTTCCCGCTCTACTCCCCGCGTCTGGAGTCGATCGAGCTGGTCCGCAAGGGCGCCGTCCGCCGCGCCAAGCTGTACTATCTGCGCGACCGTCGCGGCAAGTCGGCCCGTATCGCCGAGCGCACGACCGGCCGCGGCATGAACAACACGAAGGCCGCCGCGGAGTAATCCGGCGCCCTTTCGTTCGGTACGCCTGAACCAGCACCCGCCCGGAGCGATCCGGGCGGGTGTTTGGCGTTGGGTGATCCGGATATGTTCGGCGATATAGGAGAAGCCCTCCCCTGCGTCGGCGGGGGAGGGTTGGGTGGGGGCCCACGTCAACCGCTCCCCGATCGGCGTCCCTACCGCGCCCGCATCGTCGTCAAAATCCCCGCGCCGATCAGCGCCACGGCGATCAGCACGCCGACGGTCAGCGGCTCGCCCATGAAGACCGCGCTCAGCAGCAAGGCGGTGACGGGGACGAGGCAGATGATCTGCCCGGCCTGGGCCGCCGGCATGGCGGTCAGCGACTTCGCCCACCACCAGAAGCACAGCCCGGTTGCGATCACCCAGTTGAAGGCGAGCACGGTGCCCAGCGCGGGCGTCCAGTGGATCGGCCGGGCGTGCTCCGCCGCCAGGGCCAGCGGCGCGGTCGCCACGGCGCTGACGGCGATTTGCCAGAAGGTCTGCGTCCAGAAGGGCGTGCGCCAGCCGCCGCGCCGACGGCGGTAGAGGGTGGCGCCGAGCGCCCAGCTCAGCGCGCAGGCGAGCAGCAGCCCGTTGCCGAGCAGAACCGCCGGATCGCCCCAGTCCATCAGTGCCGGGTTGAAGAAGACGAGGACGCCGGCGAAGGTCAGCAGCGCGCCGATCACCCGCCCGCGCGTGAAGCGTTCCCCGGCTAGCAGGACGCCCAGCGGCAGCGCCCACATCTGCATGGTGTAGGCCAGCACCGCGGCCCGTCCCGGCGGCACGACCCGCAGCGCGATGGAGCTGAGGTCCAGCATGCCGGCGATCTGCAGCAGCCCGACCAGGGCCAGCGGCCAGCGCTCCCCCGGCGGCGGCAGGAGGGGGAAGCGCAGCACCCGCGACAGCAGGGCCAGCACCGCCGCCGCCCCGGCGAAACGGAGAAAGCAGAAGGTCAGCGGCCCGATGTCGGACAGGGCCAGCTTCATCAGGGGCCAGTTGGCGCCCCAGAACAGAACGATTCCCGCAAGCTGCGCGTAGACCACGGTGCCCGGACCGCCCACGGGTCCCTGGCCGGCCGCGGCGCGTGGCATGGCCTGATCCGCCATGAGTCCTCCCAACCCTGAATTTTGCCGCATCCTACGGCGCGGGTGGGGGCGGGAGGTCTGCGTTCCCGGTGCGGCAGCCCCGCGACGGGACGGCGTTACGGGGCGCCGCCGGTGGAGAAGCCGGTGAGGACCTGGATGCCGAACCAGCCGCCGATGGCGAACAGCACCAGAAGGACCATGGTGGTGGCGATGGCGATGTTGGTCTGGCGGATGCGCCGGCAGTTCGGGCAGCCGGGCAGGTCGGCGGGATAAGGCCGTTCGCAGCGTTCACAGCGGACAGTGGGGTCCGTCACGGGATGACCCTTCGTCGAATGGGGGTGGTGCCGGACGCTACCATAAGGAGCGCCCTGCCCGCCAGCCGATGGGCGGGGCGGCGAAGCGGCGATTTTTCGCTGCGGGATGTGGGGTGTTTTCCACAGGCTCGGCCTTGTCCTGGTTGAAAGAGACGGCTATTGTGCGGCCCTCTTACCGCACGCTTCGTTCGTCCGGTCTGTGGTTTGCGAGAGAGAATTGCCGCGAGAGAGAGTTGCTATGTCCAAGCCGCGCACCCTGTTCGACAAGATTTGGGACAGCCACGTCGTCCACCGTCAGGACGACGGCACCTGCATCCTCTACATCGACCGCCATCTGGTCCATGAGGTGACCAGCCCGCAGGCGTTCGAGGGGCTGCGGCTTGCCGGCCGTCCGGTGCGCCGTCCGGAAGCGACCCTCGCCGTGCCCGACCACAACGTCCCGACCACCGACCGCTCCAAGGGCATCACCGAGGAGGAAAGCCGCATCCAGGTCGAGACGCTGGACAAGAACGCGCGCGACTTCGGCGTCCGCTACTTCCCGATGGACGACGTCCGCCAGGGCATCGTGCACATCGTCGGTCCGGAGCAGGGCTTCACGCTGCCCGGCGCCACCATCGTCTGCGGCGACAGCCACACGGCGACGCACGGCGCCTTCGGTGCCCTGGCCTTCGGCATCGGCACGTCGGAGGTGGAGCATGTGCTGGCCACCCAGACCCTGTTGCAGAAGCCGGCCAAGAACATGCTGGTCCGCGTCGACGGCGAGCTGCCGGCGGGCGTGACCGCCAAGGACATCGTGCTGGCGATCATCGGCAAGATCGGCACCGCCGGCGGCACCGGCCACGTCATCGAATTCGCCGGCGATGCCATCCGCGGCCTGTCCATGGAAGGCCGCATGACCGTCTGCAACATGGCCATCGAGGGCGGCGCCCGCGCCGGCCTGATCGCCCCGGACGAGAAGACCTTCGAGTATGTGAAGGGCCGCGCCCTGGCTCCGAAGGCCGGCGCCTGGGAGCAGGCGGTGGAGTACTGGAAGACTCTCCCGTCGGACGAGGGCGCGGTCTACGACACCACCGTCGTTCTGAACGCCGCCGACATCGTCCCGCAGGTCACCTGGGGCACCAGCCCGGAGGACGTGCTGCCGATCACCGCGACCGTGCCGAACCCGGCGGACGTGGCCGACGCCGGCAAGCGCGCTGCCGTCGAGCGCTCGCTGGCCTACATGGGCCTGGAGCCCGGCCAGAAGCTGACCGACGTGAAGGTGGACACCGTCTTCATCGGGTCCTGCACCAACGGCCGCATCGAGGATCTGCGCGCCGCCGCGGTGATCGCCCAGGGCCGCAAGGTCGCCGAGGGCGTGCGCGCCCTGGTCGTCCCGGGCTCCGGTCTGGTGAAGGAGCAGGCGGAGGAAGAGGGTCTGGACAAGATCTTCACCGAGGCCGGTTTCGAGTGGCGTGAGCCGGGCTGTTCCATGTGCCTCGCCATGAACGCCGACCGCCTGTCGCCGGGCGAGCGCAGCGCCTCGACCTCCAACCGCAACTTCGAGGGCCGCCAGGGCCGCGGCGGGCGCACCCACTTGCTCAGCCCGGCCATGGCCGCCGCGGCGGCGGTGACCGGGCACCTGACCGACGTGCGCAGCCTCTAAGCTCTCACGGTCCGCTGTGACGCCCGGAGCGGGGATGGCCTTCCAGCCGTCCCCGCTTCGTCCTTTTCGGGGCATCCTCCGCTGTCGCGCGCCGAACGCCTCATCGACCTGATCCAGTGCCTGCGGCGCCACCGCCGGCCGGTCAGCGGGCATGTCCTCGCCGACGAACTCGGCGTCAGCCTGCGCACGATCTACCGCGACATCGCCACCCTCCAGGCGCAGGGCGCCCGCATCGACGGCGAGCCGGGCGTCGGCTATCTCCTCCAGCCCGGCTTCCTGCTGCCGCCGCTGATGTTCGCGGAGGAGGAGATCGAGGCGCTCGCCCTCGGCATCCGCTGGGTCGCCGACCGGGCGGATGGCGCGCTGGGAGCGGCGGCGCAGAACGCGCTCGCCAAGATCGCGGCGGTGCTGCCGCCGGACCTCCGCGACCGTATGGACGCCTCGGCGCTGCTCGTCGGGCCGGGGGAGCCGATCGTCGGGGACGGCGTCGACCTCGCCGTGGTCCGGCGGGCCATCCGCGGCGAGCGCAAGCTGTCCATCGCCTACCGCGACCGCGACGGGGCCGCCAGCGAGCGCATCGTCTGGCCCTTCGCGCTCGGCTTCTTCGACCGGCTGCGCGTCATGGTCGCGTGGTGCGAGCTGCGCGGGGCGATCCGCCATTTCCGCGCCGACCGCATCGTCTCCGTGACGGCATTGGAGGCCCGCTACCCGCGGCGGCGGCAGGCGCTGTTGAAGGAATGGCGCGAGGCCGAGGGCATCCCGGTCCGATGAGCGCGTCCGCGCACGACTGCTGACAGAAACTGTCAGGGTGTTGCCCTAGCTTGGTCTTCGCCGGACGGGATCGCCCGTGCCGGAGACCAGCGAGGAAACCAGCCCATGTTCAGCGCCAACATCATCCTTCTCTATGTGGACAGCCCGACCGCCAGCGCCGCCTTCTACGCCGACCTGACCGGCAAGCCGCCGGTCGAGGCGTCGCCGACCTTCGCCATGTTCGCTCTGGACTCCGGCGTCATGCTCGGGCTGTGGTCGCGCCACACGGTGGAGCCGGCGGCCTCCACGGGACCGCTCGGCGGCAGCGGCGAGATCGGCTTCCGGCTGGCCGGTGCCGAGGCGGTGCAGGCCCTTCACGACGACTGGGTGCGGCGCGGCCTGACCATCGCCCAGCCGCCCACCGCCATGGATTTCGGCCACACCTTCGTCGCTCTGGACCCGGACGGTCACCGCCTGCGCGTCTTCGCCCCGACGGAAGCGTGAGGCCCGCCATGAGCCAGCCCATGAGCCGCAGCTGGATCGCCGTCGCCTCCGCCGAGCATGTCCGGCGGGGGCGGGCGGAGGGCTTCATGCAGGTCTGCCACGGCAAGGCGGCGCCGCTGCGCCGCATCCGTCCGGGGGACCGCGTCGCCTACTACTCGCCGACCGAGCGCTTCCAGGGGAAGGACCGCCTGCAGTCCTTCACCGCCGTCGGGGTCGTGCGGGACGGCGCCCCTTACCCGTTCGACATGGGCGGGGGCTTCGTTCCCTTCCGCCGCGATGTGCGGTGGCTGGACGGGCGGGAGACGCCGATCCTGCCCCTGCTCGACCGGCTGGACTTCTCCGCCGGGGTGCGGAACTGGGGCTATCCGTTCCGCTTCGGGCTGTTCACGGTCACCGACCGCGACCTGGACACCATCGCCGCGGCCATGGGGGCGGTTCTGTGCTGACCGGCTTCCGGCGCGGGGGCTTCAGTCCCCCCGCCCGCGGCGGCGGCCCATCAGCCCGTCCGGGCGGTAGATCAGGAAGAGGGTGAGCAGGCCGAAGGCGACGATGTCCTTGTAGGCGATGGCGAAATAGGCCGACCAGAAGGTCTCCACCAGCCCCAGCAGGGCGCCGCCCAACATGGCGCCGGGGACCGACCCGATGCCGCCGACCACCGCGGCGGCCAGCGCCTTGAAGCCCACGAGATAGCCCGTGTAGAAATTGACCCCGCCGTAATAGAGCGCGATCACCGCCCCCGCCGCCGCGGCCAGCGCGCCGCCCACCGCGAAGGTGGTGGCGACGGTGCGGTCCACGTCCACCCCGACCAGCTCCGCCGCCCCGACATCGTCGGCGCAGGCGCGGTGGGCGCGGCCGTAGGCGGTGCGCTGCATGATCGCCCAGAGCAGGGCGTAGAGTCCCCCGGTCATAAGCAGGATGACCGCCTGCGAGGTCAGGGCGGTGACGGTGAAGGCGCCGTCGCTGAGCAGCTCGTGCCGGTCGGCCAGGAACTGGGCGGGCCACCAGTCGCGGGCGCCGTGCAGAAGCCGCATCCCCTCCTGGTAGGCGATGGACAGGCCGACGGCGGCGATCAGCGGCGTGTGGTTGTGGGTGCGGCGCAGGCGGCGGAACACCAGCCGGTCCATGGTCCAGCCCTGGACGGCGGTGAAGGCCATCACCGTGGCGAAGACCCCAAGCACCGCCAGAGGCAGGCTGCCCAGCCCGGCCATGCCCAGCGCCGCCGCCCCCATGGCGGTCAGCATGGCGCCGATCATGGTCAGCTCGCCCATGGCGAGGTTGATCTGCCCGAGGATGCCGTAGACCAGCGTGTAGCCCAGCGCCAGCAGCCCGTAGACGCAGGCCACCGTGGCGGCGTTGATGACCTGCTGCAGGAAGAACAGCAACGGCGCCCAGTCCGTCCGCGGCCCCCGCTCCGGTTCGCCCGACTCCGGCGGCAGGCCGAGGCGGGCGGCGGGCAGGCCGGCCCAGATGCGCAGCATGGTGAATTGCATGGGCCTCAGCCGCCCCATGCGGTCGGTCGCCACCGCCACCAGCTCGTGCCGGCGCGAATCGAAGAAGCGCCCGCCAAAGCGGCAGGCGATCCAGTGGGTCCCGTTGTCCGCTCGGTAGGTCAGGCGCAAGGCCGGCTCCTCGCCCGCCATTTCGGCCGTGTCCAGGATGGTGACGGGGCCGGAGTCGAAGGCGGGGATCAGCTTGCGGCACAGCGCGGCCTGATCGCCGTCCACGCCGCAGCCGGTCAGCAGCAGGACGGCGATCAGCAGAAAGAGCGGCGGGAACAGGCGCGGCGGACGGCGGTGCACGGCGGAGGGAACCCGGCCGGTTGTGCTTCGTCCGTGAGTCTATCGGCAATCGGGGGCGAGCGCCAGACGCCGCCTTCCGAACCTGAAGCCGCCGTCAGTAGCGGGCGCCGACGAAGTAGAGACCGTCCGGCGGGGCGGTCGGCCCGGCGGCGGAGCGGTTGCGCGCCTCCAGCGCGCGGCGCAGGTCGTCGGCGCTCCATTTGCCGGCCCCGACCAATTCCAGCGTGCCCACCATGTTGCGCACCTGATGGTGCAGGAAGGAGCGGGCGGCGGCGTGCACCCGGACCTCCTCGCCGACCCGCTCCACGGTCAGCCGCTCCAGCGTCTTGACGGGAGAGTTGGCCTGGCAGAGCGCGGCGCGGAAGCTGGTGAAGTCGTGCTGGCCGACCAGGGCCTGCGCGGCCGCGTGCATCGCCTCGGCGTCCAGCGGGCGCATGACGTGCCAGGCGCGGCCCGTCTCCAGGGCCAGCGGGGCGCGGCGGTTGACAATGCGGTAGACGTAGCTGCGCCCCAGGCAGGTCATGCGGGCGTGGAACTCCTCCGGCACCGCCTCGGCCAGCAGGACGGCGACGGGGGCGGGCCTCAGGTGGAAGTTCAGCGCGTCGCGCAGCTTCAGCCCGGTGAAGGGCTTTTCCAGGTCGAAATGGCAGACCTGCCCCAGCGCGTGCACCCCGGCGTCCGTCCGTCCGGAGGTGTGGACGCGCACGGTTTCGCCGGACAGGCGCGCGATGGCCTCCTCCAGCGTCTGCTGGACGGAGGGGCCATTGTCCTGCCGCTGCCAGCCGACGAAGGGCCGGCCGTCATATTCGAGGGTCAGTTTCCAGCGCTGCATGCGGCGTCGCCGAGACGGGTGCCGACAGGCAGAGTGAAGCCGCGCAGCAGGGCGGCGCCATCCACCGGGGCCTTGCCGGGCCGCTGCACCAGGGTGAGGCGCACGGCGCCGTCGGCGCAGGCGACCGTCAGAAGGTCGTCCAGCAGCGTGCCGGGGGTCGCCTTGCAGGCGTCTGGGGCCGGTTCGGCCTTCAGCACCTTGATGCGCTCCACCCCGCCGGCCGGCGTCGGAGCGTCGAACCAGCAGCCGGGCCAGGGGGTGAGCGCGCGGACCTGCCGCTCCACATAGGCGGCGTCGCGCGTCCAGTCGAGCCGGCCATCCTCGCGCGTCAGCTTGGCGGCGTAGGTCACGCCCTCCTCGGGCTGCGGCTCGGCGGTCAGGCGGCCGGCGGCGAGGCCGTCGAGCGCCTCGACGATCATGCGGGCGCCCATGTCGGCCAGCGCGTCGTGCAGACTGCTGGCTGTGGTCTCGGCGGTGATCGGCACCGCGTCCTTCAGCAGCATGGCCCCGGTGTCCAGCCCGATGTCCATCTGCATGATGGTGATGCCGGTCTCGGCGTCGCCGGCCAGGATCGAGCGCTGGATCGGGGCGGCGCCGCGCCAGCGCGGCAGCAGGGAGCCGTGCACGTTCAGGCAGCCCAGCCGCGGCGCGTCGAGGATCGGCTGCGGCAGGATCAGCCCATAGGCGGCGACCACCGCGGCGTCGGCCCTCAGCTCGGCGAACTCCGCCTGGGCCTCGGCGTTGCGCAGCGACTTGGGCGTGCGCACGGGGATGCCGCGCTCCTCGGCGAAGCGGTGGACCGGGGATTTCTGGACCTGCTGCCCGCGCCCGGCGGGGCGGGGCGGCTGGCTGTAGACGCAGACCACCTCGTGCCCGGCATCGGCCAGGGCGCGCAGGCTGGGCACGGCGAAATCCGGCGTGCCCATGAAAACGAGGCGGAGCGGCGTCATGAAGAGTCGTCCAACGTCAGAAGGTTAGGCGCGCTGCATCTTCTGGACTTTGCGCAGGATCATGTTGCGCTTCAGCATCGACAGGTAGTCGACGAACAGCACGCCGTTCAGATGGTCGATCTCGTGCTGGATGCAGGTCGCCAGCATGCCGTCGGCCTCGATCTCGCGCGTCTCGTTGGTCTCGTCCAGATAGCGGACGCGGACCGACGCCGGGCGGGTGACTTCGGCATATTGGTCGGGCACCGACAGGCAGCCCTCCTCGCACACCGACGTCTCGTCCGACTTCCAGACGATTTCCGGGTTGGCGAGGCGGATGGGGTTTGGCTTCTCGTCCTTGTCGTGCACGTCCACGACGATCACGCGCTCCAGGATGCCGATCTGCGGCGCGGCGAGGCCGATGCCCTTCGCGGCGTACATGGTCTCGACCATGTCGTCCATCAGCTTGGCGATGCGGGCATCGACCTTTTCGACGGGCTTCGCCTTCTGCTTCAGGACGGGGTGCGGGGCGACGAGGATATCGAGAACGGCCATGGGAACTCAGCAACGGTGCGTGGAGGTGCGACAATCCGTCAAAATATGAGGGGCGGGCCACGAGGTCAAGGAAGGCGCAAGGCACAACCCGACGCGACCCGCCGATCCGGTCATGACGGCCGCGCCTCAGAGGGGCGAGCGGGTGATCGACTTGATGGGGCCGCGGGGATTGCCGGACATCTCGGCGATCTTGCGGTCCTGCTCCTCGATGAAGCCGCGGGCCGGCTCGTCGCCGTCCAGGCCGCCGACCAGCGTGCCGGGGACCTTGCGGTTGGAGGTGCGGGCGCCGTCTTCGTACAGCACGTCGAACAGCACGAAGGCGCTGTCCACCGGCTGCTTCTTCTTGGTCTTGGCCATGGGGGAAACTCCGAACGTCAGGGGGTGCTTGTAGAAGAAAAGCGCGCAACGGAAAAGGGCACCGGTTTCCCGGTGCCCCCTCCGATGCCGTGTCATGAGACGTGGCTCAGACGGCCTTCAGGTTCTCCGCCGAGGTCTTGCCGCGCTTCGGATCGCGCTGCTCCTCGTAGGACACCTTCTGGCCTTCGTTCAGGCTGCGCAGGCCCGCGCGCTCGACCGCGGAAATGTGGACGAAGACGTCCGCGCCGCCGTTGTCCGGCTGAATGAAGCCGTAACCCTTGGTGCTGTTGAACCACTTGACGGTACCGACAGGCATGATTGCCCTCCGATTAGTATGAAAGGCGCCGCATCGGCCGGTGCGGCGCATCAGACTGTGTCCAGGCATAGCGACGATCTGGGCACCCGAAGGCGTAGCAGGCCGGCAGTCCGAAGCAGAATGACAGGAGGGAAATTGGGACCGCTCCCGTCCTTTGCAAGGTGAAACAAGACGGGCAAATCTGGGTTGCAGACTTTGACCCTACGCCCTGGCTGCCGCTCGCAGTTCTGCCGCTCTCATTTCTGTTGCCCTTAATTCTGTTGCCCGGTGCTCGGCCGCGCGAAGCTCCGGCGCCTGGAGCGGGCGCGGGGCGTGGTCCAGCGGCTCCAGCAGGGGGATCTCCTCGGCGCTGTCCGGGGTGGCGTGCAGGTCGCGGAAGCGGCGGGCGGTGACCAGGACGCGGGACTCCAGGCTGCCGACCGCCCCGTTGTAGCAGCCCACCGCCTTGTCGAGCTGCCCGCCCAGCCGTTCCATATGGCCGCCCAGGTCGTGCAGGCGCTTGTAGAGTTCGGCACCCAGCGCGCTGATCTCGCGGGCGCTGTCGGTCAGCCGCTCCTGGCGCCAGCCATAGGCGACGGCGCGCAGCAGCGCGATCAGCGTCGTCGGGGTGGCGAGGATCACCCGGTGGTCGATGCCCGCTTCGATCAGCGCCGGGTCGTGCTCCAGCGCCGCGGAGAAGAAGTTCTCGCCGGGCAGGAAGAGCACGACGAATTCCGGCGAATCCGCGAACTGGTCCCAATAGGCCTTGGTGCCGAGCTGCTTCATATGCTCCCGCACATGGCGGGCGTGGCGCGACAACCCGTCGCGCCGGGCGCCGTCGTCGGCGGCCTGCACGCCGTCGAGATAACCTTCCAGCGGCGTCTTGGCGTCCACCACGATGGTCTTGCCGCCGGGCAGCTTGACCACGAGGTCGGGGCGCAGCCGCCCGCCGGCGGCCTCCACGCTCATCTGCTCCACGAAGTCGCAGTGGTCGAGCATCCCGGCCATCTCGCAGACCCGGCGGAGCTGGATCTCGCCCCAGCGGCCGCGCGCCACCGGGCTGCGCAGGGCACGGACCAGGTTCCCGGTTTCGGCGCGGAGCTGGGCCTGGGTCTCCACCAGCGACAGCACCTGCTGCTTCAGCCCCTCGTAGGCGCCGGCGCGGCTGCGCTCCATCTCCTGGATCTGGCCGTCCATGCGCTCCAGCGACTGGCGCACCGGGGCGACGATGTCGGCGATGGCGGTCTGCCGCTTCTCCAGGTCGCCGCGCGCCTGCTCCTGGAAGGTCGTCAGCGTCTCCTTGGCGAGGTCGAGGAAGCTCTGGTTGTTGGAGCGCAGGGCCTCCGCCGACAGGGCCTTGAAGCTGTCGGACAGGGTGGCCTGCGCGCGCTCCAGAAGGGCCAGCTTTTCCGCCGCCGACGCGCGCTCGCGGGCCAGCGTGGTGGACAGTTCCGCCTGCCGCTCGCGGGCGGCGGACAGCTCGCCGTTCAGTCGGGTGATCTGGTGGTCGCGGGCCTCCACCTCCTCCCGCAGGTCGCCCTCGATTCGCTCGGCGACGTCGAGCCGGGTGACCAGTTCGGCGTGGATGGCGGCAGCCTCCGCCTCGGCGCGTGCGGCGTACAGGCGCACGATCATGCCGGCGAGGATCGCCCCCAGAAGGGCGCCGGCAAGGCCGCCGAGAGCCACCGACTGTGCGTCGAACGCGAACTGCATGAAATTCCCCGAAGATCGCTGCAAATGCCGAGACTGCAGGCGAGACTACAGGAACGAATCAGGAAAGAGAACGGGCAATGAACAAAGACGAACCCAAACCACAGCTTCAACCTGTCTGCGATGTGGACTTGCCCGCCGTCCCCGTCTGCGCCATATCCGACGGATGCCCGACGATCCGCCCGCCCCATCCAGCTCCCCCCAAGGTCCCCTCAGAGGCCCCCGGGTCCGCACCATCCCGCCCGGCGAGGATCGCGAGCGGCTGACCTGTCCGGACTGCGGCTACATCGCCTACCAGAACCCGCTGATCGTCGTCGGCTCGGTGGCGACGTGGGAGGACCGCATCCTGCTGTGCCGCCGCGCTATCGAACCGCGCAAGGGCTACTGGACGCTGCCCGCCGGCTTCATGGAGGAGCGGGAAAGCACCATGGAGGGTGCGGCCCGCGAGGCGTGGGAGGAGGCGCGGGCCAAAATCGCCATCGACTCGCTACTGGCCGTCTACGACATCCCGCGCATCAGCCAGGTGCAGCTCATCTTCCGCGCCCGCCTGCTGTCGCCGGACGTGTCCGCCGGGCCGGAGAGCCAGGAGGTCGGGCTGTTCCGCTGGGAGGAGATCCCGTGGGACGATCTGGCCTTCCCGACCGTCCAGTGGGCCTTGCGTGAACACCGGTCGCGGCTGGGCCGCCAGGATTTCGCCCCGGCGGTGAACCCCACGCCGGATGTTTTGGCGCGGTGGGAGCGGATGCTCTAGCTTCCGGTCATTCCACAGCCGGCGAGGCGGGGAACTTCGCCACCAGCTCCGCTGTGCCCTGCTCGCGCTTCACGGTCAGCGGCAACCATGTGCCGGGCGCTTGGCGCTGCACCACCGCCGTCAGGTCGGAGGCCTCGCGCACCGGGGCGCCGGCCGCGGCGACCACGAGGTCGCCCGCCGTGAGGCCGGCGGCGGCGGCGACGCTGCCCTCGGTGACGGAGCGCACGCGCACCCCGTCCTGTCCCGGCTCCAGCATCACCCCCAGCCGGGGGCGGGGCGTCTCGGTCGGCGCTTCGCTCTCGCCCAGCCCATAGACCGCGTCGGCGATCCGCCCATCCAACTCGGTGCAGGGGCGGTCCTCATCCCAGGGCAGCAGGACGACGCTGTTCCGGATGCCCAGGTCGGCCAGCTGGTGGGGGACGCCATCACGCCCCTCGATGTGGCCCTGGCCCAGGATCGCGACGACGGTGCGGTTGGTCTGGCGGTGGGTTTCGGCGATCCGCTCGGCCATGGCGCGGTCCCAGACGGATTGCGCCTCGACGAATCGCTCGAAGCTGCCGGAGCGGCGCTCGGTCGGGCCGTGGGCGGCCATCACCTGGCGCAGCCGCTCGGTGTAGGAGGCCGGAGGAGGGGCCGGATCGCCCACGCCTTCCCGTTCGTTGGCCGGAACGGCGGCCCAGCCATCGCGCGCGGTGCGACTGACCAGCCCGCGGTCGACGTTCAGCGCGACCACCGGCAGCCGGTTCATCCGGGCGAAATGCAGGATCGGCAGGTAGAAGCGCGCGTCGTAGCCCCAGACCTTCGGCCAGTTGGTCTCGCGCAGCAGCTCCGCCTCGGTCAGTTGCCCGGCGCTCCAGCGGTCCAGGACCGGCTGGACGCTGCGCGGAAACATCTCCATGCCGACCGCCAGATCGGGGTTCAGCGCGTGCAGGGCCGCCAAGCTGTGAAGCTGCCAGCGGTGGTGGTCGGCGTTGTCGTGCCGCTCCCCCAGCAGCACGGCGGGCGACGCCGCGGCGCGGCGCATCAGGTCGGCGGCGTTCAGCGGGCGGGCGGCGGCGTCGGCCCAGCCGCCGGGCGGCACGCAGGCATTGGTCTGGGCGGCCTTCGCCGCGGTGGCGTCGCCCAGGCCGGCCAAGAGGCTGCCGGAGAGCAAAAGGACGGCCATCAAACGGGGGAGCACGTCGGCGGTCCTCCTGGACTAGGTGAAACGGTTGGGCGCAGGCTGAAGGTTGGGCGGTGGAGGGCGACCGTCAACGGTGCATGGTCCGACCGGCAACGGCCGCGCTGGCGCGGTGCGGCGAAGCGGGGTATCCTTGGACATCATGCCGCACCGTAAAACCGTCATTCTGACCGGCGCGAGCCGGGGCATCGGCCACGCCACCGTGCAGCGCTTCAGCGCCGAGGGCTGGCGGGTCATTTCCTGTTCCCGCGAGGAGGTGCCGGACCATTGCCGGCGCGATCCGAACTGGACCCACCACATCCCGACGGACCTGTCCGATCCGGACAGCCGCGCCCGCTTCCTGGAGGAGGCCAACCGCGCGCTGGACGGGGCGCCGCTGCACGCGTTGATCAACAACGCCGGCATCTCGCCCAAGACGCCGATCAAGGAGCGTCTCGGCTGCCTGAACGGGGCCATCGAAGGCTGGCACCGGGTGTTCGAGCTGAACTTCTTCGCCCCGCTGGTCCTGGCCCGCGGCTTCGCGGCGCCGCTGTCGCGGGCGAAGGGGGCGATCGTCAACGTGACCTCCATTGCCGGCCATTCGGTGCACCCCTTCGCCGGGTCGGCCTATTCGACGTCCAAGGCGGCGCTGTCCGGCCTGACCCGCGAGATGGCCGTGGAGTTCGCCGAGATCGGCGTCCGCGTCAACGCGGTGGCGCCGGGCGAGATCGAGACCGCCATGACCGGCCCAGAATACGACGTGCTGATCCCGCGCATCCCCCTGAAGCGCATGGGCACGCCGGAGGATGTGGCGGCGGTGATCTTCTACCTGTGCGGCCCCGACTCGGGCTACGTCACCGGGACGGAGATGTTCATCACCGGCGGGCAGCATCTGTATTGATGCGGGTGGTTGACCCCACGGATTGCATGGATTCCTCTAGGTAATTCCGTGTAATCCGTGAAGCCGCTGTTGCCCGCAACGGTGTTCAGGCACCTCAGCCGAGGTTGTGCTTCGCCACCACCGCCGCGAAGTCGTCCCCGAAATGCTCGCCGACGCGGATCACCGAGACGCCGTGCGGGATTTCCTTCAGGGCTGGGTTGTCCAGGCTCATCGAGGTCAGCAGCGCCATCGGCACGTTGTGGGTGACGCTCATCGCGCGCAGGCCGCGGATCAGGTCCAGACCGGACAGGCCGTCCATCACCATCGACGCGATCAGCATGTCCGGCGGGACGCGCACGGCGAGGCTGATCGACTCGATGGGGTCGCTGACCGTCACGGTGCGGAAGCCGCAGGCCGCCAGTTCCCCGCCCACCTTCTTGGCGACGACCTTGGACGGGGTGACCAGCATGATCTCGACGTTGCTGATCTGGATGTCGGTGATTTCGAATTGGTAGCGCACCGGCAGGGCGCGGATGATCCGGTTCGTTTCGGCCACCTGCGGCTGCTCGGCGCGATCCACCAGCTCGGCGATCCGGTCCACGAAGATCTGCGCGTCGTTCAGCTCGCGCGCCTCCAGCCGCTTCAGGCCCGACAGGTAATCCTCCAGGCGGTGCGCGACGAGGCTGACGGTGGGGTAGCCGAAGCTGGTGCCCATGCCCTTGAAATTGTGGGCTTCCAGGCGGAGCACGCCGATGGCCGCGGTTTCCTCCCGCGTGCCCTTGGCCACGCCTTCCAGGGCGGCGTTCATCACCTCCAGCCGGTCGCGGGCGTCGTCCATGAATTCGACGCGCAGGCGGTCTTCAAGATCGTCGGGCGACAGGTTGGAGGCCATGGCGGGGGTCCTGACTATGCTTTCGGGTTAGGCAGTATAGCCCCGAAAGTTACACCAGAACCCTAACGCGAAACAAACTCCCGCATGGAAGACGGCTAAAACGCCGCGCCGATCACAACCGGGACAGAAGATTGTTGAACCAGTTCAGCCGTTCCTCGGCCTGGGCGATGTCGTGCTCCAGCCAATCGGCGAAATGGCCGTCGGTCCCCGCACTCGCCCGCTTCAGATCGCCCAGACGCGCCAGCTCCGTCTCGCACAGGGAGGCGAGGTGATCGATCTGGTCGCGCTGCGACTCGACGTCCAGCAGGTGCAGGAAGCGGAGCTTCAGCGCGATGACGAGCTTGTTCAGCCCATCCGCCGAGGGGGCGCGCACGTTGGCGCGCATCAGCGTGTCGAACTCTGCCCGTCCGGCCTCGGTCGCGCCGAGCAGGGCGTTGTCTTCCATGCCGGTGCCATCCAGCGCCTCGATCAGCCCCTCGTAGCGCAGCATCTCCAGCGAGGTGCCCATGAGGTCGAGCGACGGGCCGACGATGCGGTCGAGGAAATGGCGGAGCGCGCCGGCCAGTTCGGCGTAACGCTGCGGCCCGTTCTGGATCAGCGTGCCCAGGACGGCGAGGCGCACGGCCTCCTTCGGCATCAGCGAGTTGTCACGGTACATGGCGAACCCCTGGGCGGTGGCTGTCGACGGTTGCGGACCGAACGTTGCGAAACGTTCTCATCAACGCCTAAAGGTAAGGCGCTCCGGCCCACAAGTCCAGAGCGCCGATGCCATCATCGCACGGAGATCACCGAATCCCCTCCCCCCGCGCTGCAAGACCGTGGGGGGGTGTGGTGGGGCTTACGCCGCCAGACGCAGGTCCAGGCGGCTCCACACGTCGAGCAGGGCGTCGACGAGACGTGCCATCTCGGCGTCGCTGTGCAGCGGGGTGGGGGTGAAGCGCAAGCGCTCACCGCCGCGCGGCACGGTCGGATAGTTGATCGGCTGGACGTAGATGTCGTGCCGTTCCATCAGCTCGTCCGAGGCGCGCTTGCAGCGGTGGGCGTCGCCGACCATCACCGGAACGATGTGGCTGGCCGACGGCATCACCGGCAGGCCGGCCTCGGCCATCATGCGCTTCAGCGTCGCCGCGCGCTCCTGGTGCCGGTCGCGCTCCGTCTGGCTGGTCTTCAGGTAGCGGATGCTGGCCAGCGCCCCGGCGGCCAGGACCGGCGACAGGGAGGTGGAGAAGATGAAGCCGGCGGCGAAGCTGCGGATGCAGTCGACCAGCGCGGTGGAGCCGGTGATGTAGCCGCCCTGGACGCCGAACGCCTTGCCCAGCGTGCCCTCGATGATGGTCAGCCGGTCCATGGCGCCGTCGCGCTCGGCCACGCCGCCGCCGCGGGGGCCGTACATGCCGACCGCGTGCACCTCGTCCAGGTAGGTCATGGCGCCGTGCTTGTCCGCGACGTCGCACAGGTCATGGATCGGGGCGACGTCGCCGTCCATGGAATAGACGCTCTCGAAGGCCACGACCTTCGGGCGGTCCGGGGCGATCTGCGACAGCAGCTCGTCCAGGTGTTTGGGGTCGTTGTGGCGGAAGATGTGCTTCTCGGCGCCGCTGTTGCGGATGCCGGTGATCATCGAATTGTGGTTCAGCGCGTCCGACAGGATCACGCAGTTCGGCAGCAGCTTGCCCAGCGTCCCCAGCGTCGCGTCGTTGGACACGTAGCCGGAGGTGAAGAGCAGAGCCGCCTCCTTCTGGTGGAGGTCGGCCAGCTCACGCTCCAGCAGCACATGGTAGATGTTGGTACCGGAGATGTTGCGCGTGCCGCCGGCGCCGGCGCCCACGCCGTCGATGGCGTCGTGCATCGCCTTCAGGACGACCGGGTTCTGACCCATTCCCAGATAGTCGTTGGAGCACCAGACGGTGACTTCCCGCTCCTTCCCGGCGGCATCGCGGAAGGTGGCTTTCGGAAAGTTCCCCGCATGCCGTTCGAGGTTGGCGAAGACCCGGTAGCGGCCATCCTGCTTCAGGCTGGCGATCTGGGTGCGGAAAAAGCTCTCGTAATCCATCGCGCGTTCCGTTCGCGTTCATCCGAAGGGGCGGGTGCCGTCCGGGTGGTCCAGCCACCGGGCCTAGCACGTTAGGAAGATGGCATGATCGTCGCCGCGTTGCCACCCGGCATTGACCGAAGTCAATAGGTCCGCCCCGTGAGATGGCAATTCTCACCGATCCGGCGCCGCGGGACCATTCGACCTATGGATGATCGTTGTGGCGAAGCGTCTCATGTCCGGGAACGGTCATGCCGTTGCCGAGGCCGGGAAACACCCTTTCGTCCCGCCATCCTGTTGATGATAACAAGTCTTTTTGAATGTTCGCAATGTATTGCCGACAGCAATAAGCCGGCTGTTTCCTGTCCAATAACGCCGAATACCTTTGGCGTGTTCTTTTACGAACAAGGTCGTATGGACGCTAACAGGGGGAAGTGAGAGGGTTCACTCAAGCCGTTGATGGGGAGTGTCGTGCAATGAATGCCATTCTGACGTTCGACAGCGCGCGTGGCCGGCGAATGTCCGGCACTGAGCCGAGCCGTGGTGCCATCGGTCCTGGCGGGAGCACGGTGATTCCCTTCCGTCCGGCCCCCGCTGCATTGGTTTCCCCGGCGGCGCCCCTGCCGCGGCCGGAGCGTCTGGCGCGGCTGATCTACATGGCGAGCGTGGGCGGCTATATGGCCGTGCGCGGGGACACGCTGGTGCAGTTGGACGGGCGCATGCTCTGGCCGACCGCCGATGCGCTGATCCGCGACGCGGCGGCGGCGGGCGTCCCGGTCTCGTCGCACGTCATCAACACCGCCCGGTCCTGACGCCTGCCTCAGCCCGAACGACGTCTTGGAACGAAAAGGGCCGCCCGCGCCGGATGGCGGAGCAGCCCTTCGTCGTCGCGGAGCCGGCCGTTATCCGCGCAGAACGGGAATCGCGGCGTTCAGCGCCGTGGTCAGGCGGTCGAACATCAGGTTGATGTCCTCCTCGCCGATGACCAGCGGCGGGCAGACCGCCACGCTGTCGCCCATGGCGCGGATGATCAGGCCGTTCTCCTGGCTCAGCCCGTTCACGACGGCGCCGGCCCGGCCCACCGGATCGAACGGGGCCTTGGTCTCCTTGTCGGCGACCAGTTCGAGGGCGCCGATCAGCCCGACGCCGCGCGCCTCGCCGACCAGCGGGTGGTCGGCCAGGGCCTTCAGCCGGCGCTGGAACAGCGGGGCGACGGCGCGGACATGGCCGACCAGATCCCGCTCCTCGTAGATCTTCAGCGTCTCGATCGCGACCGCCGCTGCCACCGGATGGGCGGAGTAGGTGTAGCCGTGGCCGAAGGTGCCGATCTTCTTGCTCTCCTCGACACAGGCCCGGTAGACCGCGTCCGACACCATCACGGCGGAGATCGGCAGATAGCCGGAGGACAGCTGCTTGGCGCAGGTCAGGATGTCCGGCTGCATGCCCATGGTCTGGCTGCCCCAGAAATTCCCGGTGCGCCCGAAGCCGCAGATCACCTCGTCGGCGACCAAAAGGATGTCGTACTTCTTCAGGATCGGCTGGATCTTCGCGAAGTAGGTCGCGGGCGGGACGATGACGCCGCCGGCGCCCATCACCGGCTCGGCGAACATGGCCGCGATGGTCTCCGGCCCCTCGGCCAGGATCAGCGCCTCCAGGCTTTCCGCCAGACGGGTCGCGAAATCCTCCTCGCTCTCGCCGGGCTCGGCGAAGCGGTAATGGTGCGGGCAGTCGGTGTGCTGGATGCGCGCGATCGGCAGGTCGAAATCGCGGTGGTTGTTCACCAGGCCGGTCAGGCTGGCCGTCGCCACGGTGACGCCGTGATAGGCCTTCACGCGCGACAGGATCTTCTTCTTCTCCGGGCGGCCCAGCGCGTTGTTGTAGTACCAGACCAGCTTGACGGCCGTGTCGTTCGCCTCCGACCCGGAGTTGGCGAAGAACACCTTGGACATCGGCACCGGGGCCAGCTTGATCAGCCGCTCGGCCAGATCGATGCCCGGCTCGTGGCTCTTGTGGCCGAACACATGGTAGGTCGGCAGCTTGCGCATCTGGCGGGTGGCGGCCTCGACCAGACGCTCCTCACCCCAGCCCAGCGACACGCACCACAGGCTGGCCAAGCCCTCGATGTATTCCTTGCCGCTGTCGTCGAAGACGCGCACGCCCTCGCCCCGCTCGATGATCAGCGGGCCCTGGGTCTCGTGCGCGTGCAGGTTCGTGTAGGGGTGGAGGAAATACGCCTTGTCGCGGCTGGCGGCTGAGTTTCCAGCCCCAAAACTTTCAGTCGCCGCGACGCCCTGTTCGGTCATGATCTCTATCCCTGTGTTCGCTGCCGGAGTCGGTCGTTGCCGATGCTGGTTCGCCGCTGTTGAAAATGTTAAACGGCGCCTCCGATCATAGGCATGGTTGGTCCTCCTGACAAAGCCGGAGAATCAGGGGGTGGGGCGGGCATTCCCATCCTGCATGACGCCCCGGCTCGTTGCACAAGCTCCGGAGTTTCGGAAGAGAAGGGGAAAGATGATCACCTTGTATGGAATGCCGAGCAGCGCGTCGATGGCGCCGCACATCCTGCTGCGCGAGATCGGGCTGCCCTTCGACCTGGTCCTGCTGGACCGCGCCACCGCCGCGCACAAGGCGCCGGACTATCTGCGCCTGAACCCCAACGGACGGGTGCCGACGTTGGTGGACGGCGATCTGGTGCTGTTCGAGGCAGCGGCGATTTGCCTGCATCTGGCCGAGTCGCATCCGGCCGCCCGGCTGGCCCCCACGCTCGGCACGGCGGAGCGCGCGCATTTCTACAAATGGCTGGTCTTCCTGACCAACACCGTCCAGGCCGACATGCTGGTCTATTTCTACCCGGAGCGCCACGCCGAGGGGGCGGCGGCGCAGGCCTCGGTCAAGGCCATGGCGGAAGCGCGGCTTCTGGAGCGCTTCGCGCTTCTGGACCGCGAGCTGGGAGACAAGGCGTGGTTCCTGGGCGACCGCTACAGCGCCGTCGATCCCTACCTGTTCATGCTGGCCCGCTGGACCCGCTTCATGGGAACCCCGGCACGCAGCCTGCCCAACCTCGGCCCGTACCTCGCCCGCGTGCTGGACCGCCCCGCCGTCCGGGCGACCTTCGAGGCCGAAGGGCTCGGCGATCCTTATTATTGAATGGACGAGGGGTGCCGCCTAGCGCGGCACCTGCCAGGGCAGATGCTCCGCGCCGACCAGCCGGTCGGCGTCGGCGGCGGGCATCGGGCGGGCGAAATGATAGCCCTGGCCATAGTCGCAGGCGAGCGCGCGCAGCAGGTTGGCGTCGGCGCTCGTCTCGATGCCCTCGGCGATGACGTCGAAGCCGAGAAGCCGTGCCAGATCCATGATGATGCGGACGATGGCGCGGTTTTCCTCCGACTGGTGCATGGCCATGACGAAGGAGCGGTCCACCTTCAGGCTGTCGATGGGCAGCTTGTGCAGGTAGGACAGCGACGAATAACCGGTGCCGAAATCGTCGATGGACATCTTGATGCCCAGCCCGCGCAAGGTCTGCAGCAGCCGGATCGACTGCTCGGCCTTTTCCATGACCGCGCTTTCGGTGATCTCCAGCTTGATCCAGGACGGCTCGGCCCCGGTCTCGCGCAGAACGTCGCGCACCAGCGAGACCATGTCGGGGTCGTTCAACTGGCGGGTGGAGAGGTTGATGCTCATGAACAGGTTGGCGGAGCCGGGCAGGCGCTGGTCCTGCCATGCGGCGATCTGCCGGCACGCCTCGCGCAGCACCCAGGCGCCCAGCGTGACGATCAGGCCGGTGCTCTCGGCGATCGGGATGAAGATGCCGGGGGGGATGTTGCCGCGCTCCGGATGGTTCCAGCGCACCAGCGCCTCGAAGCCGGCCAGCCCGCCGGTCACCATCTCGACGATCGGCTGATAGGCGACCCACAGCTCCTCGCCGCGCTCCAGCGCGCGGCGCAGGTCATGCTCAAGCCGCACCTGCTCGACGACGCGGGCGTGCATGGCCGGATCGAACCAGGCGTGGCGCCCGCCACCCTGCTCGCGGGCACGGCCGGTGGCGATCTCCGCGTCGCGCAGCACGTCCTCCGGACGCGTGTGGGTGTCGCAGGAGGCGGCGACGCCGATGCTGGCCGACAGGAACACCGAGGCGCCCGACGCCGTCTTGGCGGAGCGCACCAGCGACGCGATGGTGGACAGCCGCTCCTCCACCGCCAGCGGGTCCTGCGTGCCGCCGATCAGCAGCGCGAAGGCGTGGTCGCTGATGCGGGCGATCAGGTCGACCGACCCGGCCCGCACGCTCAGCCGCGTCGCGACGTCGGTCAGGATCTCGTTGGCGAAGCCCTGGCCCATGCTGGTGCGCACGTCGACGAAGCGGTCGAAATCCACGATCACCACCGTGAAGGGTTCCCCCATCGCGTGGAAATCGGCCATGTGCTTGACCAGCAGGAGCCGGTTCGCCAGCCCGGTCACCGGGTCGTAGTAGGCCAGCCGGAAAAGGTCGTCCTGGGTGCGCCGCCGCTCCGTCATGTTCTGCATGATGACGAAATAGCCGGCGATCGAGCCGTCCGGGTCGCGGTAGGGCGCGTGCACCCGCGTCACATAGTCGTTGCCGCCGCCGGACCGGGGAAGCCAGCCCTCCACCTGCACCGTCTCGCCGTCCAGCGCGCGCTCAACCGCAGCGCTGTTGTTGCGCAGCGTCTCCGGCCCGAGGATGTCGCCCACCGTCGTCCCGATGAGGGAGTCCAGCGTGCGGCCCATGTAGTCCAGATACGCCTGGTTGGCGTAGAGGTGCCGCCGCTGCGTGTCGAGCAGGCCGACCATCGCCGGCATGACGTCGAGAAGCTGCCGCAGGGTGTCGAGCGCCGGCGCCCCGGAAGCGGTGCCGGACAGGGCTGCGGCAAGCGAGGCGAGATGAGGGTCCGGCTTCATGGGCGGGAATGGTCGAGACACCGTTGGGAAAACCACGATCAACACTTACGCGAAAGAATGCCCGCCCGTCAAAACCAAAGCCGCCGAAGATGGCGGAAAGCATCGCCCCACTATAATTGCCGGACGACGGCGCCAACCATCATACTCGGGTATTCGTGCAAATCACGGTTGATGTTTCGATGGAAGTTGATTGGATTTGTGGCATCGGCGGTGTTCCGGGCTGGCGAGTCGTGTGCGGGTCCGCGCCGGACCACGGCAGGTTGCCGGCGCGAGCGCGGGCCATTGGCGGTTGAATCGTAGGCCGGCGACGGGGCCGAACGGGCGCGCAGATGCGGAATGCCAGCGTTCTCCATTCTGACCGTCGCCAGAACGGCCCGTGCCGGGCTATAATTTCGACCAATGCGCGAGAAGAGGTGGTGCACCACGATCGCCCACCCGCGCGAGCGAGGGAGAATCGCCATGGCACTCAAGGATTTGCTGGTGGTCGTCGACGACACCGACGCAGCAGCGGCGCGAATCGATGCCGCCGCCCAACTGGCCGCGCGCACCGACAGCCACATCACCGGCCTCTACTCCGTCGTTCCGCTGACCCTGCCCGGTTATGTCGAGGCCGAGTTGCCGAACGAGGTGCGCGCCATGCAGCGCGGCTTCACCGAGAGCCAGACCGCCAAGGCGGAAGCCCTCTTCACCGACGCGGTGCGCCGCAACGGCCTGACCGACCGCTCGGAATGGCGGGTGCTCTACGGGCATCCGACGGACAGGGCGGCGCTGCACGGGCGCTACGCCGACGTGGTGGTGGTCGGGCAGGCCGATCCGCACCGCGACCGTGACCGTCCGGTCACGCTGCCGCAGGATCTGGTGTTCGAATGCGGGCGCCCGCTGCTGGTCGTGCCCTACGCCGGCAATTTCCCCCACATCGGAGAGCGTGTGCTGGTCGCCTGGAACGGCAGCCGCGAGGCGGCCCGCGCGGTGGCCGACGCCATGCCCATCCTGACCGCCGCCAAGCGCGTGGTGGTGATGGCGGTCAACCCCAAGGCCGGCCCCGCCGGCATCGGCGACGAGCCGGGCGCGGACATCGCCAAGCACCTGTCGCGCCATGGCTGCCGGGTGGAGGCCACCCACATCGTGACCGACCAGATCGACCCGGGCGACACGCTGCTGAACACGGTCGCCGACGAATCCTGCGATCTTCTGGTCATGGGCGCCTATGGCCGGTCGCGGTTGCGCGAACAGGTGCTGGGCGGCATGACCCGCTACATGCTGGAGCACATGACGGTTCCGGTCCTGATGAGCCATTGAGGCCCTTGCCGCCGTACGGTCGCCGGCCCGTCCCGGAGCAGTCTGGCCGGGAATAGTCCGGCGGGGCCGCCTGTTCATTCCAGTGTGGCGGCGCCGGACTTCGGTCGACGGGCGCCGCCGGACCTGCGAAGGAAGGCCGGCATGAGCGCGCTGATCCCCACGTTCCTCCACCGCTTTCGTCCTCTGGGCACGGCCGGGGGTTTTCGTCCGGCAGCCCGCATGGCGGTGCTGGGCATCGCCGCGGCGCTGGCGCTGGCCGTTTCGCCGACGGCGGCGGACGCGCACGGCCCGCGCGACCGCGGGTCGTGGTACGGCGGTCCTCCCTATGGCGGGCCGACGGTGATCGTGCCGCCGCCGGGAAGCCGGGTGATCGTCGTGCCCGGCTACCGCCCGCCGCCACCCATCGTGGTCGCCCCGCCTCCCTATTGGGGGCCGCCGCCCCGTCACCATCACCATCGCGGGTGGCGGAACGATTGGGGGCCGCGTCCCTACCCACGGCCGAGCGTGCAGTTCTATGGCGGCTGGTCGTCGGGCCGGGGCTGGTGACGGCCCGATCCGCTTCAAGACGGTCCGTTTGGGCGCGGTCCGCTTGAAAGGAACGGGTCTCGCGGGAACGGCACCGCAATGACGTATTCTCGCATGGACATCGATCCGCTGCCCGGCCATGCTCGTCGCGGTGGCGCCCGGCTTGGGGTGCCGCGCTGTGCGTGCATGAGGGTGCGATGTCCTTCCTGAATCAAGAAACGAAACACCGGCAATCGATGAAGTGCGGCTTGGCCGCGGCGATTCTGGGCGTGGCGGCCCTGTCGCTTGGCGCCTGCGCCAGCCAGAGCCAGAACCGTTACAGCTACCGGGACGTCGGCCAGGCGACCTCGGTCGAGTTCGGCACCGTGATGGCGACCCGTCCGGTGGACATCACGGGCCAGAACACGGGGGCCGGCGGGCTGGTCGGTGGCGCTGCCGGCGGACTGGCGATGTCCAACGTCGGCAAGGGCTCCGGCAACGTGGCGGCGATCCTCGGCGGTGCGCTGGTGGGCGCCGTGGCCGGAGCCGTGGCGGAGCAGGCGATCTCGGACCGCACGGGGATCGAGTATGTGGTGACGCTGGCCACCGGCCGCACGATCACCATCGTGCAGGAACAGGCGGCCAATGAGCCGGTCTTCGGCCCCGGCCAACGCGTGATGGTGCAAACGAACGGCACCTACCAGCGAGTCCTGTCCGCCGACCATCTGCCGACCGAAACGAGCCGCCCGAAGGGCATCAAAGTGGTGGATTGAGGCGGACCGGCCGCGGGTCGCAGCCCCGGCACAGGACATCCCCCCACCTGTTGACCCGAGGGAGCGGCTTGCGGGAGGATGGTCCGATGACGGACGGAACGGTCGGCAAAGCAGCGTGTCTCCGGACCATTCAGCGGGGCGGAGCCATGGCGGCGGTGGTCCTCGTGGCCGCCTGCTCCGGGCTGAGCCCGCCGCCGCAGGCCGCCCCCGAACCCGGCGCGCTGAGCGTTCTGGATCGGATGAGCCCGAACCGCTGCAACGCGACCGTCGCCTCGTCCCTCGCCGGGGTGGGGATACCGGTGTCCGACGTCCGCTATCTCGCCTATGGCCTGTATCGCAACATACCGGGTGACATCGTCGGCTACGATGCCTGGATGGGCTTGAACAGCCAGCCCGGAGCCGTGGTGGTGCAACTCGACGAGTATTGCGCGCCGCGCCAGATCTACGCGCGCGAGGGCGCCCGTCTTCCCAGCGCCCGATGACGCGCTGGTCGCTCCCATCCGAACCATCCACCGCCCGGTCAAAAAAACTGCCGCTAACCCAATGGGCTAGCGGCGAGTTGAACAGGGAGGCTTCACGTCTGGGAGACGCTGGGTCCGAAGACCCAACCCCGGAAGCGGGCTTCCGGGACGAAACGCCGGATGCTGCGGCGCAACATCCAACGCCCAAGATTTGACCATTCTGCCCAAAGGATTCCATCCCCAAATATCCAATTCGGCCATGCGAGAACCGCATAGCTTGTAAGGGCTTGAACAAACGTGAAAAAATAGCGTGCGGGGGCGTATGGCGCTGAAGAACGGGTGGCCCCGCATGAAAAGCGGCAACCGGATTGCAAAGATGCGGGACGGGTTTCGGTACAATCCGTACAAAATGAAAGGCGCCCGGCATGGATTGCCGAGCGCCCGTGCATCAAAAACAGGCAACTGTCTTGCTTGCCCAAAGGCTGGGCTGGGTCAGAAGGCCGACTCCGCCACCTTCTTCACCAGGAAGTCGCGGAACACCGCGATGCGCTTGGAATGGCGCAGTTCCTCGGCGTAGACGAAGTAGGCGTCGACCTTCGGGCCGTCCACATCGGGCAGGACGCGGGTCAGTTCCTTGCTGCCGTCCACCAGGAAGTCGGGCAGGGCGGCGATGCCCAGGCCGCTCTCCACGGCGCGGTACATGGCGTAGATGCTGTTGACCTGCAGGATCGGCTTGCGCGCCCCCGGGGCCGGGTCGCCCACCTCGTTGATCCAATTGACGTTGGCGATCGGGGCGCGGACGTCCGGCGGATAGGCGACGATGTCATGCCCGTCCAGGTCGGCGGGGATCTTCGGGGCGCCGCGCTTCTTCAGATACTCCTGATGGGCGTAGAGATGGAAATGCACCGACATCAGGTGGCGCTGGATCAGGTCGGGCTGGCGCGGCGTGTTCATGCGGATGGCGATGTCCGCCTCGCGCATCGCCAGATCCAGCTCGTTGTCGTCGATCAGCAGGGTGAGCTGGATGTCCGGGTAGATCGACAGGAATTCGTTGACGCGCGGGGTCAGCCAAGTCGAGCCGAAGGCCACCGTGGTGGTCACGCGCAACGGACCCTTCGGATGCTCCCGGCTTTCGGTCAGCATCGCTTCGGTCATCGACAGCTTGGCGAAGACGTCGCGGGCGGTGCGGTGCAGAAGCTCGCCCTGCTCGGTCAGGATCAGGCCGCGCGCGTGCCGGTGAAACAGCGGCACACCCAGGCTCTCCTCCAGCGCGCTGATCTGGCGGCTGACCGCCGACTGGCTGAGGTTCAGCGTCTCGCCGGCGTGCGTGAAACTTCCAGCCTCGGCCACGGCGTGGAAGACCCGAAGCTTGTCCCAGTCCATCATGCCTGTCTTGCTGCCCGCGCCCTGGCGGGGAGCCTCCCGTTCATTCTTGAAGACGGCGCATAGCCGCCATGCTCATTTATACCGGGAACGCGCGGCGAACGCACCCCCAACCAAAGGCTCGCCGCATGAAAAAGAGCCAAGCTTGGTAAGAATTTTCCTTTGTGCTGCGAAGAGCGCACATTTGTTTATCCCGCATTGTGGGATTTTTGCCGTTCCCGCAACCGAAGGACGACGTCGCCGCGCTGGATTTGCTCGGACGACAATCGAGGCCCGGCGCAGCACCGGGAGACTCGGGGGAGGCGTATCCCCCTTGTTGCGGCGGGGCCTCCACCCTTGCGCCGTTGCGCGGGACGGCAGACGGGCCGCTAATCGGGTCTGACGCGGATTTGGGAAGGAGGGGGTCCGAATGCCCGATCAGCATCAGCCGGCGCTCACCCGCGATCAGGTGATCGACATCTGCGGGCGCCTGGACGACATGCGCATCGCCAGCATCATCGGCACGGGCGCCAGCCCCGCCGAACTGATGGAAGCCACCAGCTGGACCGGCGCCGACGATTACATGGGGGAGGCGACGCAGCATCCCCCCTCGGGTCGGGTCGCCCGGCTCCTGGAGCTTCTCAAGGCCGACGAACCGGACTGGGAGGACCGCTGATTCGGTTGCGTCTGGCCCGGTTGCGGCTCAATCGGCGGCTTCGAGCGCGCGCGGCGGCTCCTTGGCCCGCGCGCGGGCGCGGTGGCCGCTGATCTCCGCGCCGGCGTCTGGCGGCAACCGCAGGAAGAACAGGGCCGAGACGCAGGCCATCCCGCCGACCGTCAGGAAGGCCGGCACGAAGTCGGTGGGGGTCAGCGCGGCGCCGGGGCCGCCGGTGACGCTCTGCGTCAGGTGCAGCACCGTCGCCCCGACCGCGACGCCCAGGCTGAGCGAGACCTGCTGCATCACGCTGGCCAGCGTGTTGGCGCGGCTCAGGCACGCCTTGGGCACCTCGGCGTAGGCCAGGCTGTTCAGGCCGGTGAACTGCAGCGAGCGGAAGAAGCCGCCCATCAGCAGCGCGCCCAGGATGACCCAGTGCGCCGTCTCGGGCCGGAAGGCGGCGTAGCTCGCCAGGATCAGGCCGCTGAGCAGCGCGTTGGCGGTCAGCACGCGGCGGAAGCCCAGCCGGCGCAGGATGGGACCGGCCAGCGCCTTCATGGTCAGCGCCCCGGCGGCCCCGGCGAAGGTCAGCGCCCCGGACTCAAACGGCGTGCGCCCGAAGCCGACCTGGAGCATCAGCGGCATCAGGAAGGGCACGGCGCCGATGCCGATGCGGAACAGCGTGCCGCCCATGACCGAGGCGAAGTAGGTCGGCAGCCGCAGCAGCGAGGGGTCGAGCACCGGCCGCTCCATCCCGCGGGCGTGGCGCAGGTAGAGCCACGCGGCGGCGAAGCCCAGCCCCAGCACCCCGGCGACCGCGGCGGGCGGCAGAACCCCGCGCCCCACATTCTCCAGCCCGAACATCAGCGCGGCCAGGGCCAGCGCGCTCAGCATGAAGCCGCGGCCGTCGAAGGGGTCGCGCTCGCTCTCCCGCACGTTGGGGATCAGGGTCAGCACCAGCGCGATCCCGATCAGCCCGATCGGCACGTTGATGTAGAAGATCCAGCGCCAGGAGGCGTAGGTGGCGATGAAGCCGCCGACCAGCGGCCCCAGCGCCGGGCCGATCAGCGCCGGCAGGGTCATCTGGGCCATGGCGGCGACCAGCTTCTCCTTGGGCACCGTCTTCAGCAGGATCAGCCGCCCGACCGGCACCATCATCGCCCCGCCCAGCCCCTGAACGATGCGCGCCCCCACCAGTTCGTACAGCCCGTCCGACTGGCCGCAGAGGATCGAGCCGACGGTGAACACCCCGATGGCCGCCGCGAAGACCGTCCGCGTGCCGTAGCGGTCGGCCATCCAGCCGCTGACCGGCAGGAACACCGCCAGCGCCAGCATGTAGGAGGTCATGGCGAGGCTGAGGCGCAGCGGGTCCTCGCCCATCGACCGCGCGATCTCCGGCAGCGCGGTGGCGATCACCGTCGCGTCCAGATTCTCCATGAACAAGGCGCAGGCGATGATGAAGGGAATGAAGCGGGTGGCGCGGGGCATGGCGACTGCGGAGGATGGAACGACGGAGCGGGGATGGTGATCCCAATCTGGACTTCCGCCGTCCGGAAACCATCGCTATGGGGTGAACCCTGGCATGCGCGAGCGCTCAGCGCCCCGTGAACACCGGCTTGCGCTTCTCCAGGAACGCCCGGTAGCCCTCGCGGAAATCCTCCGTGCCGAAGCAGTGGTAGCATTCGGCGATCTCCGCCTCCGACAGCGGGGCGGGGTCGGACAGGCGGCGGACGAACTGCTTGTGCAGCCGGGCGGCCAGCGGGGCGCCCCCGGCGATGCGCTCGCAGGTCGCGGCGATTTCGCCCTCGAAGGCTTCGTCGGCCACGAGGCGGTGGACGAGCCGCTTGTCCTTGGCCTCCTCCGCGCCGAAGACGCGGCCCTCCAGCAGGATCTCCAGCGCCGCCGGGCCGCCCGCGATGTCGTGGAGCAGCTTCAGCTCGGGCAACGCCATGGAGATGCCGAGCCGGCTGACCGGCACGCCGAAGCGGCTGCCGGTGGTGCAGACCCGCAGGTCGCAGGCCAGCGCCACGGCCAACCCGATGCCGCAGCAGGCGCCCTGGATGGCCGCCAGCGTCGGGTGCGGCAAGTCGCGCAGCAGGGTCAGCCCCTCGTCCATCAGCACGCCGTAGTCGGCGCCCTGCTCAGGGCTGTTGCGCTCCGTCTCGAATTCGGAGATGTCGGCGCCGGGGCTGAAGGCCCGCCCGCCGGCGCCGCGCAGCACAACCGCGCGCACCGTCTCGTCGGCGCCGAGTTGGCGCAGCAGCGGGATCAGCGCCAGCCACATCGGCTTGTCGAAGGCGTTCAGCTTGTCGGGGTTGCTGAGGGTCAGCGTGGCGACGACGCCGTCGCGGGTCAGGGTCACGGTGCCGGCCATGGCCTGTCGGGCTCCCCATCCATTCGGTTGCGTATGGGGCAGACCACAAACACCGGCGGCCCCGTTCCGTCAAGGGCTTCCCTTGGGGCTTCCCTTGGGACGTCGCGAAAGCCGCATCGGCGCTGGACCGCAGGGCCGCGGGTCCCCATAGTTCGTAGCCGGGACTTCACCGGACGGAGATGACGCCGCGATGCGAACGGGATTGGCCGCTTTCACCCTGGCCGCCGCTCTGGCCGCCGCCCCCATCGCCACCCCGGCGCTGGCGGCGAAGGACGAGCTGGTGATCGGCATGACCCAGTTCCCGTCCAACTGGCACCCTTCCATGGAAGCGATGATGGCCAAGAGCTACGTCCTGTCCATGGCGCGCCGGCCCTTCACCGCCTACGATCCCGACTGGCGCCTGACCTGCCTGCTCTGCACCGAGCTGCCGGCGCTGGATAAGGGCACCGCGGAGTACGAGACGCGGGCCGACGGCAAGAAGGGCATCAAGGTCACCTACACCATCAACCCCAAGGCGACCTGGGGCGACGGCACGCCGGTGACGACCGAAGACGTGCTGTTCACCTGGACCGTCGGCAAGCACCCGCAGAGCGGGTACAGCAACTTCGACCTGTTCGCGCGCGACATCGTGGCGATCGACGCGAAGGACGAGCGCACCTTCACCATCCATCGCGACAAGGCGGTGTGCAGCTACGCCGAGATCAACGACTTCGAGATCCTGCCCGCCCATCTGGAGCGTGCGGTGTTCGAGGCCGACCCGGCGACCTACCGCAACCGCTCCAAGTACGAGACCGACACGACGAACCCCGGCCTGTGGTTCGGCCCCTACCGCATCGCCCAGGTCGAGCCTGGCAGCCATGTGGTGCTGGAGTCCAACCCGACCTGGTGGGGCGCGAAGCCGGCCTTCAAGCGGGTGATCGTGAAGTCCATCGAGAACACCGCCGCGCTGGAGGCCAACCTGCTGGCCGGGCAGGTCGACATGGTGCCGGGGGAGACCGGGCTGCCGCTCGATCAGGTGCTCGCCTTCGAGAAGCGGCACGGCAGCCGCTACAACGTCTTCTACAAGCCCGGCCTGTTTTTCGAGCATGTCGAGCTGAACCTCGACAACCCGGCGCTGGCCGACTTGCGGGTGCGCCGGGCGCTGCTCCACGCCATCGACCGCGAGGCGATCTCCAAGCAACTCTACGACGGGCGGCAGCCGGTCGCCCACAACGAGATCAGCCCGCTCGACCGCGTGCACGCGCCGGGCTACCCGACCTACGCCTTCGACCCGGCGCTGGCCGGCAAGCTGCTGGACGAGGCGGGCTGGAGCGAGCGGCGCGCCGGGGTGCGCCACAACGCCAAGGGGGAGCGGCTGTCGCTGGAGATCATGACGACCGCCGGAAACCGCTCTCGCGAGGTGTTGCAGCAGGTGCTCCAGGCGCAGTGGCGGCAGGCCGGCGTGGAGGTGCGCATCGTCAACGAGCCGGCCCGCGTGCTTTTCGGCGACACGCTGGAGAAGCGCCGCTTCAAGTCGATGGCGCTGTTCGCCTGGATCAGCGCGCCGGAGAACATCCCGCGCACCATCCTGCATTCCAGCATGATCCCGACGGAGGGCAACAACTGGGCCGGCCAGAACTACACGGGCTACCGGAACCCGGAAATGGACAAGGTTCTGGAAGACCTGGAGCATGTCTGCGAGCCCGACGCCAACCGCGCGCTGTGGGCGAAGCTGCAGACGCTCTACGCCCAGGACCTGCCGAACCTGCCGCTGTTTTTCCGCGCCGATCCCTTCATCCTGCCGTCCTGGCTGGAGGGTGTGGTGCCGACCGGGCATCTGGATTCCAGCACGCTGTGGATCGAGACGTGGAAGGCGAAGGAGTGAGGGTGTCGCGGGTGTTTGCCCCCACCCTCCCACGCTTGCGCGTGGGTCCCTCCCTCCCCCGCTTCGCAGGGGAGGGAATGGCTCCTCCCCCTGCGCAGCGGGGGGAGGTTGGGAGGGGGGCTCCGCTCAGCAATGCCCCCAACACTCCATGACCCGCTTCCTCGCCTCCCGTCTGCTCCAGGCGCTGGTCGTCCTGCTGCTGATGAGCTTCGTCATCACCGTCCTGATGACGTTGATGCCGGGCGATCCGGTGGACATGATGCTGGCCGGCAACCCGCGCGCCACGCCCGCCGACGCGGCGCGGCTGAAGGCGCTCTACGGCCTCGACAAGCCCCTGCTGGAGCGCTACGGACACTGGCTCCAGGCGGCGCTGACGGGGGATTTCGGCTTCTCGCGGCTCTACGCGCAGCCGGTGCTGACGATCCTCCTGCCGCGGCTGGGCAACACGCTGCTGCTGCTCGGCGCGGCGATGGCGCTGACCCTGTCGGTGGCGCTGCCGCTCGGCGTCTACGCGGCGCGGCGGCCCTACGGCTGGGCGGACAACGCCATCAACCTGTTCTGCTTCGCCGGCATCTCCGTCCCGGCCTTCTGGCTGGCGCTGCTGCTGATCCTGCTTTTCGCGGTGGAACTGCAATGGCTGCCCGCCTCCGGCCTCGGCCCGGTCGGCGGCGAGAGCTGGTGGGAGCGGCTGCCCTACCTCGTGCTGCCGGTGGCCTCGCTGACGCTGGCGAGCATCGGCGGCTACACGCGCTACGTCCGCGCCGCGATGATGGGCGAGCTTCGCCAGGATTACGTCCGCACCGCCCGCGCCAAGGGGCTGGAGGAGGGGCGGGTGGTCTGGCGCCACGCGCTGCGCAACGCGACCATCCCCATCGTGACCATCGTGGCTCTGGAGTTCGGCGCCCTCTTCTCCGGCGCGCTGGTGACCGAGACAATGTTCGCCTGGCCGGGCATGGGCAAGCTGATCTACGACAGCATCATGGGCAACGACCTGAACGTGGCGCTGGTGGCGCTGCTGTTCGCCACGCTGACGACGCTGGCCGGCAACCTGCTGGCCGACGCCGCCTACGCCGGGCTGGACCCGCGCATCTCCTTCAAGGGGGACGGGGCGTGAGGGCGGGGCGGTTCCTGCGGCGCTTCGCCCGCCACCGGCTGGCGGCGGTCAGCGCCCTGCTGCTGCTGGTCCTGGCCGTCGCGGCGGCGGCGGCGCCCTGGGTGGAACACTGGCTGGGGGTGGAGGCCACGGGCATCAGCCTGCTCGACCGCTTCGGCCCGCCTTCGGCCCTGCATCCGCTGGGCACGGACGAACTGGGGCGCGACTTGCTGGTGCGGCTGCTCTACGGCGGGCGGGTGTCGCTGTTTGTCGGCGTGGCGGCGGCGCTGGCCTCCGCCGTCATCGGCACGGGGATCGGGCTGCTGGCCGGCTATTTCGGCGGGCGGCTCGACGATCTGCTGATGCGCGTCACCGACGGGCTGATCGCCTTGCCGCTGCTGCCGCTGCTGATCGTGCTGGGCGCCATCGACCTGACGCGGCTGGGCATCCCGCCGGAGGTGGCGGGGGCGGAGGACGCCAGCCTGCTGCGCATCGTCGTTCTGGTAGCGCTGTTCGGCTGGACAACGGTGGCGCGGCTGGTGCGCGGGGCCACCCTGTCGGCGCGGCGGCGCGACTATGTGCGGGCGGCGGTGGCGATGGGGGCGGACAGCCGCCGCATCATGCTGGCCCACATCCTGCCGAACGTTGCCGCCCCCGCCGTTGTGGCGACGACGCTGACCGTCGGCAACGTGATCCTGCTGGAGTCGGTGCTGAGCTTTCTCGGACTGGGCATCCAGCCGCCGCTGCCCTCCTGGGGCAACATGCTGACCAACGCGCAGGAGCTGGTGGGAACCGCGCCTCTGCTGGCGGTGTGGCCGGGGCTGTTGATCTTTTTGACGGTGATCGCCGTCAACCTGCTGGGCGATGGGCTGCAGGACGCGCTGGATCCGCGGGTGGTGGGGAAGCGCTAGTTGTTGGTGCCCCCACCCTAACCCTCCCCCGCTGACGCAGGGGAGGGGATCATGTTCCCTCTCCTGCGAAGCGGGAAGGGTGGGGGCAAGTGCCCCCTCACTTCTCCCTTTGAAACTTCGCCGTCCCCGCCGCCATCGGGATCAGCCGCACCGCATAAGGCGACGTCTGCATCTGCGCCACCGCTTGGGCCGGACCCGGAACCCGCTCGCGGTAGCCGACGACCACATCGCCGCCCGCCGCCCGCGCGCTGACGATGGACACGCCGTAGCCGCCGGTGTCGCGCGGGCCGAGGAAGACCGCCGCGGCCATGCGGTCGCCGGGCAGGGGACCCGGCGCCGCCTCGCCGACGCGGGCCCAGAGATCGGTCCATTCCTGCGGGTTGCGGGCGACCACATAGGCGCGCTCGTAGGCCTGGCTGCGGTCGCCCTGCCAATAGGTGCCGGGATCGGCGTCGGTGGGAAGCAGGGCCTGCGCCTCCGTCCCGTCCGGTGCGGTCTGGCAGGCGCCCAGCAGGGGGAGCGTGGCGAGGGTGAGAAGGATGGCGGCGGTGGGGCGGCGCATGAGGCGGCTCACTCCGGCACCGCCATGCCGCGCTTGACCGCCGGGCGCTCCGAGACCGCGTCGTGCCAGCGCTTCAGGTTGGGGTAGCGGTCCAGCACGTTGCCTTCCGCCTTGGCGGCCACGGCCACGAAGGGGAAACAGGCGATGTCGGCGATGGAGTAGGCGCCGCCGGCCAGATACTCCGATGCGCCCAGACGCTCCTCCATCGCGGCGTGGATGCGCTGCAGCTCGCCTTTGAAGTAGTCGATGGCGTAGGGGATCTTCTCCGGCGCCATGACCGCGAAGCGGAACTTGCTCAGCCCCGAGGGGCCGAGGTCGCTGACGCCCAGCATCAGCCAGCTCATCGCCTCCGCCCGCTCGTCCTCGTCCTCGGGCAGCAGGCGGCCGGTGCGCTCCGCGTAGTGCAGCAGGATGGCCCCCGACCCGAACAGGCGGCGCTTCCGGCCGCCGGGCAGATCCTCGACGACGGCCGGGATCTTGCCGATCGGGCTGACCGCCAGATAGTCGGGCTGACGGCCTTCGCCGGCCACGAGGTCGACCTTGTGGACCTTGTAGGTGAGACCCAGCTCTTCCAGCAGGATCGAAGCCTTTTGCCCGTTCGGCGAGGCGAAGGTGTAGAGCGTGATCATCGGTGCCCGTCCCTGGAACCTGTTCCTTTGCCGCGTCCGCAAAGATGTTCAACAGGCGCCAGTTTCGCCGATTTGCGCGCGGAAGGCCAGAGGCAGGCAAAAAGCGTCCTTTTTCCTGCCGATCCCAGGGTGCGGCCCCTCACACCGCGCGGCTGTGCTTCCCGGCGCCGGTGGACAGGTAGGTGTCGAAGCGCGCGGCGACGATGCGCATCAGCGGACGGGCGGGCTCCGGCACATGGACGCGGCGGCCCTCCACCACGGCGACCCCGTCGGCCACCAGATCGGCCATGGCCTCCAGGTCGGCGTCGAAGGTCCCGGCGGCCAGCCCATGGGCCTCGGCCACCGCGCCGACGTCCACCGACAGGTCGCACATCAGCCGCACGATCAGGTCGCGGCGCAGCCGGTCGTCGGCGGTCAGCGTCAGCCCCTTGCCGGTCGGGAACCGTCCGGCCTCGACGGCCTGGGCGTACTGGTCGAAGGGAACGGCGTTCTGCACATAGCCCTGCGGCAGCGCCCCGATGGAGGAGGCGCCGAAGCCCAGAAGCACCTCCGCGTCGTCGGTCGTGTAGCCCTGGAAATTGCGGCTGAGCCGCCCCTCGCTCTGCTGCACGGCCAGTTCGTCGTCGGGCCGGGCGAAATGGTCGAGGCCGATGGGCTGGAAGCCGGCGTCGGTGAGCACCCCGGCGATGGCCGCGAACTGCTCCCACCGGCCGAGCGTGCCGGCGAGCGCCGATTCGTCGATCTTTTTCTGGTGCGTCTTCATCCACGGCACATGGGCGTAGCCGAAGACCGACAGCCGGTCCGGCGCCATGGTCAGGGCGATTTCCGCGGACCGCGCGACGCTCTCCACCGACTGGCCGGGCAGGCCGTACATCAGGTCCAGGTTGATGTGGCGGATGCCGTTGGCGCGCAGCCATTCCAGCGCCTGCTCGGTCTGCTCCCGCGGCTGGATGCGGTTGATGGCGGCCTGCACCCCGGCGTCGAAGTCCTGCACGCCGAGCGAGGCGCGGTTGACCCCGGCGCGGCCCAGCGCCTCCGCCATGTCGCGGGTCAGGGTGCGCGGGTCGATCTCCACCGCGATCTCCGCGTCCGCCGTCACGTCGTAGCGCTCGCGCAGCAGGGCGATCAGCGATTCGAAGTCGTCCGGCGCCATCATGGTCGGGGTGCCGCCGCCGAAATGGATGTGCCGCACCCGCAGCCGTCCGGAAATGCGGTCGGCGACCATGCCGATCTCGCGCCGCAGATGGCCGAGATACTCGGCGATGGGTGCATAGCGGGCGACGATCTTGGTGTGGCAGCCGCAGTACCAGCACATCTTCGCGCAGAAGGGCACGTGCAGGTACAGCGACCCCGTGTGGGCCGCCGTGTCCAGCTCCGCCAGCCAGCCCGCGTATCGCTCCGCCCCCACGGCGGCCGTGAAGTGTGGCGCCGTCGGGTAGCTGGTGTAGCGGGGCACCCGCAGCCCGTCGTACTTGGCGAGCAGGGCGGCGTTCAGCGGGGCGGTCGGGGCGGCGGTGGCGCAGGCCACGGGGGAGATCGCGTTCATGGCGGGGAGGATCGTGCAGACCGCCTCCCGCCGCTTTGACACAAGTCAAGCGTTCGAGCGCCCGTCCGTCAGGCTTGCCGGTTACGTGGGGGCGGCCAGCCGGTTCTCCAGATGCTCGAGCAGCAGGTTCAGGTTGCGGCGGTTCGCCTTGAAGCCGATGTCGAAGAGGGTGCCGATCACCGGGACCGAGCCACCGGCCCAATCCACGGCCATGTTGGCGATCATCCGGGCGATCAGGCTTTTCGGAAGGTCGAAGCGGGCGGCCTCCATGACGATGTAGGCGGCCACCACGGTGGTCGCCGTGCTGCCGGCGACCGGGACCAGCGCGGCGATGCCGTCCAGCCCGAAGGGGATGCGCGTGCCGGGAACGCGCCAGCGCGTGTCCATCAGCCGGCTCAGCCGGCGCAGCCGCTCCAGCCGTTCCAGATCGATGTGGATGACCGGCGCCGCCGTGGCGACGCCCGAGAGGCTGGTGGCGGGCGCGGGGCGCGTGCGGATGTCGCTCATGGGGCTTCACCGGAGCAGGAGAGCCGCCGTGGGGAGCCGCCGGCGGATGAAGCCGTGGGCGGAGCCGGTCGGGCGTGACGGGTGAGCAACCCGCGGCTGTGCCCGGCGGTTCCCGGCCTATCTCCATCGGGTGCCCGGCACCACGGACGCGCTCACGGTCCGGGCGGGGGCGTCGTCATACGGATGATCGGGCGGACGCAGGGTCATCGTCCAAACGGAGAGGGGGGATGACGCCCGGATGCGGCGAATGGACGCGCGATCCGGATCTGTCGGAAGCCAAGCGATTGTTGTTCCGGCGATTTTCCCAGAATCGCCGGGTTGTCGGGCGGCCATATGCCGAAGGCCTCTCTGGTCTGGGGCGTCCTTAGGCACAACAATGGTGCGCGCAGGTCGAGACTTTAGACCGAAAAGAACCGAACGGGCACCCGCTCCACAGGGTGATGGGCGGGGCACCAGTCATCGGAAAAACAGGTCGGAAAAAACAGGGAGGATCATCATGACCACGCTTTATTGCGCCTGCTGCGGACAGCCGTTCCGCCGCAGTTCGCCGCGCGGGCCGGCGCCGCTCTATTGCTCGCGCGACTGCCGCCGCCAGATTGAGGTCCGCCGCCGCGTCTGGACGTCGCTTCAGGCGGCGGAACGGACGGCCGCCGTGCCGCCGCGGGTCGTTCCGACCGGTGCGGGGTCTTTCCATAGGGTGGAAACAGTGTGGGAGCGCGCCTCCGCCTGATCGGGCGCCACGCGCGGTCTGCGTATTTTTTGGCCGGTTTGGTTGCCGCCCCTCTAAAACAGCAGGGCTGCCATACCATATAGGAGGACGCTACATGATTGAGCGTCCCCCGAACCGAGGGCTTTTCCGAACACGGCCATGACCCAGAACACGCGATCCCCCCGCACCGTTACCCGCACTCCGGCCCGCGCCTTCGGCGCCGTCGCTCTGGCGCTGGCCGTGGCGCTGACCGCCGGCACCGCCGACGCCCGCGCGGGCAAGAGCAGCTCCGTGGGCAGCCGCGGCTCGCGCACCTACGAGGCGCCGGCCCAAACCAACACTGCTCCGCGCGCCGCCCCGATGGAGCGCTCGGCCGCCCCGACCCAGACTCCGGGCGCGCAGCAGCCGGGCATGCAGCAGCCGGGCATGGCGTCCCCGGCGGCGGCGCAGCGCGGCGGCTTCTTCTCGCGCGGCGGCTTCATGCCGGCCCTGATGGGCGGCCTGATCGGCGCCGGCATCGGCGGGCTGCTGTTCGGCGGCGGCTTCTTCGACGGGCTGGGCAGCTTCGCGGGCATCCTGGGCTTCATCCTCCAGATCCTGCTGGTTGTTTTCCTGGTCCGGCTGGCCATGCGCTTCTTCCGCAACCGCTCGGCGGGCGCGGCGCGGCCGGCGGGCATGGGCGCCTCCAACACCGCCTATGCCGGCCCGAATCCGGGCGCCATGAACTCCGGTGCCCAGAACCCCGGAGCGATGAACCGCGACGCGGCGGACGTGCGCTACAACCCGCTGGGCGGTGGCGCTCGCGGTGGTGCTGCCGCTGGTCCGGCCTCGTCCGGCCGTCCGGGCGTGCGCCGTGACGACGTGGGCATCGGCCCGGCCGACTACCAGGCGTTCGAGCAGACGCTGGTCACGGTCCAGACCGCCTACGGCAACGAGGACCTGATGGCCCTGCGCAGCGCCGTGACGCCGGAGATGGCCTCCTACTTCACCGAGGAACTGGCGGCCAACCACAACCGCGGCGTGGTCAACCGTTTGTCCGACGTCCGCCTGCTCCAGGGCGACCTGGCCGAGGCGTGGCGCGAGGGCAACGTGGAATACGCCACCGTGGCGATGCGCTTCTCGCTGACCGACGTGACGGTGGACCGCGCGAGCAACCGCGTGGTCGAGGGCGACCCCAACCGTCCGGTCGAAGCCACGGAAATCTGGACCTTCACCCGTCCGCGCGGCGGGCGTTGGGTCCTGTCGGCGATCCAACAGGCCGGCTGATCCACTCTCCACTCCTCAACCGGTCTTGCGAGGGGGTGTCCGAAAGGGCACCCCCTTTCATTTTGGGATGCATTTCCCGACTCCCCTGGACGGTTTGGGCATGATAGAACATGTCAGGAACAAATACCTGACCAGCGGAAGTGAGTCATGCCCGAACTTCCCATGCCCAACCTCCAGAGTTTTGAAGCGCCCCCGCCGGACCGGGCGACCGTTCTGGCCGATCTGCGCGCCCGCATCCGGGGCCTGGAAGGGCTGGGCGGGGAGGGAACGCGGGTGCTGCCCTTCGGCCTGCCGGACCTTGACGGGGCCTTTCCGGCGGGGGGACTGCCGCTCGGCTGCCTGCACGAGGTGGCGGGGGAAGAGCCGGGGGCCGGCACGGCCTTCGCCGCGCATCTGCTGGCCCGCCTCGCCAGAGAGGCGGCGCCCGCGCTGTGGGTCGTGCGCGGGCGCGACCTGCACGCCGCCGGGCTGGCCGCCTATGGGCTGACCCCGGACCGGCTGATCGCCGTGCGCGCGACCCGCGACACCGACGCCCTGTGGGCGATGGAGGAGGCGCTGCGCTGCAAGCGGCTGTCCGCCGTGCTGGGGGAGGTCGGGGGGCTGGACCTGACGGCGAGCCGACGGCTGCAACTGGCCGCCGAGTCGTCGGGTGTGACGGGATTCCTGCTGCAGAGCACCGCCCGCCGCTCGGCGGCGAGCGCGGCGGTCACCCGCTGGCGGATCGCGCCGGCTCCCAGCCGGACGGAGGAGCCGGGCGTGGGCGATCCACACTGGCGCGCCGAACTGGAGCGCTGCCGGGGCGGTCGCCCGGGGGCGTGGCTTCTGGAATGGCGTGACGGTGCCCTGGTCCCGGCGCAAGCACCGGAGCGGGCCGTTCCCACGCCTGCATCCACATCCACCCCGGTTCGGCGTCCGGCTCCGACGGGCGGAAACGGAGCGTCCTGGGCCGAGGTGGCGTGATGCGGACGGACGTACGGGCGGTGATGTCGCTTACACGACAGCCGCCCGTCGTTTTCCGGTCAGTAGTTGGTGGCCCAGTCGGGCAGAGGATGCCCGGTTTCGCCATCCGGATCGGCGTCGGGCGGAAAGGGCGCGTCGTCCGCGTAGAGCGGCAGTTGCCGGGCGAATTCCGCCGATTCCTGGGCCCGGCGTTGCTCCAGCAAGCGGGCGGCCAAATGAGCGGGCAGCATGGCAAGCCTCCTTCTGAGCGTCGGGAGAGCCTGGGGAGCGGTCCTGTCGGCCGCCCTCGGCCCAACCCGTCCTGTGTGTCTGGACGCTATCATGCAAGGTCCAGGCCTCTAAGTGATGCAGATCACGCGTTATGCAAACTTTAATGCGCCCGGTTTCTTTTTCCGGCCCCGTTTCTTTTTTCGGGCGGCAGGCCCATAGTCCCCGCCTCCCGTTTTTTTCCGCCGATGTTCCTTCTTCGAGACCGACCATGCACGCCGAACCCTGCCCCGCCTGCCTAAAACCTATGCATTTGTGCGTTTGCGAGGCGGTGGAGCCGATCGACAACGCCGTCTTCCTGCTCATCCTCCAGCACCCGCAGGAAAAGCGCGAGACTCTGGGCACCGCGCAGATCGCCCATCTCCAGTTCAAGAACTCCGCGCTGAAGGTGGGGCTGAGCTGGTCGAACCTGAAGCGCATCCTGGGGCGCGAGGTCGATTACAAGCGCTGGGGCGTGCTCTATCTCGGTCCGGTCAAGCAGGGTGCCGGCCCCCTGCCGGAGGTGTCCGTGGTGGACAAGGGCGGCGTCCCGCAGAAGGACAGCGAGCTGGTGCTGGGCGACCTGGAGGGCGTCATCGTCCTGGACGGCACCTGGAGCCAGGCCAAGACGCTGTGGTGGCGCAACCCGTGGCTCCTGAAATGCCGCCGCATCGTGCTGAACCCGCAGTTCCGCTCCCTCTACGGGCAGGCCCGCAAGGAGCCTCGGCGCGACAGCGTGTCGACCCTGGAGGCCGCCGCCTTCCTGCTGTCGCGGCTGGAGGCCGAGCCGGCGATCCTCGACCGCGCGCTGAAGCCCTTCGCGCTGCTGCTGAAGAAGCTGCGCGCCCCGCGCCCGCGCCCCGTGGCGCCGCCCCGCGCGGAACCGGCCGCGGAGCCCGCTCCGGATCAGGACGGGGCGGAATAATCCGCGTTTCTTCCGGGATCGCCCTTTCCGGGTAAGCCCCCCTCGACCGGGTCGGCCGCGGCAACCAACGCGCTGTTGTGCTGTTGGGGATTGCATCGGCCGTTCCGGCCTCAACCAAGGGAGCGATCCATGAAGGGCGTTTTGCTGTGGCTTGTCGGGATTCCCATTCCGATCATTCTTCTGCTGTATCTGTTCAACGTCCTCTGATTGGGCCTCTGATCAGCTTGACGGCACGGACCGGCGGCGCCACATGCGAACCGCGCCGCCCTCCGCGCGCACGGCAAGAGACGAGGACCATGGCCCGCGATTTCGTTCCCTTCGGACTGACCGTCTGCGGCATCGAGGAGCTGAACGGCTTCTGCGAGGCCGGCGTGACCCACGTCCTGTCGATCCTCGATCCCGGCCACCCGGAGCCGACCGCCTTCGGTTCCTACGGCGAGCACAAGCGGCTGGAACTGCGCTTCCACGACATCATCGACCCCTACATGGGCCAGTCCCTGCCGCAGCGCGCCGACGTCGAGCGCATCCTGGCCTTCGGGCGCGACCTGATGACCGAGCCGACCGGGGTGGGTGGGCTGCTGGTCCATTGCCACGCCGGCATTTCGCGCTCGACCGCCGCCCTGACCATGATCCTGGCCCAGGCCAGCCCCGACCGGCCCGCCGCCGAGGCGATGGCCGCCGTGGTCAACATCCGCCACAAGGCGTGGCCCAACCTCCGCATGATCGAGTTCGCCGACGAGATCCTGGAGCGCCGGGGTGAACTGGTCGATGCCGTCCGCGCCCGTCACCGGAGCTACGGCCGGGAGCGTCCCGATCTGGTCCAGTTCATGATCGACAACGGCCGGGTGCGCGAGGTCGCGGACCTGATCGACTGACCGTTCCTTTCGACCCCCTGCTCAGCGGAAATTCCGGCCTTCCGGGAAGACAGCGGCGGCGGAGCGGCTGGGCAGCGCGTCGGGGTCGGTCAGGTCGCGCAGCCGGTGCGTCAGGTCGGTCAACCGTTCGACGCGCAGGTGGATGACCTCGCCGCCCTCCTCGTTGGGCTTGCCGGTGCGCTCCACCCGGCCGGTGGCGGCGATCAGGCGGGCGCCGAGGATCGTCTTGCGGAATGTCTCGAACACGTCCGGCATGATGACGAGGTTGGCGATGCCGGTCTCATCCTCCAGCGTGATGAAGACCACGCCCTCGGCGCTGCCCGGCCGCTGCCTGACCAGCGCCAGCCCCGCCACGGTCAGCCGCGTCCCGGCCCGCACCCTTCCCAATCGCTCGGTCGGGGCCACCCCGGCGAAGCCGTCGCGCAGCAGCGCCATGGGATGCGCCTTCAACGACAGGCACAGGCTGCCGTAGTCCATCACCACATGCTCGCCCAGCGCCATGGCGGGCAGGAGCGCTTGTGGCTCCTCCCGGGCGGAGTCGGCGAGGCCGGCAAACAGCGGCAGCGGCTGCGCCCCCAGCGCCTTCACCGCCCACAGCGCGGCCCGCCGGTCCAGCCCGACGGAGCGGAAGGCGTCGGCTCTGGCCAGCCGCTCCAGCCCGGCCACCGGCATGCGGGCGCGGCGCCACAGGTCGTAGGGATCGCGGTAGCCCGCCCCGCGGCACAGCACCAGCCGCCGGGCGTCCTCCTCGTCCATCCCCCGGACCAGCCGCAGGCCGAGGCGCAGGGCATGCCTTATTCCCTCTCCCGCCCCGGGAGAGGGTGGCCGCGCAGCGGCCGGGTGAGGGTGCATCCAAGGATTGGCGCGCTGATTCTCGGCGTTACCCTCACCCTCCCGCCTTTGGCGGGTCCCTCCCTCTCCCGGGGCGGGAGAGGGCAACAGGGGTTCCAGCGTGCAGTCCCAGTCGGAGGCGTTCACGTCCGGGGGAAGCACGGTCACCCCGTGCTCGCGGGCGTCGCGGACGATCTGGGCGGGGGCGTAGAAGCCCATGGGCTGGCTGTTCAGCAAGGCCGCGGCGAAGACGTCCGGATGATGGCACTTCATCCAGGCCGACACATAGGCCAGCAGGGCGAAGCTCGCCGCGTGGCTCTCGGGGAAGCCGTACTCGCCGAACCCCTCGATCTGCTGGAAGCAGCGCTCGGCGAAGGCGTGGTCGTAGTTGCGGGCGACCATCCCCTTGATGAAGCGGTCGCGGAAGGTGTGGACCAGCCCGGTCTTGCGGAAGGTCGCCATGGCGCGGCGCAGCCGGTCGGCGTCCTCCGGGCTGAAGCCGGCGCCGACAATGGCGATCTTCATCGCCTGCTCCTGGAACAGCGGCACGCCAAGCGTCTTCCTCAAAACCTTCTCCAGCTCGGGAGACGGGTAGTTGACCGGTTCCTCGCCGGTGCGGCGGCGCAGGTAAGGGTGGACCATGTCGCCCTGGATCGGGCCGGGACGCACGATGGCGACCTCGATCACCAGATCGTAGAAGGTCTTGGGCCGCAGGCGAGGCAGCATGGACATCTGCGCCCGGCTTTCCACCTGGAAGACGCCCAGGCTGTCGGCCCGGCACAGCATGTCGTAGGTCGCGCGGTCCTCTTGCGGCACCGTCGCCAGCGTCAGGTCGCTGTCATAGTGCCGCTTCAGCAGGTCGAAGCCGCGGCGCAGGCAGGTCAGCATCCCCAGCGCCAGAACGTCCACCTTCAGGATGCCCAGCGCGTCGATGTCGTCCTTGTCCCACTCGATGGTCGTGCGGCCCTCCATGGCGGCGTTGGCGACGGGGCAGAGGTCGCTCAAGGGGCCGCGGGTGATGACGAAGCCGCCGACATGCTGCGACAGGTGGCGGGGGAAGCCGATCAGCTCCTGCGCCAACTCCAGGGTCTGGCGCAGCCGCGGGTCGTCGGGGTCGAAGCCGTACTGCCGGGCGCGCTCCTCGTCCACGCCGTGGCGGCTCCACCCCCAGACGGAGCCGGACAGCCGCGCCACCAGATCGGCGGACAGCCCCATGGCCTTGCCGACCTCGCGGATGGCGCCCCGCGCGCGGTAGCGGATGACGGTGGCGGTCAGCCCGGCCCGCTCGCGCCCGTATTTCCGATAGATGTACTGGATGACCTCCTCGCGCCGCTCATGCTCGAAATCCACGTCGATGTCCGGCGGCTCGTTGCGGGCGGCGGAGATGAAGCGCTCGAACAGCAGGTCGAAATGCACCGGGTCGACCGCGGTGATGCCCAGGCAATAGCAGACGACCGAATTGGCCGCCGAGCCGCGGCCCTGGCACAGGATTTCCTGCGAGCGGGCGTAGCGCACGATGTCGTGCACCGTCAGGAAATAGGGCGCGTAGCCCAACTGCCCGATCAGCGCCAGCTCGTGGTTCAGGGCCTTCGCCACCGTCTCGGGAACGCCGTCCGGGTAGCGGCGGGCGGCGCCGGCCCAGGTCAGGTCGGTCAGCGTCTCCTGCGGGCTGCGCCCGTCCTCGGCCACCTCGTCCGGGTATTCGTAGCGCAGCTCCTCCAGCGAGAAGCGGCAGGCGGCGGCGACCTCCACCGTGCGGGCAACCGCCTCGGGGTGGCGGTGGAACAGGCGGGCCATCTCCACCCCGGCCTTCAGGTGCCGCTCGGCGTTGGCGGACAGGCGCCAGCCCGCCTCGTCGATGGTGGTGCCGCTGCGGATGCAGGTCATCACGTCGGCCAGCGGGCGGCGGGCGGGCGTGTGGTAGAGCACGTCGTTGGTCGCCACCAGCGGCACCCGCTCCGCCTCGGCCAGCCCGGCCAGCCAGGACAGCCGCCGCTGGTCGTCGCCGCGGTAGCGGTGGCTGGCGGCGAGGTGCAGGCGGTTCCCCAGATCGTTGCGCCAGCCGCGCAGCGCGTGGATGAAGGCGGGGTCGCGGTCGTCCGGCGGCACCAGCAGGAACAGCATTCCCTCCGCATGGTCCAGCACATCCGCGCGACCGATGAAGCAGGCCCCCTTGGGCGCCCGCCGCTTGCCCAGCGTCAGCAGCCGCGACAGCCGCGCGTAGGCCGCCCGATCGGTGGGGTAGGCGAGCAGGCTGTCCGCGTCGGTCAGGTCCAGCCGGCAGCCGACGATCAGGCGGAGGCCGTGCTTGCGTGCGGCGGCGTGCGCCTGCACCACCCCGGCCAGCGAGTTGCGGTCGGTCACCGCCACGGCGGCGTGGCCGAGGCCGGCGGCGGTCAGCGCTAGTTCGTCCGGGTGGGACGCGCCCTCCAGGAAGGTGAAGCTGGTGGAGACCTGGAGTTCGGCGTAGGGGGTCATGGCGGCCCCCTCACCCGAAGAAGCCGTGCAGGAACCACAACGCCGCCACGCCGGGCCGGTACAGCCCCTGGCGGAAGACCCAGAAGCGGCGGCCGGCCTCGTCCTCGACGCGGTAATAATCGCGGGGCTCGCCGCTGCGCCGCCACCATTCGGCCTCGATCCGCTCCGGCCCGTCGGCTCGTCGGATGCGGTGCTGGACGCCACGCCAGCGGAACATCGCCGGCGGGTCGTCGGGAACCAGGGCCATGGCTTCGATGGGCTCCGGCGGGGTGAGCAGCCGCACCGGGCGCGGGCGGTCGGCGGGCCACAGCGCACCGCCGGGGGCATCCGTGAAGGCGGGGGCGGGGGCCACGCTGCGCTCCGGCAGCCAGCTTTGCCGTGGGACCAGGCGCAGCACCGCCCGCTCCCCCAGCCGGTTGCCCAGCCGGTCCATCAGCTCGCCCAGCTCCGGCTGCCCGTCCATGCCCCCATCCGTTGTGCCATCCAGCGCGGCCTGCGCGGCGGCGAGCGGGCCGGCCTCGGTGGCCGACAGCACCATCAGCTCCAGGCCGGGGCCGGGCTCCACCCGGTCGAGCTTCTGGACGAACAGCCGCATCAGCGCGTCCGGGCGGCGCACCGGGCGGCCGGTGCCGATGGCGAGCGTCTGGGGCGCGTCCTCCAGCCGGCGGTCCACCCGGTGCAGTTCCAACCGCAGGCGGCGGGCGCCCTCGCCGGTTTTCTCCAGCCCGGCGCAGAGGGAGGCCAGCAGGCGGCGCAGCGCCTCGGCGATGGCCTCGGCGGTGGTGAGCGGCTCGGGCAGGGCGAGGCGGGCGCTGTGCGGCGGCACCGGCAGGCGGGGAGACAGCGGCTCGTCCAGCCGCCCGTAGGCCTGGTCGAGCCGCCGCAGCGGCTCCGGCCCGAAGCGGGCGGCCAGCGTGGCGCGGGGAATGGCGTGCAGATCCCCGATCCGCCGCAAGCCCACCGCGGCCAGCCCCTCCACGGTGGCGGCGGGCAGACGCAGCGCGGCGACGGGGAGGGGGGAGAGGAGGGTGTCGGCCCGGTTGCCCCTACCCTCCCGCTTCGCGGGTCCCTCCCTCCCGAACCGCGCCAGCGCCCAGGCCGCCGCGGACGTGTCCGCTACCGCCAGCCGCGACTCGAAGCCCGCCGCGGTCAGCCGGGCGGACAGGTCGGCGGTCAGGGCCGCCTCCCCGCCGAACAGGTGGGCGCAGCCGGTGATGTCGAGCGCCACCCCGTCCGGGCCGTCCGGGGAGGTCCACGGGGTGTAGCGCGTGCACCAGCCGGCGATCCGCTCCAGCAGGCGGGCGTCCGACTCGGGATCGGCGTCGAAGACGGCCAGGGCGGGTTCGATGGCGCGGGCGTCGGCCAGACTCATGCCGGGCCACACCCCGGCCTCCTCCGCCGCGCGGTTGACGGCGGCGACGCCCAGCCGCCCGCGCTCGGCCAGGATGGCGGCCAGGGGGTGCCCGGGCCGCTCCGGATGGCGGCGGCTGTGGGCGTCGGTGGGCAGGCGCGGCAGCCACAGGGACAGGATGCGCCGTGCCGTCCGTTCCGCCATGCCCAGCCCTCCCTTCGCCGATGTGAATGCCAACAGTCTCGGTTCGAACAAAACAAGAACATTCTAGCGGCAAAAGCCGGCGGTTGGGAGTCTCCTTACGGCCTCACCAAGAAGAGGGAGATGGGCAGGGGGCCTTGTCCCGCCTTCGCGGGACACGACATGGTTGGTATGACACCGATCCGCCCCACCGCCGTGTTCCTGCCCGTCGCCGTCGCGTTCGCCGTCCTCACGCTGGGGGCGTGCGCGACGGAGGTGCGCGACGAGATGCCGGGACGGGCCCAGGCGGCACCGCCGGTGTCCGCGCAAAGCGGCGGCCTAAAGACGCTGCGCCAGATCCAGGCGGAGGAGAACGCCCGCCCGACTCCCGCACCGCGGCCAGAGCCTGCACCCGCTCCGCCGCAAAAGCTCTCCGACGCCTCGCAGACGCCCAACCAGCCGCCGCCGGTGCGCCGCCGCGGCAGTTCGTCCCCGCCGCCGCCACCCATCGACCAGCCGGCCACGCCCGCCCTGCCGGCGCCGGGGTCCACCCAGGGGCTGACCGACCGCGCCAAGCGCGACCTGATGAGCCCGGAGGTCGACCGGCTGCGCACCGACGACGCCATGGGCCGGCTCGACCCGCTGCAGCAGCGCGACCTGCTCCGCAAGCAGCAGGACCTCCGCCAGTACGGCCCCGGCCCCCTGGGTTACTGATGTCCAGCTTCTGAAAGCCCTCGGCTCTGGTCACTTGACCCCACCCCGCGCAGCGGCCATACCGGCCCGGTGCTGCGCGAAGTCGTTGGGGAAAAGGGGTAGGGGATGGTGGCGATCCGGTCGGTTCTTCTGGCGCTCATATTGATCGGTGCCGGGACCGCGCCCGCGCTGGCGCGGATGACGGTGACCGGGCCGTTCGGCACCGGCCTGACCGAACCCGTGTGGGTGCTGCAGCATCTGCTCGGATTCCTCGCCATCGGGCTGTGGAGCGGGCAGAACGGCGGCGCCTCCGTCTGGCAGCTTCCGGTGGCGGCGCTGACCGCGGTGCTCTCTGCCGGGCTGGCCGCGCAGATCGGCATCCGTCTTCCCTACGCCGCGGAAGGGCTGTCGGCGTCGCTGATCCTGATGGGCGGGCTGGTCGCCTTCGGGCTGAAGGCTCCCCTGGCCCTGGGTGTGCTGACGGTCGCCGCGGCGGGGGTCTTCCACGGCTATGTGCATATGGGCGGGCCGCTGTTCTGGGCGGGGCTGTCGTCCGGCGTGATGCTGGTCATCTGCGCCGGGCTGGGCCTGTCGGTGGCGCTGGGGCAGGCGGCGTCGGGCCGCGTGGTGCAAATGTGTGGCGGCGCGGTAGCACTCGCCGGGGTTCTTGATCTGACGGGCGTCTTTTAAGCCCCCGACGCCTTGAAAAAGCCCGGCTGCGGGTATTCTTGTAAGAGCGTGTCCAACACACGCCGCCGGGACGGCTGGCCAGCAGGAAAGGTGGACCCGCCGGTGCCGCGCGCAGGAGCCAACCCCCGCCTTTCCGCCGAAGGCCCCGCCGGTCCTTCGCCCAGCCGCCGCCCATGCCGCCGTCAGGTCCTCGCCGGTGTCGCGGGGGCCGCTCTGCTCGGCCTGCTGCCAAGGGGCGCGGCGGCGCAGGACATCCGCTATTTCCGGATCGGCACGGGCACCACGTCGGGCACCTATTTCCCGATCGGCGGGCTGATCGCCAACGCCATCTCCAACCCGCCCGGCTCCCGCCCTTGCGACCGCGGGGGAAGCTGCGGCGTGCCGGGGCTGATCGCGGTGGCGCAGGCCACGCTCGGCTCGGTGGAGAACATCGAGCTGCTGCGCTCCGGCGCGGTCGAGGCCGGGATGTCCCAGGCCGACATCGCCTATTGGGCCTACACTGGCTCCGGCATCTTCCACGGCAAGGCGCCCTTCGAGGGGCTGCGCTCCATCGGCATGCTCTACGCGGAGGCGATCCAGCTCGTCGTGCGCGCCGACAGCGACCTGCACAGCGTGGCCGACCTGAAGGGCAAGGCCGTCTCGCTGGGGGAGGAGGGCTCCGGCGTGCTGGTGGAGGCGCGGGCGATCCTCGACGCCTTTGGCGTGAAGGAGGCGGAACTGCGGCCCTCGGCCTACCTGAAGCCCGGCACGGCGGCGGACCGGCTGGCCAAGAAGGAGCTGGACGCCTTCTTCATGGTCGGCGGTTTTCCGGTGGCAGCGGTCACCGACGTGGCGAACCGTGAGCCGATCCGTCTGATCCCGCTCGACGGCGAGATGGCCGACCGGCTGCGCATCCGCCAGCGCTTCTACATGGACCAGACCATCCCCGCCGACACCTACCCCGGCGTCCCGGAGATTCACACGCTGGGGGTGGGGGCGGAGCTGCTGGTCCGCGCCGACCGCGACCCCGGCCTGATCCACGGCGTCACCAAGGCGCTGTGGCACGAGAACACCCGCCGCCTGCTGATCGAAGGCCACCCCAAGGGACGCAGCTTCGACGCCACCAAGGCGGTCGCCAACGTCTCGGTGCCCCTGCATCCGGGCGCCGAGCGCTACTACCGCGAGGTTGGGCTGATCGGCAACGCCGCCAACGAGCCGACGGGAGGGGCGACGCCCTGACCCCTTTCGGCTGTCAGATGGTCCGTTCGTCGGCGTAGATGTCCCATGGCTCGGCCTTGGCGGCCTCCACCCACTCCTTCATGGCCGGCAGGTCCATCACCGCCCGCGCGTAGTCGCCGCACAGCCCGTCCATCTCCACCCCGTAGGTGAGGAGGCGCGTCACCACCGGCGCGTACATGGCGTCGGCGATGGAGAAGTCGCCGAACAGGAAGGGGCCGCCCGCCCCGAAGCGGGACCGCGCGTCGCGCCACAGGGCGAAGACGCGGGCGATGTCGGCCTCGCTTTCGGCGTTGCGGCCCACGCCGGGGCGGAAGGCCTTCAGGTCCATGGACATGTGGGTGCGCAGGCCGGCGAAGCCCGAATGCATTTCCGCCGAGACCGACCGTGCCACCGCACGGGCATGCGCGTCCGCCGGCCAGAGGGCGGCCTCGGGGAAGGACTCCGCCAGATACTCGCAGATCGCCAGCGAATCCCAGATCACCCGGTCGCCGTGCCGCAGGCAGGGCACGCGGCCGGAGGGCGAATGCTCCGCGATGCGGGCCGCGGTGTCGGGCTGGCGCAGCGGGATCACGATCTCCTCGAAGGGTTGGCCGGTCCGCTTCAGCGCCAGCCAGGGCCGCAGGGACCAGGAGGAGAAGGCCTTGTTGCCGATGACCAGGGTCAGGTCGTCCATGGGTGCGCCTCGGTTGCGAAGGGAGGGGGGCGGAGCATGCCTGCCCCGCACCGATCCGGCAAGCCGGCCCGCAATCCCCCTTTTCAGGGGCGCCCCGGCGCGCCATGCTTTCCATACTGTTTCCGTTTCCTGACGAAGGACGCCCGTCTTGCTCGCCACCCTGCTCGCCACGGCCGGCCCCGGCACCGTGACCATCACCCCGCTGAACAAGGCCGGCCTCGCCACGTGGCTGGAAGGCCAGCCGCCCGCCACCGCGGCCTGGGTGAAGGCCGTGAACTTCACGGCGGAGGCCGGCTCCACCGCCTTCATTCAGGGGGAGGGCGGGGCGGTCGCCCGCGTGCTGGCCGGCGTGTCGGCGCTGGACGACCTGTGGGGCCTCGCCGGGCTGCCCGCCGGCCTGCCGCCGGGGAACTACCAGCTGGACGAGGCGGTGGACGCCGCGCTCGACCGCCGCGCCGCCACTCGCTTGGCGCTGGGCTGGGCGCTCGGCAGCTACCGCTTCGGGCGCTACAAGGCGTCGGAGAAGGCCTTCGCCAACCTCGTCTGGCCGAAGCACGCCGACCAGGGCGAGGTGCAGCGCACCGCCACCGCCACCACCCTGCTGCGCGACCTCGTCAACACGCCGGCCAACGACCTCGGCCCGGCGGAGCTGGCCGCCGCCGCCGCCGCGCTGGCGTCGGAGTTCGAGGCGGGGCTGGACGTCATCGTCGGTGACGGGCTGCTCGACCGCGACTATCCGGCCATCCACGCGGTGGGCCGGGCCAGCCCACGGGCGCCGCGGCTGATCGACCTGCGCTGGGGCAACCCGACGCACCCGAAGGTGACCATCGTCGGCAAGGGCGTCTGCTTCGACAGCGGCGGGCTGGACATCAAGCCATCGTCGGGCATGCTGCTGATGAAGAAGGACATGGGCGGCGCGGCGCACGCGCTGGCGCTGGGCCGCATGGTGATGATGGCGGGGCTGCCGGTGCGGCTGCGCGTTCTGATCCCGGCGGTGGAGAACGTCATCTCCGGCAACGCCTTCAAGCCGATGGACGTGCTGAAGACGCGCAAGGGGCTGACCGTGGAGGTCGGCAACACCGACGCCGAGGGCCGGCTGATCCTGTGCGACGCGCTGGCCGAGGCGGATTCGGAGAAGCCCGCCCTGCTGATCGACTTCGCCACCCTGACCGGGGCCGCCCGCGTCGCGCTGGGGCCGGACCTGCCGGCGCTGTTCGCCAACGACGACGCCCTCGCCAACGACCTGCTGGCGGCCGGAGAGGAGCAGAGCGACCCGCTGTGGCGCCTGCCGCTGTGGGCGCCCTACCGCAAGGGGCTGGACAGCAAGGTGGCCGACCTCAACAACGTGACCAGCAACGGCATGGCCGGGGCGATCACCGCCGGGCTGTTCCTTCAGGAGTTCGTGTCGAAGGACACGCCCTGGGCGCATCTCGACACCTTCGCCTGGAACAGCGGCGCCCGCCCCGGCCGCCCGGAAGGCGGCGAGGCGCTGGGTCTGCGCGCGGCCTATGCCGTCATCGCCAAGCGGTTCGGGTGACAAAGCGCTCCAACATCCGGCATATGGTTAAAATTGTCACCCCCGCGGGCGTCGCGGGGGTGGCGTGGCGATTCGGAAAGGACTAAAACCTTCGGGTAGGACCGGTGGACTCGGGTGCCGGCCGGGTTTTTGGAGGCGGATACATGGCGCTGAAGGTTCGTGAGGATTATCGCACCCTCACCGGTCCGGAGAAGGCGGCCATTCTGATGCTGGCGCTGGGCGACGAGCATTCGTCCAAGTTGTTCGCGATGATGGACGACGAGGAGATCAAGGAGCTGTCGCAGGTGATGGCGAACCTGGGCACCGTCTCCGCCAACCTGATCGAGCGCCTGTTCGTCGAATTCGCCGAGCAGATGTCGGCCACCGGCTCGCTGGTCGGCTCCTTCGACTCCACCGAACGCCTGCTGTTGAAGACGCTGCCCAAGGACAAGGTCGACTCCATCATGGAGGAGATCCGCGGTCCCGCCGGCCGGACCATGTGGGACAAGCTGGCCAACGTCAACGAATCGGTCCTGTCCAACTATTTGAAGAACGAGTACCCGCAGACCGTGGCGGTGGTGCTGTCGAAGATCCGCCCGGAACACGCCGGCCGCGTGCTGACCCAGCTGCCGGAGAGCTTCGCGATGGAGGTCATCATGCGCATGCTGCGCATGGAGGCCGTGCAGAAGGAGGTGCTGGACGACGTGGAGCGCACGCTGCGCACCGAGTTCATGACCAACCTCGCCCGCACCAGCCGCCGCGACAGCCACGAGATGCTGGCGGAAATCTTCAACGGCCTGGACCGCACGACCGAGCACCGCTTCATGGCGGCCCTGGAGGAGCGCAACCGCGACAGCGCCGAGCGCATCAAGTCGCTGATGTTCACCTTCGAGGACCTGTCCAAGCTCGATCCCTCCGGCGTCCAGGCCCTGCTGCGCAGCGTCGACAAGCAGAAGCTCGCCACCGCCCTGAAGGGCGCGTCGGAGACGCTGAAGGACCTGTTCTTCTCCAACATGTCCGAGCGCGCGGCGAAGATCCTGCGCGAGGATATGGCCGCCATGGGTCCGGTCCGCGTCCGCGAGGTGGACGAATCCCAGATGTACATGGTCCAGCTCGCCAAGGATCTGGCGGCCCGCGGCGAAATCGTCATCTCCGAAGGCAGCGGCGAGAACGAGTTGATCTACTGATCGGGTTCCCGACGAGGCGCCCCCACCCTCCCCATGCGGTGCATGGGTCCCCTCCCTCCCCCGCTTCGCAGGGGAGGGCGTTGTCCGAAGCCAGCGGAGTTCCCTCCCCTGCGCAGCGGAGGAGGGTTAGGGTGGGGGCAAAGCTCCGTCATCCGATACACTCCTCCACCTGCGACACCCTAACCGATCAACAGGAATCTCCATGGCCCTTGAAAGCCATATTGGAGCCGCATACCCTTTCCCCAACATTCACCCCAGCGGGGCGCACCGATGTCCGAACCGGTATCCGTGACCATTCGCGTGGATGGAAAGATAGCCGAAGCGCTCGACCGACTTGCGCGGGCGACGGCGCACGATCCGGCTTGGCATGTCGAGCGCGCGGTCGAGAGTTACCTTGCCGACCAGTGTGAGGCGTTCGAGGACATCCGCCGGGCTGTCGCCGATGCCGATGAGGGTGACTTCGCCAGTGACGACGAGGTCGAAAAAGCGTTTGCCTCTTTCGGCCAGCCTTTGAGGGCGCAGTGAAGGTCCGCTATCTGCGCGGTGCCCTTCGAAACATCGACGACATTTCCCGTTACGTCCGCGAGCACAATCCCGCCGCGGCGGTGCGCATCGCGCAGCGCATCCGTCAGTCTGTGGCGTTGATCGCCGAGCGGCCCAACATTGGCAAGCCGGGCATTTTTCCCGGCACGCGGGAACTGAAGCTGTCCGATCTTCCTTATCGGATCGTCTATCGGGTGACGGTGTCCAATGACATGGATGCCCAGCTGGAGATCCTGCGGGTGCACCACATCCGCCGCCAGCCGCCTCCGCCCGACTGGGCGTGAGCCTTCCGCGACGAACTGACCGATCGATCCGGTTGCGAAACGCTTGCTTGTCCGAGCCGGGTTGGGGGACACTCCTTCGCCGCGCGTTCCGAATGCGGGGGCCTTCGGGGCAAGGGACGCGGCACGCGGGGGGAAAACATGGCACGGAACCTGAAAGCGCTCGGCCTGTGGCGGACGGCTCTGATCGCCAGCGTCCGGCAGGACGGGCCGGACCTGTCGGCGCGGCAGATGGCGATCATGCTTCAGGTCTATTTGAGCGATCCGCCGCACACCGTGCGCGGGCTGGCGGCGACGCTGAACATCTCCAAGCCGGCGGTGACCCGCGCGCTCGACCGGCTGTCGCTGCTCGGCTTCATCAAGCGCAAGCGCGACGCCGAGGACAAGCGCAGCGTGCTCGTCCAGCGCACCGTAAAGGGCAGCGTCTTCCTGTCCGACTTCGCCGAGCTGGTGGTCGCCGCGGGCGCCGTGGCGCCGGAAGACATGGCCGTCATCCGCGCCGAGGAGGAGGTGGCCGCCTCCGCCAAGGCGCGGCTGGAGGCGCAGTTGAGCGCCTCCGGCCCTGTGGTGGTGCCCGCCTGACCGCCACCGTTTTCAGTAGCCCTGGCTGCGGTCCACGAGGTTCGGCAGGGGGCGCCCCTCGCGGAAGGCGGTGATCGCCTCGGCCACCACCGCGGCGGAGCGCGACGGGTGGGTGACGGCGGCGACGTGCGGCGTCACATGCACCTTCGGGTGCGTCCAGAAGGGATGGCCGGCGGGCAGCGGCTCCTCCGCGAACACGTCCAGGCTGGCCCCGGCGATGTGCCCGCTCTCCAGCGCCGCCAGCAGATCGTCCTCCACCAGATGCCCGCCGCGCGCGGCGTTGACGACCACCGCCCCCTTGGGCAGGGCGGCGAACAGCTTGCGGTTCAGCAGGCCGCGCGTCTCCGCCGTCAGCGGCAGCAGGCAGACCAGCAGGTCGCATTGCCCGAGCATCGCCGCCAGCCCGTCGGGTCCGGAGAAGCTCTCCACCCCCGGCAGCGTCTTCGGCGTCCGGCTCCAGCCCAGCACGCGGTAGTCCATGCTCAGCAGCGTCTTGGCCGAGGCCATGCCCAGCTCGCCCATGCCGAGGATGCCGACACTCACCTCCGACGCCGGACGGTGGTCCAGCGGCTCCCACCGCCCGGCTTGCTGGAGCGCCTTGTACTCGTCGAGAAGCCGGTGCCAACGCAGCACCTGGAGCGCCACATAGCCGGCCATGTCCACGGTCAGCCCCTCCGACACCATGCGGACCAGTGGCACCTCGGGCAGGGTGGGGTCGAGCAGCAGCGATTCCACCCCGGCGCCCAGCGAGACGATCAGCTTCAGGTTCGGCAGGGTGGCGAGCAGCCCGTGCGGCGGCTTCCACACCAGCGCCATCTCGATGTCCGCCGGGTCCCCCATCTCGGGCCACACCCGCACCTCCAGCCCGGGCAGGCGGGCGTCCAGCTCGCTCAGCCAGCGGTCGGAGCGGTCGGTGGTGGAGCAGAAAAGCAGCGTCACGGCGCAAACCCCTGTAATGTTGTCGTTGTTCGTCTCAAAACCCGTTCGAGCCAACCGTGCCCCGTCTGATCCTGCTGAACAAGCCCTATGGCGTGCTGCCCCAGTTTACCGATGAGCAGGGGCGCCCGACGTTGGCCGACCATGTGCCGGTGAAGGGAGTCTACGCCGCCGGGCGACTGGACCGCGACAGCGAGGGGTTGCTGGCGCTGAGCGACGACGGCGCGCTGATCGCCCGCATCGCCTCGCCCAAGCACAAGCTGCCCAAGACCTACTGGGTGCAGGTGGAGGGCGTCCCGACCGAGGAGGCGTTGCAGCGCCTGCGCGACGGGGTGACGCTCAACGACGGCCCGACCCTGCCCGCCGAGGCCCGCCGGATGGCGGAGCCGGACGGCCTGTGGCCGCGCGACCCGCCCGTGCGCTTCCGCGCCGCCATCCCGACGAGCTGGATCGCCCTGACCCTGCGGGAGGGGCGGAACCGTCAGGTGCGCCGCATGACCGCCGCGGTCGGCTTCCCGACCCTGCGGCTGATCCGCTGGTCCATCGGCGACTGGACGCTGGACGGTCTGGCGCCCGGCCAATGGCGCGAGGTGACGGTGCCGGGGCGGGACTCCCCGAAGGCGCCGCCGGTCAGGGCGAAGGCGCCGCCCAACGCGAAGGCGAAGCGCCCGCGGACCGCTACATCCGCACGGCGTCGGACTTGACGGCTTCCAGGTTCAGCGCGGCGGCGAGCAGGGCGCGGGTGTATTCCTCCCGCGGCTCCTCGAAGATGCGGCGGGTGGGTCCCTGCTCCACCACCTTGCCGTCCTTCATGACGATGACGTGGCTGCTGAGCGCCCGCACGACCCGCAGGTCGTGGCTGATGAAGAGGTAGGCGAGGTTGTTGCGCGCCTGGATGTCGCGCAGCAGGTCGACGATCTGCGCCTGAACCGACATGTCGAGCGCGCTGGTCGGCTCGTCCAGGACGACGAATTTCGGCTTCAGCACCAGGGCGCGGGCGATGGCGATGCGCTGGCGCTGGCCGCCGGAGAACTCGTGCGGGTAGCGGTGGCGGCTGGACGGGTCGAGCCCCACCTCCTCCAGCGCCTTCGCCACCATGGCGTCGCGTTCGGCGCCGGAGCCGATGCCGTGGATGGTCAGCCCCTCGCCGATGATCTGGCCGACCGACAGGCGGGGCGACAGGCTGCCGTAGGGGTCCTGGAAGACCACCTGCATCTCCCGCCGCAGCCCGCGCAGCTTCTTGGCCTGCCAGCCCTGGATGTCCTTGCCGTCGAAGCGGATCGCCCCCTCGCTGGCGTGCAGGCGCAGCAGGGCCAGCCCCAGCGTCGTCTTGCCGGAACCGGACTCGCCGACCACCCCGACGGTGTGTCCCTGCCGCACGTTGACCGACACGCCGTCCACGGCGCGGACGTGATCGACGGTGCGGCGCAGCAGGCCCTTCTTGATGGGGAACCAGACCTTGAGGTTGTCGGCGGCCATGACCTCCGGCGCGTCGGCGGGCGGGGTCAGCGGGTCGCCCTTCGGCTCCGCGGCCAGGAGCTTGCGCGTGTACGGGTGCTGCGGGCGGGCGAAGATGTCGGCCACCTCGGCCTGCTCGACGATCTCGCCCTGGTTCATCACGCAGACCCGGTCGGCCATCTTGCGCACCACGCCCAGATCGTGGGTGATGAGCAGCAGCGCCATGCCGAAGCGGCGCTGAAGATCCTTCAGCAGCTCCAGGATCTGCGCCTGGATGGTGACGTCCAGCGCGGTGGTCGGCTCGTCGGCGATCAGCAGGTCCGGCTCGTTGGCGAGCGCCATGGCGATCATCACGCGCTGGCGCTGGCCGCCCGACAGCTCGTGCGGGTAGGCGTTCAGCCGCTTTTCCGGGTTGGGCAGACCGACCAGCCGCAGCAGCTCCAGCGTGCGCTTGCGCGCGGCGGCGCGGGACAGGCCCTTGTGCAGGAACAGCGTCTCGTTGATCTGCCGCTCAATGCTGTGGAGCGGGTTCAGCGAGGTCATCGGTTCCTGGAAGATCATGGCGATGCGGTCGCCGCGCACGTCGCGCAGCACCTTCTCCTCCGCCCCCACCAGCTCGGTCCCGCGGAAGCGGATGGAGCCATGCGGGTGGCGCGCCATGGGGTAGGGCAGCAGTTGGAGGATCGACAGGGCGGTGACCGACTTGCCCGACCCGGACTCGCCGACCAGCGCCAGGGTCTCCCCCTTGGCGATGTCGAAGGACACACCCTTCACCGCGTGCATCGCCCCGCCGCCCGAGCGGAACTCGACATGGAGGTTGCGGACCTGGAGGAGATCGTCGGTCGCGGTCATGGTTTCCATCCTAGGAGGCCGGCTTGCCGGCGAGCAGAGCCGACAGCAAGGGGTGCGGCGTGGCGGAGAACGGGTTGACAACGGTCAGGCCGCGCCATGTGAAGCCTTCCTGCATGTCTTCCGACAGCATCAGACGGCAGCCGGACTCCGCAGCCGCCGACAGGACGACGCTGTCCCAGATCGACAAGCGATGGATCGCGGCCAGATCGATGGCCGCCATCATCACGGCGGCGGTCGTGTCCACCGGCGCGTAAAGATCGCACCAGTTCAGGATCGCGGTGCGCACCTCGGTCGCCGGGCGTTTGGCCTTTCCGGTGAGCACGCGGTACAGCTCCCCCAGAACCTGGGCTGGAACAACGACGTCCTCCGCGGGCACGGCGTCCAGCAGGTCGTGAACCACCGCCGGCTTGTGCGTGTCGGACGGCAGGAAGGCGACGCCCTCGGCGTAAACGAGCAGGTTCGTGTCGAGGGCGACGCGCATGCTCACTCCTCGTACAGCTCGTCGCGGCTCCAGCGCGGACCGACGATCTGCACGGGCTGCGCCCTCAGCCGTGCCATCAAGGTCGCCTTGGCGGCGTCGGACAGGGCACTGCTCCGCTTGGTGGGGACGATCCGCGCGACCGGCGTGCCATGGGAGGTCACGACATAGCTGTGCCCTTCCTTCACACTGCGAAGGATCTGGGAGAAGTTTCGGTTGGCCTCCGCGGCGGAGACAGCGTCTTCCATGGGACTCGCGCCCAATGTAGTGAATTTGCCTACAAGATGGCCGCGAACAGCCGTTCCGTCAAGAACGCCGGTCATTCTGCGGCCTTCTGCGCCACCGCGCCCGCCTCGTTGGCGGTTCCGGTGGCCGTGGAAAGCTGACCGATGGTTTTGCGCGGGTCGAAGGCGTCGCGCACCGCCTCGCCGATGAAGATCAACAGGCTCAGCATGATCGCCAGCACGAAGAAGGCGGTCAGGCCCAGCCAGGGCGCCTGGAGGTTCGCCTTGCCCTGGGCGAGCAGCTCGCCCAGCGAGGGGGAGCCGGGAGGCAGGCCGAAGCCCAGGAAGTCCAGCGCCGTCAGCGTGGTGATGGAGCCGTTCAGGATGAAGGGCAGGAAGGTCAGGGTCGCCACCATCGCGTTGGGCAGCACATGGCGCACCATGATCGTCGCGTCGGTGGCGCCCAGCGCGCGGGCCGCGCGCACATAGTCGAAGTTGCGCGCCCGCAGGAACTCCGCCCGCACCACATGAACCAGCGAGGTCCAGGAGAACAGCAGCAGCAGCCCAAGCAGCCACCAGAAGTTCGGCGTCACCACGCTGGACAGGATGATGAGCAGGAACAGCGTGGGCAGGCCCTGCCAGATCTCGATGAAGCGCTGGAACAGCAGGTCGGTGATGCCGCCGAAGTAGCCCTGTACCGCCCCCGCCATGATGCCGACGACCGAGGAGAAGGCGGTCAGCACCAGCCCGAACAGCACCGAGATGCGGAAGCCGTAGATCAGCCGCGCCACCACGTCGCGCCCCTGATCGTCGGTGCCCAGCCAGTTGTCGGCCGACGGCGGGGCCGGGGCGGGGACCGGCAGGTTGTAGTTGATGGTGCGGTAGCCGTAGGGGATCGGCGGCCAGACGATCCAGCCCTTCTCCTCGATCAGCTGGCGCACGTAGGGGTCGCGGTAATCGGTCTCCGTCTCGAACTCGCCGCCGAAGGTGGTCTCCGGATAGGCGGTGAAGACGGGCCAGTAGAGCGCGTTGTCGTATTTGATGAGCAGCGGGCGGTCGTTGGCGATGAACTCCGCGCCCAGCGACAGGGTGAACAGCACCAGGAAGATCCAGAAGGACCAGAAGCCCCGCCGGTTCGCCCGAAAATTCGCCAGCCGCCGCCGGGTAAGCGGCGTCACGCGCAGGCCGAGGAAACGGTCGCCGCTCATGGTCGCGTCTCCTGCGTCCAATCCCTCTCCCCCCCGGGGAGAGGGTGGCGCCGAAGGCGCCGGGTGAGGGTCCGCCGAGGATCAGCCCCGTGATCCTCGACGGTACCCCCACCCCAACCCTCCCCCGGGGCGGGGGAGGGAGAGTGCCAAAAGCTCGCCATCACACCCTCCGCGCTTCGAAGTCGATGCGGGGATCGACGGCGACGTAGGTCACGTCGCCGACGAGGTTCATGATGAGCCCCAGCAGCGTGAAGAAGTACAGCGTGCCGAACATCACCGGATAATCGCGGTTGATCGCCGCCTCGAAGCCCAGCAGCCCCAGCCCGTCCAGCGAGAAGATCACCTCGATCAGCAGGGCGCCGGTGAACAGGATGCCGATGAAGGCGCCGGGGAAGCCGGCGATGACGATCAGCATGGCGTTGCGGAAGATGTGGCCGTAGAGCACCCGCCGCTCCGCCAGACCCTTGGCGCGGGCGGTGACGACATACTGCTTGTTGATCTCCTCCAGGAAGGAGTTCTTGGTCAGCATGGTCAGCCCGGCGAAGCCGCCGATCACCATGGACAGCACCGGCAGCACCATGTGCCACATGTAGTCGAGGATCTGCCGCCACCAGGGCAGGCTCGCCCAGTTGTCGGAGACCAGCCCGCGCAATGGGAACAGGTCGAAATAGCGCCCGCCGGCGAAGACGACGATCAGCAGCACGGCAAACAGGAAGCTGGGGATGGCGTAGCCGACGATGACCACGCCGGAGGTCCAGACGTCGAAGGGCTGGCCGTCGCGCACCGCCTTGGCGATGCCCAGCGGGATCGACACCAGATAAACGATCAGCGTCGTCCAGATGCCCAGCGAGATCGACACCGGCATCTTCTCGATCACCAGATCGACGACGCTGCGGTCGCGGAAATAGCTCTTGCCGAAGTCGAACATCAGGTAGTTCGACATCATGTGGATGAAGCGCTCGTGCAGCGGCTTGTCGAAGCCGAATTCCTTCTCAAGCTGCTTGATGAATTCCGGGTCGAGCCCCTGGGCGCCGCGGTAGCGGCTGCCGGTGTCGCCGCCCTGGGCCTGCTGCGCCGCCGGGCCGCCGGTCTCGCCGCCGCCGGTGCCGCCGATGCGGGCGGTCGCCTCCACCGCGGTGCCCTGGACGCGGGCGATCATCTGCTCGATGGGACCGCCGGGCGCGATCTGCACGATCAGGAAATTGATGACCATGATCCCGAACAGCGTCGGGATGATCAGCAGCAGACGGCGGATGATGTAGGCCAGCATCGCGCGGGTTCGCCTTTCTGTTTGCCGTCTCACCCCGGCGGCACTTTCGTGCCGCCGGGGTGCCCCTCTCGATCAATGCTAACGCATTGATCTGCCGGGTTCTACGGTTGGAAAATGATGGAAGCGTCCATTTCCCAACCGTCTCAGGGCGCCGCGCGGCGGGCCGTGTTGGCGAGCTTCGCGTTCTTGTCGGGATCGACCCACCAGGTGTCGGTGAAGGCCAAGCCGTATTTGGGCGCAACCGCCGGATGGGAGAAACGGTTCCAATAGGCGACGCGCCGCACGTCGTCGTGCCATTGCGGGATGACGTACCAGCCCCACAGCAGCACGCGGTCGAGCGCGCGGGTCGCCGTGACCAGGCTCTCGCGGTCGGGGGCCTGGATGACCTTGTCGATCAGCGCGTCGACCACCGGGTCCTTGATGCCGGCCAGATTGCGGCTGCCCGGCTGGTCGGCGCGGGCGGATTGCCAGTAGTCGCGCTGTTCGTTGCCGGGCGAGGTCGATTGCAGGATGCGCTGGATGACCATGTCGAAGTCGTAGCGGTCGATCCGGTTCTGATACTGGGCGGTGTCCACCACGCGGATGGCCGCCTCGATCCCGGCGCGCTCCAGGTTGCGGACGAAGGGCTGGACGATGCGGTCCATGTCCGGCTGCACCAGCAGGATCTCGAAGCGCATCGGCTCGCCGGTCTTCGCGTTCAGCAGCTTGTTGCCCTTCAGCTCCCACCCGGCCTCCTTGAGCAAGGACAGTGCCGTGCGCAGGTTCGGGCGGATGTTGCCCGACCCATCGGTCTGCGGCGGCGCGAAGGGCTTGGTGAAGACCTCCTCCGGCACCTTGCCGCGGAAGGGCTCCAGAAGCTTCAGCTCCTCCGGCGAGGGCAGGCCGGCGGAGGCCAGTTCGGAGTTGGAGAAGAAGCTCTTGGTGCGCTGGAACAACCCGTAGGACAGGTTGGCCCGCGTCCATTCGTAGTCGAACAGGTAATTCAGCGCCTCGCGCACCTTGCGGTCGGCGAAGACCGGGCGGCGGCTGTTGAACACGAAGGCCTGCATGCCCTGCGGGTCCTGGTGCTTGATCTCCTCGCGGACGATGTGGCCGTCGCGCACGGCGGACACGTCGTAGCTGGTCACCCAGTTCTTCGACGAATGCTCCACCCGGAAATCGATGGCCCCGGCCTTGAAGGCTTCGAACACCACGTCGAGGTCGCGGTAATAGTCGAAGCGGATGCGGTCGAAGTTGTAGCGCCCGCGGTTGACCGGCAGGTCCTTGGCCCACCAGTCCGTCACCCGCTCGAAGACGAGGGAGCGGCCGGGCTGCACCTCGACGATCCGGTAGGGGCCGCTGCCGACGATGGGGTCCAGCGTCGTGCTGGCGAAGTCGCGCACCCCGGAGCCGTTTCCTTCGAACACATGCTTCGGCAGCACCGGCAACTGGCCCATGATGACCGGCAGCTCGGGGTTGCCGCCGTCGCGGAAGGTGAAGGTGACCGCACGCTCTCCCGTCTTCTCCGCCTTCACCACGTCGGCGTAGTAGGTGCGGTAGAGCGGGTGGCCCTTGTCGCGCAACGTCTCGAAGCTCCACACCACGTCCTCGGCGGTCACCGGGGCGCCGTCGTGGAAGCGCGCCTGCGGGCGCAGCGTGAAGCGGACCCAGCTCCGGTCTTCGGCGACGGTGATGGTCTCGGCGAGCAGCCCGTAGCGGGTCAGCACCTCGTCCCCGCTCTCCACCGTCAGCGTGTCGAAGGGCAGGCTGGCCCCGGCGGCGGTCGACCCGCGCAGGATGAAGGGGTTCAGGCTGTCGAAGCTGCCGTAGGTCGCCAGCTTGATCTCGCCGCCCTTGGGGGCGTCGGGGTTGACGTAGTCGAAATGCTGGAAGTCCGGCCCGTATTTGGGCGTCCCATGGGCCGTGACGGCGTGCCGGGCGGCTCCCTGCGGGTTGGATTGGGCATGGGCCACGGCGAAGGGTTCCGCCAGATACAGGCACATGACCGCGGCCAGGATCGCTTTACCGGTCTTCCTCATGCCCCTCTCGGTCCTTTTGTTTCCGGTAAGGTAGGGGTCCGTCTATGGCACATTCAAGGCGGATGCGGGCTCGGCGGCGTCCAAGCTTGCGGCGGGCTGGGGGGACGGCGCGGCGATTGGCGCCTGGAGCGCCGCGGAAAGCCCGTCCACGACCCGCGTCAGCGTGTCCAACTCCTCCAGGAAACGGGCGAACAGGGCGGGGGTCATCCGCTCGTCGAGGGCCGCGATCCCTTCGAACAGGTCGCGCCCGGTGTCGATCGCCAGGATGAAGCGCAGCCCGTCGGTGGTCAGCCGGACCTCGCGGGCGCCCGCCAGGGCGGCCAGCCGGGCGGCCAGGGCCCGCACCTCCGGAGGGAACCGCTGCTCGGCCTCCGCCACCGCGCCGTTCAGCGGGGTCAGCACCGGCTCGGCGCCCCGGACGCCGAGGGTGAGCGTGCAGGACAGCGGCGACCCGCCCGGTTGCGGCAGATCGATGCAGAGAAGCCAGCCGCGGAAAATCCGCTCGGGTCCCTTCAGAAGCCCGGCCGATTTGTGAAGCTCGACCTCGTTGAACCAGAAGGTCAGGCCCCGGCGCACGCCGGTGATGCCATCCTCGGCCTGGGCGCCGCTCGGCTTCAGGTCGCTGAACAACTGGCGCAGTCGGCGCCGTCCGAGGCAGCCGCCGGGCGCGTAGGTAAGGTCGGCGTGGCGGCAGGCGGCCAGCACGAGCGCGACGAAGAAGCGCTTGCGGCGGCGGCGGAAGAGAACGAACGGGACGGTGAAGACGGCGAAGGTGAGGGCGCCGTAGAGCTTTCCGCCGTGCTTTAAGGTCTTCAGGAGGAAGGGCAGCTTCACCAGGGCAAGCACCGTCCCGCCGATCACGGCGAAGACCAGCAGCACGATGGCGGCGCGGGTTCCGGTCCGCTGGCGCTCCAGCCGGTCCAGCAGCGGCCGGATCTCCCGGTCGAAGAGGTCCTGGGGATCGGGCGCCGGTAAAGGGGTGGGTGTCTCCGGGGGCATGGGACGGCGGCCTCAGCCTTCCTTGCCCGGCTTCACCCACCACGCCTCGGGGAAGCCGCTGTTGCGGAAGCCCAGATCGTATTTCGGGGTCTTCTCCGGGAAGCCGAGAGTCGTCCGGTGGGCGATCCAGTTGTCCGGGTTGTACCAGTGCGGCACCATGTAGAAGCCCCACAGCAGCACGCGGTCGAGCGCGCGGGTCGCCGCCTGGACCGACGCGAGATCCTTCGCCGCCAGCGCCTTTTCGATCATCGCGTCGGCCGCCGGTTCCTTGATGCCGGCGTAGTTGGCCGATCCCCGGACGTCCGCGGCGGCGGAGCCGAAGTAGCTGCGCAGCTCCGTTCCCGGCGGGGTGAAGAAGTTGAAGTTCGCCACCACCACGTCGAAGTCGAACTCGTCGGTGCGGGCCTGGAATTGAGCGGTGTCGACCACCCGCAGCACCGCGTCGATGCCCGCCTTGCGCAGCGCCTCCACATAGGGCTGGATGACGCGGGTCAGCGCGCCGGTGCCGTCAAGGAACTCGATGCTCAGCACCTCGCCAGTCTTGGCGCTGGTCATGCGACCGTTCTTCAGCTCCCACCCGGCCTCGCGGAACAGGCGCATGGCCTCGCGCAGGTTGTTGCGGTTGTTGCCGCTGCCGTCGGTCCTCGGCGGCTCGAAGGGGGTGGTGAAGACGCGCTCCGGCAGCTGGGCGCGGAAGGGCTCCAGCAGAGCCAATTCCTCCGGCGTCGGCGGCCCCTTGGCGCCGAAGTCGGAGTTGGGGAAGTTGGAGGTCGTGCGGAGATATTGGCCGTACAGAATGTTCTTCTGAATCCATTCGAAGTCGAACAGATAGCCCAGCGCCTCGCGCACCCGCGGGTCGGCGAACTTGGCGCGGCGGGTGTTCAGGCGGAAGCCCTGGGCGCCCAGCGGCAGGTCGCTCTTCACCTCCACGCGGTTCACCCGGCCGTCCTTGGCGGCGGGAAAGTCGTAGCCGGTGGTCCAGCGCTGCGCCCGGTGCTCGGTGCGGAAGTCGTAGGCGCCGGCCTTGAAGGCCTCGAACATCACGTCGTCGTCGCGGTAGTAATCGACCTTCACACTGTCGAAGTTGTAGAAGCCCCGCGCCGTGGGCAGGTCGCGGCCCCACCAGTCGGCCACCCGCTCGTAGGTGATGGAGCGGCCCGGATCGACGGCCTTGATGCGGTAGGGGCCGCTGCCCAGCACCGGCTCCAGCGTCGTCTTGGAGATGTCGCGCCCATTGGCGGTCCACCAATGCTCGGGCTGGGGGGCTATGCTGGTGGCGAAGTCGATGATCGGCTTCATCTCCCCGGTGGTCTTCAGGGTGATCTTCAGCCGGTGCTCGTCCAGCGCCTCCACCGCGGCGACGCGGTCGAGGAAGGATTTCAGGAAGGGGTTGCCGTGCGCCTGGATGGAGTCCCAGGCGAAGACCACGTCGCCGGCGGTGACCGGCACGCCGTCGTGCCAGCGCGCCTCCCGGCGCAGGTGGAAGACGGCCCAGCTCCTGTCGTCGGGCAGTTCCACCGACTCCGCCAGCGACCCGTAGGCGGCGTCCATCTCCCAGCCGGAGCCGACCATCAGCGAATCGGCGATCAGCCCCAGCGTGCGCGGGGTGACGCCGCGCAGGATGATCGGGTTCAGGCTGTCGAAGCTGCCCTGTGCGGCCAGGGTGATCTGTCCGCCTTTCGGTGCGTCGGGGTTGGCGTGCGGGAAATGGGTGAAGCCCGGCTTGAACTCCGGCTCGCCGAACTGCTTCAGGGCGGGAACGGTGACCGTCTGCGCCTGGACCCCTTTCGCCTCGATTGGCGCCGACAGCGCGAGTAGGGCCAAAACGGCCGTCGTCCGGGCGGCAGCGAGAATTCGGCGCATCGTCGGTCCTGACATGGTTGGCCTGAAGTGGTTTGGCGGATCAGCCTTAGCATGTACGCGCCTTGCGGCGCGTCAAGTCCGCGTACGCAACGGTATCTTACGCCCGTTCGCTGGCGCCGGCCCGTCCGGGGGCGCAAAAAAGGCGGAAATGCGGCAAGCCCGACGAGGTGGTGACATGTCGATGTTCCGGCGTACGAGCGCGGAGTTTCTCGGCACCTTCTGGCTGGTCTTCGGCGGCTGCGGCAGCGCTGTCCTGTCCGCCGCCTTCCCGGAGGTCGGGATCGGGCTGACCGGCGTGTCCCTGGCCTTCGGTCTGACCGTGCTGACCATGGCCTACTCGGTCGGCCACATCTCCGGCTGTCACCTGAATCCGGCGGTCACGGTGGGGCTGTGGGCCGGCGGGCGCTTCCCGGCCAAGGACATCCTGCCCTACGTCATCGCCCAGGTGGTCGGCGCCTTCCTGGCGGCGGTGGTGCTGTACGTCATCGCCACCGGCAAGGCCGACTGGTCGCTGGCCGCCAAGGGGCTGGCCGCCAACGGGTACGGGGAGCATTCGCCGGGCGCGTACAACCTCACCTCCGGCCTGCTGGCCGAGGTGGTCCTGACCTTCATGTTCCTGATCGTCATCCTGGGCTCCACCGACCGGCGGGCGCCCGCGGGCTTCGCGCCGCTGGCCATCGGTCTGGCGCTGACGCTGATCCACCTCATCAGCATCCCGGTCACCAACACGTCGGTGAACCCGGCGCGCAGCACGGGTCCGGCGCTGGTCGTCGGCGGTTGGGCGCTGCAGCAGCTCTGGGCCTTCTGGGTGGCGCCGCTGGTGGGCGGGCTGCTCGGCGGGCTGGCCTACCGCGCGCTGGCCGAGGAGATGCCGCCGAAGCCCGCCATCACCGGCGAGGCCCGGCCGTCGGCCTGAGTCCTTCCTGACCGTTTCCCTTCGGGTCCCTCCCGACTCAGCGGACCGTGCCCCTCCGGCGCGGTCCGTTTTTTATGGGGATGTTCACCCTCCACCCGGCCCCACCCGACGGAAGTCACGGGCTTGTCGCGGGAACTTCGCGGTCGTCAACGGTTATTCTGAGCATCCGTTGACGCACCGGGAGTATATCATGCGGCAGTTCGACCCCGATTCCAACCCGATGACCGACGAGGATTACGGGATTGTCCTCGGCCTGTTCATCGGCATCTACCTGGGGCTGCTGGCCGTCTCGCTGCTGCCCTGACCGGCTCGGGTCTTCCGCCAATGGTCGGCCATGCGCTCCATGAGCTGACGGTAGCGGCGGTCGGACCGCATCATCCGGCGCACCGCCTTGCCGTTGCGCGGATCGGCGAGCATCCATTCCTCCGCGGCCATCTGGTGCTCCGGATGGATGGACAGCATGTAGATCGCCGCCTGCTCCGGCCCCGTCACGGCCTCTTCCTTCAGCCCCTCCAGGATCGCCCCGACATAGAGCGGCAGGACGTTGCGGAAGTCCTCCGGCCCGGTGCCATCCTGGGCGGGGGCACCGTCCTCGGCGCCCATCAGGGCGCGGCGCTCCTCAGCCGGCAGGGCGAAGAAGGCGTCCAGCCCCAGCAGCAGGTCGCAGACCGTCTTCTTGCGGACCATCCAGTTGGCCCCGCCCGACACCCGGCCGGCCAGCGAGTGCAGGAAGGGGCGCAGCTTCTCCGGCGAGGTCTCGAAGACGGAGCGGGCGGGCGTGGCGATGGTTGCCATGGGCATGCTCCTCGGTCTCAGCCGGCCAGGGCGGCCAGCGTCTCACGGTGGGTGCGGGCGTCGCCCGCGGCGACCACGCGCCCGCTGGAGTTGGCGTCGAGCGGCCGGCCGTCCCAATCGGTCATCAGCCCGCCGGCCCCGGTCACCACCGGCACCAGCGCCGCGAAGTCGTAGAGCTTCAGCCCCGACTCGACGACGAGGTCGTAATAGCCCGCCGCCAGCAGGCCGTAGCTGTAGCAGTCGCCGCCATAGACAGACACCTTGGCCGCTCCCGCCACCCGGCGGAAGGCGTCCTGGTCCGCTCCGGGGAACAGGTCGGGCGAGGTGGTGCCCAGCGTCGCCGCGGCCAACCCCCCGGCGCAGGCGCGCACGTGGGCCGGCTGGCCGTTGAACAGGGTGGGGCGCCCCTCGACTCCCAGCCAGCGGTCCTGGACGATGGGCTGATCGATGATGCCGAGCACCGGGCGCCCGCGGTGAAGCAGGGCGATCAGCGTGCCGAAGATCGGGCGGCCGGTGATGAAGGACTTGGTGCCGTCGATGGGATCGATCACCCACACCCATTCGGCGTCCAGGTTCTTCGTCCCGAACTCCTCGCCAAAAATGCCGTCGTCGGGGCGCTCGGCCTCGATGATGGCGCGGATGGTCCGCTCCGCCTCGCGGTCGGCGATGGTGACGGGGGAGGCGTCGGCCTTGTCGTCCACCGCCACCGGCGTGCGGAAATACTGGCGGATGACCGGGCCGGAGGCGTCGGCCAGACGCTCCGCCAGGGTCACCAGGGGGGTGGGGCAGGGTTCGGTCATGGTCGCTCCGCCGGATCGCGCGTGGTTGGGAAGAGGGCGGCATCCTAATCGGGCGTTCCGTCGGCGCAAACCATCAATGAGGGAGCCATCATCAGGAGGGGAGGGTTGCGCGGGACGCCGCTTCCCCGTTCCGCGGGCTTGTGGCAGCCTCTTCGCCATGCACGACCGCTCCTCCCCACCCGACCGCCCGAACGCCGGCCCGAACGCCTATGCCGGCATTCCGCTCGACCGCGCCGCCGTGCGCCGCAAGGACAAGGACTGGCTGAAAGACGCCTGGGCCTCACCGAACGCGCGCCTGCTGCCTGTGGCGAAATCGCGCAACTTCGTGACCGGCGACGCCGACTCGGCCCACGCGGTCGCCATCGCCTGCGGCGGCGACTGGGGAGTGGAGCCGGTCTTCCTCGGCCTGCTCGACGGCGTTCCGCACTTCACCGTGGACCTGACCGGCCTGGAGGCTCCGGAGGAGCATCCTGCCCTGGCCGGGCTCGGCCGCTTCGAGGATCTGCGCGCCGTCGGCCCGGTGATGGAGGCGACGGAGGCCGGGCTGTGCGCCTACGCCCGCGGCATCACTTGGTGGAACGCCCGGCACCGCTTCTGCGGCGTCTGCGGCTCCGTCGCGGCGGGTGCGGAGGGCGGGCATGTGCGCGTCTGCACCAACCCGGACTGCGCCACCCACCATTTCCCGCGCACCGACCCGGCGGTCATCATGCTGGTCCATGACGGGGCCGGGCGGATGGTGCTGGGCCGCAACTCCCGCTTCCCGCCGGGCATGCATTCGGTGCTGGCCGGCTTCGTCGAGCCGGGCGAAAGCCTGGAGGACAGCGTGAGGCGCGAGGTGCTGGAGGAGGTGGGGCTGGAGGTCACCGACATCCGCTACCACTCGTCCCAGCCCTGGCCCTTCCCGTCCTCGCTGATGCTGGGCTTCAGCGCGCGGGCGGTCACGCTGGACATCCAGACCGACCTGGAGGAGCTGGAGACGGCCCACTGGTTCGACCGCGATTTCCTGCGCACGTTTACTCCCAGCGAGGAATTCCGCCTCGCCCGTCCCGACAGCATCGCCCGCCGGTTGATCGACGAGTGGATCGCCGAGGGGGAGTGAGGGAGATGGCGGATCGCTTGCCCCCTCCCTGACTCTCCCCCGCTATCGCAGTGGAGGGGATGGCTCCCTCCCTTGCGAAGCGGGGGAGGGAAGGGGCCCGCGGCGAAGCCGTGGGAAGGGTGGGGGCAAGGGCGTCCCTCAATCCTCGCCGATGCGCTGGCTTTCCTGATAGCGGAAGGGGTTGGCGGGGTAGACGCCCAGGATCTTCACCTCGCCCGCGCGGGCGAAGAAGGCCAGCTCCTCCAGCGCCAGACGCAGGGAGCGCTCCTCCGGATGGCCCTCCACGTCGGCGTAGAACTGGGTCTGGGTGAAGTGCCCGCCGACCATGTAGCTTTCCAGCTTCGTCATGTTGATGCCGTTGGTGGCGAAGCCGCCCAGCGCCTTGTAGAGGGCGGCCGGCACGCTGCGCACGCGGAAGACGAAGGTGGTGATGATCTTGGCCCCGGTCCCCTCGGTGGGCAGCGGCGGGGTCTTCGGTTCGCGGGACAGGATCAGGAAGCGGGTGGTGTTGTGCTCCGCGTCCTCGATGCCGCCCTTCAGGATGTCCAGCCCGTAGATGTCCGCGGCCAGCGAGGAGGCGATGGCGGCGTGCTGCGGGTCGCCCAGCTTGGCGATCTCCGCGGCGGCGCCCGCGGTGTCGGCGTGGGAGATCGCCGTCAGCCCCAGCTCCCGCGTCATGTTGCGGCACTGGGACAGCGCCTGGATGTGGCTGCGCACGGTCTTCAGCCCGGCCAGCGTCGCGCCCTTCGGGGCGAGGAGCTGGTGGTTCACCCGCTGGAAATGCTCGCCGATGATGTGCAGGCCGCCTTCGGGCAGCAGATGGTGGTTGTCGGCCACGCGCCCGGCGATGGAGTTCTCCACCGGGATCATGGCGAGCGCCGCGCGCCCCTCGCGCACGGCGGCGAAGGCGTCCTCGAACGTGGCGCAGGGCAGCGTCGTCATCTCCGGAAAGACCGTCCGGCAGGACAGGTCCGAATAGGCGCCGGGCAGGCCCTGGAAGGCGATCACGTTCGAGGTCGTCATCGGGAGGTCTTCTTTTAGAGGGAGGTGCGCTTGGCAAGGATCGCGCGGGCGCGCTCCAGGTCGGCCGGAGTATCGACGCCGAGCGGAACCGCGTCAACGACGGCGGCGTCGATGCGCATCCCGAAGGCCAGGGCGCGGAGCTGCTCCAGCCGCTCCCGCTGCTCCAGCGCCGAGGGCGGCAGCCGGACGTAGCGCTCCAGCGCGGCGCGGCGGTAGGCGTACAGCCCGATGTGGTGGAACAGCGGTCCGTCGCCCCAGGGGGCGGTGGCGCGGCTGAAATACAGGGCGCGGCCCCGCCGGGCGCCGGGCGGCAGCTCCAGGACGGCCTTCACCACGTTGGGGTCGGTGCGCTCCTCCTCCCGCGTGATCTCCACCACCAGCGTGGCGATGTCCACCTGCGGGTCGGACAGTGGCGCGAAGGCGGCGCGCACCACGGCGGGCTCGATGGTCGGCAGGTCGCCCTGCACGTTCACCACCGCGTCGTACTTCCCCTCCGGGTCGAGCAGGCTGACCGCCTCGAAGATGCGGTCGGAGCCCGAGGGATGGTCGGGCCGGGTCAGCACGGCGGTGCCGCCCGCCGCCTCCACCGCCGCGGCGATCTCCGGCTCGGCGCAGGCGACCACAACCGGGCCGATCTCCGCCTCCATGGCGCGGCGCCACACCTGCACGATCATCGGCGCGCCGCCGATGTCGGCCAGCGGCTTCCCCGGCAGGCGGGTGGAGGCCATGCGGGCGGGAATCACCACGATGGGATTGGACGGTGGCGGGTTCGGCGTCGTCTTGCTGTCTGCGTTCATGTCGGCGTTCATGATGGAACGGCCCCCTGTCGCGTCGGAAAGGTGGCGCGGGTGAACCATGGATCGCCCTTTGCGTCAAGCGGCGTCACTCCAATATTCAGGTGGCCAACAGTCGGAGTGCCGACATTCCTGTGGCAAGGGAGGGGGCCGAAGCGGTGACAAGCCGCCGCGGTCACGCTATCGTGCGGCGGAGAACCAGCCAGCTTGGCGACGGACCCGCGGCACGACAAAAAAGGGGAACAAGACGTTATGAGCATGGAGTGGAACAAGATTTTCGGCGCCGTGCTGCTGGCGGGTCTGATCGCCATGCTGGCCGGCTTCGCCGCGGAAGTTCTGGTGCACCCGAAGACGCCTGAGAAGCCCGGCTATGTCGTGGCCATGCCGGAGGGCGCTGCTCCGGCCCCCAGCGGTGGCGCCGCCCCGTCCGGCCCCGCCGAGATCGCCCCGCTGCTCGCCAAGGCGGACGCCGCCGCCGGCCAGTCCGCGGCCAAGGCCTGCGCCGCCTGCCACAGCTTCGACAAGGGCGGCCCGAACAAGGTCGGTCCGAACCTGTACGGCATCGTCGGCGCCGCGCACGGCCACATCGACGGCTTCGCCTATTCCGACGCCATCAAGGGCAAGGCCGGCCCCTGGAACTACGACGAGCTGAACCACTTCCTCTACGACCCGAAGGCCTACGCGCCGGGCACCAAGATGACCTTCGCTGGCGTCAAGAAGGACCAGGAACGGGCGAACATCATCGCCTATCTGCGCTCCCTGTCCGACAGCCCGGCGCCGCTGCCGCAGTAACGCGCACCGGTCTTATCTGAGAATGAGGCAAAAGCCCCGCGTTCCATCGGACGCGGGGCTTTTTCGTTCCGCGTCAAACGGAAAGCCGGCAGATTGGCCTTGCATATGACGGCCCTATCGCCGATATAAGGCGCGGGAGGCTGGCGGCGGACGAGTCCCTCGCCAACCCGGTCAGGTCCGGAAGGAAGCAGCCGTAACGAGTTTCGGCTCGGGTCGTTCGTCCAGTCTCCCACCCTTCCCCATAAATTCCTGCAGCGAATTGAAACGGCGACAGCCCCGTGCCGTGACGCTATTCTGCGCTCCGTCGTGAAGCCGATTACCGGGCCAGCCGCGTGACCGATACCACCGTTGCCGATATGTCCTCTTCCGTTTCCGGCATGTCCGGGGGCCTCGCCTACCGGGTGCTGGCGCGGAAATACCGTCCGAAGAGCTTCGCCGAGCTGATCGGGCAGGACGCGCTCGTCCGCACCCTGACCAACGCCATCAATTCGGGCCGCATCGCTCAGGCCTTCATGCTGACCGGCGTGCGCGGCGTGGGCAAGACGACCACCGCCCGCATCATCGCCCGCGCGCTGAATTGCACCGGGCCGGACGGCACCGGCGGGCCGACGGTCACGCCCTGCGGCGTCTGCGACAATTGCCGGGCCATCGCCGAGGACCGTCACGTTGACGTGATGGAGATGGACGCCGCCAGCCACACCGGCGTGGACGACATCCGCGAGATCATCGACGGCGTGCGCTACGCCCCCGTCTCGGCGCGCTACAAGCTCTACATCATCGACGAGGTCCACATGCTCTCCAAGAGCGCGTTCAACGCGCTTTTGAAGACGCTGGAGGAGCCGCCGGCCCATGTGAAGTTCGTCTTCGCCACCACCGAGATCCGCAAGGTGCCGGTGACGGTGCTCTCGCGCTGCCAGCGCTTCGACCTGCGGCGTGTCGACGCCCAGGTGCTGAAGGAGCATTTCACCCGCGTCACCGGCCTGGAGGGGGCGGGGATCGAGCCGGACGCCGCCGCGCTGATCGCGCGCGCGGCCGACGGCTCGGTGCGCGACGGATTGTCGCTGCTCGACCAGGCCATCGCGCTGGCCGCCGGCACCGTGACCGCGCAGCAGGTGCGCGACATGCTGGGTCTGGCCGACCGCAGCAAGGTAATCGACCTGTTCGAGGCCGCCGTCTCGGCCAAGCCGGCGGAGGCGATGGACCTGCTGTCCGACCTGCACCGCGTCGGCGCCGATCCGGTGGTGATCCTCCAGGACCTGCTCGACCTCGTGCACAACCTGACGCGGTTGAAGGTCGTGCCGGACAGCGCCAACGACCCCGGCCTGCCGGAGGCGGAGCGCACCCGCGGCGCCGCCCTGTCGGCGAAGCTCGGCATGCCGGCGCTGACCCGCGCGTGGCAGCTCCTGCTGAAGGGGCTGGGCGAGGTGCAGGCGGCCCCGGTGCCGCAGCAGGCGTTGGAGATGGTCATCGTGCGGCTGTCCTACGCCGCCGATCTGCCGACTCCCGGCGACCTGATCCGCCAGTTCCAGAATTTGCAGAACGGCGGCGGGCAAGGTGGCCAGGGTGGCGGTGGCGCCCCGCGCGGTCCCGGCGGCGGGCCGGTGGCGGTTGGCGGCTCCGCCGTGCGCGCCGTCGCCCAGGCGCAGCCGAGCCCGCAGTCGAACCCGCAGCCTGTGCAGACCGTTGCCGTCGCCGTGGCGGACGAGGAGCGCGTGGCGATGCCGCGCGACTTCCGCACGCTGGTCCAGGTCTTCGCGGAGAAGCGCGAGGGTGCGCTCTACGGCCATCTGACCGGCAGCGTCCATCTGGTGCGCATGGAGCCGGGGCGGCTGGAGCTGCGTCTGACGACCCTGGCCCCGGCGACCCTGCCGAATCGCGTCGGCCAGCTGTTGACGGAATGGACCGGCCAGCGCTGGGTCGTCATCGTGTCGGACGCGCCGGGCGAGCCGACGCTGATCCAGCAGGAGCAGGCCGCCCAGAGGCGCGCGCTGGAGGAGGCGGAGGCCCATCCGGTGGTGCGCGCCGTTCTGGACGCCTTTCCCGGCGCGAAGATCACCGATGTCCGCGACCTCAAGGCGGCGGTCGAGGCCGAGCCCCAGGTTGCGGATGACGGGGAGAATCCCGACCTTATGGTCATGCAGCAGGACGACGGGGTTTATTACCCGCTCGACGATGAAGGAGATTTCTGACCCATGAAGAACCTCGGCCAGATGATGAAGCAGGCCCAGCAGATGCAGGCCAAGATGCAGGAGATGCAGGCCCGCCTGGGCGAGGTCGAGATGACCGGCCAGTCGGGCGCCGGCATGGTCAACGTCACGGTCAACGGCAAGGGCGAGATGAAGAAGATCAAGCTCGACAAGTCGATCGTCGATCCGGAGGACATCGAGGTCCTGGAGGACCTGATCATCGCCGCCTTCAACGATGCCAAGGCCAAGGTGGAGCAGCACGTCGCCCAGGAGACCCAGAACCTGATGGGCGGGATGAAGCTGCCGCCGGGCATGAAGCTGCCGTTCTAAAGCGTTTGCGGCCGGGCCGAACCCACGGCCCGGCCACCCTTTGACACCAACGAAGTCGTGCCAGCGAAGCCGTGAATGATCGGACCTGAAATCGAGCGCCTGATCCAGCTCCTGTCCAAGCTGCCGGGGCTGGGGCCGCGGTCGGCGCGGCGGGCGGCGCTGCACCTGATGAAGCGCCGCGACAGCCTGCTGGTGCCACTGTCCGAATCCATGGCGCTCGCCGCGGAAGCCATCCGCAACTGCTCGGTCTGCGGCAACCTCGACAGCCGCGACCCCTGCTCCGTCTGTTCCGACCACAGCCGCGACCGCTCGACCATCTGTGTGGTGGAGGATGCCGGCGACCTCTGGGCGCTGGAGCGCACGCGCGCCTTCCGCGGCACCTACCATGTGCTGGGCGGCACGCTGTCGGCCTTGCAGGGGGTGGGGCCGGACGATCTGAACATCCCGTCCCTGGTGGAGCGCGCGAAGGACCCGGCGGTGACCGAGGTCATCCTGGCGCTGAACGCCACGGTGGACGGGCAGACCACCGCCCATGTGGTGACCGACCGCCTGTCGGGCAGCGGGGTCTCCGTGTCCCGTCTGGCCCATGGCGTGCCGGTGGGCGGGGAACTGGACTATCTGGACGACGGGACGCTGACCGCGGCGCTGAAGGCGCGGCGGCCTTTGTAGCTGTAGCAAGGTGTTTGTGAAGGGAGGTCTTGCCCCCTCCCTAACCCTCCCCCGCTGACGCAGGGGAGGGGATAAAGCTCCCTCTCCTGCGAAGCGGGGGAGGGAAGGGGCCCGCGGCGAAGCCGTGGGAAGGGTGGGGGCCGGCCTCGACCACCCACCCGACACATAAACTTTACTTCTTCTTCAGCGCGGCGACGCCCGGCAGGTCCTTGCCTTCCAGCCATTCCAGGAAGGCGCCACCGGCGGCGGAGATGTAGGTAAACTTCTCATCCACGCCTGCATGGGCCAGCGCCGCCACGGTGTCGCCGCCGCCGGCCACCGACAGAAGGCCGCCTTCCGACGTGCGCTCGGCGACGAGGCCGGCGACGGCGTTGGTGCCGCCGTCGAAGGGCTGGATCTCGAAGGCGCCCAGCGGACCGTTCCACACCACCGTCTTGGCACCCTGGAGCTTCAGGCCCAGGAACTCGACCGTCTTGGGGCCGACGTCCAGCGCCATCTCGTCGGCGCCGATGCCGTCCGCCGGGACGGCGCGGTTGGCCGCACCGGCCTTGAACTCCTTGGCGACGATGAAGTCCTTGGGCAGCAGCAGCTCGCAGTTGGCGGCCTTGGCGGTCTCCATGATGGCGCGGGCCTGATCGGCCATGTCCTTCTCGCAGAGCGAGGCGCCGACATCCACGCCCTGGGCGAAGAGGAAGGTGTTGGCCATGCCGCCGCCCAGCGCCAGCATGTCGACCTTCTTCACGAGGTTGCCGAGCAGGTCCAGCTTGGTGGAGATCTTGGCGCCGCCGACGACGGCGGCCACCGGACGCTCCGGCTTCTCCAGCGCCTTGGTCAGCGCCTCAAGCTCGGCCTGCATCAGGCGGCCGGCGGCGGCCGGCAGATGCTGGGCGACGCCCTCGGTCGAGGCGTGGGCGCGGTGCGCGGCGGAGAAGGCGTCGTTGACGTAGAGGTCGCCGAGTTCGGCGATCCGCTTGGCGAAGGCCGGATCGTTCTTTTCCTCTTCCGCGTGGAAGCGGGTGTTCTCCAGCAGCACGATGCCGCCCGGCTGGACGCCGTCGATGGCGGCCTTGGCCTTGTCGCCGACGCAATCCTCGCCGAAGGCGACGGTCTGGCCGACGGCGGCGCTCAGCGCATCCAGCACGTTGCGCAGCGAGTTCTTGGCGTCCGGACCGTTCTTCGGGCGGCCGAAGTGCGACAGAACCACGACCTTCGCACCCTTCTTCGCCAGCTCGGTCAGAGTCGGCGCCAGACGGTCGATGCGGGTCGTGTCGGAGACCTTGCCGTCCTGCATCGGGACGTTGAGGTCGGCACGCACCAGCACCGTCTTGCCGTTCACGTCGAGGTCGTCGATGGTGTTGAACTCGGTCATGGCTGCTGTCCCTACGGGTTGAACTTTTGCCGGGCAATCCAGCACAGGGACGCCCGCTTTGCAACGGCCCGCGTGGGCGACCGGTTGCCCCATGCGGCGAAAAGACGGGGCTCTGGGCGGGCGGGACCGCCGATCCCATCTCTATCCCCATGAACAGGATCACCCCGCAGTCCTCCGCCCAACTGGCTCCCCGGCTGGCCCCACGGCTGGTTTACGCGGCCAGCCAGTCCGCCCGCGTCGCCTGGTTCCTCGGCCAGTACATGATGGCCGCGCGGATCGGCCGGCGGATCACCGGACCGCCGCGGACACCCCCGCCCGGCGGGCGCCCGGTGCCCGGCACCCGCGCGATTCTGGAGGAGTTGCGCGCCCTGCTGGTCCGCGACCTCGCCAACATCGAGGCAGGCTACTACCGCCTGCCGCACGACCTGATGCCCGACCCGCGCCGGCTGTTGGCCGACGCCGCGGCCTTCTTCCGCGACGTGCCGGAGGTGTCGCGCCGCCGCCGCGACCATGCGGCGGTGGAGGTGCGCGCCAACCCGCCGCCCGGCAGCGGGGGGCTGCCCGCCTACTACCGCCAGAACTTCCATTACCAGACCGGCGGCTACCTGACGGAGGAGAGCGCCCGCCTCTACGACCATCAGGTGGAGGTGCTGTTCGGCGGCGGCGCCGACGCCATGCGCCGTCAAACCCTGGTGCCGATCTTCGAGCATCTGAAAACGCGCCGCAGCGCGGATTGCCGCCTGCTCGACGTGGCCGCCGGGACGGGGCGCTTCCTGACCTTCGTGAAGGACAACCACCCGCGCCTGCCGGTGACCGCGCTCGACCTCTCCCCGGCCTATCTGCGCGAGGCGCGGCGCAACCTCGCCCCCTGGGCGCGCAGCAGCGCGCTGGTCCAGGCGGCGGCCGAGGCGATCCCGCTGACCACCGGGTCGCAGGACATCGTGACCTGCATCTACCTGTTCCATGAGCTGCCACCGAAGGTCCGCGCCCAGGCCGCCGCCGAGATGGCCCGCGTGCTGAAGCCCGGCGGCATCCTGGTCTTCATGGACAGCGTGCAGTACGGCGACAACCCGATGATGGACGGGCTGATCGACCGCTTCCCGCAGTCCTTCCACGAACCCTTCTACGCCCATTACGCGCGCGACGACCTGCCCGCCCTGTTCGCCGCCGCCGGGTTGCGCCTGCGGGAGACGTCGCTGGCCTACATGTCCAAGCTCCTGGTGCTGGAAAAGGCGGACCCCTGATTGCGGGGGCCGCAACAAAAGCGTCATGGTTCTGTAACTTGACCGTGGCTGGGGCCTGTGCAACACGGGGACCCACCGGAAACGACGGGGCACGAATGGTGGTCGAAGCGGAGTCCAACCGGGAAACCGAGCTGAAGCTGGCCGTCAGGGCCGAAGACATGGCGAAGCTCCGGTCCTGCCCGGCGGTCGCATCCCGCGCCAAGGGAAAAGCCGGCACCAAGACCCTGGAAAGCACCTATTACGACACCGCCGACCGGCGTCTGGCCGGGCGGCTGGTGACGTTGCGCGTGCGCAAGGTCGGCAACCAGCATCTCCAGACGGTCAAGGGCGCGCCGGAGCGCGGCGAGCTTGGCCGGGCGGAGTGGGAGCACCCGGTCGCCGGCCCGGTCCCCGACCTGTCGGCCATCGAATCGCAGGAGGCGCTGGACCTGCTGGGCTCCGTCAGCGCGGCGGAGCTGCAGCCGCTCTTCACCACGCTCGTCCAGCGCACCGTGCGCGTGGTGACGATGGGCGAGGGAGAGACCGCCAGCCGCATCGAGGTCGCCTTCGACAGCGGCGAGATCCGCAGCCCCGACGGCGCCTCCATCCCCGTGTCGGAGGTGGAGCTGGAGCTTCTCGAAGGCTCCGCCGCCGCCCTCTACGATCTGGCGCTGGAGCTGGCCCAGGCCGCCCCGCTGCGGCTCGACCCGCGGACCAAGGCGGAGCGCGGCTACGCTCTGGCCGACGGGACGGTGGACAAGGTGGTCAAGGCGGGCAAGCTGGAGCTTGACGCCGACACCACGGTGGAAGGCGCGCTGGCCCGCATCCTGCGCTCCTGCATCGGCCACATGCTGGCGAACGAGGCGGTCACCCTGATCGGCGAAGACGCGGAGGGCGTCCATCAGATGCGCGTGGCGCTGCGCCGCCTGCGCTCGGCGCTCGCCCTGTTCAAGGATTTCATCCCCGCCGGGTCCTACGCCTGGCTGGTGGGCGAGGTGAAGTGGCTGGGCGGCAGCCTCGGCCCGGCGCGCGACTGGGACGTCTTCCTGGCCGAACTGCTGGAGCCGGTGAAGGACTCCTTCCACCGCGCCGACGGCCACGGCAAGCCGCTCCAGGAGGACATCGACGCGCTCGCCGCGGCGGCGCGCGCCCGCCGCGACCGCGCCTACGAAGGGGTGCGCGAGGCCATCCGGTCCGAGCGCTACACCACCTTCCTGCTGAAGTTCGGCGCCTGGGTCGAGGCGCGGGGCTGGCGCGACCAGCCGGTCAGCGAGCATTCCGCTCGCCTGTTCGACCCGGTGGTGGATCTGGCCGACCATCTGCTGTCGCGCCGCGCCAAGAAGGCCCGCCGCGCCGGCCACGGCTTCGCCGGGCTGTCGGTGACCGAACGGCACGAGCTGCGCATCGCCCTGAAGAAGCTGCGCTACGCGGCGGAGTTCTTCCGCAGCCTCTACGACGACAAGCCGGCCCGCCGCTACATCCAGGACCTGTCGGCCTTCCAGGATGCGTTGGGCCACCTGAACGATGTGGCGACGGCGACCCGCCTGCTGCACGAGCTGCACGACGACGGCAGCCGCCCCGAGCCGGGCGAGCCGCGCGCCGCCGGCATCGTCATCGGCTGGCACGCCCGCGGCGTGGCGGAGTCCGAGACGGCGCTCCGCGGCCTGTGGGAGGAGTTCGCCGACGCGAAAGCCTTCTGGTCAAAGCCCGACCGGGAGGGGTAATCTTCCCACCCATGCGGACCATCCTCGTCGCCAACATCAAGGGCGGTTGCGGCAAGACCACGATCGCCACCCACCTCGCCGCTGCCTGCGCCGCCGCGGGTCACAGCACCGCGTTGGCCGACGTGGACCGCCAGCGCTCCTCGCTCGGCTGGCTGGCCCGCCGCCCGGCCACGGCCTCTACTCTGGTGGGGCTGGACTGGGCGAAGGACCTGTCCGACGCGCCGAAGGGCATCCAGCGCCTCGTCATCGACGCGCCGGCCGCGCTGAAGACCAAGCAGATCGAGGATCTGGTGCGGATGGCCGACGTCGTCGTGCTGCCGGTGCTGCCCAGCGCCTTCGACGAGCAGGCGACTCAGCGCTTCCTCGGCAAGCTGGAGGAGCTGAAGTCGATCGCCAAGAACCGCAAGTCGGTGGCGGTGGTCGGCAACCGCCTGCGCGCCCGCACCAAGGCGGCCGACCGGCTGGACCAGTTCCTCGGCGGGGTCGGGCACAGCGTGGTGACCCGCCTGCGCGACAGCCAGATCTACGCCGACGCCGCGGCCTCCGGCCTCAGCCTGTTCGACCTGACCGGCAAGCGCGCCGCCGAGCACCGCGCCGACTGGGAACCGCTGCTGGCCTACATCGAGAAGGCGTGATCCAGCTCCCTCTCCCGCCCCGGGAGAGGGTGCCCGCGGAGCGGGCGGGTGAGGGTCGCACGAGGATCAAGGCGCTGCTTCTTGGCGGTACCCTCACCCTTCCCGCGCTCCGCGCGGGCCCCTTCCCTCTCCCGAGGCGGGAGAGGGACTTTTCCATGATCACCGTCCGACCGGAATGGCGACGGCGAAGCGGGTTCCCGGGTCGAGGCGTTCGGCGTCCACCGTGGCGTTGATCTGCCGGACGGTGTTGACCAGCAACCGCATGCCGAGGCTCTTCGTCGGCGCGGACAGGTCGAAGCCGGCGGGAAGCCCGACGCCCTGGTCCATCACCTCCAGGATCATCGCGTCCTCGCCGTTCCGGCGCAGGGTCACGCGGATCGGCCCTCCGCGGTCGTCGGGATAGGCGTATTTCAGGGCGTTGGTGACCAGTTCGTTGACCACCAGCCCGATGGGGACGGCCTGATCGGTGGGCACCATCACCCGGTCGCCGGTGAAGCTCAGGTCATGGCCCGGCGCGGTTTCCTGGAGCTTCAGGCAGAGGCCGTGCAGGAAGCCGGACATGTCGATGAAGCTCGCGTCGTACTGCCGCCACAGATGGTCGTGCACCCCGGCGATGGTCAGGACACGGCTTAGGCGTCCATCAGGACGGTGCGGGCGTCGTCGTTGTCCGACGCGCGGGCCTGGAGCGAGAGCTGCGCCGCCACCAGCGCCAGACTGTTCTTCACCCGGTGGCTGACCTCCTGGGTCAGCAGCCGCTGGCGCTCCTGCGCCTCGCGCTGCTCGTTGATGTCGGTGCTGGTGCCGAACCAGCGGGTGATGGTGCCGGCGGCCTCGTCGCGGATGGGCACGGCGCGGAACAGGTGCCAACGGTACACGCCGTCGCGGCGGCGCGGTGTACTCCCAGGACCGGCCCTCCGCCCGCGCGGCGGTGACGGCATCCAGCATCAGGTCGGCGTGGTCGGGATGGATGACCGTCCACCAGCCGTCGTTCTGCATCTGCTCCATCGAGGTGCCGGTGACGTCGAACCAGCGTTGGTTGTACCAGATGCTGTAGTCGGCGGGGTCGCGCATCCAGGCGATCTGCGGGATGGCGTTGGCCATGGTGCGGAAGTTGGCCTCGCTCTCGCGCAGGGCGGCCTCGGCGCCGCCCTGTCCGGTGTAGTCGCGCCATTCGCGGTTGAAGAACTCGACCGTCCCGTCGGTGCGGGCGATCCACATCTTGCGCAGCGCGTTTTCGATGAAGGCGCGCAGGTGCTCCTCGCTCTCGTCGCGCCACCCTTCCGGCTGTTCCTGCGTGCCCATGAACCGGAAGCCCCGACGGTTGCACCACGATCATGCACTGGGATCACGCAGTCATCTGGACCGTGGGGCGGTCAAGCGCGCGGGCGGCGATGGGCGCCGTTACACTCTGTAACGTTCGGCGTCGGCGCGGGACATCAAGCGGTTACAATCCGGCCTCACTTTGGCCGCATTCCGTTCAACCCGCGAGCCGTCTCCCAATGCCTTCCATTTCCTCCACCATCACCCGCCAGATCGTCACGCCGGTGACCATCGTCCTGTTCGTCGTCTCGACGGTGACGGGAATCATGCTTCTGCTGCACTGGAACGGCAATCTGGTGCGCTTCTCTCACGAATGGCTGAGCGTCGGCTTCTCGGCCATCGGTGTGTGGCATCTGGCGCGCAACTGGACCGCCTTCCTCCAGTACTTCAAACGCAACGTGGCCCTGTCGGCCTTCGTGGTCAGCGTTGCCGGATCACTGGTCTTCACGGCGATGACCGGAACCCCGGCCTCCACCGGCGGGCCCGGCGCGATGATGCGGGCGGTGGCGAACGCCCCGCTGGCGACGGTGGCGCCGGTCTTCGGGCTGGACGCCGACAAGGCGGTCCAGGCGCTCAAGGCCGCCAACATCGAGGCGCAGCCGGGCGAGTCGCTGTCGGCCATCGGCACCCGCGCCGGTATGAACGCGGTGGGCGTGGCGAACATTCTCACCGCCGCGAAGCAGCCCAGGCCGGCGTCGTAACGTCCGGAAGCCGTCCGTCTACACCCGCGCTACGAGGAACAGCCGCTTGAAGGGAAACAGCGTGCGGCCGTCCGGGCGCCGGGGGTAGGCGGCGTCCAGCCGGGCGCGGTAGGCCGCCAGGAAGGCGTCCAGCTCCGCGCCCGTCAGCGTGTCGAGGACCGGCAGCAGCGTCGTGCCGCGCGTCCAGTGCAACACCGGATCGTCGCCCTCCAGGACCTGGAGATACTCCGTCTCCCAGAGATCCAGGCGGCGGGTGAGCGGGGCGAGCCAGCCGTAATAGACGTCGGGCGCGTGCACCGGTGCGGTGCGCAGGACCGGCGCCAGCCGCTCGGCCCACGGGCCGTCCGCCGCCGTCTCGTACAACAGGCGGTGCGAGGGCGCGTCGAAGTTGCGGGGCATCTGCACGGCCAGCACCCCGTCCGGCGCCAACGCCCGCAGGAGGTCCGGGAACAGCCGCTCGTGCCCGTCCAGCCAGTGCAGGGCGGCGTTGGAGATCAGCAGATCGACCGGCTGATCGGGGCGCCAGACGCGCAGGTCGGCCTGGAGCCAGCGCACGCGGGACGGCGTGCCCTGCGCGCGCTCCAGCATGGCCGGGGCGTTGTCCACCCCCAGCACTTCGGCCTCCGGCCAGCGCTCGGCCAGCCGGCGGGCGAGTTGCCCGGCCCCGCAGCCAAGGTCCACCACCCTTCGCGGGGTCAGGGAGGGCAGGGCCGCCACGAGGTCGTGGGCCGGGCGGCGGCGCCAGGACTCGAACCGTGCGTATTGCTCGGGGTCCCACGGCATGCCCGGCCTCCACCGGTTGAAGGGGTGTCGCGGTTAGTCCTGCTCGCGCCGGCGGGCGATCTGCTCATCCATGCGGTTGTAGTGCTTCGTCACCATCATGAAGATGGTCGCGATACAGCCGATGGCCAGCAGCCAGCCGCCGTAATAGAACGCATCGTCCGACGCGCGCGACGCCGCCAGCAGGCCGATGAACGCCATGAAGCCCAGGACACCCCCGGTGATCCACTTGCCCGTGCCTTCCAAAGTCCCGTTCCCTTCCTTCGCTGCCGGTCCCGCGCGGGGCGTCCGCCCGGCGGGATGCCGACGGGTTGACCGTGCCGCGAATTCTGGTGGAGCGGGCGCCGGAAATCAATGCGGGATGGGCGAATCCGATATGGGCATTTCGCCCAATCGGCCGGCACCCTCCACGACGATCCCCGGGGGAAGCTCCAGCGCGAAGACAGTGCCCGCCGCGGTGCTCTCCACCAGCCGCAGGTCCCCGCCATGGGCGCGCAGCACCTCCCGCGCGATGGCGAGGCCCAGCCCGATGCCGCCCGCCCGCGCCGAGCCGGCGAAGGGCTGGAACAGGTTGTCGCGCGCCCGCGGCGGCAGGCCCGGCCCGTCGTCGGCGACCAGCAGGACCAGCCCGCCGCCCTCCCGCTCCCGCGCCGTCACCGTCACCGCCTCGGCCCCCGCCTGCGCCGCGTTGCGCCCCAGATTGACCAGCGCGCGGGAGAGCTGGGCGGCGTCGGCGCGCAGGGTCAGCCCCTCCGGCACGCGATTTTCCCAGCGCAGCTCCGCCCGCTCCCCATCCGGGCGCAGGGAGGCCAGCGCCGCGGCCCCGGCCTCCTCGACCAGCGGGCGCAGCGGCACCTCGGCCCGCGCCAGGGGCAGCAGGCCGTCGCGGGTGTAGGTCATGGTCTGGCCGCACAGCTCCACCGCCCGGTCGATGGAGGCCATCAGCCGCGGCGTGACCCGCCGCACCTCCGGGTCGGCGCTCTCGGCCAGCCGTTCCGACAGCAAGGCGGCGGTGGACAGGATGGCGCGCAGGTCGTGGTTGATCTTGGCGACCGCGGTGCCCAGCGCGGCCAGCCGCTCGCGCTGGCGTAGCGCGCTGCGGATGGTGGCCTGCATGTCGGCCAGCTCACGCTCCGCCACGCCGATCTCGTCGGTGCGGGCGCTCGGCTGGAAGGGCGGCGTGCCGTCCGGGTCGCGGCGGATGGCGACCAGCCCCTCGGTCAGGCGGCGCATGGGCCGCACCAGCAGCCGGGTCAGCGAGACGAAGACCAGAACCGCGGCGATCAGCGAGATCGCCACCGACAGCGCCAGGATACGGCCCGAGAAGTCGACCATCGCCCGGATCATCGGCCGCTCGTCGATCACCATCTCGACCTGGAAGGCAGGGTCCTTGGGCGACGGCCCGATCACCCGGATCACCCGGTCGCGCCGCTGGGCCAGCGCCATGAAGGCGTCGGCGGCCAACCGCGGCGCCATGGTGGCGCGAAGGTCGAAGACGGCGTCCACCGTCGGCGGCATGGAGCGGGACAGCATATAGACGCGGCTGTCCGGCCGGATCAGCTCCACCGCGTGGGCGCCGACATGGGCGAGCAGTTCGTTCTGAAGCTCCATCGCCACCATCATGTCCGGCGTCGCCTCCACCGACAGGGCGGCGAGATGGGCGGCGGCCAGCCGCTCCTCCAGATAGGTCAGGCGGTAGCGCGCGATGGACGGCGTGTAGATCAGCACCTCCGCCAGCAGGACGAACAGCACGGTCAGCACCAGCAGTTTGGCCGACAGGCTGCGCGTCACGGAGGGCAGGGGCATGGGCGGCGTCCGGGGGCGAATGTCTTTGGGGGAGGGGATGCCGGAAGATAGGACAGGCGGGGGCGGCTGCCTAGCCAACGCGGGGCGGCTGCGGGGTTTTGTCCGGTTGAGGGCGCCGTGCCGCCGGCCCATACTGGGATCTCCGAGCAGCCCGAAAGGAGGGCAAGCCATGTCCATCCTGAGATTCGAAGCGGTTTTGCAGACCGACCGGACCGCCGCTCTGATGGCGGCGGCCGACGGCATCACCGGCAGCGGCGGGTGGATCGTCGGTCACACGCCGTTCTCCGGCGTGATGGCGGGCATCGCCTTCTGTGTCCCCCCCCCCCCGACGGCGGGGCCCGGCGACGCGCTGGCCGCCGCCGGCATTCAGGTCAGCCCGCCGCTGCCGCCCTCCGTTCCGGGGACCGGTGAGGTGGCGGAGCGGGAGGTGCAGGGGCAATTGACCCTGACCTTCGCCAAGGGCACCGGCGACCTGCGCCACGAGGTCCCGGCCTTCGAATAGCGGTCGCGTTCCGTCCGGGGCCGCGCTCTCCTCTGGCGCGCCACTCCCAAGATTGGTAGTAGAACCGGCATGAGCGACCTTGCCCGTCACATCGACTCCCTGTCCCGCGCCAGCGTGCTGTGCGTCGGCGACGTCATGCTCGACCGATTCATCTACGGGTCGGTCGACCGCGTGTCCCCCGAAGCGCCGATCCCCGTGCTGCGGATCGAGCGCGAGACGGCCATGCTCGGCGGCGCCGGCAACGTGGCCGCCAACCTCATGGCGCTCGGCGCCGGCTGCCGCTTCGTGTCGGTGGTGGGCGAGGACGCGGCGGGGCTGGAGCTGGTGCGCCTCGTGGCGAAGGAGACGGGCGACGGCGGCGGGCTGGTCGCCGAGACGGGGCGCCAGACCACCGTCAAGACGCGCTTCATCGGCGGTCGCCAGCAGCTTCTGCGCGCCGACGCCGAGACCATCGCCGCCATCGGGTCGGAGGAGGAGGTGATGGTCGCCGCCCGCACCGGCATGCTGACGGTCGGCGCGGTGATCCTGTCCGACTACGGCAAGGGCGTGCTGACCGACGGGCTGGTGACTCAGCTCATCCAGGCGGCGCGGGAAGCCGGGCTTCCGGTCGTGGTCGATCCCAAGGGCGACGATTTCGGGCGGTACCGCGGGGCCAGCGTGATCACCCCCAACCGCAAGGAGCTGATGCAGGCCACCGGCATGCCCGCCGACACCGACGCCGAGGTCGAGGCCGCCTGCCGCTTCCTGCTGGACAGCTGCGGCATCGACGCGGTGGTCGCCACGCGCAGCGAGCGCGGCATGTCCGTGGTCACCCGCGACGGCGCCACCCATCTGCCGGCCAACGCGCGCGAGGTCTTCGACGTGTCGGGCGCCGGCGACACGGTGGTGGCGACCCTGACCTCCGCCCTGTCGGTGGGGGTGGACCTGACCGACGCGGCGCGGCTGGCCAATCTGGCCGCCGGGATCGTGGTGGGGAAGGTCGGCACCGCGGTGGTCCGCGCGCCGGAGCTGCTGTCCGCCCTGCACGAGCAGGAATGGCGCAGCGGTGAGGAGAAGGTCGACACGCTGGAACAGGCCGTGGAGCGGGCCGAACGCTGGCGCGCCCGCGGCAAGCGGGTGGGCTTCACCAACGGCTGTTTCGATCTGCTGCACCCCGGCCACATCTCGCTGCTGAACCAGGCCAAGGCGGCCTGCGACGTGCTGGTGGTGGGGCTGAACAGCGACGCCTCGGTGAAGCGGCTGAAGGGCGAGACCCGCCCGGTGCAGACCGAGACGGCGCGGGCGACGGTGCTCGCCTCGCTGGCCTGCGTCGATCTGGTGGTGATCTTCGGCGAGGACACGCCGGAGGACTTGATCCGCGCCCTGCGGCCCGACGTGCTGGTCAAGGGGGCGGACTACACCGTCGCCACGGTGGTCGGCGCCGGGTTCGTGCAGAGCTACGGCGGCAAGGTCGTGCTGGCCGACCTCGTGGACGGCCAGAGCACGACCAACACCATCAAGCGCATGCAGCGCTGAACACTGGGACGCGGAAATCGGGGCGCTGAAACCCCGGAGCCGAAGCTCCGGGGCGTCCGCGCCGCGCGATCACATCTTCTTCTGGACGCTGTCCGACGAGCGCTCCATGGCGCGGCCGCCGGCCTGCACGTCCTCGCCCATGCCCCCGATGGTGTTGCAGGCGGCGAGGCTGGTGGTCAGGGCGGCGCCCAGGGCGGCGAAAAGGACGAGCTTCTTCAGGCTGCGCATGGCATTTTCCTCTTGAGGTCGAAAACAATCGGCTGAAAAACGCGAGAAACCCACCAAGGGTTTCCGAAGACCCGCGATGCGGAAGGACAGTTCTCCACACTCAAACGGATAGGGGAGGGCGCGCATGTTCGAAGGGTTCACCCGCCACCGCATCGCCGCCGACGGCGCCGAGATCCACACGCTGGTCGGGGGCGAGGGGCCGCCGCTCCTTCTGCTTCATGGGTTTCCGCAGTGCCACGCCCTGTGGAACCGGGTCGCGCCGCGGCTGGCCGAGCGCTTCACCGTGGTGCTGACCGACCTGCGGGGGTACGGCCAATCGTCGAAGCCGCCGGGCGATTCCGCGCACGAGACCTACTGCAAACGCACCAACGGGCGCGATCAGGTGGCGGTGATGGCGGCGCTGGGCTTCGACCGCTTCCGGCTGGCCGGGCACGATCGCGGCGCGCGGGTGGCCCACCGGCTCGTCCTGGACCATCCCGAGCGGGTCGAGCGCGTGGCCTTCCTGGATGTGGTGCCGACGCTGGAGGTCTTCGCCCGCATCGACCAGCGCATGGCGACCGCCTATTACCACTGGTTCTTCCTGATTCAGCCGAACCGTCTGGCGGAACGGCTGATCGGGGCGGACCCCGACTTCTATCTGGGGCAAGTGCTCGGCTCCATCGGCAGCAGCGCCGACATCTTCGAGCCGGAGGCGATGGAGGCCTACCGCACCGCCTTCCGCGATCCCGCCACCGTCCACGCCATGTGCGAGGACTACCGCGCCGCGGCGAGCATCGACTTGGAGCACGACCGGGCGGACCGGGCGGCGGGCCGCAAGGTGGCGTGCCCGGCCCTGTTCCTGTGGGGCCGCAACAGCGCGGTCGGACGCCTCTACGACGATCCGCTGGGCATCTGGCGCGCCTACGCCCCGGCCATCGAAGGCCATGTGATGCCCGCCGGCCATTTCATCCCCGAGGAGGCGCCGGAGGAGACGGCGCGGGCGCTGCTGGATTTCTTCTCCGGCTGATCCTCACGCCGCGCATCGCGGAACCGTCCCTTTGCCGAGGCCCGGACCCTCGTTCCGGCCCGGCATCAACGAAAGGGACATCGCCATGCGTTGCCAGCAGCTTCTGACCACCATCCAGGGGTGCATCGCCAACGGCACCACCAACGGCGCGCGCGCCGCCGTCTTCGCGCAGAACGCCAACATCCGCGGCGGCTGGGAAGTCTGGCTGCAGCTCGAGATCGCCCACGGCTTCCTGAACATCGCCGGCAACTGGACCTGCGAGCGGGAGCGGCCCTATCCCTCCACCAACGCCGCGAATCCCTACCTGACCTACGCGGCGGGCGGCCCGGCCTGGGGGGTGACCAACAACATCAACGCCGCCGCCCGCGCCGATTTCTACCTTCACCGCAACGCGGCCCCGACCGACGACAGCTACATCGAATTGAAATGCATCAACCCCAACCACGCCACGCCCCTTCAGGACGCCTGGAACCGCTTCAACGCGGACGTGGTCAAGCAGCAGACGCTGCGCGGCGGCAACGCCGGGCTGAATTACGTCTCCCTCCTGGCGACCTTCGGCACGTTCCAGGCGGCGGAGGTGGCAGGTCCCAATCCAACCCTCGGCTGGTACTGGGCCGGTGGACGGTCCGCCTACGTGTACGACATGGCCAACAACCAGGTCACCACCCTGGCGAACGTCGCCCAGGGCGGCGCCCCGCGCTTCTTCCTCGTCGCCGTTTCGGTGTGATGCGGCCGGGAAAGCGGTCCCGGTCCCCCTCATTCCGGCATGGGTTCCGGCCGTTCCCATGCCGGTCCTTCAACCCGGCATCCCTCCCCCCGGACGAACTGTCCCGTTGCCAGTTGGCGTGAGCGGCGGCATAAATCGGCGCGCGGCCCTCCCCGCTGGACGGGAAGGCTTTTGGCAAACACAAAAATGGCGGAAGGAAAGCCCCCAATGGCTGAAAGCACTTTCGACGTCGTCGTGGTCGGCGGCGGTCCCGGCGGGTATGTCTGCGCGATCCGTGCGGCGCAGCTCGGTTTCAAGGTTGCCTGCGTCGAGAAGCGCAGCGCGCTGGGCGGCACCTGCCTGAATGTGGGCTGCATCCCCTCCAAGGCGCTGCTCGCCGCGTCGGAAAAGTATGAGGAGGCCAAGCACGGCCTCGCCAAGTTCGGCATCAAGGTCGACGGCGTGGAACTGGACCTGCCGGGCATGCTGTCCCACAAGGACAAGGTCGTCAAAGAGAACACCGGCGGCATCGAGTTCCTGTTCAAGAAGAACAAGATCGCCTGGCTGAAGGGTGCGGGCCGCATCACCGCCCCGAACACCGTTGAGGTCGAAGGCATCGGCACCGTCACGGCGTCCAAGGCCATCGTCATCGCCACCGGCTCGGAAGTCACCCCGCTGCCGGGCATCGAGATCGACGAGCAGAAGATCGTCTCCTCCACCGGCGCCCTGGAGCTGCCGGAGGTGCCGAAGCGCCTCGTCGTCATCGGCGGCGGCGTGATCGGTCTGGAGCTGGGTTCGGTCTGGGGCCGCCTCGGCGCCGAGGTCACGGTCGTGGAGTTCCTGGACCGCATCCTGCCGACCATGGACGGTGAAGTGTCCAAGCAGATGCAGCGCATCCTCGGCAAGCAGGGCATGACCTTCAAGCTCGGTTCCAAGGTCACCGGCGCCAAGGTCACCAACACCGGCGTCACCCTGTCGGTCGAGCCCGCCGCCGGCGGCACCGCCGAGGAGATCGAGGCCGACGTCGTGCTGGTCGCCATCGGGCGCCGCGCCTACACCAACGGCCTGGGCCTCGACACCGTCGGCGTGGAGATGGACAACCGCGGCCGCGTGAAGATCGGCAAGCATTTCGAGACCAACGTGCCGGGCATCTACGCCATCGGCGACGTGGTCGAAGGTCCGATGCTGGCCCACAAGGCCGAGGAGGAGGGCGTCGCGCTCGCCGAGCTGCTGGCCGGCCAGGCGGGCCACGTCAACCACGACCTCGTCCCCGGCGTCGTCTACACCTGGCCGGAAGTGGCCGCGGTCGGCAAGACCGAGGAGGAGCTGAAGGCCGCCGGCACCGCTTATAAGGCGGGCAAGTTCCCCTTCACCGCCAACGGCCGCGCCCGCGCCAGCGGCACGACCGACGGCTTCGTGAAGATCCTGGCCGACGCGCGCACCGACAAGGTGCTGGGCGTCCACATGGTCGGCCCGAACGTGTCGGAGATGGTGGCCGAGCTGGCCGTGGCGATGGAGTTCAGCGCGTCCGCCGAGGACATCGCCCGCACCTGCCACGCCCACCCGACCCTGTCGGAAGTGACCAAGGAAGCCGCCCTCGCCGTGGACGGCCGCGCCCTGCACATCTAAGGCGCGTCTCTTCTCCCTCCCCTGCGAAAGCGGGGGAGGCCCCTTTTCCCCCTCCCCTGCGAAGCGGGGGGGGTCGGGGAGGGGGCAAAGCACCTCCCGCCCTCCGACCCTACGGCGTCTTCTTCGCCCGTGGGTGCGCCGAGCGGTACACCTGCATCAGCTGCTCGCTCTCCACGTCCGTGTAGCGCTGCGTCGTCGATAGCGAGGCGTGGCCGAGCAGATCCTGGATCGCCCGCAGGTCCCCGCCGCCCGCCAGCAGATGCGTGGCGAAGCTGTGCCGCAGCGCGTGCGGCGTCGCGGTCTCCGGCAGCCCCATCAGGCGGCGCAGGTCGCGCATCCGCCGCTGCGCGATGGCCGGGGCGAGTTGCCCGCCGCGCACCCCGACGAACAGCGGCGCGTCCGGCCCCTGGCGGTAAGGGCAGGCATCCATATAGGCCAGCACCGCCTCCGTCACCGCCGGCAGCACCGGGACGATCCGTTCCTTGTTGCCCTTGCCGGTGACGCGCAGCGTCTCGCCCAGCGGCGCCTCGCGGCGCGTCAGGTTCAGCGCCTCCGAGATGCGCAGGCCGCAGCCGTAGAGCAGGGTGAACAGCGCCCGGTCGCGCTTGCCGACCCACGGCTCGTCCGGCTCCTTCTCCGATTCCTCCAGCAGGCGATCGGCGTCCAGAACGGTCAGCGGCTTGGGCGCCGGGCGCTTGATGCGCGGGCCGGAGAAGGTGTTGATCGCCGGGTTGTGCAGGCGCCCGTCGCGGTCCATCCAGCGGAAGAGGTTGCGCACCGACGACAAGGCGCGCGACCGGCTGTTGGAGCCGATCCCCTTCATGGCGAGGTGGGACAGCCAAGAGCGGAAGTCGGTAACGGTCAACGCGGCGAGGTCGTTCATCGACGGCGGCTTCGCCTGATAGCCGGTGATGAACTCCAGGAAGGTCGCGACGTCGCCGATGTAGGCGGTCAGCGTGTGGGGCGAGACGTTGCGCTCGCTCTCCATCCAGCGGCGCCAGTGGCCCAGCACGTCCTGCACGTCGGGCTGGGCGGCGAAGCCGAGGACGGGGTTCTGTTTTCCGGTCATTCGCTCTTGCGGTTCAGGCCGGCAGTTCGAGCCAGCCGCGGATCACCCGCTCGACCACACGGGCGAGGAAGCCGACCAGCTCGGTGCCCTGGCCGCTGTGGAAGGTGTCCGGCTCGCGGCTGCCGAAGGCCAGCATGCCGTCCGGCGTCTCGCTGGACACCTGGAGGCGGATCAGAATTTCCGACCGCACCAGCCCGGCGCCGGGGCCGTACAGCTCCGGATCGCCCTGGATGTCGGCGTTCAGCGCCACGTCGGCCTTGCCCAGCCAGCGGTCGACGGTTCCGGGCTCGACCACCCGGACCCCAGAAGTCTGGACATGCGGGGTGTCCTGGCCGTTCGACTCGACGATCAGGCAGGCGACGTCCAGGTCGAGGAGGACCGCCAGATCGGTGGTGATGGTCTGGATGAGCTGCTCGAAGCTCTGCGCGTCGAGGAGGAACAGCACCGCCGCGTGGATGCGGTTCTGGCTGTTCATGTTGGCGCGCGAGGTGCCGATCAGCTCGCGCTGCTGGTCCTTCAGCAGGCGGACCTCGCCGCGCAGCCGCTCGACCATGTAGGCCTGCAGGTCCACCACCCCGCGCCCGCGGTCCTGCGACGGCGGGGTCAGGTGGTGGACCAGATCACCGTGATGGACCAGGAAGTCGGGGTGATCCCGCAGGTAGGCGCACACCTCCTCGGCGGTCGGCGCGTCCTTCCGGTGGGGGGTGTGTCCCGGCTCCCGGCCCATGCTGCTGTCCTCAGAGGATGGACTGGCCGGTCTTCTGCCAGTCCGCCACGAACTGGGCCAGGCCCTTGTCGGTCAGCGGGTGGTTGAAGAGCTGCTTCAGCACCGACGGCGGGGCGGTGACGACGTGGGCGCCCAGGCGGGCGGAGTCGACGATGTGGATCGGGTTGCGGATCGAGGCAACCAGCACCTCGGTCTTGAAGTAATCGTAGTTGCTGTAAATCTCCACGATGTCGGCGATCAGGCCCATGCCGTCCTGCCCGATGTCGTCCAGCCGGCCGACGAAGGGCGACACGAAGCTGGCGCCGGCCTTGGCGGCCAGGATCGCCTGGGCCGGGGAGAAGCACAGCGTGACGTTGACCATCGTCCCTTCGGAGGACAGCGCCTTGCACGTCTTCAGGCCGGCCTGGGTCAGCGGAACCTTGACCGCGACGTTGTCGGCGATCTTGGCAAGCTTCTTTCCTTCCGCCAGCATGGTCTCGAAGTCGGTGGACGCCACCTCGGCGCTGACCGGGCCGCTCACCACATCACAAATTTCGGCCACGAGGTCGAGGAAGCTGCGACCGGTCTTGGCGACGAGGGAGGGGTTGGTGGTAACACCGTCCAGCAGGCCGGTGTCGGCCAGATCGCGGATCTCGGCGATGTCGGCGGTGTCAACGAAGAACTTCATGACCAGGAATCCATGCTTGCTGAGGAAGAGCGCGCCCTGTTGCCCGGGATTCGGTGCCCGGCGTCGCGGCCAGGGGGCACTTTAGCCGATGCGTGAAAATTCCGCCAGATCCGGGGGGCCGGCACAGGCCCTTCTGCCGGGCACCACGCTGCCGGACCCGGACCCGCGCGTCCGCGTGCTGCTGCCGCTGCCGCTGCGCGAGGCCTACGACTACCGCGTGCCCGCCGGGATGACCCTCGTCCCCGGCGACTACGTGGAGGTTCCGCTTGGGCCGCGCCGCGTGCTCGGGGTGGTGTGGGGCGACGGCGCCGGAGTCGTGGAGGCCGCGCGGCTGAAGCCGGTGGTCCGCCGCTTCGACGTGCCGCCGATGCCCGAGGTCGAGCGCAAGTTCGTGGAGTGGGTCGCCGCCTACACCATGACGCCGCCGGGCCATGTGCTGCGCATGGCGATCAGCGTGCCGTCGGCGCTGGAGCCGGCGAAGGCCATGCTCGCCTACCTGCGCAAGCCGGACGCCGAGCCGCCCCCCGGCTTCAAGATGACCGACCCGCGGCGGCGCGTGCTGGCCCTGCTGGACGATGGCCCGCCGCGCACCCCGGCGGAGCTGGCGGAGGAGGCCGGCTGCGGCGTCACCGTGGTGCGCGGGCTGGCCGAGGCGGGGATGCTGGAGCCGGTGCTGCTCCAGCCGACCAAGCTCGGGCGGCCGGACTGCCACCGCCCCGGCCCGACCTTGTCCGCCGACCAGGAGGCCGCGGCGGCCGACCTGCGCGCCCGCGTGGAATCCGGCGTCTATTCCACCGTGCTGCTCGACGGGGTGACCGGCTCCGGCAAGACGGAGGTCTATTACGAGGCGATCGCCGCCGCCCTGAAGGCGGGCAAGCAGGCGCTGGTGCTGCTGCCCGAAATCGCCCTGTCGGCGCAGTGGCTGGAGCGCTTCGCCCGCCGCTTCGGCGCGCCGCCGGCGGAATGGCATTCCGAACTGACCGGGGCGCAGCGCCGCGACACCTGGAGGGCGGTGGCGAACGGCGAGGTGCCGGTGGTGGTCGGCGCCCGCTCCGCCCTGTTCCTGCCCTACAAGAATCTCGGCGTGATCATCATCGACGAGGAGCACGACTCCGCCTACAAGCAGGAGGAGGGGTCGATCTACCACGCCCGCGACATGGCCGTCGCCCGGGCGCATCTCGGCGGCATCCCCACCGTGCTGGTCTCCGCCACGCCGTCGCTGGAGACCAAGGTCAACGCCGACAGCAACCGCTACGCCCGCATCGAGCTGCCGGGCCGCCACGGCGGCGCCGTGCTGCCCGATGTCGAGCTGGTGGATCTGCGCAAGGACCGGCCTCCGGCGCGTCATTGGCTCGCCCCCTCGCTGAAGAAGGCCATCGAGGAAACCCTGGCGGACAAGGAGCAGGTGATGCTGTTCCTCAACCGCCGCGGCTACGCCCCACTGACGCTGTGCCGGGCCTGCGGGCACCGGCTGCAATGCCCCAACTGCACGGCGTGGCTGGTCGAGCACCGGCTGGCCCGCAAGCTCCAGTGCCACCATTGCGGCCTGTCCCAGCCGCTGTCCCCGACCTGCCCGGAATGCGGCGAGGAGGGCACGCTGGCGGCCTGCGGTCCCGGCGTGGAGCGCATCGCCGAGGAGGTGGCGGAGCTGTTCCCCGACGCCCGCGCCGCCATCATGGCGTCGGACACGCTGTTCGGCCCCCGCGCCATCCAGGAGATGGTCCGCCGGATCGCCGACCACGAGCTGGACATCCTGATCGGCACCCAGGTGATGGCGAAGGGCCACCATTTCCCCATGCTGACCCTGGTGGGGGTGGTCGACGCCGATCTGGGGCTGGCCGGCGGCGATCTGCGGGCGGGGGAGCGGACCTACCAGCTCCTCCATCAGGTGGCCGGGCGCGCCGGGCGCGGCGAGCGGCCGGGCCGGGTGATGCTGCAGACCTACATGCCCGAGCATCCGGTGATGCAGGCGCTGGCCGCCGGGGACCGCGACGGCTTCTACCAGTTGGAGGCGGAGATGCGGCTGGAGGCCGGAATGCCGCCCTTCGGGCGTCTGGCCGCCCTGATCGTGTCGGGAGAGGACGCCGCGGCGGTGGAGAAGCTGTCCATCGCGCTGGGTCGCGCCGCGCCGCGCAGCGACACCGTCGCCGTGCTGGGTCCGGCCCCGGCGCCGCTGGCCCTGCTGCGGGGACGGCATCGGCGGCGCCTGCTGCTGAAGGCGCCGCGCACCGTCCAGGTGCAACCCCTGATCGCCCAGTGGCTGGAGCAGGTGGACATTCCGCCCAACGTGCGCGTGCAGGTGGACGTTGATCCCTACAGCTTCCTGTAGAGATGCGGTGCCCGTTAAGAAACGTCGGACTCCTGTAAAGGGGGGCTGCGACTGATTGTCTCTGCGCGCTCCGCAAGGCACCTGTGACGTTTGGTCCGTTGCGGCCGGCGGGTCATGGTATTACCAGAGTATGGAAGTCATCTTTCGCCGAGCGATCTCATGTCCAGGCTGCGCGGTCGTTTCCACCTCCACACCTTGCTGACGGTTCTTCCGGTTCTCGCCTTGCTGGCGATCATCGCGCTGGCGGCGGGCGTGCCCGCCCAGACCCGCGGAACGGAATCGGACGCCAAGGCGCTGCTCGACAAGACCAGCGGCTATCTGCGTCAGCACGGCGCGGACGCCGCACCGGACGCCTTCGCCCAGCGGGACGGCGCGCTGATCGACCGCGACCTCTACCCGATGCTCATCGACCGCGACGGCGTGATGGTGGCCCACGGCTGGACGCCGTCGCTGAACGGCGTGAATCTCAAGGACCTGAAGGACGTCGACGGCAAGCCCTTCATCCAGGAGGCGCTGGACATCGTGGCGGAGCGGGACTCCGGCGCCGTCAGCTACAAATGGACGGACCCGCTGTCCGGCCAGATCGCGCCGAAGACGATGATCGTGCGCCGCATCGTTCTGGGGGGCGAGCCCTATCTGCTGTCGGTCGGCGTGTATCGCTGACCGGAGCCGCTGAGGGGACGCATTGACCGGTCGCAGGACGGCCGAATCGGACTTTTCCGGAGGGTGAAAAAGACGTTCAGAGCACCGATACGGACCGGTCGTTCCGCGGGCGGGGGCGCCAGATCGACAGGCATTCGGCGGCGCTGCCTCCCGACCCGATGCCGTACCAGCCGGAGCGGTCGTTGAAGGACAGGCTGTAGCGCCCGCGCCCGTCGCGCTCGAACCGGAAGACGGGACGGTCCACGCCGGGCAGAAGAACGAGGAGCCGGTCATGCTCCCGGCCTGTTTCGCGGATGACCCCGGCCCAATGGCCAAGGCGCAGCTTCGGCTCGGCCACCGCCTCGAATTCGTTGAGGTCGGCGGGGGTGAAGCGGGCGCAGGAAAAGGCGACGACGGTCATGATTGGCCTGGGTTTGTCCTGTCAGACGGGCTGTGGGGCGACCGTGCGCGTGAATGGTTAAACGGGTGTTAAACAGGGCGTTAGGTCACAGTCTGGTCCCTGGACCACCGCGGAACGGGACCCGGAAACATGGACCTTGAAGAGGGCCGGACCTTCGGATGGAGAGGTGATCCGCTGCGGTTGTGAAGTGGTATGCCCATTTCCAGCCCCTGCCGCCAAGAACGGACCCCACGCCGCAGGGGCGCAAAACGCCGCACGCAAGCCGCGTGCAAATTGTCCAGACCCCGTTGCGCAGGGCCTAATCCTGTGATATTGGACCGCTCGCTTTCGCGGGCTGGGCCACCGCGATGTGGGTTTTGCCCTATTTAAGGCCCTGAAAATTCACCGTCTACCGAACTCAATTCGAGGGATCAGGTGGCAATCGAAGGTACAGGCGTTTCCGAACTCGCTACGCGCTACTCCATCGCGCTGTTCGAGCTTGCGGACGAGAACAAAGCGTTGGATCAGGTCGCGAGCGATCTGGTTGCGCTGAAGCAAATCCTGGCTGAGAGCGCCGACCTTCGCCGCCTCGTCCGCAGTCCCGTGATCAGCCGCGCCGACCAAGGCCGGGCGATGGCCGCGGTTCTGGACCGCGCCGAAGTGTCCGATCTGACCAAGCGCTTCATCGGGCTGGTGGCCAAGAACCGCCGCCTGTTCGCGCTGGAAGGCATGATCGAAGGCTATCTCGCCGAACTGGCCCGCCGTCGTGGCGAAGTGACCGCCCAGGTCACCTCCGCCCAGCCGCTGAGCGACGCTCAGCTGGCCGCGGTCACCGACGCGCTGAAGGCGTCGATCGGCTCCAAGGTGTTGGTCAACACCTCGGTCGATCCCGCGCTGATCGGGGGCATGATCGTTAAGTTCGGCTCGCGCATGGTCGACACCTCGGTGCGCACGAAGCTGAACAAATTGCAACTCGCCATGAAGGCCTCAGGGGGATCAGTCTGATGGATATCCGCGCCGCAGAAATCTCTGCGATCCTCAAGCAGCAGATCGCGAATTTCGGGACCGAGGCGGACGTCGCCGAGGTCGGCCAGGTCCTCTCGGTGGGTGACGGCGTCGCCCGCGTGCACGGCCTGGACAATGTGCGCGCCGGCGAGATGGTCGAGTTCCCCGGTGGCATCAAGGGCATGGCGCTGAACCTCGAGACCGACAACGTCGGCGTCGTGATCTTCGGCACCGACAGCGAGATCAAGGAAGGCGACACCGTCAAGCGCACGGGCACCATCGTGGACGTGCCGGTCGGCAAGGGTCTGCTGGGCCGCGTCGTGGACGGCCTGGGCAACCCGATCGACGGCAAGGGCCCGCTGGTGGACGTCACCCGCACCCGCGTCGAGGTCAAGGCCCCCGGCATCATCCCGCGCAAGTCGGTGCACGAGCCGATGCAGACCGGCCTGAAGGCCGTCGACAGCCTGGTTCCGATCGGCCGCGGCCAGCGCGAGCTGATCATCGGTGACCGCCAGACCGGCAAGACCGCCGTCGTCATCGACACCTTCCTGAACCAGAAGCCGATCAACCAGGGCGACGACGAGAGCAAGAAGCTCTACTGCATCTACGTCGCCGTCGGTCAGAAGCGCTCCACCGTCGCCCAGATCGTCAAGACCCTGGAAGACGCCGGCGCCCTGGAATACTCCATCGTCGTCGCGGCCACCGCGTCGGAGCCGGCCCCGCTGCAGTTCCTGGCGCCCTACACCGGCTGCACGATGGGCGAGTACTTCCGTGACAACGGCATGCACGCCCTGATCGTGTACGATGACCTGTCCAAGCAGGCCGTCGCCTACCGTCAGATGTCGCTGCTGCTCCGCCGTCCGCCGGGCCGCGAAGCCTACCCGGGCGACGTGTTCTACCTCCACAGCCGCCTGCTCGAGCGCGCCGCCAAGATGGGCGACGCCCACGGCAACGGCTCGCTGACCGCCCTGCCGGTCATCGAGACGCAGGCCGGCGACGTGTCGGCCTACATCCCGACGAACGTGATCTCGATCACCGACGGCCAGATCTTCCTCGAGACGGGCCTGTTCTATAAGGGCATCCGTCCGGCCATCAACGTCGGCCTGTCGGTGTCGCGCGTCGGCTCCGCCGCCCAGATCAAGGCGATGAAGCAGGTCGCCGGCACCATCAAGATGGAGCTGGCCCAGTACCGCGAGATGGCCGCCTTCGCGCAGTTCGCCTCGGACCTCGACGCCGCCACCCAGCGCCTGCTGGCCCGCGGCGCCCGTCTGACCGAGCTGCTCAAGCAGCCGCAGTTCCAGCCGCTGCCGGTCGAAGAGCAGGTCGTGTCGATCTTCTCGGGCGTGAAGGGCTATCTCGACAAGATCAAGGTCGAGGACGTCAACCGCTTCGAGCAGAAGTTCCTCGCCGAGATCCGGTCCAAGGGTGCCGACATCCTGGCGACGATCCGCAACGAGAAGCAGATCACCTCTGCGACCGAGGAGCGCCTGAAGGCTTTCCTCGACAACTTCTCCAAGGTGTTCGTCTGATCGACGGCGGGGGCGGTTCGGCCGCCCCCGCTTTCCTACCGATCGACCCCGAGCGGAATGAAGGGCCGGCATGCCAAGCCTTAAGGACCTAAAAAACCGGATCGCCAGCGTCCAGTCGACGCGCAAGATCACCTCGGCGATGAAGATGGTCGCCGCTTCCAAGCTCCGCCGTGCGCAGGAGCAGGCGGAAGCCGGTCGTCCCTACGCCGAGCGCATGGGCCGCATGCTGGCCTCTCTCGCGGCCAACGTGCAGGACTCGGGCAACGGCCCGAAGCTGATGACGGGCACCGGTTCCGACCAGGTGCACCTCCTCATCATCATCAGCTCCGACCGCGGCCTGTGCGGCGCCTTCAACGGCTCCATCGTCCGTGAGTCCCGCCGCCAGATCCAGCGCCTCCTGTCGGAAGGCAAGACGGTCAAGCTGCTCACCGTCGGCCGCAAGGCCCGCGACCAGCTGCGCCGCGAGTACGGCTCGCTGATCGTCGAGACCTACGAGGATGTGGGCCGCCGCAAGCTGTCCTTCGCCGACGCCGACGTGATCGCCCAGAAGGTGCTGTCGCTGTACGAGGCCGGCGAGTTCGACGTCTGCTCGGTGATCTTCAACAAGTTCAAGTCGGCGATCGCCCAGATCGTGACCGTCCAGCAGCTCGTTCCCTTCGCCGTCGAGGCGCAGGCGGACGAGGAGGCGGCCGGCACCGAGGTCAAGGCGGTCTACGAGTTCGAGCCTGACGAGGAGCAGATCCTCGCCGAACTGCTGCCGCGCAACCTGTCGATCCAGGTCTACCGGGCTCTCCTGGAGAGCGCCGCGTCCGAGCAGGGCGCCCGCATGACCGCGATGGACAACGCGACGCGCAACGCCGGCGACATGATCAACAAGCTGACGATCACCTACAACCGCACGCGCCAGGCCTACATCACCAAGGAGCTGATCGAGATCATCTCCGGCGCCGAGGCGGTTTAACGGCGCAGCGTTCGCGGTCGATACGACGGCACATCCGACAATTATCGAGTTCCGAGGGAGCTTTACTCCATGGCCACCACCACCCAGGCGACGAACGCCGTCGGCAAGATCACGCAGGTCACGGGCGCCGTTGTCGACGTCCAGTTCGACGGCGAGCTGCCGGCCATTCTGAACGCTCTGCACACCCAGAACGACGGCAAGGTCCTCGTGCTCGAGGTTGCCCAGCACCTCGGCGAGAGCACCGTCCGCGCCATCGCCATGGACAGCACCGACGGCCTGGTCCGCGGCGCCGAAGTGACGGACACCGGCGCCCCGATCGCCGTGCCGGTCGGCCCGGCCACCCTCGGCCGCATCATCAACGTGATCGGCGAGCCGATCGACGAGCGCGGCGACCTCGGCGCCGAGCGCACCCTGCCGATCCACCGTTCGGCCCCGGACTTCGTCGAGCAGTCGACGGACGCCGAAGTGCTGATCACGGGCATCAAGGTCATCGACCTGCTGGCTCCCTACGCCAAGGGCGGCAAGATCGGCCTGTTCGGCGGCGCCGGCGTGGGCAAGACCGTGACCATCATGGAGCTGATCAACAACGTCGCGAAGGCGCACGGCGGCGTGTCCGTGTTCGCGGGCGTGGGCGAGCGCACCCGTGAGGGCAACGACCTCTACCACGAGATGATCGAGTCGGGCGTCATCAAGCTCGACGGCCCGGGCTCCAAGGTGGCCCTGGTGTACGGCCAGATGAACGAGCCGCCGGGTGCGCGCGCCCGCGTCGCCCTGTCCGGCCTCACCCTCGCGGAGTACTTCCGCGACGAGGAAGGCCAGGACGTGCTGTTCTTCGTGGACAACATCTTCCGCTTCACGCAGGCCGGTTCGGAAGTGTCGGCTCTGCTGGGCCGCATCCCGTCGGCGGTGGGTTACCAGCCGACGCTGGCCACCGACATGGGCGCCCTGCAGGAGCGCATCACCTCCACGAAGAAGGGTTCGATCACCTCGGTGCAGGCCATCTACGTGCCCGCCGACGACCTGACCGACCCGGCCCCGGCCACCTCCTTCGCCCACCTGGACGCCACCACGGTGCTGTCGCGTTCGATCGCCGAAATGGCGATCTTCCCGGCGGTGGACCCGCTGGACTCGACCAGCCGCATCCTGGACCCGCGCGTCGTCGGTGAGGAGCACTACACCGTCGCCCGTTCGGTGCAGCGCGTTCTGCAGACCTACAAGTCGCTGCAGGACATCATCGCGATCCTGGGCATGGACGAGCTGTCGGAAGAGGACAAGCTGGTCGTGGCCCGCGCCCGCAAGATCCAGCGCTTCCTGTCGCAGCCGTTCCATGTCGCCGAGGTGTTCACCGGCACCCCGGGCGTGCTCGTCAGCCTGGAAGACACCATCAAGGGCTTCAAGGGCATCGTGAACGGCGACTACGACCACCTGCCGGAAGCGGCCTTCTACATGGTCGGCACCATCGACGAAGCCATCGCCAAGGCGAAGAAGCTGGCCGCCGAAGCCGCCTGATAAGGGTCGGCTGAGGTTCGGTAACGAGGCTAACCCTCTCCTTCGCCCGCGCGGGGGAGGGGGTTCTTATGAAGAGGCACCAGGAAACCCATGGCCGATAAAGTCGAATTCGAGCTGGTCTCTCCGGAGAAGCTGCTGACCTCGCAGCCCGTCGACATGGTCGTGGTGCCGGGTTCGGAAGGTGACTTCGGCGTCCTCGCCGGCCACTCGCCGATGATTTCGACCGTCCGTCCGGGCGTGATCGACGTCTACGAGGCCGACCGCGTGGTCGACCGGGTGTTCGTCGCCGGCGGCTTCGCCGAGGTGACCGAGACCCGCTGCACCGTCCTGGCCGAGGAGGCCATCGCGGTCGCCGAGATCGACCGCGCCAAGGTCGAGCAGGAGATCCGCGACCTGGGCGAGGATCTGGAAGACGCCAAGACCGACGACGAGAAGGCCCGTGTGGAGGCGAAGATCGCCGTCGCCCGCGCCAAGCTCGACGCGACCGGCGCGACCACGCACTGACACCGGGGCCGGCCCGGCGGCGAACGCCGGCTGGGCCGTTTCCGTTGCATTGCGCCATCGCAGCCATACATAGTATCCCCCAGGGGATCGAACGCCTCCCGGCCCGTCCGTCGAGGCGTTTTTGTTTTTATCGTCCTATTCTCCGTCAGAGCGTGGAACAACCGGCCCGGAACGGCGGCCAGCAGCGGGAGTGGAGTGTGGCGTTGCACTGGAAATACGAAGAGCTTCCCTGGGATCAGTTGGACCACAGCAAGGTCGATCCCGATCTCGTCCCGCTCATCAAGGCGGCGGCCCTGGTGGAGTTCAACGCCGACGATTACACGGCCTATCTCTGCAACGTCTTCCACGACGACCCCGAGTTCCAGGAGGTCGCGCACGGCTGGGCGGTCGAGGAGGTCCAGCATGGCCGCGCGCTCGGCAAATGGGCGGAGCTGGTCGATCCGACCTTCGACTTCGACCGGGCCGTCGAGCGCTTCCGCGCCGGCTACAAGGTGCCGATCGACCTCAACGCCTCGGTCCGCGGCTCGCGCACCGGCGAGATGATCGCCCGCTGCATGGTCGAGACCGGCACCAGCAGCTACTACGCGGCCATCGGCGATTCGACGGACGAACCGGTCCTCAAGCTGATCTGCAAGAACATCGCCGCCGACGAGCTGCGCCACTTCAAGCTCTTCTACACCTACACGAAGAAGTACCTGGAGCTGGAGCAGCTCAACAAGTTCCAGCGGCTCAAGGTGGCGCTGTCGCGCATCGGCGAGTCGGAGGACGACGAGCTGGCTTACGCCTATTACGCGGCCAACGCGCCGGAGGGCGAGGCCTACGCGCACAAGACCTACAATCAGGCCTACATGCGCCGTGCCTATGGCCGCTACCGGCCCAAGCACGTGGACCGCGCGGTGGCGATGGTGTTCAAGGCCTGCGGGCTGAAGCCGCACACCCGCTTCTACAGCGTCGCCGCCCGCGGTGCCTGGTGGCTGATCGAAAGCCGCGCCAAGCGGCTGGCCAAGGTCGCCTAAGCAGACCGGACGCGGCGGGGATCAGCCCCGCCGCAGCCCCGTGATCACCGGGGCGAATTCCGCCAGCACCGACTCGTAGACCGGGCGCTTGAACGGCACGATCAGGTCGGGCAGATCATCGGCATCGACCCATTTCCAGGCGTCGAACTCGGGATGCTCGGTGGCAAGGTCGATGTCGGAGTCCGTGCCGGTGAAGCGGGCGGCCAGCCAGACCTGCTCCTGGCCGCGCCAACGGCCCTTCCAGACCTTGCCCAGCAGATGGTCGGGCAAGTCGTAGCGCAGCTTCTCCACGGTCTCTCCGAGGATTTCGGCCTTGTCGGTGCCGATCTCCTCCTTCAGCTCGCGCAGGGCGGCCTCATGCACGCTCTCGCCCTCGTCGATGCCGCCCTGGGGCATCTGCCAGGCGTCTTTGCTGTCGCAGCGCCGGGCCACGAAGACCTGCCCGCGGTCGTTCAGCAGCATCACCCCGACGCAGGGGCGGTAGGGGAGGGACTCGCGGTCGATGACCTTCTTGCTCATGCGCCTTATTGCTTCTGCATGTTGGCCACGGCGGAGACCGGCACGATGGCGATGCCACGGTCGGCCAGCCCGGTGAGCCACAGGTTGATCCGTTCGATGGTGCTGGGGTAGGGCGCGCCGACGCCCACCGCGGCGCCGTTGGCCTTGGCGATGGCCTCCAGCTCGGCGAGCTGGTCGTCGATGGCGCCGCGCGACAGGTCGCGGTCGATCACCCGGTCGGCGAAGGCCCGCGGCACGCCCGCCTGCCCCGCCAGGGTGCCGGCGACGCTGCGCGGGTTGGCGCGGGCGTCGAGCACCATCAGGCCGCGCGCCTTCATCGCCGCGATGACCGGGTTCACCGCGTCGGGGCTGGCGGTGAACTTGCTGCCCGTGGTGCTGGTGATGCCGACATAGCCGACCGCCTTGCCCAGCGACCATTCCAGCCGCTCCATGTTGCGCTCCGGCGCCAGCATGGTGAGAAGGGCGTTGGGGCCGGGATCGTTGCGCGGGTAGTCCTGCGGTTCCATGGGGACGGAGAGCATCACCTCGTGCCCCTTGCCGCGGGCGCGCTCGACCCAGTTGTCCAGCCGCTCGGCGTAGGGGACGAAGGCCAGCGTGATCGTCGGCGGCAGCTTCTGCAGGGCGTTGCCGGTGGTCACGCCGGAGATGCCCATCTCGGCCAACACGATGGCGATGCGCGGCCGGCGGTCGGCGGCGGGGAAGGGGCGGGCGTAGACCTGCCAGGGCTTGCGCCCGTCCTCGGCGATGCGCGGCAGCGGGCCGTTGCGCGAATCCTCCACCAAGCCTGGGACCGGCGCCGGCGTCAGGGTGACCGGCTCGTTCACGGCCACGGCGAGCGGCGGCGGAGGCGGTGCGACAGCGGCGGGGGGCGGAGCCATCGCCGGAGCGGGAGCCGGAGGGACCGGCTGGACGGGAACGGGCCCCCCCGCGGCGGGCGGGGCCGCCGCCGGCGCCGGCGCCTGCGCGCCCTTCACCGCCACCTCGACGCGGGGAATGGCGGCCTGCCACGCCTCGGTCGTGTGCTCTCCGTTCATCGCCAGCCAGCCGCCCAGCCCACCCAGCCCGAGGGCCAGCACGGCGTAGGCGCCGAGCAGCCTCTTGGCGAGGGGCGACAGCGGGCGGCGCTCCTTGCGTGCGCGTGGAGTGTCGTCCGAATCGCCGCCGGACTTTCGGCGCCGGAGGCGCGCCAGCAGGCCGGGTCCGGAACGTTCCCGTTTCGCGGGCTTCAGGCGGCCCAGCAGGGCGGCAGCGTTCACGGACCCGTTCCCTTCCCTCAGTGCGCGCGGGCCTGGAACAGGGCGACGCCCCGCAGCAGGTCGAGCGCGCGGGCCAACTGGTAGTCGAAGGGCGGCTGGTTGGGCGCGCCCTCGCCATTCTCCGCGGACGGCGCCGCCGGAGCGTTGCCGTTGGCGGGAGCCGCGCCCGGCGTAGCGCCCGGAGCCGCTCCGGGAGCCGGAGCGTTGCTGGCGCCCGGCGCCGGGGCCGGCTTGGTGGTGGCCGGACGCGGGGCGTCCGGGTTGCGCAGCGCGCCGCGCAGGTCACTCTCGCGGCGACGGATCAGACCCTGGTCGGTTTCCTCGACGCGGGCCGGATGCACCTCGATGTCCGGGGCGATGCCGAGCGCCTGGATCGACTTGCCCGACGGCGTGTAGTAGCGCGCCGTGGTCAGGCGCATGGCGCCGTGGCCGGGCAGCGGGATGATCGTCTGGACCGAGCCCTTGCCGAAGGACTGGGTGCCGAGGACGAGCGCTCGCTTGTGGTCCTGCAGCGCGCCGGCGACGATTTCCGACGCCGAGGCCGAGCCGCCGTTGACCAGCACCACGACCGGCAGGCCCTTGGCGAGGTCGCCGGGCTTGGCGTTGTAGCGCGTGCCCTCCTCCGCCTTGCGGCCACGGGTGGAGACGATCTCCCCCTTCTCCAGGAAGGTGTCGGAGACGGAGACCGCCTGGTCGAGCAGGCCGCCGGGGTTGTTGCGCAGGTCGAGGACGTAGCCCTTCAGCTTGTCACCCAACTGCTGCTGGATCGAGGCGATGGCCTTCTCCAGCCCCTGCTGCGTCTGCTCGTTGAAGCTGGTGATGCGGACGTAGCCGATGTCGCCCTCGGTGCGGTAGCGGACCGACTGCACCTTGATGACGGCGCGGGTCAGCGTGACCTCGAACGGTTCGCCGGCCTCGCCGCGGCGCACGGTGACTTTGATGTCGCTGCCCACCGGGCCACGCATCTTCTCCACCGCCTCGTTCAGCGACAGGCCCATCACCGCTTCGCCGTTGAGCTGGATGATCAGGTCGCCCGGCTGGAGCCCGGCGCGGAAGGCCGGCGTCTCGTCGATGGGGGACACGACCTTGATCAGGCCGTTCTCCATCGTCACCTCGATGCCCAGCCCGCCGAACTCGCCGCGGGTCTGAACCTGCATGTCCTGGAAGCTCTTGCGGTTCAGATAGCTGGAATGCGGGTCGAGCGAGGTGAGCATTCCGTTGATGGCGGACTCGATCAGCTGCTCGTCCGTCGTCGACTCGACATACTCGGCGCGCACGCGCTCGAACACGTCGCCGAACAGGTTGAGCTGGCGGTAGGTCTCGGAACTGTTGCCGGTGCTGTTCACCTGCGCGGTGACGGTGGCGACGCCGGCCCCCAGAAACACCAGGGCCGCGGCGGTGGCGGCACGCTTGACTATCCTCATCTACCCTTGTCCTTTCCCCTCCGGGGCGCCGAAACCGCGCTGTGGATTGATCGGCTGTCCGTGACGTCGAAGCTCGAAGTAAAGATCGGGTGACCCGTCGGCGGGCATCAGGCCGATGGGTTCCCCCGTGGCCACGCGCCGTCCGACGGCCGTGTCGATGCGGCCAAATCCAGCGATGAGACTATGATATCCGTGGCTGTGTTCCACGATCAAGATTTGGCCATAGCCGCGGAACGGCCCGGCGAAGACGATCGTTCCGGCCTGCGGTGACACCACCGTCGAGCCGGCACGGGCCTGGATGGTGACGCCCCGGCTGGTCGCGCCGTAGCGGTCGGCCTCGCCGTAGCGGACGGTCACCCGGCCGCCCACCGGCAGGCGTTCCCCGGCGGGCGCGCTGGGCGCGGCGCGGGCGGCTTCCGCCTCGGCCCTGGCCCGCTGTTCGCTGGCCCGCTGTTCGCTGGCCCGCTGCTCGGCGAGTTTCTGTTCGGCCTGCCGTTGCTCCGCCGCCTTCTGTTCCGCCAGCTTCTGCTCGGCCTGTCTCTGCTCCGCGGCCCGTTGCTCGGCGAGCCGGCGTTCGGCTTCGCGGCGCTCCGCCTCCAGCCGTTCGGCCTCGCGCTTGGCCGCCATGGCGGCGGCGGCGCGGCGTTCGGCCTCGATGCGCTCCATCAACTGGCGCAGGTCGGCGGCCTGACCGGTCAGGCGGGCGGTGCGCTGGGCGACCTGCTGACGCTCCTCCTCGGTCTGGCGCGACAGCTCCTCGCGCCGGGCGACAAGCTGGCCGATTTCCTTCTGGCGGTCGATCAGGGTGAGGCGGGCGGCGTAGGTGCGGCTGCGCTGGGCCTGCAGCGTCTCGCGCGTCTCGGCCAGCCGGGTCAGCGCCTGGGCCAGCGCGTCGGCGCGGGCGCGCAGGGCCGGCACCGTGTCGCGCAGCAGCAAGGCGGAGCGCAGCGTGTCCACCGGCCCGTCCGGGCGGGCCAGCGCCGCTTCCGGAGGGATGCGGGCGACGCGCTGCAGGGCGGCGAGCAGGGCGGCGATCTGCTGCCGCTCGCCCTCCAGCTTTTCGGCCTGGTTGCGCTCCTGCGTCTCCAGGGCGGTCAGGGACTCTTCGAGATGGGCGAGTTCGTCCTCCTGCGCCCGTTCCTGGTCGGCCAAGCCGACCAGCCGGTCGCGCAACTCGTCCAGCTCCTTCTGGAGCGTCTGGGACTGGCGGTCGAGCTGCTTTTGCAGGGCCTTGTCGGCCTGGAGGTCCTGCTCCACCCGCTTCAGCGTCTGGCCAGGAGACTCGGTCTGCGCCGTGGCAGCGGTGGAGATGACGAAAAGGGTGGCGGTCAGCAGGGCCGGCCGCCAGGGAAACGCCCGTCTCCGTCCGGCACCTTGCGGAACGGAGACGGGGAGGGGGAGCAGAGCAACACCCGCCGGATGATCGCGCCCTGCGCCCATGCCCGGTCCCGCCTTATTCCGCGGCGGCCCGCGCGCTGGCGCGGTCGATCAGGCTCTTGCCGGTCATCTCCGCCGGCTGCGGCAGCTTCATAAGGTCGAGCAGCGTCGGGGCAATGTCGGCCAGACGCCCGCTGCGGATCGCGGACACCCCGGCGGGGCCGTTCACCAGCACCAGCGGCACCTTGTCCAGCGTGTGGGCGGTGTGCGGGCCGTTGGTCTGCGGGTCCTTCATCAGCTCGCAGTTGCCGTGGTCGGCGGTGACCAGCATCACGCCGCCCTGGGCGCGCACGGCGGCCTCCAGCCGGCCCAGGCTGAGGTCCACCGCCTCCACCGCCTTGATGGCGGCGGACAGGATGCCGCTGTGGCCGACCATGTCGGGGTTGGCGTAGTTGATGACCACCAGATCGTACTTTCCGCTGTCCACGGCGGCGACGACCTTGTCGGTCACTTCGGCGGCGGACATCTCCGGCTGGAGGTCGTAGGTCGCGACCTTCGGCGACGGCACCAGGATGCGGTCCTCGCCCGGATACACGCGCTCCTCGCCACCGTTGAAGAAGAAGGTGACGTGCGGGTACTTTTCCGTCTCGGCGATGCGCAACTGGGTCAATCCGGCCTCGCTGACCACTTCGCCCAGCACCTTGGTCAAGGATTTCGGCGGAAAGATGGTCGTCATCAGCTTGGCGAGCGTCGACGAGTACTCGACCATGCCGACGGCGGCGGCCAGCTTCGGGACCGAGGCGCGCTCGAACCCGTCGAAGGCCGGGTCGACGAAGGCGGCCAGGATCTCGCGGGCGCGGTCGGCGCGGAAGTTCGCCATCAGGATGGCGTCGCCGTCCTTCATGCCGGTGTAGCCGTCGATGACGGTCGGCAGGATGAACTCGTCGTGGGTGCCGGCGGCGTAGCTCTGCTCGATGGCCTGGATCGGGTCGGCGGCCTTTTCGCCCTGGGCGCTGACCAGCGCGGCGTAGGCCTTGGCGACGCGGTCCCAGCGCTTGTCGCGGTCCATGGCGTAGTAGCGCCCGCTGACCGTGGCGACGTTCACACCGGGCAGGGCGTGCACGTCGGCCATGAACTCGGCCATCTGGTCCTTGGCGCTCTGCGGCGGCACGTCGCGGCCGTCGGTGAAGGCGTGGATCTCGACCGGGACGCCCTCATGGGCCAGCACGCCGGCCAGCGCCGCGATGTGGTCCTGGTGCGAATGGACGCCGCCCGGCGACAGCAGGCCCAGGATGTGGCAGCGCCCGCCCGACGCCAGCAGCGTCTTGGCGAGGTCGTTCAGCGCGGCGTTGCGCTCCAGCTCGCCCTCGACGATGGCGTGGTCGATCATCACCAGATCCTGGCGGACGACGCGGCCGGCGCCCAGGTTCATGTGACCGACTTCGGAGTTGCCCATCTGGCCCTTGGGCAGCCCGACCTCCTCCTCGCTGGCCTCCAGGAAGGCGCGCGGCTCCGACGACCACAGCCGGTCCCAGTTGGGCGTGTTGCCCTGCGCGATGGCGTTGTCCTCGCGCTCCTCGCGGTAGCCCCAGCCATCCAGGATGCACAGCACTACGGGTCGGGGACGATTGGTCTCGGTCATCACGCTCCTCATACGCCTGTCACGGTCGGGTTGCGGGTCTCGGTCGAACGGTCTGATGCCAATCTTCTTGTGGCCGGGTTCTTATTGCCTTGGGCCGGATCAGAAAATGGCACGCCCTCGCAGCCGCGCAATGGGAGTCATGCACGGTGATAGGGGTGTCCGGCCAGAATTTGCTGGGCACGGTAGATTTGCTCCGCCAACATGCCTCGCACCAGCATATGCGGCCACGTCATGGCGCCCAAGGCCAAAAGAAAATCGGCGCGCGCCCGCACGGCGTCGCCGTGGCCGTCGGCCCCGCCGATCAGGAAGGCGATGTCGCCCGCACCCTGGTCCCGCCAGCCGCCGATCTTGGCGGCGAAGGCTTCGCTGGTGATGGTCTTGCCACGCTCGTCCAGCGCCACGACGATGGCTCCGGCGGGGATGGCGGCCAGAAGCAGCTCGGCCTCCTGCCGCTTCAACTCGTCGGAGGCGAGGCGCTTCTTCACCTCGACCTCGCGCAACGTCAGCGGCCAGGACAGGCGGCCGGCATACTCGTCATAAAGGTCGCGCGCCGGACCGGTCCGTGACCGCCCAACCGCGGCAAGCCACAGACGCATCGGTCCGACTCCCGTTCGCCACCCGTCCTAAACAGTCAACCGTCAGGCGCTCATGCGCTCGGCGGAGGGCCGCGGCGTCTCCAGACCCCACATCTTCTCGATGTTGTAGAAGGTCCGGACTTCCGGGCGGAACAGGTGGATGATGACGTCCCCGGCATCGACCAGAACCCAGTCGCACTGGCTCAGGCCCTCGACCTCGACGCCGCGCAGGCCGGCCTGCTTCATGCGGTCGGCCAGCTTCATGGCCATGGCGGCGATGTGCCGGGTGTTGCGGCCCGACGCCACGATCATGTAGTCGGCGATGCTGGTCTTGCCGGCAAGGTCGATGACGACGACGTCTTCGGCCTGATCGTCGTCCAGGGACTTCTCGACGAGCGCCTTCAGTTCGTCCGGCTGGGGAACGGGAACGGGCGCGGGCCGCACAACGGGCGCGGCCGGTTCGATGAACGTGTTGATGGTACCTACCTCGCGATACAGGGTCACGACCCGCTGGCGCGTGCCCGGCGGATCGCCGTCGCCGAAGCCGGATGCAGCGGGTTGCGGAGGAAAATCCAGGCCGGTGTTTTCGAACCGGCCAACCCCTTGGCCTTGTGCATGCTGACCCGGCGACGGGCATAGCGCTGAGCGGCTATGCCACCAAGCGCCCCTATAGAATAAGTTGGGCGGGCGAGAACTGCAACCGGCACCAGCCGGAAGATTCGCGTCCACTGCCGCCAGCGGGGGATTTGCCGAAGATTGTCCGCCCCCATCAGCCAGACGAAGCGCGTTTTGGGAAAGCGACGCTTCAGTTGGGCCAGCGTGTCGGCGGTGTAGCGGGTGCCAAGCTCCCGCTCGATGGCGGTGATGCAGATGGCCGGATGGCGGGCGGTGCGCTGGGCCTCCTCCAGCCGCTCAGCGAGCGGCGCCATGCCCCGCACGGGCTTCAGCGGGTTCTGCGGGCTGACCAGCCACCACACCTGATCGAGCCCCAGCGCCTTCAGCGCGTACAGGCTGATGTGCCGGTGCCCGGCGTGGGCCGGGTTGAAGGACCCGCCGAGCAGCCCGACGCGCAGGCCGGCGTGGAGCGGACCGGCGTAGCGGTGGGGGGGTGGTTTCACGGTGCCCCCTCCCTAACCCTCCCCCTGCGAAGCGGGGGGAGGCTGGGAGGGGGGCTCGTGGATGGACGTGTTACGGCCGCGTCTGGCCATCGCCGCGCACGACATACTTGTAGCTGGTGAGCTGCTCCGCGCCGACCGGGCCGCGGGCGTGGAACTTGTCGGTGGAGATGCCGATCTCCGCGCCCATGCCGAACTCGCCGCCGTCGGCGAACTGAGTGCTGGCGTTCCACAGCACGATGCCGCTGTCGATGCGCTGCAGGAACCGCTCCGCCGCCGCCGCGTCCTCGGTCACGATGGCGTCGGTGTGGTGGGAGCCGTGGCGGTTGATGTGGTCGATCGCCCCGTCCACCCCGTCCACCACGCCGCAGGCGATGATGGCGTCGAGATACTCGGTGTCCCAGTCCTCCGCCGTCACCGCCGTCACGCGCGGGTCCGCGGCCTGGGCGGCGGCGTCGCCGCGGACGGCGCAGCCGGCGTCCAGCAGGTCCTTCACCAGCACCGGCAGGACGGCGCCGGCGATCCTGCGGTCGACCAGCAGCGTTTCGGCGGCGCCGCAGATCGAGGTGCGGCGCATCTTGGCGTTCATCACCACCTTGCGGGCCTTCTCCAGCTCGGCCCCGGCATCGACATAGACGGTGTTGTTGCCGTCGAGATGCTTGATGACCGGGATGCGGCTCTCCTCGGCGATGCGCTGGATCAGCGACTTGCCGCCGCGCGGGACGATCACATCGATGAAGTCGCGCATGGTCAGCATGTGGCCGACCGCCGCCCGGTCCGTGGTGGGGACGAGTTGGATCGCCGCTTCCGGCAGCCCGGCGGCGCGCAGGCCGTCGGCCAGACAGGCGGCGATGGCGCGGGATGAGCGGATGCTCTCCGAGCCGCCGCGCAGAATCGCCGCGTTGCCCGACTTCAGGCAGAGGCCGCCGGCGTCGGCGGTCACGTTGGGGCGGCTCTCGTAGATGATGCCGATCACGCCCAGCGGCACGCGCACACGCTGGATGGCCAGCCCGTTGGGGCGGGTCCATTCCGCGATGACGCCGCCGATGGGATCGGGGAAGTCGGCGATGTCCTCCAGCCCCTTGGCCATCGCCTCGATGCGGGCGTCGTTGAGGGCGAGACGCTCGATCATGGGGCCGGCGAGGCCGCGCTCCCTGGCGGCGGCGACATCCGCGTCGTTGGCCGCCTGGATCTCCGCCTTGCGGGCGCGGATCGCGGCGGCCGCCGCCCGCAAGGCCTGATCCTTCGACGGGCTTGGCACGGTCGCCAGCTCCGCCGCGGCGGCGCGGGCGGCGCGGCCGAGGGCGAGCATCTGATCGTGCAAGGCGTCGGTGGTCTCAAGCAGGGCGGACATCGGTCTCACTCCAGTGGCGTTCGCCAAACAAAAAGGGCCGGAACCATAGCCCATCCCGCGGCTCCGCGAAAGCCATGGCGGCTAAGCCGAATTGCTGATCGGTGTACTCAACAATCCGTCTGTGCCGCGGCCGATTGCGGGCGTAGCGTGGCTTTTCGCATCATCGGTGAGGGAGAACCCCATGGTCCGGCTTGTCCGCCGCGGCAGCGTCGCCGCGTGCCTGATGCTGTCCGGCATGATCGCGACGGCGCGGGCCGAAACGCCGCCGGAATCGCCTGTGGAGCGGGGGCGCGCCCTGGTCAACGGCATCGTCGCCTGCGGCAACTGCCACACGCCGCAGGGGCCGAACGGCCCGGTCGCGGGACGCGAGCTGGCCGGCGGGACGCCCTTCGTCGAGGAGCCCTTCACCGCCTACGCCCCCAACATCACGCCGGACCCGGAGACGGGGGTCGGGCGCTGGACCGACGAGCAACTGATCACCGCGATCCGCGAGGGCAGGCGCCCCGACGGCAGCCTGATCGGCCCGCCGATGCCCTTCGGCTTCTACCGCGGCCTGTCGGACGGCGACCTGCGCGCCATCGTCGCCTATCTGCGCAGCGTGCCCCCGGTGCGGCATTCTGTCCCGAAGTCCGAGTACCGCATGGCGCTGCCCGCCGCCTACGGTCCGCCGGTCGGGTCGGTGGCGGAGGTGCCGCGTACGGACCCGGTGACGTACGGCGCGTACATGGCCGGCCCGCTCGGCCACTGCATGGAGTGCCACACGCCGATGCTGCCGGACGGGCGGCTCGACATGACGCGCATGGGGGCCGGCGGGCGCACCTTCACCGGGCCGTGGGGCAACGCCGTGTCCCGCAACATCACACAGGACAAGGAGCACGGGCTGGGCGGCTGGACCGACGCGGAGATCCGCAAGGCCATCACCGAGGGTGTACGTCCCGACGGCAGCCGGCTCAGCCCGCCCATGGGCTATCACTATTACAAGTCGATGAGCGACGGCGAGCTGGGCGCCCTCATCGCCTATCTCCGTACGCTTCCGCCGACCCGCTAAACCCACAACGGCCGCATGTGAATTACCGCACCGCCGAAAACGCAGTACCGTAAGCTTTGCCGAGAGGGCATAGTCCGCGGGCTTTTCCACCCGCCGGACCGTGTTCCCATGCTGATCCTGCTGCTGATCGTTTCCGCCTTCTTCGCGGGCGTGCTCAACGCCGTGGCCGGTGGCGGCAGCTTCCTGACCTTTCCGGCGCTGATCATGGCCGGCGTGCCGCCGCTGAACGCCAACGCGACCAGCACGGTGGCGGTGTCGCCGGGCGCGCTGGCCAGCGCCTATGGCTACCGGCGGGAACTGGGGCGGATCAAAGAGGTCAGCCTGCCGGCCTTCCTCGGGGTCAGCCTGATCGGCGGGCTTCTGGGGGCGCTGCTCCTGCTGTGGACGCCGCAGCGCGTGTTCGAGGCGGTCATCCCCTGGCTGCTGCTGTTCGCAACGGTGCTGTTCGCCTTCGGCCCGAAGGTGTCGGCCTACATTCGCCGCAACTTCAAGGTCGGCCACGGCACGGTGCTGATCGTGCAGTTCTTCATCGCCATCTACGGCGGCTATTTCGGCGGGGGGATCGGCATCCTGATCCTGGCGACGCTGGGCGTCTTCGGCCTGACCGACCTGCACGCGATGAACGGGCTGAAGGCGCTGGTGTCCGGCTGCCTGAACGCGGTGGCGGTGGTGGCCTTCGTCTTCGGCGGCGCGGTCTATTGGAACGAGGCGCTGATCATGCTGGTCGCCGCCATGGCCGGCGGCTACGCCGGGGCCGCCGTCGCCCGCCACATCCCGCCGCCGGTCCTGCGCAAGTTCGTGATCCTGGTGGGCGTGGCGATGACGGTCTATTTCTTCGTCGTGAAGGGCTGAGGCGTCCAGGGAGCGGCGGTCAGTCCGCCGCCATGCGCTCCGCCAAGCCGCACAGGCCGTCCCAGTCCAGCTCCGCCGGGTCCGCCACCACATGGTCGGCGGCGTCGAACAGCAGGTCGGCGTGCTGCGGCCAGGCGATGGTCAGCATGCCGGCGGCCTTGGCGGCGCGGGCGCCGGTCGGGCTGTCCTCGATCACCGCGCAGGCCTCGGGCGCCACACCGAGGCGGGCGGCGGCGGTCAGGTAGGGCTCGGGGTCCGGTTTGCCCTTGGTCACGTCGTCGCGGCTGAGGCCGAACAGGAAATGCGGGCTGCCCATGTGGCGCAGGTTGGCCTCGACCACCCGGCGCCCGCTGTTCGACACGCAGGCCTGCAACAGCCCCCGCTCCGCGAAGGCGTCGACCAGCGCCAGGGCGCCGGCCCGCGCCTCGACCTCGGCGATGCGCTCCAGATAGAGGTCGGTGATGGCGTCCGCCCATTCCCGGAAGGTCAGGGCCATGGGCCGGGCGGCGTGCAGCCGGGCGTACAGCTCGGGGAAGGCGACGCCCAGCGTGGCCGCGTAGTCCGTGTCGGACAGGGCATGGCCGTGCAGCCGGCAGACCGCGATGGTGGCCCGCTGGTGCCAGGGTTCGCTGTCCAGCAGCGTGCCGTCGATGTCCCACAGGATGGCCTGGAGGGGCGGGCGGGCCAGGATCGAAGCGTTCACCGGGCCGCTCACCGCACCACCAGATCGTCGCGGTGGATCATCTCGTCGCGGCCGCGGTAGCCGAGGATCTCCTCGATCTCGTGGCTCTTGCGGCCGGTGATGCGGCGGGCGTCCTCGGCGGCGTAGGCGGTCAGGCCACGCGCCACCTCGCGCCCGTCGGGCGCCTTCACCACCACCACGTCGCCGCGCTCGAAGTCGCCCTCGACGGCGCGCACCCCGGCGGGCAGCAGGCTGGCACCCCGGGCGAGCGCCGACAGCGCGCCGGCGTCCACGGTCAGCGCGCCGTGGGCGTTCAGGTTGCCGCCGATCCACGCCTTGCGGGCGGAGGAGGGGGAGGCGGCGGGCAGGAACCACGTGCACAGCGCGCCGCCCTGCTCGGGCCGCTGCTCCAGCGCGGCCAGCGGGTTCATGCGCTTGCCCTTGGCGATGACCATGCGGCAGCCGGCGGCCAGCGCGACGCGCGCCGCGACGATCTTGGTCACCATGCCGCCGGAGCTGTAGCCGGGCGGCGGCTCGCCCGCCATGTTCTCGATGTCGGAGGTCAGTTCCTGGACGACCGGGATGTGCCGGGCGTCGGGGTCCTTGCGCGGGTCGGCGGTGTAGAGGCCGTCGATGTCCGACAGCAGGACCAGCGTGTCGGCGCTGATCATCTGGGCGACGCGGGCGGCCAGACGGTCGTTGTCGCCGAAGCGGATCTCCGCGGTGGCGACCGTGTCGTTCTCGTTGATGACGGGGACGGCGCCGAGCTTCAGCAGCGTGTCGATGGTGGCGCGGCCATTGAGGTGGCGGCGCCGCTCCTCGGTGTCCTCCAGCGTCACCAGCACCTGGGCGACGGTCAGCGCGTGACGGGCCAGCGTCTCCTGATAGGCGGCGGCGAGCCGGATCTGGCCGGTGGCGGCGGCGGCCTGCTTCTCCTCCAGCCGCAGGGCGCGCCCGACGAGGCCGAGATGCTCGCGCCCGCAGGCGACGGCGCCGGAGGTGACGATCACCACCTCCTGCCCGCGCTTGCGGCAGGCGGCCACGTCGTCGGCCAGCGCGTCCAGCCACTCGCGGCGCATCTGGCCGGTGGCGCTGTCGACGAGCAGGGCGGAGCCGATCTTGACGACCAGCCGCCGCGCGTCGAGCAGGGTGGGAAGCAGGGAGGGAGCCTCAGCCTTTGGCGTTGTCGTCGTGGCCGTCGCTGTGTTCGGTGTCGTCACCGTCATCGTCGCCTTCATCGTCCCAGTCATCCCCATCCGAGTCGGAGCCGTCGTCCGCCTCCTCGGGGAGATCGTCGTACTCGCCCGTCTCCTCGTTCCAGCCCGCATACTCGTCGTCCATCTTCTGGCCAACCGGGGGCCGGGGGATGGAGCGCGTGACCGGAGCTTGGATGACGTCGGGCTCCTCTTCCTTGGACTGTTTGATGAGCGTGAGCAAGCGGTAAAGCACGGCCTGGACGCCCTGACCGGTGGCGCCGGACAGAACCATCACCTCCGCACCCGACGCCGCCTCCAGCGCCGCCTTCTTCTCCGCGACCTCCTCGTCGAGCAAGGCGTCGGCCTTGTTCAGGCCGATGATCTCCAGCTTGTCGGCGAGGTTGCCGCCATAGGCGACCAGCTCGTTGCGGATGGTGGTGTAGGACTGCACCACGTCCTCCGCCGTGCCGTCGATCAGGTGGAGCAGCACGCGGGTGCGCTCGACATGGCCGAGGAAGCGGTCGCCCAGCCCGTGCCCCTCGTGCGCGCCTTCGATCAGGCCGGGGATGTCGGCGATGACGAACTCCTCGTCACCCGCGCGGACGACGCCCAGGTTGGGGGCCAGCGTGGTGAAGGGGTAGTCGGCGATCTTCGGCTTCGCCGCGGTGGTCGCCGCCAGGAAGGTGGACTTGCCGGCGTTGGGCAGGCCGAGCAGGCCGGTGTCGGCGATCAGCTTCAGCCGCAGCCAGACCCAGCGCTCCTCGCCCGGCCAGCCGGGGTGCGACTTGCGCGGGGCGCGGTTGGTCGGGGTCTTGTAATGGGCGTTGCCGAACCCGCCGTCGCCGCCCTTCAGGAAGACGACGCGCTGGCCGGGCTCCGTCAGGTCGAGCAGCACGGTCTCCTGATCCTCGTCCAGGATCTGGGTGCCAACCGGCACGCGCAGGACCACGTCCTCGCCCCTGGCGCCGTTGCGGTTGGCGCCCATGCCGTGGTTGCCGCGCTGCGCCTTGAAATGCTGCTTGTAGCGGTAGTCGATCAGCGTGTTGAGGCCGTTCACGACCTCGATCACGACGTCGCCACCACGGCCGCCGTTGCCGCCGTCCGGTCCGCCATACTCGATGAACTTCTCGCGGCGGAAGGCGATGGCGCCGGGGCCGCCGTCGCCGCTTTTCAGATACACCTTGGCTTGATCGAGGAACTTCATCGGGGACCGTGCCGGCCAATCTACCGTTTGCGCACCGTCCTCCAACCGTGGGAAGGGGGCGGTGACCACCACATCAACAAAAGAAAATCGGGGGCCGGTTGCCCGAACCCCCGATCATCCGAATACACCGTACGGGCCGGACGAGATTACTCGGCCGCGACCGCCGGGACCTCCACCGCCTCGATGGCGACGTAGGTGCGCCCCTGGGCGCTGTGCTTGAAGGCCACCACGCCGTCCGTCTTGGCGAACAGGGTGTGGTCCTTGCCGATGCCGACGTTCTCACCGGGGTGGAACTTCGTGCCGCGCTGGCGGACGATGATGTTGCCGGCGACGACGTTCTCGCCACCGAAACGCTTCACGCCGAGGCGGCGGCCAGCGGAATCGCGGCCGTTGCGCGAAGAGCCGCCTGCTTTTTTATGGGCCATGGGGAGTTACTCCTGTGACTGGTCGGCGGCCGTTCAGGCGGCGCCGTTGATCCCGGTGATGCGCAGGACGGTGAGGTCCTGGCGGTGGCCGTTCTTACGGCGGTAGTTCTGGCGGCGCTTCTTCTTGAAGACGATGATCTTCGGACCGCGATCCTGGGCGACGATCTCGGCGGTCACAGCAGCGCCGGCAACCGTCGGGGTGCCAAGGGTGGTGCTGCCGCCGTCGCTGACCATCAGCACGTCGTTGAGCGTGATGGAAGCGCCGGCCTCGGCCTCGAGCTTCTCAACGCGGATCACGTCGCCATTGGCGACCTTGTACTGCTTGCCGCCGGTGCGGATCACTGCAAACATCGTCGTCACTGCCTATCTCAAAACAAACGGAAGGGCCGCTCGCCCACCGTTTGAGGTGCAAGCCCGTTCGTGAGAGCGGGGATTTAACCGATGGGCCACCGGGAGTCAACAGGCATGGTGGCATTTTCCCGTTCATTTTCTTGCAAACAAGGGCTTGCATCCCCCCAGGCTTTTGGGTAGGTTCCGCGCCACCCCGGAAACGGGGCAGCGGATGGGTGGCAGAGCGGTTGAATGCACCGCACTCGAAATGCGGCATACCCGCAAGGGTATCGGGAGTTCGAATCTCCCCCCATCCGCCACTCTCATTCGAGCGAACGCTCAAACGGAGAAGCCTTCCCGACCGGGAAGGCTTTTTTCGTTTCCGGCCTCGGGCTTCCCTCAGCTGTCCTTGAGCATCGCCAGCGCCGCCTCGAACAGCAGGCTGCCCGGTTCGGCGAAGCGGTCCACCACGCTGAAATGGTCGGCGCCCGGCTCCACGATCTCCCGCACCGCGTTGCCCTGCGCGGCCCAGGCCAGGGCGTAGTCGGCCTGCTGGCGGTGCATCGCGTCGGTCTCAAGGCCGCCCAGCGCCGGCATCAGCAGCGGGGCGGGGGCGGGAACGGCGTGGATCGGGCTCAGCCGCCGCGCCGAGTCGGGATCGAGCCGCAGCTGCTCGTTCACCTCGAAGCCGAGCATCGGCTCCAGGTCGTAAAGGCCGCTGATCGGGATGCCGCCGGCCACGCGGTCGCGGTTCCCGGAGACCAGCTTGGCCGTCAGGTGGCCGCCCGCCGAATGGCCGGACAGCACCACCCGCCGCGGATCGCCGCCGAAGCTGGCCGCGTTGGCGAACACCCAGTCCAGCCCGGCCTGGGCGTGGCCGCACAGCTCGTCCATCGTCACGTCCGGGCACAGGCCGTAGCCGAGCAGGACGACCGCCACCCCGCGCTCCGCATAGGGGGCGGCGATGAAGGAATGCAGGTCCTTCGACAGGGCCCGCCAGTAGCCGCCATGGATGAAGACCAGCACCGGCGCGCCCTCTCCGGCGGGAAAGACGTCGGCGCGCTGGCGCGGGTGCGGGCCGGTGGGGACGTCGTAGCGGCCTCCGAGCCGCGCGCGCACCGCCTCGCTCTCCGCTTGCCAGCGGGCGAAATAGGCCGGGTGCTCCGGCACGCGCTTGCGGAAATTGTACTGGCGGTCGATCTCGGCGGCGGTCATGCCGCCAAACAGGGCTTCAGACGCCAAGATAACGCTCCTTCAGGGTGGGATCGGCCAGCAGGGCGGCGGAACTGCCCGACCACACCAGCCGCCCCTTCTCGATGACGTGATGGCGGTCGGCCAGGGCGGCGAGGGCGTGGACGTTCTTGTCCACCACCAGGATCGCCTGCCCCTCCTCCTTCAGGCGGGCGAGGCAGTCCCAGATCTCCTGGCGGACCAGCGGGGCCAGCCCCTCCGTCGCCTCATCGAGGATCAGCAGCTTGGGATTGGTCATCAGGGCGCGTCCGACGGCGAGCATCTGCTGCTCCCCTCCCGACAGGTTGCGGGCGAGGTTGCCGGCGCGCTCGGCCAGCCGGGGGAACAGGGCGTGCACCCGCTCCACCGTCCAGGGGTCGGACCGCCCGAAACGGTTGGCGGCGGTGGCGATGAGGTTCTCGCGCACGGTCAGGGTGGGGAAGACCTGCCGCCCCTCCGGCACCAGGGCGATGCCGGCCCGCGCGATGCGGTGCGGCGGCCGGCCGGCGATCTCCTCCCCCTCGAACGTGATCGAGCCGCCGGTCGGCGCCACGAGGCCCATGATGGCCTTGATGGTCGTGGTCTTGCCCATGCCGTTGCGGCCCATCAGGGTCACCGCCTCGCCGGCGTCGACGGACAGCTCCATGCCGAACAGCGCCTGGCTGGAACCGTAGGCGGCGGTCAGGTTGGCGACGCGCAGCATCAGGCGACCTCCAGCTCGTCGCCCAGATAGGCCTCGCGCACCGCCGGGTCGTTGCGGATCTCGGCCGGGGTGCCGCTGGCGAGATCCTTGCCGCGCACCAGAACGGTGATGCGGTCGGCCAGCGCGAAGACGGCGTCCATGTCGTGCTCCACCAGCAGGATCGTCACGCCGCCTTTCAGCTCCTGCAGAAGCTCGACCATGCGGGCGGAGTCCTCCGGCCCCATGCCGGCCATCGGCTCGTCGAGCAGCAGCAGCCGCGGCCTGGTCGCCAGAGCCATCGCCAGTTCGAGCTGCCGCTTCTCGCCATGGGCCAGCGCGTCGGCGCGGGTGTCGGCGCGCGCGCCCAGCCCCACCCGCTCCAGCACGGCGCGGGCGGGGTCGGCCAGCCGCCGGTCGCGCCCGGCGTCGCGCCAGAAGCGGAAGCTGTGCCCGGCGTGGGCTTGCACCGCCAGCGCCACGTTGTCGAGCGCGGTGAAGCTGGGAAAGATCGAGGTGATCTGGAAGCTGCGCGCCAGCCCGCGCTGCGCCCGCTTGTGCACGGGCAGGCGGGTCACGTCGCGCCCGTCGAACAGGATGGTCCCGGAATCGGGGGTCAGCTCCCCCGACAGCTGGCCGATCAGGGTGGTCTTGCCGGCCCCGTTCGGGCCGATCAGGGCGTGCAGCTCCCCCTCCGCGACGGACAGCGAGAGGCCGTCGGTGGCGGCCAGACCGCCGAAGCGCTTGACCAGCGAGTCGGTGCTCAGCAGGGGGGTGCTCACGGGCGCCTCCCCGCGACGACGCCCCACAATCCTTTGCGGGCATACAGCACCAGAAGGATCAGCACCGGCCCCAGCACGATCTTCCAATGCTCGCCCAGCCCGGCGTGGGCGAGGTCCATCAGCTCCGGCACGAACTCCTCCAGCAGCAGGAGCGCGGCGGCGCCCAGCACCGGGCCGATCAGCGTGCCGATGCCGCCCAGCACGACCATCACGATCAGGTCGCCGGAGCGGCTCCAATGCAGATATTGCGGCCCGACGAACATGGTGGCGTTGGCGAGCAGCGCCCCGGCGAGCCCGGCCAGCGCCCCGGCGATGACGAAGGCGACGAGCTTGTAGCGGGTGACCGGGTAGCCGAGCGCGGCCATCCGCCGCTCGTTGTCCTTGGCGCCGCGGATCACCCGCCCGAAGCGGGAGTTGACCAGCCGCCAGCCCAGCGCCAGCGCCGCCACCAGAAGCCCCAGCACCACGTAATAGAAGGTCGTGTGGTCGTTGATGTTGAGAGGAGCGGGCAGGGTGGAGCGGCTCCACAGCGCGATGCCGTCGTCCCCGCCATAGGCCTTCAGCCCGGTCATCAGGTAGAACAGCATCTGGGCGAAGGCCAACGTGATCATGATGAAGGGCACGCCGGTGGTGCGCAGCGAGATCGCCCCCACCGGCAGCGCCGCCAATGCTCCGGCCAGCATGGCCAGCGGCCAGACGATCAGCCCGTTCACCGTGCCGGGAAAACCGAACAGCGTCGATCCGTCCGACTGGTGGGCGAACAGGATGCCGACGGCATAGCCGCCGATCCCGACGAAGGCCGCGTGGCCGAAGCTGACCATTCCCCCGAAGCCCAGGATCAGATCCAGGCTCACCGCCGCCAGGGCGAAGACCAGGATGCGCGTCGCCAGCCGCACGTAGAAGGGTTCCCCCATCCAGTCGGCGACGGTGGGCAGCGCCAGCGCGACGGCCAGCAGGACCAGCAGGGCGATGCGGGGGCGGGTGAGCAGGGCGGTTCGGGGCGCGGTCGGGGGCATGGAGGGCCGGAAAAGAGGGGTGGTCAACCAATCGCCAGGCCAATCGGCAGGCCAATCGGTAGGCCCGTCTTTTCGCACAGTTGTGCGGGCTTGAACACAAAAGGTCGCGCCGGCCCGCTTGGCCCCGCCCGCTTAGCCCCAGGGCGTGTCGTGGTGGTGGCGCCGCCGCGACCGCTGGAGGAGCTGGCGCTCGGTGCAGCGCTTCATGTGCTCCGGCACCTCCGAATCCTCGCCGACGATAGGGCCGCTCAGATAGGCGGCGCCCGCGGCCTCCGCCGCTTCCAGCTCCGCCGGATTGCGCACGCCGTCGACATAGGCGAACATGCCGAACTTGCGCGGTCCGGGGCAGAAGGCCTGCACCCGTTCGAGGATGCGCGGCTCGTCCTCCCGCCCGTCCAGCCGCAGGCCGACCCCCTTGACGCCGGCAGTGGCGTAGACCGAGAGGTCGCCTGCGTCGTCGTTCAGGATGACCATGGCGGCGCGGGCGAAGGGGCGCAGCATCGCCACGATCTCCGCCAGCCGCCCATAGGGAACGCCGGCCGGCAGCCCGTCCAGCTCGAAGGCCAGGAAGGGCATCAGCACGCGCGGGATCATCCGGCAGGCCTGGATGTATTCCCGCCGCCGCCGGCTGGAGGCGAGCGTGCCGAAATGAACGGGGATGGTCTGGGCGTAGCGAAATTTGTTGGCGTACAGCTCGTTGTAGGTGCTGACCGCGAGGCTCAGCGTCTCCATGTCGAGGTCGAAGACGGCCTCCTCGCGCTCCGGGTCGAAGGAGTCCATCAGGTTCAGATAGCGGGCCGTGTCCGCGTCGGTGCGGCAGCAGTGGGTCGACACCACCTTGTGCTTCACGTCGAAGACCGGACGGAACAGCACCTTGGGCCGATGTTGCGGCGTGATGGTGTCCGCCGGCATCTCGGTCCAATGCGGGCGCCGCGCCTCCGCCACCGGAACGGCACCGTCCGCCGCCGGGGGAGAGGCCGCGGCGGCGCCCTTCGGCCCATGGGCGGCGTCCTTGAGCAGGTCGGCCAACCGCGCCGTGTCCAGGGCGACTCCGCCGCCGACATCGACCACCGCGGTCTTGACGGTGATGCGCCGGGTGTCGGCGTGGCCCAGCAGCGCCTGGTGCAGGCTTTCCATCACCTTGCTGCAGGTCAGCTGCGCCGACCTGCGGTCGGCCTGGGCGAAGACGATGATGTAGTGGTCCTCGCCGTAGCGGAACCAGACGTCGCGCGGCGACAGCACCTTCTTGAACATGCGCTCGGTGTAGACGTGCACCCGCTCGTTCACGCTTGCCCAGCGGTCGCCCAGCTCCTTGCGGATCTCGTCGAGGCCGATCAGGTGAACGGACCCCGCGGTGACGGTCTGGCTGTGCGACAGGATCTGCCGGGCGCGCTCCTTGAACGATTCGTCGATCGACTGGCTGGGGGAGGGGCTCAAGGATGGGGCGGAGCCGTCGTCCTGTTCCGGCAGAGCGCCGTCCGGACCGGAGGGATGGTGTGTGAGCATGGCCGAGCTTCCCTTTCCGGTTCTGGGGAGCGCGAACCCAAAGGCAGGGCAGCCGCCTGGAATGGGTGCGAACATGAGCGGATCGACTGCACAAACAGAATGATCCTTGCGCCCTTGCTGATACGTTAACGGAGGCGTCGCGCCCGCCCTTGCAGACGGTCTATGCGAAAAGAAGCGTCACTTTCCCGAAAGTGCCTACGCCGACTCGCGCCGTGCCTTTACTCTGGCCCTCAGCAGCATCTGTTTCTCGGTGCAGCGCCGCATGTGTTCGGGAACGTCGGAATCCTTGCCGACCACGGCCCCGCCGACATAGGCCGCTCCGGCCTCGATCGCGGCTTGGAACTGCTCGACATTGCGGATGCCGTCCAGATAGGCGAACAGGCCGTGCTTGCGCGGAACGTGGCAGAAGGCGTTGATCTTGTCGATGCAGCGCTGATCGCCGTCCCGGAAATCCATGGACAGCCCCACGCCCTTGATGCCGGCGTTGGCGTAGGTCGCGATGTCGGCGTTCTCTTCTCTTAGGATGACGATTGTGGCGCGTCCGAAGGGGCGCAGCAGGGTGACCATCTCGGCCAGCCGGCCGTTGGGAATGCCCTGCGGCAACCCTTCCAACTCGAAGGCCAGGAACGGAACCAGGCAATTGGGGATCATCCGGCAGGACTGGAGATACTCCCGCCGCCGCCGCACCGAGGCGAGGGTCTCGAAATGGACGGGGATGGTCTGGGCGTAACGGAATTTGTTCTTGTACAGCTCATTGTAGGTGCGGACGGCATGGCACAGGGTCTCCATGTCATAATCGAAGATGGCCTCCTCCTGCAGGACATCATCCGCGGTGATCTGGTTGATGTGCCGGCAGGTGTGGAGATCCGGCCGGCAGGTGTAGGTGGAGATCACCTTGTTCCGCACGTCATAGACCGGGCGGAAGAGCACCTTGGGCCGCGGCGGCGGCTCGCCGTTGCCGAGCGCGACATCCATCAGCGATGGCCGTTGTCGCTCTTCGGGCCGCTCCTCGGGCCGTTCCTTGGGCCGCTCCTCGGGCTGTGGCTTGGCGGACGGTCGATCCGAGGGGTTGGCCGCGTGGAGCAGCAGGTCGTCCAACCGTGCGCTGCCGACCGCGACGCTGCCGTCGACTTCCACCAGCGCGGTCTTGACGATGATCTGGCTGGTGTCGCTGTGCCCCAGCAAGGCCTGGTGCAGGGATTCGACGACCTTTCCGCAGATCAACTGGGCCGCCTGGAGGTCCGCATGGGCGAACACGATGATGAACTGGGAATCGCCGTGCCGGAACCACACGTCGTGGGACGACAGCATCTTTTCGAGAAGGCGGTCCATGTAGACGTGGACCCGCTCCTTCACCCGTTCCCAGCGGTCGCCGAGCTGGTCCCGGATGTCCTCCAGGCCGATCAGATGCACCGCCCCGGCGGTGATGACCCGTCCGCTGAACAGGATTTTCCTGGCGCGGTCCCGGAAGGCCGCGTCGTTCAGATGGCAGGAGGCTTGGCAATCCGCCGCCTTGGCGGCGCCGGTGCAGTCACAGGTGGGACGAGTGCAGGGCGATTCCGCGTGTTCGTCCTGGGCGCTGGGCGGCGGTTGGACTGCGTTCACGGCGATGTCTCCCATGCAACCGGCGGACGTCGCGATGCCGGTCCTGAGCCTGCTTTCTGAGAGTTCGTTGCGCAAACAACCATGCTTTACGGGTAATTTCAGAAGCGTTAACAGCCCGGGGTTTTTTCGGTCCGGCCATGCGATCGTTGCCCACTGTCCGTCTTGGGCGTTGACCCATGGTATGGACCGGATTATGCCGGGCCGGCCTGCGGTCATGGGAAAGGGCAAGGACATGAACGGGAAGAATGCGGTGGTGCTGGTCAGCGGCGGTCTGGATTCCACGACGGTGCTGGCCATCGCCCGGGAGCAGGGGTACCGGCTGAACGCGCTCAGCTTCCGCTACGGGCAGCGCCACGCGGTGGAGCTGGAGGCGGCCAAGCGCGTCGCCTCGGCCATGGCGGTGGACCGCCACGTCATCGCCGACATCGACCTGCGGGCCTTCGGCGGCTCCGCCCTGACCGACGCCATCGACGTGCCCAAGCACGCCAGCGCGGCGGATCTGGGGACGGGCATCCCGGTGACCTACGTCCCGGCGCGCAACACGGTGTTCCTGTCCTTCGCGCTGGCCTGGGCGGAGACGCTGGAGGCGTCGGACATCTTCATCGGCGTGAACGCGCTGGACTATTCCGGCTATCCGGACTGCCGGCCCGAATACATCGCCGCCTTCGAGACCATGGCGAATCTCGCCACCAAGGCGGGGGTGGAGGGCACCAGCCGGTTCAAGATCCACGCCCCGCTGATGACGCTCGACAAGGCGGGCATCATCCGCCGCGGGCTGGAGCTGGGGGTGGATTACGGCCTGACCCACTCCTGCTACGACCCGGCGCCGGACGGCACGGCCTGCGGCTCCTGCGACAGCTGCCTGCTGCGGCTGAAGGGCTTCGCCGAGGCCGGGCTGGCCGATCCAGTGGCCTACGGGGGCCGGGCCTGATGCGCGGCGCCAACCCGGTCCGCCCGCAGGAGGGGGGCGACGGCCAAAGCCTGTGGATACAGGAGGTCTTCTACACCCTTCAGGGCGAAGGCCCCTTCGTCGGGGAGCCCAGCGTCTTCGTGCGGACCGGCGGCTGCAACCTGCGCTGCCACTGGTGCGACACCGACTTCGAAAGCTCGCCCTGGCGCCCGTCCCTGGACGAGCTGCTGGCCCGCATCGGGGAACTGCGCCCTGCGGTCTGCGACCTGATCGTACTGACCGGCGGGGAGCCGCTGCGCCAGAACGTCGTCCCGCTGATCCGCGCCCTGCTGGAGCGGGGCCTGCGCGTGCAGATCGAGACGAACGGCACGCTGTGGCTGGACGGCATGCCGGACGACCCGCGGCTGACCATCGTGTGCAGCCCGAAGACGCCCGGCCTGCACCCGGACCTCGTGCCGCGGGTGTCGGTCTACAAATACGTGCTGGCGGCGGGGGAGAGCGATCCCGGCGACGGGCTGCCCACCCTGTCCACCCAGTTGCCGGGGCAGGCCGCCCGGCTGTTCCGCCCGCCGCCCGGCGCCGCCGTCACGGTGATGCCGCGCGACGACGGCGACGAGGAGCGGAACTTCGCCAACCGGCAGGCCTGCACCGCTGTGGCGCTGGCCCACGGCTACCGGATGAGCGTCCAGCTTCACAAGCTGCTGGGGATCGCCTGAAGACGGTGCCCGTTACAGGTCGTTGATGCTCATGTCCCCGCGCAGCCACCACGGCGCGCCCGACAGGCCGAGGTGGCCGGCGTCCAGGTGATGCTCCGGCGCGCCGCGGAAGATCACCGTGTTGGTCGGCGTCTCCTCGATCTCCACCTCGACGCAGCGCAAGGGTGAGGTCTCCGCGGCGAACAGCGCGTTGGCCTTGGCCATCATGCAGGCGGCCAGCGCCTCCGTCGTCGGGTCGCCGGGGGTGATCAGCAGCATGGGCAGCTTTTCCGGCTCGTGCTCCCGGAAATAGCCGATCAGCGGGTCGCGGTGGGACAGCTGGAGCGCGTGGTCGACATGCCCGTCGATCCAGCGGTGCCAGGTCGCCTTGGCCCGCGCGAAGGACTCCACCATGTTCGCCGCCCCGTCGAGCGGTGCGGGGTCCACGGCCTCCAGCTTCACCGAAACGGTCTCGTTGTGGCCGTGCGGCACGGCGCATTTGACGGAGTCGCCGGCGATCAGGCGATGGGCCATGCTGAAGCGCCGCCGGAACAGCAGCGTGAACTCGTTCGTGGTCATAAAGTGAACCTAGCCGTTCCTCAATGCGCTGGGAACAGGCCCTTGGGCCTGATCGCCAGAACCACCGCCATCAACACGTAGATCGCCATGGAGGCAAGCGCGGCCCCGGCGGCGCTGGCGTTGGCGGCGTCCATCACCAGACGGAAGGCGGCTGGCAACAGGGCGCGGCCCAGCGTGTCCACCATGCCGACCAGCAGGGCGCCGGCCAGCGCCCCGCGGATCGAGCCGATGCCGCCGATCACGATGACCACGAAGGTCAGGATCAGGATCTGTTCGCCCATCCCGACCTGCACGGCCAGGACCGGCCCGGCCATGGCGCCGGCCAGCCCGGCCAGCCCGCAGCCCAGCGCGAAGACCAACCCGAACAGCCGCCGGACATCCACCCCCAGCGCCATCACCATCTCGCGGTTGGTGGCCCCGGCGCGGATCAGCATGCCGACCCGCGTGCGGGCGATCAGCAGCCACAGGAACACCGCCACGGCGATGCCGACGGCGAGGATCGCCAGCCGGAAGGCCGGGTATTTCAGCCCGAACAGGTCCACCGTCCCGGCCAGCGCCGCCGGCGGGTTCAGGAAAATGGGCACCGGGCCGAAGACGATCTTCACCAGCTCGTTGAAGAACAGGATCAGCCCGAAGGTCGCCAGCACCTGATCGAGATGGTCGCGGCGGTAGAGCGTGCGCAGCGCCACCGCCTCCACCACCAGCCCCAAGAGCGCCGTCAGCAGCACCGCCGCCGCCAGCGCCAGCGGGAAACTGTCCAGCACCGGCACCAGCGCCGCCGTCAGGTAGGCGCCGACCATGTAGAAGGTGCCGTGGGCGAGGTTGATGAGGTCCATGATGCCGAAGACGAGCGTCAGCCCGGCGGCCATCAGGAACAGCATCACGCCGAGCTGAAGCCCGTTCAGACCCTGTTCGACGAGGAGGAGCGCGTCCATTCTCCGGCGTCCTGCCTGCGCCTCACTTCATCGCGCAGTCTTTGACGTAGGCGTCGGCGTGGTTGGTGAAGACCGTGGCGACGGTCTTGTTGGTCACCGCACCGTCCGCACCCGTCACCACCTCGCGCAGGTAGATGTTGTGGATCGGGTAGTGGTTGGTGTTGAAGGCCACCTCGCCGCGCAGGCTCTGCAGCTTGGCTGAGGCCAGGGCGGCGCGCAGCTTGTCCTTGTCCTTCAGGTTGCCGCCGACCGCCTTCACCGCCGTGTCGATCAGCAGCGCCGTGTCGTAGCCCTGGGCGGCGTACATGGACGGGATGCGCCCGTACTTGGCCTTGAAGTCGGCGACGAACTTTTTGTTGGCGGCGTTGTCGAGGTCGGGGCTCCACTGCGCGGAGTTCTTGACGCCGAGCGCGGACTCGCCGACCGCCGCCAGGATGTCCTGGTCGAAGGAGAAGCCGGGACCGAACAGCGGAACGGCGCCCTTCAGCCCGGCCTGCTCATACTGCTTGATGAAGTTGATGCCCATGCCGCCGGGGTAGAAGACGTAGACGGCGTCCGGCGCCGCGGCCTTGAGCTGCGCCAGCTCCGCCGCGTAGTCGAGCTGCCCGACCTGGGTGTAGACCTCGCCCACGACCGCACCCTTGTAGTAGCGCTTGAAGCCGGCCAGACCGTCCTTGCCCGCCGGGTAGTTGGGGGCCATCAGATAGACCTTCTTGAAGCCCTCGTCCTGGACATGCTTGCCCACGGCCTCGTGGATCTGGTCGTTCTGGTAGGCGGCGTTGAAGAAGTACGGGTTGCACTGCGCGCCCGCCAGCTGCGACGGGCCGGCGTTCGGGCTGATGAAGAAGGTCTGCCCGCCGGCCAGAGTCGGAAGCATCGCCAGCGCGAGGTTCGACCAGACCACGCCGGTCACCACCTGCACGCGGTCGCGCTCGACCATGCGGTTGGCGAGGCCGACGGCGACGTCGGGCTTCTGCTGGTCGTCCGCCTCGATGACCTGGGTGTCCTGCCCGCCCAGCTTGCCGCCCGCATGCTCCACCGCCAGCGCGAAGCCGTCGCGGATGTCGATGCCCAGACCCGCACCGGGGCCGGACAGGGTGGTGACCATGCCGATCTTCAGCGTGTCCGCCGCCGCCGGGGTGGCGAGCAGGGCCAGCGCGGAGGCCAGCGTAAGCAGGTTGCGGGTCATGACGGTCCAGCCTCCAGGGGTATTATGATTGATTTATGGGCAGTGCAAAGTTCAGGCAGCCCGCATCCGTTCGTCCGCCCGCTTGTCCGCCCAGGCGCGCGCCGTGGACGGGCGGCCCTCGGCGTCGATCAGGCCGCGGGTGAAGAGTTCCTCGACATGGCGGATGAAGAAGGCGGCGGTGCTTTCCCGCTCCCAGCGTTCCATCCAGTTCTGCTCCAGGAAGGCGAGGATCGCCGGCTGGCCCAGCTCGGCCTCCCACAGCACGCCCAGCAGGGAGGTCTGCTGCTCCTCGTGCATGCATTCCTCGAAGGTCAGCTTCTGCTGGCTGCGCGCTTCCTTGCGCAGCGTCGTCTCTGGCCCCGGCCCCAGGCCGAAGTCGTAGAGCGCGCGGCGCTCGGGCGCTGCGACCAGCCAGTGGGCGACCTCATGCACGATGACCGTCGATTCCACGTCGGTGCGGATGACCTCGCCGTCCCACATGAAGGAGGCGTTCGGCGGCTCGTCCAGCGTGCCGATGCCGTGAGCGTGGGCCAGCCGCACCGCTTCGGCGCGCTGCTCCGGCGTGTCGACGCCGCCGGGCACCGGCCATGTCGCGGCGATGCGCCGGAAGGCGGCCAGGGGCAGGGGCTTGCCGGCCAGCAGGCGCTCGAAGGTCGCCAGGGCCTCCGGCATCGTCTCGGCCGGGATCGGGGTCAGGATCATGATGGGGAGAGCAGTCCGGGGTGCGCAATGCCCCTATTTGCCCAACAGGGCCGGCGCGGCGCAAGAAAAACCCCTCTTCCATCGCAATCGGATGGGAGAGGGGGGAGGAAAAAAACCGTCAGGCGGCCCGCATGTCGGTCAGGAAGCGGGAGACGAAGCCGCGCAGCCCCTCGGCTTCGCCGCTGAGCCCGTCGGCGGCGTCGAGCACCTGGCGGGAGGCGTCGCCGGTGGCTTCCGCCGCCTGGGTCACCCCGGCGATGTTGCCCGACACCTCCTGCGTGCCGCGGGCGGCCTGCTGGACGTTGCGGCTGATCTCCTGGGTGGCCGCACCCTGCTCCTCGACCGCGGCGGCGATGGTGGTGGAGATGTGGCTGATCTCGCCGATCACGCGGCCGATCTCGGCGATGGCCCCGGCGGCCTCGCGGCTGACCTGCTGGATGCCGGCGATCTGGCCGGAGATGTCCTCCGTCGCCTTGGCGGTCTGGTTGGCGAGGCTCTTCACCTCCGACGCCACGACGGCGAATCCCTTGCCGGCCTCGCCGGCGCGGGCCGCCTCGATGGTGGCGTTCAGCGCCAGCAGGTTGGTCTGGCTGGCGATGTCGTTGATGAGCTGCACCACCTCGCCGATGCGCTGGGCGGCGTCGACCAGGCCGCGCACGGTGGCGTCGGTCCGCTCGGCGGTGCTGACCGCCTGCCCGGCGATGCTGTTGCTCTGGGCGACCTGCCGGCTGATCTCCTGGATCGAGCTGGACAGCTCCTCGGCGGCGGCGGCGACGGTCTCCACGTTGGCGGTCGCCTGGGTGGAGGCGGCGGCGACGGCGCTGGCCTGCCGGGTGGTCTGCTCCGCGGTGGCCGACATGCCCTGGGCCGTGCTGTTGAGCTGGGTGGCGGCGGAGGAGACGCGGCCCAGCACCTCCATCACCATGCGGTCGAATTCGCGGGTCAGGGCGTCGATGCGCTCCGACCGCTCGCGGCGGGTCTGATGCTCGGCGGCCTGCTCGGCGGCCATGCGGTCGGCCTCGATCAGGCTGTGCTTGAAGACCTCGACGGCCTTGGCCATGCCGCCGATCTCGTCGCCACGGTCCAGGCCGGGCACGTCCACCCGGCGGTCGCCGCCGGCCAGACGGGTCATGGTGTCGGTCATCGACACGATGGGCCGCGACAGGCCGCGCCCGATCAGCAGGGCGGTGATCAATCCGAGCAGGACGGCGACCGCGGCGGCGGCGGTGGTCATCGTCCGGGCGCGGTCGATGTTTTCCGTGGCGGTGGTGCCGAGCGCCGCCTGCTGGCGGGCGCTGGCGTCGCGCAGCTGCTCGACCCGCGCGTTGACGGTCGGGCCGAGCGTCTCCAGCACCTGCGAGACCAGCTCGTCCCGCTTGGTGGTGGCGACGACCGCCTTCTCGAACTGGGTGGCGAAGACGCGCTGGTAGGCCAGGAAGGACGAGGCGCCCCGGCGGCGCTCCAGCTCGGTCAGCTTGGCGAGCATCGCGTTGCCGCGCTCGCGGGCGTTCTGAAGCTCCTTGCGGAAGATGTCGGCGCTTTCCGCCGAGCCGTCGGTCAGGAAGCGGTTGACGTTGTTGCGGGCGGCCAGGAAATGGCGGGCCGCCATGCCCGCCTGATAGGCGGCCTCGGTGTCGCCGTCCGCGTAGGCGCTGTCCATGACGCCGCTCAGCGCCTTCTCCATCTTGACCCCGAGGTCCAGAAGCTCCGCCGCCGCCTCGTTGCGGGTCGCCTGGAACTCCATGATGCGGGCGAAAGCCTCGCGGTACTGCCCCAGCTCATTGTCCATCTGGGTCACCGTGCGGCTCAGCGTCGGCTCGCTGAACAGCGTCTTGGCGTCGTCGATCCGCCCGTCGAGGTCCGCGGCCAGCGAATCCACCGTTTGGGCGGCCTCCTCGCTGCCGGTCAGCAGGAAGGTCTTGGCCTGGAGCTGGACCTCCAGCATCGTCGCCTGGATGCGCCCGACCTCCGTGGTCTGGCGGGCCAGCGTCTGATAGGTCGCGAAGCCGTCCTTCGCGTCCGTCAGGGCGTACACCCCGACGCCGCCGATGGCGACCAGGAAGAGGAGAACCCCGGCGTTCGCCGCCGTGATCTTGGTGCCGACCCGCAGATGGTTGAACAGGCTCATGGTCGGGGAAACTCCGGATGAGGCTGATTGGTTTAGGTACAAAACATGGCAGTGTCCGCTTACCAATTCATTAAGTGTGCCAACTGATTTCCAATCCCCGAAGACGGGCGGTCAGAGCCGTGCGCGCACCCTTGGGGACGTCCTTATCCTTCCGGGTTCTGGCGGTTTCGCTCGGGCTTGGAATATTTGTCCTGCCCGCGGCGTTAGCCCATAGCGACGGGCCGTTCCGGCACCGGTTCCAGCGGCGTGCTGGTCACGGCTTAGGCCGTGGATGGTCACAATAGAGGCGTTTTGCTCATCCACATGTATCGTGCTATATGCCAAAGGGCGAAGCGCCCCGCCGGGGACGCCTGCCTGGACCCCTCCGACCCGGCTCGTGATGATCTTACCCAACGGCCGGCCATGTCCCTGACCGACGCGCCCACTCTGGCGGCTTCCGCCAACCCTCCCCGCAACACCGCGCCCAGCCCAGGCGACGCCGCTTCCGCTCCGAAGCCGTCGCGCTCCGCCCGCACGAAGCGGGGGCGCCTGTCGGTGGTGATCCCCTTCTACAACGAAGGCCCCAACATCGCGGCGCTGTTCGAGCGGCTGGTGCCCGTTCTCGACCGGCTGGACGCGGAATGGGAGGTGGTCTGCGTCAACGACGGCAGCCGCGACGACACGCTCGACCGCCTGCTGGACGTCCATGACGCCGACCCGCGGGTCAAGGTGGTCGACCTGTCGCGCAACTTCGGCAAGGAGCTGGCGCTGTCGGCCGGGCTGCGCCACACCACCGGCGACGCCGTGGTGCCGATGGACGCCGACCTCCAGCACCCGCCGGAGCTGCTGCCGCAGTTTCTCGCCAAATGGCGCGAGGGTTATGACGTCGTCGTCGCCGTGCGCCACGCGCGGGTGGGGCAGAGCCTGAAGCACCGGATGTTCGCCCGCGCCTTCTACTGGATCTTCGACAACCTGTCGGAGGTCAAGCTGCCGCGCGAGGTCGGCGACTTCCGGCTGATGGACCGGCGGGTGGTCGACGTCATCAACCGCATGCCGGAACGCACGCGCTTCATGAAGGGCATCTTCGCCTGGGTCGGCTTCCGTCAGGCCAGCATCCCCTACCAGCAGGGGGAACGCGCCGGCGGCGAGACCAAGTGGGGCTTCCTGAAGCTGCTCAGCCTGTCCTTCGACGGGCTGACCGCCTTCTCCACCTTCCCGCTGCGGGTGTGGAGCCTGGTGGGCGTGGCGATCTCCGGCTTCGCCTTCGTCTATATCCTGCTGCGCCTGCTGCGCACCCTGATCTACGGTATCGACGTACCCGGCTATGAATCGCTGCTGGCCGCGGTGCTGTTCATGGGCGGCATCCAGCTCGTCACGCTGGGGGTCCTCGGCGACTATCTCGGCCGCGTGTTCAACGAGGTGAAGGGGCGCCCCCTCTACATCGTCCGGTCCGCGCACGGCTTCGAGGACGAATCCGCGGCTCTGACAGCCAATCTGGGGGCCAATCCGGGCGCCTACCGCCGGCCCGGAAGCGAGGACCGCCTTTCATGAGTCTGATGCCGCCGATCGGCTTGAATCCCCTGGGGACGACGCCCGCCGCGGGCCTGCTCTCCCAGCGCCGTACCGGCGCCCTGTGGGACGACATGGCGCGCGCGCTTCTGCTGTGCCTGATCATCCTCGCCGCGCTGACCTTCCGGAACTACGGGATCAGCACCGACGAGGAGGTGCAGCACATCTACGGCAAGAAGCTGCTGTCCTTCTACCTGTCCGGCTTCACCGACCGGTCGGCCTTCCATTTCAAGGACCTGTACCTGTATGGCGGGCTGTTCGACCTGGTGACCGCGCTGCTGGTCCCGATCTCGCCGTTCGAGGAGTACGAGACGCGCCACCTGCTCTGCGCGCTGGTCGGGGTGCTGGGCATCGCCGGCTGCTGGCGCTACGCGCGGCTGCTGGCCGGGCCGCGGGCGGGGTTCCTGGCGGCGGCCCTGCTGGCGCTGTCCGGCGTCTATTACGGCGCCATGTTCAACAACACCAAGGACGTGCCCTTCGCCGCGGGCATGGTGTGGACGCTCTATTTCGCCACCCGCATCATCGGCCAGATGCCGGCCCCGCGCCGCAGCGCCGTGCTGAAGTTCGGGCTGGCGCTGGGCCTGACCCTGTCGATCCGGGTTGGCGCGGTCCTGGCCGGCTTCTACCTCGCGGTGGCGCTGGCGCTCTATGTGGTGCTGGTGGCGTGGCAGGGCGGGCTGCGGCCGGCGCTGGGCGTCGTGCGGCGGGCCGTGCCGCCGCTGCTGCCGGCCATTCCGCTGGCCTATGCGGTGATGGCGCTGTTCTGGCCCTGGGCGGTGCAGAAGCCGCTGAACCCGCTGGAGGCGCTGCGGGTCGTCTCGCACTTTCCCATCGACATCCAGACGCTGTTCATGGGGCAGATGGTCAGCTCCGCCGCCCCGCCGGCGCTCTACCTGCCGGTCTATCTGGGGGTGAAGCTGCCGGAGGCGGTGCTGCTGGGCACCCTGGCCGCGCTGGCGCTGGCCGTCCTGTGGGCGGTGCGCGGCGGCTGGCGGAGCGTGGACGGCGCCTTCGGGACGGTCCGCTGGGTGCCGCTGGCGCTGGCGGCCTTCCTGCCGGTGATCCTGTTCATGCTGATGCGCCCGTCCGTCTACAACGGCATCCGCCATTTCCTGTTCGTGGCGCCGCCGATGGCGGTGCTGGCCGGCATCGCCTTCGACCGGCTGTGGTGCGGGGCCGAGGCGCTGGGCCGGCGTACGGGGCAGGCGTACGGGGCTGCGGCCATCGCGGTGGCCGTTCTGTACGCGTGGCAGCTCGGCGCCATGCACCCGAACCAGTATGTCTACTACAACCAGTTCACCGGCGGGTTGAAGGGCGCCGAGGGCCGGTTCGAGCTGGATTACTGGGGCAACTCCCAGCACGAGGCGCTGGCCGAGCTGATCGCGCTGGTGGAACGCGAGAATGGCGGCAAGGCGCCGCCGCGCCAGTACACCCTGTCGGTCTGCGGCAACACGCTGGCCGTGCGCTTCGAGCTGCCGCCCTGGCTGAAGCTGGTCAACGGCACCGGGCTGGACTGGCGCAAGGCGGATTTCTTTATGGCCTTCACCCAGGTGAAGCAGTGCCCCAGCCTGCTGGGCGGCCAGCCGATCATCGAGGTCGCCGCCGACGACGTCCCCCTGACCATCGTGAAGGACCGCCGCGCTCCGCTGGCGGAAATCCCGACCGAGTAGACCTTCCCTCACCGGTCTAATCCGCCCGGCGCGGCCTGCTCCGTTGGCGTGATGTCCGTCCGCGGGCGTACCGGCGGGCGGACCCGCTTCCCACTCTTCCCTCAGCGCGCCCATTCCGCGCGCCGATGACGGAGGCTGGGAATGCGGGGGCCGGTGCTCGGTGTCGTGTCGTTTCTTGCGCTCACCGTCTGGGCGACGGCGCCGGCCCCTGCGGACGCGGTGCCCCCGGACCGTCTTCGGGAGGCGGTGACGGCGTTGGCCGACCGCCGTCTCGAGGAGGCGGGAGCGGGCAGCATCGTGGTCGGGGTGATCCGCGACGGGCGCAGCCTCGTCGTCGGGCGCGGCGACAGCGGGCGGCCCGACGGCGGCCCGCCGGACGGGCGCACCCTGTTCCAGATCGCCTCGCTGACCAAGCCCTTCACCGGCACCATCCTGGCGGAGTTGATCCGCGCCGGGCGCGTCGCTCCCACCGACCCACTGGCCCGCCATCTGCCCAAGCCGGTCCACGCGCCCGACTTCGACGGCACGCCGATCCGCCTGCTCGACCTCGCCACCCACACGGCGGGGCTGCCCAACGTGCCGGAGACGCCGCGCTTCTCCTGGAGCCGGCTGGAGGACCCGCGCAACCCCTACAAGCCGCTGACGCGGGAGGAGGTGGGGGCGTGGCTGTCCGGCTTCAGCCTGACGGTGCCGCCCGGCACGCGCTTCCGCTACTCCAACGTCGGCATGGCGGTGCTGGGGGAGGCGCTGTCCGCCGCGTCGGGCATTCCCTACGAGACGCTGCTGAAGCGGGTGGTCACCGACCGCTTCGGGATGACCGACACCACCCTGGCGCCCAACGCCGGGCAGCGCGCCCGCAAGGCGGTGGGCCACGCCCGTGGGCAGGTGGTCCCCGACTGGGAGGCGCCGGCCATGCAGCCTTCCTTTGGCCTCTATTCCACCGCCGACGACCTGCTGCGCTGGCTGCGCGCCAACATGGGCGACTGCACCGGCCTGGGAAAGGCCGCCTGCGACAGTGAGACCGCCGCGACGCTGGCGCTCGCTCAGTCGGTGCAGGTGGACGGGCGGGCGTTGCGCGATCCGGGGGCGCTGGGGCAGGGGGCGATGGCGCTGGGTTGGTTCGTCGCCTGGGCGGCCGATGGCACGCCGATCCTCTGGCATTCCGGCTCCACCGGCGGCTTCAACGCCTACATCGCCTTTTCACGCGCCCACCGCTGGGCCGCGGTGGCGCTGACCAACAGCGACCCCGAGCGCATCGCCGCCGACCGGGTGGTGGGCGATCTGATCTGGCAGCTGGAGAGGGCGGCGGAGCGCCGCTGAACGCGCGGGGAGGAAGAGGGGCCGCGGTCAGTGCAGCAGGCCGCCGGGCGGCAGACGGTCGGGAGGCGTCAGGATCTGCGAGGCGGGCTCGGCGACCGGTCCGGCCTGATGGTGGGCCAGCCGCCATTCGCCGTCCTCGCGCGCGAACAGGTTGGTCGCGGCCAGGACGGCATCCCCGACGATCTCCTCGCAGAGGACAACGGCGGTGTCGCCGTACAGGCTGACGCGTTCGTTGCGCGCCTGCACCGCCGGGCCGCGGGGGGACCGCAGAACGTCCTGCCAGCTCGACACCACCGCCTCCCGGCCGAACAGGATGGTCCAGCCGGGATGGATGCAGGACACGGGCAGGCGGGAGGCCCACAGCCGGTCCATGGCGGGGAAGTCACGCCCGGTGAAGGCTTGGTAGAAAGCCCGGTTCGCGGCCAGCACGGCGTTGCGGTCGGTCATGGGGAAGCGAATCTCCGATACATCGAAAGCCGCTTCTATACAGGGAGCCGGCTCGACGGCAAGCATGGGCCCCCGTTATCACAGACCGCACCCCTTTTGCGGACCGAACCGAGCCACCTCACGCCGTGATGTCCACCTTCTGGGACGCTTCCGCCGCGGCGCCGCCCTTGGCGCTGCTGCCCTCGGTCAGGCCGGCGATGGGCTGCGACAGGTCGAGGTTCAGGTGCATCACGCCATCGGCGCTCTTGGTCGGGGTCAGGGCGCCGAGGCCGTTCATCCCGCCCTTCGCGGCCATGCCGTTCAGCTTCTCCAGGACGCCCTTGATCTCATCGTCGCTGAAGCCGTTGGCACGGACGATCATGCCGGTGGCCTTGCCGGACACCTTGGTCGTTGCGGCGGAGAACATGGCGCTGCCCGAGCCGTCCGCGTTCAGCGTGGCCGCCAGCCCACGGTCCTCGCGGGTGAAGTCCAGGGTGGACTTGGCGAAGGAGATGCGGACCGACTTGTCGCCGTCCTGGATGGTCAGCTCCATGCCACGGGACTCGATGGACCACTGCGAGCGGGCTTCCTCCATGCTCATGCCCATCTGGCTGAAGTCCATGGACTTCAGCTTGTCCTTCATGGCGCTGCCGAAATCGCCGACGGCACCCTTCACGTCGTCGTCCGACATGCCCAGCCCGCCGAGCAGGCTGCCGAGGTCGCCGGCCATGTTGTCGATGGCCTTCTCGAACAGGCCGGCGAGGCCCTTGGACTGCTCCAGGGCGTTGCTCATGATCCGCTCGGCTTCCTTGGCCCGGTCGGCCATGGCCTGGGCGCCGGTTTTGCCGCCGCCGGCCGCGTCGCCCGCAGCACCGGCGTTCGCGCCGTCGGCACCCGCCGCGGGCTTCTTGCCCGACAGGCTGTCGAGCAGGTTTTCCATCGACTGGCTGATCGTATAGGCCGGGCTGGCGCTTTTCGCGGGAGTCGCGGCGTCGGCGGTGGTGGTCGTGGCGGCGGCCTTGGCACCGTCCGCGGCCTTGCTCTCGGTTGCCTTCTTGGCGTTGTTCGCCTGTTGCAGGACCGTGCTGGTGGTTCCTGTCGGTCCGGACATTTCCGAGTAATACATCGCCGCCTCCCGCGCGTGATCGTTTCGCCGTAAGGGTATGATCGTACCGGAGTCCTTTACCACAGGTTAATTCGTCGCAGGGCTCCTGCAACGCCCGGTCGAAACTCTTCAGTCTCGAAGGATTTTATCAGTTTTTGCTTGCGGAGTCCTCGATGGGCGCAAGGGGCTGGGTGGCCGGACCGTTCAGAACCGTCCCGTCCACGGCGAAGCGGGAGCCGTGGCAGGGGCAGTCCCAGCTCCGCTCGCCGGGATTCCAGCGCACCACGCATTTCAAATGAGGGCAGATGGCCGAGCGGCGGTGCAGCGTCCCCGACTCGTCCCGGAAGACGGCGACGGGCCAGACGCCCGATTTCAGGACCGCGCCCTGGCCGGGCTCAATGCGCTCTTCCCCCTCCAGTTCCGGCCCCTGGACGTAGGGCAGGAAATGGCGGGCCACGTCCAGGTTCTCCCGCAGGTAGGTGCCGAGCTTGCTCGTCATCTTGCGGCCGGGATCATAGAGCGCGGCCCAGGGGCTGCCGCTGCCGTGAATCAGCTCGCACAGGACCAGCCCGGCGATGGTGCCGTGGGTCATGCCCATGCCGCTGTCGCCGGTCGCCACGAAGACCCGCCCGCCATAGGCCGGGTCGGGGCCGATGAAGGCCAGCCCGTCGAAGGGCTCCATCACCTGCCCGGACCAGCGGTGCTCGACCGCCCCGGCCTGGGGAAAATGCTCGCGCGTCCAGGCCTCCAGTGCGGCCCAGCGTTCGGCCATGTCGCGGGCCTCGCCGGTCTTGTGGTCCTCGCCGCCGACGATCAGCCGGTCGTGGTCGGCCTCCGGCTGGAGCCGCACATAGTGATAGGTGTCGAGCGTGTCCCAATAGAGGGCGTCGGGCACGCTGCCCTTCGGCACCCGCAGGGAGATGGCGTAGGTGCGGTAGGGCGCCTGCTTGGAATGGATGGCGAAACGGTCGCTGATCGGGGAGTTGGTGGCGACGACCACCGCATCGGCCTCGACCAGCGCGTGGTCCGGCCCGGCCTCGACGCGCACGCGCTCCCCGTCCTGCCGGACCGTGGAGACATGCGCTCCGGTGGCCAGCGCGCCGCCGCGCGCCAGGAAGGCGCGGGTCAGCCCGGCCAGATAGTCGAGCGCGTGGATGCGCGCCTGCCGGGGGAAGCGCAGGCAGGGGCCGGGATGCGGAATGGGCGGGGCGTCCAACCGCTCCACATCGTCCAGTCCGGCGCGGCGGGCGGCGTCGCGCTCGCGGTCCAGGCTGGCTGGGTCCTGCCCCGGCGCCAGCATGAGATAGCCGTCGAGCCGGGCGAAGCCGCAGTCGATGTTTTCCTCGCGGGCGATCCGCTCGATGGTGTCGATGGCGGCGCCGTGGCTGTCCGCGGCCATGCAGGCGCCGGATTCGCTGTGCAGCCGTTCGATCTCGGTGAAGCGGTCGTCGATGACGTTGGAGAGATGCGCCGTGGTGCGCCCGGTCTCGCCGCCGCCGGGTGGCCCGTCGTCCAGCAGCAGCACCGACTTGCCGGAGCGCTGGAGCAGATAGGCCGTGGTGACTCCGGCGATGCCGGCCCCGACGACGATCACATCGGGTTGCAGGGCGCCCAGCCCCGCGGCGGTGGGGGCGACCGTCCCGGCGGGCATCGCCGCTCCGCCGCGGTCCATCCAGACGGAGGTCGTCGCACCGGAACTTTGCCGGGATCCTTGCATGACCGGTCATCCTTCTGTTGGCGTCCTGTCCTTCCGGCAACACAGGGTGCGGTGATGCGGTTCCTGTGCGGCCGTGCGCCGCTTCCGCCCCCGGCCTCCGGCTGTTACGGTGTCTCGGATCCGCCGCTTCACCGGACGACGCCGCCATGACCGACCACCTTTCCATCGCGCTGGCCCAGATCAACCCGACCGTCGGCGCCGTCACCGCCAACATCGACCGCATCCGCAACGCGCGGGCGGAGGCCGCCGCGCGCGGCGCCGATCTGATGGTCTGCCCGGAACTGGCGGTGACCGGCTACCCGCCGGAGGATCTGGTGCTGAAGCCCTTCTTTCTGGACGTGGTGGAGCAGGCGGTGCGTGAACTCGCCGCCGAGACGGCGGACGGCGGCCCGGCCCTGCTGGTCGGCGCGCCCTGGCGCGACGGCGACAAACGCCACAACGCCGCCCTGCTGCTCGACGGCGGGCGGATCGCGGCGATCCGCTTCAAGGTGGACCTCCCGAACTACGGCGTCTTCGACGAGAAGCGCGTCTTCGTCCCCGGCCCGCTGCCCGGCCCGATCAACGTCCGCGGCGTGCGGCTGGGCGTTCCGATCTGCGAGGACATGTGGTCCACCGACGTGATCGAGACGCTGGCGGAAAGCGGGGCAGAGATCCTGGTGGTCCCCAACGGCAGCCCGTTCGAGCTGGGCAAGCACGACCAGCGCGTGCAGCTCGCCGTTCGGCGGGTCACCGAGTCCGGCCTGCCGCTGCTCTACGTGAATCAGGTGGGCGGGCAGGACGAGCTGGTCTTCGACGGCGCCAGCTTCGCGCTGGGCGCCGATTGCCGGCTGGTCGCGCAGGCCCCGGCCTTCGCCGAACATCTGCTGATCACCCGCTGGGAGCGCGGCGAAGACGATGTCTGGAGCTGTGCCGAAACGGAATGCGTGGCCCCGCCGGACGAGCTGGAGGCGATCTACGCGGCGCTGGTGCTGGGCTTGCGCGACTATGTGACCAAGAACCGCTTTCCCGGAGTCATCCTCGGTCTGTCCGGCGGCATCGATTCGGCGCTGTCGGCGGCCATCGCGGTGGACGCGCTGGGCGCCGGGCGGGTGCATGGCGTGATGATGCCATCGCCCCACACCGCTCAGGAGAGCCAGGACGACGCCGCGGAGTCGGCGGAACTGCTCGGTTGCCGACTGGACACCGTCCCCATCGTGCCGGCGATGGAGGCGTTCGAGCGGATGCTGCGGCCGGCCTTCGCGGGGCGCGATCCGGACGTCACGGAGGAGAACATCCAGGCCCGGTCCCGCGGCGTGACGCTGATGGCGCTGTCGAACAAGTTCGGCCCGATGGTGCTGTCCACCGGCAACAAGTCGGAGATGTCGGTCGGCTACGCCACGCTCTACGGCGATCTGTGCGGCGGCTTCGCTGTTCTGAAGGACGTCTACAAGACGACGGTCTACGCGCTGGCGCGCTGGCGCAACGCGCATGTGCCGGAGGGGGCGCTCGGCCCGGCGGGCCGTGTCGTGCCGGAGCGGGTGCTCGTCAAGGCGCCGACCGCGGAGCTGAGCCCCGGCCAGACCGACCAGGACACGCTGCCGCCCTACGACGCGCTGGACGACATCCTGCGCTGTCTGATCGAAGAGGATCTGGGCGTCGCGGAGATCGTCGCCCGCGGCCACGCGCCGGAGGTGGTGAACGCGGTCTGGCGCATGCTGCATCTGGCCGAATACAAGCGCCGCCAGGCGCCTCCCGGCCCGAAGATCACCCGGCGGCAGTTCAGCCGCGAGCGGCGCTACCCGATCACCAACGGGTTCGGCAGCATCCTGTGAGGGCGGTGGCACCCGCCCCAGGGTCCTCCTACTCTCCGCCGGTCTTCCGCGCCAGGAAGCCCTGCGCCGGGTTGTAGCCGTAGACCGCGCCGCCCAGGAACACCGCCAGCGCCAGCAGCGTCCAGCCCAGCGCCGGCAGGTTCACCTCCCGATACAGCGCGAAGCGGATCAGCTCGACCGCCTGGCTGAAGGGGTTGACGGTGCACAGAAAGTGCAGAAGCTCCCCCGCCTCCTGCATCTTCCACAGCGGATAGAGCGCGGTGGACAGGAAGAAGGTCGGGAAGATGACGAAGTTCATCACGCCCGCGAAATTTTCCAGCTGCCGGATGGCCGAGGACAGCAACATGCCCAGTGCGCCCAGCATCAGCCCGCTGACCACCAGGGCCGGCAGAACCGTGAGGTAGCCGAGCGGCGGCGCCTGCACCCCGTAGAGCCAGGCGACGGCGAGGAAGGCATAAACCTGGAGGATCGACACCGCCGTCCCGGCCAGCAGCTTCGCCGTCAGCAGGAACCAGCGGGGCAGAGGGCTGACCAGCAGCATCCGCATGCTGCCCATCTCGCGGTCGTAGACCATCGACAGCGAGCTTTGCATCCCGTTGAACAGCTGAACCATCCCGGCGAGGCCGGGGACGATGTAAACCTCGTAGGGGATGTAGGTCTCGTAGGGCGGGGTGATGGCGATGCCCAGCGCCGCGCGGAAGCCCGCCGCGAAGACGAACAGCCAGAGCAGTGGGCGGACCAGCGCCGACAGGAAGCGCTCCCGCTGGTGGACGAAGCGCAGCACCTCGCGCCCGACGATCCCGCCGAGCGCGCGGGCGTAATGAGCAAAAGCCGTCACGCCGCCTCCTTCGCGGTCAGCCGGGTGAAGCTCTCGGTCAGCGAGTCCGCCCCGGTCGCGCGGTTCACCTCCGTCACCGGCCCGGCGGCGCGGACCCGGCCGCGGTGGATCACCACCACTCGGTCGCCGTCGCCGATCTCGTCGATCAGGTGGGTTGCCCAGAGCACGGCGATGCCGCGCTCCCGGCACAGCGCGTGGACATGCTCGACGATGGCGCGCCGCGCCGGGACGTCCAGCCCGACGGTCGGCTCGTCCAGCACCAGCAGGGCCGGCTCGTGCAGCAGGGCGCGGGCCAGCTCCACGCGGCGGCGGTGGCCGCCGTTCAGCGCCCGAACCGTCTCGCCGATGCGCTCCGCAATGCCCAGCCGCTCCAGCGACTCGCGCGCCCGCGCCTCGGCGGTGCGGCGGGGGATGCCGTGCAGGGCCGCGAAATAGAGCAGGTTCTGCCGCACCGTCAGGTCGAGGTCGAGCGTCGGCTGCTGGAACACCACCCCCATGCGGCCCAGCGCCCTGGCCGGCTCCCGCCGCAGATCGACGCCGCCGATGCGGATGGTGCCGCCCGGCGATTCGAACAGGCGGGTGACCAGGGCGAACAGCGTCGTCTTGCCCGCCCCGTTGGGGCCGAGTAGGGCGGTGAAGGACCCCGCCCCGACCGCCAGCGACACGTCCTTCAGCGCGAAGGCCCCGCGCCCGTAAGCGTAGCTCAGCCCCTCGATGGACAGCGCGGGCGTTCCCATCCCATCAGCCCTTCACCGCGACGCCCCAGGGGTAGCGCCCGACCTTGATCGACTTGACGACCTTCAGGCTGTCCACGTCGACCACCGACACGTCGCCCGACACGCCGTTGGTGGCGTAGAGCCGCTTCTGGTCGGGCGACAGGTCGAGTTGCCAGACGCGGCGGCCGACCAGCAGATAGTCCTTCACCGCGAAGGTCTGGGCGTCCACCACCGCGACATGGTTGGCCGGGCCGAGCGCCACGAAGGCGTAGCGCCCGTCGTCGGTCAGCTTGATGCCCACCGGCTGGATGCGGTCCTGGGGCACGCCCTTGATCTTGAAGCGGATGGTCTGCGCCACCTTGCGGTTGGCCGTGTCGATCACCGACAGGGTGCCGCCGATCTCCGCCGACACCCACAGGCGGCCGCCGTCCTTGCTGAACTGGGCGTAGCGCGGGCGGGAGTCGACCAGCGTGTTGTCGACGACGGCGCGCTTCTCCGTGTCGATCCAATGGACCATGTTCGTTGTCTCCGACGTGTTCACCGCCCATTTGCCGTCGGGGCTGACCGCCATGCCTTCCGGCTCGACCCCGACATCGACCTGATAGGCGACCCGGCGGTTGGGCACGTCCACGATGGTGACGACGTTGCTCTCCTCGTTGGCGATGAACAGCTGCCTGCCGTCGGGATGCAGGGCGAACAGCTCCGGATCCTCGCCCGAGGGCAGGTTGTGCAGGATCTTCTTCGTCGCGAGGTCCATCACCTGCACCGTGTCGTCGTCGCTGGCGCAGATGTAGAGATGCTTGCCGTCCGCGCTCAGCGTGATGCCGCGGGGGCGCCGCCCGACCTTCACCGTCTCCGTCACCGTCAGGGTCGCGCCGTCGATGATGGAGAGGGTGTTGTCCTTCTCGTTCGAGACATAGACGGTCTCCGCCAGGGCGGGCAGGGTGCCGCCGGCCAGCAGCGCGGCGAGGAGAAGGGAGCGGGCGGTGGTCATCTGGGCGGCGTCCTTATCGGCGGAAGCGGTTGGGGAAGGTCAGCGGCGGCAACCCGTTTCGGGCTGGTCATGGCCCAGCGTGTCGAGTTCGGTCCTAGGATGCAGGAAGCCGTCCTGCGGCGAGACGGACACCAGCGAGCGGTCGGCGGCCAGAAGCACCGGCTGGCGGAGCTGTCCGTCCCAGCTGCGGAAGGACAGCGGCACGCCCTTGAAGGCGGCCAGCGTGAAGTCCGGCCCGCGGATGTGGGCGGCCAGCGCCGCGGGATCGGTGGAGCGGGTGCGCGTCGCCGCCTCGCCCACCGCGCGGATGGCCGCCCAGACCGCGTGGTCGCGGGGCAGCATGGTCCGCTGGGCGGCGGCCTTGAAGCGGGACTGGAGCTGCGCCGCTCCCCACGCCTCGTGGGCGCGGTGCCAGTTGGTGGGCACGAGGCCCTGCGTGCCGGCGACCGGGCGCGGCTCCCAGGTGCGGTACAGGACGTAGTCGCCGAAGTCGCCGATCTCGTCGGCGACGATCACCACGTCGTGCCGCTTGCCCTGGGTGAAGACCGGCATTTCGGCCTGGGCGGTGCGGCGGGCGTCGTGGTCCTCGCTCCAGGTCTTCTCCTCGACCACCTCGGCGCCGAAGCGCTTGGCCGCCCGCTTCACCGCGGCGGCGTAGAGCCGGTCCTCGGGTCGGGTGCCGACGATCAGCAGCCATTTCGTCCAGCGCTTGACCGCCAGATACTGGGCCAGCGCGTCGGCGAGCATGGCGCGGTCGGGTGCCGTGTGCAGCAGGTTGGGCGCGCACAGCGCGTTGCGCAGGCTGTCGTCGGTCGAACCGGCGTTGAACAGCAGCAGGTTCGCCGCCTCGGGCAGGCGGGCGAGCGCTCCGGGCGTCTCGCCGGGCAGATCCAGAACGACGATGCGGTGCCCGGCGGCGGCGAGGTCGCGCAACGCCTGCGCCGGGTCGCCATCGATGGGGACGGTCACCGCCTCCAGCTCGAAGCGCTGCTTGAGGAAGCGGCCCGTGGAGTTGTTGTCGGCCACGGCGAGGTTGGCGCCGGCCAGCCCTTCGTCGGCGGGCGGTTCGTCGAGGTTGGACAGGGCGGGGGGATGCTCGACCTCCTGCGTCAGGTAGGCGATGCGGACGGTCGCCATGTTCGACGTGGGCAGGTCCACGGGCGCCGCCTCCTGCGAAAAGGCGGCCGGCGAGGCGCACAGCCCGCCGGCCAGCAAGGCGATCTGCATCAAGGAGGGTAACCAAAGGCTGAAACGCATCGCGGGTTTGCACTCGCTTGGTTTCGGGAGGCCAGGGTATCCCCGCCGGGCGGCGTCCCGGAATGCAACTTTGGTACGATTGCGCGGGCGGAAAATGGCGTTTCGGTCCGATCGCGGCGGGCTCCACGCACGGTTGCTACCAAAGTCCAATTATTGGCGGCACGGACCGCCCGCTATGCTCCGGGGCAACGGACAACGCTCCCTTCGCATCTTCTCTGAATGAGGACGCCCCTTATGAACGCACGGCTTCTCCGGCTTGCGATGGCCGGTATCCTGACCGGCGCGGCCGCCGTCGCCTCCACGGTTGTCCCCACGGCGGCCTTCGCCCACGGCGACGTGACCCCCCAGGCGGTGGACACCACCGGCCTCGACAAGCTGGGCGAGGAATGGCGCGACGCGAACCCCTACCGCGGCAACCCGCGCGCGATCGAGATCGGCTCCTCCGCCTTCAACCAGAACTGCGCGCGCTGCCATGGGCTGGGCGCGGTGTCGGGCGGCATCGCCCCGGACCTGCGCTATCTGGACAAGGGCGACACCGGCGACGAGTGGTTCAAGGAGCGGGTGATCAACGGTTCGATCCGCAACGGCGTCACCTACATGCCGCGCTTCGGCGAGGCGCTGGGCCAGGAGGCGCTGTGGGCCATCCGGTCGTGGCTGGAGACGGTGCACGAGGAATGACGGCGTTTCCGACGCGGCGCCACCTGCTGTCCTTCGCCGCCGCCGCGCTGGCCGCCGGGGTTCTCCCCCGGCGCGCCGGCGCGCGCCCGTTGGACGACGTGGTGGCCGCCGGGCGGCTGATGGTCGCGGTCTATCGCGACAACCCGCCCTTCTCCCACCGCAAGGGCGGCGCCCTGGTCGGTGTGGACGTGGACATCGCCCGCGCCATCGCCGGGCGGCTGGGCGTCGGCGTCGAGTTCATGGAGCTGACCGCCGGGGAAACCGTGTCGGACGACCTGCGCAACGCGGTGTGGCGCGGCCCGGTCGTCGGGGGTGGCGTGGCCGACGTGATGATGCATGTGCCCTATCAGAAGGAGTTCGGGCTGCGCAACCCGGAGGCCGTGCTGTTCGGCCCCTACCAACGGGAGGGCTTCGCGCTGGCCCGCAACCCGATGCGCATGACCCAGCCGATGCTGGCCTCCCTGCCCGACGAGCCGGTGGGGGTGGAGATCGACAGCATCCCCGACTTCTACCTGCTGGGGGCCTTCGGCGGGCGGCTGCGCGACCGGCTGGTCCATTACATGACGATCCCCGAGGCGGTCGAGGCCCTGGTCAAGGGCGACGTCGCCGCCGTCGTCGCGACGCAGAGCCAGGTGGAGGCCGCGCTGGGCGACCGCGCCGCCGGCTTCCCGATCACCCCGGTGACCTTCCCCGGCATGATGGCGTCGAACTGGGACATCGGCATGGCGGTGAAGGAGAACTCCCGCGACCTCGCCTACGCGGTGGGCGACGCGGTGACCGCGATGCTGGAGGACGGGACACTGCCGGCGATCTTCCGGACGCATGGGGTGACGCACAACGCGATCCCGGTGGAGTGACAGCACTTGCCCCCCTCCCAACCTCCCCCCGCTTCGCAGGGGGAGGAGCTTGATTCCCTCCCCTGCGAAGCGGGGGAGGGTCAGGGTGGGGGCAGAAGGGCGCGCAAGAACAACGACGCAAGGGGGGAAAGCCGCCATGAACCGCCATCTCGCCGCTGCGGCGCTCCTGGCCGCGCTCTCCAACCCAGCCCTGGCCGGCCCGCCGGACCCCGCTGACCCGCTCGCCTCCGTCATGTGGGACGTGCTGCGGCCGGAGCTGTTCGGAACGGCCCCCGTGCAGTTCGACGACCGGGTGACCGTCACCGCCCCCGACAACGCCGAGAACGCCGCCGCCGTCCCGGTGATGGCCGACGCCACGGCGCTCGGCGCGGTGGAGGAGATGGTGCTGTTCGCCGACCTCAACCCCTTCCCGGTCATCCTGCGCTTCCAGCCGCTGGCGGCGAGGCCGGTGATCGCCACGCGCTTCAAGGTGCAGCAGGCCACACCGCTGCGCGCCGCCGCCCGCACGCCGGACGGCGTCTGGCACATCGGCGGCAAGCTGCTCGACGCGGCGGGGGGCGGCTGCACCGCGCCGCCCGCGACCTACGCCGCCGCCGACTGGGCCGACCATGTGGGGGAGGTGCAGGGCCGCGCCTGGGCGCCTGTCGGTGAGGACAAGGCGACTCGCGTCCGCTTTCTCGTCCGCCACCCCATGGACACAGGGCTGGTCGCCGGCATCCCCGCCTATTTCATTGAGGCGCTGACCCTGCGCGACGCTGACGGGCGTGCGCTGGCCCGGCTGCAGACCGCGGAGCCGCTGTCGGAGAACCCCGTCTTCACGCTGGAGGTGCAGCCCGGAGCAGGCGCGCGCAGCCTGACGCTCGACGGGCGCGACAACCAGGGCGGCGAGGTCAAGGCGGCCATCCCGCTTCCCTGGGTCCAAGGAGCGCTGCCATGAGAGCGCTTGTCGCCCTTCTCCTGCTGATCATCTCCGCCGCGCCCGGCTGGGCCGCCGGCCCGCTGAGCTATCACCTGAAGCCCGTCGCCATCGCGCCGGACACCTGGGTCTTCGAAGGCACGCGGGAGCATTTCACCCGCGGCAACGGCGGCAACATCCTCAACCCCGGCTTCATCGTGACCGACGACGGGGTGATCGTGATCCAGACCGGCCCGTCGCGCCGCTTCGGCGAGGAGATGCGCGCGGCCATCGCCACGGTCACCGACAAGCCGATCCGCAAGGTCTTCGTCAGCAACCTGCACCCCGACTATTGGCTGGGCAACCGCGCCTTCGCCGACGTTCCCATCGCCGCCCTCCCCGGCACCATCGAGGGCATCAAGACCGAGGGACAGGGGATGACCGAGAACATGTACCGCCTCGTCGGCGACTGGATGCGCGGCACCGAGCCGCTGGTCCCGACCGAGACGGTCTACGGCTCCACCGTCGTCTTCGGCGCGCACCGGCTGCGGCTGATCCCGCTGGAGGGCCACACCGCCGCGGACCTCGCCATCCTGGACGAGACGACGGGCGTTCTGTTCGCCGGCGGGGTCGTCTTCTCCGACCGGACGCCGACGACGCCCCACGCCGACATCGGACAATGGCTGGAGGCGCTGGATGCGTTGGACGCGCTGGAGGTGACGGTTCTGGTGCCCAACCACGGGCGCATCCGCACCGACAAGGCGGCCATCGCCCAGACCCGCGACTGGCTGAGCTGGCTGGACCGCAGCCTGCGCGAGCGGGCGGAGGCCGGGGCCGACATGGCCGAGCTGCTCGACGCGCCGATCCCCGAGCGGTTTGCCGGGATGGGCGTGCTGCGCGAGGAGTACCGGCGCTCCGTCTCGCATCTCTGGCCACGGATCGAGAAGGCCGTGTTGCCGCGGGTGAATTGAGGCCGTTCGTAATGAAACGGTTCTCGTCCACCAGCAGAACGCTCCGCCCATCCTACTATTTGCCAATGGACCCCATCCGGGACGCCGGTAAACTGCTTTACTGTCAAAAGGATACGGGCTTCGCTTTACCGCGTCGCCCCGCGTCGAACCCCTGAATGTTCCGAAAAGAAGCCGAGGCCGGGCGGACGAAGCAGGCGGGTTCCGCCAATTCGTCTGCACATGATCTCTGCCCACGACTCCGGCTGTCCATTCCCCTGGGAGGTATCCGCACCATGAAGCGTCTCTTCCGCACCTGCCTGCTTGCGAGCGCCATGGCCGCCGGCCTTGGCCTGAGCGGCCCCGCATTGGCCGCTGAAGGGCCGAGCAACGACGACCTGCTGAACGACGCCAAGTCGACGGGCGACGTCCTGACCTACGGCATGGGCCTCCAGGCGCAGCGCTTCAGCCCGCTCGACAAGCTGAACCCGGACACGGTCAAGGGTCTGGTGCCGGTGTGGTCCTTCTCCTTCGGCGGCGAGAAGCAGCGCGGGCAGGAGTCGCAGCCGATCATCCATGACGGCACGATCTACGTCACCGGCTCCTACTCCCGCCTCTACGCGGTGGACGTGAAGACCGGGCAGAAGAAGTGGCAATACGACCACCGCCTGCCGGAAGGCATCATGCCCTGCTGCGACGTGGTGAACCGCGGTGCCGCGCTCTACAAGGACAAGATCTACTTCGCGACGTTGGACGCCCGTCTGGTCGCGCTGAACAAGGACACCGGCAAGGTCGTCTGGTCGAAGAAGATCGAGGACTACAAGGCCGGTTATTCGGCGACCGCCGCGCCGCTGATCGTCGACGGCAAGGTCATCACCGGCAATTCCGGCGGCGAGTTCGGCATCATCGGCATGGTCGAGGCGCGCGACGCCGAGACGGGCGAACTGGTCTGGCAGCGCCCGACCATCGAGGGCAACATGGGCACCCTCAATGGCAAGGAATCGACCATGACCGGCGTGATGAACGCCAGCTGGTCGGGCGATCTCTACAAGACCGGCGGCGGCGCCACCTGGCTGGGCGGCACCTACGACCCGGAGACCAAGACGCTGTTCTTCGGCACCGGCAACCCGGCCCCCTGGAACTCGCACCTGCGTCCGGGCGACAACCTCTACACCTCCTCGACCCTGGCCATCGACCCGGCCAACGGCGACATCAAGTGGCACTATCAGACCACGCCGCACGACGGCTGGGACTTCGACGGCGTGAACGAGCTGGTGTCCTTCGACCTGAAGAAGGACGGGCAGACCATCAAGGCCGGCGCCAAGGCCGACCGCAACGGCTTCTTCTACGTGCTCGACCGCACCAACGGGAAGCTGCTCAGCGCCTCGCCCTTCGTCACCAAGATCACCTGGGCCAAGGAGATCGACGTGAAGACCGGGCGGCCGGTCTACAACGACGACAACCGTCCGGGCACCCCGGTCGGCGCGGAGAAGGGCAACTCGGTCTTCGCCGCCCCGGCCTTCCTCGGCGCCAAGAACTGGATGCCGATGGCCTACAGCCCGGCGACCGAGCTGTTCTACGTCCCGGCCAATGAGTGGGGCATGGACATCTGGAACGAGCCGATCACCTACAAGAAGGGTGCGGCCTATCTGGGCGCCGGCTTCACCATCAAGCCGCTGTATGACGATTACATCGGCGCGCTGCGCGCCATCGACCCGAAGACCGGCAAGATCGTCTGGGAATACAAGAACCCGGCGCCGCTGTGGGGCGGCGTGCTGACCACCGGCGGCAACCTCGTCTTCACCGGCACGCCGGAGGGCTATCTGAAGGCGTTCGACGCCAAGTCCGGCAAGGAGGTCTGGAAGTTCAACACCGGCTCCGGCGTCGTCGGCTCCCCCGTCACCTGGGAACAGGACGGCGAGCAGTATGTGGCCGTGGTCTCCGGCTGGGGTGGTGCGGTGCCGCTGTGGGGCGGCGACGTCGCCAAGCTGGTCAAGGACATCAACCAGGGCGGTTCCCTCTGGGTCTTCAAGCTGCCGAAGGCCTGACGGGGAAACCCTGTGCCGTGACCGGACCAGGACAGGGCGGCCCGAAGGGTTCGGGCCGTCTTTTCTTGCGGACCGCTTGAAGCGGGATTTGAAGCGGGATTTGGAACGGAATTGCCTACGATCGGCTGTTTTGGAGAATACCCGTTCCCGTCCTTGCGCATTCTTGAGCGGTCCGGCATGATCACACCCGGAAACGCCCCGAAACGATGAGCGTGGGAACCACGCCATGAGCCGAATTCTGATTGCGGACGATCATCCGCTGGTGCGCGACGCCCTGCGCAGCGCCGTCCTCTATTCCTGCCAAGCGCAGGAGATCCACGAGGCCGGTTGCCTGGACGAGACCATCTCCATCCTCGACTCCATGCACGGCGGCAAGGGGGAGCCGGACCTCGTCCTGCTCGACCTCAACATGCCGGGCATGAACGGACTGACCGGGCTGATCGCCCTGCGCCGCCGCTTCCCGGCCATCCCCGTCGCCGTCGTCTCGGCGCACGAGGACCGCAAGGTGATGCTGGAGGCGGTGCGCTGCGGCGCCGCGGGCTTCATCCCGAAATCGACGCCGCGGGACGCCATCGCCGGCGCGCTGCGCCAGATCCTGGCCGGGGAGGTCTATCTGCCGGCCTCGGTCGAGGAGGGCGCCGCGGCGGAGGACGAGGAAACGGCGGAGATCGCCCGTCGCCTGTCCACCCTGACGGCGCAGCAGCTCCGCGTGCTGGAGATGTTGGGCACCGGCAAGCTGAACAAGGAAATCGCCTATGAGCTGAGCATCACGGAAACCACCGTGAAGGCCCATGTCTCGGCGATCCTGCAAAAGCTGAAGGTCTACAGCCGCACCCAGGCCGTGGTCTTCGCCAACCGCCTGCAACTGGAAAAGGCCCGCTTCGGCATCTGAGGCTCCCTCTCCCGCCCCGGGAGAGGGAAGGGGCCCGCGCGAAGCGCGGGAAGGGTGAGGGTGCCGCCAAGGATTGGGGGGTTGGTCCTCGCACGACCCTCACCCGCCCACTGCGTGGGCACCCTCTCCCGGGGCTCTCGGCGGCCAAGGGCCGCCTGACGCCGGCAGGGCCCGCATCCCGGCGCGGGGGGGGGGGGAGGGGGGGGGGGCCCATGGCGGTAGCCTTGCGGGGGCTTGGCTCTCGGTTCCGCATCCGCCGCGCGTCCGCGGCGGCGCGCGCCGCCTCCTGTCCCGGGTCGCCCCGCCCGAAGCCGAGCGGCACCGGGCCGTCGAGCCACCCGAAGCCATCCAGGGCGTGGCCGTCGAACTCTCCCCAATCCGACCAGTCCTTGTCCTTGCTGCGCCGCTTCGCCTCCGCCTTGCGCACGGCGCGCCGGGCCTCCAGGCCGGGGTCGCGCCGCCCGAGTTGTTCGTCGCGCGTCGTCCGTTCGATGATGACGATGGAGGACCCGGTGACCGAATCGCCGATGATCGCCAGATCGCGCGTCCGGTCGGCGTGGTTGGGGCCGTGGCCGTGCGAGTCGAGGATCACGATCTCCCCGCCGTGCGCTGCGCCGGACAGGAGCGCCAAGCCGGCGCCCAGAAGGAACAGGGGCAGGAACAGGGGCAGGAACAGGGTGGGCATCGTCGTCTCCGCCGGTTTCACCTCAGCGGGACAGACTGCGCCGGGTGGACGGCGGCGGGTGTGAGCCGCTTCACAGTTTCGGCGAAAGAGTCAGGCCAGCAGCCGGAAAGCCGGATCGGGCCGGGCCAGCAGCTCCGCCCGCACGCGCTCGACCAGCGCGTCGTCGCGTCGGGCGCGGGGCGTTTCCAGCGGCACCTCCGCCGCCACCCGCGTCGGGCCGGGGGCCATCACCAGGATGCGGTCGGCCAGTTGGATGGCCTCGCGCAGATTGTGGGTGACGAACAGCACCGTGGCCGGGGACCGCTCCAGCATCGTTGCAAGGAGGGCGCGCATCCGCTGCGCCGTCGGCTCATCCAGCGAGACGAAGGGCTCGTCCATCAGCAGCAGGCCCGGCTCCACCGCGAAGGCGCGGGCCAGGGCCACCCGTCGCGCCATGCCGCCGGACAGGCGGGCCGGGTATTCGTCGGCCACCGCTTCCAGTCCCATGGCGGACAGCCAGCGCTCCACCGTCCCGTCGCTCCGCCGGGCCTTGGGCAGCACCAGCGCCACGTTCTGCCGCACCGTGCGCCAGGGCAGCAGGCGGGGTGTCTGGAAGACGCAACCGAGCACCGGCTCCGGCCCGCCGAAGTCGAGGGTTCCTTCGAAATCCCGGTCCAGCCCGGCGGCGATGGTCAGCGCGGTCGTCTTGCCGCAGCCGGACGGGCCGACCAAGGCCAGGAACTCCCCCGGCGCGGCCGTCAGCGACAGGCCGCGGATGACTTCCCGCCCGGCGAAGCGCTTGGAGCGGATCTCAAGCCTCAGCGCGCACCGGCCGCCACCGGGTGAGCCGGTGCTCGACGGGCTGCAGGACGCAGAGTTCGAGAAGTTGGACGACGGCCACGAAGGCGACGGTGTACGCAAGAATGCCGGCCACATCGAACATCTGGAAGTAGAGGTGGATCTGGAATCCCACCCCGTCGCTGCGGCCCAGAAGCTCGACCACCAGCACGATCTTCCAGATCAGCGCAAGGCCGGACCGCGCCGCCGCGGCGAAGTAGGGGGTGAGCTGGGGCAGCAGCACGTGGCGCAGCACGTCGGACCGCGCCATGCGGAAGGTCCGCGCCATCTCGACATACTGCTCGTCAATGGCGCGCGTCCCTTCGCGCAGGACGACCACGACGTTGGGGATCTTGTTGACGGCGACCGCGCCGATCGCCGCCGCCTCGGTCAGGCCGAACCAGACATAGGCGAGCACGATCACGACCAGCGCCGGGATGTTCAGGAACACGGTCAGCCACAGCCCGAACAGCCGGTCGGCGGTGGCCGAGCGGCCGAGCAGGATGCCCAGCGCCGACCCGATGGACATGGCGATGACGAAGGCCGCGGCCATGCGCGCCAGCGTGATCCCCAGGTGATGGAACAGCGCGCCGTCCGCCGCCTCGCGGACCAGGACCGACAGCACGGCGGCGGGGCCGGGCAGGCTGCGGCTGGCCGCCAGCTCCGCGGCGACGGCCCACAGCCCGACCAGCAGAGCCAGCGACAGGACCGGGGCCAGCCGCCGCCACGGCATCAGAAATGGACTCCCGGCCAGAAGGTGCCGTCCGGCAGGGCCATGGCGTTGCCCACCAGCTCCCGCCCGCCGAGCTTAGCCATCAGCCCGTAGAGCTTGGCGGCGGCCTCCCGCTCCTCCTCCGTCCAGCGCGTGGGGATGCCGGCGCGGAACTGGTCGCGCAGCGCCGCCCAGGTGGCCTCGTCCTCCGCCTTCATCAGCGGGCGCAGCCGGTCCCATTCCGCGTCGGATCGCGCCATGATCGCCTTGGCCTTGCGCGAGGCGGCGACGAAGGCGTCGAGCGCCGCCGGGTTGGCCCTGGCCCAGCCCTCATGAAAGACGAAGCCGACCGCCGGCACCTGGGCCGACAGGCCGAGGTCCCGCATCATCCCGTCCACCCCGATGACCGTCCGCATCCCCGCCGCCTGGAGACGGGCGGCGTAGGGCCAGAAATTCAGCACCGCGTCCAGCTCCCCCGTCGTGGCCATCTGGTTCAGCAAGGGCGGGGCGGCGAAGACCGGCGTCGCCGCGGCGTCGAGGTCGAGCGCGTAGCGGTCGCGGGCCAGCGCCTTCAGCAGCAGCCAGCTCTTGTCGATGGGGGTTCCGGCGACGCCGATGCGCCTGCCCTTCAGGTCGGCGACGGAGGCGATGGGAGAGGCCGCCGGCACCATCAGCGCGCCGACCGCCGCGGAATGGGGGATGAAGGTCAGGTCGGCCCCCGCCGCGCGCTGGCGGGCCACCCACAGCCAGTCGCTGGCGATCATGTCAACCGCCCCGCCTTGCAGGGCGATCTGTGCCGCTTGGCCGCTCGCCAGCTCCATCAGCTTCAGCTCGAAGCCGGCGGCCTCGTCCAGCCGGTGGTGGCGGATGACGTCCAGCTCCCAGCTGACCGTGCCGAATTTCAGCACCCCGATGGTCACCGCGGGCCGGTCCGCCGCACGCGCCACGGAGGCGATGCAGACCAGCGCCAGGACCAACAGGAGCCGGACGAGGGACATCAGGCGCATGGCTCCGCCCCTGCGTCAAAAATTGCATTTGTGTGAAGGTTGGGCCGCGTCATGGTTGCGCGGTGGACTGGGCGGCGGATCGGCCACCGCCCGTGTCCCATCATAACGTGTCCCATCACAAGGAGGCGTCGAGGATGGAGAAAATCCTCACTCTCCTGATCCTGCTGCTTCGGGTGATCAAGGACATCCTTGATCTCCTGAACCGCTAAGGATCGGGCCGGGAGACAGGAGGGGCAAATCTCCTGTCTCCCTGGCCTGATGATGATGCGTCCTGCGGTCGTTTGCAAGGCAGGCCTCTGCGGTGCGGTGGCGCAGCGGAACGCGGGAATCCCACGATGGCGAACACTGAGCTTAGGCCCCGTCCACCGGTCCCCGGTATTCGACTATCGGGCAACTTGACCCTGTCGGGCACGGGGGGATTTCGTGGATGCCACAGAACAATGGGGGAGGGAACGTGGTGCGCGCAGGATGGCTGGGCGCCGCCGGGCTGGCGCTCCTGCTGGCCGGGCCGGCGGGAGACGCCGCGGCGGACGCGGTCCCGGTGCCGGACGGCTACCGGATGACCGAATACCGGTCGCCGACCCCGGCATCGCTGCCCGGGGCCGAGACGGTGGACACGGTGCAGGCCCGCGCGCTGGTGGAGTCGGGTGCGGCTCTTCCCATCAACGTGATGAAGCTGGACCGCAGCACGTTGCCCGGCGGTCCCTGGCTGGTGCCGAAGCCCTTTCCGCAGATCCCCGGCAGCGTCTGGCTGCCCAACGTCGGGCTCGGCGCGCTGACGCCGGAGCTGGACGGCTATTTCCGGTCCAACCTGGAGCGGCTGACCGGCGGCGACCGCGGGCGCGGCCTGCTGTTCTACTGTCTGGCGGATTGCTGGATGTCGTGGAACGCGGGCAAGCGCGCCCTGGAGATGGGCTACCGCCGCGTCCTCTGGTACCGCGACGGGGCGGACGGCTGGGCCGAGGCGGGTCTGCCGATCGAGGAGGGAAAGCCGGTTCCGGTCGCCGCACCGTAACCGGCTTGCCGGTGTTTACTGCTTCAGCGACTTCAGGAAGGCGATCAGATAGTCCTGTTCCGCCGGGTCGGTGATGGCGACGTGCCGCATGCGAGTGCCGGGCACGAAATTGTCGTTGCCGGCGATCCAGTGGCGCAGGTTGTCCTCGGTCCAGGTGATGTTGGACGTCTTCAGCGCGTTGGAATAGTCGAAGCGCGGGATCGAACCGGCCTTGCGCCCGACCACGTTGTACAGGCTCGGGCCGAAGGCGTTTTTGCTGGAATCCAGCGAGTGGCAGGCCGCGCATTGGTGGAAGATCTGCTTGCCGGCGGCCTCCTCGGCCGTCTTGGGCTGCGGCCCGCTTTCGGCGTTGGCCGTGCCGGCGGCGAGCAGGAGGGCGGCGGCGATGACGAATCTGGAAACGGTCATGTGAGATGGCTCCCCAGCCAAAACTCCGCGGCGCCGGTCGCGGCGGCGGTCGATGCCGCGCATTTTAAGTGGCTGGGTCGGGCCGCCGAATTGGACTTTGGAACAAGCCCGCAAACGCAATGAGGTTTTGGGCGCGGAACGGAGTGGTCCCGCCGCCTCACGCCCCGTACTGCTCGTCGGTGACCTTTTCCATCCAGTCGACGGCCTTGCCGTCCAGCTGCTCCTGGATGGCGATGTGGGTCATGAACATGGTCGGCGACGCGCCGTGCCAGTGCTTCTCGCCGGGGGGGAACCAGACGACGTCGCCGGGGCGGATTTCCTCGATGGGGCCACCTTCGCGCTGGACCCGGCCGAAGCCGGCGGTGACGATCAGGGTCTGACCCAGGGGATGGGTGTGCCACGCCGTGCGGGCGCCGGGCTCGAAGGTGACGCTGGCCGCCGCCGTGCGGGCCGGAGCGTTGGCCTGGACGAGGGGGTCGATGCGGACCGTGCCGGTGAACCAGTCAGCCGGTCCGGTGACGGATGGCTGCGCGCCAACCCGAGTGATCTGCATGGTCTATTCCTCCGGTCATCATCCCCGGTCCGGGGCTGCTTGTCAGAAACTGGATCTGGCAGAAACAGGAGGGGAGGGCGGATGTGACCCCGCGGCGGTCCGGAGAGGCGGTCCGGAGAGCAAGCACATGAGAAAGGGTGGTGCGGGCGGTCGGACTCGAACCGACATATCCGTGAGGACGGCGGATTTTGAGTCCGCTGCGTCTACCAATTCCGCCACGCCCGCACGGTGCCTGCCGGACCCGGCGCTCGCGGCGACCGGTGCCCGCTATATAGAGGGGAAATGGCCCTGGGACAAAGTGTTTTGTGCGGATGCGTCGGCGTGTCTGGCCTAAGCCTGTGGGGCGCGCTAATCTCACCCGCATGATGAACCGCTTCCCCATGGACGATCCGCGCTACACCGCCGGGCTGCTGGCCATCGCCAGCGCCGGCGTGCTGGCCGCCGCGCTGTTTTTCCAGTTCGCGCTGGGCTACCAGCCCTGCGTCCTGTGCCTGTGGCAGCGCGTGCCCTACGGGGCGGTGATGGCCTTCGGCATCGTCACCCTGCTGTTCCGCCAGTGGCGCGGGCTGGGCGACGCGCTGCTGGTGGCGAGCGGGCTGGCCCTGCTGGCCGGCGCGGGGATCGCCGCCTACCATGTGGGGGTGGAGCAGCATTGGTGGGCCGGCACCTCGGCCTGCGGCGCCAGCGGACGCGCTCCCCAGACTCTGGAGGAATTGCGCGCCCAGGTGCTCGCCGCGCCGGTCACCCGCTGCGACGAAGTGGCGTGGTCGCTGTTCGGGATTTCGATGGCGGGCTACAATGTCGTGATTTCGCTCGCGCTGTCCGCCTTCGCCTTCGCGGCGGCCCGCGCCGCCTACATCCGGACCTCGGTTTCCAGGACCTTCGCATGACACCGCTCGACGCCACTGCCGCCACCGCTTCCGCTCCGTCCGCCGGCGAGTCGCGCCCGCCCCGGCTCCGCCCGCGCGGACGCCTGCCCGGCGACCCGACTCCGGAACAGCGGCTGGCGCGGATCGTCCGCGTGGACCACGCCGGCGAGTATGGGGCCAAGCGCATCTACGAAGGCCAGCTCTCCGTCATGGGCCGGGGGCGGCACGCCAAGACCCTGCGCCACATGGCCGACCAGGAGCTGGAGCATCTCCAGTACTTCGAAAAGCAGCTCGTCGCCCGCCAAGTCCGCCCGACCGTGCTGCAGCCGCTGTGGCACGTCGCCGGCTTCCTGCTGGGTGCCGGGACCGCGGTGATGGGCGAGCGGGCGGCCATGGCCTGCACCGTGGCCGTCGAGCAGGTCATCGACGGCCATTACGAGGCGCAGCTGAAGCACCTAGGCCCGGAAGAGGAGGAGTTGAAGACCTCCATCCTCAAGTTCCAGGCGGAGGAGGTGGAGCACCGCGACATCGGCCTGCTCAACGGCGCGGAGCAGGCCCCGGCTTACCCGGTGCTGTCCGCCGCCATCAAAGCCGGCACCAAGGCGGTCATCTGGGTGGCCGAGCGGGTGTGATCGGCGACCGACGGAGCGGACTCAGCCGGCCTTGACGTCCGCTCCGGTCACGGCCGGGGCGGGCGTCGGGGCGGGGGGCGTGCCGTAGATCTCGTCCTCGCTCCGCCCGCAGCCTTCGCAATAGCCATCCTCGCCGATGACGCAGATGCCCACGCAGGGGTTTTCGTCCTCGTCCACGCCCAAATTGTCCACGCCCAAATTCTCCATGGTCCAGCCCTCCCGATCGCGGCGTTTCTACATCGGATCGAGTTCGGTGTCCCAATAAAGAAAATCCCGCCAACTTTCGTGAAGGAAGTTTGGCGGGAATGCACGTCCGTTCTCTTGAAGCTGGTAGGCACTCGGCTGGAAGGGGGGACTGAGGGGGATCATGCCGCAACTGTGCGGCAGCCTGTTTCCCTTCGCCAGATTGCAGGCCGAGCAGGAGGTGACGACGTTGTCCCAGGTGGTGCGCCCGCCGCGCGACCGTGGGGTGACGTGGTCGAAGGTCAGTTCCTGCGTGGGGAAGTGGTGGCCGCAATACTGGCAGGTGAAGCGGTCGCGCAGGAAGACGTTGAATCGGGTGAAGGCCGGCCGCCGCGTCGCCGGGATGAACTCCTTCAACGAAATGACGCTCGGCAGCTTGATCTCGAAAGTGGGGGATCGGACGACGCGGTCATATTCGGAGATGATGTTCACCCGGTCCAGAAAGACGGCCTTGACCGCCTCCTGCCAGGACCAGAGCGACAGAGGGAAGTAGCTGAGCGGCCGGAAGTCGGCGTTCAGCACCAGGGCCGGACAGTGATCGGGTGGTGGAGCCAATGGCCACTCCCTTATCTGAGACGTGTCTGGAACCTTTCTGGTGTTCCGTTCCCCCAATGCGGGACGACACGCCGCCGGGTGACCGGAACACCAGATACATAGATGATCTGTGCTTCGAACTCAATATGTCGCGCCGCACTGCGTCATTTCTTCACGGTCCTGTAACCCTTTCGATGGACATGGGCCGGACGTTTCCGGGCGACCATGGTGATGCCTGTGACATTTGGTTGTGACGCCCGCATCGTGCATTTTCCGACATCGTGGTTACTGTGCGTTAACCATGCTCTGAGATGGTGGCGGCGCCTTCCGGGGGACGCTTTCAAAGGGAACATCCATGAGCGCCACGATCATCGACCTTGCCGAGAAACGCGCCGAGCGCGAGGAGCGCGACCGTCAGCGCCGCATCGACGCCTTCGACCGCGAACTGCGCCGCCGCCTTGCCATGTATCTGGAGGGTGAGGACATCCCGGTCGAGCCGATCAAGGACAATCCTTACATCTGACCTATCACGGCGGTCAGCCTTCCCCGTCCGCAGCGCCCGCCGTCCCACATGCAGGCCGGGCGCGGTTGGGGTATAAGGCGGGAATGACCGATGTCGTCACCCGCTTTGCGCCGAGCCCGACCGGCCATCTCCACCTCGGGCACGCCCATTCCGCTCTGTTCGGCTGGACCGCCGCCCGCAAGGCCGGGGGGCGCTTCCTGCTGCGCATCGAGGACATCGACCCGCAGCGCTGCCGTCCGGAATTCGACCGCGATCTGCGCGAGGATCTGGCCTGGCTGGGCCTGACCTGGGAAGAGCCGGTGCGCCGCCAGTCGGAGCATCTGGAGGATTATCGCGCCGCGCTGGCGCGGCTCGGCGGCATGGGCGCCATCTATCCCTGCTTCTGCACCCGCAAGGACATCGCCGCCGAGATCGCCCGCGCCGGCCATGCGCCGCACGGGCCGGACGGTCCGCTCTATCCCGGCACCTGCCGCGGCCTGTCGGACATGGAGCGGCAGGATCGCGTCGCCGCAGGCGACGCCTATGCCTTGCGCCTGGATGTGGAAAAGGCGATGGCCATGACCGGGCCGCTGCGCTGGCATGACCGGCGGCGCGGCTGGCAGGAGGCCACCCCGGGCATCTTGGGTGACGTCGTCCTGGCCCGCAAGGACGCCCCGACGAGCTACCATCTGGCGGTCACCGTGGATGATCATCTCCAGGGCGTGACGCTCGTCACCCGCGGCGAGGACCTCTTTTTCGCGACTCACGTGCATCGGCTGATCCAAGAACTCCTTCGAGTCGATCATCCCGATTACAGCCATCACCCTTTGCTGGTGAATGAACGGGGTGAGCGTCTTGCCAAGCGCGACAACGCCAAGACCTTGCGATCCCTTCGGGAATCGGGTCAAACGGCAGCGGCGGTGCGCGCTTTGGCCGGCTTTCCGGAAGAGTTATGATCTACCACCAACTGTGTATTACAAAGATTAGCAAACTATCCGTTTGAGGCGGGTCGCCTGGAATCTTCTTCCTCTTGCGCGTATCTTTTGATCGCGACCGATTGTTTGCCCATCCCAACGGTTGGCGGCAAACGGTTGGCCGGCTTGCAATCCGAAGGAGGCAAGCGATGCGAGAGGAGGACAAGGCGGAGGACGAGCGTTGTTCCGCCGACCCCGCCGGACTGCGGCGGGTCTTCGACACGATCGGCGTGGCGATTGCCCTGCTCGATCGGCAGGGGCGCATTGCCGATCTCAACGCGGCGATGCAGCGTGCCATCGGATGCCCGCAAGATCTGCTGATCGGTCAACCCATGGTCAGCGCCTTCGTCTGGGGCGGCCGGGAGGATGCGGCGGAGCGCTTCGCCCAGGCGGTGGCCGCGGCGGGCCGGGGCGTGGTCCAGGAATTGACCCTGACGGGTGACGGAAACTGGCTCGACATTGCGCTGGTGCCGCTTCCGGCGGAGTGCGGCGGACAGCCGGCGGACATCGTCATGACCGCGGCGGACGCCAGCCGCCGCATGGGCGCGGAGGCGCGGCTGCGCGGGCAGGAGGAGTGCCTGCGCGCCGCGCGGGACGAGGTGGCGCGCGCCGGCCAAGCCAAGGTGCGCTTCCTGGCCGCCGCCAGCCACGACCTGCGCCAGCCCGCCCAGTCGTTGACCCTGTTCGGCGCGGTCCTGGCGGAGCGGCTGTCCGACCATCCGCAACTGCCGCTGGTCCAGACGATGAACCGGGCGGTCGAGGCGATGCGCGGCCTGCTCGATGCGTTGCTGGACGTGGCCCGGCTCGACTCCGGGATCGTATCGCCCGACATGGCGCCCTTCGCCTTGGCCGAGATGATGGAGCGGCTGGAGGCCGATTATGGTCCGCGCGCGACCGCCAAGGGATTGAAGCTGCGGGTGCGCCCGTTCAAGGCTCAGGTCCGCAGCGACGCCATCCTGCTGGAACGGCTGCTGCGCAACCTGCTCGACAACGCGGTGCGCTACACGGCGTCGGGCGGCGTGCTTCTCGGCTGCCGTCGGCGCGGCATGATTTTGTGCATCGAGGTGGCCGACACGGGCGTCGGCATCCCTGCCGACAAGCTCGACGAGATTTTCGAGGAGTTCGTCCAGCTCGGAAACGCCGAACGCGACCGAAGCCGCGGCCTCGGCCTCGGGCTAGCGGTGGTGAAGCGGCTGTCGCATCTGCTCGGCCTGCCGGTCCGCGTGCGGTCGCGTCCGGGGCGGGGCACATGCTTTACGGTGGAGGTTCCCTTGCACGCTTCCTGGAATCCCAACGGGACGGAACGCGCGATGCCGTCCTTGGACCGGCCCGGTGCCCTGGCCCTGATCATCGACGACGAGGAGCTGATCCTGCAGAGCCTCCGGCTGGTGCTGGAGCAGTGGGGGTGGGACGTGCTGGCCGCCGCGTCGGGGGAAGAGGCGCTGCGCCAGCTCGACGGGGCGGAGCGGCTTCCCGACGTCATCATCGCCGACTACCGCCTGCGCTACGGTCGGACGGGGGTGGACGCGATCCGAGACATCCACGCCTTCGTTGGGGAACCCATCCCCGCGATCCTGCTGACCGGCGACACCAGCCCCGACCGCATCCGGGAGGCGCGGCGCAGCGGCTTCACCGTCCTGCACAAGCCGGTCACCCTGTCCGAGCTGTCGTCCCACCTGGAGGAGGCGCGGGCGCGCGCCGCGGCGGAGTGATGCCTGGCCCTCAGCGCCGCAGGCCCTTGACAATCTCCAGATAGTCCGGCTCATCCGGCGTCAGCCGGCCGTGCCGGACGAGGAAGTCGATGACCACAAGGGGGACGTTGAACTTCCAGTCCGTCGTCTCGCGCACCGACTCCACGACGCGGTCGAGGGGCCACAGCTCGAACCGCTCGACCTCGCCATCGCTGTTCCGCGGGACGAAATCGGCGTCGAGTTCCAGGTCGTAGAGGAACAGGGTGTCCTGCTTCAGCCCGGCCTCCGTCTCCATGCGGTAGGTCACAGCCCCGACGGGAACGGCCCGGGACGCCAGGGTGGCGTCGATTCCGGCCTCCTCCTGCGCTTCCTTGACGAGATTCTCCGCCAGCGTCAGGCCGATGGGCTGGCCGCCGGCGATCAGGTTGTCGAGCTTGCCCGGCGCCACCTCGCGGTCGCGGGCGCGGCGCCCGACCCACAGCGAGAGGCCGCCGTCCGGCTGGCGGACGAAGCCGTTGACGTGCAGCCCATAGGCGGAGATGCCGAACTGGGCCACCGCCGCGCGGTCGATGCGCATCAGCGGCTCGGCCCCCCAGCTCGGCATGACCGGGTAGAACTCGCCGCGCAGGGCGGTGACCGCCCCCGTCTCGACGAGGAACTGGGCGGCGTGCGCCAGCACGGAAGACCGCGCCTCGAAATCGCGGACCTCCGGGACCAGCGTCACCCGATCGGCGGTGACGACGAAGCCCGGATCGACGCCGGGAAGCTGCTCGGCCAGCGCGTGGCGGACCCAGCCGAGGCGATGCCCTTCCAGCTCGAACGGACGGAAGCCGGAGAGGTCGTGCGCGTTGCACGCGCGGATGTGGTCGAGGAAGCTCATGTGACTCCGTGTAGCCGCAGCGCCCCCCGCCATGCAACCGTTCTTCCGTGAACCGTTCCCAACCAGCCCTTGGGCCAGCCGCTGGGCCAGCCGCCGGACCCGCCGCCGGACCCGCCGCCGGACCCGCCCGTGGCGATTGCAAAGGGCGTCCTTGCGGCGTACACACACCGCCTATCGGACTCGGGGGACAGGTCGATGCCGGCGGCGTTCGGGGAATTTTCGGTTCTGGTGATCGAAGACGAGAGCTTCACCCGGATGGTGCTGGCGAAGATGCTGGCCACGCTGGGCTTCCGCTCCGTCCATCAGGCCGCCGACGGCGAGGCCGGGCTGGCCGCCGTGCAGGCGCATGGCCCCGATCTGGTCGTCTGCGACGTGGAAATGCAGCCGATGGACGGGTTGGGCTTCCTGAAGGCGTTGCGGGCCAGTCCCGATGCCCGTCACCGCGCGTTGCCGGTCGTCTTCATGACGAACCGCGCCGACCAGAGCCGCATGGACGAGGCCGCGGCCTTCGGTGCCGACACCTTCATCCTCAAGCCGGCCACGCCGGCGTCGCTCAAGGAAACGCTGGGCGCCAAGCTCGGCTGAGGTCGCATGGCCAGCCAAGGCGGCCCCGCCGGTCACACTTTTTCCCCGACCTGTGGCAGGACTGCAAAAACGCGGCCAAGTGCTTGATTCCAGGCGCGTTCCGGAATCCTTGGGGTTTGTGCGCCGCAACGGCGACGGTGGCTCACCCAAATTCTGCCTTGTTGATCTGCTGTGATGAGGCTCACCATCCTTCTTTGGAAGGTGTGGACCGCGCCGATCGCCCATGCGTTAATATCCGAAGGCAAGGCGGTGGTCTTGGACGTGGAAGTGTGTTGTTAAGAAATAGTCGGCACACTTATCGTTAACCGTAGCGCCTTAGTAGGTTAAGGCGCGTGGATGCACTGGAGGTCGATGGGTGATCGGCAAAGTCCAGCGAGTCCCCGACGAACGGCATCCGGGCCGCGTTCCGGAAGCCGGCTGGAAGTCTCAACCCCATCGAACTTCGTTGCTTTTGCCGTCCTTTCCGCCGGTGCTTGCGCGCCGGATTTCCCGGACAACCCGGCCGCGTGGTCTATTACTGACGACCGGTGTGTCCGACCGGCCATCTTTTCAGGCTATCAAGGCTTTCGTGCTGGAAAGCTCTAGGTCGAGCATTACATTCAGTTTTGAAGCATTCGAGTTTAGCACTCCGAAGGGGGCGCTTCATTTGAACCGCAACTGGATAAAAGGTCTGGCTTTCGACGGTGAGCGGGGGTGCCGCGGGACCGTTGTGTCCGTGACGCCCCAGAGTTCGCACCTGCGGCAGGTGCCGCCCCCGCCGCCCGGGTCCCCCGGCGGCAGCCCCGACGCATCGGACTAAGAGACACGGAGAGCGGAATGTTCCCGGCCGACGAACTGTTCACGCGCTACACACAGTCCTACGAGGGGCGCCGTGAGGTTGAGATGAGCCTCACGGAATACCTCCAGGAATGCCGCGACGACCCGATGATGTATGCCTCCGCTCCGGAGCGCATCCTCGCCGCCATCGGCGAACCGGAAGTCGTCGACACCGCCAAGGACCCGCGCCTTGGCCGAATCTTCATGAACCGGACGATCAAGATCTATCCGGCCTTCGCCGACTTCTACGGCATGGAGGAAACGATCGAGCGGATCGTCGGCTTCTTCCGCCACGCCGCCCAGGGTCTGGAGGAGCGCAAGCAGATCCTCTACCTGCTGGGCCCGGTGGGCGGCGGCAAGTCGTCGCTGGCGGAGCGGCTGAAGTCGCTGATGGAGAAATGCCCGGTCTATGTTCTGAAGGCCGGCAAGGAGGTCAGCCCGGTCTTCGAAAGCCCGCTCGGCCTCTTCAACCCGGACGAGATGGGCGACCTGCTGGAGGAGCGCTACGGCATCCCGCGCCGCCGCCTGACCGGCCTGATGAGCCCCTGGGCGGTGAAGCGGCTGGATGAGTTCGGCGGCGACATCTCGCGCTTCCGCGTCGTCAAGCTGCACCCCAGCAAGCTGCGCCAGATCTGCGTCACCAAGACGGAGCCGGGCGACGAGAACAACCAGGACATTTCCTCGCTGGTCGGCAAGGTCGACATCCGCAAGCTGGAGATGTACAGCCAGAACGATCCCGACGCCTACAGCTTCTCCGGCGGCCTGAACCGGGCCAGCCAGGGCCTGCTGGAATTCGTCGAGATGTTCAAGGCTCCCATCAAGATGCTGCACCCGCTGCTGACGGCGACCCAGGAGGGCAATTACGTCGGCTCGGAGAACATCGGCGCCATCCCGTTCCAGGGCATCATCCTCGCCCACTCGAACGAGGCGGAGTGGCAGTCCTTCAAGAACAACAAGAACAACGAAGCCTTCATCGACCGCATCTGCGTCATCAAGGTCCCCTACTGCCTGCGCGTGCAGGAGGAGCAGCGGATCTACGACAAGCTGGTCAAGGGCTCCGACCTCGCGACCGCGCCCTGCGCGCCGTCGACCCTGGAGATGCTGGCGAAGTTCTCGGTGCTGTCGCGCATGCGCGACCATCCGAACTCCAGCCTCTACTCCAAGATGCGCGTCTATGACGGCGAGAGCATGAAGGAGACCGACCCCAAGGCCAAGTCCATGCAGGAATACCGCGACCAGGCGGGCGTGGACGAGGGCATGGACGGCATCTCCACCCGCTTCGCCTTCAAGGTTCTGGCCGCGACCTTCAACTACGACTCGAACGAGATCTCGGCCGATCCCGTCCATCTGATGTACATCCTGGAGCAATCGATCAAGCGGGAGCAGTTCCCCGACGACACCGAGAAGAAGTACATCGAGTTCATCAAGGCCGAACTGGCGCCGCGCTACGCGGAGTTCATCGGGAACGAGATCCAGAAGGCGTATCTGGAATCCTACAGCGACTACGGGCAGAACCTGTTCGACCGCTATGTGGATTACGCCGACGCGTGGATCGAGGACCAGGACTTCAAGGACCCGGACACCGGCCAGTTGATGAACCGCGAGCTTCTGAACCAGGAGCTGACCAAGATCGAGAAGCCCGCCGGGATCGCCAACCCGAAGGACTTCCGCAACGAGGTCGTCAAGTTCGCGCTGCGCGCGCGGGCGGCGAACGCCGGGCGCAACCCCTCCTGGACGTCCTACGAGAAAATCCGTGAGGTGATCGAGAAACGCATGTTCTCCCAGGTGGAGGATCTGCTTCCGGTCATCAGCTTCGGGTCCAAGAAGGACGGCGAGACCGAGAAGAAGCACAACGAGTTCGTGTCGCGCATGATGTCGCGCGGCTACACCGAGCGGCAGGTCCGCCGGTTGGTCGAGTGGTACATGCGCGTGAAGCAGGCCGGCTGACGGCCCGCTTCGCCACACGAGCGTGAACGGGTAGGAGGGGCTCCCCCTTGATGAACATCATCGACCGTCGCCTGAATCCGCAAGGCAAGAGCCTGGCCAACCGCCAGCGTTTCCTGCGCCGTGCCAAGGAGCAGGTGGTGAAGGCGGTGCGGGATGCCTCCGGCAAACGCGGCATCCAGGACATCGAAAACGGCGAGAAGGTGACCATCTCGACCGGCGGCGTGCGGGAGCCCTCCTTCCACCGCTCCGGGGCCGGCGGCGTGCGCGACTACGTCGTGCCGGGCAACAAGGAGTATGTGGAAGGGGACACCATCGCACGGCCGGAGAGCGGTGGCGGCCGCGGCGGAAACGAAGGCAGTCCGGACGGGGAGGGCGACGACGATTTCCGCTTCGTCCTGTCCCGCGAGGAGTTCCTGGACATCTTCCTGGAGGACCTGGAACTTCCCGACCTCGTCAAGCAGAAGGTCAAGCAGACGGAGTCGCACTCGCTGACGCGGGCGGGCTATTCGGTGACCGGCTCGCCGGCCAACCTGAACCTCGTCCGCACCATGCGGAACAGCCTCAGCCGGCGCATCGCGCTGAAGCGCCCCAAGCCGGCGGAGATGCTGGAACTGGAGGAGCTTCTGCGCCAGGCGGAGGACCGCGGCGAGGATCCCGAGAAGCTGCGGGAGATGCGCGACCAGTTGGAGCGGCACTATCTCCGCTCCAAGCGCATTCCCTTCATCGACCCGATCGACGTCCGCTACAACCGGTTCGAGACGGTGCCGAAGCCCATCGCGCAGGCGGTCATGTTCTGCCTGATGGACGTCTCCGGCTCCATGACCGAGCACATGAAGGACCTCGCCAAGCGCTTCTTCATGCTGCTCTACCTGTTCCTGAAGCGGCGCTACCGGTCGGTCGACATCGTCTTCATCCGCCACACCCACGAGGCCAAGGAGGTGGACGAGGACACGTTCTTCTACTCCACCGAGACCGGCGGCACCGTGGTCTCCACGGCGTTGGAGGAGATGCAGCGCATCGTCAAGGAGCGCTATCCGGAGAACGAGTGGAACATCTACGCCGCCCAGGCGTCGGACGGCGATAACATGTCGTCGGACAACGCGCGGTCGGCGGGTCTGCTGCGGGACGGCATCCTGCCGCTGTGCCAGTACTTCGCCTACATCGAGGTGGCGGCGGAGCACAACATGGGCCTCTCGGCGCTGGGCCGCGAGACGGAGCTGTGGCGGACCTACAAGACGGTCCAGGGGCCGGACCTGCCGATCGCCATGCGCCGCGTCCGCTCCCGCCGGGAGATCTTTCCGGTCTTCCGCGACCTGTTCGCCCGCGAGAAGGCGGGGGCGTAGCCGTCCTTTCCCCCTCCCCTGCGACGCGGGGGAGGAGGGTCGGGGTGGGGGCGAGACCCGCCACCGCGAGGCCGCACCAAAGAATCGGGGCCAACACCCCGCAGAGTTTGAGAGGATGTGAGGCATGACCGCTGTGATCGACAAGCCCGACAGCCTGCTCTACGACGGGGCGGACTGGGATTACGACAAGATCAAGCGCGTCTACGACGCCATCGAGGACATCGCCCTGAAGGACATGGGCCTCAACGTCTATCCCAACCAGATCGAGGTCATCACCGCCGAGCAGATGCTCGACGCCTATTCGTCCATCGGCATGCCGCTGATGTACAAGCACTGGTCCTTCGGCAAGCATTTCGCCCGCGACGAGATGCTCTACCGCAAAGGCTACCGCGGCCTCGCCTACGAGATCGTCATCAATTCCAGCCCCTGCATCAGCTACATCATGGAAGAAAACACCATGACGATGCAGACGCTGGTGATCGCCCACGCCGCCTTCGGCCACAACCACTTCTTCAAGAACAACCAGCTTTTCCAGCAGTGGACGGACGCCGAGGGCATTCTCGACTATCTGGAATTCGCCAAGTCCTACATTGCCCAGTGCGAGGACCGCTACGGCCACCACGCGGTGGAGCGGGTGCTCGACGCCGCCCACGCGCTGATGAACCAGGGCGTGCACAAGTACCCGAAGAAGCGCAGCCTCGACCTGCGGCTGGAGCAGAAGCGCGAGCGGGAGCGGCAGGAGTACCAGGAGCAGACCTTCAACGACCTGTGGCGCACCGTGCCGAAGGTCGCCATCGGCGGCAACCGCCCGTCCAAGTCGGTGTCGGAACGCAAGAAGCTGCTCGGCCTGCCGGAAGAGAACCTGCTCTATTTCCTGGAGAAGAAGGCGCCGCGGCTGGAGCATTGGCAGCGCGAGATCCTGCGCATCGTCCGTCACATGGCCCAGTATTTCTATCCGCAAAAGCAGACCAAGCTGATGAACGAGGGGTGTGCGACCTACACCCACTACACCATCCTGAACGAGATGCACCGGCGGGGGATGATCAGCGAAGGCGCGATGCTGGAATTCCTGCATTCGCACACCTCGGTGGTGTTCCAGCCGGAATTCGACGACCAGCGCTTCTCGGGCATCAACCCCTACGCGCTGGGCTTCGCGATGATGCAGGACATCCAGCGCATCGCCGAGAACCCGACCGACGAGGACCGCTACTGGTTCCCCGACCTCGCCGGGCGGGGCGACGGCATGGGTGCGCTGCGCGACGCCTGGGCCAACTTCCGCGACGAGAGCTTCGTCCTCCAGTATCTCAGCCCGCACCTGATGCGGAAGTTCAAGATGTTCAGCGTGCGCGACGACGCGGAAGACCCCTATCTGCTGGTCGAGAACATCCACAACGAGCGCGGCTACCGCGGCATCCGCAAGCTGTTGGCGCGGCAGTACGATCTGGGCTTCCTGGAGCCGGACATCCAGATCGTCGACGTCGATCTGGCCGGCGACCGCAAGCTGATCCTGCACCACCGCGTGACCAACGGCGTGTTGCTGGACGAAAGCGACGCCAAGGCGGTGCTGCGACACATCGCCAACCTGTGGGGTTACGAGGTCCAGCTCGTCGAGGTGTCGGCCCTGTCCGACGCCATCCTGAAGGAGCACGCCGTCACCGCGCCCAGCGGCATCGGGGGGTGATGGGGCAGGGTGGGGCTGCGTGTTTGCCCCCACCCCGGCCCTCCCCCGCTTTCGCAGGGGAGGGAGATTTTAGCGAAGTTGCGGCAGTCCCCTCCCCTGCGAGAGCGGGGGAGGGTCAGGGTGGGGGCGACGCCTCCGGGTCGAGCGTGTACAGCTCCTGCGGGCGGCCCACGCCGCGCAGCAGGTAGCGCCCGACCGAGATCAGCCGCTGCCGGCATTCCGGAGCGGATTCGGTGAAGGCGGAGGACAGCAGGATGTCCTGGTCGAGCGACCGGCACATGGCGGCGATGCGGCTGGCCTCGTTCACCGCGGGGCCGACCACGGTGAAGTCCAGCCGATCCACCCCGCCGATGTTGCCGTAGAACACCTTCCCCTGGTGCAGCCCGAGATAGAAGCGCGTCACCGGCAGCCCGGCGGCGGAGCGACGGGCGTTCAGCTCCTTGCAGCGCTCCCGCGCCTCCTCCGCCGCATCGAGGGCGGCGCGGCAGGCGTCCTCGGCGCTGGAGCGGTCGAAGACGGCCAGGATGCCGTCACCGATGAACTTCAGCACCTGCCCGCGGTGCCGGTGGATGGCCGTCACCACCAGCTCCGCATAGTCGTTCAGCAGCGGCAGGATGGTTTCCGGGGCGGCCGTGTCGGTGATGCGGGTGAAGCCCTGGAGGTCGCTGAACCACAGCACGGCGTCCAGCTCCTCCGCCACGCCGCGGCGGATGTGGCCGCGCAGCACCCGGTGGCCGGCGTCCCGCCCCAGATAGGTCTCGGCCAGCGTGTTGGCGATGTGCGCCATGGCGTGGCCGCGCAGCGCCAGCGCTAGGCTGCCGGTGAGGGTGAGCAGGGCGTCCCGCTGGGCGTCGCTGAAGCCGTCCGGGTGGTGCGACACCCAGGAGGAGAAGATGCAGTCCAGCTCCCCGATGGCGGCGCGGGGGCCGAGGCGGTTGACGATGGCCATGTAGTCGGTGGCGCCCTGCGCCCGCAGCTCGTCCACGATCGGGAACTCGCCGCCCTCCGTGCCGTCGGTCAGCCGCAGGCGCAGCATCGTCTCGCCGGAGGTGTAGAGCCGGTGAAAGGGGCTGCGCAGCCATTTCTCGTCGATGTCGGGATCGCTGCCGTCGCCGCCATACTCGGTCTGGCGCACCTCGGCGGCGTTGCGCCCGGTGCTGTCCCAGGTGACAACATGGCCGGCGATGGTCGGGTGCAGCGTGTCCGCCCCGACCACCGTCCGGGTCAGCGGCACGCCTGCCGCGACCAGCCGTTCGCAGAAGCCGCCGATGAGGTCCGTCTCCGGCACCCCCCGCAGCCCGGCCTCCGCGATCCAGCGGCTGAGGTCGACAATCCCTTGCGCATCCATGCCCGCCATCCTGCCACAGGTCGCCTTGTCCGAGAACCTTGTCCGGGAACGGAGGATCAGCGGCGGGACAGGGCGTCCGCGATGAAGGCCGTGACCGTTCCGAAGTCGCCGGTTGTCCGCAATTCGGCGGGCATGGCCCGAAAGTCAAGCTCCGGTCCGAAACCGATCATCGGCTTTCCGAAGCGCAGGGCGAGCCGCACCTCGTCCAAGGTCCCGTGGCGGCCCGGCAGGACGACGATCACGTCGCTGGTCAGGATGTTGACGTGGTTGCGGCTCAGCTCAGTCGGCGGCGCGCCGGCCGGCTTGCGCGCGAAGGGCGTCAGGATGGGCAGGTCGATGTAGGGGTTCGGATAGCCAGGCAGGGGCGCATGGCCGCGGATCGGGTCGGGCTCGGACGGTAGGATGCCGATGGAGCGGCCCCGGCGTCCCGGCGTGCCGTGGAAGGCTCGCGCGGCCGACCGCATCACCCCGCCGCCGCCGCCGGTCAGCAGGTCGTGCCCGGCCCCGGCGATCCACGCGCCGAGCGGCTCGGCGTAGTCCGCCCACTCCTCCTGTCCCGACCCCATCACCCCGATGATCGCCATGTCCTTCCGCCTTTCCGTTACCGCCCGCGTGGTTTCGCCCGCGCCGTGGGTTCGGCCTCCAGCGGGTTGTCGGGCCAATAATGTTTGGGATACTGCCCCTTGAGGTCGGCCTTCACCGCCTTGTAGGCGTTGGCCCAGAAGCTGGCGAGGTCGCGGGTCACCTGCACCGGGCGGCGGGCTGGGGACAGCAGATGCAAAAGCAGCGGCACCCGCCCGCCGGCGATGCGCGGCGTCTCGGCCAGCCCGAACATTTCCTGAAGTCGGACGGCCAACACCGGCTCGTCCCCGCTGTAGTCGATGGGGATGCGGGAGCCGCTGGGCACCTCGACGTGGGTCGGCGCCTCCTTGTCCAGCCGCTGCTGCATCGCCCAGGGCAGCAGCCCACGCAGCGCGTTGCCAAGTTCCACCCGGTCGAGATGGGCGCGGCGCGAGGCGCCGTTCAGGAAGGGCGCCAGCCACTCCTCCATCGTCTCCAGCAGGGCGGCGTCGGAGACGTCCGGCCACTCCTCCCCCTCCCGGCGGCGCAGGAACAGGACGCGCGTCTGCCACTTGCGCAGCTCGTCGGTCCAGGGCAGGGCGGTCAGCCCCATCTCCCGGATGCCTTCCAGCATGGCGGTGGCGATGGCCTCGGCGGGCGGGTTGGGCAGGCGCTTGTCCTCCAGCGCCAGGGCGAACAGCATGCGGCGGCGGCGGGCCAGCACCGTCTGCTCCCGGCCGTCCCAGGCGACCAGCGTCTCGCTGCGGATGTGCTCGGCGAAGGCGTCCTCCAACTCGGCCAGGGTGAGCGGAGCGGCCAGGAAGACGCGCGACTCGCGGGCCGCTCCGTCCAGGTCGGCGACGGCCAGCCAGTCCTCGGCGGTCAGCGGCTCGGCGTCCTGGAAATAGGCGCCGCGCCCGTTGGACAGCCGGTACTGGGCGGCGGCACCGCCCGTACTGCCGCCGGGACGGCGCTGGCCGATGCGGTCGGGATAAGCCAGGGCGACCAGCAGGCCGGTGGCGCCGAGATCGCCACCATTGCCCTTCACGCCCAACTGGCGCTTCCAGTTGCGGGCCTGCTTCAACGCCTGCTGGGCGCCGCCGCGCTCCACCGTCAGGCCGCGCCCGGCGCCGCGCACTCTCCCATCGTCGTCCAGCCCGCGCAGCAACTCCACGCGCAGCCGCAGGTCGGCGTCGCGGAAGCCGGGCTGGGCGCGGACGATGTCGCGCTCGCCGAGCAGGGCGGCGACCTCGCAGGCGAGCGCGCCCAGCCCCATCGCCTTACCTTTCAGCATCATGTGGGCCAACCGGGGATGCACGCCAAAGCCGGCCATGCGGCGGCCGTGGGCGGTGATGCCGCCGTCGGCGTCCAGCGCCCCCAGCTCGCGCAGCAGCTCCCGCGCCTGGGCCATGGCGGCGGCGGGCGGCGGGTCGAGCCAGGCCAGCGACGCCGGGTCGGATACGCCCCACACCGCCAGCTCCAGCGCCAGCGGGGCGAGGTCGGCGTCCATGATCTCCGGCGGGGTGAAGGGGGCCAGCGCCTTGTGCGACGGCTCCGGCCACAGGCGGTAGCAGACGCCGGGCTCCAGGCGGCCGGCGCGACCCCGCCGCTGCTCCGCCGAGGCTTGGGAGACCTTGGCGGTGACCAGCCGCGTCATGCCGCTGCGCGGGTCGAAGCGGGGGACGCGCATCAGCCCGCCGTCCACGACGATGCGGATGCCCTCGATGGTCAGGCTGGTCTCGGCGATGGGGGTGGCGAGCACGATCTTGCGCGTGCCCGGCGGGCTGGGGGCGATGGCGCGGTCCTGGGCATCGGCCGTCAGGTCGCCGTAGAGCGGGGCGATCACCGTGCCGGGGCCGAGGTCCGCCGACTCCAGAAGGCTCTGCACCCGCCGGATCTCCCCTGCGCCGGGCAGGAAGACCAGCGCGTTGCCGCTCTCCTCGCGCAGGGCGCGGCGGACGGCGGCGGCCACCGCGTCCTCGACGCGAGTGCCGGCGGCGGGAGCGTCGAGGTGGCGGGTCTCCACCGGGAAGGCGCGGCCCTCGCTGGTCACCATCGGGGCGTCGCCCAGCAGGGCGGCGACGGGCGCGCCGTCCAGGGTCGCCGACATCACCACCAGCCGCAGGTCGTCGCGCAGCGCGCCGCGCGCCTCCTGCACCAGCGCCAGCGCCAGATCGCTGTCGATGCCGCGCTCGTGGAACTCGTCGAACAGCACGGCGCCGACCGCCGGAAGTTCGGGGTCTTCCTGGAGCTGGCGCAGGAAAAGACCGTCGGTCACCACCTCGATCCGGGTCTTCGGCCCGACCTTCGTGTCCAGCCGCACGCGGTAGCCGACCGTCTCGCCGACGCTTTCCCCCAGCATTGCGGCCATGCGGCGGGCGGCGGCGCGGGCGGCCAGCCGCCGCGGCTCCAGCACGATCACCTTGCGCCCGGCCAGCCAGGGCCGGTCGAGCAGAGCCAGCGGCACGCGGGTCGTCTTGCCGGCCCCCGGCGGAGCCTGGAGCACCGCCACGCCGCGCCCGTCCAGCGCGGCCAGCAGCTCGGGAAGCACCGGATCGATGGGAAGGGGCGGGATGCTCATGAATTTCGTGAACCGGTGGAGAAGGGCGCTGCCTGTGTTCCTGGCAGCGGCGGGCGCCCCGGTCAAGCCTTCCGCCGGGCTTTGGCGGCTATTCGGCTTCCTCCCGGCAGAAGACCCCGGCCTCGGTGTCGTGGATGAACAACTCGGCGTAGCGGGCCCAGCCGGTGACGGCGTTCAGCGTCTCCTCGGCGTAGTCCTCGCTCATGAAGGCCTCCAGCTCGTGGGCGAATGGGGCGTAGGGAACGCGGTGGTCGGCGCGCTCCGCCAGGGCGGCGTGGATGTGCGCGGCGAGCGGCACGAAATGGACCAGATGCTCGGCGAACAGCGCCTTGCGGTCGTCCATCCCGGCCTCGGCGAACAGGCGGCCCGGCTCGGTCAGTCGGATGTCGCCCTCCGCCATCTCGGCGAATCCCAGCATCCGGAGCGTCTCGGCGATGGGGAAGAGGTCGTCGATCTCGTGCCGCAGCGCCGCCGCGAGGTGCGGCAAGGCGCAGCCACGCCACCCGGCCGAGCGGGGCCTCGAACGGCACCAGCAGCGAGCGGCAGACGCGGGTGCGCTGGAACAGGCGCAGCACCCAGGACTCCGGCGCCTCCTGCGCGCCGGTCTGCTCGAAGCGGAACTTGTCGGGCCAGACGACCAGCGGGCGGAACAGGAACTGGTCGTGGAGCAGGATGACCGCCAGCATCGCCAGCACCGCCCAGCCGACGGCGCCGAGATTCTTCTGAGCGATGGCCTCGGCCAGATAGGAGCCGGTGCCGGGCAGCGCGACGGTCCGGTCGCCGACCGTGATCGCCTCCGATGCGACGACGAAGAACCAGCCGCCGGACATCATCATGTTCCAGACCAGCCCCGGCATGGCGAAGGGCGCTTCCAGCCGCCAGAAGCGCTGCCAGCCGGGATCAGCACCATGCCGGCCCGGCGGCTCTTGGCCGCCAGCGTGGCGTAGGTGAAGGTGAACAGCAGCGAGGCCGCCATCGCCGCCGGCATGCGCAGCGTCGAGCGCAGCGCGTAGTCCGCGGCAGGTTCCAGGGGTCGAGCGAGATGGCCGGCGCGTCGAGGCTCGCCAGTGGTGCTGCCATCTGGTGACCGCCGACGGCGGCCAGGGCGAGCAGGCCGACGACCAGCGGCAAAGCCACGAGATCCCAGCGGTTGGGCGTGGCGGCCGCCGTCTTCACGGAAACGCTTGTCTGGGTCCAGACCATGGCCCCCTCCTGCGGCCGGATCGGCGTCCGGCCGCGTTCGGCAAAAGCGCACCCCCCTCACCCCAACCCTCGCCCCAGAGGGGAGAGGGAACCTGTGAACAGAGGCTCAGGAGACGGGTCTCATGGGCGTGTCAAAGTGTCGCAGAAGCCCGCAACCGGCCAGCGATCCGAGAACCTTTCGCAACAAGGCGTTATGGTTCGAATAACCACAAACCATTTGTGACTTAACGATCTCGGGACCCTATGGCCAACATTCACGACCCCGCCCTGTTCCTCGCCCACGCCTGTGCGCTGGAGGAGGACGCCGCCAACCGTTTCGCCGACCTGTCGGAGGCCATGAAGACCTACGGCAACGCGGACGTCGCGGCCTTCTTCGCCAAGATGGCCGAATTCTCGCGCCTGCATCTGGCCGACGCCCGCAAGCGCTCCGCCTTCCGCGACGTGCCGGTGCTCGCCCCGGAAGACTTCCAGTGGCCGGACGACGAGAGTCCGGAAGCGGCCTCCATGGAGGGTTCGCATTATCTGATGACGGTGGATTACGCGCTGGAACTGGCGCTCGACAGCGAGAAACGGGGGCACGCCTTCTACGCCGACGTGGCGGCCTCCACTACGGACCCGGAGGTCCGCATGATGGCCGAGGAGTTCGCCTCCGAAGAGGCGGAGCATGTGGCGGAGCTGGAGCGCTGGATCGAGCGTTTCCCCAAGAAGGGGTAAAGGCCGTTTCCCGCGGTTTCCGCCCTTGCGGGAACCGCGGGAAGGGCGAACGCGCCTTACTTGGACAGTTCGGCGTAGTCGTACTCGTACTTCTTGTCCGCCGGCTTGAAGGTCTTGAAGGCGGCGATGATGTCGTCCACCGACACGCCCGCCGGCACGTTGAGAATCTCGTACACGACCGAGCTGCCGCTGGTCGGGCCAACGTCGGCGTTGCGGTGAGCCTGGGAAATCAGGCCCTCGCCGGCCTTCTTGATCATGATCGAAGCCATATCCGTTCCGTCTCCTGTTACACGTCGCCCGACGCAGCAATATCCATAACGCGAATAAGGGTATGAGGCCAATGGATAAATTGCTGCGGCGCGTCAGCGGCGGGTGATCCAGAGCGCGGTCACGTCATCGCATAACTGCTCGCCATGGATCGCGGCGTGGCGCGCCATCAGGGCGGGCAGGGGGCGGTCGGGAGCGTCCCCCGCCGCGCGCTCGGCCAGACGGAGCAGACCGTCCTCGCCCAGCATGGTGCCCTCGGCGTCCCTGGCTTCGCTCAGCCCGTCGGAGTAGAGGAACAGGCCGTCGCCGCGCCGCAGCGGAACGCGGTGGTTCGTGTAGGCCGAGTCCCGGAAGGCGCCGAGGAGCGGGCCGGACGCGTCCAACGGCTGGAAGCTTTGGCCGTTCGCCAGAATGGGGCTGGGCGCCGCGGCGGCGGCGTAGAGCAGCGTGTCGTCGGCGCGGTCGATCACCCCGTAGAAGGCGGTGGCGAACTGGCCCAGCGGCAGGATCTCGCACAGCCGCCCGTTCAGTTGGCGCAGCAGGCCGGCGGGGTCCCGCATCTCCTCCGGCGGGGTGCGGGTGAGCAGCGTGTGCAGGCGGAAGGCGTTGATCGCTGCGGCGATGCCATGGCCCGACAGGTCGGCGGCGAAGATTCCGACGCGGGTCCCGTCGAACTCGAAGGCCGTCCAGAAATCGCCGCCGATTTCGTCCGACGCGCGAAAGACCGAATCCACCGTCAGCCCGTTCCGCTCGGCGAGGGCGGCCAGCTCCGCCGGTTCCGGGACCAGGGCGAGCTGCATGGCGCGGGCCTGCCGCAGGTCGCGCTCGACCCGCTCGTGGAAGGCGCGCAGCTCCTGCACCATGGACCGGCGCTCCAGATGGTAGCGCACGCGGGCGATGCATTCGCCGGGGTTGATCGGCTTGGCGATCAGGTCGGTCGCCCCGGCGCTGAAGCAGACGGTCCTCATCTGGTCGGAGTGCAGCGCGCTCTGCATCAGGATCGGCAGGTCGCGCCAGCGCGGGTCGCCGCGCAGGCTGCGGCAGACGCCGATGCCGTCCATCCGTGGCATGGCGGCGTCGAGCAGCAGCAGGTCGGGGGCGAAGCTCTCCAGCCGCTCCATCACCTCGTCCGCGGAGGAGGCGAAGGCGACCTGGGTGATGCCGGCCCACTGCAGGAAGCGGGTGAGCGTCTTGCGGTTGAAGGCGCTGTCGTCGGCGATCAGCACGCGGCAGCCGCCCAGCGGGATGCCCAGCTCCATTCCATAGACCGACGCGCCGGCGCCGTGGCGGGCCGGGCGGGGCGAAGCGGCGGTGCGGTCCGTGTCGGGCGGCACCGTCATGGCGCGGGCGTGGCCCATCGCGTCCGTTCCCGCCGCGTCAGTCGTCGATGTTGAACATGGTGTGGAACTTGGCGATCGTGATCAGACGCCGCACCTCGTCGCGGGCGCCACGGATCGCGAAGTCCAGATTGCGCCGTTGCGCGGTGTCGCGGGCGATGATGAACATGCCGAGACCGGAGGAGTCGACGAAGTCGAGCCGCGACAGGTCGAAGACCACCCGGTGGCCCGCCGGGCGCTCGAAGGTGGCGATGACGTCGCGGAAGGTGTCGTGGTCGGCAAAGGTCATGCGCCCGCTCAGCACGATCTCGGTGCTGGCCGGGGCCTCGCGGACGGAGAAATCCATGGCGGCGCTCATCTGTGGTTCACCCGTGGCCGAAGAGAGGCGCATCCCTCCGCCGGTCGGACCCGGCGGGGACGCGGGCGCATTCTAGGGCGCCGGGAATTGCACTTTGATGACGCTGCCGTGTCAGCATCGGGTTATTCGGGGCGCGTCGTCCGGCCGGAATGGGCGGATCTTATTGCAGCGCGGCCTCTTCGACCCTTGGACGCGACAGGCGTTCGGCGATTCCACCGGCCAGCCATGCCGAATAGGCATCGCGCCCCTCCGGCCCGAGCATGCCGCTGCGGCAGAAGGCCGCCGCTTTGGCCGGCTTGGGGAGCGCCGAGTCGGGAAGGCGCCACAGCGGCAGGTCGACATGACCGCTCAGCCGGTCAAGCGCCGCCGGCCGGTAGCCGTTGCCCGCGCCGTACAGCCGCTCCTCCACCGCCGCCGGGCGGGGCGAAAGCAGCAGGGCGATCCCGACCCCGGCGGCGCGCGCCTGATCGGCGAAGCGGCGCACCCGCTCGAAGGCCGGCGAATCGTCGTTCATCCGGACGGCGGCGCTGCGGGTTTTCACCCAGCGGTCCGCGGCGGCATCGGTCCAGCCCTGCGCGCCGACGGCGCGGCACGGCTTGTCGTATTGCAGGGCGCTCTGGTCGGGCAGATAGGAGCGGCCCAGCATCGCCACCTCGGTCAGGTGCGAGCCGTAACGGCGCAAGCCGGCGAGGTCGCTGCGCTCCGCGAACAGCAGGTCGACGTCCAGGAGGACCAGCGCCGGCTTCAGCTTCAGCACGTCGCCCAGCAGCGGTTCGAAGTCCTCGAAGCGGGCGTGGTCGTGGACGATGCGCAGGAAATGCAGGCTCTCCACCCCGTGCTTCGCCGCCAGCGCGGCCATGCCCGGCTCGTCCAGGGTGGCGTGGCGCAGCGCCGAGTCGCCCAGCGCCACCACCACGACGGGGGACAGGTCCCGCGCCGCCCGCGCCGCCCGCTCCGCCGTGGCGGCGATGCGGTTGCTGTTGTACCAGGCGAAGGGCCGGTCGTGGAGGCTGTAACCGGTCCAGAAGGCCCCCGCGGTCCCGGCCGCGAACAGGGCGGGGATCACCGCCAGAAGGGTGATCCACAACCGCCGCGGCTTCGCTTGCGGCCCGGTCCGGTCCATCCGGTGCTTTTGCGGTTCGACTGGCCCGGTCATGGTCCCTCTGCTCCTCCCAGCGGTGCGTCCAGCGATGCGCGGTGTCCTATGGCTCAAACACTCCGGGAGGGGGCTGGGTCCCGCGCGCCGCCATGCTTTCCGCCATGCGTTCCTATGACGAAGGGGACAGGGATCGTGATCGTGCCGGAGTAGCCGGGTGCGGGCACTTTCGTGTAGTCTTGCGCGAAAGGCGAGGCACGCATCGAGGAACAGGATGAGCACCGAAATCCGCACCTTCATGATCCCCGACGCGAGCGCGGACGAGGCCCAGGGGCAACTCTCCTCCTTCCTGCGCACCGTCGAGGTGCAGCGCATCGACACCGCCTACGCCGACGGTGCCTGGCGTATTCTCGTCCTTTACAAGGACCTGAAGCGCAAAGAGGAATCCTTGCAGATCGAGGCCGCGATCAACGCGGCCCTCAACGGTTGGCGGGACCGCGCGGCGGCCCGCGAAGGGCTGTCGCGCGACGCCGTCCTGTCGGACGAGTTGGTGCCGGAAATCGCCCGCTTCGCCCCCACGACGGAGCGCGAGCTGTCGATCATCGTCGGCGCCCGCGACCTCGGCGTCGGTCACTTCGGCGGGGAGATCGTGCAGGTCGTCCGCGCGACTCTGGACGAACTGATCGACTGACGAAACCGCTCCCCGGAAAAGCATAGGCCGAAGGGCAGGGCGGCCATCCCCACTGTGCCGAAAGAGAAGCCGGACCCGCCGTAAGCCCGATTCCAGACCCCTTCACGCTGTGCCAGCATACCCTTGTAATTTGCGGCAATGCAGCATGGCGGGGGCCATGGACGGGACATCCGGATCGAGAGGCGACGTTCCCGATTACCGCGCGATGGCGCGGGAGTTGGAAGCCTTCAGCCGTCAGGCGGCGGAGCGTGCGGCGGCCACCGGTGACGACAGCATGGACGCCCTGGCGCAGAGGCTGGGACGCCACGCCGAACAGATCCGGCACGATCTGGCCGAAGCTCCGATGCGCCGGTTCGGCTGGCGCCTAGGCCTTCTCCACCTTCAGCAGAGTGCCCTCGGCACCGACGATGCGCACACGGGTTCCGGCGGGGAGGTCGGGCCCCTCGACGGTCCAAAGCCCGTCGCCGATCTGCGCCCGGCCCCGCCCGTTGACGATGGGGCCGTCCAGCGTGTGCAGCGTCCCGATGTATTGCGCCGTCCGGCGGTTCAGATGCGGCGTGTGCGTCGTATGCGCTGAGCCGCGGGACAGGAAGCGGGTTCCCGCCAGCGCGGCGATGGCGAGCAATGCGAACAGCAGCCCCTGATGCTCCCACGGCAGGGACGGCCAGATCAGAAGCGCGAAGCCGACCAGCGCCGCCGCCCCGCCCAGCCACAGAAAGGCCGCTCCCGGCGCCACCGTCTCCAGCGCGCCCAGCAGCACGGCCAGAACCCACCAGTGCCAGAACTCGATCATCGCGGGTCCGCCTTCGGAGTTTCGCCCAATCTTACGACCCCGGCGGCGTTGGCGCATCGCTCCTGTTCGGCTCCTCGCGATTCCAGGGTCCACGCGGCGCGTCGGTCCCCGCTGGGCGCGGCGCCTGCGGCGGAATGGAGGCTGCTCCGGAATTCTGCGGCCGGTTCGGGAAGGCTTCGCGGGCGATCTCCGCGATGCCGCCGATGGCGCCGATCACGTTGGCGGCCTCCAGCGGCATGAACAGCACCTTCTGATTCGGGGCGGCGGCCACCGCGGTCAGGGCGTCCATATAGCGCTGGGCAACGAAGTAGTTGATGGCCTGGGCGCTGCCCCCGGCGATGGCGTCGGACACCAGCCGGGTGGCCTCGGCCTCCGCTTGGGCGGAGCGCTCGCGGGCCTCGGCGTCGCGGAAGGCGGCCTCGCGCCGGCCCTCGGCCTGGAGGATGGCGGCCTGCTTGGCGCCCTCCGCGCGCAGGATCGCCGCTTGGCGCTGGCCCTCCGCCTCCAGGATGGAGGCGCGGCGGTCGCGCTCCGCCTTCATCTGGCGGGCCATGCTGTCCACGAGGTCGCGCGGCGGCTGGATGTCGCGGATCTCGATGCGCGTCACCTTGACGCCCCAGGGGCTGGTTGCCTCGTCCACCACGCCCAGCAGGCGGGCGTTGATCTGGTCGCGCTGGGACAGCAGTTCGTCCAGGTCCATCGAGCCCATGACCGTGCGGGTGTTGGTCATGGTCAGGTTCAGGATCGCCAACTCCAGGTTGTTGACCTCGTAGGAGGCCTTGGCGGCGTCGATCACCTGGAAGAAGACGACGCCGTCCGCTGTGACCATGGCGTTGTCGCGGGTGATGACCTCCTGCGAGGGCACGTCGAGCACCGTCTCCATCATGCTCTGCTTGCGCCCGATCCGGTCGACCAGCGGCAGCAGGAGATGCAGGCCCGGCTGGAGCGTGCGGGTGTAGCGCCCGAACCGCTCCACCGTCCATTCCTGGCCCTGCGGCACGGTCCGCACGCCCAGCAGAACCAGCGCCAGCGCGAAGATCAGGAGTGCGATGACGAAGAGCGTCAAGCCGCTGACCACCATCACCCCACCTCCCATCCGGTCGCTTCCTCCCTCGGACCATGCCACGGCGGGGCCGCCCCGGCCAGAGATTCGGCGGCCAGAGCGTCAGCCCAGCAAGGCGCCGACGGGCTTCAGCGGTTCGTGCGCGTCGAACAGGATCTTCAGGATGGCCAGGATCGGCACCGCCAGCAGCGCGCCGGGAATGCCCCACATCCAGCCCCAGAACAGGATGGATACGAACACCGCGATGGGGTTGAGCGCCAACCGCCGCCCGACGATCATCGGCGTCAGGAAGTTGCCCTCCAGCATGGTCAGCGCCACGAAGGTCAGCGGCGGCCCGAAGATCTGCATGCCCCCGTCGAAGCTGAGCGCCGATACCAGGAACAGAACCGCCGTCATCACCGCCGGCCCGATGAAGGGGACATAGTTGATGAGCCCGGCGAGCGTTCCCCACAGAGCCGCGTTGGGCACCCCCCACAGCCACATCGCCAGCGCCGTCGCGAGGCCGAGCCCGATGTTGATGACGGTGATGGTCGCCAGATAAGCGGCGATGTTCTGCTGAACCGTGGCGGCGACCATGGCGTAATGCACGCGGTCGTCCACGTCGCGCATCGTGCCGATCAGCGCCTCCAGGCTCTGCCGCCCGCGGGCCAGGAAGAAATAGAGCAGCACCTGGAGGATCACCACGTTGGCGATCACCGCCTCCGCCTGATGCAGAACCTGCTCGGCGAGCGACGGGCCGCGCACCACCACTTCCCGCGCCGCGCCGTTGCGGTCGGAGGCCATCTGCTCGATCTGGCGGGAGGCCTCGCGGGCGCGCTCGATCCCTTCGCGGATGTCGCCCAGCTTGAACTCCAGCTCGTGGACCACGCGGGGCATCCGGTTGACCCATTCGGTGGCCGGGGTCGCCAGCGTGAAGATGGCCCCCAGCCCGGCGCCGAACACAACGATCACCACCACCGCCGCGCCCAGCGCCTCCGGCAGGCCGAGCCGGTAGAGGCCGCGCACGCAGGGCCGCAGCAGAAGGCTGAGGATCAAGGCGAGCATGATCGGCAGCAGCACATCGCGCCCGAAATACAGCGTGAACAGAATCGCGATGACGAACAGCCCCACCACCGCCACCCGCACCGGGTCGCGGGGATTCCGGGCCGGGGGAAGGGGCTCGGTCACCGGCTCCGGCGGCGGGCTCAGGGGCGGGTCGATCGTGCGGTCGCTCATCGTGGGCAGGCACTCCGGGAGTAGCGGGCCGGGGGGCGCTTGACGGCGCCGGACCCCCGCCCGATTTAGGGGTATTCCAGGACCGCGCCCACGCGGCCCCGCTTCGCGACGACCGGAGTTCCACGAGATGCGCAGCCCGTTCCCTTCGATAAACATCCGCCGCGGCCTGATGGTCCTGGCGCTATCCGTGCTGCCACCGATGGCTGCCTCAACCGCGGCTCTGGCCGAGGACCTCGTCGTCGGGCGCTTCTCCAACGACTGGACCGGCAACGGGCTTCAGGTGCAGGCGGTCGAGGACCCGAAGGTGAGGGGCGTCACCTGCCATCTGGTGGACTTCGACCGCAGCGTGCTCGACCGGCTGACCAAGGGAAACTGGTTCGAGGACCCGTCCAACGCCTCCATCTCCTGCCGGCGCACCGGGCCGCTGGTGATCGGCGACATCGAGCTGTCGCAGAAGGGCGAGGAGGTCTTCTCCGAGCGCAAGAGCCTGATCTTCAAGTCCATCGCCATCCGCCGCATCTACGACCGGGTGAACGACACGCTGATCTACGTGGTCTACAGCCGGCAGGTGAAGGACGCCTCGGCGAAGATGTCCATTTCCAGCGTGCCGCTGATCGATACGAACCCCCAGTGGGAAAAGGGTAAACCTCCCGTGAAATGATCGGATGGCTTGCAATTGGGCGGGTCCGGCGCCATCATCAGGCTTGGGAGGCAGGGGCTGCTATCCCCCGCCTCCCGGCCCGATCGCTGCCGGTTCAGAAGATCAAGGATCGCCTTGACGATCTGAAGCAGCAGGATCAGGAGACCGAGGATTTCCTTCATCCTCCGAGCCTCCTCGTTGAGCGGCGGGGTGGTGGCGCTCCACCACCCGTCCGCGCCTCCACCTCGCACGGGGTGCGGGATGGGTGCAACGGAAACTCCACACATGCGTGTGCGGCGGATTGGCCGGCCCGGCCAGAGGGGAACCGTCAGGTCTTGCCGCGGTGGGAGCGCCACTTGCGCCACAGCAGGTAGAAGCCGGGCGCCAGCGTCACGATCAGGATGATGCGCACCATGTGGTGGGTGGCGACCAGCGCCACGTCGATGTTCAGCGCCAGCGCGACCAGCGTCATCTCGGCCAGCCCGCCCGGCGCGAAAGCGAGGATCAGCGCGGCCAGCCCCAGCCCCGTCGCCTCGTCCACCATCCAGGCCGCCGCCGTGGTGACCAGCAGCATCAGCCCGGTAAGGCCCAGCGCGGTCAGCCCGTCACGCCCGATGCGGCGGATGTTCAGCCCGGTGAAGCGGCAGCCCAGCGACGCCCCGATCACCACCTGCGCGGCGGCGACCAAGACCCCCGGCGGCTTGCCCTCGGTCAGCCCGGCGAGGTGGATCGCGGCGGACAGCAGCATCGGCCCGACGATCTGGGCGGCGGGGATGCGCAGCAGCTTCGCCAGGGGATAGCCCAGCGCGCAGGCGGACAGCAGCGCCACGTCCAGCGGGGCGAGCGACAGCAGGGGCGGACCGAGCGCGCCGCGCCGCGCCGTGTCGTATAGTCCCAGCGCCTGGAAGGCGAAGGGGATGACCAGCACCACCAGCATCACCCGCAGCGCGTGGGACAGCGCCATGGTCCGGCTGTCGCCGCCCATCTGCGTGCCGACCATCACCATCTCGTTCAGCCCGCCGGGGGTGGCGGTGAAGAAGGAGGTCGGCGGGTCCAGCCGCGCCGCGCGGCGCAGGTACTGGACTCCCAGCGTGGTCGCCAGGACGAGATAGACGGCCAGCGCGCTCAGCGACAGGCTCCATTCGCCGAGCCGCCCCAGGATGTCCGGGGTGAAGCCGCTGCCCAGCATCACGCCAAGGATCATGATCATGGCGTTGCGCAACGGCTTCGGCACATGCAGCGCGACACCGGCCATGGCGGCGACGGTGGTGGCGGTCATGGCGCCGATCATCCAGGCCAGCGGCAGATGAAAATAGTTGAACAGCGCGCCTCCCGCCGTCCCCAGCGCAAGGGCGAGCGCGAAGGGCCAAAGCCCCGGTCCGATGGTCATGCCGTTCGTGGTGTTCGGTTCAAGGAACGATCCGCCCCAGCCGGACGGCGGTCTGCCCGGTTTTGGGGCGCCGCGCCGGCATGATCAGCACGCAGTCGTCGTAGGGCGTCACGATCGGGCGGTTGCCGTCGCGGCCCAGAACCGTTCCGGCGCGGGGGATGATTTCCATTCCCACATAGGGCTCGTTGAAGAAGAACTCGTCGGTTTCCGCAGTCACCGCTTCGGTCACCTCGACGGTGCGCTGCGGATCGGGGTGCGGGCGGATGTGGCGGTCGGCCAGCGACGGGTCGATCATCTCCTGGGCCAGCAGGAATCGCATGGCGCTTTCCAGGGCGACCAGCGCGGTCTCATCCCGCCAGTGCTGGCCGCATTCGACCAGGATGGCGGTGCGCCGCCCGTCCGCCGCGGCGAAGTCGGCGTAGTCGATCACCCGCCGCCCCGCCGCGTGCCCCTCGTCGGCAACGATCCAGGCCGGGTGGCCAAGCCGGCGGGCCAGCGCGCGGGCGCGGTCGGTCCGCCCGCACAGCGTCAGGGGCGGGGTGTCCGCCGTCATGGAGTGCAGATCGAGGATGACGTCCGCGGCGTCGAACACCGGGCGGAGTTGCCGGGCGCGGCGCAGCTCCACGCTGTCGCGCGGACCGTCCAGCACCTCCGGCGACCAGACACGGTTCATGTCCTCGTCGACGAAGCGGGAGGCGTAGGGACGCTCGGCATCGAAGTTCTGATAGGCGGCGGTGTTGGCGAAGGCCAGCGTCAGCCGCCCGCGGGTGGGCCGGACGCCCATCCGGAACAACCGGTCCATCGCCACCGCGCCACTGATCTCGTTGCCATGGATCAGCGACACAATGACGGCTTGCGGGCCGGGGCGCCCGGACTCCAGCGTCGTGACGTGGTCGATGCCGGTGTTGCCACGACGGTAGGGGCCGATGTCCGGCGGCGTCAATTCGATCGGTGGCAGGGATTCGGTCAAGCGGATCTCGCCTCTGCGGGTCTGGCCGGCGCCGGGCGCTTTCGCCGAATGGTCAGTATGGCGGAGAGTCCGGCGGTGCGCCAGCCCCGCCATTTCCACCGCTCCATCATGTCCTTTGCCTTACCGGTGTATGACGGTTTTTGGTCGACGCACACCCGGTCATCGTCTATACCCGAATCCAACCGCCGCAGCGCCATGCTATGCCATCCGGGCAGGTGCCGTGGTGCGTTGGAGCCGTTGGTACACCGGGGTCAGCCATGAGTTTCGTGATCGAGGACGTGCTCGTCCGCAACGATCCGATCGTCCCGCGCCTGCCGGTGTTGTTCGATTCACCGCACAGCGGCACCGTCTATCCGCGCGACTTCGCCTTCGTCTGCCCGCTGTCGACCTTGCGGCAGGCCGAGGACACCCACGTGGACGAATTGTTCGCCCACGCGCCGGAGCATGGCGCGACTCTGCTCTGCGCCCTCTTCCCGCGCACCTACATCGACGCAAACCGGGCCATCGACGACATCGACCCGGCGCTTCTCGACGGGCGCTGGCCCGAACCGCTGCGCCCGACGGAGAAGAGCGCCGCCGGCATGGGGCTGATCCGCACGCTGTGCCGTCCGGGAATGCCGCTCTACGACGGGCGGCTGTCGGTCGCCGAGGTGGCGGAGCGCATCGACCGCTACTACCGTCCCTATCATTTCCAGGTCGCCAGCGTGATGGACGATCTGGCCGCGCGCTTCGGCGCCGTCTGGCACGTCGACTGCCATTCCATGCCCTCCGCGGTCGGGCCGGGGGCGGCGTACAAGCTGGGCATGGATTTCGTGCTGGGCGACCGCGACGGCACCACCTGCGAGCCGGGCTTCACCGCCTTGGTCGAGCAGGTGCTGACCGGGCTCGGCTACAAGGTCGCGCGGAACCATCCCTTCAAGGGAGTCGAACTGGTGTCCCGCCATTCCAACCCGGCGCGGGGCCGCCATTCCCTCCAGCTCGAGATCAACCGCCGCCTCTACATGAACGAGGAGACGCTGGAGCGGAACGAGGGCTTCGCCCGGCTCCAGGCCGACCTCGGCACGCTGATCCGCCGCGTCTGCGCCCATGCGCAGGCCAGCACCGCGCGCCGCGCCGCCGAGTAAGGGCCGGGCCAAAGAGGCAGAGCAGGGGCGTTACGGCGAGAACTGCTCCTTCAGAATCCGCTCCTCGAAGTTCAGCTCCGGGTCGAACAGCAGGGTGAGCGTGACGTCGCGGGCTTCCTCGACGTCGACTCGGATGACCTCGCGCACCTCGGTCGAATCGGCCACGGCGCTCACCGGGCGCTTGACCTCTTCCAGGATGTCCACGGTGATCTTGGAGCTGTGAGGCAGCAGCGCGCCGCGCCAGCGCCGCGGCCGGAAGGAGCTGATGGGCGTCAGCGCCAGCACCCCGGCGCCCAGCGGGATGATCGGGCCGTGGGCCGACAGGTTGTAGGCGGTGCTGCCGGCGGGGGTGGCGACCAGCACGCCGTCGCAGATCAACTCCGGCAGCCGGACGACCCCGTCCACGGTGATGCGCAGCTTCGAGGCCTGCCGAGTCTCGCGCAGCATCGACACCTCGTTGATGCCCAGCGCCTCCACCTGGTCGCCGTTGCAGCGGGTGGCTCTCATGCGCAGGGGGTGCAGCTTGACGCTCTGGGCACTGGCCAGCCGCTCGGCCAACTCGTCTTCGCGGAAGACGTTCAGCAGGAAGCCGACCGACCCCCGGTTCATGCCATAGACCGGCGGCGGGTTCTGTCCGTCGCGCTTCAGCGCGCGGTGCAGCGTCTCCAGCAGGAAACCGTCGCCGCCCAGCGCCACGATGACATCGGCGTCCTCCAGCGGCGCGTTGCCGTAGCGGTGGACCAGCCGGGTGCGCGCCCGCATCGCCTCTTCCGTGTTCGCCGCGCAGAAGGCGATGCGGAGGTCGGCGGGCTTGCGGGCGGAGGGATCGGGCGCCAGCGGGTCCAGGGTCGGATCGGCTGGCAGCTTGGCGGCGGTTTCGGTCATGTCCGGAGGACCATAGCGCAGGATGCCCGGTTGCAGAAGGCCGCTTCGGTCAAGAGGAGAAGATGCACTCCTTCGGGACGCATCACAACGCGCATCCCCCTCACCCTCCCCACGCCTGCGGCGCGGGTCCCCTCCCTCTCCCCGGAGGGGCGAGGGCGATCCAGCCGCCGGTTTGGCGGTTCGTCATCCGCCGGTCACGCTCATGTGGCGGGGCACCGCCGGGCCTTGGTGGCGGCGGTCGATGATGAAGTCGTGGCCCTTGGGCTTGCGGGCGATGGCGTCGCGCACCGCCTGGACCAGCAGCCCGTCGTCGTCGCTGAGGCGCAGCGGGGTGCGCAGGTCGGCGGCGTCCTCCTGGCCCAGGCACATGTAGAGGGTGCCGGTGCAGGTCAGCCGCACGCGGTTGCAGCTTTCGCAGAAATTGTGGGTCAGCGGCGTGATGAAGCCGATGCGCCCGCCGGTCTCGGCCACCCGGACATAGCGGGCCGGGCCGCCGGTGCGGTAGTCGATCTCGTCCAGAGTCCAGCGCTTCGCCAGCTCCGCCCGCACGAGGCTGAGCGGCAGGTATTGGTCGAGCCGCGCCTCGTCGCCGATCTCGCCCATCGGCATGACCTCGATGAAGGTCAGGTCGAAGCCCTGCTCGCCGCACCAGCCGACCAGCCGGTGGAACTCGTCGTCGTTCACGCCCTTCAGCGCGACCGTGTTGATCTTGACCTGGAGACCCGCCTCCTTGGCGGCCTGGAGCCCGCCCAGCACCTTGTCCAGCCGGCCCCAGCGGGTGATCGCCTGGAACTTGTGGGGGTCGAGCGTGTCCAGCGACACGTTGATGCGGCGCACTCCGGCCTCCACCAGATCGCCGGCGTACTTGAACAGCATCGTGCCGTTGGTGGTCAGCGTCAGTTCATCCAGGTCGCCGGCCTTCACATGGCGGCCCAGACTGTGGATCAGCTCGTGGATGCCCTTGCGGACCAGAGGCTCGCCGCCGGTCAGGCGCAGCTTGCGGGTGCCCAGCTTGACGAAGGCGGAGCAGACGCGGTCGATCTCCTCCAGCGTCAGCACCTCCGCCTTGGGCAGGAAGCTCATGTCCTCCGCCATGCAGTAGACGCAGCGGAGGTCGCAGCGGTCGGTGACGGACACGCGCAGATAGCTGACGGTCCGCCCGAAAGGATCGACGAGCGGGGCGGCGGCGGTCGGCGGAACGGTCGTCATCGTCAGGCTTCTCCCCAAGGGGGTCCGTATCGTGCAGTCCGGGCGGCGATTATGACCCCGAACCCGATCCTGATATATAGGTCCGAGTTGCGGATTTTTCGCCACCTGGAATTTCAGGCGCAGGAGACCACGGAGCGCGGAGCCGGGACTTGACGGGGATCAAATCCCGGCACCGTGCGCGGGTCCGGCGGCCGCACTCAGTGGATGCTGCCGCCGTCCGGACCGCCGTCCTTGCTGTTTTGGGCCAGCTCCCGCTCGCGCAGATAGTCCTCGGTCGTGCGCGGCGCGCGCGGCGCGCCGAGCGCGAAGGGCGAGTCCCCCCGCTCGAACTGGTCGACGACGCGGCAGTCGCCGCACATCCGCATGCGGTCGGCGGCCTCCGGCGTGGCGAACATGGCGTGCCGCCCGGCCAGCACCGCCATGATCTTGTCGATGGAGGACTTGGTGGCGAAGGGCTTGCCGCACTTGACGCAGCAGAAGGGCTCCTCCTCCTTCAGCACCTTGGCGCCGCGGGCGCTGTCGCGGAAATCGATCTCCGGGACCAGCGCGATGACCTTCTCCGGACAGGTCGTCTTGCACAGGCCGCACTGCACGCAGGCATCCTGCGAGAAGGACAGCATCGGCTTGTCGGCGTTGTCGAGCAGCGCCCCGGTCGGGCAGGCGCCGACGCAGGACAGGCAGAGCGTGCAGCCTTCCACCGTCACCTGGACCCGCCCGAAGGGGGCGCCCGGCGGCAGAGGCAGGACCTCGACCGGCTCCGGTGCCACCTTGTGCAGGTGGCGCAGCGCCAGCATGGTGACGGTGCGCTTGCCACCCATCGGCAGGAACGAGCCGGGGGCGGGAGCGTCCTCGCGCGGCAGGCTCCACAGCTCCGCCGCCACCGCGTCGGGATCCTGGGCGTCGATGATCGACACCCGGCCCGAGCCGTAGCCAAGACCCGCCATCGCCGTCTCCGCCAGACCGATCTGGCTGGCCAGCCCCGCCGTTTCGCCGGCGTTGCCCGGCCCGACCAGAACGCGCACCCGCGCCGCGCCATAGGCGAGCGCCGCCGCGAACACGTCGAAGCCGAGCTGCGTCACCTCGTTCACCGCGAAGGGCAGGACGCGGGCCGGCAGGCCACGGCCGTACCGCGCGATCAGCGAGATCATCTCGTCGCCGTGCCGCGGGTCGTGGACGAGCAGGACCGGCTCCGTCCCGCCGGCCTTGGCGTAGGAGGAGAGCAGCGTGCGCAGCCGCTCGTAGACCGTTTGGAGCGGCGGCAGGGCGTAGGTGCTGGCCCCCGTCGGGCAGACCGAGGCGCAGGAGCCGCAGCCGGCGCAGATGTGCGGGTCGATCGCCACATGGTCGCCGTTCGGCGTGATGGCGCCGGTCGGGCAGACCTCCAGGCAGCGGGTGCAGCCGGTCTTGCGGCTGCGCGAATGGGCGCAGAGGTCGGCCTTGAAGTCGATGTAGCGCGGCTTCTCGAACTCGCCGACCAGATCGGCGGCCTCGAACACCGCCTTGGCGACGGCGGCGGGGCTCTCCGGGTCGGGGCGCAGGTAGCCGTCGCGCTTGCCGTGCGCGGGGAACAGAGGGGCGCCGCCGGTCAGGTCCACGATGACGTCGCAGCGCGAGGCGGCGCCGTGCCGCGGCGGCTCGAAGCCGAGGACGGCGCGCGAGGCCGGGATGGCCGGGGCGTAGTCGTCCACCACGATCTCGAAGTTGCCGAGCCAGCCCTTGGCGGCGCGGATGGTTCCCTTGAACACAGGCACGTCCATGACGCGCGGCGGGGCGACGTCCTTCGGGGACTTCAGCAGAACGGTCACGTCCAGGCTGCCGGACAGCTGCCGGGCCACCTCGATGGCGCGCTCGTCGGTGCCGTAGACCAGCGCGGTGCCTTCCGACGCCAGGGTGATGGTGCCGGTCGGCGGGATGTCCATCGCCGCCTCGGCCAGCAGGGCGGCGATCTTCGGCCCCGCGAGCGCGCCCTCGTCCGACCAGCCGGCACGCTCGCGGATGTTGGTGAAGGCCAAGGCGGCGTCGGGGTTGTCCTGGGCCGCGATCTCCGCGAACAGCGGGGCTTCCTGGGTGCAGGCGACGAGCAGCGGAGCGCCCTCCGCCACGCGCGCCTCGAACCGGTCGAGCTGGGTGCGGCAGAGCTGGGTGGCGACCGACAAATCGCCCTCCGCCCCCGCCGCGGCCCCGCAGGCCCTGGCCAACGCCTTGCCGTCGAGCGCCATGCTGTGGGCGCAGTCGCAGACGAGCACCGTCCGGCCGTTGATCTTCATCGCTTCAAACCCCTTGCCCTAAAGCCCTGATGCAAACCGCAGGTTCCATTTCTGTACATATCGGCTGGGTGGCATGGTTGCGACAGCAAAATGCGTGCGGCAGGATGGTGGCCTTATCCATCCTTCGGATTCCCCCGGCCATGACCAGCGCCCCCACCGTCCGCGACGCCCGCATTGACGACGTTCCCGCCTTCCGGCGGATCTACGAACACCATGTCCTGCACGGCGTCGGCACCTTCGAGGAGGAGCCCCCCGACGCGGCGGAGCTGGAAACCCGCTTCCGCGCCATCACCGGCGCCGGGCTGCCGTGGCTGGTGGCGGAGCGCGACGGGGAGATCCTGGGCTACGCCTACGGCAGCGCCTATCACGTCCGCTCCGCCTACCGCTTCACCATCCAGGATTCCGTCTACATCGCGGAGGAGGCGCGCGGCCAGGGCCTCGGGCGCCTGCTGCTCCAGGCGCTGATCGACCGCTGCGTGGAGCAGGGCTACCGCCAGATGGTGGCGCTGGTCGGCGGGTCGGAGAACGCCGGCTCCATCGGGCTGCACACCGCCTTGGGCTTCCGCACCTGCGGCGTGGTCGAGGCCGTGGGGTTGAAGTTCGGGCGCTGGCTGGATGTGGTCATGATGCAAAAGGATCTGGGCGCGGGCCGGTCGGACATACCGGAGGGCAAGGGGCCGAGCCAGCCGGTGGCGGTGCGTTAGCCGCCGCTCCACCGGTCCAGGGCGGCGAGCGCCGGCGGAACGGCGGCATCCAGCGCGCGGCACAGAGCGCCGGGGTCGCCCTCGCCGGTGTCCAGGGCGCGCTCCAGCGCCTGCGCCGCGCCGCGCAGTGCCGGGCAGCCGTAGATGCCCGCCACCCCGGCGATCTTGTGGGCCATCGCTCCGGCGGTCGCCCGGTCCCCGGCGTTCCAGGCCTGCTCCAGGGCGGCGTGGTAGCCGCGCAGCGTGACGAGGGTGTTGGTCACCAGGGCGGCCACCCGCTCCGCCGGCAGATGCTCGCGCATCTGGCGGATGGCGTCCTCATTGAACACGGGAAGGCCGGGCTCCCGGTCGGGTACGCCCGCGGCGGCGAATGTGGCACCGGAGCCGGTGGACAGGCGGTCCAGCAGGGCAGCCAGCGCGGGCACGCGCAGCGGCTTTTCCAGGACGGCATCGGCCCCCGCCGCCCGGCAGCGCTCCGTGGCGTCGGGCGTGGCGGAGGCGGTCAGCGCGACGATGCGCAGCCCAGCCGCCGCGGTTCCGGCGCCATCGGGGAGGGCGCGGATGCGGCGGGTCGCCTCGACCCCGTCCATGCCTGGCATCTGCATGTCCATCAGGACGAGGTCGTAGCGCTCCCGCTCCACCGCCGCCAGGGCGGCCCGCCCGTCGGCCACCACCGTCACCTCGTGACCGGCGCGGCGCAGCAGCATGGCCGCGGCCTGCTGGCTGACCGGCTCGTCCTCCGCCAGAAGGACGCGCAGCGAGGGCGTTCCAGGCGGTGCGCCGGTCCGAACTGCCGGACCGGGCTGGGGGGGACGCGGGGCGCGGGTCCGCGCAACGCCCAGACCGGCCGCGAGGACCGCCAACCCGGCGACCAGCCCGACCCCGGCGGGAGCGGCGGCCGACAGATCCGCCCCGGTCCGGTGGATGGATGCGTCCCCGTCCCGCAACCCGTCGCGCAGGGCCAGCGCGCCATGCCCGGCCCGCTGGGCGAGGTCCGTGGCGGTGCCGCGCAGCATCGTGGCGATCCCCGCCGCCTTGGCGGTCAGCGCCTCCTGCTCCTGCCGCAGGTCGAAAACGTTCTGCTCGTCCATTCCCAGCGCGACGAGCTGGCGCGCGGCGTCGGCGCGACGCGGGCTCGCGGCGTCGATCGGCAGGTCGTTCAGCGCGTCGAACAGCGCCCCGGCGGCCTTGCGGAATTCGCCCCGTGCGGAAGTGGCCGGGAGCGGTGCCGTCGTGGCGGCAAGCAGCCGGAGAGCCAACGCCTGCCGCGAATCGTCGATCCGGCGTAGCGGTTCGCCGTCCAGCGGCGGCGTGCGCGAGCTGGCGAGCGCCTCCGCCAGCGCCTCGCTGCGGGCCGCCACCTGCTCGGCGAGGTCCTGTAGGCCGCGCTGCACGGTCAGACGGCGCTCCACCGTGGCGTTCAGCTCGTTCGCTTCCGCACGGATGGCCAGGGCGGCGAAGCGCAGCTCGGCACGCCACTCCTGCGGCAGGGTGTCCAGCGTGGCGCCGAGCTGGTGCGTCCTCTGGCGCAAGGCGTTGTGGGCAGCCAGCCGGCGCTGGGCGGTGCCCGCCGATTCCAGCTCGGCCGCGTTGGAGGACAGCCCGGCGGCCAGCTCCGCGACGCGCATGAGGTCGAGCGCCTCGTCGAGGCTGCGGGCGGCTTGGCCGCGGGCGCGGGCGTCCATCTCGGCGAGGGCGAGCCAGACGGAGCCGCCGGCACCGGCACCGGTCAGCAGAGCGGCGAGGGCGAGCGCGGCGATCCAGCGGGCGCCGATCCAAGGAGCGCCGAACTTGGGGATGCCCATCCGCAGGCCGCGGTCTCGATGGTGCGTTTGCGCCGGGGCGGCTGGCCCGGCGTCCTGTGCGTGCATGTCCGCCCGCTCGTTCCCGTTCGTGGCGCAGATTACATCGGCTTGGCGGGGCTTTGCCAAGGACCTTCGGCAAGGACCTTCGGGTGGATGGAGCGGTCGCGCCGTGCGCTCACACCGGCGAGGTGTCCTGGGTCCAGGATGGGTCCTCGATCCGGTGCAGACGCCCAGCCCCGGTGAGCGCGGCGCGCAGGGTCAGCGCCTTGCGCCGCGCCGGCGCCAACCGATGTTCCGGCGCCTCGCGCAGGATTTCCGCGCCATAGGCGTCGGCCACCATCAGGCCGCAGTCGTCGGGGATCAGCTCCGCCGGGAAGGCGTCGTCCACCGCGAAGTAGAAGACGTCGCACCAATCCCGGTATTCCGGCCATTTCTGGTCGGCCCGGAAGTCTGCCACGCAGCTTTTCACCTCGACGATGACGACGGTGCCGGAACCGTCCATCGCCAGTACGTCGGCGCGGCGTCCGCTGGCCAGCCGGAACTCCGCCATGCTGACGAATCCGCGCGCCGCCAGCGCGCGGCGCACCCCGCGGAAGATCGGGACGGCGCCGCTCGCCGGGATCGGCCTCTCGTCGCCCTGCAACAGGATATCGACCATTTGAAACGGAACAGTTCGGGAACGAAGCGGCACAATGACTTGGCGTCGCGCCTTTGCCAAGGGACTTTTGCCGAATCCGGACCGCGCGAAAGGGTCAGGCGCGCGCGACGGCGTGAGGCATGCCGTGGGGGGCGGCCCCGTGAGAGGCGGCCCCGTGAGAGGCGGCCCCGTGAGAGGCGGCATGAGGCAGGCTGCGCCGCGGCGGGAACATCAGAATGGCCGTCGTGCCCGCGCCGGGTTCGCTGTAGAGGTCGAGCCGGCCGCCATGCATCTCCATCAGTCGCTTGACCACGGGCAGGCCGATGCCCGTCCCGGTGGCGCCGCGGGGGACGGCCATGTCGGTGCGGCCGAAGGGCTCGAGGACGCGGGCCAACTCGTCCTCGGCGATTCCGGCGCCGGTGTCGGCCACCATCAGCCCGATTCCGCCGTCCGGCATGGGGCTGGCCGACACCATCACCTGCCCGCCCGACGGGGTGAACTTCACCGCGTTGGACAGAAGGTTGGTCAGCATCCGCTGAAGCGCACGGGCGTCGCCGTAGAGCAAGGGAAGGTCGCCGGACAGATCCTCTCCGATGTCCACGCCGCGGGCCGCCGCCTTGTCGCCCACCTGAGCCAGCGCCTGGCGGGCGGCGTCGGCCACGTTGATGGCCTCCTCCAGCATTTCCGTCCGGGTGGTCTCGCTCTGCGACAGATCGAGGATGCCGTCGATCAGCGACAGAAGATGCGTGCCGCTGGCGTGGATGTCCGCGGCGTAGCTGCGGTAGCGGGGGGAGCCGAGCGGGCCGAAGGTTTCCGCCAGCAACACCTCGGAAAAGCCCAGAACCGCGTTCAGCGGGGTGCGCAGCTCGTGACTCATGTGCGCCAGGAATTCCGCCTTGGCCCGGTGGGCGCGGTCCGATTCCGGCACGGCGGGGATCTCGGAGCCAAGCTCCACGAGGGACACGCAGACGGTCGGCGCCGTGCGGCGGGCGCTGGGAGGGGCGACGCTGAGGGGAGCGGTGTCGAGCGGTGTGGCGGCGATCCGCCAGCGCGCGCCGCCGGGAGCGATCACCAGGCGGCGCACCGCTTGCTTTTCCATCAGGCAGTCGGCGAGACAGGCGAACAGACCGGCCCCCTCGCCATCCTGGAGATCGTCGGCGCGCAGCCGGCGCCCGGCCAGGGGATGCCCGAACAGCCGCTCCGCCGCGCGGTTGGCCGTCAGCCATTCGAAATCATCGACGGCGCCCGTGTCGTCCTGGATCGCGGCCAGCACGCCGATGCCGTCGGCGAGCGCCGCCAGCGCCGCACCCATCAGGGCATCGCCGACCAAGGAGTGATTGGCCAAGGAGTCACTGGCCAAGGAGTCACCGGCCAGTGCATTGCCGCTCGAATCGTTCCCGCCCGGCTTGCGACCGTCCAAAAGCGCGACAGGGTCCGTGCCAGCCGGCGTTGCCGCCTCCGGTTGTCGGTCGCGGAAAGGGGGTTCGGTCACGGCATCCATTGGTCGGATAGTCGAAAAATTTTGAGGAACATGCAACCAACAAATTGCGACAACCTCTGTCGTTACTATGGCATCCCAGGGGATTCCCGCGGCCTTTTCTTGACTTTTATATAAAAATGCGCGGAACTGTTCGCAGGGCCAGCGGCCACGGGTGCTGATGCCGGATGTCCTGCCGAATAGTTCTGTCGGTGGTCGGACGAACGGTGGGCTTGATCCTGAACGCCGCTTCCGTAGCCTGTTCGCAAGGGACCGCTTCCGGTCACCAGGAAACCGCGTGCACGCAGCAGGGGGCGCCGCCCGTGACGAGCGAAGGAGCTTATCCGCATGGCGTGGGACGGCATGGCGCGGTCCTGGTCTTCGACGCCGACGACCGGCTGACCGCCTGGAACGAGGCGGCGGAGGCGCTGGCCGGTGCCGGCGGCCTTCTCGTCCGGGGCGCCCTGCCGGAAGCGCTGGCGCCGCTGTTCCGCGGCCTGCCGCCCGGCCACACCGTCACCGACTGGCCGCTCAGCGGGGGCGGGTTCGTCCGCCGCACCGCCGGAGAAGACGCCGCGGCAGGCGGGACCGCGGTCGGCGCCGACCTGTCGGGCCGCCTGTTCGCCGCGGCCAGCCACGATCTGCGCCAGCCGCTGGCCGCGCTGTCGCTCCTGCTTGGAGCCTTGGAGGGGCGTCTCGAGGGAGCCGCAAGCGGTGGCAAGGGGGCGGCGGGGCGGACCGGGACCCTCGCCGACCCGGCGGCGCGCGACCTGCTGAACGCCATGGGCAACGCGGTGCAGTCGCTGCGTGGGATGGTGGACGGGCATTTCGATCTCGTGCGGCTGGAGGCCGGTCTGGTGCAGCCGGACATCGGCACGCCCGTGGTCAACGGCATCCTGACGCGCATGGCGCTCGACGCGGCCCCGCGCTTCGACGGGCGCGGGCTGCGCTTCTCGGTTCTGCCCTGCTCGGTGCGGATCGCCACCGACGCCTCGCTTCTGGAGCGCATCCTCCAGGGATTCGTCGCCAGCGCCCTGCGCCACACGGAGCGAGGCCGGGTCGTGCTCGGCTGCCGCCGCCAGGGGGCGGATCTGCGGATTGAACTGTGGTCCACCGATCGCGGCCTGCTGCCGGACCAGCTGCGCGCCCTACGGGAGGAGTTCCAGCGCCCGGACGGGTCCGGCGATCCGTCGGCGATCGACCTTGGCCTGCGGCTCGCCTGCGGGCTGGCCCGGCGGTTGGGGCACCGGCTGGAGGTGGATTCGGCCCCCGGCCGCGGCACGATGCTGGCGGTTCTGGTGCCGCGGGCGGTGGACGGCGCGGACGAACCACCCTCCGCCGGGGAAACCGGCCCCGCCGATGCCGCCGCTCCCGCTCCCGGCGCGGACGTCAGCCGCGCCCGCGTGCTGGTCATCGAGGACGACCCGATGGTGCTGGAGGCGCTGGGCGCGCTGCTCGGCCAATGGGGCTGCGCGGTGGTTGCCGCGGATTCGGTGGACGCCGCGCTGGAGCGGCTGGGTCCCGGCCCGCAGCCGCCCGACCTCGTCATCTCCGACCTGCGGTTGAAGGGGGCGATGAACGGGATCGTCGCCATCCGCCAGATCGGCAAGGCCCTCGACGCCACGCTGCCCGGGCTGATCCTGACCGGTGACACCGACCCGATGCGCCTGCGCGAGGCGCGGCTGTCCGGCTATCCGTTGCTCCACAAGCCGGTGGCGCCGATGGCCCTGCGGGGGGCCGTGGCGCGGCTTCTCGGCCGCGAGCGGCTGAAGTCCTGACAAGGTTTCGGGTCGCTCTCACTTGCACAGTGCCGCGCTGTGTCTTGTATTTCAGGATTGACATCGAAATGAGGGCGCAATCCCGCTTCAAGTGACAATCAATAGTCGGCGCCTTGCGTGTTCTCCCCGGAACAGACTATCCATTTGGGAGGATAATGGCTTTTCCATTATCGAGGCGCGGGGCCGCTTGCTATAGTCGAACGATCCGACGAATTCGGTGAAAAGGCCGTTGGGAACGGGTGGCATGGCGCTGCTGGACAGAAGGAGGCGGGGCTCGTTTGCGGTTCCGGTGCTGGTCGCCGCGGGCCTGACGCTGACCTTTGGCGCCTTTTTCCAGATGCGCGCCGCCAACCGCGAGGCGGAACGCACGCAGCACGAGCGGCAGTTCACGCAGTTCCATGACGCCTTGACGGAGCGGATCGGAAGCCACGCACTGCTTCTGCGCACGCTGCGCTCGGCCTTCCCGGACCCGCGCCCGGCCAACCGTGACGGCTTCGCGGCGGCGGTCCGGCCGATCATGCCGCTCTATCCCGGCTTATGGTCGGTCACCTGGGTGACCCGCGTTCCGCCGGCGGGGGTTCCCGCGCTCGAGGCGGAAATGCGGGCTGCGGGCCGCCGGGACTTCACCGTCCGGGATGCGGACGAGACGGTCGAGGGCATTCCGGGCACGGCTCCGGCGGCCTCCCATGGGGATCTGTTCGTCAACACGCTGGCGGAGCCGGAGCGGGACGGTGCCTTCGGGCAGGGGGTCAACATTCTCTCCCTGCCCAACCGGGCGGAGGTGCTGGCGCGGGCTTGCGCGTCCGGCGATCTGACGGCGACGGAAGCCCTGCCGCCGCGCCAGCAGGGGGAGACCGGGCGCAGCATTGGACTGTACCTTCCCGTTTACCGCTATCCCGTGGACGAGATGGATGGGGCCGACCGCTGCGCGGAGGTCGCCGGCTACGTCGCCTCGGTCTTCGGCATCGCCCACCTTCTGGAGGAGGCGGGCAATCGCGTGGACGGCCTGCATGGGGCCGTGCATCTGCTCGACGGGCCGGCGGGGGACGGCGGGCGGGTCCTGGCGTCCCGCGACCTCGACGTCCCGTCGGCGAGCCGGGAGGGCGTTCCCTTCAGCGACATCCGCAAGGACGGCGAAACGGTGCTCGAACGCCATCTGGTGATCGGCGGGCGGCGCTGGACCCTGGCGCTGGTGATTCCGCCCGAACCGGGCTTGGCGTCGGTGGATTATCCGGCCTGGATCGTCCTGGTGATGGGGCTTCTGCTGACCGGTGCCCTGGCCGGCTACACCCGGCGCGAGGCGCAGGCCAAGCGCCTCCTGGTGACCGAAGCCCGCGCCCGCGCCGCCATGGCCCGCGCGCTGCGCGAAAGCGAGGAGCGGTTCCGCATGGCGCTGCGCCATTCGCGCGTCGCCGTCTTCAGCCTGGACCGCAACCTGCGCTACATGTGGATGTACAACCCACAGACCGGACGGGCGGCGGAAACCTTCATCGGGCGGACCAACGCCAGCATCCACGCGCCGGACGACGCGGCGCGGCTGGACGCGGTGAAACGGGCCGTTCTGGACACCGGCACCGGCGCCCGGCAGGAGGTCCGCATCGGGGCGGCGCCCGGCCCGGAGCAGGTGTTCGACCTGATCGTCGAGCCGCTGCGGGACGAAACCGGGGTGGTGTCGGGCGTGATCTGCGCCGCCATCGACATCTCCGACGGGGTGCGCATCCGCGAGGCGCTGGCCGAGGCCCATGCCGAGGCGGAGCGGGCCAACCGGGCCAAATCGCGCTTCCTCGCCGCGGCCAGCCACGACCTGCGCCAGCCCTTCCAGGCGATGAGCCTGTTCCACCACATCCTGTCCGCACGCCTGTCCGACCCCAAGCAGATGGAGGTGGCCGACAAGCTGGGGGAGGCGATCGCCGCCGGCAACACGCTGCTGAACACGCTGCTCGACACCTCCGCGCTGGAGGCCGGCAACGTCAAGCCGCGCCCCATCGTCTTCCCGTTCCAGGACATCGCCGACCGGCTGAACCGTGAGTTCGCGGAGCAGGCGGCCAGCAAGGGCATGGTCCTGCGGATGGTGCCGACCTCCGCCTATGTGGTCAGTGATCCGGTGCTGCTAGAGCGCATGGTGCGCAATCTGCTGGTCAACGCGCTGCGCTACGCCGGGACCGGGACGATCCTGCTGGGCTGCCGGCGCCGCGACGGGCACGCGCTGGTCGAGGTGTGGGACACCGGGCCCGGCATTCCCACCGACCAGCTCAAGCTGATCTTCGACGATTTCTACCGTTGCGGCACCGACCAGCGGGACAGCGGCCGCGGGCTCGGGCTCGGGCTGTCCATCGTCCGGCGCACCGCCCAGATCCTGGGCCATCAGGTCGATGTCCGGTCGCGTGTGGGCAAGGGCACGGTCTTCTCCATTGCCGTGCTGATGGTCGGCGACCGCCACAACCCGTTGCCGGAGGAGCCCACCTCGTCGGTGGCGAGCGCCTGAACCTTTCCGGCTTTGCCATGCGTGCGACAGGCGTGTGCATCGCGGAATCGGCAGGGATGGCCGTGCGCCTTCTTCACCCTTTCACGAAAATCCCAACGATCCGTCAATCTTGCGCCCCGGCGCGCAAGGTCTTGCCATGCTGCGCCTGCTCAGTGATACAATGCTGCGCGAGCGGATTTTGTTGCCGGAAAGTAAACGAATTCCGTCTTCCAACCGCTTGACATAGGTCATGGGGTGAGACCTTGGGCCGTCGTAAGACCGTGACGGAACGACATTTCCGCCGGCCCGCAAAGACGGACGGCGCGGGGTGCGGCAGGGCTGCAGGATCGGCGACGACGGGGGTGCGACATTGTTGCACCGCAACGGAACCGCGAAATGCGCCACCCTGTCACATCTCTTTCACGGTGCCACGCTATTCAGGGCACCCCGAACCGGCCCCTGGCGGGCGGCCCTTCCCGGGTCGACCGATCCAGAGGTCCAACAAAAAGGCCGCGGACGACAGGGCGATCCGCAGGCCGGGAGGATTCGGCCCGGGGATCACGCGACTCCGAGCCGCTATCCGATTGAGGAGCTTCTCCAATGGACCGTGTTACCGCGCCCGCCACCCCCGACTTCGGCAAGAACGGCTCATCCGCCATGATCGAGAACGTCACCTTCGAGGAAATCCAGATCGGCCAGCAGGCGAGCCTGTCGCGGCGTCTGACCATGTCCGACATCGAGCTGTTCGCCACGGTGTCCGGCGACATCAACCCGGCGCATCTCGACGAGGAGTATGCGGCGGACAGCCAGTTCCACAAGGTGATCGGCCACGGCATGTGGTCGGGATCGCTGATCTCCGCCGTCCTCGGCACGCTGCTGCCGGGACCGGGCACGATCTACATGGGCCAGGACCTGCGCTTCAAGCGCCCGGTGGGCCTGGGCGACGTCATCACCGTGACGGTCACCGCCAAGGAGAAGCACGGCGAGAAGAACATCGTCGTCTTCGATTGCGTTGCCCGCAACCAGGACGGCAAGGAGGTCGTCTCCGGCCTCGCCGAGGTGATCGCGCCGACCCGCAAGGTCCGCCGCGCCGCGCACGAGCTGCCGCAGGTCCAGGTCATCCGCCACGACGGCCATGACGAACTGCTCGGCAAGACCGAATCGCTGCCCCCGGTGCCGACCGCGGTCGTCCATCCCTGCGACGAAAGCTCGCTGAAGGGCGCGGTCGAGGCCGCCGAGGCCAACCTGATCGACCCGGTGCTGATCGGCCCGGCCTCCAAGATCAAGTCGGTCGCCGAGGCCCACGGGCTGGACATCAGCCGCTACCGCATCGTCGACGTGGCGCACTCCCACGCGTCGGCCGAGACCGGCGTCCGGCTGGCCCGCTCCGGCGAGTGCGAGGCGGTGATGAAAGGCAGCCTGCACACCGACGAGCTGATGGCCGAGGTCGTCCGCAAGGAGACCGGCCTGCGCACCGGTCGGCGCCTCAGCCACGTCTTCGTGATGAACGTGCCGACCTACCCGCGCACGCTGCTGATCACCGACGCGGCGATCAACATCTACCCGACGCTGGAAGACAAGGTCGACATCGTTCAGAACGCCATCGACCTCGCCAAGGTCCTGGGCGTCGAGACGCCGCGCGTCGCCATCCTGTCGGCGGTCGAGACGGTCAACCCGAAGATCGCCTCGACGCTTGAGGCGGCCGCGCTCTGCAAGATGGCCGACCGCGGCCAGATCAAGGGCGGCATCCTCGACGGCCCGCTGGCCTTCGACAACGCCATCAGCCTGGAAGCCGCCCGCACCAAGGGCATCGTGTCCGAGGTCGCCGGCCAGGCCGACATCCTGCTGGTCCCCGACCTTGAGGCCGGCAACATGCTGGCCAAGCAGCTCTCCTTCCTGGCGAACTCCGACGCCGCCGGCATCGTTCTGGGGGCGCGCGTGCCGATCATCCTGACCAGCCGCGCCGACAACGTGCGCACCCGCCTCGCCTCCTGCGCCGTGGCCGTCCTGGCCGCCGCCGCCCGCCGCCGCGGCGCCGCCGCCGCGGCCGAGTGAGAGGGGCGACCGTCATGAGCAGCCAGAACGCGGGTGGCGGCGACGCCATCCTGGTCATCAACGCCGGCTCCTCCAGCCTGAAATTCTCGGTCTTCCGGGAAAGCGGGGCGGGGGGGCTGCGGGTGGCGATCAACGGCCAGATCTCCGGCATCGGCACCGAGCCGAAGTTCGAGGCCAAGGACGCCGCCAAGCGCCCGCTGGCCGAGCGGGTCTGGGCGGCGGGCGAGCCGTCGGACCGCACCGCCCTGCTGGCCTTCCTGCTGGAATGGATCGAAGGGCGGCTGGACGGGGCGAAGCTGCTGGCCGCCGGCCACCGCGTCGTGCATGGCGGCACCCGCCACGCCGCCCCGGTGCTGCTGACCCCGGCGGTGATGGAGGAGCTGGAAAGCTTCATCCCCCTGGCGCCGCTGCACCAGCCGCACAACCTCGCCGCCATCCGCGCGCTGGCCGAGGCCCATCCGGAGCTGCCGCAGGTCGCCTGCTTCGACACCGCTTTCCACCGCGGCCAGCCCTGGCAGTCGCAGATGTTCGCCATCCCGCGGGAACTGACCGACGAGGGGGTGCGCCGCTACGGCTTCCACGGCCTGTCCTACGAGTACATCGCCCGCCGCCTGCCGGAGCTGGCGCCCGAGCTGGCGGACGGCCGCGTGGTCGTCGCCCATCTCGGCAGCGGCGCCAGCATGTGCGCCATCCATGCCGGGCGCAGCGTGGACAGCACGATGGGCTTCACGGCGCTGGACGGGCTGCCGATGGGCACCCGCTGCGGCAACATCGATCCTGGCGTGCTGATCTATCTGATGCGCCAGAAGGGCATGGGCGCAGACGCCATCGAGAAGCTGCTCTACAACAAGTCGGGGCTTCTCGGCGTGTCGGGCCTGTCGAACGACATGCGCGCCCTGCTGGACAGCGGGGACCCGCAAGCCGAGGAGGCGGTGGAGCTGTTCTGCTTCCGCATCGCCAAGGAGACGGGCGCGCTCGCCGCGTCGATGGGCGGCATCGACGCGCTGGTCTTCACGGCCGGCATCGGCGAGCGCTCGGCCCCGGTGCGGGCGCGGGTGGGCGACAAGCTGGCCTGGCTCGGCGTGGTCCTCGATCCGGCGGCGAACGAGGCCAACGGCCCGCTGATCTCCGCCCCGACCAGCCGCATCCCCGTCTACGTCATCCCGACCGACGAGGAGCAGATGATCGCCCTGCACAGCCGCAAGGCGCTGGAGACCGCCTGACCCGCGGTCCGTTTGGTGACGCTGAATGAAGAAGGCCCGCCGTTGTGACGGCGGGCCTTCCTTTTGCGGGGGAGAGCGGTCTGCGATTACAGACCTTTCCAGAGCTTCAGGTACTCGATCAACTTGCGCGTGTGAATCGGCGGCGGCTGGTGGAAGCGGGCGACCAGACCGGCCTGCTCGTCCATCTTCACGACGACGCCCCGGCAGGCGAAATCCGAATGTTCCTCGCCAAGCCGGAAGAGGATGCGGAAGTCGAACTGCTGCTTGGCGATCAAGTCGCCGTCATAGGGGCGGATGCGGAAAGAACCGAGGACGAATTCCTCCGGCACATATTCGTGGCTATCGATCCGGATGGTCGGCGGATTGGCGGGGCGTTCCTTGGCGGAAGACGGGGAAGCCGCGGTGGATTTGCCTCGTCCGCTCAATTTCGACAACCACGACATGGCGGCGCAGGCCCCTTCCAGACAACATCGTGACAGAACTGCAATTATCCGGAGTTTCGGACCAATTTCCTTTAATAATGGTTAAGGGTGATCCGCCGGGGCGAAGGACATGATTTTTCATGCCAGAACCGGCACCGCTGCCCAATGGTGAGTGGTTTTGTCGCATGTTGCGCCGTCATGGCAACCATGACGTTGCTTTGCGGCGGCTTCGCTCGTCGGTTGATGGGAAAGTGATTACCTTTTTCAACACTTGATGAGCAAGTCTGTGGACAGACTTCGGCCGTTTCGGCATTTCGCAGATGCGGCATTTTTCGCAGATGCAAATGGACAACGAAGTGAGGCGCGAGCCGACGACGAGGCGCGGCACGGCGATCCAATCAAAGAAAACAGCCGCCCCAAAAGAAAAAAGCCGCCGCGGTCTTCCAAAACATCGCACTTGGAGGAGGAAAGCCATGATGCACCGCAACATCGGGGATCTGTTGAACCGCCGCCGCGTGGTCAGCCTTCCGGCGGGGGCGTCGGTGCGGGATGCCGCGCGACAGATGAAGGCCGCCCATGTGGCGTCCGTCGTGGTCACCGCCTCCATCAACGAACGGATCGAGGGCATCTTCACCGAGCGCGACCTGACCGACCGCGTGGTGGCCGATGGGCTGGACCCGGATCACACACCGCTGTCGGAGGTGATGACCCCGTGCCCGGTCACCGTGGCCCACGACATCCCGGTGGGCGAGGCGTTGCGCCGGATGGCCGACCATGGCCTGCGCCATCTGCCGGTCGTCCGCGACGGACACGTCATCGGCGTCGTCTCCATGCGTGACTTCATGGGCGAGGAGCTGATGCTGATCGAGCACGAGCGGGAGATGATGGACAGTCTGACCGAAGTCATGATGTGAACGCGCGCAACGCCTCCCGCGCCTTTCCGGGCGGTGCGGGAGGCGTTGCGCGGTTCCGTTATCCCACCCTCTAGCCCAGCTTCTTCAGGGCAGTCTCGACCTTATCGATCTTGGTCTCGGCCTTGGTCAGGGCCGCGTGAGATTCCTTCAGGCCGTCCAGGGACACCTTCGCCTCGGCGAGCAGCGGGCCGAAGTCGGGGTCCTTGTCGGAGACCATGGACGGGAAGGACTTGCGGGTGCCGGTGATCTCGTTGGCGGCGGCGAGGATCTCCTTCTTCGCCTGGGCGGCCTGCTGGCGCACCTGGGTGATGTAGAAGGTTGCCGTCTTGATCGACGCCGCCCGCTTGTCGTCTTCCGTCGCGTCGTCGGCGACCATCTGCTCCTGCTGCGCGCGGTCGGCCTGCCCGCCGACGTCGCGGGCGATGTTGTCATAGAAGGCGTCGGCGTCGCGCGCGCGCTTGGCCAGCTTGCGGCAACTCGCCAAATAGGTGGCCCGCAGGTCCAGGGCACCCTTCAGCGCCTGGGCGGCCTCCTTGACGATGCCGGCGGCCTCGGTGGCGGCCTCGGCGGTGTCGTCCTTCAACTGGTCCAGCTTCATGACGATGGCGTCGGCCCGGTCGAAGGCGCCCTGGGCCGGGTCGCGCCCGCCATACTGCTTGGGGTCGAGCTTCATCTTGGCGACGGCCGCCTTGGCCTGCGAGAACAGCTTGGCGGCCTGGGCGGCGGTCGCGGCGACCTTTTTGGCCTGGGCGTCCACCGTCTTGGCCGCGGCCTGGACCGCGGCGGCCTGGGCCTTCGCCTCCTTGGCGTTGCCGGCCCCCTGCGCCTCCAGCACGTTGCGCAGCGCGAGGTCGGCGTTGGCGGCGGCCTGATCGAGAAGCTTGATGTCGGCGTTGGTGGTCTTCAGCAGACCGTCGATCTGCACCGCGGCCTTGTCGGCGATGGCGCGGGCGGCCTTGCCCTGCTCCTCCGCCTCCTTGGCCTTCTCCGCCTCGGCGTCCTCGCGCATCTCGGCGATGCGCTCGTTGACCGCCACGCCGGCGCGGCGCCCGATGTCGTCCAGCGCCTGCCCGAGCTTCTTCAGCTCCGCCGCGATGGTCGCCACGCCCTCGGCCTTGGCCGACTTCTCCAGCGTCGTCTGATAGGCGGTGGCGCTCTTCACATAATCGAGCAGCGCCTTCTCCAGCGCCTTGGCGTCGGTCTTGCCCAGGGCGGTGTCGAGCGCCTTGGTCACGTCCTCCAGCCCGGACTTGTGGAAGACGCCCATGAACTTGGCGCTCGGCTTCTTCTTGCCGGTGGCGGTTTCAAAAGCCGTCTTGGCGGATTTCCAGTCGCTCGCGAATCCCATGGCGTTCCTCCCCGGATTGGACGGCGGAACGATGGGCCGGTCGGTGTGGGCCGACAATCCGGGATGGGTCCATTGCGGATGGGTTCGGGAAACGTTTCACGGGGGTGATTCACAGGGCGCGGGCCGGGGCGTAGACTGGGGCGGTTCGTCCCTGGAACTTCCTGGCGTGAGGAAGGCGATGTTTCTGCCGTCCATCCACGATTTCACCATCGAAGCCGCCGACCCCGCCCATTACGCGGCGCTGGACGGCGACTGGTCACTGGCCGTCGCCGACGTGGTGGCGAGCACCCGTCTGGCCGGGGAAGGGCGGCACCGCGACGTGAATTTCGTGGCCGCCGCGGTGGTCGCCGTCCTGTCCGAAGCGGTGCGGGAGCCGGAGCAGGCGCCGGCCTGCCAGTTCGGCGGGGACGGCGCCATCGCCGCGGTTCCGCCGGGCCGCCGGGCGGCGGCGGAGCAGGCGCTGGCGGCGCTGGCCCATTGGGCGACGACGGAGATGGACGTGCCTCTGCGCGTCGGCCTCGTGCCGGTGCGGGCGCTTCTCGACGAGGGGCTGGAGGTGCTGGTCGCCCTTCAGGACTTCGGCAACGGCGACGCCTTCGGCCTGTTCCTCGGGCGCGGGGTCGCCGCGGCGGACGCCTGGGTGAAAGCCGATCCGCGCTGGCGGCTCGAGCCGCGGCCCGGTCCGCTGACCGGGCTGGAGGGCGTGTCCTGCCGCTGGAACCCGGTGAACAGCGGACGCGGCGTGATCCTGTGCGTGATCGTCGACCCGCTGCCCGGCGGCGGACCGGGAATGCCGGTGCTGGCCCGGGTCCAGGCCGACATCGAGCGGATCGTGCCGACCGCCACGGCGGCGCCGCTCGGCATGGGGGAACGGCTGGCGGTGCGCTGGCCGCCCTCCTGGCGGTCGCTGTGGCTGGAAGCGCGGACGCGCCCGCGCGGGCGGCGGCTGGCCTGCGTCCTGTCGCTTCTCGGAAAATCCGCCCTGCTCGCCGCGATACTGGGCGGCGGGTGGCGGGTCGCCGGCTTCGACCCGGACCGCTACCGCCGCGGCATGGCCGAACGGTCGGACTTCCGCAAGGCGGCGGGCGGGCCGCGCCTCGTCCTCGACGTGACGGAGGCGGAGGCGGAGGCCATCGAGGCCATGCTGGCCGACCACGCGGCGGCCGGGCGCATCCGCTACGGCACGGCGCGGGCGGCGGCCTCCACGGTGACCTGCCTGGTCGGCGACCTCGCCGCCGACCGGCACGTCCATTTCGTGGATGGGGCTGACCTCGGCTTCTGGCGGGCCTCGGTCATGCTGAAGCGGATGCCGGAGCGGGTCCCGTCCGGTCAGTAGCTCCCGCGGCTCAGCAGGCGGCGGCGGGATTCCGCCTCGTCCACCGTGACGATCTCGGTGCCGACCGGCCACAGGGCCAGCAGGGCGAGCTTCAGATGCGCCCAGGCGAAGGGCAGGCCGATGATGGTGATGGCGAGGCCGACCGCGGCCACCAGATGGCCGAGCGCCAGCCACCAGCCGGCCAGCACGAACCACAGGATGTTGCCCAGCGTGCCGAGCAGGCCGGTGCCGACGTCCTCGCGGCCACGGAACTCATCCCGGCGGACGGCGGTTTGTCCAAAGGGCAACAGGGTGTACCAGGCGATCGTGAAGGCCGATCGCGCCCACGGAATGCCGACGATGGTGACGACCATCAGAACGGCCGCGAGGAGCCATCCCGCGGCCATCCAGATGCCGCCGGTCACCACCCACAGGATGTTGAGAAGAAGGCTGAGGAAGGGCATCGGGTGTTTCTCCTTTTGCCCGCACATGTGGGGATGGTGGGCGGCTTCGCCCAGAGGAGGGATCGGCGAAAGTGGCGCATCGAAAGATTCACCCCCTCCCGGCTTCCGGCGGCTTGAATGCCCTCCGGAAAGGCCACAGATCGAACGAGGGGCCTTTGAGCAAAAAGCGGTTCCGCAGGGAACCGGGGTCCGCGCCGCACGCCATCCAGGGTATCACCGGATCGGAGGCCGCATGAACGAGGTCCAGAACCACGAAGAGACCACCGACGCCGCCATTATGGGCGACGACGCCGAGAGCATGGCACCGGTGGTCACCGCCATCCTTGGCACCGCCATCGCCGCGGCTGCCAAGCGCGCCGGCACCGCCGACGTCGCCCACGGGGTGATCGCGGGTTTGCGCCTGCTGCGCTCCGCCGCGGAGTCGGAGGCCGGCTACACCATGGGGGCGGCGATCGACACCGCCATCCGCACGCGCCTTCTCGTGGAGAATCTGTCGGCCCTGCGCACCACCGGGTCCGCCCCGGCGCCAGTGCCGCTGCCCGAACCGGGGCCGGGGGTGGCCATCGCGTCGGCCATCTTCGTCAGCGCCGCGGAATCCTGCCTGACCGTCAACGCCCATGCCGAGGACAACGGGCCGCTGGAGATGGCTGTCTTCGCCTTCTCCACGCAGTTGATCCAGCAACTCGGCGGGTCGCCGGACTGGCGGGACCTGATGCGCGAACTGCACCGTCCGTCGCAGCCGCGCGACGATCGTCCGGTCGAGGCGCTTCCCGACGGCAACACCATTCACTGACGTTTCCGGTCACCGACCGTTCCAATTCTTGTGCAGGGTTCGCCGATAATGGCGGAACTGCACAACAATTGGGGTAAAAACCTGCGATTTTCGGGATTTGTGGCCACCGTTCGCGCCATTTCGGGCCTTTTTATGGTACGGGACAAGGCTGCGAACCCTCCATTAGGCTCCCTGTCAATCGGCGGAGACGATCTCCGCACAATGTTCGGGAATCGGGGAGCGGAGCCTTGACCATACACAGCAGCGCCGGGCGGCCCGCGGGAGCCGCGTTCGGCATCGTGCCGTCGTCGCCCGGCGAGGCGCCAACCGCACGCTGCGGCGCATCGCGGGAGGTGGGGCCGGGCTGCGTCGTCGCCGGCGATCCCGCCGGTCGGCGGATCATCCTGGTCCATGCGGCGTCGAGTGAATCCAGAGCCTGGACCCGCCTGCTGCGCGCCGTTCCGGCGGGGCAGGAATGGGTGGCCGTGCCGCGGCCCGATCCGGCGCCGATCAACGGCGCCTCCCGGCTGCGCGGCGGCGACCCCGGCGTGCCGGCGGCGGCGCTGCGTCCGCTTCTGGCGCTCCGCCGCTCGCGCAAGCCGCTGCTGATCGGCTGCGGCAGCGGCGTTCCGGTAGCGTTGCGGGCCGTGCTGGATTTCCCGGAGCTGGTCGGCGGTCTTCTGCTGATCGACCCGATGACCGAGGAGGCGGCCCGGCCCGGCGTGCTTCGCCGCATCGCCGCCCGCATCCTGCCGCCGGTCGCCCGCGACAGCGCGGCGGAGCTTCAGGCCATGGCGCCCACGCTCGACGCGGTTCGCGTGCCGGTCACGCTGGTGCAGGGGAAGGACATGCCGGACGGCTTTCCCGGCGCGTCCTTTCTGGAGCAGCGCCTGACCGGCTGCCGCAACCTGACCGTGGTGACCGTTCCCGGCCAGCAGGTTCTGCCCGCCAAGCATGAATCGGCGATCCGCGGCGCCCTGGCCGCGCTGGTCGCCTCGGTGGAGCGGGGAGGGGCCTGAAAGAAGGAGACCGGGAAGGGCGTCCGGTCAGAGACCGTTCGCCGTGATGGCCGCCTGGGTCCGGTTGCGGACGCCGAGCTGGCGCAGGATCGCGGTCACATGCACCTTCACCGTGCCTTCGGTCAGGCCCAGCTCGTGCGCGATCTGCTTGTTGGACTTGCCGTCGCGCAGGCGGTTCAGCACGTCGCGCTGGCGCGGGGTCAACTGGTCGCCCGTTCCATCGGCCAGGGTCCCCAGCGGATCGGCCTCCCCCGCGCCGTTGCCGGCGTGCGGCGCGCTGTCGGTCATCCGGTCGCCGCGGATCGCCTGTTCCGGCAGATAGACGCCCCCGGCCAGCACGAGCTGCAGGGCACCCATCAGCACCTTCGCGCTGCTCGACTTCGGGATGAAGCCGGCGGCACCGTTCTCCAGCGCGGCCAGAAGGTCCGACCGCTTCTCCGATCCCGACACCACGACCAGAAGCGCCTTGGGAAGCCGCTGGTGAATCTCGCCGAGCAGGGAGAAACCATTCCATCCCGGCATGCCGAGATCCAGAAGGATCAGGTCGAAGGCGATGGCGCCGTCGCACAGGCGGCGGACATCGTCGAAGGTCCCGGCCTCGTGGAACACCATGCTGTCGTCCGACTGGGCGAGCAGGCGCCGCAGCCCGTCCCGGAACAGCAGGTGATCGTCGGCAAGCAGAACGTTCAGGGTCGGCTTTTCCGCGCTGGATTCCATGATGCTCATCGTGTCGGGGCTGCGATCCAAACAAATTCGGAGCGTATTGCCGAAATAGCCATCATCATTTCGAGGCGGAAGAGGGCCTTTTGTCCTATGGCGCACCACCTATGGCATGTCGCTGCATCCTAAACGGGTGCTCCGGACGCGACAACGCCGGCCGCAGGATGGCGCGGCCGGCGTTGTCGGTGCCGGGGAAGCAGAACCGCAAGGAGGCGTCGTCAGACCACGTTGGCGCTGACCCCGGCGGCTTCCGCCGGCTGGTCGCCGATGCCGTTGTTCAACGCCCAGATCGCCGCCTGGGTGCGGTTGGAAGCGTTGATCTTGCGCAGCAGGCTCTTCAGATGGACCTTCACCGTGGCCTCCGTGATGTGGAGGTGGTTGGCGATCATCTTGTTGGAGTTGCCGTTCAGCAGGCAGCGCAGGATCTGGATCTCGCGCTGGGACAGGCCCTTGCGGCGGGCCGGGACCTCGGTCGCCAGCTCTTCGCTGCGGCCGTTGATCAGCAGCTCGGCGAGGTGGGTGGGGAACACTTTCTCGCCCATCATCACCAGCTTCAGCGACTGCATCAGCGCTTCGCAGGCGATGTCCTTCATCAGGTAGCCGTGGGCGCCGGCGCCGAGCGCGCCCGACAGGCGGCGGGTGCACAGGTCGGTGGTCAGGATGACGACGCGGATGCCGGGGTGGCCGTCGCGCAGGGCGCGGAGCTGGTCGGCCTCGTCCTCGCCGCCGTTGATGAGGTCGATGAGGACCAGGTCGGGCTGGGTGCCCGCCGCCTCGACCGCGGGGACGCCTTCGCGCAGGGTGCCGGCCTCGCCCATCACCTTGAAGGGCGTGTTTTCGAACAGACGCTTCATGCCTTCGCGGAAGAGCTTGTTCGCGTCGATCAGGAAAACGTTCACGGGGTCCATTGTTCCTACCCGCCCTCTGTTTGTTTCAATTCGGTCGTTCGTCTGGCGCCTCCGTGGACATCCGGTCCGGGGGGAGGGCCGCTCTCCGCGGCTGTCCGTTTGGTTCCGGGGTGCCACGATCTGATTGGACCTTACCCCGGATTTGCGGAACAGAAAATTTCCCCAAAGGAAAAATTATGTCTCGCAATGGGCATATGCCCTAAGCCGAAATAAGACAAACCGTCCGACGAACCGTTCACGAACGTCCAACGTGGAATAATCAATCGGTCAAAAATTCAGTTCAGCCTGTGATTTGTCTGTGACTGAAGATGATTTTTGGGCTCCTCTGGCCGATGTGACTTTGGGCTATTGTGATAAGACCAGCGCTATGGTGTGCGGCATAGTGCCGATCACGGGTATCCCGGCGCATAGGCCTAGTCCCATGCCGATTGGCGGAGCGCCCCGGCCGTTCCGTCAAGGGAAGGGGTTCGATGCGCCGGGGGGCGTGCTATATACGGTGTCCTCTTTCGATGAAGGGCGTCTCCCGACCGCGGGGGAGCCCACCCAGGAAATCCGGTGCCGCATGTCCGATCCCTACGCCTACGACGATCCGCTGGGCCATGATCCCCTCAGCCACGCGGGCGCCCCGGCCCCCGCGCCGGCGCAGCGTTTCGCCTATCTGGACGGGCTGAACCCCGTGCAGCGCGAGGCGGTGGAGGCTCTGGACGGCCCGGTTCTGGTGCTGGCCGGCGCCGGCACCGGCAAGACGCGCGTTCTGACCACCCGGCTGGCCCATCTGCTGATGACGCGCCGCGCCGCCGCCTTCCAGATCCTGGCGGTGACCTTCACCAACAAGGCCGCCCGCGAGATGCGCGAGCGCGTCGCCCATCTGGTGGGGATCGAGCCGGAAGGCTGGTGGCTGGGCACCTTCCACGCGCTGGCCGCGCGCATCCTGCGCCGCCACGCCGAGCTGGTGGGGCTGAAGTCCAACTTCACCATCCTCGACACCGACGACCAGATCCGCCTGATCAAGCAGCTTCTGGAGGCGGCGAACGTCGATTCCAAGAAGTGGCCGGCGCGACAGGTGCTGGGCGTGATCGAGCGCTGGAAGGACCGCGGCCTGACGCCGGACCGGCTGAACGATGGCGACGGCGGCGACGTGGCCGGCGGGCGCGTGGTGGCGCTCTACCGCGCGTACCAGGAGCGGCTGCGCACGCTGAACGCCTGCGACTTCGGCGACCTCCTGCTGCACAACATCACGCTCTTCCAGAAGCACCCGGACGTGCTGGCGGAATACCACCGCAAGTTCAAGTACATCCTGGTGGACGAGTATCAGGACACCAACGTCGCCCAGTATCTGTGGCTGCGCATCCTTTCGCAGGCCCACAAGAACATCTGCTGCGTCGGCGACGAGGACCAGTCGATCTACGCCTGGCGCGGCGCGGAGATCGGCAACATCCTGCGCTTCGAGGCCGATTTCCCCGGCGCCAAGGTGGTCAAGCTGGAGCAGAACTACCGCTCCACCGGGCACATCCTGTCCGCGGCCTCCGGCCTGATCGCCAACAACAAGGGGCGGCTCGGCAAGACGCTGTGGACCCAGGCGGACGGCGGCGAGCCGGTGCGCGTGCGCGGCGTCTGGGACGGCGAGGAGGAGGCCCGCTGGGTCGGCGACGAGATCGAGGCGCTGCAGCGCCAGGGCGTCTCGCTCGCCCAGATCGCCGTCCTGGTCCGCGCCGGCTTCCAGACCCGCGAGTTCGAAGAGCGCTTCATCACGTTGGGCCTTCCTTACCGGGTGATCGGCGGCCCGCGCTTCTACGAGCGGCAGGAGATTCGCGACGCGATGGCCTATCTGCGCGTCGTCAACTCGCCCGACGACGATCTCGCCTTCGAGCGCATCGTCAACGTGCCCAAGCGCGGCGTCGGCCCGGCGGCCCTGCAATGCCTCTATCAGGCGGCGCGCTCGCGCGGGATGCCGCTGACCGAGGCCGGCTGGGCGCTGACCGAGACGGACGAGCTGAAGCCCAAGGTGCGCGGCGTGATGCGCAACCTGCTTCAGGACTTCTTCCGCTGGCGCACCCTGTCGGCGACCATGCCGCACACCGAACTGGCGCGCATGGTGCTGGACGAGTCCGGCTACACCCGCATGTGGCAGGAGGACAAGACGCCCGAGGCGCCGGGCCGGCTGGAGAACCTCAAGGAACTCATCACCGCCATGGCGGAGTTCGAGAACCTGTCGGGCTTCCTGGAGCATGTCGCGCTGGTCATGGAGAACGCCGAGGCCGCCGGAGTCGATCAAGTCACGGTGATGACCCTGCACGGCGCCAAGGGGCTGGAGTTCGACATGGTCTTCCTGCCCGGCTGGGAGGAGGGGGTGTTCCCCAACCAGCGCGCGCTGGACGAGACCGGCATCGCCGGGCTGGAGGAGGAGCGTCGCCTCGCCTATGTCGGGCTGACCCGGGCGCGCAAGCGGGCCTACATCAGCCACGCCGCCAACCGGCGGCTCTACGGCAATTGGGTCAGCGCCATCCCCTCCCGCTTCGTCGACGAGATCCCCGGCGGCGACGTCGAGGCGGAGGCGGCGAGCGGCCTCTACCCCGGCGGCAACGCCGGCAATGGTTTCGGCGGCGGCTTCGGCGGGGGAGGGAGCTTCCGCGACTCGTCGAGCTATGCCGCCTTCCGCGCCGGCCAGCAGGCGGCGGGCCGCCAGCAGCCCCCGTCGCCGCGCACCATCACGCTGGACAGTGGCTCCTATCAGGTCGCCCCGCGCGCCCGTCCAAACGCGCCCTTCCCGAAGGGGGCGCGGGTGTTCCACCAGAAGTTCGGCTACGGCACCGTCACGGCGGTCGACCAGGACAAGCTGGAGATCGACTTCGATCAGGCCGGCAGCAAGAAGGTGATGGACAGCTTCGTGGTGCCGGCCGAGAAGGCGGGCTGAGGATGGTGGATTGCTGAAGGCAGGGTGACCGATTGCCGCAGCGCCCCGTTGCGGTGACGATCGTCACAGGCCGGGCGGCGGCGTTCGGCTACTGGTGGGGTCCAGACAGCGCGCCCACAGCCAGGGAACCCGCCCAGTGTTCGGCAAGAGCAGCACCGAGTTCGAGGTCCAGATCCGCCGCGAGGGCCGCTGGACCATCGAGGGGACCTACGACGACGAGCGCCGGGCCCTGGCCTCCGCCCGCAGTTGGCTGGCGGTCAGCGGGGTGGAGGAGGTCAAGGCCATCAAGTTCCGCTCGCTGGCCGGGCTGTCGCTGGAGACGGTGATCTTCCAGAAGGCCGTTCCGGTGGTGAAGGACAAGCCCATGGCGCTGGGCGGCACCGCGGAGGGCGCGCCCTACTGCACGGCCCCCGGCGATCTCTACGGGTTCGAGTCGCGGGTGGTCACCGGCCGGCTGCTGCGCCCCTTCCTCGACAAGTTCCGCATCACCCCGACCGAGCTTCTCCATTCCTGGACCTACCTGCGCAAGCTGGACGAGCAGGGCCTGCTGCTCGGCGCCGCGCTCCAGGCGGTGGCCCGCCACCACGCGGACCGCCATGGCGTCGCCGTGCCGGCGCGGGCGCGCGAATTGCGGGCCTTCGCCGACGTCGTAATGGCGCGCGCCCGCGACTTCCAAACGGAGCGCAAGGCCCTGCCGGCCTTCGATCCCGCCGACCTGTCCTGGTCCAGCCGCGCCCTCGCCGCCGCGGTGGGGGAGGAGGGGCACGACTTCGCCTTCCTCAGTCAGCTCACCGTTCATCTGGCCGACCGCAACGCGCTGGCCGGCAAGCTGGAGATGCTGCTCGACCTGATCGGGCCGGACGTGGAGCCGCGGCACCTCGCCCTGCTGGACGGGGTGATGGCCGACGCGCTGGGCTCCGCCGAACTGGTGAAGGAGCTTCTCGGCGCGCAGCCGAACCTCGCCCTCGGGCTGTGCGCTCTGGCCGACCTGATCCTGGGCCGCGACCCGCAGCCGAAGAGCGAGCCGGTCAGCCCGCTGCTGGCCCATGTCGGCGCGCTGATCGTCCAAGGACGTGCGCCGTGCTGCCGGTCCGTCCTGCTGGAGCGCATCCAGCACTCGCTGAACGGCACCCAGCCGCTCGACCGCCGCGACCCGAGGAAGGAGGCGCTGCTGGCCGACCACCTCGCCACCCACCTGCGCGATCCGCAGGGGCGCCTGCTCGGCGGCGCCGAGGTGGAGAAGGCGCTGGCCCGCCGCCTCATCCGCCACCGTCAGGCGATCCTGCGTGAGCAGGGGATGCACGACATCGCGGACCGGCTGTCGGGGCGGTGACTCCGCCGGCCTTGCCTCACGACGCCGGCGGCGACCAAGCCAGTTCGGTCAACGGCTTGTCCCGCCGCAGCGATTCGTAGACCGCCGTACCCTTCTCGCGTTCCGTCTCGCACAGCATCATCAGCACGTCGGAATCGGCGCTGGCCGATGTGCAGACCTTCGAATCCCGGCTGCAGGTCGGTCGCGGGTGCGGCGCCCGCCAGTATCCGGGTTGAGCCTTCCGCGCCGCCTCCAAAAAGGCCGTCGCCAGCTTGGCGCTTTCCGCCTCGCTGCCGTCGTTGCGCACCGTGAACAGCGGCGAGTGCACCCCGCTCGCGAACAGGCCTGAACCGGTCACCTGGGCCACGCAGAAGCGCTCGCGCACCGGCGCCGCCGGCAGGACAGGCGCATCGGCATACACCGCGTCCGGCGGCAGCGCCGGGGTGGTGCTGGTGATCGGGCCGACGATCAGCTCGCGCAGCTCGCGGGCGCGCCACAGCTTCACCAGCACGCTCTGCCCGCTGGGCACCGCGCCCAGCGCGCGGCGCATCTGCACCGCGTCGTCCACCGCAACGCCGCGCACCTCCAGGATCACGTCGCCCGCCCGTATGCCCGACCGTTCGGCCGCCTTGCCCGGCATCAGTGCCGTCACCACCAGACCGCGCGGCGATTCCAGCCCCACCGCCTGCGCCACTTGGGCGGTCAACGGGACCACCGCCGCCCCCATCGCCCCCTGCGGTTCGCGCGTCGCTGCCGGTGCCGCAGCGGAACCGGCCGTGCCGGGCCCGGCGGTGTCCGCCGCCGGGCAGCGCTGTTCCGCCATGAGTTGCCGCACCGCGGTGATATGGATCAACTGCGCTTGGCGTTCCCTGCCACCCAACGTGGGCAGCGGGTCGTTGTAGGCTTTCAGCAGCGCCTCCAGCGTCGGGCAGTTCGTGCCCCGATAGGCGGCAGCGACATCGGCCGTCATCGACGCCTCCGATCCGGACGCCGAACTCGCCGCCCCGACCGCCAGCCCGACCGGATCAAGCGCGCAGCCCGACAGCATCGCCGCTCCCGAAACCGCCACCAGCGCCGCCATCCATGCCCTGGCCGCTTTGCAAACGCGCTGCATCAAGCCCGTCTCCCCATGTGCCCACAAAGCAGCTCTTGCGGACCCCTCGGTCCGCTTATCTCCAGGTGCAGTGTGCACGCTCAAAAGTGGTAAGAAAAGCGGCGGCAAGCCTGTGCCGCGCATTCGTCGGTCAAAACGTCGCACGCTGCGGTCGATCCAGCCCGGCCAGCCCGTTTCCGAATGCGGCATCCCTGTGCGGCGGCGGGGACATGTGTCCGGTTGCGGGAAATCCTGGCTGCAGGAAATCTTTGTGTCTCGGCGTCTCTGTGGTTAAGTCTCCCACCAGACAACGACCACCCCATCATCGGCGACCTTTCCCATGTCCTCCTCCAAGCTCTGGCGCATCGCGCTCGTCATTCCCGAAGCCCACGCCCCCGCGTTCGCCGAGGCGATTGGCGATCATGCCGACGCGGTGTCCACCTTCGAATTGGAGGAGCACGGCGACTGGCTGGTCGAGGCGACGGTCTACGGGCAGCCGGACGAGCCGCGGCTGAACGCCCGCGTCGCCGTTCTGGCCGAGGCCATGGGCATCCCCGAACCCAAGCTGATCGTCGAGGAACTGCCCCTCATCGACTGGGTGTCGCACAGCTACCAGGGCTTTCCGCCGATCCAGGCCGGGCGCTTCTTCGTCCACGGCTCCCACCATGAGGGCATCGTCCCGGCGGGCAGCATCCCGCTGCTGGTCGACGCCGCCACCGCCTTCGGCACGGGCGAGCATGGCTCCACCAAAGGTTGCCTGATGGCCCTGGACCGGCTGGCCCGCCGGATGAGCCTGCCGCGTGCCGGCCGGGGCGGGGCGCTCGACATGGGGTGTGGCTCGGGCATCCTGGCGCTGGCGGTGACCAAGCGCTGGCGGGTGCCCGTCACCGCCGTGGACATCGACCCGGAGGCGGTGCGCGTCACCCGCGTCAACGCCGCCCTCAACGGGGTGAAGGCCCGCATCCGCTCGCAGGGCGGCGACGGCTACCACACCGCCATCGTGGGCAAGCACAAGCCTTACCGCCTGATCACCGCCAACATCCTGGCCCGTCCGCTGGCCCGCATGGCCCCGCAGCTCAAGCGTCATCTGCAGCGCGGCGGCGTGGCCGTCCTGGCCGGCCTGCTGAACCGGCAGGAGCGCCACGTCATCCAGGCGCACCGCACGCAGGGCCTGCATCTGGTCTCGCGCATCCCGGTCGGCGAATGGACCACCCTTGTGGTGAAGCGCCCGAAGCGGAAGGCCGTAAAGGGCTGACGCCTCTGGATTTCGGTCCTCCCGTCGCCATCTCCTTTCGGACAGATGGACGACCCGTGGAGGACCGATGCTGAACCGGATCAGGGCGCTGTTCCAGGAGAACGACCCCGGCGACGACCGCCACAGGCTGGAGGCCGCCGCCGCCGCCCTTCTGGTCGAGGCCGCACGCACCGACAACACCATTTCCCCGGCGGAGCGCGAGCGCATCCTCGACGTCACCCGCCGCCACTTCCATCTGAGCGAGGAAGAGGCGCAGGACCTGCTGTCCGCCGCCGTGTTCGACACGGATGGCGCCTCGCCCTACTACCGCTACGTGACGGTGATCAACGACCACTGCCCGCCGGACAAGCGGCTGTGGATCATCGAGATGCTGTGGGAGGTCGCCTACGCCGACGGCGAGCTGAACGACCTGGAGGCCAACCTGCTGCGCCGCATCGGCGGCCTGCTGCATGTGCCCGACGTTGATCGCGGCCTCGCGCGCAAGCGTGTCCTGGAGCGGCTGGGCCTGCCCGACGATTCGGGGCTGTAGAGGGTTCGGTCTTTCACGCGGCTATGCCCTTTCCCGCGCTTGCGCGGTGCATCGTCCCTGCCTAGCCTGTCGCGGTCGGCTTCACCGGATGAGGATCAGCCCCCGTGTCCAGCGCTTACCGCGGCGACGAAACCCTGGCGCAGCTTCTGGCCCAAGCGGGCCTGCCCCAAACCCCCGCGGAAATCCGCAGCCTCGTCGCCGGGGTGCTCGCCGCGCCGGAGGGCGAGGACCCCGACGGCTGGATGGTCCTGGTCGGGGCGCGGCTCCCGGAGGACCTCGCCGGGCAGCTCCGCGCCCTGAAGGCCGAGTTGGCGGAACGCCTGCCCACCGCGGCACCGGATTACGCCGCCCGCATCGCCGCCCTGCGCGGCGTCCTGGCGCGCGCCGAGCTGGACGGCTTCATCGTGCCGCGCGGCGACGAGCACCAGGGCGAGTATGTGCCGCCGCGCGCCCAGCGCCTCGCCTGGCTGACCGGCTTCACCGGATCGGCGGGCCACGCCATCGTGGGGCGGCAGCGCGCCGCCATCTTCGTGGACGGGCGCTACACCCTGCAGGTCCAGGCGGAGGTGTCGGGCGACCTCTACGAATACCGGCATCTGGTGGACGACCCGCTGACCGAGTGGGCGGGGGACGCGCTGCCGCGCGGCGGACGGCTCGGCTACGATCCATGGCTGCACACCGCCGGCTGGGTGGAGCGCACCCGCCAGCAGTTGGAGCGCATCGGCCTGTCGCTGGTGCCCTGCCCGGACAACCCGGTGGACCGCGTGTGGACGGACCAGCCGCCGGCCCCGCTGGCTCCGGTGGTCGCTCAGGACCACGTCTTCGCCGGGGACAGCGCCGCCGACAAGCGCGCCCGCATCGCCGGCGACCTGACGCGCAACGGCATCGGCGCCGTGGTGCTGACCCAGCCCGATTCCATCGCGTGGCTGCTCAACCTGCGCGGCGCGGACGTGCCCTGCACACCGCTGCCGCTGTCCTTCGCGATCCTGAAGGACGACGCGCAGGTGGACCTGTTCATCGACCGCCGCAAGCTGGCGCCGGGCGTGGAAGCGCATCTCGGCAACCAAGTCGCCGTGCGCGCGCCGGAGGAGCTGGGCGCCGCGCTCGACGGGCTGGGACGCGAGGGGCGCAAGGTGATGGCCGACCCGGCGAGCACCTCGGCCTGGATCTTCGACCGGCTGCACATGGCCGGCGCCAAGCTGGAGCGCGACCCCGACCCCTGCGCCCTGCCCAAGGCCTGCAAGAACGAGGCGGAGCTGGCCGGCACCCGCGCCGCCCACATCCGCGACGGCGCGGCGCTCGTCCGCTTCCTGCATTGGCTGTCGCAGGAGGCGCCGTCGGGCACCGTGACGGAGATCGCCGCGGCGGACCGGCTGCTGGCCTTCCGCCGCGCCAACGACCGCTTCCGCGGCCTCAGCTTCGACACGATCTCCGGGGCGGGGCCGAACGGCGCCATCGTCCATTACCGGGTGTCGGAGGAGACCGACCGCCGGCTGGAGCCGGGCAGCCTGTTCCTGCTGGACAGCGGCGCCCAGTATCAGGACGGCACCACCGACGTGACGCGCACCATCGCCATCGGCGCGCCGACCCCGGAAATGCGCGAGCGCTTCACGCTGGTCCTCAAGGGCCACATCGCGGTCAGCACGGCGCGCTTCCCGCGCGGCACCACCGGGTCGCAGCTCGACACGCTGGCCCGCCTGCCGCTGTGGTCGGTGGGGCTCGACTACGACCACGGCACCGGCCACGGGGTGGGCAGCTACCTGTCGGTGCATGAGGGGCCGCAGCGGATCTCCAAGGTGCCGAACAGCGTGGCGCTGCAGCCCGGCATGATCCTCTCCAACGAGCCCGGCTACTACAAGACCGGCGCCTACGGCATCCGCATCGAGAACCTGATCGTCGTGCAGCCGCTCGACCTGCCCATGGCGGAGCGGCCCATGCTGGGGTTCGAGGTGCTGACCCTGGCGCCCATCGACCGCAATCTCGTCGAGCCGGCGCTGCTGACCCAGGCGGAGATCGCCTGGCTGAACGCCTACCACACCCAGGTGCGCGAGACGCTGGAGCCGCGGCTCGCGGGCGGGGCGGACGCCGCCGTGGCCCACTGGTTGAGGCAGGCGACCTCCCCGATCATCGATTGATGGGAAATGGGCCGGGATGTACCTTTGTCGGCGGCTGGACGGCGCATGAGGCGAGAATCAGCCCGTGCGTTCGCCTGTGAATTCTGGCAAGGTCCCCACCCGGCGCAGGGGTATGTCTGTTCGGACCGCCGCCGGACGCGCGTCCATGCCTTCGAGCGATGCCCCATCGCGTCGGGGCGCGGCGGAAATTCGGCGGTCTTGGTAACCCGATATTTACGGGCGTACGTCACTGTGGCCGTGAGGGATGACTTTTCGGCAGACTTAAGGCATCACAGTCGGACCAGACCGACCTCGGCGCACGCCACGCAGCGCCGGGCGGGCTGAACGCCGGGCCGGGGCCTAGCAACGGAAGAATGCGGAGACGCGTAGATGAAGATCCTTGTCGTCGATGACTACGCCACCATGCGGCGCATCGTGCGGAACCTCCTGACCCAGATCGGCTACACGGACATCGACGAGGCCGGCGACGGCGTCTCGGCCCTGCAGAAGCTGCGCGAGAGCAAGTTCGGCCTCATCATTTCCGACTGGAACATGGAGCCGATGACCGGCCTGCAGCTCCTCAAGGAGATCCGCGCCGATGCCAAGCTCGCCTCGACCCCGTTCATCATGGTCACCGCCGAAAGCAAGACCGAGAACGTGATCGCCGCCAAGCAGGCCGGTGTGAACAACTACATCGTCAAGCCTTTCAACGCCGACACCCTGAAGCAGAAGATCCAGGCCGTCATCGGCGGGTAAGGAGTGGTTGGGTTGGATCAGCTTCCGCAGCTTTCCGAGGAAGAGTTCGACCAGATCGAGGAAGCGATCGCCCGCACCACAAAGGGGCGAGCCTTCCTGCGCCGCTTCCACCGCCGGGCCCATGGGGCCGCGGCGGAGGAGGTGCGCAAGATGCTGCTGGAGTTCCGCAGCTCCTGGCATCAGCAGAGCGAGGTGGTGGAAGCCTCCAAGCACGTCGAGGTGCTGCGGCGCGAGCTGATGGAGATGGCTGCCTCCATCGAGCAGGCACGGCGCGAGGTCGCGGCCCTGCGTCCGCCCGACGCCGGCGGCGACAAGATCACGTCGGCGACCAACGAGCTGGACGCCATCGTCATCTCCACCGAACGTGCGTCCTTCGAGATCCTGAACGCCGCCGAGCGGCTGATGGACCTGTCGGGCAAGCTGAAGGCGGAGGGCGCCGACCCCGGCCTGTGCGCCGAGATCGAGGGGGAGGTGACGAACATCTTCACCGCCTGCTCGTTCCAGGACCTGACCGGCCAGCGCACCAGCAAGGTGGTCAACGCGCTCCGCTACATCGAGCAGCGCGTCAACGCGATGATCAACATCTGGGGCGTCGAGAAGCTCGCCGGCATCCAGATCTCCCATGAGAACACGGACACACGGCCGGACGCCCATCTGCTGAACGGCCCCCAGCTCGACGGCCTCGGCGTCAGCCAGGCCGACGTGGACAGCATGTTCGACAGCCCGGCGATGGCGGCACCGCCTCCGCCGCCGGCTTCCGAACCGCCGCCCGCTCCGCCTCCGGCCTCCGCCCCGGCGGCCCAAACGGGAGCCAAGGCGAGCCAAGCCGACATCGACAGTCTGTTCGACAGCCCGGCCCCGGCTCCGGCCGCTCCGGCGAAGGCGAGCCAGGCGGACATCGACAGCCTGTTCGACAGTCCGGCTCCCGCCGCGCCGGCTCCCACCCCGGCTCCCGCTGCGGCCCCCGCCGCCAAGAAGCCGGTGCCGAAGCCCGCCTCGGCGGCCAAGCCCGCCCCGAAGCCGGTTGCCAAGCCGGCGGCCGCCCCGCCGCCCGCGGCGGACGAGCCTCCGGCGCCGCTGGATCAGGCGGCCATCGACGCCCTGTTCGGCTGACCTCACGGTCAACGAGACGGTTCGGCGTCGGATTTGTGAAGAGTTGCCGCCGCTCCAATCGGCTGGCGAATTGGGACGTGAAGTTTGTTATGACGATCGTCGCCCGCCGGGCCGATGCCGGCCTTGGCGGGCAGTCCTGACCAGACGGGCCGGCGAGCGCGGATGCCCCGGCCGTCCACTCGGAAAGAGGCGCAGCCCGCATGAGGAATCTATCGAAACCCTTCATGGCGGAGCTTCAGAAGGCCCGTCGGACCGGCAACCCCTATCAGGCGGTGGTGGATGACGCCGCCGCCCTGGCGCCGGCGCTGGCGTCGCTGCCGTCCGGCCCGGTCACCGTGGACAACAGCGACGTCATCCGAGCCATCAGCGACCTCGGCGCGAAGCTCGATCGCTTCCTGACGATGGACGCCCAGCAGATCGACCAGATCCAGGTCGAGATCGCCGACATCTCGGGCCGGATCAAGGCCACCAAGGTCGAAATGGCGGCGATCCGCCACCCGCTGGCCGGCGACGACAAGTTCCAGCAGGCGTCGCAGGAGCTGAGCGCCGTCGTCTCGGCGACGGAGGCCGCAACCAACACCATCATGGCCTGCGCCGAGGAGCTGGAGGAGGTCGTTCACGAGCTGAAGTCGTCGCTGCCGGAGGGCTATCACGCCGATCGCGTCAACGACATGAACGACGTGATCGTCCGCATCTACGAGGCCTGCAACTTTCAGGACCTGACCGGTCAGCGCATCACCAAGGTCGTTCGCGCCCTGTCCTTCATCGAAGAGCGCGTCGACGCGATGATGAGCCACTGGAACAAGCGCGAGTTCGAGGCGATGCCCCTGCCGCCCACCGTCACCAAGATGGATGAGACGCTGGAACTGCACGGCCCCGCCGACCATCAGGAGATGGGCAACATCAGCCAGGCCGACATCGACGCGCTGTTCGGCTGAGCGGTTTCCTGCTCCGGCCCCCGTTCCGGCCCTCGTTCCGGCCCCTGTCCCGGAGCGTCCGGCCGCGTCACGGCGGCGAGGTTCGAAATTTGTTCGCCGAAGCGGCTTGCCGCCCCCGCGCCCCGCCGTGCTATATAGGGCCAACTTCGAAAGCATTGCGACGACCATGCCCCGCCGTTTCTCCCGTCTGCCGCTTGCGGCCCTCCTCCTGGCTTCCGCCCTGACCGCCTGCTCCTCGACCAAAACCGAGGACCAGTATGTCGAGCGTCCGGCCGAGCAGATCTACCAAGAGGCCGACGCCGCCATGCGGGAGGAGCGGTTCAAGGTGGCCGCCAAGCTCTATGACGAGGTGGAGCGCCAGCACCCCTATTCCGAATGGGCGGGCAAGGCGCAGATCATGGCGGCCTACGCCCATTACCAGGATCTGAAGTACGACGACGCGATCCTGGCGCTCGACCGCTACATCCAGCTTCATCCGGGCAGCCCCGACGTCTCCTACGCCTACTACATGCGGGCGCTGTCCTATTACGAGCAGATCACCGACGTCCGCCGCGACCAGCGCATGACCCGTCTGGCGCTGGACGCGCTGTCGGAGGTCGTGCGCCGCTTCCCGGACAGCCAGTACGCCCGCGATGCCAAGATCAAGATCGACCTGACCAACGACCATCTCGCCGGCAAGGAGATGGAGGTCGGGCGCTTCTATCTGAATCAGGGTCAGTACACCGCCGCCATCGGCCGGTTCCGCACGGTGATTGAAAACTACCAGACCACCTCCCACGTCCCTGAGGCGCTGCACCGGCTGGTGGAGTGCTATCTGGCGCTGGGAATCACGGACGAGGCGAAGACCGCCGCCGCCGTGCTCGGCCACAACTTCCCCGGCAGCGAATGGTACACGGACAGCTACGCACTGCTGGTGGACGCCAACGTGCGTCCGGAGCGAAACGAGAAGTCCTGGATCAGCAGAGCCTGGAGCTCCCTGTTCTAGGACGATCCATGCTGGCATCGCTGACGATCCGGGACGTCGTCCTGATCGAACGGTTGGGGCTGGGCTTCCGCAAGGGCCTGTGCGTCCTCACCGGCGAGACCGGTGCGGGCAAGTCGATCCTGCTCGACGCGCTGGGCCTGGCGCTCGGCGCGCGGGCCGATTCGGGCCTCGTCCGCCACGGGGCCGACCAAGCGTCGGTGACGGCGGAGTTCGATCTGTCCGGCGACCATCCGGCGCTCGCCATCCTCAGGGAGCAGGGGCTCGACCCCGAGGAACGGCTGGTCGTCCGCCGCACCGTCAGCGCCGACGGACGCAGCCGCGCCTGGGTCAACGACCAGGCGGTCGGCGTCGGCCTGCTGAAGCGCCTGGGGGAGGAGCTGGTCGAGGTCCATGGCCAGTTCGACACCCACGGCCTGCTGAACCCACAGACCCACCGCGGCGTTCTGGACGCCTACGCAGGACTGTCCGCCCAGGCCGTCCAGGTCGCCGCCGCCCATCGCGCCTGGAGGCAGGTGGAGGACGCGCGCGCCAACGCCGCCGCCGAGATCGCCCGCGCCCGTTCGGAGGAGGAGTATCTCCGCCACGCCGTGGCCGAACTGGATGCCCTCGCCCCCAAGGCCGGCGAGGAGGAGGAACTGGCCGAGACCCGTGCCGTGCTGATGCACCGGGAAAAGCTGGTTGATGCCCTGAACGCCGCCTATGGGGAGCTGTCGGGCGACCGCGGGGTGGAGCGTGCTCTGTCCTCGGCCATCCGCACGTTGAGCCGCATCGCCGACAAGGCCGCCGGCAAGCTCGACCCGGTCATTGCCGCCCTGGACCGCGCCGCGACCGAGGCGGGGGAGGCCATCGCCGGTCTCCAGGCCGTGTCCTCCGACGTGGACATGGACCCGCAGGCTCTGGAGAAGCTGGAGGAGCGGCTGTTCGCCCTGCGCGCCGCCGCCCGCAAGCACGGGGTGGACGTGGACGCGCTGGCTCCCCTGCGCAAGGACATGGCCGACCGGCTGCTGCTGATCGAGGACCAGGGCGATCTGCTGGCCCGCCTCGCCCGCGAGGCGGAGGTCGCCCGCGACGCCTACCGCAAGGCCGCCGAGTCGCTGAGCCGGGAGCGCCAGCAGGCCGCCGGGCGGCTGGACGCCGCCGTCGCCGCCGAACTCGCCCCGCTGAAGCTGGAAAAGGCGAAGTTCCGCACGCTGGTCGAGCCGATGGGCGACGAATCGGACTGGACCGCCGCCGGCATGGACCGCGTGGCCTTCCAGGTCGCCACCAACCCCGGCTCGCCGCCCGGCGCGCTGAACAAGATCGCCTCGGGCGGCGAGTTGGCGCGCTTCATGCTGGCGCTGAAGGTGGTGCTGGCCCAGACCTCGACCGTCGGCACGCTGGTGTTCGACGAGGTGGACACCGGCATCGGCGGCGCCGTCGCCGCCGCGGTGGGACAGCGTCTTTCGACGCTCGGCAACGGGCTTCAGGTGCTCGTCGTCACCCACAGCCCCCAGGTCGCGGCCCGCGGCTCGATTCACCTCAAGGTGCAGAAGTCGGTGAAGGGCGAGCAGGTGACGACCGGCGTGGTCGAGCTGGACGGCGACGACCGCCGCGAGGAGATCGCCCGCATGCTGTCCGGCGCCACCGTCACCGCCGAGGCCCGCGCCGCCGCCGACAGCCTGATCGCCGGGCGGGGGTAGCGGAACGCCTCTATCCCCTCTCCCCAGAGGGGAGAGGGGTAAATCCCCCGTCCAGGTCACAGCAATCGCCCGCAGCGGTCATACGGCGGCCACAGCAAAAGCCGCATAGTCCAGCCTTGCGCGTCCGGAAACGGGCGCCGTTCGCCCAAAAACGAACAAGGTTGGCAAGATGTCGAACAGCTCCGCTTCCACCGGCAACGTCGTTGTGATCGACAGCGGCCTGTCCTCCGCCTGGAACACGGGCCGGCTGGTCTACCAGCATGACTTCTACGGAAACGACAACGACGTCATGGTCGCCAACGCGAACACGCACGGCGCCCTGGTCACCGCGGAGATCCTGGAGAACGCGCCCGACGTCGGCATCATCGCGCTGAAGGTCATGCCCGACGACGGCAGCGGCGCCAGCGAGGCCAACATCGAGAAGGCCCTGCAATGGGTCGTCGCCAACGCCGACGCCTACAACATCACGGCGGTGAACCTGTCGCTGGGCGGCGGCGCGCAGACGACCGCGGCCACCACCACGATCTCCGACGAGCTGGCCGCTCTCGCCGCCAAGCGCGTGCTGACCGTGGCCGCCGCCGGCAACAGCGGCGACGGCGGGGCGACGCAGACCGTGTCCAGCTACGCGGCCGACGTGAACCAGATCTGCGTTTCGGCCTCCACCGGCGACGGCGCCTTCCCGTCCTGGGCGCAGCGCAGCCCGTCGCTGACCGACGTCTGCGCCGACGGCACCGACGTGCGGATCACCAATCTGTCGGGCGTCACCTACACGGCCAACGGCTCCTCCTTCGCCGCGCCAGCGGTCACCGCGGCGGTGGCGAAGGCCCAGCAGGCGTGGGTGGAGCAGACCGGCACCCGGCTGACCCAGTCGGAGTTCCTCGATCTCGCCCGCAGCACCGGCAAGGCCATGGGCACCGCCGGCTACTTCGAGTTGGACACCGACGCCCTGCTGGCCAAGATCGCCCAGTCCGCGCCGGTCCCCACGGCGCAGAGCGCCACGACGATCACCGTCAATGCCTCCGGCGCGCCGGCCGGCGGGGTGAACGCCCATTTCAAGCTGCTGGTGGACGGCAAGACGGTGGGGCAGGCCACGGTGGATTCGGCGGCCAAGGACTACAGCTTCACCACCAACCTGACCGCCGACCAGGCGCACAAGGTCCAGGTCCAATACGACAACGACGGCTTTGTGAACGGGCAGGACCGCAACCTGTTCGTCAACAAGGTCACCATCAACGGCGCCGCTCACAGCCCGACCGCCGCCAACGTCACGTACGACAAGGGCGCCCTGGACGGCAAGGACGTGGTCAAGGGCCAGTCCTCCATGTGGTGGGGCGGCACGCTGGTGGTCGATGCCCCGGCGAAGGATTTCCCGGCCCAGACGGCGCCCGCCAACACGGCGATCACGGTCAACGCCTCCGGTGCCGCGGCCGGCGGGGTGAACGCCCACTTCAACCTGCTGGTGGACGGCAAGGCCATCGGCGGCGCCACCGTCGGCACGGCGGCCAAGGACTTCACCTTCGCCACCAACCTGACCGCCGATCAGGCGCACAAGGTCCAGGTTCAATACGACAACGACGCTGTGGTGAATGGGCAGGACCGTTCGCTGTTCGTCAACAAGGTCACCATCAACGGCCATGCCGTCGCCCCCACGGCGTCGAACGTCACCTATGACAAGGGCGCGCTCGACGGCAAGGACGTGGTGAAGGGGCAGGCCGGCCTGTGGTGGAACGGCACGCTGGTCGTCGATGCCGACAAGTCCTGGTTCCCGTCCGCCGGGATAGGCGCCGTAGCGTCGGCCCTGTCGGCGGGTCATTCCGCAGCCCAATCCGCTGATGGCCAGGACACCGTGTGGCAGCATCTCGTCGCGCAGGGGCTGGAGGCGGCTCCATCGCACGGGGACCATGCGACATCGCTTTACGACGTCGTCCCGCCGGTGGATGCCTACGCCCACGCCGCAGCGCTGCTGGAGCATCACCCCGACCCGCTGCATCCGCTCGACGCCGTCTGACGGCCTCGTCCCGGCGGTCTCCCGTTCACGAAGGCCCGCTCCGCCTCGTCCTTTCCGGTGGTGTCCTCCCGGTGCCTGCCTTCGCGGGCGCCGGTGGCGCCCCCGCCGAACGAGGAGGAGCGATGCCCAGGGAGAAATTCATCGGGAATGACCGCCACCACGACATGGCGTGCCATGTCTTCGCCCTGTCCGGCGATCCCGATGCGGCCGCCGCGATCAACACACGTTACGCCAGGCTGGGCGATCTGCTCTTCGGGGTGGAGGACGTTCCGGTCGACGACGAGGTCGCCGATGGGCTGGCGGTGGTCACCAACAACGACATCTGGACAAGTCCGGGGGCCGGCCAGCCTCCGGCGCAGGTCGCGCCGCGCAGCCTGACCCTGCTGTGCCGGGAGTTCGGGTTCACACCGCAGGAGGGCAGTGGAATCCGCCTGTGGGGCCGCTTTCTTCCGGGACAGGTTCTGCCGCAGCACATGTATGTGACCACGCCCGGCGGCAGGATCTGGGACACCATGCCGGAGATGCCCGTCTATCGCCGCATCAACAAGGACGGGCGAAATCCCGGAGCCGAGGGTGACGCTCCGAATGGGCAGGACATCATGCTGGCCCCCGACGAGGTCTTCAGCATCGAGGTCGCGGCGCTGGCTCCGAAAACCCGGGAGATTATCGAGACCCCCGACGACCAGTGGGAAAAGGACATCGAGGACGCCGATGCAGGCCAAGCCGAACGGAACGGACAGGGAGCGGGCGGCGATTTCATCGGTGATGAGGACGAAAACGCCCTGAACGATTCCTGATCCTCGGTGGTCGGGGGCGGAACGGCGTGCCGGCCGTCCCCAAGGCCGCGCCTCCGATCCCGTGCCAATGGCCCGGTCACGCCGCAACGCGCAGGGACATCATGTGCGACAGGAACTTGTCCAGCGCGGCGCGCAACTCATCCGCCGTCCCGGTCAGCCGCGCGGTGGTGTGGAAGGCGTCCTCGACCGACGCCATGACCGATCGGGCTCCGTCGGCGAGGTGCCCGGCCTCGTCGGACATGCGTTCGGCGGACTGGCTGGCTTCTTGGATGTTCTGGGCGATCTCCCGGGTCGCGTCGTTCTGCTGGCCCATGATGGACAGCACGTCCTGCGAATGGGTACGCAGCGCTCCCACCACCGTGCCGATCCCGGCGATCTCGTCGCGGGTCCGGCCCGTCGCGCCGTCGATTTCCTGAAGCAGGCGGGTGATGTCCTCGGTCGCCCCGGCGGTCTGCTTGGCGAGCTGCTTGACCTCCGCCGCCACCACGGAGAAGCCGCGCCCGGCCTCGCCGGCTCGGGCCGCCTCGATGGTGGCGTTCAGCGCCAGCAGGTTGGTCTGGTTGGCGATGGCGTTGATCAGCTTCAGCGTCCCGCCGATCCGCCCGGCGATCCCGGCCAGGGCGGTGACCGCCTCGGTGGAGCGCTGGGTGGCGGCCTGCGCGTCGTTGACGATGGAGCAGGCGCCTTCCATCCGCGACACCACGCTGTGGTTGGTGGCGGTCAGTTCCTCAGCCGCCGCAGCGATGGCGCGGGCGTTGCTGGCGGTGCCGGAGACCGCGCTGGTCAGATGCTCCGTTCGCACGCCGGTGTCCTGGGCGATGTCGCGCACCGCGCCGGTGGCCGCGTTGACCGCCGCCGCCGAATGGCCGACGGTCTCGATGGCGCCCTGCACCGTACCCCGGAAATTCTCCGCCAGCTCGACCAGCATCCGGTTGGTCATGGTCATCACGGCGGTGCTGTAGGCGTCGAAGGACAGGTCGAGGTCGAGGAAGATCGCGGTCTCCACCGCCCCCATGATCTTCATGGCGCGCGGCGCGTCGCGGCGGTGCCGTTCGCCGATCAGCGCGCCCACCCGTCCCATGACCAGCCGGTAGGCCCCGAAATACCAGCGCGGGTGCAGGCCGATGCGGTAATGCGCCTGGCCCACCGCCTTCACGCGCGTCAGGTAGACGTCGTCGAAGCTCCCGGAAAACAGATGACGCCAGTGGTTGACCTGGGCATCCTTCAACCGCTCGACGGATTTCCCATCCAAGATCTTCCGGAGTTCCGGAATGGCGAGTAGGTGGTCGTAGAAGTCTTTGAGAATGACGGGCAGGTGAGGCTCGGCAATGCTCCAGGCCTCCTTCAGAAGCGTGGCCGTCTCACCTCCAATCCGCAAAAAGGAGAGGCGTTCCTGAACGCCGCCTTGAATGCCGCCTTGATTGCCACTGTCCATGGTGTTCGTCTCTTTGTTCTTCGTTGGCAAGCGTCGGAATACGGCTGGACCGGGGCTCCTCCCGGCTGATCGCCGCTCGGTTATCACCATGCGGGCATCATGGACATGACAATTTTAACGATTGGTTTCATACCCTATTGCAGCTTCGTAAAATATTGGTCTTATCGAATTCTGGAGAATAAAAAGTGCAAGTCGGGATAATAATATAATTTCCACGGCCTTCCCTTGGCGCAGGTCATAGGAAATAAGGCGACCGCACAAGTCTCTGGAAAATTACGCAAAGCTGCCGCGCGACGGCGCTGGCATGCCGTCTGGGGATTCATTGCCGAAACGTTTTATTACTCTCGTACGCGACAAGCGGGCGCAGGCTTATGCCAGTCTCAGGCGGCGCTCTTCCAAGGCTGCCAGCCGCCCAGACGAAGTCCGACCGCGATGCCCGTGAAGGGAATCCTCAACTCCAGATCGCGGGGCTGGAAGAAGGTCAGGCGCTCCGGCGCGCCGGTGGGGCCGTATTCCAGGCGGGCGCCCTTCGGCTCCTCCGCGAACTCGTCGCTCATCACCTGCCAGATCTCCAAGTCGTCGCCGTGGTTGGAGATCTTGTACTGGCCGCAGCGCCAGACCGGGGCCTCGCCCACGCCGCCCTCGACCACCTTCTTGTCGCCGTCCATCTTCACGTCGCCCACGCCGGCGGCCCGGCCCGACATGGACGGCCCCTGGCTTTCCGCGCGGAAGCCCAGCCGCAACCAGGGGGAGCGGGTGCGCGGGATCATGCGGCGCAGCAGGCGCGCGTCTTCCGTCGCGAAATGGGCGGGATCGTCGTACAGGATGCGGTCAAGCGCCGCGGCGATGACGAATCGATCGTCGATGGTCAGGCTGCCGGCGGTCGCACGGCTGGTCGGCTCGTTCATACAGCACATCCGTTCACGGGCGCCGGCTCATCATACACGCAACCCTCGCGCCCCCGCACCTCTCAAGGTCTGCGGTTTCAAGGTTGGTGCGATCGGGACCAAATGCCAGACCGGCACAGGCCGGACTCCACGGCACGCCCCTGCGGCGCTATGCTGCGCCCCCGGCGGCGCCCGCCGATCCAGCGCCGTCCTTATGAGAAGGCACCGAAGAGACCCGCCATGAACGACCTGTTCGATACCCCCGCCGCGCTCCGCAGCATCCCCGTGGAGGAGCTGACGGTGGAGCAGGCGCAGGCGGAACTGGCCGCGCTGGCCCAGGAGATCGCCCACCACGACCGGCTCTACCACCAGCAGGACAAGCCGGAGATCTCCGACGCCGCCTACGATGCTCTGGTCCGGCGCAACAACGAGGTCGAGGCGCGCTATCCGGAGCTGCGCCGGGCCGATTCGCCCTCGCTGCGCGTCGGCGCCGCCCCGGCGGCGGGCTTCCGCAAGGTGCGGCACGCCCTGCCCATGCTGTCGCTCGGCAACGCTTTCGAGCCGGAGGAGGCGCACGAGTTCGTCGCCCGCGTCCGCCGTTTCCTCGGCCTGTCCGACGACGCCCCGCTGGAGTTCGTGGCCGAGCCGAAGATCGACGGGCTGTCCTGCTCGTTGCGCTACGAGAACGGCCGGCTGGTCCTGGCCGCCACCCGCGGCGACGGGACGGAGGGCGAGGACGTGACCGCCAACGTCCGCACCATCAAGGACGTTCCGCAGACCCTGGAGGCGCCTTACCCCGCCGTTCTGGAGGTGCGCGGCGAGGTCTACATGAACCGCGACGACTTCCTGGCGATGAACCGCGCCTACGCGGAGCGGGGGGAGGACCTGTTCGCCAACCCGCGCAACGCCGCCGCCGGGTCGCTGCGCCAGAAGGACTCGAAGATCACCGCGTCGCGCCCGCTCTGCTTTTTCGGCTACGCGCTGGGCGAACTGTCGGAGCCGATCGCCGACACCCAATGGGGCATCCGCGAGCGGCTGCGCGGCTGGGGCTTCTCGCTGAACCGCCCGGCCAACCTGTGCGACGGCGCCGAGGCGCTGCTGACCCATTACCGCAAGATCGGGGAGGAGCGCTCGGCGCTGCCCTTCGACATCGACGGGGTGGTCTACAAGGTCAACAGCCTGGAGCTGCAGCAGCGGCTGGGCTTCGTCAGCCGGGCGCCGCGCTGGGCCATCGCCCACAAGTTTCCGGCGGAGCAGGCGCAGACCCGGCTGAAGGGAATCACCATCCAGGTCGGCCGCACCGGCGCCCTGACTCCGGTGGCGGAGCTGGAGGACATCACCGTCGGCGGCGTGGTGGTCAGCCGCGCCACCCTGCACAACGAGGACGAGATCGCCCGCAAGGACATCCGCATCGGCGATCTGGTGACGGTTCAGCGGGCCGGCGATGTGATCCCGCAGATCGTCGGGGTGGTCGAGGGGCAGCGCCCGGACGACGCTGTGCCCTACGTCTTCCCCGACCATTGCCCGGTCTGCGGCAGCCTCGCCGTGCGCGAGCCGGACGAGGCGGTGCGCCGCTGCACCGGCGGGCTGATCTGCGCCGCCCAGGCCAAGGAGCGGCTGCGCCATTTCGTGTCGCGCAACGCCTTCGACATCGAAGGGCTCGGCGAGAAGACCATCGAGGAGTTTTGGGAGGACGGGCTGATCCGCTCCCCTGTGGACATCTTCACGCTGGAACGCCGGGTGGAGGCGGGGGAGATCGCCATCCTCGGCCGTCCGGGTTGGAAGGAGAAATCGGTCGAGAACCTGTTCGCCGCGATCAACCAGCGGCGCGAGCGCATCGACCTGCACCGCTTCATTTTCGCGCTGGGCATCCGCCACATCGGCGAGGTGACGGCCAAGTCGCTGGCCCGCCAGTACGGCTCGATCGACGGCTGGCTGGAGGGGATGGAGCGCGCCGTCGCCAACATGCCGGGCGAGGCGTGGCGCGACCTGCACGCGCTGAGCGGGCTCGGCCCGGTGAAGGCCGATGCGCTGCTCGCCTGGTTCGCCGACCCGGAGAACCTGCCGAAGCTGGACTTCTACGCCGGTCAGGAGGCGCTGCGGCTGGACAGCGTCATCAAGCTGCTGGGCATCAAGAAGGTGGACAGCCGCGCCGCCCAGGCGCTGGCCGAACGCTACGGCACCCTGGCGGACTGGAAGGTGGCGATGGTCGCCGCGGTCGGCGCGCAGCCCGGTCCCGGCTGGGGCGAGTTGGTCGCCATCCCCGACGTCGGCGAGGTCGCCGCCGAGGAGCTGGCCGGTTTCTTCCAGGAGGAGCGCAACCGCGCCATCATCCACGACCTGCGCGCCGCGGGCGTGCGGGTCGCCGACGCCGAGCGCCCGAAGGCGGCCAGCGGCTCCCCCGTCGCCGGCAAGACGGTGGTCTTCACCGGGACGCTGGAAACCATGACCCGCACCGAGGCCAAGACCCGCGCGGAGTCGCTGGGGGCCAAGGTCGCCGGCTCGGTCTCGGCCAAGACCGACTACGTCGTCTGCGGGGCGGATGCAGGCAGCAAGGCCGCCAAGGCGCGCGACCTGGGCGTGACCATCCTCAGCGAGGAGGAGTGGGCGGAGCTGATCGCCGGTTGACGGGGGGCGGTAGGGGAGGGGCGGCGCGGCTGAGTGCCGCGTTGGCGCCCCTCGCCGCCGGTTCCATAAAGGGTCAAAGCGCCATAAGAAGAACGAGACGGGGGGTCGCTATGGGCTCCATTCAATGGTCGCGCTGGGTGGGCGTCGGCATCGGAGGACTCGATGATGATCATCGCGTTCTCGTGGACATCGTCAACAAGCTGGGCGCTGACGAAAACCGCGCCTCTCCTGACGTCATCGAAGCGATCCTCGACGAGCTGATCCATTACACCAAGGATCACTTCGCACGTGAAGAAGCGCACATGGCCCAGGCCAATTACCCGACCTTTACCGCGCACAAGGCCCTGCACGATGCGCTGACGCGGAACGTGGAATCCTACCGCGAGCGCTTCCACGCCCAGCGCGACACCATCACGGGTGACGAGGTGTTTGAATTCTGCGCCGACTGGCTGGGTCAGCACATTCTGAAGGAAGACACCCGCTTCGGCGCCTACGCCGCGGAGCGGTGAGTGAGTAACCCTCTCCCCTCCGGGGAGAGGGAAGGGGCCCGCGCCGTAGGCGTGGGAAGGGTGAGGGTGTTTCCAAGGATAAGCGCTTTGATCCTCGCGCGCCCCTTACCCGCCCGCTGCGCGGGCACCCTCTCCCAAGGCGAGAGAGGGGATTTCGATGGCGCTACCTCAGGCGAAGTCTCAAAAACACCACATACAATATTGATATAATTCAATATTTCTGCGCTTTTGGGAAAGCGGCGCAACAATCACATCCTTCCACTCCCGGAAGGGGAGGGGAGTGCGCGAGACTCGCCTCGCGCGAATCCGAGAGGGGAGGGGAGTGCGCAAAACGAAAATGCCCTCCCCGGAAGGGGAGGGCAGGGGTAACGCGACGCTGTGAGGCGCGTATCAGGCGACCGCGAGCCGCTCAGCCGCGTGCCAGACGGCGCCCGGCAGCGCCGTGCTCGGCGGGGTTTCGTAGCACCAGGCGCTGGTGTCGGCGAACAGCGCGCGCAGGAGCTGGTTGTTCAGGGCGTGACCGGAGCGGACGCCGTGGAAATGCCCGATGAACATCGCGCCGGCCAGATAGAGGTCGCCGACCGCGTCCAGGATCTTGTGGCGAACGAACTCGTCGTCGAAGCGCAGGCCGCCTTCGTTCATCACCTCGTCGCCGGAGATGACCACCGCGTTGTCCAGCGAACCACCGCGGGCGAGACCCATCTTGCGCAGCCCCTCGACCTCGTGCAGGAAGCCGAAGGTGCGGGCGGCGCTGATCTCGTCGCGGAAGGTCTCGGCGTCCAGTTCCACCTCGTGGCTCTGCTGGGCGATAGCCTTGCTGGCGAAGTCGATCTCGAAGCTGAAGCTCGTCGTGTGGTCGGGCGTGAAGGTGGCGGTCTTGTTGCCCTCGGTCACGGTGACCGGCTTCAGGATGCGGATGGCGCGGCGCGGCGCGTTCTGCGACACGGTGCCGACGCGCTCGATCGCCTCCACGAAGGGAGCGGCGCTGCCGTCCATGATCGGCACCTCGATGTTGTCCAGCGTGACCAGGGCGTTGTCCACGCCGCAGCCGGCCAGCGCCGACATCAGATGCTCGATGGTGCCGATGGTGGTGCCGTGGGCGTTGCCGATGACCGTGCACAGCTTGGTGTCGACGACATGGTCCCAGCGCGCCGGGATCACGGCGGCGGGGCCGCTGAGATCGCTGCGCCGGAAGACGATGCCGGAGTTCGGCTCGGCCGGGGAAATCGTCAGGGTAACCGTCGCGCCCGTATGCAGCCCGACGCCCGAGCAACGCACCGGCTTCGCCAGGGTACGCTGCAGCATGCCTTCGGTCTTGATGCGATTCTGAGCCACGGTGTCTGTCCCGTTTCAATCTTGGTCTTGTGCGGTCGGTCCGCGACTTGTCGGCGATCTCCATCGGGAGCGGGGCCGGTCATCGCTTATGACTGCATATGCTAGGTATCACTGGCCCCTATGGAGGACAAATCACTCTTTGTTACCGTTTGTTGCAGGGCGGTAGAGCACCGTCGCCGGACGCGAAACGGGCGTCCCCCAGACACGAAAAGACCGCCCCCGGAGCGTTCTTGCGAAGCTCTGGAGGCGGCTGAAGTCTAACAGGTTGTGGATGCCCGCCGATGCCGCTTCGAAAGAGGCGGCGGCGACCGGCGGGTTGCTGTTGCCCTCAGATCAATTGGGCCAGCCTCTGTGACGCGTCAGTTGGCCTGACGGCGCAGGAAGGCGGGGATGTCCAGCGCTTCCTCGTCGATCTTCTGGGTGGCGCCGTCGACGCCCATCGCCTGCGGGCGCGGGGCCTGGGCCATCGGTTGCTGCGGGGCGGCCATCGGCGGCTGCGGCATCACCGGCTGCTGGTGCTGCGGCTGATGATGCTGGGGCTGATGGTGATGCTGCGGCTGATGCTGGGGCTGATGCTGCGGCTGCGGGGCCGGCTGCGGCGCCGGTTCGGCCTTGCGGCCGGCCAGACCGGTGACCAGGCCGAACAGGAAGTTCGGCTTGCGGGCCGGCGGTTCCGCCTGGGCGGCGGCGGCGAGCTGGCTCGACATCGGCACGGAGGGCATCGGCTGGCGAGGGCCGGGATCGGCGGCCTTCGGTGCGATGAAGTGGCCATCGCGGCGCTCGCTGTGCAGCGGACCGGCGGCGACGTTGCGGGCCGGAGCGGTTTCCACCGGCTGCATGGCCTCGTGGCCCATCGGCATGTGCGGGTGGGGCGCATGCTGCGGGGCGTGCTGGGCCATCGGGTCGACCGGATGCTGGGCCGGCTGCTGAACCGGAATGTGCTGCTGGACCTCGGCCGGATGGACCTGCGGCTGCGCGACTCCGCCCATCGGGCGCGGGGCCAGACCGGCGCCGGGGATCGCCGGGGCGACCGGACCGGAGGAGGCGAGCGGCGCCGGGGCGGCCTGGGTCAGACCGGCCGGGCCGGCGGGCTTCTTGGCGCCGCCATTGCCGCCGTTGCGGTCGGAGACCAGCGAGAGGTTGACCGGGTGCAGGGTGCGCGGGTTGGACATGGCCGCGGCGTCGATGCCGGTGGCGACCACGGACACGCGCATCACGCCGTCCAGCGAGCTGTCGAAGGTCGAGCCGAAGATGATGTTGGCGTCCGGATCGACCTCGTCGCGGACGCGGTTCGCCGCCTCGTCGACCTCGAACAGGGTCATGTCGTAGCCGCCGGTGATGTTGATGAGGACGCCGCGGGCACCCTTCATCGACACGTCGTCGAGCAGCGGATTGGAGATGGCGGCCTCGGCGGCTTCGATGGCGCGGCGCTCGCCGCCGGCCTCGCCGGTGCCCATCATCGCCTTGCCCATCTCGGTCATCACCGAGCGGATGTCGGCGAAGTCCAGGTTGATGAGGCCGGGCATCACCATCAGGTCGGTCACGCCGCGCACGCCGGAATGCAGAACGTCGTCGGCCATCTTGAAGGCGTCCGCGAAGGTCGTCTTCTCGTTGGCGATGCGGAACAGGTTCTGGTTCGGGATGATGATCAGCGTGTCGACATACTGCTGCAGCTCGGCGATGCCCGATTCGGCCAGCCGCATGCGGTGCGCGCCCTCGAAATGGAAGGGCTTGGTCACCACGCCGACGGTCAGCAGGCCGCGCTCGCGGGCCGCGCGGGCGATGACCGGGGCCGCACCCGTGCCGGTGCCGCCGCCCATGCCGGCGGTGATGAACACCATGTTGGCGCCTTCGAGGTGACCGATGATCTCCTCAAGCTGCTCCTCGGCGGAGGCCCGGCCGACGTCCGGCTTGGAGCCGGCGCCCAGGCCGCGGGTCATGGTGGTGCCGAGCTGGACGCGCTTCTCGCAGAGCGAGCCCTTGAGGGCCTGCGCGTCGGTGTTGCCCACGACGAAGTCCACGCCTTCCAGGTTGGACTTGATCATGTTGTTCACGGCGTTGCCGCCGGCGCCGCCGACACCGAAGACGGTGATGCGGGGCTTCAGTTCGGGTTCGATGCTGGGGATGGTCACGTTGATCATTCTATGGCCTCCACAACCTTTTCATTGGTTCGATGTTTTGCGTCGCGGGTTCGCCCCGGTTGGATCCGGGTGGTGTTTTTAGGCAGGAATGCCGTGGTGCGGCGGGAGCCTTTTTGGGTTCGGTTTAAAGGTTCTCCCGCAGCCACAGGCCGACGCGCCCGAAGAACCCCGTGCCGGCGCCAGCCTCATGGCCCGCCACGGGAAGTTCCGCCGGATTGCGCACGGCGTGGAGAAGAAGGCCCGCGGCGGTCGAATAGGACGGACCGCCTTGCGCCTCGTTCAGACCGGTGATCCGCGTCGGTCGCCCGATGCGAACCTGTTTGTCCAGGATCAGCTGCGCCAGCTCGCGCATGCCCGGCAACTGGCTGGCGCCGCCCGTCAGGACGACGCGCCGGCCGACCAGCTTCGCGTAGCCGGAATGCTCCAGCCGCGAGCGGACATGCTCGAAGATCTCCTCCAGCCGCGGCTGGATGATGCGCACCAGATAGGATTTCGGCAGGTTGTTGGCGCCGAGGCGCTCCTCCTCGCCGACCTGGGGGACGTCGATCATCTCGCGCTCGTCGGCGGGGCTGGTGATGGCGCTGCCGTGCAGCGTCTTCATGCGCTCCGCATGGACGACCGGCGTGGTCAGCCCGCGCGCGATGTCGTTGGTGACGTGGTTGCCGCCCAGCCGGATGCAGTCCGACCAGACCAGCGTGCCTTCGGAGAAGACCGAGATCGTCGTGGTGCCGCCGCCCATGTCGATGCAGGCGGAGCCCATCTCCATCTCGTCGTCGACCAGACAGGCGAGACCGGACGCGTAGGGGCTGGCGACCAGACCCTCGATGTCGAGGTGGCAGCGGGCCACGCAGGTCTGCAGGTTGCGCACGGCCCCGGCGGGCGAGGTGATGACGTGGGCCTGGACGCCCAGCCGCTCGCCGTACATGCCCTTGGGGTCGCGGATGCCGCGGCTGCCGTCGAGCGCGAAGCCCACGGGAATCGCGTGGACCAGCGCCTGGTCCGGTCCGACCTGCAGGCTGCGGGCGTGGGCCAGCGCGCGGCGGACGTCGCTCTCCGTCACCTCCTGGCCGGAGACGGGGACCTCGGCGTTGAAGCCGTGGGAGATCGGGGAGGACACGTTGACGATCACGTCGCGGATCGTCTCGTTGGCCATCTGCTCGGCCGCGTGGACGGCGGCGCCGATGGAGGTCTCCGCCGCTTCCATGTCGATGATCGCGCCGGCGCGCACGCCCGTGGCGATCTGGTGGCCGATCCCCAGGATGCGCACGGCCCCCGCATCCTCGACGCGGGCGATGAGGCAGCACACCTTGGTCGAGCCGACGTCCAGCGCGGCGATGGTCCCGCCGCGGGTGGCTCGTTTTGGCTTTTTCGCCCCGTTGAAGCCCATGTTCAGCACAACCCTATGGCCTCGATGCGTCCGGTCGTTCGCGTTTCAGAAAGAGGGGTTCAGGAAGAGGGGTGGCGGAGGATCACGTCTTCTTGCCCGGCTTCTTCTTGTTCTCCTCCTCCGTCCAGGGCAGGACGGCGGTGGCGGAGGTCTGCAGCACGGCGCGGTCGTTCTGGCGCAGGTCGATGGCCACGATGTCGCGGTCCAGGACCTGTCCCGTCGCGTCCATCTCCGCCAACTGGCGCAGCGCGGACGGCATGCGGGCTTCCGGCAGTTTCACCACGACACCGTTCTTCAGCTTGAGATCCCAGCGGCGGTCGCCGACCCAGGAGGCGGCGCTCACCTTTTCGCGCAGCGCCGGCACATTGTCGAGGGCCGCGAGCAGCTTCGGCACCTGCATCGGCGCGTTGGCGCCGACGACCTGCGGCAGCGTCTCGATCCGGCGGTTGCCGCGCCGCGCCAGCTCGGTCGCGTCGGCCAGCGGGCGGCCTTCGCGGTCGATGACGGTAAACTTGCGGTCGTGCTGCCAGATCGCCATCGGCTCCCGCTCCGTCAGGCGGACGAACAGGATGCCGGGCAGGTGGCGCTCGATGGAGGCCGAGGCGACCCAGGGCAGGCTCTCCAGCTTCTCCTTGGCATCGGACAGCGTGACGGCGAGGATCGGGTCGCCGCGCTGCACGCCGAGCACGCGCAGGATGGACGCCGGGTCGGTCTCGGTCCGGCCCTCGACCAGCACGTCGGCGATGGCGAAGCCGGCGGACGCGCTGGTCTGGATCAGGCTTTCCTGCAACGCCGCGGTGGTCTCGGCGAAGGTGCCGCGCTGCCACGCCGACACGGCCATGCCGGCGACGACCAGGACCGGCGTCAGCAGGATGGCCGCCTTGACCGCGGGGCGGGTCCAGCGCGGCCAGGCGCGGCGGCGGTTGCCTTTCTGGGCCGACTTCGCCATGGCGCGCGGCGGCACGGGCATGTCGTCGCGGCCCCGGTTCGCAGAGCCCCCGAAGCCGGCGCGGAACTGCGGATCGATGCTCAGTCGAGTTGACATGCGGCGTTCTCCACCATCCAAGCGACGAGAGCCCCGTAGGTGAGCCCCACGGCAGCGGCCTGTTCGGGAACCAGCGACAGCGGCGTCATGCCCGGCTGGTTGTTGATTTCCAGGAAAAAGAGTCCGTCGGTCCCACTTTTACGATCGTCCCAGCGGAAGTCGCTGCGCGAAACGCCGCGGCACCCCAGGGTCCGGTGGGCCAGGACCGCCAGCCTCTTGGCTTCTTCCGCGACATGCTCGGGAATCTGCGCGGGCACAGTATGAACGGCATGACCGGCGCTGTATTTAGCCGTGTAGTCATAGACCTGCGCCTCGAAGCGGATTTCCGTCACGGTCAGGGCGCGGCATTCGCCGTCCAGCCCGCCCATGACGCCGACGGTCAGTTCGCGGCCCGGGATGAACTCCTCCACCAGAGCGCGCTCGCCGAAGGTCCAGGCGTCGCCGACCGGGCTGTTCTGCCCCTCGCGCACCAGCGTGACCCCGACGGTCGAGCCTTCGTCCACCGGCTTGACGATGTAGGGGGCGGGCATCGGGTGGACGCCGCCGGTCAGCTCGCCCTTGGTGAGGACGAGGCCCTTGGGCGAGCGCACGCCGACCGGGGCGAGCAGCGCCTTGGTCATCGCCTTGTCCATGGCGACCGCGGCGGCGCGCACACCGGAATGGGTGTAGGGGATGCCGAGGAACTCCAGCACGCCCTGGATGGTCCCGTCCTCGCCGCCGCGCCCGTGCAGGGCGTTGAACACCGCGTCGGGGCGCGGGTCGGTCAGCGCACGCAGCAGCCCCTCCAGGTCGCGCTGCACGTCCACCGCGGTGACGCGGTAGCCTTCCTCTTCCAGCGCCTTGGCAACGCCGGCGCCGCTGACCAGCGACACCTCGCGCTCCGCCGACCAGCCGCCCATCAGGACGGCGACATGCTTCTTGTGGAGGGTGGTCATGCGGACGCTCCTTCGCGGGCCACGCCGACCCGCTTGATTTCCCATTCCAGCGTGACGCCGGAGGTCTCGAACACGCGGCGCCGGACCTCTTCGCCCAGCGCCTCCAGCTCCGCCGCGGTGGCGGCGCCCTGGTTGATGAGGAAGTTGCAGTGCTTCTCCGACACCTGCGCGCCGCCGATGGTCAGCCCACGGCAGCCGGCCTTGTCGATCAGCTCCCACGCCTTGTGGCCGGGCGGGTTCTTGAAGGTCGAGCCGCCGGTGCGCGAGCGGACCGGCTGGGTGTCGGCGCGCTTGCCGGAGATCTCCGCCATGCGTTGCGCGATCTCCGCCGGGTCGCCGGCCGTGCCGCGCAGGGTGGCGCCGGTGAAGATCACGTCCTCCGGCACTCCGGCGTGGCGGTAGGTGAAGCCCATGCCGGCGTTGTCGTAGGACACGCGCCCGCCCCGGCGGGTCACCCCCTGGGCGGAGACCAGCACGTCCTTGATCTCGTGCCCATAGGCGCCGCCGTTCATGCGCAGCGCGCCGCCGATGGTGCCGGGGATGCCCGACAGGAACTCCAGCCCGGCGACGCCGGCGTCGCGCGCCACAGCGGCGACGTTCAGGTCGAGCGCGGCCGCGCCGGCCTCCAGCGTCAGCCCGTCCGCCGCGATGCCGGCGAAGCCGCGGCCCAGCCGGATCACCACGCCGGGAATGCCGCCGTCGCGGATCAGCAGGTTGGAGGCGACGCCCAGCACCGTCACCGGCACGTCGTCCGGCAATTCGGCCAGGAAGCTCGCCAGATCGTCGGCGTCCTCCGGCCGGAACATGACCTCCGCCGGACCGCCGACGCGGAACCACGTCACGTTGGCCAGCGGCGCGTCGGCGGTCAGCCGTCCGCGGCAGGCGGGCATCCGGTCGATGAGGGAGGCGGTGGTGGCTGTCATCGGAGAACCCGTCACGCCTTGCCCGACAGCTTGTCCAGCTCGCCCGGCAGGGCGTTGGCCCACTGGGTGATGTTGCCCGCGCCCAGGCAGACCACGAGGTCGCCGGGCCGCGCGATCTCGCGGACCAGTTGCGGCAGCTCGTCCGGGCCGTGCAGGGCGAGCACCTGACGGTGGCCGTGCATGCGCAGCCCCTCGACGAGGCTGTCGCGGTTGACGTTCTCGATCGGCTGCTCCCCGGCGGCGTAGACGTCCGCCACGATCACCGCGTCGGCGTCGTTGAAGCAGGTGCAGAACTCCTCGAACAGGTTGGCGAGGCGCGAGTAGCGGTGCGGCTGGACGACGGCGATGGTGCGGCCGGTGCCGGCGGTGCGCGCGGCCTTCAGGACGGCGGCGATCTCCACCGGGTGGTGGCCGTAGTCGTCGATGACGGTGATGCCGTTCGATTCGCCGGTCTTGGTGAAGCGGCGCTTGACGCCCTGGAACTTCGCCATGCTGTCGCGCATCACCACGTCGGGCAGGCCCATCTCGTTGCCCACCGCGAAGCAGGCCAGCGAGTTCTGGACGTTGTGCGGCCCGTACATCGGCAGGCGGACGCCGATGATGGTCCGGCTCTCCCCGGTGTGGCGGTCGTCGATCACCACGTCGTACTCGGCGCCCTCGGTGCCCAGCCGCATGTTCACGGCGCGCACGTCGGCCTGCGGGCTGAAGCCGTAGGTGATGATGCGGCGGTCCGACACGCGCGGGATCATCGCCTGCACCTCCGGATGGTCGATGCACAGCGCGGCGAAGCCGTAGAAGGGGATGTTCTGGACGAAGCTGTCGAAGGCGGCCCGCATGTGGTCGAAGGTGCCGTAATAGTCCAGATGCTCCGGGTCCATGTTGGTGACCACGGCGATGCAGGCCGGCAGCTTGATGAAGGTGCCGTCGCTCTCGTCCGCCTCGACGACCATCCAGTCGCCCGAGCCCAGCCGCGTGTTGGTGCCGTAGGCGTTGATGATGCCGCCGTTGATGACCGTGGGGTCGAGGTTGGCGTGCTCCAGCATGTTGCCGACCATCGAGGTCGTCGTGGTCTTGCCATGGGTGCCGCCGATGGCGATGGCCCATTTCAGGCGCATCAGCTCGCCCAGCATCTCGGCGCGGCGGACGACCGGGACCAGGGCGGCGCGGGCGGCGACGACCTCCGGGTTGTCGCGCTTGACGGCGGAGGAGACGACGACGACCGCGGCCCCGGCGATGTTTTCCGCGCGGTGGCCGATGCTGATCTGGATGCCCAGCCCGCGCAGGCGCTTGACGTTGGCGCTCTCCGCCAGGTCGGAGCCCTGGACGGTGTAGCCGAGGTTGCGCAGCACTTCGGCGATGCCGCTCATGCCGATGCCGCCGATGCCGACGAAATGGATGGTGCCGATCGAGAGGGGGAGGGCGCGCATGTCTGGATTACTTTCCGCGGCGGAGCATCAGGCTGAGGGTGGCGTCCACGGCCATGTCGGACAGGCCGTAGGGAAGGGGCTGGGAACCGATCGTGACGTGCAGGCGGTCGCGCAGGAAACCGGCGCCGGCGCGCGGCAGCAGCGGGCAGTCGGGCCGGTTGCTCCAGGCGCCTTCGGTCCGCGTCATGTCCGCCGGCCAGTCGCCCAGAGGCCGGGACGAGGGGGGCCGGGACGAGCGGGGGCGTGCGATGGTGCTGCGCGTTGCCTTGTTCATTCCGCGGCTTCCTTGGTTCGGGCGTGGTTGGGGTTGGCGATCATGTCGAGCACGGCGTCGGCCAGCCGGCGCGCGGCGTCGGCCATGCCCCAGCCGTGGGCGGCCTGCGCCGCAGCGGTCAAGGCATCCGGCGACTCCAGCAGTTCCGTCAGGCGGGCGGCGAGCGCGTCGGCGGTGAAGTCCGGCTGCGGCATCAGCCAGGCGGCTCCGGCGGCGGCGAGCTGCCGCGCATTGGCCGTCTGGTGATCGTCCATGGCATGCGGATATGGCACAAGGATGGCCGGACGCCCGATGCAGGTCAGTTCGGCGATGGTCGAGGCGCCGGCCCGCGTGATGGCGAGGTGGCAGCCGGCCAGCCGGTCCGGCACGTCGCGGAAGAAGCTCTCCAGCTCCAGCCCGCCGAGGCCCATGCCGGCGTAAGAGCGGCGCGCGGTCTCCAGATCCTCGGGCCGGCATTGCTGCGCCAGATGGATGCGGGCGCGCAGCTCGGCGGGCAGCCGGCCCAGCGCCTCGGGGATCACTTCGGAGAAGACGCGCGCACCCTGGCTGCCGCCCATCACCAGGATGCGGACGGGTCCGCCGGGGGCGGTAACGGCGTAGGCGGCGTCGCGCTGGGCGGCGATGGCGGGGCGGACCGGGTTGCCGGTGCGGACGAGGCGCTGACGATGCTCCTCTTTCACCGAGGCGACCTCGGGGAAGGCGACGGCGATGCGGCGCGCGGCGGCGGCGAGCATCCGGTTGGCGCGGCCCAGCACGGCGTTCTGCTCGTGCAGCATCACCGGCACGCGGCCTTGCGCGGCGGCGTAGACCGTGGGGACGGAAGGGTAGCCGCCGAAACCGACGACCGCCGCCGGTTTCAGGTGGCGCATCAGCGCGTTGGCGCCGAGCAGGCCGAGGCCCATCTGCCACGCCGCGTTCATCTTGGCCAGCAGGCTGCCGCCGGGGGCGGCGGAGCGGATGCGGTGGACCGTCACCTCCGGCAGGCTGTCGCCGAAGGCCTGGCCGCGCTTGTCGGTGACCAGCGCCACCGCCTCGCCGCGGGCCAGCAACTCGCGCGCCAGCGCCTCCGCCGGGAAGAAGTGCCCGCCGGTGCCGCCGGCGGCCAGGATGATGGGGCGCTGTGTGGTGTCGGCCATCGTCGTCACTCCGCCGGGCCGAAGCGTTTGCGGGTCAACGCCAGCACCATGCCCATGCCGAAGCCCAGCGCCAGCAGCGAGGAGCCGCCGTAGGAGATGAAGGGCAGCGTCATGCCCTTGGTCGGCATCAGATGCAGGGCGGAGCCCATGTTGATCGCCGCCTGCAGGCCGAACTGGATCAGCAGGCCGCTCGCCGCCAGCAGCACGAAGTAGTTGGTGTCGTTGAACACCCGCGCGAAGCCGCGCAGCACGATGAAGGCGAACAGGATGATGATGATCAGGCAGAAGATCAGCCCCATCTCCTCGCCGGCGACGGCGAAGATGAAGTCGGCGTGGCTGTCCGGCAGCGAGTATTTCACCGTTCCCTGGCCGGGGCCGGTGCCCATCAGCCCGCCGTTGGCGAAGGCCTCCAGCGAGCGGCTGACCTGATAGGTGTCGCCGCTCGACGGGTCGAGGAAGCGGTTGATGCGGCTGTGGACGTGCGGCAGCGTGAAGTAGGCGCCGACGAGGCCGGCGACGCCCAGCACGCCCAGGCCGCCGACCAGCATGATGTTCAGCCCGGCCAGGAAGAACTGGGAAAACCACACCGCCGAGACCACCACCGTCATGCCCAGGTCGGGCTGCAGCAGCAGGCCGCCGACGGTGAGGCCGTAGAGCAGGATCGACAGGATCGTGCCGGGGAAGCCGGGGTTGGTGCGCGACAGCGAGAACAGCCACGCCCCGACCACCGCGAAGGCCGGCTTCACGAACTCCGACGGCTGGATCGACAGGCCGGGGATGTGAATCCAGCGCCGCGCGCCCTTGATCTCGACGCCGACGACCAGCGTCGCGTAGACCAGCGCCACCGCGATCAGGAAGACCACCAGCGCCGCCCGCCGCACGCCGCGCGGGCTGAGCAGCGAGACGCCGCACATGATGGCGACGCTGGGGATCAGCATCATCAGGTGACGTTCGACGAAGTAGAAGGTGTCCTGGATGCCGATGCGCTCCGCCACCGGCGGGCTGGCCGCGGTGATCAGGACCGTGCCGAGCGCCATCAGCACCGCCAGCGCGGCGAGCTGCCAGCGGTCGACCGTCCACCACCAGCGGCCGAAGATGGATTGGTCGGTGCGGTCGAAGGTCATCATCAGGCGCGGTCCCCCGGAACGGCGTTGCCTTCGAGGCGGTTCACGGCGTCGGCGAAGGCCTCGCCGCGCTTCTCGAAATTCGCGAACTGGTCCCAGGAGGCGCAGGCCGGCGACAGCAGCACGCAGGCGCCGGGCAGCGCCTCGGCCAGCGCCAGCTCCGCCGCGGCGTTGACCGCCACGTCCAGAGTGCCGCAGCGGGTGTGCGGGACCTTGTTGGCCTCCAGCCACGCCGCGAAGCGGTCCGACGCCTCGCCGATCAGGAAGGCGTGGCGGACGCGCGGCGCGTAGGCCTCCAGCCCGTCCAGCCCGGTCTCCTTCGCCTGACCGCCGAGGATCCAGTAGATCGGGTCGAAGGTGGCCAGCGCCTTTTCCGTGGCGTCGGCGTTGGTCGCCTTGCTGTCGTTGACGAAGCGCACGCCGTCGATGGTCCGCACCAACTGCTGGCGGTGGGCCAGACCAGGGAAGGTGGTCATGGCGGCGACGATGGCCGGGGTCGGCACGCCCGCCGCCTTACAGGCGGCATAGGCCGCGGCGGCGTTCTGCCAGTTGTGCGTGCCGAGCAGCGCCGGGAAGGCGGCCAGCTCGGCCACCCGCTCCGCGGCGCCAAAGGTGTCGTCGATCAGCCAGCCGTCCGCGGCGTAGACGCCGCCGGGCACTGGACCCAGGGCGGAGACCGGCCAGATCACCTGGTCGCCCTTGGCCTTCAGCTCCTCCCAGATCGCCCGGCAGGTCGGGTCGTCCACGCCGATCACCGCGGTGCGCGGCTTGGTCTGGCGGTGGAAGATCAGTTTCTTCGCGGCGACGTAGCCGTCCATGCCGCCGTGCCGGGCCAGATGGTCCGGCGTGACGTTGAGCAGCACCGCCACGTCGAAGGTGATCGAGTAGGTCAGCTCGAGCTGGTAGCTCGACATCTCCAGCACGTAGCTGCCGCCGGCTCCCACGGAGGGGAAGGTCAGCGCCGGGGTGCCCAGGTTGCCGCCCACCGCGATGCGCCGCCCGGCGGCTTCCATCACATGGCCGATCAGGGTCGTCGTCGTGGACTTCCCGTTGGTGCCGGTGATGCCGATGTAGGCCGAATCGCGCTCCGACCGGGCCAGCAGCTCGATGTCGCAGACCAGCTCGATGTTCGCGGCGCGGGCGCGCAGGGCGACCGGATGCGGCTTCGGGTGGGTGTGCGGGATGCCCGGCGACCAGACGATGGTGGTCAGCTCGGTCAGATCCGCCGTGGTCAGGTCGACGACCTTGTAGCCCTTGTCGAGCGCGGCCGCGCGGCTGGACTCGTTGTCGTCCCACACCCACACGTCGGCGCCGCTCCGGGTCAGCGCCTCCGCCGTGGCGAGGCCCGACTTGCCCAGCCCCATGACCGCCACCGGCAGTCCTTCCATGTAGAACAGGTTGATCATCGGGCGGCGACCCTCAGCGGAGCTTCAGCGTGGACAGGCCGACCAGGGCCAGGATGGAGGCGATGATCCAGAAGCGGATGACCACGGTGGACTCCGCCCACCCCTTCTTCTCGAAGTGATGGTGCAGGGGCGCCATGCGGAACACCCGCTTGCCGGTCAGCTTGAACGAGGCGACCTGGACGATCACCGACACGGTCTCCAGCACGAACAGGCCGCCGATGATCGCCAGCACGATCTCGTGCTTGGTGACCACGCTGACGGCTCCCAGCGCGCCGCCGAGGGCCAGCGAGCCGGTGTCGCCCATGAAGACCATGGCGGGGGGCGCGTTGTACCAGAGGAAACCGATCCCCGCACCGACCAGAGCCCCGCAGAAAACGGCAAGCTCACCAGCACCGGGCACATGGTGGATCTGGAGATAGTTGGCGAAGATCGCGTTGCCGGTGAGGTAGGCGATCAGGCCGAAGCAGCCCGCCGCGATCATCGTCGGCACGATGGCGAGGCCGTCCAGGCCGTCCGTCAGGTTCACCGCGTTCGACGCCCCGACCATGACGAAGGCGCCCACGGGGATGAAGAACCAGGAGAGCTGGATCAGGAAATCCTTGACGAAGGGCACGGCCAGACCGCCGGACAGCGGCGGCGCCGACACATACATGATGGCGGCGGCGGCGGAGACGCCGATGATGATCTCCCAGGTCAGGCGGAAGCGGCCCGACAGCCCCTTGGTGTTGCGCTTGGTCAGCTTCAGATAGTCGTCGCCGAAGCCGATCAGCCCGTAGCCGATCGTCACCAGCAGCACGATCCAGGTGTAGGCGTTGGTCAGGTCCACCCACAGCAGCGTGCTGATCGACACGGCGATCAGGATCATCAGGCCGCCCATGGTGGGCGTGCCCTTCTTCTTCATATGGCTTTCCGGCCCGTCGGAACGGATCGGCTGGCCCTCGCCCTGCTTGCGTTTCAGCCACGCGATCAGGCGCGGAAAGAACACGAAGCTGATGACGAGCGCCGTCAGCACCGCGCCGCCCGTCCGGAAGGTCAGATACCGGAACAGGTTGAACGGCGTGAAGACGTCCGCCAGGGGGAAGAGCAGGTTGTAGAGCATCGTGGAGCGGTCAGCCTTTGTGCCCGTGCGCCGCGGTCTGATCCGTGTCAGCCGCGGGCGAGGAGCCGTTGTTGTTCTTTTCGGTTTGTTTGTCGAGAGCGGACAGGGCGTCCACCACCGTCGCCATGCGGCTGCCCAGCGAACCCTTGATCAGCACCACGTCGCCGCCGCGCACCGCGCCGGCCAGGATGGGGGCCAACTCGGCGCTGGTTTCCGTCCAGGCGCCGCGCAGGGCGGCGGGCAGACGGTCGAACAGGGCGCGCATGTGCGGGCCGCAGGCGTAGACCGCGTCCACATGCGCGGCGCGCAGCGGTTCGGCCAGCGCGGCGTGCAGGGCGTCGGCGCGGTCGCCCAGCTCCCGCATGTCGCCCAGCACGGCGAGGCGCCGGCCGCCGGCGCCGGGGTCGATCCTGCCGAGCACCGCGAAGGTCGCCGTCATGGCGGCGGGGCTGGCGTTGTAGCTCTCGTCGATCAGAGTGAAGGCGCCCTGGGCGGCCTGGACGCGCTTGCGCGTGCCGCGGCCCTTGACCGGCGCGATGGTGGACAGTGCGCGGGCCGCCGCAGCGACGTCGGCGCCCAGCGCCTTGACCGCCAGCAGGACGGCGAGGCTGTTCATCACCCAGTGCTGGCCGGGCAAGGCCAGACAGTACTGGATACGCTCGCCCCGGATGATCGCGGTCACGGCGCTGCAGGTGGCGTGCAGCGAGCACTCCACCAGACGCGCATCGGCGTCGGCGTGGGAGCCGAAGCTCCAGATGCGGCTCAGCCCCTGGGTGCGCGCGGCGGCCAGCAGCCGCCCGAAATGCGGGTTGTCGCGGTTGAGGACGGCGACCCCGTTGGGGTTCATGCCCTCGAAGATCTCGGCCTTGGCGTCGGCGATCGCCTCGACGGAGTCGAAGAACTCCAGATGCGCCGCCTCGACCGTGATGATGACCGCGACGTCGGGCATCACCTGCCGCGACAAGGGGCCGAGTTCGCCGGCGTGGTTCATGCCCAGCTCGAACACGCCGAACTCGCTGTCCTCCGGCATGCGGGCCAGCGACAGGGGCACGCCCCAATGGTTGTTCAGGCTGCCTTCGGTGGCGAAGGTGCGGCCCTGCGCCGACAGGACGTGGCGCAGCGCCTCCTTGGTGCTGGTCTTGCCGACCGAGCCGGTGACGCCCACCACCCTGGCCTGGGTGCGCAGCCGCGCGACGTGGCCGAGATCGCCCAGCGCCGCCAGCGTGTCCTGCTCCACCGCCAGAAGGGAGGCGTCGCCCGGCACGCCCGGCGGCACGGTGCTGACCAGCGCCGCGGCGGCGCCGGCCTCCAGCGCCTTCGCCACGAAGTCGTGCCCGTCGAAGTTCGGCCCCTTGATGGCGACGAACAGGTCGCCCGGCGCCACCTTGCGGCTGTCGATGCTGACCCCGGTCGCCGCCCAGGAGCGCGTCGCCTGGCCGCTGGTTGCGGCGGCGGCGTCCTCGGCGGTCCACAGGACGGTCTTGGCCTCGCTCATGCTGCTCCAACCTCTGCCACGGCGGCTCGTGCCTCGGTCGCGTCGTCGAAGGGAAGGACCTCCGTCCCGACGATCTGACCATGCTCATGTCCCTTGCCGGCGATGACCAGGACGTCACCGGGCCGAAGGCTGCGGACGGCGGCGCGGATGGCCTCGCGCCGGTCGCCGATCTCCTCCAGGGCCGGGTGGCCCGCCAGGACCTCCTTGCGGATGGCCGCCGGCACCTCGGTGCGCGGGTTGTCGTCGGTGACGATGGCGCGGTCGGCCAGACGGCCGGCCAGCTCCCCCATCACCGGCCGCTTCCCGCGGTCGCGGTCGCCGCCGCACCCGAACACCGCGATCAGGCGGTTCCGGGCGTGCTGCTTCAGCGCCAGCAGCACCGTTTCCAGCGCGTCGGGCGTGTGGGCGAAATCGACATAGACCGCCGCCCCGCAGGGGTGGGTGGCGACGTGCTGCAGGCGTCCCGGCACGCCTTCCAGGCGGGTCAGGGTGGCCAGAGCCTCGTCACGGTCCGCGCCGGAGCCGATCACCAAGCCGAGCGCGCACAGCACGTTCCACGCCTGGAAGCGGCCCGCCAGCGGCAGGTCCACGGTGATGTCGCGGCCCAGGACCGTCAGGTCTAGGCGCTGGCCGTGGGCCAGCGGCTCGACCCCGTTCACCCGGATCTCGCGACCGGCCAGACCGTATCCGAAGACGCGGTGACCGCGCTGTGAACAAATCCCGGCAAGTTCGGCGAAGGTGCCGCTGTCGGCGTTCAGGACGGCGGTTCCCCCATCGGGCAACACCCGTCCGAACAGCATCGCCTTGGCCTGGAGATAGGCCTCCATCGTGCCGTGATAGTCCAGATGGTCACGGGTCAGGTTGGTGAAGCCCGCGGCCTTGAGGACCACGCCGTCGAGACGGAACTGCTCCAGCCCGTGGCTGGACGCCTCCATCGCCAGATGCTCGATCCCCTTGTCCTTGACGGCGGCGAGGTCGCGATGGAGCGACACCGGGTCCGGCGTGGTCATCCCGCCGTAATCGTCCAGCCCCGGCCCGATCAGCCCCAGCGTGCCCAGGCTGGCCGCCTTCAGGCCCATCAGGTCCCACATCTGGCGGGCGAACTGCACGGTGGAGGTCTTGCCGTTGGTCCCCGTCACCGCCACCACGGTGTCCGGCTGCCGCCCGTGAAAGGCGGCGGCGAGGCGCGCGAAGAGGCGGCGCGGCTGCTCGTCGGCGATCAGAATCGCGGCGCTGCCGGCGGGCAGGGCGGTCCCGACGGGCGCCACCACCGCGACGGCGCCCTTGGCGAGCGCGTCGGCGATGAAGGCGCGCCCGTCCGCCTTCACGCCGGGCAGGGCGGCAAAGACGAAACCGGGCCTGACCGCGCGGCTGTCCGCGGTCAACCCGGTCACATCGATGGCTGGCACTTCGACGGCGGACCCCTCGGCGGAGGAGGACGTCGCGTCAGCGCGGCTTGTTGCCAGCAGGTGGGACAGAAGCAACGGTGCTGCCTTTCGGTTGCGCGGGCGGAGGCGGCGGTGCGGGCGGGGTCGTCTGACCGGCGGTGTTGATGTAGGTGGCGTTGATGACCTCGGGGGAAGCCTCGTCCACCGGCTGGACGCCCAGCAGCGGGCCGATCTGCTTCACGATCCGGCCGACCGCGGGTGCGGCGACCCAGCCGCCGGTGGCGAAGCCGTAGGTCTTCTTGGTGCCCTTCGGCTCGTCCACCAGGACATAGACGATGTAGCGCGGGTCGTGCATCGGGAAGGCGCCGAGGAACGACGACATGCGGGAGTTCCGGACGTAGCTCCGGCCCTTCTGCTTCTCCGCCGTGCCGGTCTTGCCGCCGACGACGTAGCCCTTGGCGTTGGCCGACTTCGCCGTGCCGTCGGTGACCACGAAGCGGAACAGCCGGCGCATCATCGCCGAGGTCTTCGGGCTGATGACCTGCTCGCCCGGCACCTCGACCGCGGGGTCGCGCTTCAGCAGGGTGGGCGGGTGCAGCACGCCGCCGTTGATGATCGAGGCGGCGGCGTTGACCGTGTGCATCGGGCTGACCGACATGCCGTGGCCGAAGGAGATGGTCATGGTGTTGACCTCCCGCCACGGATTCGGCACCAGCGGCCAGCCGTTCTCCGGCAGCTCCAGCGAGGTCGGCCGGGTCATGCCCAGCTTGGTCATGAAGGACTTCTGGTGCTGCACGCCCAGCGACATGGCCATGCGCACCGAGCCCAGGTTCGACGATTCCTGGAACACCTCGGCCACCGTCAGGTTGTGGCGGAAGGGATGGTATTCGCGGATCGTGAAGCGGCCGACCTGGATGTTGTTGATCGTGTCGAAGGTGTCGGAGACGCGGATCTTGCCCGAATCCAGCGACATCGCCGTGTTGAAGATCTTGAAGGTGGAGCCCATCTCGTACACGCCGAGCGTCGCGCGGTTGAACAGCGTGTCCGGATCAAGTCCCGTGGGGTTGTGCGGGTCGAAATCGGGCAGCGAAACCATCGACATGACTTCGCCGTTGCGGACATCGTAAATGATGCCGGTGGCGCCGATGGCGCTGAATTCTTCGATCGTCGTCTGCAATTCCTTCTTCATGATGTGCTGAAGGCGCAGGTCGATCGAAAGCTGCAACGGCTTCGGGTCGGTGGTCAGCCGCTTGTTGAATTGCTGCTCCAGCCCGGCGAGGCCGTTGTTGTCCACGCCGGTGAAGCCGACCAGATGCGAGGTCAGGTTGGACGCCGGGTAGAAGCGGCGCTCCTCCCGTTCGAAATAGACGCCGGGCAGGCCGAGCCGGAACACCGCCGCCTGCTGTTTGGGCGTCAGGTTGCGCTTGATCCAGACGAACCGCTTGTCGCCGCTGATCTTGCTCAGCAGGTCCTTGTAGTCCAGCTCCGGCAGGACGGTGGTCAGCTTGCGCGCCACCTCGTCCGGGCGGCTGATCAGCTTCGGGTCGGCGTAGAGCGACTGCGTGGCGAGCGAGGTCGCCAGCAGGTTGCCGTTGCGGTCCACGATGTCGGCGCGGTTGACCGGCGGGGCGTCGACCTCCGCGGCCATGCGCGGGCGCGGTTCCGCCGCGTGGTTGAACAGGGTCGCGTCCACCAGCTTCACGCCGATGGCGGTAAAGACCACGGCGACCATGGCCGCGGTGACCATCAACCGGTTCCGGCTCTGCTCCAGCGCGACCGACAGCGACGTCCGCGGCTTGGAAGCCGGGGGCGGAACGCTGTAGGCGCCGTGCGCGGGATCGATGCCGGGCGGCGGAACGCTCATCGGTTGGCTCCGAGACGGGCGACGAGAAGACCGATGCTGTCATGCTGGGTCGGGGCGGCCTGGAGGCCGGCCTGCTGCGGCTGCGGACGGGCCGCGGGCGGCGGCGCCAGCGTCCGCGCGGTGACCGGCGGCTTGGTGGCGACCTCCGTCGGCTTGGTCGTCACCACCGGGGCCGGGGCCGACTTGGCGGCGGAGGGGAGCGGCGGGACTTTGGCCGAGGCCGGCACGATGGCCGAGGGCTTGATCGGGGCCGGCTTCATCGGCGAGGCCGAGGCCGGAATCACCACGCCGCCCTGAACGCCGCCCTGAACGATGGCGCCGCCGCCCACGACGCTGTCTCCCGTGGAGGCCGTCGCCACGTTCGGTGCCTTGCCCGGCGTCTGGTTGCGCACCATCGGCGGCAGCGGAGCTTCCTCCGGCGCGACGGTGGGGGAGGGGCGCATCGGGACGATGTTCATCGCCACGAACTGGCGCGCCTCGGTCGGCTGCAGCGCCAGATGCTCGCGCGACAGGGTCTCGAGACGGGTCGGGTCGTTCAGGAAGCTCCACTCGGCCTTCAGGACCTGGATGGCCTCCTGCTCCACCATGATCTTGCGGTTGAGCGAGCCCAGCTTTTCTTCCAGCTCCTGAACCTCGTAGCTGGTCTCGAACAGGACGAAGCCGGCGGCGGCGATCAGACCACCCCAGAAAAGTGCGGATTTGTATTTCATGCCGCCTCCTTGCCGGGCGCCGGATAGGCCGGCGCCGCCGTGCGTTCAGCCGCGCGCAGCCGGGCAGAGCGCGCGCGTGGGTTGCTGTGGGCTTCCTGGTCCGTCGGCACGATGGGCTTGCGCGACAGGAGCCGGAAGGATGGGGAACGCGCGTCCGCCGCAAGGCTCGGCGCGTGTCGGGACGGGGAGGGCGGGGGCGAGGAGCGTTCCTTCAGGAACGTCTTCACTTCCCGGTCCTCCAGCGAATGGAAGGAGACGACGGCGAGGCGGCCGCCGGGCTTCAGCAGCGATTCGGCGGCGGCGAGGCCGCGGCGCAGCTCGCCCAGCTCGTCGTTCACATGGATGCGCAGCGCCTGGAAGGTGCGGGTCGCCGGGTCGATGGCGTCGCCCTTCCCCTTCGGCACCACCGACCGCACCACGTCGGCCAGCTGCTTGGTGCGGGCGAAGGGGGTCTCCAGCCGTGCGGCGACGATGGCGCGGGCCACGCGGCGGGCCATGCGCTCCTCGCCGTAATGGAAGACGATGTCGGCCAGCTCATCCTGGGTGGCGGTGTTCACCACGTCGGCGGCGGTCGGCCCGTCGCGTCCCATCCGCATGTCGAGCGGGCCGTCGAATCGGAAGGAGAAGCCGCGCTCCGGCTCGTCGATCTGCGGGGAGGAGACGCCGATGTCCAGCGCCACGCCGTCCACCGATTCGACGCCGTGCTCGGCGAGCAGCCGGTCCATGTCGCCGAATCGGCCTTCGACGATCTCCAGCCGGCCCGGATAGGCGAGGGCGAGCTGGCGGCCGCGCGCGATGGCTTCTGGATCGCGGTCGATTCCCCAGACCCGGCAGTCGGCCCGGTCGAGAATCGCGCGGGAATAGCCGCCGGCGCCGAAGGTGCCGTCCACATAGACGCCGCCGTCGCGCGGGGAAAGCGCGTCCACGACCTCGTTCAGCAGCACGGAGATGTGGGGGGAGGCCGGGGCGGCGGGGGCGGGGGCGGGGGGCTTCACGATCATGCGCCCTCCCCTCCCCGGCCGGCGGCGGCGCGGGATGCCTTGGCGACGATCTGGCTCAGCGAAATGTCCTTGCGCACGACCTGGTCGCGCAGCGTCTGTTCATGGGCCTTGAGAGCGCCGGGCTCCCAGATCTGGAAGGTCTTGCGGCGGCCGATGAAGGCGGCTTCCTCGTCGATTCCGGCGAATTCGGCGAGTTCCTTGGGCAGGACGATCCGGCCTTCGGTGTCCAGCGAGACGGGGATCAGCTTGCCGAAGATGAAGGTCTCGATCATGTCGCGCTCGTCCGAATCCAGATCGGGGGATTCCAGGCTTTCGGACAGCACGTCGAGATAGTCCTGATCGGCGCCTTCCAGCGCCTGATGATTCAGCGAAGGCCAGAGATAGACGGTGCCGGGGGCCGACGTCTTGGCAAGCGACTGCCGGAACTGCGCCGGGATGGAGCAGCGGCCTTTCCTGTCAACTTTGTTGACGTATGTGGACAGGAAAATGGCCATCGGCCTGACGAACGCCCCCCTTATCCCGTTGCTGGTCTTCGCCGTCGCGAAGCCCTATCCGCTCTTGCCGCTGAACGCGCCCGGTTTGGCTACCTTGGTTGGGTAGTTCCCCCTCCGAACTGGGCTTTCATGGGATAGCATGGGACAGTTTGGGCGTCAACGCCCCCTCCAGTATTCATATGGTGCTGTCAAGACTTTTGGGGCGATGTGTTGCCAGCGTGCAAATAGGTGAACGGAATCGGCGAGAATCGGCAATATACCAGCGCGCTAATGAGCGATTACGCGGCGCTGCCCCACAGAGTTCGCGGGATGTTCCGTGAGACCCGCGAATGGTTCCCGCCATGTGGCTTTCCATAAGGGCGAATCGCATCCTACGAATGGTATAGCCTGCCGGGGTAACCTGCCGAGGCACGGCATGGGACAGCATGGGAATTTGCCCCACAGTTATCCACCGGCTGTGGATGAAGCTGGGGACATCTGTGGACAAGGGGGCGCCATCCCAGTCCCGCGCCGCGGAAAAGGGGTGGTCCGTTGATCCGGAGGTGGTGGGGATAAACGCCAGATGGCCTGTAAGCCGGGTTTTGTCCTCAGGTTACCCTGATGGATGGCCATTCATCTGGGACGCCGGTTGCCCGGCGCCTCACGCAACCAACCCGGGCGGCGGCGCGGAAACGCGCTTGGCCCCAAACCATCCCATAAGAGATAGCGGGCCGTGCCGCCCCTATTCGGTCTTGCTCCCGGTGGGGTTTACCGTGCCGCCCCTGTTGCCAGGCGCGCGGTGCGCTCTTACCGCACCCTTTCACCCTTACCGCCGGCACGAGGCCGGTGGCGGTTTGCTCTCTGTGGCACTTTCCCTAGGGTCGCCCCCGCCGGCCGTTAGCCGGCACCGTGTTTCCGTGGAGCCCGGACTTTCCTCCCCCGATCCAAAAGGTCGAAGGCGGCCATCCGGCCATCTGGCGGGGCACTGTGTACAGAGTCGCCGTTCGATTCGCAACGGTGTTCGGGGGTGATTCGGATTCTCAGCGCCCGGTCATCCGCAGCAGCGCGCGCAGGCGGCGCAGCGTCTCCGGATCGGGCTCCCCGGTCAGGCGTTCGGGGTGGAAGTGGCGCTGGAAGGACAGCAGGACCCGCGATTCGGCGGTGTCGTACCCATAGCGTCCCAGAAGCGCCGCCACGTCCTCCGCGGAATCCGCCGAGTCGTCCACAGCGGTGGGCTCCGGCCACAGCCCGATTCCGCGCGCCGCCAGCCCCGGCCAGTCGAACAGCTCGCCGGGGTCCTCCTTGCGGGCCGGGGCGATGTCGCTGTGGCCGAGCACATCGGCGGGCGCGATCCCATGGCGGCCCATGATGTCCAGGCAGAGATCCGCCACCGCGGCCATCTGCACGGCGGGGAAGGGGCGGTAGCCGAACTCGTGCCCCGGATTGACGATCTCGATTCCGATGGAGCGGCTGTTGACGTCGGCCCGCCCGCGCCAGGACGACAGGCCGGCGTGCCAGGCGCGCCGGTCCTCCGGCACATGGGCGTAGACGGCGCCGTCCTCGTCCACCGTGTAGTGGGCGCTGACCTGGGCGGCGGGGTCGCACAGCCGGGTCAGGGCGGACTCGGCGGTGGGCATTCCCGTGTAATGGAGAATCAGCAGTTCCACCCCCACGCCCTCGGGCCGCGGCCCGTGGTTGGGAGAGGGGCGGTCGATGCATCCGGTGCCCGCGCGCGTCATGGTGTCCTCAGGTCGGGCTTCCTCAGGTCGGATTGGTCACCTTCTCCGCCAGCGCCGTCGGGCGCCGCTTCACGATGACGGCCATGCCGCCCACGGTCAACAGCCCGCCCAGGACCAGCCGGAGCGTGAAGGGATCGTCCATCAGCAGAACGCCCGCCAGCACGCCGAAGACCGGCACGGTCAGCAGGAAGGGCATGGTCTGGTTGACCGAGTATTTCCGGAGCAGCGGGTACCACATTCCATAGGCGCCGATGGTCACGCCCACGGCCATGTAGGCGACGGAGCCCCAGCCCCACAGGGTGGAGTTGGAGAGCGCGGCCATCTGCCCCTCCTCGAACAGGAAGGAGAGCAGGAGCAGTTGCGGGGCGGCGAACAGCGCCATCCAGCCGTTCAGCGCGAAGCCGTCCACCCCGACGATCATCTTCATCTGGATGCTGGCGACGGCGAAGGCGAAGCTGGCGCCGAGGATCATGAACAGCGGCACCAGCGATCCGGACAGCCGCGGCTCGCCCGCGATCACCGCGACGCCCGCGAAGGCCGCGGCCATGCCGGTGGCGCGGCGCCAGCCCAGCTTGTCCTTGAAGATCAGCGCGGCCAGCAGGGAGGAGAAGGGCACCTGCGCCTGCGCGGCCAGCGAGGCGGTGGCCGCGTCGATGCCGTTCAGCCCGGTGAACATCAGCGGGAAATGCACGGTCCCCAGCGTCACCGACAGAATCGCGATGGGCCGCACCGCGCTCCAGGGTATCCGCTTGAAGGGCAGGATGAGCGCCGCCACCGCGATGAAGCGGAGCGCCATGATGAACAGCGGCGGGAACTCGGCCAGTCCCCATTTCGCGACGACGAAGTTCAGGCCCCAGATCGCCATGACCAGGAGCGCCAGCAGCGAGTCGCGCAGACTCATCCGCGGCCGCCTTCCAGCTCCTCGCGCAGGGCCTCCAGCTCCAGCCAGCGCTCCTCGGCGGCGGCCAGCTCGTTTTGTTTCGCCTGCAACTGATCGGACGTCTTCTGGAACTTGGCGGCGTCGCGGGCGAACAGGTCGGGATCGGCCAGCGCCGATTCGAGCTTCGCCACCTCGGCGGTCAGCTTGTCCATGCGGGCGGGCAGGTCGTCCAGCTCCCGCTGGTCCTTGTAGCTGAGCTTGCCCTTCGGCTTGGCGGCCGCCGGGGCGGCAGCGGGCTTCGCCTTGGCCGGGGCGGCGGCCTTCTCCTTGGGCGGCGGGCGCTGCACCAGATAGTCGGAATAGCCGCCGGGGTACTCGGCGATCACGCCGTCCCCCTCCACCGCGATGGTGCTGGTGACCAGCCGGTCGAGGAAGTCGCGGTCGTGGCTGACCAGCAGCAGCGTGCCCTGATAGTCGCCGAGCACATCCTCCAGCAGGTCCAGCGTGTCCATGTCGAGGTCGTTGGTCGGCTCGTCGAGGATCATCATGTTGCTGGGCCGCGCGAAGAGGCGGGCGAGCAGCAGCCGGTTGCGCTCACCGCCGGACAGGGCCTTGACCGGGCTGTCGAGCTGGCGCGTGTCGAACAGGAAGTCGCGCATGTAGCCGGCGACGTGGCGCGGCTGGCCGTTGACCATCACGCTGTCGCCGCCGAAGGGGCACAGCACCTTGCGGATGGTGTCCTCGGGGTCCAGCCCGTCGCGCCGCTGGTCGAAATAGGCGGTTTCCAGGTTGGTGCCCAGCCGGATCGTGCCGCTGTCGGGCTCCATCTGGCCGGTCAGCATCTTCAGCAGGGTGGTCTTGCCGGCGCCGTTCGGCCCGATCAGCCCCACCCGGTCGCCGCGCAGGATGCGGGTGGAGAAGTCGTTGACGATGGTCTTGCGGCCGTCCGCCGTGTCGAAGCCCTTCGAGATGTGCTCGGCCTCGATGACCAAGCGCCCGCCGCGCTCGGCCTCGGCGACGGCGAGCTTAGCCTGCTGGCCGCCCTTGATGCGCTCGGCGCGGTCGGTGCGGAGCTGGAGCAGGGCGCGCACGCGGCCCATGTTGCGGGTGCGCCGGGCCGAGATGCCCTCGCGCAGCCACTTCATCTCGCCTTCGATCTTGCGGTCGAGCTTCTGGGCGGCGATCTCCTCCGATTCGAACACCTCGGCCTGCCAGGTCTCGAACTCGGCGAAGCCGCGGTCGGTGGCGCGCACCGTGCCGCGGTCCAGCCACAGCGTGCGCTTGGCCAGCCGGTTCAGGAAGCTGCGGTCGTGCGAGATCAGCAGCAGACCGCCACGGTAGGCCAGCAATTCCTCCTCCAGCCACTCGATGGTGGGGAGGTCGAGGTGGTTGGTTGGCTCGTCGAGCAGCATGACGTCGGGGGCGCCGACCAGCGTGCGGGCCAGCGCCGTGCGCCGCGCCTCGCCGCCCGACAGCGTGTTGGGGTCGAGATGGCCCGGCACCTGGAGCCGGTCCAGCACGGCGTCCACCCGGTGCGCCTCGTCCCGCTCGTCGGCGGGCAGGCCGGCGGCGACGTAGTCGTGCACGGTGGCGCAGCCGGTGAAGTCCGGCTCCTGCGGCAGATAGGCGATGCGGGCGCCCGGCTGGGTGAAGACGGTGCCGCCGTCCGGCTGGATCATGCCGGCCAGCACCTTCATCAGCGTCGATTTGCCGGACCCGTTGCGCCCGACCAGACAGGCCTTGTCGCCTCGCCCGATGGACAGGTCGATGGTTTCGAACAGCGGACGGCCACCGAAGGTGACGGACACGCCCTGGAGCGCGGTGATCGGAGCAGGAGGAGCCATGACCCAACGGTGCGGTGTGCGGAGGTGTGCTTATATAGCGTGCGGTCCGCAGGCTCGCGACACCCGATTGCGCCGGGGCGGGGATGCACGGGGAAGGAAGGAAGGCGCGACGCCTGGCTTTAGCCGCGCGCGCGCTCCTTCTCGATCCGGTCGAAGGCGGCGTTGATGGCGGCGACCTTCTGCGTCGCCAGATCCACGAACTCCTGCGGCATGCCCTGGGCGATCAGCACGTCCGGGTGATGCTCGCGCACCAGACGGCGATGCGCGGCCTTGATCGCCTCGTCGCTGGCCCGGCGGGAGACGCCCAGCACGCCGTAGGGATCGGTCTCGTTCGGCGTGCCGGCGATGTGGTGGCCGGCGACGATGCGTTCGAACTCCTCGTCGCTGAAGCCGAAGATGTGGGCGACCGTGCGCAGGTATTCGACTTCCGTCTCGTGCAGCTCGTCGTCGGCCTCGGCGATGGCCAGCAGGCTGTCGAGCAGCTCCTCCAGCACGGCGCGGCGGTCCTCGAACAGACCGGCGATCTGCTGGGCGTATTCCTCGAACCCGTGGGTGTCCTTGCGGGCGAGGTCGAAGACGTGGCCCACCGTGTCCAGCTCCTCCGGCGGAACGCGGAACAGGCGCTTGAAGGTGTCCACCTCCACCCGCTTCACCACGCCGTCGGCGCGGGCCATCTTCGCCGACAGGGCGATCACGCCGATGGTGAAGGCGATGGACTTGGTCGCATCCGCCGGGCCGCACAGGCCGCGGAAGCCGCGCCCCACCGCATAGCCGGCGGCCAGACCGATGAGGCCCCCGATCGGCCCGCCCATGGTGAAACCGGCCGCCCCGCCCAGGACGCTGCCCCAGATGCTCATTTTTATCCGCCTTTCGACCGCTGGCGCAGCATACCGGCAGTCCGGCACCGCGCCAACCGGCCCCATACTTTTTCGTTGTTTCCCAGCATTTTCGCGCTTCGCACCCTTTTCATCCGTTGGAGGTAGAGGATTTTCCGGCGGAGCGTCATGTTGCCGCGCTGCAACAAAGCCGGTCCGTCGTCGCGGGAGGGCTTGTCCTTTCGTCCGGTCTTCGCCATGTTGCGCCGCAACAAAAGAGGGTGGCCGATCCAGGCCGCTGACGGGGGAAGCGGACGACGCAAAGCGGTGCGATGTCCCGAATCACCAGTGCCACGAGTCTCCCCATGTCCGCCATTCGCAAGCTTCTCCCCGCCGAGCGCGGCCAATACCGCGCGCATCTGCTGCGGCTGGACAAGGCAGACCGCTACGCCCGCTTCACCGGCACCGTCTCCGACGACGTCATCGTCAAGCATTGCCAGTCGCTCGACTGGACGCGGACGACGCTGGTCGGCCTGTTCGACCGTGGCGAGTTGCGGGGCGCGGTGGAGCTGTGCTTCGACCGGCTGCTGTGGCCCGGCGCGGCGGAGCTGGCAATCAGCGTCGAGAAGGACTTTCAAGGGCGGGGCGTCGGCTCCACCCTGATCCGCCGCTCGCTGTCCATCGCGGCCAACCGGGGCATCGGGCAGGTCCATATGATGTGCCTATCCGACAACACCCGCATGCGCGCCCTGTCGCGCCGCTTCGGCGGGCAATTGGAACGCGACGGGGGGGAGTTCGCCATCACCATCGACCTGCCGCGTCCTTCGCAATTCTCGCTGGCGCTGGAGGCGTTCGAGGATGGGGCGGGGGCTGTGAACGCCGTGCTGGACGGTTTGCCGGCGTTGCTCAAGGCGGCCTGACCGGACGGGGAGGGAAAGGGGACGCATCCCACCCTTTCGTCCTCCCCGGCTTGACCTGCGGCGGCGTATCGTCACACTCCCCGGAAATCGGAAACATCAGGGAGTGGGGTATGGCGTCCCAAGAGCAGGGCCGGTGGCAGTTCTGGATTGACCGTGGCGGCACCTTCACCGACATCGTGGCCAAACGCCCGGACGGGTCGGTGGTCACGCACAAGCTGCTGTCGGAGAATCCGGAACGCTACCGCGACGCCGCCATCCAGGGCATCCGCGACCTGCTGGGCCTCGCCTCCGGCCAGCCGATCCCGGCGGAGGCGGTCGAGGCGGTGAAGATGGGCACCACCGTCGCCACCAACGCGCTTCTGGAGCGCAAGGGCGAGCGCACGCTGCTGCTCATCACCGAGGGGCTGGGCGACCAGCTCCGCATCGGCTATCAGGCCCGCCCGAAGATATTCGCCCGCCACATCGTGTTGCCCGAGCTGCTGTACGAGCGGGTGGCCGAGGTGCCGGAGCGGGTCAAGGCCGACGGCACGGTGCTGAAGGCCGTGGACCTGCGCGCCGTGCGGGTCCAGCTGGAGCAAGCCTACCAGGACGGCTTCCGCGCCGCCGCGGTGGTGCTGATGCACGGCTACCGCTTCCCGGACCATGAGAAGCAGGTGGCGGCGCTGGCCCGCTCCATCGGCTTCACCCAGGTGTCGGTCAGCCATCAGGTCAGCCCGCTGATGAAGATCGTCGGGCGCGGCGACACCACGGTGGTCGACGCCTACCTGTCGCCGATCCTGCGCCGCTATGTGGAGCAGGTGGCCGGGGACCTCTCCGGCGTGCGGCTGATGTTCATGCAGTCGAACGGCGGGCTGACCGACGCGCGCTGGTTCCAGGGCAAGGACGCCATCCTCTCCGGCCCGGCGGGCGGCATCGTCGGGGCGGTGCGCACCGCGCGCATGGCCGGCTTCGACCGGGTCATCGGCTTCGACATGGGCGGCACCTCCACCGACGTGTCGCACTACGCCGGGGAATATGAGCGCGCCTTCGACACGGTGGTGGCCGGGGTGCGGATGCGCGCCCCCATGATGCACATCCACACCGTGGCGGCGGGCGGCGGCTCGGTCTGCTTCTTCGACGGGGCGCGCTTCCGCGTCGGGCCGGAGAGCGCCGGCGCCAACCCCGGCCCGGCCTGTTACCGCCGCGGCGGGCCGCTGACCGTGACCGACTGCAACGTCATGGTCGGCAAGCTGCACCCCGACTTCTTCCCCCACGTCTTCGGGCCGGAGGCCGACCAGCCGCTCGACGCCGCCATCGTGCGCGAGAAGTTCGCCGAATTGGCCGAGGAGGTGAACGAGGCGCTGGGCACCGAGATGACCCCGCATCAGGTGGCCGAGGGCTTCCTGAAGATCGCCGTGGACAACATGGCGAACGCCATCAAGAAGATCTCGGTGCAGCGCGGCTACGACGTCACCCAATACACGCTGAACGGCTTCGGCGGGGCGGCGGGGCAGCATGTCTGTCTGGTCGCCGACGCGCTGGGCATGCGCAAGGTCTTCCTGCACCCGCACGCCGGCGTGCTGTCGGCCTACGGCATCGGCCTGGCCGACACGGTGGCGATCCGCGAGCGCGCGGTGGAGGCCCGCCTCGACGACGCCCTGGTGGACGAGCTGACCGCCACGCTCGCCGCGCTGGAGGCCGAGGGCCGCATGGAGCTGGCCCGCCAGGGCGTGCCGGAGGACCGGCTGGCCGTTCTGCGCAAGGCGCACATCAAGGTGGAGGGCTCCGACAGCCCGCTGGTCGTCGATTTCGGGCCGCTCGACGCCATGGCCGCGGCCTTCGAGGCGGCGCACCGCCAGCGCTACGGCTTCATGATGGAAGGCAAGGCCCTGGTGGTCGAGGCCGTGTCGGTGGAGGCGGTGGGCCGCACCGAGAGCGCCGACGACCAGGACCTGCCCGGCGTCACCGGCGCGCTGCCGCGCCGCCTCGCCACGGTCACGCTGCACACCGGCGGCGCCGACCGCGAGGCGCCGGTCTACGACCGCGACCAGCTCCAGCCCGGCAACCGCGTCACCGGCCCCGCCGTCATCAAGGAGAAGATCGCCACCACGGTGGTCGAGCCCGGCTGGATCGCCGAGGTGACCCGCAAGAACCACCTCGTGCTGACCCGCTTCGAGGAGCTGCCGCAGCGCCTCGCCATCGGCACCAAGGCCGACCCGGTGATGCTGGAGGTCTTCAACAACCTCTTCATGTCCATCGCCGAGCAGATGGGCTTCACGCTGGAGAAGACCGCCTATTCGGTGAACATCAAGGAGCGGCTGGACTTCTCCTGCGCCCTGTTCGACGCGGACGGCGGGCTGATCGCCAACGCTCCGCACATGCCGGTGCATCTCGGCTCCATGGGCGAGAGCGTGCGCGCCATCGTCGAGCGGCGCCAGGGGGAGATGAACCCCGGCGACGTCTACATGCTGAACGACCCCTATCACGGGGGCACGCATCTGCCGGACATCACCGTCATCACCCCGGTCTTCGACGAGGCCGGCGAACGGGTGCTGTTCTACGTCGCCTCGCGCGGGCACCACGCCGACGTCGGCGGGATCACCCCCGGCTCGATGCCGCCGGACAGCACGACCATCGACCAGGAGGGCGTCCTCCTCGACAACGTCCAGCTCGTCGAGCGGGGCCGCTTCCTGGAGGAGGAGGTCGTCGCCCTCTTCACCGCCGGGCCGCAGCCGGCGCGCAACGTGGCGCAGAACCTGGGCGACCTGAAGGCACAGATCGCCGCCAACGAGCAGGGCGCGCGGGAGCTGCGCCGCATCGTCGCCCAGTTCGGGCTGGAGACGGTCAACGCCTACATGAAGCTGGTCCAGGACAACGCCGAGGAGCAGGTCCGCCGCGTCATCGACGTGCTGACCGACGGCGAGTTCGTGCAGGAGCTGGACAACGGCGCGGTCATCAAGGTCCGCATCACCATCGACAAGGACGAGCGGTCGGCGCGGGTGGACTTCACCGGCACCAGCCCGCAGCTCACCAGCAACTTCAACGCCCCGACGGCGGTGTGCCGGGCGGCGGTGCTCTACGTCTTCCGCACGCTGGTGGACGACGAGATCCCGATGAACGAGGGCTGCCTGAAGCCCATCGAGATCGTCATCCCGCCGGGCACCATGCTGTCGCCCAGCTACCCCGCCGCGGTGGTGGCCGGCAACGTGGAGACCAGCCAGTGCGTCACCGACGCGCTGTACGGCGCGCTCGGCGTGCTGGCCTCGGCGCAGGGGACGATGAACAACACGACCTTCGGCAACGAGCGCTACCAGTATTACGAGACGGTCTGCGGCGGCTCCGGCGCCGGTCCCGGCTTCGACGGGACGGACGCGGTGCACACCCACATGACCAACTCGCGCCTGACCGACCCGGAGGTGCTGGAATGGCGCTTCCCGGTGCTGCTGGACAGCTTCCGCATCCGCCGCGAATCGGGCGGGGCGGGGCGCTGGCGCGGCGGTGACGGGGTGGTGCGGCGCCTGAAGTTCCTGGAGCCGATGACCGCCGCCATCCTGTCCAACCACCGCCGGGTTCCGCCCTTCGGCCTGAAGGGCGGCGCCCCCGGCCAGATCGGCCGCACCTGGGTCCAGCGCACCGACGGCTCGGTCGAGGAACTCGGCCCCCAGGACAAGACCGCCATGGGGGAGGGCGACGTGCTGGTCGTCGAGACCCCGGGCGGCGGCGGCTACGAGGAGGCGTGAGAATGCCTGTTCCTTCTCCCCCCTGGGGAGAAGGTTAGGATGAGGGGGCGCCGAAGGCGGCCAAGGGCACGAAGCGGGAGCCCTTCTCCGCCCTGCCGGGCGTAATGCCCCCTCACCCTCCCCTCTCCCCAGGGGGGAGAGGGCTTTTGCTGTGGCACCCACCCATGCGCGCGAGTCGCTTGTCTGCGCGGGCGGCGGGGCTTAGCTTCTCCGGTCCTACCACCGCACGGCACCGTGCCAAAAGGACCCCCGGGAGATTCGTCCATGACCGCCGTACCCGCCGCCCAGCCTCGCGTCGCCTTCACCGACGAGATGAAGGCCGAGTTCAAGGCCCTGCTTGGGGACCGCTTCACCACCGCCGCGGCGGTGCGCGAGCATCACGGCAAGGACGAGTCCTACCACCCCAACTTCCCGCCCGACGGCGTCGCCTTCGCCACCTCCACCGAGGAGGTCAGCGCCATCGTCAAGCTCTGCGCGAAGCACAAGCTGCCGATCATCCCCTTCGGCACCGGCACCTCGCTGGAGGGCGGCGTCGCGGCGCTGGCCGGCGGCGTCTGCATCGACGTGTCGAACATGAAGGAGGTCCTGCGCGTCAGCCCCGAGGACCTCGACGTCACCGTCCAGGCCGGCGTGACCCGCAAGCAGCTCAACGAGCATCTGCGCGACACCGGCCTGTTCTTCCCCATCGACCCCGGCGCCGACGCCTCGCTCGGCGGCATGGCCTCCACCCGCGCCAGCGGCACCAACGCTGTGCGCTACGGCACCATGCGCGAGAACGTGCTGGGGCTGACCGTGGTGCTGGCCGACGGCCGGATCATCAAGACCGGCGGGCGCGCCCGCAAGTCCGCCGCCGGCTATGACCTGACCCGCCTGTTCGTCGGGGCGGAGGGTACGCTCGGCATCATCACCGAGGTGACGCTGCGCCTCTACGGCATCCCGGAGGCGATCTCGTCGGCGGTCTGCCCGTTCAACGACATCCGAGGCGCGGTGGACACGGTGATCCAGACCATCCAGTCCGGCATCCCCGTCGCCCGCATCGAGTTGCTGGACGAGGTCCAGATGGACGCGGTGAACAAGTATTCCAAGCTGGACTACAAGGTCGCCCCGACCCTGTTCTTCGAGTTCCACGGCACCGCCGCCGGGGTGAAGGAGCAGGCGGAGATGGTCTCGGCCATCGCCGCGGAGTTTGGCGGCAGCGAATTCACCTGGGCGACCCGTCCGGAGGACCGCTCCAAGCTCTGGCAGGCCCGCCACGACGGCTACTACGCGGCGCTGGCGCTGCGTCCCGGCTCAAAGGGCTGGCCGACCGACGTCTGCGTGCCGATCTCGCGGCTGGCCGACTGCATCCTGGAGACCAAGAAGGACATCGCCGAATCCTCGATGCTGGCCCCTCTGGTCGGCCATGTCGGCGACGGCAACTTCCACCTCGTCTACGTCATCGACCCCGACAAGCCGGAGGAGATGGCCGAGGCCAAGCGCCTGAACGACCGCATGGTCGACCGGGCGCTCGCCATGGGCGGCACCTGCACGGGCGAGCACGGCATCGGCTACGGCAAGATGGAGTTCCTGGAGAAGGAGGCCGGCGACGCCTTCGCCGTGATGGGCGAGCTGAAGCGCGCCTTCGACCCGGACAACCGGATGAACCCCGGCAAGGTCGTCCGGGTGTAACGTCGGGGCGGGGAGCGCCGTGGCGCTCCCCTTTCCCCTTCTGGTCAGCGCGTCAGCCGCGTCATCAGGCTGGAGGTGTCCAGGCGGTTGCCGCCCATCGCCTGGACCTCGGCGTAGAACTGGTCGACGAGGGCGGTGACGGGCAGGCTGGCGCCGTTGTTGCGCGCCTCGCCCAGGACGATGCCCAGATCCTTGCGCATCCAGTCCACGGCAAAGCCGAAGTCGAACTTGCCGTCCAGCATGGTCTTGGCGCGGTTGTCCATCTGCCAGGACTGGGCGGCCCCCTTTCCGATCACGTCCACGACCTTGTGCCCGTCCAGCCCGGCCTTCTGCGCGAAGGCCATGCCCTCGGCCAGACCTTGGAGCAGGCCGGCGATGCAGATCTGGTTGACCATCTTGGTCAGCTGACCGGCCCCCGCCGGCCCCATATGGGTGACGGAGCGGCCGTAGCAGGCCATCAGCGGCTGGACACGGGCGAAGGCGTCGGCGTCGCCGCCCACCATCACCGTCAGCACCCCGTTCTCCGCCCCGGCCTGCCCTCCGGACACCGGCGCGTCAAGGAAGAACAGGCCGCGTTCGCGGGCCAATTCGGCCATCTCGCGCGAGACGGTGGCGGAGACGGTGGAATGGTCGGCGACGATGGTGCCGGGCTTCATGGCGCCCATGGCCTCGCCGGCCACCGCCCGCACGTCGTCGTCGCCGCCCACGCAGAGGAAGACCACCTCGGCCTCGCGGGCGGCGTCCGCGGGGGTCGGGGCGCTGGCCCCGCCGAAGCGGGCGGTCCAGGCCTCGGCCTTGGCGGCGGTGCGGTTGTAGACGGTCACCCGGTGGCCGCCCCGGACGGCCAGATGGCCGGCCATGGGAAAGCCCATCGTGCCAAGCCCCAGAAAGGCGACGGAGCGGGAATCGGTCGCGGTGTCGGCCATGGTCCAGTCTTTCTTCGTTGTGATCGGCTGCGGATTGTTCTTGTCGGCGTCTGCCCTTGGACCGCCAAGCTAGGCCGGGAGCGCGCCCCGATCAAACGCCGTCCGTCGAACGCAGCGCGATTGAAGTGCGCCGGGGTCCTTCCCCCGTCCGGCATCCCCGGGGGGCGGCACTCTGCCGCGGGAGGCATGACTCTTTCGAACGAGGTTGTCTTGCCGCGCCCTTGCTCCCGGCGCGTGATGTGTTAAGACGTTGAATGCCGGGTTTGCAGCGCAGCACCCGGCCATGCCGGCGCAACGGCGCCGGTGAACCAGGGCCAGAGCCGGGGCCGAAAGACCCGGGCCGGAGAACAAGGGAAGGATAGCCGCATGACGAATCAGCCGGGTTTCCAGGATGCGCCGCCGGACGAGCGTTCGAACCTCACGGACGAGCAGGAAAGCGCCATCCGCGTCCTCGCCAACAGCCTGCACCGCCTGAACGACGCCGTCGTCAAGGCCGTGGAAGCCGGCGTGACGGTCGAGCTGATGCGCACCGCCCGCTATCACAACGCGACGGGCAACTGGGGCGACCAGCTCACCCCGATGATCCGCACCAAGTAAGCGGCTCATCCCATCCGACCGGAAGGCCTCCCGCCCGAAAGGGCAGGGAGGCCTTTTCCTTTTCGGCGTTTCCCATCCTGCCCGATCGATGTTCCTGCCGCGCGGCGGAACCGCGGCGCCCTTCGCCGGTTCCTTCCTTTTGGCCCCCAACAAGGAAACGGTCATGAAGGACGTTCAGAACCATCCCCCGCAGCGTCGGGGCATGAACGACCGCGAAGCGTTCTGGCGCATGCATTGCCTGTCGGAACCGACCTTCACCGACCTCACCCACGGCATCTTTCTGGGGCTGATCTGGTCGGCGGTGCTGTGGGCGCCGATGTTCATCAGCGTTCTGCTTTGACCCTTCCGTCCGGTCGTCAGACGGCTTTCGCGGTGCGGAGCAGGGCGCGGACGCGGGCGGCGAGCTGGTCCGGGGTGAAGGGCTTGGGCAGGACGGCGGCGTCGGCCTTGAGCCCGGTCAGCGATTCGGGGCTGTAGCCGGAAATCAGCAGAACCCGGATGCCGGGCCAGCGCTCCTGCACCCGCCGCGCCAGATCGATTCCCGACACGCCGTAGGGCATCACCACGTCGGTCACGATCACGTCGAAGGCGGCGTCCTGCTCCAGGATCTCCAGAGCGGCGGCGCCGTGGTCGGCGGTCACCACTTCGAAGCCCTCCTGGGTCAGCCCCTCGACGGTGGCCATCAGGACCAGCGTGTTGTCCTCGACCACCAGCAGGCGCACCGGGCCGGCCGACGGCGCCTCCGCCGGGTCCGGCGCCGCTTCCGGTTCCGGCGTCCGGTCGGACACCGGCAGGGTGATGCGGACGACCGTGCCGCGGCGCGGCGCGCTGGAGATGGTCGCGTTGCCGCCCGACTGCCGGGCGAACCCGTAGACCATCGATAGGCCCAGACCCGTCCCCTTGCCGTGCGGCTTGGTGGTGAAGAAGGGCTCGAAGGCGCGGGCGGCGACCTCGGGCGGCATGCCGCCGCCGGTGTCGGTGATCTCCAGAACGGCGAGCGGGCCGTCGGGCGCTTCCTCCTGCCGGACGGCGATGCGGATGCGTCCGCCCGATGGCATCGCGTCACGGGCGTTGACGACGAGATTCAGCACCGCCAGCTCCAGTTGGACCGGGTCCACCTCCACCCGCAGCGGGGCGCTGGGAAGCGTCCAGTCCAGCGCGATGTCCGCCCGGATCGAGCGTTCCAGCAGATTGGCCATGGCGCGCAGGCCGTCCCCCAGATCGATCACCTTGGGGTCCACAGCCTCCTGGCGCGAGAAGGCGAGAAGCTGCCCGGTCAGCGTCCGGGCGCGCTCCAGCGCGGTGAGGGTGCCGTCCAGATAGCGCGTTCCTTCCGCCGGGAGATGCCGTTCCATCAGATGCAGGTTGGCCAGGGCGGCGGTCAGCAGATTGTTGAAGTCGTGGGCGACTCCCCCGGTCAACTGGCCCAGCGCCTCCAGCTTCTGAGACTGGCGCAGCGCGTTCTCCAGGGACTCGCGGGCACGGGCCTCTTCGGTCCAGCGGCGGACGGCCTGCATTTCGCTCTGCGCGCGGCGCAGCGCCAACAGGGTGATGCCGACCAGAGCCAGCATCGCCGGCACGGCGAAGGCGGCGTACAGAAGCATGTCGCGCGCCCAGCCGGCCCGGATCTCGGAAATCGGAATGCCGTAGGTGACGTAGAGCGGATAGGGCGCCACGTGCATGAAGCCATTGAGCCTCGCCACGCCGTCCATGCGGCCCCGCGTGCGGAACACACCCTCGCCCTGCCCGGCCGCCATGACGCCGAGCAGATTGCTGTCCGCGCCATGGCGGGCCTGCTGCTCACCCATCGAGGGGAAGCGGACCAGGACCGAGCCGTCGCGGCGGACGAGGGAGATCGACTCCTGCTGGCCGGAGACGACGAGCTGATAGAAATCCATCAGGTAATCGGTCAGCACGGCGGTCAGAAGCACGCCGTTGAACGCCCCTTCCGGTCCACCCGCGGCGGCGCGGCGGCGCGTGACGTTGAATTGCCGCTTGCCCGATCCGCGTCCCGTGATCGCCTCGCTGACGAGGATGCCGGCGTCGCCGGCCGCCTGGATGCGGAAATACTCCCGGTCGCCGACGTTGATCGATGGGGACGGGAACAGGCGGTTGTCGTTGCGCAGCGTGCCGTTGGGATCGATCAGACCGACGACGCCGATCTGTGGAACCTCCTCGACCAGGGTTCTCAGATAGCCGTGCAGATCGTCGGAACGGCCGATCTCGTCCCAGCTCATGCCGGTGGTCCGCTCGTCCAGCCGGTCCAGGACCTGCTCGACCGTGTCGAAGACCTTCTGCATGTGCTCGTGCAGAATCAGCACGGTCTTGCGAATGTTGCGCTCCGCCTGCGCTTCCTCCTCTTGAAAGTCGCGCCAGGCGATGGCGGTGAACAGCAAGGCGGGGACCAGGACGGAGGCCACCAGCAGGATGCGCAGAAGGCGCACCATTCTCGCTGATTCGGTTGCCAGGGCGGAGAGGTAGCGAAGAGGCATGGCCTGCGGTGTTGGAGGCGGGGAAGGCGATCACGGGTGGCGATGGGGCGGGGCGCCATGCGCGGGCCACTGTGGCCCAGAAGCTATGCCGGTCCGTGGCAGCCGGGGCAACCTCAACTTTCCGGCGGCCCTATGACTTTCAGCGGAGGACGCCATGGGGATATGGTCTCCCCATGGCTCCGCAGGGCGGAACCGGAGACAATGCCGCAGCAGCGGACTTCCTCATGACCGTTCAACCTGCCGCGGAGAGCACCATCATGCCCCTGAAACCCATCGAGCACGCCGACGCCGCTCCCGAGGTGCGCGCCGTCTACGACGACATCAAGACGGCCCGCAGCGTGCCGGACGTCAACAATTTCTGGAAGATGGCCGCCCATCACCCGCCCACGCTGAAGCGCACCTGGGAGAGCCTGAAGGAGGTGATGGCCCCCGGCGCGCTGGACCCGTTGGTGAAGGAGATGATCTTCGTCGCGGTCAGCGTGACCAACGGCTGCGATTATTGCATCCGCTCGCACGAGGCCGCGGCGCGGCGGGCCGGGATGACCGACGCCCAGTTCGGCGAATTGATGGCCGTCATCGGCATGGCCAACGAGACCAACCGCCTCGCCAAGGGCTATCAGGTGGAGATCGACGAGGCGCTGAAGTAACCCGTCACGCGATGTCGTCGAGGGCGTCCTCCAGCGACGGGTAGATGCCCTCGGCCAGCGAGCCGTCGACCCTCACCGGCCGGGGCAGGACGGCCACGGCGTCCAGCGCGCCGCGCAGCGTCAGGCCGGTGACCTCCACGAAGCCGCCGCGGTTGCCGTAGCGCCCGGCGGTCCATTCCGCCCGGTCGGGGTCGCCGGACAGCCGCCCGTTGCAGGTGATCATCTCGTGGGTGTCGTCGCCGCCGCGCCGGTTCCAGGCCATGCCGCCGCCCACGCCGCTTCCGATGTCGCGCGGGCGGAAGCCGTGGGGCTGGAGCAGGTCGCGCACCGCGCGGGACACCACGACGGCCTTGGGATCGATCTCCGTGCCCACCGGGCCGCCCGCCGCCTGGGGTTCCTGTCCGATCGCCTGTTCCATGGGTCCGCTCCCCGTCTGTGTCGCTTCCAAAGGGACAACAGGCGGGAGCGCGACCTGTGCCGCAGCGGTGGGGCGGAAAAGCGAAAGGGCCGATGCGTTGCCACATCGGCCCTTTTCGTACTGGTCGGAGAGAGAGGATTCGAACCTCCGGCCCCTGCCTCCCGAAAGCAGTGCTCTACCAGGCTGAGCTACTCTCCGGTCCAATCGGTGCCGCCGTTGCCAGCGTCGCCGTGGGCCGGGTGTATAGACCCTTTGCCCGTGGCCTGCAATGGGAATAAGCGGCATTTGCGGAATGTTTTTTTGCCGGGGGCGAAAGCCGGCACAATTGGCGGCGGGCCGGGCCGGAAAAGCGAAAGGGCCGATGCGTCGCCGCATCGGCCCTTCGTACTGGTCGGAGAGAGAGGATTCGAACCTCCGGCCCCTGCCTCCCGAAAGCAGTGCTCTACCAGGCTGAGCTACTCTCCGGTCCGTCGGTGTCGCCGTGGCCGGCGTCACCGTGGGCCGCGTATATAGCCGCTCGAACCGGGGGCTGCAACGTGAAAATCATCCCCCGCGGCGAAAAAGTTCCCAAAGCTTAGAAATCGCGCTCGATCACGAAATCCAGCACCTCCAGCAGGGCGGCCTTCACCGGCGTGTCCGGGAACAGGCCCAGCGCGTCGCGCGCGATGGAGCCGTAGTGGCGCGCGCGCTCCACCGTGTCCTTCAGCGCGTTGTGCTTGGCCATCAGTTCCTGGGCGCGCTCCAGGTCGCCCTCCTGCTGGTCCAGCTCCTCCATGGTGCGGCGCCAGAAGGCCCGCTCCTCGTCGTTGCCGCGGCGGAAGGCCAGCACGACGGGCAGGGTGATCTTGCCTTCGCGGAAATCGTCGCCGACCGTCTTGCCCAGCTTCGCCTGGAAGGCCGAGTAGTCCAGCACGTCGTCGACGAGCTGGAAGGCGATGCCCAGGTTCATGCCGTAGTCGTAGAGCGCCAGCTCCTCCGCCTGCGGGCGGGCGGCCACCACGGCGCCGACGCGGCAGGCGGCGGCGAACAGCTCCGCCGTCTTGGCCTTGATGACCTCCAGATAGGCCTGCTCGCTGGTTTCGGTGTCGTTGGTGGTGCGCAGCTGCAGCACCTCGCCCTCGGCGATCACCGCGGACGCCTTGGACAGGATGCGCAGCACGTCCAGCGACCCGACCTCCACCATCAGCTCGAAGCTGCGGGAGAACAGGAAGTCGCCGACCAGCACGCTGGCCTTGTTTCCGAACACCGCGTTGGCCGAGGCGAGGCCGCGGCGCAGGTCGCTCTCGTCCACGACGTCGTCGTGCAGCAGGGTGGCGGTGTGGATGAACTCCACCACCGCGGCCAGCATCTTGTGGTCCTCGCCCTTGTAGCCGCACAGCTCGGCGGCGGCGAGGGTGAGGACGGGGCGCAGGCGCTTGCCGCCGGCGGCGATGAGGTAGCCGGCAAGCTGCGGGATCATCTCCACGGACGAATGCATCCGCTGGACGATGATCTCGTTGACCGCGCTCAGGTCATCGGCCACCAGGGCGGTCAGATCGTCGAGCGGGGTGGACTTCCGCCGTTTCGGCTCGAGGTTGGTCACGACCGCCAAGGTCGACTCCAATGATGATTGACGTGACGAATTCCGGCAGGGAGCATAACGGCATAGCCTCTTCGGTCAAGCCCGCAAGGCGTTTAAGGGCACAGAACAGCCGGGATTTCATGAAGGAACTGCTGCGCACCACCGATCCGGTCCGCCTGAGCTGGCTTCTGGCCCTGCTGGCCGATGCGGGAATCGAGGGGATCGTGCTGGACACCCACACCAGCATCCTGGAGGGCTCCATCGGCGCCATCCCCCGCCGCCTGATGGTGGCCGAGGAGGATCATGCCGCCGCCTGCCGCCTGCTGCGCGACGCCGGGGAGGAGTTGGGGGCGTGACGATGGAGAGCGACGCGGCGTTCGACACGCTTCTCAACGGGCGCGTTCGCCTGCACCAGCCGCAGGCCGGCTATCGCGCTGCCATCGACCCCGTGCTTCTCGCCGCCGTCACCGCCGCTGAAGCGGGAGAACGGGTGCTGGACGTCGGCACCGGCACCGGGGCCGCGGCGCTCTGCCTCGCCGTCCGTGTGCCGGGCGTGACGATCGCCGGGCTGGAGAAGCGGGCGGAGGCGGCGGACGTCGCGCGGCGCAACGCCGCACTCAACGGCGTGGAGGGCCGAGTGACGGTCCTCGACGGCGATCTGCTGGCCCCGCCGCCGGAGCTGATTCCCGGAACCTTCGACCGGGTGATGATGAACCCCCCCTACCTGCGCGCCGGGGCGGCCAGCGTGCCGCCCGACCCCTGGAAGGCCGCCGCCAACGTGGAGGGGGAGGCGGGGCTGACCGATTGGGTGCGCTTCGCCGCCGCGATGCTGAAGCCGCGCGGCACGCTGACCATGGTCCACCGGGCCGACCGGGTGGACGAGATCCTGGCCGCTCTCCACGGCGCCCGATTCGGCTCCCTTCTGCTCGTTCCGCTCTGGCCGAAGGCCGGAGAGGAGGCGCGACGCATCCTGCTGAGCGCGCAAAAGGGAGGGCGGTCGCCCGCGCGATTCGCCGCCGGGCTGGTGCTGCACGGTCCTGACGGTGCCTACAGCGCGCAGGCGCAGCGGATTCTGCGCGACATGGAGCCATTGATCGCTTAAGTCGGCGCTTTTAATCCAGCCTCAGCGCCACCATTTCAACCGGCGATGAACATGACGAAGCTGCTCGCCAAACTCCCGTTCGGCCCCTGGCGCGACGCCGGGCCGATCGTGTCCGTTCTCCGCCTGTCCGGTGTCATCGGTCAGGCCGGAGCCTTCCGTCAGGGTCTGACCATGTCCAGCATGGCCGGGCTGATCGAACGCGCCTTCGCGCCGAAGACGCAGGCGGCGGTGGCGCTGGTCGTCAACTCGCCGGGCGGATCGCCCGTCCAGTCGGCGCTGATCGCCAAGCGCATCCGCGACCTCGCCACCGAAAAGAAGGTGCCGGTCTTCGCCTTCTGCGAGGACGCGGCGGCGTCCGGCGGCTATTGGCTGGCCTGCGCGGCGGACGAGATCTGGGCGGACGAGAGCAGCATCCTGGGCTCCATCGGGGTGGTGTCCTCGGGCTTCGGCGCGCACGAGTTCATCCAGCGCTTCGGCATCGAGCGTCGGCTCTACACCGCGGGCGACAAGAAGGTAATCCTCGACCCCTTCTCGCCGGAGCGGGAGGACGGGGTCGCCCATCTGAAGGCGATCCAGGCGGAGATCCACGACGCCTTCAAGGCGATGGTGCGCGACCGCCGCGGCGCCCGCCTGTCGGGGCCGGAGGAGGAGCTGTTCTCCGGTGCCTTCTGGGCGGGGCGGCGGGCTCTGGAACTCGGGCTGATCGACGGCATCGGCGACCTGCGCACCGTGCTGCGGGGCCGCTTCGGCGAGAAGGTCCGGCTGCGCGTGGTGCAGGAGGACCGGCGCTGGTTCCGCCGCATGGGCTTCCGTGTGGAGGCACCGGTGGGCACGACCGCGCTGGACCGTCTCGCGGCCGACCTCCCGGCGGCGGCGCTGGCCGCCGTGGAGGAACGCGCGCTCTGGTCGCGCTACGGCCTGTGAGCCGGCTGTTACTGGGTCACCTCGCGCAGGCGTTCGGACGGGGGCGGGACCGGCTCGCCGGTGCGGCGGGCGTTCTCGATCCAGGCGGCGATGGCGTCAAGCGCCGCCGTGCTGGCGTCGGCGGGGGTGGCGCCGCCCGCGGTGCAGCCCGGCAGGTCGGGCACCTCGGCCACATAGCCGACGCCCTGTTCCGGGGGCAGGGGGCGGACAATGACCGGATAGGCGCTGGCGTTCATAACGTTGCGTCTCCTCTGCGCACGGTTTTCATCCATTAGGTGCCGCTTCCGCTGCGGACGACAAGGATTCTTTGCGCTGGACGGGGGCTTCTTTCGATATTCGGTCTATTTTCGGCGGGTCAGCCGTTCGGGTTGAAGGGGGCCCTTGAAGGCTGCCCTTGACCGGGCCACCCCGCAGGCCCTAATCCTCCCTGCCATGTTCAGTCTCTCCAAGATCCTGTTCCTGATCCTGGTGATCGGCGCCGTGTGGTTCGGCTGGCGCTGGTACAACCGCGTCGGCGCGGTCGGGCGGGAGCGCCTGCGCGAGCGGGAGCGTCGCGGCTCCGGGAAGCCCACCTCCACCAGCGGCGGCTCGCCCCAGGTGGCCGCGGAGGACATGGAGAAATGCCCGGAATGCGGCGCCTACGTCGCCCCGCGCTCCGCCGTGGCCTGCGGCCGGCCGGTCTGTCCCTACGGTCGTTGAACCTTAAACCCAGGCGGGCGCTTGATTCCGGGGATTCCGCCGCGTATCGTGCGGCGCGTTTTTCCACACCAATCATAAGTGACCGCCGATGGCCTCCCAGAGCGGGTCTTCCCAAGACAGCCGCGGCCTGTCCTTTCAGGCCCTGATCCTCAAGCTCCACCAGTTCTGGTCGGAGCAGGGCTGCGTGATCCTCCAGCCCTACGACATGGAGGTGGGTGCGGGCACCTTCCACCCGGCGACGACGCTGCGCGCCCTCGGCCCGCAGCCGTGGAAGGCGGCCTATGTGCAGCCCTCGCGCCGCCCGAAGGATGGCCGCTACGGCGAGAACCCGAACCGGCTCCAGCACTATTACCAGTATCAGGTCATCCTGAAGCCCTCGCCGGCCAACCCGCAGGAGCTGTATCTGGAAAGCCTGAAGGTTCTGGGCATCGACCCGTCGCTGCACGACATCCGATTCGTCGAGGACGACTGGGAAAGCCCGACGCTGGGCGCCTGGGGCCTCGGCTGGGAGGTGTGGTGCGACGGCATGGAGGTCACCCAGTACACCTACTTCCAGCAGGTCGGCGGCATCGAGTGCGACCCGGTCGCGGTCGAGCTGACCTACGGGCTGGAGCGTCTGGCCATGTATGTGCAGGGCGTGGAGAACGTCTACGACCTGGACTTCAACGGGCAGGGCGTGACGTACGGCGACGTGTTCAAGCGCGCCGAGGTCGAGTATTCGGCCCACAACTTCGAGCACGCCAACACCGACATGCTGCTCCAGCATTTCAAGGACGCCGAGGCGGAGTGCCAGTCGCTGATCGCCAAGGGCGTCGCGCTGCCGGCCTACGACCAGTGCATCAAGGCGTCGCACCTCTTCAACCTGCTGGACGCGCGTGGCGTCATCAGCGTCGTGGAGCGCGCCGCCTACATCGGCCGCGTGCGCGCGCTGGCGAAAGCCTGCTGCGAGGCGTGGATCGCCGGGGGGGCCAAGTAACATGCCCGAACTTCTGATCGAATTCTTCTCCGAGGAAATCCCGGCCCGCATGCAGGCGCGCGCGGCGGACGACCTCAAGCGCCTCGTCACCGAGAAGCTGGCCGCCAACGGCCTGTCCTTCGACACGGCGGAGGCCCATTCCACCCCCCGCCGCCTCGCGCTGGTGATCGACGGCCTGGCCGAGCGCACCGCCGACGTCCGCGAGGAGAAGAAGGGGCCGCGCGTCGGCTCGCCGGAGCAGGCGGTCGCCGGCTTCCTGAAGTCCGCCGGCCTGACCAGCCTGGACCAGTGCGAACAGCGCGACACCGGCAAGGGCGTCTTCTACTTCGCCGTGGCGGAGAAGAAGGGCCGCGCCACCGCAGAAGTGCTGGCCGAGATCATCCCGGCGGTCATGGGCGACTTCCCCTGGCCGAAGTCGATGCGCTGGGGGACCGGCACGGTGCGCTGGGTGCGCCCGCTGCACTCGATCATCGCGCTGTTCGGCGGCGTGGTGCTGGAGGGCTCGTTCGACCTGGGCGGAGCGCAGGGCAAGCTGGCCTTCGGCAACAGCACCCGCGGCCACCGCTTCCTGTCGCCGGACGCCTTCACGGTCGAGAGCTTCGCCGACTACAAGGCCAAGCTGCACGCCGCCCACGTCGTGCTCGACCGCGCCGAGCGCAAGGCCAAGATCAAGGCCGACGCCGAGGCGCTGGCCGCGCAGGAGGGGCTGACCCTTTCCCCCGACGACGGGCTGCTGGAGGAGGTCGCCGGCCTCGTCGAATGGCCGGTCGCCCTGGTCGGCACCATCGACGAGACGTTCATGGACGTGCCGTCGGAGGTCCTCATCACCTCCATGCGCACGCACCAGAAGTATTTCGCCCTGCTGGACAAGGCCGGGAAGATGGCGCCGCGTTTCGTCGTGGTTGCCAACACGGTGACGGCGGACGGGGGCAAGGCCATCGTCGCCGGCAACGAGCGCGTCCTGCGCGCCCGCCTGTCCGACGCCAAGTTCTTCTGGGACCAGGACCGCAAGACCAAGCTGGAAGACCGCGTGTCCAAGCTGGGCGCCATCACCTTCCACGCCAAGCTCGGCACGGTGGCGGAGAAGGTCACCCGCGTCCAGGTCCTGGCCGCGGAGATCGCCCGCGCCATCGGCGCCGACGCGGACGCCGCGACCCGCGCCGCTCTGCTGTCCAAGGCGGACCTCGTGACCGAGGTGGTCGGCGAGTTTCCCGAGGTCCAGGGCATCATGGGCCGCTACTACGCGCTGGGCGAGGGCGAGAACCCGGCGGTCGCCGAGGCCATCGCCGAGCATTACAAGCCGCTCGGCCCGTCCGATTCGTGCCCGACCGCTCCGGTGTCGGTCGCCGTGGCGCTGGCCGACAAGCTCGACACGCTGGTCGGCTTCTTCGCCATCGACGAGAAGCCCACGGGATCGAAGGACCCCTACGCGCTGCGCCGCGCCGCGCTGGGCATCATCCGGCTGATCCTGGAGAACGGGCTGCGGCTGAACCTGACGCAGCTGTTCAAGGCCGCGCACGGCGCCTACACGGTCGGCGGTTTCGCCGCCGCCGAAGGCGTCGCCACCGACCTGATGGCCTTCTTCGCCGACCGCCTGAAGGTCACGCTGCGCGACCAGGGCGTGCGGCATGACCTCGTGGACGCGGTGTTCGCGCTCGGCGGCGAGGACGATCTCGTCCGGCTGCTGGCCCGCGTGAAGGCGCTCCAGACCTTCGTCGGGTCGGAGGAGGGGGCGAACCTGCTCGCCGCCTACAAGCGCGCCAGCAACATCGTCCGCATCGAGGAGAAGAAGGACGGCAAGGCCTACGACCAGCCGGTCGATCCGGCCCTGCTGACGCTCGCGGAGGAAAAGGACCTCTACGGCGCCCTGTCCGGCGCCGGCGAGACGGCCCGGCCGTTGCTGGCGAAGGAGGACTTCACCGGCACCATGGCGGCGCTGGCCCGCCTGCGCGGCCCGGTGGACGCCTTCTTCGACAAGGTGACGGTGAACGCCGAGCAGGCCGACCTGCGCGCCAACCGCCTGCGCCTGCTCAGCCAGATCCGGGCGACGCTGAACGCGGTGGCGGACTTCTCGCGCATCGAGGGGTGACGGGGGAGGGGGCTGTTCTGGTTGCCCCCACCCTCCCACGCTTGCGCGCGGGTCCCTCCCTCCCCCGCTGCGCAGGGGAGGGAAACTTGGCCCTCCCCTGCGCAGCGGGGGAGGGTCAGGGTGGGGGCCCGTCTCGGACACTTCCCACCACCCCAACAAAAAAGGGGCGCCCCACCGGGCGCCCCTTTTTCTGTTCCCGAACCCCTTACCGCGCGGCGCGGTTCGCGGCGCTGACCAGGGCGCGCAGCGAGGCGGTCACGATGTCCGCGTCCATGCCGACGCCGAACAGGGTGCGCTCGTCCTTGGTCTTCACCTCGACATAGGCGCAGGCCTGGGCGTCCTCGCCCTCGCCGACGGCGTGCTCGCGGTAGTCCACCACATGCAGGTCGATGCCCGCACCCTGGCGCAGCGCGTCCAGGAAGGCGTCGATCGGACCCTTGCCCGAGCCCTTCAGCGTGCTGACCACGCCGTCGCGCGACACCACCACGTTCAGGACGCGGGCGCCGGAGTTCGGGCCGCGCGGCTCGGTCGAATGCTCGATCAGGGCCAGCGGGGCGTCGATGTCCAGATACTCCGCCTTGAAGGCGTTGTGGATGTCGGCGGGGGCCAGCTCCTTGCCGGTCTCGTCGGCGATGCGCTGCACCGTCTTGGAGAACTCGATCTGCAGGCGGCGCGGGATCTGGATGCCGTAATCCTTCTCCAGCACATAGGCGATGCCGCCCTTGCCCGACTGGCTGTTGATGCGGATCACCGCCTCGTAGCTGCGGCCCAGGTCCTGCGGGTCGATGGGCAGGTACGGAACCTCCCAGGTGCCGTGGTTGGACTTGGCCAGCGCCTTCAGGCCCTTGTTGATGGCGTCCTGGTGCGAGCCGGAGAAGGCCGTGAAGACCAGCTCGCCCGCGTAGGGGTGGCGCGGATGGACGGGCAGCTGCGTGCAGTATTCGGCGACGCGGACGATCTCGTTGATGTCGTCGATGCGCAGCTCCGGATCGACGCCCTGGGTCAGCATGTTCAGCGCCAGCGTGATCACGTCCACGTTGCCGGTGCGCTCGCCGTTGCCGAACAGGGTGCCTTCCACGCGGTCGGCGCCGGCCAGAATGCCCAGCTCCGCCGCCGCGACGCCGGTGCCGCGGTCGTTGTGCGGGTGCAGGGAGATGATCGCCGCGTCGCGGTTCTTCATGTTGCGGCAGAACCACTCGATCTGGTCGGCGTGGATGTTCGGGGTGGACATCTCCACCGTCGCCGGCAGGTTCAGGATGACCTTGTTGGCGGCGTCGGCGCCCCAGGTCTCCATCACCGCCTCGCAGATCTCCAGGGCGAACTCCAGCTCAGTCCCGGTGAAGCTCTCCGGCGAGTACTGCAGGACGATCTCGGTCTCCGGATGCTCGGCGGCCAGCTGCTTGATCAGCTTGGTGCCGGCGACGGCGATGTCGACGATGCCCTGGCGGTCCAGCCCGAAGACGACGCGGCGCTGCAGCTCCGAGGTGGAGTTGTACAGGTGGACGATGGCGCGCTTGGCGCCCTTGATGCCCTCGAAGGTGCGGCGGATCAGCTCCTCACGGGCCTGGGTCAGCACCTGGATGGTCACGCCGTCGGGGATCTTGCCGCCCTCGATGATCTCGCGGCAGAAGTCGAAATCGGTCTGCGAGGCGGCGGGGAAACCGATCTCGATTTCCTTGAAGCCCATCTTCAGCAGCGCGTCGAACATCGCGCGCTTGCGGTCCGGCCCCATCGGCTCGATCAGCGCCTGGTTGCCGTCGCGCAGGTCCACCGAGCACCAGACCGGCGCCTTCTCGATGGTCCGGTTCGGCCACTGGCGGTCGGTCAGCTTCACCGGGGCGAAGGGGACGTACTTCTCGTGCTTGGCAGAAGTGGCGGCGGCGGGGGTGGCGATGTGGTTCATGACGCTTCGTGATCCCTTGGGAGCCCCGGTTTGTGCTGCGGGGCGTTGTCTCGTGTCGTGTGGGGACCGGCGGGACTACGGTCGCCGAGCTGCCGGGCGGCTCAGCGACCGTTCCTAAGTCGCAGCCCCGGCCCCAGCCGGGAGACACGTTTCGCCCCGCAAGGGCGCGTGCCGAATGGGCGCGTGCAATAGGTGCTCATGGGAAAACAGACACTTCGACCAGGGAACAGGGCAGACGAACGCAGACGACCCGGACGCTCAAAGCGCCGGGGTGATAAGTCGCAGAAGGGCGTTCGTGTGGTCGATGCGGATCATGGGCCACACTGTGCGCAGGCAGGCTTGCTCTGTCAAGCCACGATTCCATGAAATCTTCTTTCGCGAAGCGCGGCCTCAGCCGAAGAATAGGCGGTAGAGGATCGGCAGCAGGATGGCCGTCACCAGCCCGTTCAGCCCCATCCCCAGCCCGGCGAAGGCCCCCGCCACCTCGTTCACCTGGAGCGCGCGGGCGGTGCCGATGCCGTGGGCGGCCACCCCCATGCCGAAGCCGCGCGCCCGCCAGTCCGTCACCCGGACGAGGTTCAGGACCCAAGTGCCGAAGGAGGCGGCGATGATCCCGGTCAGGATCACGAAGACCGCGGTGAGGGAGGGCAGACCGCCGATCTGCTCCGACACGCCCATGGCGATGGGGGAGGTCACCGATTTCGGCGCCAGCGACAGCATCGTGCGCTCCGACGCGCCCAGCGCCCAGGCGATGGCGACGGCGCTCAAGGCCGACGCGGCGGAGCCGGTCAGCAGGGCGACCAGCAGCGCCACGGCGGAACGGCGGACCTGCTGGAACTGGCGGTAGAGCGGGACCGCCAGCGCCACCGTGGCCGGGCCGAGCAGGAAATGCACGAACTGCGCGCCATCGAAATAGGTGCGGTAGTCGATCCCCGCCACCATCAGCGTCGCGGCGATCAGCAGCACCGCGATCATCACGGGGTTCAGCGCGGGCCGCCGCCCGAACCGCTCGAACACCCACATCCCGGCCTGATAGGCGGCCAGCGTCAGGGTCAGGCCGGCGAGCGGGCTGGCGGAGAGATAAACCCAGATCTCGTGGAAATCGGGGCTCATGGCGCGTCCTCCCCGACGGAATTCTCCCCATTGCCGGTTTCGGCGTCGGGGCCGCGGCGGCTCAGGATGCTCATCACCCAGGCGGTCAGTGCGACGCCGATCAGCGTGCTGCCCAGCAGGGCGGCAGCGATGGGCAGGGCCTCGTCCTGCAGCCGGTTCAGGTGCGCCATGACCCCGACGCCCGCAGGAACGAAAAGGAGGGACAGGTGGCGCAGGATGCCGCCCGCCGTTTCCTGCAGCGGCTCCGGCACGCCGCCGCGGACCAGCAGGCCGACGAACAGCAGGACCATGCCCAGCACCGGCCCCGGTACGGGCAGATGCAGCAGTCGGGCGGTCAGTTCCCCAGCCAGTTGGCAGGAGAGAAGAAGGGTCAGGGTGCCGAGCATCGGCAGGCTCCGGGCTTTCGGGGAGGTGGCCGCAGCCTAATCCCGGAGGGTGCCGTGGGGGAGAGGATATGCCCTACCGCTCCAGCAGTTGAGCCTTGAGCCAGTCGCGCACCTCGCGGCAGACGGCCTCGGCGGTCTCGTCCAGGCAATGGCCGGCGCCGGGCATCAGCACCAGCTTCTTCGGCTCGCGCGCCATGCGGTGGACGTGAATCGAGCACATCGGCGTCAGCACCTCGTCGGCCTCGCCATGGACCAGCAGCACGGGGCAGCTGAGGTCCGCCACCGCGTCGGTGCCCAGCCCCTGGCTCGCCAAAGTCACTACCGTGCAGACCGCGCCGCGGTTGGAGGCCGCCGCCTGGATCGCCACCGCCCCGCCGAAGGAGTGGCCGACCAGCGCCACATGGTGGATGCCCATCCGGCCGAGGAAGGTCAGGCCGCATAGCGTGTCATAGACCGCCTCGTCCAGCGCGCGCGGGTTGCGGTAGCGGACGCGCAGCGAGGCGATGCCGTCCGCCGTAAGATCCTCCGCCAGCCGCGGATAAAGCCCATGGGCCGGTGAATCGAAGCCGCCACCGACGCCGCCCAGCCAGATGACGCCCAGCGTTCCCGCCGCCTTGTGGCCATCGGGGGCGGCGTAGAGGCGGGCGTCCACGGTGCCGCGGTCGGTGTCCAGGCGCACGGGGGCGAACGTCCCGTCCACGGTTTCGCCGATCTGCGCCGACAGGAGCGGCATGGGTGTTCTCCGGCTTGCCAAGGTCTTGCGGGAGATAACAAGCCACCGGGCATCCGTGTTGCTCCGGAACCTCGCCGCACCGTCTCCGGTTGTGCCGAGAGGCGGTCCGCGACACGGGCTCCTCGACACGGGCTCCTCGACACGGGCCGCGCGCAACGCCCCGCAGCGCCGGGCGCCGCCAATCCGTCCAACCACACCGGGAGAAACCCCATGTCCCGCAGCAACCGCGACACCGAGCAGGAAAAGCACCAGTCTGGCGGCGCCGGAAAGGCGGCCAAGTCCGGCCATGAGGACCCGGACAAGGCCGCCGGCAACAAGCCCGGCCAGAACCAGTCCAGCGGGCAGGGGCGCGAGCGCGGCTCCGGCTCCGGCGGGTCCCGCGGCGCCTCCGACGAGCAGCGCAAACGGGACGGGTAACCGGGGTTCCTCCGCGACGAACCCCCAGCCCGGCTGTTGGCGTCGGGCAAAGCCGTGCAACTGAAAAGAAGTGCGACACATGCTCAAACAGATTTCGGTCGATACCGTGAAGCAGGCCGCCGACCTCGCGTACGAGGCCGTGGCCGACCGCCAGCGTTTCCTCGCGGGAATGCGCAACATCGACCTCGGGGAGCAGCGCAGCGAACGCGGTTCGCGGAACCCGACCGATCTCGACGCTCTCAGCATCCTGTCCTCCGACGCGAGCGGCGCCTTGGACCAGTTGCGCCAGATGCTGGAGGGGCTGTCGCCCGATCAGCGGATGGAGCTGCGCGCCGTCATGCTCGTCGGACGCGGCGATTTCGCCGGGAATCAGTGGGACCGCGCGCTGGACGAGGCCGGGCGGGCGCCCGACGCCACCCATTACACCGACATCGCGGAGCGCATCGACCTGCACGACGACCTGATGAAGGGGCTGTACGAGCTGGACCTGCTGAAGAAGAAGGACGGGCAATGATTAGGGGCCGGGACGGCGGGCGGCGCATGGAGGGCTCCGCCGGGACGCTCGAACGCTGGGCCGCCATTCTGGGCGGCACGGCGGTGGGTTTCGCCGGGGCGCGGCGAGGAAGCTGGGCGCTGGCCGCGCTCGGCGGCGGGCTGTTCCTCGCGGGAGCGGCGGGGGTTCCGCTGTCCAGCCCGCTGCGGCAGGCCGCGCTGCCGGCGCTGCGCCGGGAGCCGACGACCACCCAGGCGAACGTCACGATCGCGGTCCCGGCCGACAAGCTGTTCCGCCACTGGCGCAACGTCCGCCATCTGGCGGCGCTGTTCCCCCACCTCGACGCCGTGGAGATCCTGTCCGACACGGAAAGCCGCTGGAAGGCCCACGGCCCCGGCGGCGTTCCGGTGGTCTGGAACAGCCGGCTGGACAAGGTCCGGGAGAACGAACTCATCACCTGGCACACGCTGGAGGGGGCGGACCTGCCGCACCGCGGCACCGTCCTGTTCCGTCCGGCGCCGGGCGGGCGCGGGACGGAGGTCAGCCTGACGCTGGCCTACCATCCGCCGGGCGGTGCCGGCGGCAACGCCGTGTCCCGCCTGTTCGGCACCGCGCCGGAGCAGCAGGCGCGCGAGGCGCTGCGCCGTCTGAAGCGGATCATGGAGGTCGGTGAGCTTCCCACCATCGACGGCCAGCCGAGCGGGCGGGCCGAGCGGGGGCGGGTGACGTCCAAACTGCGGGAGGTGATGGGATGAGGGCGCTCTGCTGGAACGGCGTGAACGACCTGCGGGTGGAGCGGGTGCCGGACCCCACGATCCTCGGCCCGCAGGACGCGATCATCAAGGTCAACTTGTCTTCGGTCTGCGGGTCGGACCTGCATCTGATCGGCGGTTACGTCCCCACCATGCGGGCCGGCGACATCATCGGCCATGAATTCCTGGGCGAGGTGGTGGAGAAGGGGCCGGAGGTGATGCGGCTGAACCGCGGCGACCGGGTCATCACCGTGTCGATCATCGGCTGCGGCAAATGCTGGCACTGCCAGCACGAGGAATTCTCGCTCTGCGACAACTCCAACCCGCAACCGGCCTTCGAGGAGATGGCCTACGGGCATTGCACCGCGGGCATCGTCGGCTACAGCCACGCCTTCGGCGGCTACGCCGGAAGCCACGCCGAATACATCCGCGTCCCCTTCGCCGACACCAACTGCTTCCGCGTGCCGGAGGGGGTGACGGACGAGCAGGCGGTCTTCGTCTCCGACGCCGTGCCGACCGGCTACATGGCCGCCGACATGGGCAACATCAAGCCGGGCGACGTGGTGGCCGTCTGGGGCTGCGGCGGCGTCGGCCAGATGGCGATGAAGAGCGCCTTCCTGATGGGGGCGGAGCGGGTGATCGGCATCGACCGCTTTCCCGACCGGTTGCGCGCCGCCCAGATGAAGGCGGGGGCGGAGACGCTGGATTACAGCCGCGTCGACATCTACGACGCCCTGCTGGCGATGACCGGCGGGCGCGGTCCGGACGTCTGCATCGACGCCGTGGGCATGGAGGCCGACAGCGGGGCCTCGGGCATCGAGGATCTGTATGACCGCGGCAAGCAGGCCCTGCGGCTGGAGAACGACCGGCCCGCCGTCCTGCGCCAGATGATCCAGTGCTGCCGCAAGGGTGGCACCCTGTCCATCGTCGGCGTCTATGGCGGTCTCATTGACAAGTTCCCCATGGGAGCGGCGATGAACAAGGCGCTGACCTTCCGCATGGGGCAGCAGCACGGCCAGCGCTACGTCAAACGCCTGTTCGAGCACATCGAGAAGGGCGACCTCGATCCCGCCTACCTGCTGACTCACAAATGGGCGTTGGACGACGCGCCCCAGGGCTACCGCATGTTCAAGGAGAAGGCCGACGACTGCATGCGGGTCGTCTTCGCGCCGTGACGGCGGGCCATGATGACGGGCCAAAACAAGGGTGGAAGGCCATGAAGATCGTCTACGCCTACCCGGCGGAGAAGGGGCGCGGCGTCGAGGCGGAGATCGTCGGGGGCTTGCGCGACCGCTGCGGCCACGTCGTCCAGACCGCACGCGAGGAACGCGACGCGGAACGCGGCGGGGCCGCCGATGTCATCGTCACGCTGGAGCTGGATGATGCCCAGCGGGAAACGGCTCTCAACACGTTGCGTGCCCACCCCGCGGTGATCGACGCCGCCGCCGAGAGTTTCGGCGAGCGGGTTTGACCCCTCACGTCCGGTGCGGGATCGGCTCCAGCGGGGTCGCCCGCCGTCCCCGCACCGGCGCCTCCAGCCCCTCCGGCCGCGCGGCCCAGCGGACGGCGTTCAGGATCACGCGCTGGATTTGCGGGTGGTGGTAGGTGGGGTAGGTCTCATGGCCGGGCCGGAAGTAGAAGACGCGGCCCAACCCCCGCCGCCAGCCGCAGCCGCTGCGGAAGACTTCGCCGCCCTGGAACCAACTGAGGAAGACCAGATCGTCGGGCGGTGGCACGTCGAAGGGCTCCCCATACATCTCCTCATGCTCCAACTCGATGCAGTCCGCGATGCCGGCCGCCACGGGGTGGCCGGGGTCGACGACCCACAGCCGTTCCTTCTCCGCCGCCACGCGGTACTTCAGGAAGCAGCCGGTGCCCATCAGCGCCAGGAAGGGCTTGGAAAAATGGCTGGAATGGAGCGCCACCATGCCCATCCCATGCTCGGTCACCCGCCGCTTCACCCGCTCCACCACCGTATCCGAAACCTCGGCATGGGCGCGGTGCCCCCACCAGACCAGAGTGTCGGCGGCGTTCAGCCGTTCCTCGGTCAGGCCGTGCTCCGGCTCGTCCAGCGTGGCGGTCTCCACGGTCAGTCCGGCGGCGCGCAAGGGGGCGGCCAACGCCTCATGAATGCCCCGGGGATAATGGGACCGCACCGTCTCGTCCCGGCGTTCATGAAGGAACTCGTTCCAAATCAGGACGCGCGGCAAGGGGTGCGGCATGGCTGAGGACCTTTCTGGAGGGATGGTGGCGGCTCCAATGGACTCGCCGGTGGGACGAAGGCAGGCGGCGTCTGTTGGGGGCGGTGATTGTAACATTGCGGTAGGGGTGTCCCGTGTCGAGTCCTCCCGATGCAGCGCGTTGCGGTGGTTCGGCCTTCACCGTCCGCCGTTGTCCCATAGGCGTGGAGCCCGCTCCGGGTGACCGGGCACTGGCTCGGGTCTGGGCGCCGGCCTGCCGCAGCGTCCACCTGCTGGTCGGGCCGGAGGAGCGCGCGGTGGCGCTGGACCCGGAAGGCGACGGCTACTTCTCCGCAATGGTGGAGGGGGTGCCGGTGGGCAGCCTCTACCGGTTTCAACTCGACGATGGCCCGGCCTTCCCCGATCCGGCCTCCCGCTTCCAGCCCGACGGGCCGGAAGGACCATCGCAGGTCGTGGATGCGTCCGCCTTCGCCTGGACCGACACCGGCTGGACGGGCTGCGGCCTGCGCGGGCAGGTGGTCTATGAGATGCACATCGGCACGTTCACGCCGGAGGGCACCTGGGAGGCGGCGGCGCGCGAACTGCCGCGCTTGGCGGAACTGGGTGTGACGGTCCTCGAACTCATGCCGGTGGCGGAGTTCCCGGGCCGCTTCGGTTGGGGCTATGACGGGGTGGATCTGTTCGCCCCCACCCGGCTCTACGGCGGGCCGGACGACATGCGGCGCTTTGTGGACCGTGCCCACGCGCTCGGCCTAGCGGTGATTCTGGACGTGGTCTACAACCACCTCGGCCCCAGCGGGAATTTCCTGTCCCGCTTCGCCCCGGACTACTTCTCCACCCGCTACGAGAACGAGTGGGGGGACGCGCTCAACTTCGACGGTCCGAACTGCGGTCCGGTGCGGGAGTTCTTCCGGGCGAACGCCGCCTTCTGGATCGACGAGTACCATCTCGACGGGCTGCGGCTGGACGCCACCCAGCAGATGTTCGACCGCTCCACCCCGCACATCATCCAGGAGATCGGGCAGGCCGTCCGCAAGGCGGCGCGTGGGCGCGGCACCCTGCTGATCGGGGAGAACGAAACCCAGCAAGCCGCCATGGCCACTTCGGTGGAGCGGGGCGGCTGCGGACTGGACGCCCTGTGGAACGACGATTTCCACCACGCGGCGCAGGTCGCGCTGACCGGGCGGAACGAGGCCTATTACACCGACTACCGCGGCACGCCGCAGGAGCTGCTGTCGGCCACCAAGCACGGCTTCCTCTACCAGGGGCAATGGTACCGCTGGCAGGGCAAGCGGCGGGGCTCGCCGGCTTACGGGCTGCCGCGACCGGCCTTCGTCACCTTCCTCCAGAACCACGACCAGATCGCCAATTCGGGCCGCGGACAACGGGTCCATGCCCTGACCACGCCGGGGCGCTTCCGGGCGCTGACCGCGCTGACCCTGCTCGGTCCCGGCACGCCGATGCTGTTCCAGGGGCAGGAGTTCGCGGCCAGCGCGCCTTTCCACTACTTCGCCGACCACGAACCCGATCTGGCCGCCCAGGTGGAAACGGGACGGGCGGAGTTCCTGTCCCAGTTTCCCAGCCTTGCCACCCCCGCCATGCGCGCCCGCCTGACGCGCCCGCAGGACGAGGAGACCTTCCGGCGCAGCAAGCTCGACCACGCGGAACGGGACACCCACGCGGAAGTCTGGGCACTGCACCGCGACCTTCTGCGCCTGCGCCGGGAGGACCCGGTGTTCCGCGCCCAGGGCGACGGCGGGCTGGACGGCGCCGTGCTGGGGGAGGAGGCGTTCGTCCTGCGCTTCTTCGGGCCGGGAGGGGACGGGGACGACCGGCTGCTGCTGGTCAATCTGGGCCGCGACCTGCGGCTGGACGTCCTGCCGGAACCGCTGCTGGCGCCGCCGGTTGGCAGGGAATGGACGCCGCTGTGGTCCAGCGAGGCTCCCCGCTACGGTGGCTGCGGCATCATCCCGCCGGAGTCGCCAGACGGCAGTTGGCGGCTTCCCGGCCATGCGGCGGTCGTCCTGACCGTCAAGGACGTCGTTCCAGACGGGGAACGGGCCGAAGGCCACGGCGCAAGCGCTCAGGAGACCCATGGCTGATTTTATCCGCAAGATCACGCGCGACACCCTGCGATCCGCGCCGGATGCCGCGCTGTCCCGCGAGTGGCTGGTTGCCAACGGCTTGGGCGGTTACGCCTCCTCCTCCCTGTCGGGAGCGGTGACGCGTCGGTATCACGGGTTGCTGGTGGCAGCCCTGCCGGCGCCGCTGGGCCGGGTGGTGATGCTGAGCCAGCTCAACGACGTGCTGATCCAGCCGGACGGAACCGAGCGGCGGCTGACCGTCCACAACCCGCAGGCGGACCATTGGCCCGACCCGAATTACCCGTCGGACGCCGCCCCTTCCGGCCTCGCCGAGTTCCGCATGGAATCCGGATTGCCGGTCTGGCGCTATGAATTCGGCGACGTGGTGATCGAGAAGCAGATCGTGCTGCCGCACCTGCAGAACATCGTCCATGTCACCTACCGGGTGGTCAAGGCGCCGCAGCCGATCTGCCTGCGGCTCCGTCCGGTGATGGCCTTCCGCAAGCTGGAATCGGCGGTGGACGAGCCGCTGGCCCGCGACTATCGCGTCACCGCCCGCGGTCACGAGTACGAGGTCTGGGCCGGTCCGGAGCTGCCGGTGCTGCGCATGACCATCGAGGGGGCGGAGCTTCCCCTGACCCTGGACGGCGGGGCGCGGCGCGACATCGTCTATCCGGTGGAGGCGGAGCGCGGCTACGAATCGCGCGGTTCGTTGTGGACGCCCGGCTATTTCAGCGGTCCGCTCAGCCAGGGCCAGACGCTGAGCTTCGTCGCGGCGACGGAGCCCTGGCAACGGCTGTGGGCGCTGCCCCCTTCCGACGTCCTGCGCTTCGAGAAGGAACGGCGCCGCCGCATTGTCGGGACGGCGCACCGCTCGTTGCGCGAAGGAGCGATGGCGGAGCTGGTGCTGTCGGCGGACAGCTTCCTGTTCGTGCCGGCGGGCCGCGTCGCCGACCAGATGCGCGCCCGCGCCGAGGGGGACGAGGTGCGCACGGTGATCGCCGGCTACCACTGGTTCACCGACTGGGGCCGCGACACCATGATCAGCCTGGAGGGGCTGACCCTGACCACCGGGCGCCATATGGAGGCCGGCTGGATTCTGCGCACCTTCGCGCATTACATCCGCGACGGGTTGATCCCCAACATGTTCCCCGACGGCAAGGACGAAGGGCTGTACCACACCGCCGACGCCACCCTGTGGTTCTTCCACGCGCTGAACCGCTACGTCCGCGCGACCGGCGACCGGCACACGCTGCAACTGCTGCTGCCCCGGCTGGTCGAGGTGATCGACCATCACCGGCGCGGCACCCGCTTCGGCATCGCCGTGGACCCTGGAGACGGGCTGCTGCGCCAGGGGCGGGAGGGCTACCAGCTCACCTGGATGGACGCGAAGGTCGAGGATTGGGTGGTCACGCCGCGCCGCGGCAAGGCGGTGGAGATCAACGCGCTCTGGTACAACGCGCTGCGCCTGACCGCCGGCTGGCTGGCGGAGGAGGGGGACGCCCAAGCGGCCCGCCCGCTCGAGGAGCTGGCGGAACAGGCCCGCGCCTCCTTCAACGCGCGCTTCTGGTGCGCCCAGGCCGGTCATCTGTACGACGTGGTGGATGGGGAGCGCGGGGATGACGACGCTTGCCGGCCCAACCAGATTTTCGCCGTCTCGCTCGACAACCCGGTGCTGGACCACGGCCGTTGGGAGCCGGTGGTGGAGACGGTGCGGCAACGGCTGCTGACCCCGGTCGGGCTGCGCTCGCTGGCGCCGGGGCAGCGCGACTACAAACCGAAATACTTCGGCGACCTGCGCGCCCGCGACGCCGCCTATCACCAGGGCACGGTCTGGGGGTGGCTGATCGGTCCCTATGTCGATGCGTGGCTGAAGCTGCATCCGGAGGACAAGGCGGGGGCGCGGGAGCTGCTCCAGGGCTTCCTGCCGCATCTGGACCAGGCGGGGATCGGCACCATCTCCGAGATCTTCGACGCCGAGCCGCCCTTCAGCCCGCGCGGCTGCATCTCGCAGGCCTGGAGCGTGGCGGAAGTCCTGCGCTGCTGGGCGGCGACGGCCGAGGATTGATGAGGCCGCCATCCTCAACACGAAGCCTATGAAAAGCGTCATAAGAACTTAAGGAGAGAGGACACGAAAGCCGCTTGGTTACCGATCGGAAAGCAGAAGCGCGGGAAAGCGCGAATCGATGACGGCTCTATAACATTGGCGAAACCCACATTTTGTTGAAGGTTTCTGCCGCCCGTGCCTATCATTGGTGGCGGGTCGAAAAGAAAATGCACGAACACACGGCCGTGTGACCGACCCGCACAGGATGATGACGGGAGGGGTCATGCTGGCACTGCTGTCGAAGCCCACGCGCCCGGCGGTTGATTGGGGCGGCTTGAGCCGGCGGATTCTGGACCAGAGCGCGCAGGCCTGTTGGGTGGTGGATCGCGAACTGGTCACCGTCGGCGTCAACCCGGCGCTGTGCGCGTTGCTCGGTTACCGGGCCGGCGAGCTGGTCGGAACCCACCTGCTGGCCTATGTGGCCGAAAGCAGCCGGAGCGTCCTGGAACGGCAGGCGGCCATCCGCGACCTGACCCCGCACCGCAGCTACGACGTCACCCTGATCCGCTCCGACGGGACGCCGCTCCGCGCGATCTTCAACGACTCGCGGCTGGACGGCGAGGACGGCGGGTCGGCGCCGGGCTTCTGCATCTTCGTCACCGACATCACCCGCCGTTTCGAAGAGGAGACGCAGCGCGCTCTGCGGGTCGACCAGTTGGCGGACGCGGTCGCGCGCATGAACCGCTTCCTCGGGCAGATCTGCCAGGAGCTGAAGGACCCGCTGAGCGCCATCCTCGGCGCGACGCAGATGATTTCCTCCGACGTGGCGTTTCCCGACCCGGCGGGCGGCGGCCCCGGCCAGGGGACCGCGCATCTGGGCGCCTACGCGGCGCTGTGCAGCGACGCCGGGCGGCAGATGATGCGGACCATCGAGAATTTATCGCTGTGGTCCCGCCTGCAATTGAATCAGGTGCCGTTGGACCTGCGGGTCTATGAACTGGGCGGCCTGCTCCAGGACGTGCTGGAGGAGCTGGAGCCGCGCGCCCGCTCGCGCGACATCCTGATCGTCAACCGCATCGTCGCCACCCCGGTGCTGGGCGACCTGTTCGCGCTGAACACGGTGCTGAAGCATTTGATCGAGAACGCGGTGCGCTTTTCCCCCTCGGGAAGCATCGTCATGCTGTCCGCCGCCCTGGCGGACGGGGGGGTGACCGTGCGGGTCCAGGACAACGGGCTGGGCATCCCGGAGGACCTGCAGCCCCATCTGTTCCGCATCGACCCACCCCATGCCGCCCCCGGTGCCGACGGAGAAATGGGGAGCGGCCTTGGCCTGCTGATCTGCAAGGCTCTGGTGGAGCGCATGGGCGGCGGCATCCGCGTCTTCAGCAAGGTGGGCGGCGGAACCGCGGTCACCGTGACCCTGACCCGGGGATCCTGCACCGGATTGTAATACGGGCGAATGGATGGTTGGGCAAACCATGTCCGCCGCTTGGGGGAATGTCGGCGGGATCGGGGTGCCTCATGCGGGGAATCCGAACATTCAGTTGTCAACAGGGCACAGACCCGCGCGAAATTGCCGCGTGGGCTGTCGGGCAGCAGAATCCAATTGACAGGCGTGAGCGCTGCAACACCTTCCGGAATCTGGAAAGGCAATGCATTTCAATGGTTTGTGTGACATGCCCAAAAATTAGGCAAATCGCGCTATGGCCTTGTCGCGCTTGACTCGAATCGGAAAAAGCCGGGCCTTGTCAACACAGTTATCCACAGACTCTGTGGAGAGCCTACGCGGGAGGTGAAGGGAGCGTTCCCCAGCCCATAACCTTTGGCGGGAGGGCCGTCCAATCAGAATAAGTACTTCAGATTTTAGGCTCCGCGCATTTTCGCCGCTATAGTGGTCGCGCTTCATCCCGCCGTATTGCCCCAATCCAACCGGCGCCGGATGAGCAGTGACGGGAGGAGTGCCCATGCTGGATGTCTATGGGACGTCTTGCCCGGCGGCGCGTCCACGATGGTCATGGCGCGCGGCGACCGGCGAGTCACGAGGCCGAGGCCGGCAAGGATTTGTCGGGCCGGCGCTGGCGGCGGCGATGCTGTCGGCGTTGATTCTCCATCTGCTGCTGACCCTTGCCGCACATTTGGGCGGGGCCGACGCGGCGGGTGTGCTGACGGTGGCGGCTGGCATGGCCGCGGTCTTGGCGATCCTGCTGCCCTTCACCCTGCTGTGCGTCCGGCGGGCGCTGGACGCCCTGTCCGCCGGAGCGGAGCGACGGAGGGATGTGGCCTTGCCTCAGGGTTGAAGCGCCGCCGTTCGGGGAAATCCCGATTGCCCCCTTCTGGAAGTCCGCGCATAAAGTGGTGACGCCGTGGCGATGAACGGCGCTGTTCGGCGGGGGCTGTGCATGGGGTTGTTCGATTTTCTCAAGGTGACCGTCAAGGATGAGAAGAAGGCGGCGCCGCGCCGGCCCAATCCATCCAATGGCCCGTCCGCCGGTTCGGCCAACGTGATCGAGTTCGACGGCAAGAGCTTTCCGTTGGCGGGGGTCAGCCACAAGGGCTTCGTGGCGACCGGCTTCGACGGGTCCCTGATCCCCAGCCAGACCGCGCGGATCAGCGTGCGGATCGACGATGCCTGCGGAAAGTTCTCCTTCGCCGCCACCGTGACCATCGAGGAGGTCAAGGGTGGGTCGGTGTCCGGCGCCTGGAACATGCTGCCGCCGGAGGTCGAGGCGACCATCCGCAAGTACCTGCAAATCCGCAAGCAGAAGACCGGAAAGTAAGGGCCTCGACCCGGCTGCGGCCGGCGCCGCTCAGTTGGCGGCGCGCAGAGGTGTGTCGCCGGCCTTCGCCCCGGCCTTCACTCCAGCGTTCACGCCAGCATTGACCAGGGTCGGGGCCATGACCGTGGCCGGCGTGGCGATCTGGTGCATCCGCTCGATCCAATCCGACAGGGTGACGAACTCGCAGCCCTTCGCCCGCATCGCGGCGATCACGCGGGGCAGGGCGTTGAGGGTGGACGGGTAGGTGGAATGCAGCAGCAGCACGCTGCCGGTCCCGGCCTCGGTCTTCACGTGCTGCACGATGCGGTCGGGGTCGCGGACCTGCCAGTCGCGGGTGTCCACGGTCCACAGCACCGGGCTCATGCTCTCCTCGCGGGCGATGGCCAGCAAATCCGGCGTGTAGCGCCCATAGGGTGGACGGAACAGCACCGGGTTGGCGCCGAACCCGCGCAGGATGCGGTTGGCCTCGGCGATTTCGTGGCGCTGCGCGTCGGGGTCCATGGCGCGCAGGTCGGCGTGGGTCAGGCTGTGGTTGCCGATCTCATGCCCGGCGGCGATGAAATCGCGGATCACCTCGCCCTGATTCTCGGCGACGCTGGCGACCGGGAAATAGGTCGCGGGGATCTTCTCGCGGTTCAGCACGTCCAGGATCTGGCGGGTGACCACCCGGTGCGGCCCGTCGTCGAAAGTGAGGGCGCAGAGGTTCCAGCCCTCCTCCTTCAGCGTCGCCGGCATGACGTCGAGCGCCGTGTCGGGGATCACCGCGCCCAGCCGGCCCTTGCGGCGGCCGGACTTCTCGATGGCGGCCATGGTCCGGGCGGCTTCCGGGGGGTAGGTGATCGCGACGTCGGCCTTGCCGTCGCCAGCGGGGCGGGGCGGGGCGAGTTGCGCGCTGTCGGCGGGCGGCTTGGTCTCCGGCGCCTGAAGCGGCGCCTGAAGCGGCGCCTGGGGCGGCACAGGCAGGGGGGCCGCGTCGAGGACGAGGCAGCCGAACCCGGCACCGAGCATGCGGCGGCACAGCGCCGCCACGTCCAGCCCCACCGGGGCGGTGGCCCGCAACGCGACGCCCTCGCCCTGGCGCCGCGCGTCGAGCGGAACGACCGCCGGGCTGAGCCCGTCCGCCAGATCGGGCGAGCGGCGGCGCAGGCTGTCCCACGCCCACCAGGCATCCCCCTCCCTTTGGAAAAGGCCGAGTTGCAGCAGCGACGCTCCATCCGCGGCACGGGCGGCGGTATCCGGGAGCGCCAGCAGCACCCCCGCGGCCAGCGGCAGCGCGAACAGAGAGGTGCGGAAGCGGCGCGTGCCCGTGAGGAGGCGGGACGTGAGGGAGCGTCCGTGTTCAGGCCGGTTCACACGTTTATCCTCCGGATCGTCGCCTTCGTCGAATACCACCCCTTCGGGATTAATTCAAACGGCGTGGATTCCGTTGGTTTCCCTGCTCCGACCGTCCCTTGGGGAGGAACCTTCGGTGTTCCGGCCCGGTTGTCGGGAAGCGCCCCGGTTGAAGCTCCATCCCACTGGAGGGCACGGGAGGCGCGGAACGAGAACGGAAAGGAGGCAACCCGGATGGCGGATGATTTGGAAAGCCGGATCAGAGCGCGCGCTCACCAGATCTGGGAGCGCGAAGGCCGTCCGGAGGATCGCGCCGCGGACCACTGGACGCTGGCCAGCGAGGAAATCGCCATCGAGGACAATTACCGGGACACCTTGCGCCCGAACCCGGCCCGCGGCCCCGACGACACCGCCGAGCGGACCGAGCCGGTCGAACCGGTGCTGAGCATGGAAAACCAAGGCGAGATGCCGGGCATCGCCGACCAGGGCGAGGAGTTCCGCATTCCCGGCCGAGCCCGCGACTCCTGAACGCGGCCCGCGTCGCGCCGCTTTCCTCACGTCGTGCTTAAAGAGGACCCCATGGACACGAACCTGGAAATCGCCTTCCACAACATGGACTCCCAGCCGGAGCTGGAGGCCTACATCCGCGAACGGGCGGAGAAGACGGAAAAGCTGTTCGACCGTCTGGTCGGCATGCGGGTCGCCGTGGAAGCCCAGCACCGCCAGCACAAGACCGGCAACGTCTTCGACGTCCACATCGAGCTGATGGTGCCGGGCCAGGACATCGTGGTCAGCCGCAAGCCGAACAAGGCGAAGGAGCGCTACGCCAATCCCGACGTCCGGACGTCAATCCGCGACGCCTTCGAAGCCGCAGAGCGGCAGTTGAAGGAATACAAGGACAAGATGCGCCGCGATGTGAAGGTCCACGATCCGGAGCAGCCGGGCCGCGTCTCGCAGCTCAACCCGAACGAGGATCATGGCTTCATCACGACCAACACCGGGACGCAGCTCTATTTCCACCGGAACAGCTGCCTGAACGTGGACATGGACCAGCTCAAGACGGGCGACCCCGTGAAATACGTGGAGACCATTGGCGATACCGGCCCGACTGCCTCCAAGGTCTGGCGCGCGTCCGGGTCCGACACCGAACTGCGGGCCACTTGACGAGAAAGCCCCCGCCGACCGGCGGGGGCGTTTTTCTTTGGGCGCCTTTTCTTTGGGCGCCTTTTCTTTGGGCTAGGCCCTCTGGGCCGGGGGCCGCGGGTCGGCCGAGGTGGGGCCGGTCGGGTCCGGCACCGCGGCGGGGACGGTGTCCTCGTTCAGGTCGTAGATGTCCGGGTGCAGGCGGACGGCGTCGCGCTCGTCCACCGTCGCGGTCCAGTAGACGAAGCGCACCGGCACCGGCTGGGTCAGCTTGATCCATTGCGGCTCCTGCCGGTCCAGCATGCGGTCGAGCCGCGCCGTGGAAACATGCTCGGTCGCCAGCAGAGCCTCGGCCATGCCGCGCGCATCCTCCAGGCGGACGCAACCGGAGCTGACGGTGCGGATCTCGCGGTCGAACAGCCTTGGCTCGTTGGTGCCGTGCAGATAGATGTTGTAGGGGTTGGTCATGTTGAAACGGTACCGGCCCAGCGCGTTGTGGTCCCCCGGCTGCTGGACGATCCGCACGCGGCGCGGCGAGACGTTGCGCCAGTCCACAATGGCCGGCTCCACCGGGGCGCCGTCCAGATAGACCACCGCGTTCGCGATTCCCGGCGTGCCTTTGGCCCGCAGCAGGGGCAGCTTGTCTTCCTTCAGGACGGTGGGCGGCACGGTCCAGGTCGGGTTGACGATGACGTGGGTGATCTGGTCCTGGAGCAGCGGAGTCTCGCGCGACGGGCGCCCGACGATCGAGCGCATGGTCAATGCCTCCTCCCCGTCGCGGACCAACGTGGTGGTCTGGCTGGGCAGGTTCACCAGGATCACCGTGTCCGGGGCGGTGTCACGCAAGGCGCGCATGGACAGTGCGCTGCGCCGCATCTGAGCGGCCGCCTCATGCGGACTGCGGTCCAGCGCCACCCGCGTGCCTCCGCCGACCAGCCCGTCCACCTTCATGCGCTGGCTGAATTGGAAGGCGCGCACCGCGGTGTCCACCTCCTCATCGAGCAGATCGCCTTGGCGCGCCCGGTCGAGGAAGCCCAGTTCGGCCAAGCGCTGCGTCAGCCGCTCCACGCGCTCGCCGCTGCTGCCCTTCTTCAGGAGCGGTCCGGACCCGATGCGGGTGACGGCGCGCTCCGGCTCGGCTTCCAGCGCCGTCGCGGCGGCGTCGAGCCGGTCGGCCCATCCGGTCAGCGTGTCGCGGTAAGAGGCCGCCTCGGCGGTGGCTTGGGTGGAGGCCGTGCCGGCGACCACGGACAGCGCCAGCGTCAGCGCGGCCAGGACCGGCGTCGGCCAGCGTCGGTCGGTAAGCGTCTGGGATGCGTGCATGGTCCGTCCTCGGCTGGCGGGAGGTCCGATCCCCCGTTCTTTCAATCGAATGTAGTACGTGAATCCCCGCCCGACGAGGCGGAGACGCGCGTCCACGGGGTCGGGAAATCGGCGTACGGCCTCCGGCCAGGGGTGGAGGTCCCGCGGTGCAGGCACCGGGTGTGGTCGGAGGCCGAATTGTGACCGATTCGGGCCATTTTCGGGTTGATCCTGGTCAAGCCCTAGCCTATAGGAAATAGTCGTTCGCTATGACCACAATATTTTGGTCTTATTCGAACAATCCATAGGGGGTCGTCCGGCGCTGGAACGGTACGGCCCGATCACCAAAATGCATAGGGAGTAATGCTTTTGGGGAATGACGACCGTGCCGCGCCGATGAATGGGCGCGAGACCGGCCGCCGTGGGTTTCTGACCTTCGCCGCCGCGACTCTGACCGCTCTGGCCGTCCCGGCCCTGCTGCCCGCCGCACCGGCCCTTGCGGCCCCCCTGGCTGGCGGCGTCCGCCGACTGGCCCTGCACAACATCAACACCAACGAGCAGTTCAGCGGCGTCTACTGGGCCGATGGCGCTTACCGCCCGGACGCGCTGAAGAAGCTGGACGTGCTGTTGCGCGACCATCGGGCCAAGCAGGTCGGCCGCTACGACCCGCGCCTGTTCGACGTGTTGGCCCGTCTGCACCAGACGCTGGACAGCGATGAGCCCTTCCGGGTCATCTGCGGCTACCGGTCGCGCCGCACCAACGCCATGGCCCGCCGCCGCTCGCGCGGGGTCGCGAAGGAAAGCTACCACACCCGCGGCATGGCCATCGACGTGATGCTGCCGGATGTCGAACTGAAGGCCATCGCCACCGCGGCCCGCGGTATGGAGGCCGGCGGCGTCGGCTACTACCCGCGCAGCGGGTTCGTGCACATCGACACCGGGCCGGTCCGCTCCTGGTGATGTCCCTCTTGTCATGGGCCGAGGTCCGCGTCACGGGCGTCATAGGCTGACTTGCCGTACGCCCTGTTCCGGGCGCCTGCCCAGTCGGTAGGCACCCTGGAACCATGGCCCGACGCGCCGGTTGCTCCAATCGGAATTCCCCGAACGAGCAACACGGAGGGCGACGAAGGCGATGTTCTGCAAACACGATCTGGAACGACTCCTGACCGTCGATGCCGCCCCGGCGGTGTCCATCTTCCTGCCCACCCACATCGCCGGGCGCGACATCCGCCAAGACGTGATCCGGCTGCGCAACCTGCTGTCCAAGGCCCAGGACCAGCTGTGCGAGAAGCACGGCCTGCGCCGGCCCGACGCCGAGGCGTTCCTCAAGCCGGCCTCCGACCTGTTGGAGCAGAACGAGTTCTGGCGTCACATGGACCGCGGTCTGGCCATCTTCCTGGCCAAGGGGGTATCGGCCATCCACCGCGTGCCTGTCGAACTGGCGGAGGAGGTGACCGTCAACTCCCGCTTCACGCTGCGGCCTCTGCTGCCGTTGCTGGCGGACGACGGGGCCTTCATGATCCTGGCCGTCACCGCCGGGCGGGCGCGCCTGTTCTGCGCGACCCGCCACGGCATCGCGGAGGAGGATGCCGGTCTGCCGCAGGGGGTGGCGGAAATCCATGCCGAAACCGATTACCAGAACAACCTGCACTCGGCGCCACCGGCGCGCCATGCCGACCGCACGGACCGCGGCGGTGTATCGATGGTCAAGACGCACAACTTCGGCGAAGATCCTGAAGAGCTGCGCAAGGCCCATCTCATCGAGTATCTCGGGCGGGTCGGCGGCCGTGTGCGGGATCATCTGAAGCCCTTCCGCGGCCCGCTCGTCCTGGTGGCCGACGAGGAGATCCAAGGGCATCTGCGAAAGGACACGCATCTTCAGGGAATGCTGGAGGAGGGGGTCGTGACGAACCCCGACGCCCTGGAGATCGACGACCTGCATCGCCGCGCCTATGCGGTGGTCCGGCCGATGTTCGAGTCGACCCGGCGGACGGCGGTGGAGCGGTTCAACGCCCTGCACGGCGACCGCAACACGGCGGAGCGGACGACGACGCGGGCCGAGGACGTGATGGTGGCGGCGCGCGAGGGGCGGGTCGGGGTTCTTCTGGTGGCCGAGAACGACAAGGTCTGGGGCCACTTCCGGGAGGACTATCACCGGGCCTTCCCGTTGCACCACGAGACGGACGGCGCCATCGACCTCGTCGAGGAGGCCGCCACGGAAACGCTTCTGCGCGGCGGCGAGGTGCATGTGGTGAGCAAGGAGGAATTGCCGTCCGGCGCCTCGACCGCGGCGATTTTGCGCTTCTGATCCTGAGTTCCCGAACTTGTCCGGTAGGCGGGGCGGCGTCCGATGGCGCCGCCCCGTTGTCGTTCCGCCGTCAGGTGGATGCCTTGCTGGGCTTGCCGGCGGGCGCCTTTCCGGCGCGGTAAATATCCGCCGGGTCCCAAACGGCGCCGTGGCGCCGCCGCTTTCCGCCGGGCACCGCATCGGTCTTGATGCGGGGTTTGGCGGTGGCTTTCAGGACCGTCTTGCCGCCCGGCGCCGCTGGGCCGGCCTTCCCGGACACCGGCCCGGTCTTCGATCCAGCCACCGGCGATGACGGGACCGTCAGCACGATCCTCTCTCCGGCGAAGGGAGGTCTCGGCGCGGCGGCCGGGAACGCGGTGTTCGCCACCCCACCGTCCTCGTCCTCCCGCGCGTCGCGCAGGTGGGGCGACAGGGAGCTCAGAAGCGAGAGGAGTTCGTCGCTCACGCTGTCCGGAGCGGCCCGCCAAAGGCGGAGCATGCGCGCTTCGCGGCGGCTGATCGAACTGACACTGATGCGGGCGTCGTCCAACGCCGCCGCATTTGCAGCGGAGGGCTGCGGGTCGTCGTAGCAATCGAAGAAGAAGCTGACCGGAACGTCGAGTACCTGTCCGAGGCGATACAGCGTCCCGGCCGAAATGCGATTGGTGCCGCGTTCGTATTTCTGGACCTGCTGAAAAGTCAGGCCAATGGCTTCGCCCAGCTTTTCCTGGCTCATACCCAGCAAAGTGCGGCGCATGCGCACACGTTGCCCGACATGTGCATCGACCGACCATGATTCGGGCGATCCGCGTCGCCCTCTTTTGCGCACCGCTGGTTCGCTCATGGACCCGGAACTCCAATGCTTGCGAATAAATATGTAGGAATTGAGAATGTTTAGAAGATTGTTCACATAGAACTTTCCGGTGCGCAAGCGGAATCTCTGAAATTACTGGGCGATGGCTATGATTTGGGCATGCATAATGGCATATGGATTCTCCGCCTCCCTTGCCGTCCGGTCAGTTGAAGGCGCTGATTGCGGCGGTTTGCCTGCGTCGCGCGTGACGGTTGCGGGCCTTCCCGCGGTGGCGGGTTGGAAACGAACGGAACGATGGGGCGCGGCCGTGGGGGTGAATATTTCGAATTGTGATGCCTCCAACGCCTTTGGTCGGTGTGGAAACACTTTGATAATCAAATTCGGATAGGTCGGATGAGATAGAGTTCGCGCCACAGGCTGCGCCGGGTCCGGAGTATCGGGCCGGCGGGGACGGTTGGCTGCGATGGTCGGCTGCGGCGGTCGGCGGCGGCGCTCCCCTGCGCCGCTGGGTCGCAATCAAAGGATCAGGTCGATGCAGACAAGCAGTCTGGCGGGGCGCTTCAAGGTCGGGACCCGCATTTACTTTGGTTTCCTTGTGGTGCTGCTGTTGCTGGCGGTGGTGGTCGCCATCGGCGTGCGGGGCCTCGGGGTGGCGCGGGACGGCTTCGAATCCTACGCGGCGGTGAGCAACCATTCGATTCAGGTCAGCTCCATCGACGCGCAGGTCGCCCAGATGCGCCGCCTCGCCCTGACCTTCAACACGTTCGGCGACCCGAAGGTGGCGGATCAGGTGCGCGCCGTCCAGGCGACACTCGTCAAGGATCTGCGCAGCGCGCTCGATGGAACGACCGGCGAGCGCCGCGCCCTGCTGGAGCGGATGAACCAGGTCTTCGCCAACTATGTGGCCGACTTCAACACGCTGGCGGAGCTTCGCCAGCGCCGCGACCGCCTCTACGCCGAGCAGCTCGTCCCGGCGGGGGAGAAGGCGCGCGAGACCGTGACGCAGCTCGTCTCCACCCTGATCGCCGACGGCGAGCACGAGGCGGCGGCCAACGCCGCCCTCGCGCAGGAACAGTTTCTGTTGGCGCGGCTGGCCGCGTCGCGCTTCTTCACCAGCCCGAACGAGTCGATCATCGCGGAAGTGTCGGCTCGCGACGACGCCTTCGGCGAGGCCATCCGCCGGGCGACCGAGCGGCTGAGCAACCCGGCGCGCCGGGCCGCGGCTTCGGCCGCCGAGCAGCTTGCCGACCGCTACGTCTCCCTGTTCCGGGAAACCGCCACCGTCATGCTGGAAAACACCCGGCTGGTCGACGTGATGGGCGCCCGCGGCGTCGAGTTCGCCGACCTGTCGGACCGCACCGTCGCGATCGAGGGCAAGGACCGTGACGGTGTGCTGGCCGAAACCACCGGCAGCATGGACCGCACCCTGTCAGCCAACATGACGATCGCGGCCGGCGCCTTCCTGTTCGGCCTGCTGCTGGCCTGGGCGGTGGCGCGGTCCATCGTGAAGCCGGTCGTGTCGATGACCGAGACGATGACGAACCTCGCTGGCGGCAACCTGACGGTGACCATCCCGGCGCTGGCCAACCGCGACGAGATCGGGCAGATGGCGCAGGCGGTGCAGGTGTTCAAGGACAACGCCATCCAGAAGAAGGCGATGGACGAGGCCGAGCGCGAGCGGCTGGAGGCCGA
>NZ_JACCJY010000024.1 GCF_014596085.1 Azospirillum tabaci
CGACCTCACCCAAGCTTTCGAAACTGAAGTCTCTTACTGCTTGACCGAGATGCTCAAGCGACCCGCGATGCCAGTCCCATCCGGAACCGGTCCGCGGCCAACGGCCAAAACCGCCGCCTGCGCATCCCTTCTCACAACACGGTATCAACGATATCCAAGATCCCGCGGCCCCAGGAGAACCGCAACACCCCGCGCCCATTCCCTTGAAGGAGTGGGCCGCCAGGGCCAGAATGTCTCTGTGTTCCCGACCCGTCGGCGCCTCGTTGGCGGCCACCGCGTCGGGAGGCGCTTTATATGCGGGGTGCCCCGGGGGTGGCAAGCACTTTTTTCGACCCCAGGCGATTTTTCTCCCGCTGCCTTTTTCACACGGCGCGTTCGCCGCCATGCTTTCGTAGAATGCCGGTCCCCTTTCCGATGGACCTGTTTCCCTCCATGCGTCTTCTCCACACCGCCGACTGGCATCTCGGGCAGACTCTGCACGGCTTCGCGCGCGAGCACGAGCACGCGCGATTCCTTGATTGGCTTCTCGACCGGCTTGAAGAGCAGGCCGTCGATGCGCTGGTCATCGCCGGGGATGTGTTCGATGGGCAGAACCCGCCGATCCCGGCGCTCGGCCTGTTCTACCGGTTTTTGGCAAAGGCCAAGGCACGCTGCCCGGCGCTGGACATCGTGGTGGTTGCCGGCAACCACGACAGCGGCAGCCGTCTGGAGGCGCCCTCTCCCCTGCTGACGGAGATGGGGGTGAGGGTGGTCGGCGCCCTGCCGGTGGACGAGGAAGGCGGCTTCGCGTCGGAGGAGCTGGTGGTTCCGCTGACCGGCCGTGACGGAGCGGTCGCCGCGCGCTGCGTCGCGGTGCCCTACCTCCGCCCCGCCGACCTGCCACCGTTGAGCGAGGAGGAGATCGCGGCTGGCGCCGACCCGTTGGTCGAAGGGGTGCGCCGCGTCTACGCGGATGCGGCGGAGGCCGGGCGGCGCGCCTTGCTGCCCGGCGAGGCGCTGATCCTCACGGGCCATTGCTACATGCGCGACGGCGCCCTGTCCGAACTCAGCGAGCGCAAGATCCTCGGCGGCAACCAGCACGCGCTGCCGGTGGACGTCTTTCCCGAGGACGCGGCCTATGTGGCGCTGGGCCATCTGCACCGGGCGCAGGCGGTGGGAAGGTGCGAATCGGTGCGCTACAGCGGCTCGCCCCTCCCGCTGGCGGTGGACGAGGAGCCCTACCCGCATCAGGTGGTGCTGGCCGATTTCACGGAGGGACGGCTGGTCAGGGTCGAGGCCCTGCGGGTGCCCCGCTTCGTCGCCATCCGGCGCATCCCCGGCGGCGGGCGGTTCGCGGCGCCGGAGGACGCCCTGGCGGCGCTGGCGGCGCTGGAGCTGGACGAGGAGCTGCCACGCGAGGCTTGGCCTTATGTCGAGGTCTCGGTCGAACTGCCGGCGCCCCGGCCGGCCCTGCGCGAGGAGGTGGTCGCGGCGCTGGCCGGGCGCCCGGCGCGGCTGGTGAAGCTGGCCTTGCGGCTGACCGGCAGCGGCGAGACGCTGGCCGAGTCCGTGCCGCTGGCCGATCTGGCGGACCTCGCCCCGGAGGACGTGTTCCTGCGGCTCTACCGCCGCCATCATGAGGGCGAGCCGGAACCGGCGCTGCTCACCGCCTTCCACGAGTTGGTCGCGACCGTTCAGGAGGGTGCGTGATGCGGATTCTGGCGGTTCGCGGCTGCAATCTGGCCAGCCTGGACGGAACCTTCGCGGTGGATCTGGCCGGCGGACCGCTGCGCCACGCCGGCCTGTTCGCCATCACCGGCCCGACCGGTGCGGGTAAGAGCACGATCCTGGACGCGCTGTGCCTCGCTTTGTTCGACCGCATGCCCCGGCTGCCGGACGGGCGCGGCGTGGCGCTGGGCGCCAGCGGGGACACCGACGCGATCAGCACCACCGACGTGCGCAGCGTCCTGCGCCGCGGCGCCGGGTCCGGCTGGGCCGAGGTGGATTTCGCCGGGATCGGCGGCGCCGCCTACCGGGCGCGCTGGGAACTGCGGCGGGCGCGGCAGAACGCGCGCGGCCAGTTGCAGAAGCAGACGATGAGCCTGACCGCGCTGGCGGACGGCAAACGGCTGGGCGACGGCAAGACCAGCGTGCTGGACGAGATTTCCACCCGGCTCGGGCTGAGCTTCGAGCAGTTCCGCCGCGCCGTCCTGCTGGCCCAGGGCGATTTCGCCAATTTCCTCAAGGCTCCGGCGACCGAGCGCTCCGCCCTGCTGGAACTGCTGACCGGCACCGAAATCTACTCCCGCATTTCCGTCGCCGCGCATGAGCGCTCCCGGGAGGAGCAGCGGGCGCTGGAGGCGCTGGAGGCGCAATGCGCGGGAATCGGCGTGCTGACCGACGACGATCGCGACACCCTGGCCGCCGAGGCTGGCGCGGCGGCCGAGGCGGTCCGGCGGGAGGAAACGGCGTTCGAGCAGGCCCGCGCCGCCGTCGCCTGGCATGAGCAGGACGCGCGACTGGCCAAGGCGGAGGCGGACGCCGCCATGGCGAGCGCGCAGGCCGAGCGGGTCTGGCAGGAGGCCGGAGCGCGGCGGGAGGAGGCCGCGCTGCTGCGCCGTCTCCAGCCCTTGCGGGTGCGGTTGAGCGAAGCGGACCGCTGCGCGGCGGCGGCGGCGGAAGCCCGGGAGGCTCTGGCCCGCGCTCAGACCGCGGTGACGGACGCACAGGACCGGCTGGTCCAGGCCGAGGCCCGGCATCGCGAGGTGCGCGGCGCCTACGAGACGGCCCGCGGCGCCGTCGACGCCGCCGAGCCGGAGCTGGAACAGGCCGCCGCCCTGGACGCCGAGATCGCCGCGCTGGCCGGCCAACAGGCCGGGGCGCTCGCGGACGCGGCAACGACGGAAGCGGACGCCAAGGCAATTCGGGAAAGCTGGACCGCCACCCGGACGGCTCTGGAGCAGGCCCGTGCCGATTCGGCGGAGCGGGAGAGCTGGCTGGCCGGTCAGACGGCACTGTTGCCGGTGGCCGACCAATGGGCGCGCTGGGACGCGCTGCTACTGCGCCACCGCGACTCCGCAAGGGCGATGCGGGAGGCGGAGGGAGAGGGCGGCCGCGCCGCCACGGAGGCCATGGCCCACGAGGCGGAGCTGGCCCGCCTCTTCGCCGTTCGACAGGACAGCGCCGCGCGGCGGGACGCGGCCGAGCGGGCGTTGTCCGCGCTGAAAGCCGAAGCGGTGGAGTCGCTGGACACTCTGCGCGGGCGCCGCACGACGTTGGCGGAGCGCCGCGACGGGCTGTCCCTCCTGGCTCAATTGGCGGAGCGGGCCGCGCGGCTGGCGGCGGACGCCGCCGAGGCCGAGGCGGAACGGGAGCAGCGGCGGACCGCCGCCATGGACGGGGAGACCCGCGCCGCGGAGACGAAAGCGCGGCTGGACCAGCGCCGGGCGGCGTTGGCGGAGGCCGATGCCACCCTGCACCGCTTGCGCCTCGCCCGCAGCGAGGATGTGGCGTCGCTGCGCGCTCAATTGACGGAAGGAGAGTCCTGCCCGGTCTGCGGTGCCACGGAGCATCCCTGGGGGGCCGGGCACACCCCGCTCGACCGGCTGGCCGAGGATCAGGAACGCCACGTCGCCGCCCTGCGCGCCGAGGTGACCGGGCTGGCCACGGACCAGGGCGCCCACACCGCCGCGGCGAAGGCGGCGCGGGAGCGGGCCGCGGCCCTGGATGGACGATTGGCTGCCCTGGCGGCCGACCGGACGGCCGCGGCGGAGGGCTGGGCGGAGCAGGTGCCGGGCTTCGGACTGCCCACCGCCCCGGACGTGGAGACCGTCACCCGGCGGTTGGCCGGCGTGGACGCGGAACTGGTGGAGGCCGGACGGGCCGAGGCCAAGGCGCTGGACCACAAGGCGCGGCTCGACGCCGCGGTGCAGGCGTGCCGGGAGCGGGACGCGGCGCTGACCGAGGCCGAACGGGCGATCGAGGCGCGGGCCCGTCAGCGTGACGCCGCCCGCCATGCGGAATCCCTGGCCGTGGCACGGCGCGATCAGGCGGCGGACACACGGGAGGCGGTGCGGGCGGAACTGGTCCAGCCCTTTGCCGGGCTTGCGGGCTGGAACGGCCGGCTGGACAGCGATCCCGACGCATTCCGCAAGGACCTCGGCGGGAGGGTCGCCGAGGTCCTGCGCCAGCGTGAGGGGCTGGCCCGGGCGTTGCGCGACGTGGAGGCCCTGGAACGGCAGGCCGGCGCCAAGGCGGCGGAAGTGGACGGCGCGCGGCTGGCCGAACAGGCGGCACGGCGGCGGTGCGAGGGGCTGGCCGCGGCGCTGGAGGACCGGCGCGCGGCACGGGCATCCCTGCTGGGCGGACGGACGGTGGCCGCGGTGAAGAAGGAGTTGGCCGAAGCCTGCCAACGGGCGGAAGCTCTGGTCGAACAGGCCACGGTCGCCCGGCAGGACGCGGCGGCCCGCCTGTCGGGGGCGGAGCAGATCGTCGCCACGCGCGGCGACTCCGCACGCCGTTGCGCCACCGAGGCGGAAGCGGCGGCCGATGCCCTGACCGCGGCGGCGGAGCGCTGCGGCGTGACGGTGGAGGAGGCGCGCGCCCATCTGGTCCGCGACGAGGAGTGGCTGACCGGGGAGGAGCGGGCGCTGGCCGCCCTCGAGTCGGCGCGGCGCGAGGACGCGCTTCGGGCGGCCGAGCGGACGCGGACGCGGCAGGAGCACCACGCCACCGGACATCCCGCCCTCGGCGCCGAGGAGGCCGGCGCGGCCGTTGCCGAGATGGGTCGGCGCCTTCAGGAGGCCCGCGATCGGCTGGGCGAGACCCAGGCCCGGCTGCGCGCCGACACGGAGAACCGCGGTCGCCTCGCCACCGTGCTCGACCGGGTGGAGGCGCAGCGCAAGGCGCAGGGACTGTGGGCGACCATGGCGCAGCTCATCGGCTCCGCCGACGGGCGGAAGCTGCGCAACTTCGCCCAAAGCCTCAGCCTCGACCTGCTTCTGGTGCAAGCGAACCGCTATCTGGCGGATCTCGCCCGCCGCTACCGGCTGGAGCGGGTCGGTGGGGCCGACCTGGAGATCCAGGTGGTGGACGGCGAGATGGGCGACGAGCGGCGCGGCGTGCACAGCCTGTCCGGCGGCGAAATGTTCCTGGTGTCGCTGGCCCTGGCGCTCGGTCTGTCGGCCATGGCGGGGGGCGGCAGCGGCGGGATCGGCACGCTGTTCATTGATGAGGGGTTCGGCACGCTGGACCCCGGCAGCCTGGATCTGGCGTTGTCCTGCCTGGAGGCGCTTCAGGCCACCGGGCGGCAGGTGGGCGTCATCAGCCACGTCCCGGCGCTGGTGGAGCGGATCGGCGTGCAGGTGCGCGTCACCCCGCAGGGCGGCGGGCGCAGCGCCGTGACGGTGACCCGCGGGACCCTGGCGGCGCCGGCGCCGGACGCGGCGGCTCAGCAGGAACTGCTGGTGCCCTTGTAAAGCGCTCCAGCACAAGGCGTTCCAGCCGGCCTTGGATCACCACGGAGGCATGGAGACACGGAGATGAGCCTCTCCGTGTCTCCATGGTGAAGACGCCATCAGGCCAGACGGAAGGCCAGGTAGCTGTCGGCGCCGACCTGCCCCGGCATGGTGATGACCGAACCGACGGCTTTTCCGGTGAAGGTGATGCTGCCGTCGACGCTGCCGTTGCCGTCGAAGTCGATGTGCGCCGTGGCGCCCTTGAACCCCTCGGCCCCCGCCATGGACTCCCAGGTGAGCGTCGACACGCCCTCCTTCCATCCCCAGGCGGTGGCCCATTCGTTTGGTTCGAAATCGGTGATGGTGGACCAGGTCACCCCCCCACCGCGCCCGTCCAGGAAGAAGGTGTCGGTGCCGGAACCGCCGGTCAGGAAATTCGAGCCGGTGCCGCCATCCAGAACGTCATCGCCGCCCCTGCCGTCCGCCGCGTCGTCGCCGGCGCCCAGGTTGAGGAAGTCGCCAATCTCGCTGCTGATGACGATCTCGATGGACTTGGTGCCCAGAAAGAGGTTTTTCAGCGTGGCGACCGGACCGACATAGACGTCCATCTGCAAGTCGCGGCTGGACGAGCCGTTGTTCACCACGGCGCGCCGCTCCGATTCGGGGGCCGGCGGAGTGTTCGAGATGTAGGAGTCGTTGGCCGACAGGGCGTCCTTCAGCCAATAGGCGTGGCCGCCAAGAGCGGTGGCCCCGACTGCGGTCGACACGACGCCGACGGCGAAAACCTTGTCCCCGGAACTGTAATAGATCGGACCACCGGAATTCCCGGGATTGATCTCCAAGTCGGAGTTCACGTAGTAGACCGAATCGACGCTCGACCGGCGGATGGTGCCGCTGTCGAAGGTTTCGTAGCGCCCGTACTTGGTGGGATAGCCCAGGACATTGGCCGCCCCGCCGGCGTAGTTCCAGTCGATTCCGAAAAAGCCGTAGGTGTCGCCGATGGGTTGGGACAGGGTCAGCAGGGCGACGTCGATCTCCGACCCGCTCTGGGTGGTCCGGTAGAAATCGCCGGCGATGAGCCTGCCGTCCGAATCCGGGTCGAAGTTGGTGAAGAACTGCGATTTGGCGACGCCGTAGGCTACGTTGTCCGTTTTGCCGGGATTGTAGGACGGATAGATCTTCAAGCTGCTCGGCTTGCCGCCGAGACCGGCGTTGTAGACGACGTGGGACGCGGTGATGACGTCGTTGCGACCGACCAGGAAGCCCGAGCCGACATAGGTGCGATTTCCCCAGGTGGCCTCGATTGAGACCACGGCGCGCGCCGGATACTGATCGTCATCGACCCTATAGGACATTGGAACCGGTTCCCCCGCTGCATCCGGCACGGCATCGCACTGGATGGTTGCAACCGGTTGATAATGTCACGCATGAGGGGTGCATTTCAACAGCGCGCCGCGCCTGAGGGAATCTTCTCCCTCGGCGCTCAACCAACCTTCATCAGCCGCGAACGGGCCGCAGGACGAGATGCTTGTTCGACGGCACGGCCGGCGCCGAGGGGCGCAGGACGAGTCCCTTGGACGTCGGCTCGATGTTCGCATCGGGATAGACGGCCATGACGTCCTTCAAGGCTTCCTTCAGGCGGAAGGCCAGGACGCGGTGCTCGCTGACCGAGCCGAAATGCTGCGACAGGGCGTGCCAGGGAACCACCGTCTGCTTGTCCAGCCGGTGCAGGCGGTGGACCAGCCACACATAGGCGTCGAGCGCCAGGGCGGAGTTCTTCAGCTTGGCGATGGCGTGCTCGTCCAACGGGACGGCGTGTTCCATCAGATGTTCGAAGAAGCTCTGGGTCAGGCGGACGAAGCGCACCCATTCGCCGCCGGTGCGGAACAGGTCGGGCGTGTCCTCCTCGTCCCGCCACAGCTTGATGCCGTCGATCAGGCGCTGGTCGGAAATCTCCGCCGTCGAGGGGCCGGTGGTGGTGCGCAGGGTGAACTCGCTACGGGCGATCCGCAGCACCTGCTCGCGCACCGGCTTGTAGTTCCCGCGCTCGCCGCCCGTGGGGGCCAGCCCGAGACGGCGCAACCACGCGCTCATGCTGGGTCCCAGATCGACATGGGCGCTGCGCGTTTTGCGCGCCTCGGTCTGCAGGTAGATCATGATCAGGCGCGCCTTGGCGCCGTAGGGAACGCCGACGTCCAGGACCGTGCCGTCGCGCAGCGGCAGGATGCCGGGGCGGACGACGAGCTGGTACTTGCCGTTGTTGCGCACCCAGGGAGCGGTCTCGTCCTTGGGCTTGCGGTGCGGCAGGGAGGCTTGGCAGAAGCCGGCGTGGAGATAGCCGATCGCGTCCATTTCGTTGGACAGCGCTTCATGGGCCATCATCACACGGCGGCGCTCCTTGGGGTCTTCGGTGCGGGCAAGAACCGCCTCGAATCCCTCCAGGGTAAGCTGCTCGTGGATTTTCGCCATGGGACCCCTCCGGCCTCGTTCGGTCACGTTCCTGTCATTTCAGAAAACACAAAATGTGGTGGCTGTGAAGCGCGTCCATCCCACGAATCGCTGAAGTTGCAACGGAAGCTGCAGATTCCGACTCAACTTCAGCGAAGCGGCCATTTGGGAACCCGGCCGTCCCCTGCCCTGCCGGCAAACGCCAAGCCAACGTTTCAAAATCAGCGTCGCCAACGGAGCGCTCGGGGCCGGAGAGCCGCTTGTCCACAGCCGGACGGGGTTGTCCACGCTGAGTTGGAATCGCACCGGGCGAAACCGGCCCGATCGGCTCGCTGACTCCGCAACGGCGGGGACGCCGAAGTCGCAACGGGGACTCGCTCATCCACGCTGAAGACGAGTCACGAAGGGCGGTTATCCACGCTGAACTCGCAACCATGTCCTATATGAGTCCCTATAGGATTCTCCGGTTAGACCGGTTGCGCGGGTGCTGGCGCGACCCCCTTCGCTGAAAACGCAACGCTGGTGGGGGTCGAGAATCGCCAACCGGGCATTCGAGGGTGATCCCGCCCCCGATCCTCCACCGGAGCGAGCACCGACCAGGGACAAGGGTTCCAGGTCGAGACCGTCAACTGTCAACCGAACCCGACGCTGAATTTGATACAAAGGCGACTCGGGCCCAACGCTGAATTGGTAACATTCGACTCGGAAACCCAAGGCTTTCCAGGGCTTAGCCGACTCGGCGAGTCTCGCGCAGATCTTGCAACGGCTGCGCGGACCGACGAATCGGCATACGACGCTGAATTTGATACAACGGAATCCAGGCGATTCAAGGACCGAATCGAAGCCGCTCCTGCCAGCCAACGCTGAATTGGTAACGCTTTGGAAAATGGCCTTGACGGGCTCCCGGTCGATTCGCCTCCGGAATGGTTTTGCGCCGCCCGGAGCGGCCCGCAGAAGCCGGCGGTTTCTATGACCATAGTCCCATACGACGTCGCATGACACAGCTTCCCGCCGGCATTTGACGCAATTCGGCGCGCTCCGGCTTGACCAGTTGCGTCACATTTTGCAAGAAAGGGCCATACACAGGGAAAGCCGGAGGCCCGATGAACGGGGAAGAACTGCGCGCCATCCGCGAACGGCGTGCCGAAGACCAGTTGAGCTTCGCGACATGGCTCAACGGCGCACTGAACCGCCGCTACGACCGCTCCCGGATCAGCCGGTGGGAGAGCGGAGCGGAGCGCATCCCCCAGCAGGTCGCCGGTTTCCTGGCGGGTCAGGGCGGCATGGCCGCCGTGCCGCAGAACGCCGGGGTGCCCAAGATGCAGCGCGCCGTGGTGGCGGTGGCGAATCAGAAGGGTGGCGTCGGCAAGACGACGACGGCGGTCAACCTGTCCTACGCGCTGTCGACGCTGGGCCTGAAGGTGATGCTTCTCGACAGCGATCCCCAGGGCAACGCCACCGTCCATATGGGGCTCGACCCCGGCGAGATCGAAACCCAGCGCAAGGGCATCTATAATGTGGTGCGCGGCGGGGCGTCCTTCGACAGCATCCTCCAGCCGGTGTGCGGCGGCGCCGTCATGCTCGCCCCCTCCAGCATCGGGCTGGCCGCGGCGGAGACGGAGCTGGTGGCCGAGCCGGACAATTCCCTGGTCCTCAAGGAGAAGCTGGCGGAGGTGCGGAACCGTTACGACGTCATCGTGATCGACTGCCCGCCCAACCTCGGCCTTCTGACCATCAACGCGCTGGCGGCCAGCGATCTCGTGCTGATTCCCGTGCAAACGGAGGTGTTCGCCGGGCTCGGCGTGCCGCTGCTGCTGGAAACCATCGCCAAGATCCGCCGCCGTTCGAACCCGTCGCTGAACATCTTCGGCATCCTGCCGACCATGTTCTCGTCCCGCTTGACGCAAGATCAGGCCAGCCTGCGCGAGATTCAGGAGCATTACGAGGGGCGCACCCGCGTTCTGAACGCGGTGCCGCGCGCCACCCTGTTCGCCCAGGCGTCGGGCGCCGGCCGTCCGGCCATCGAGGCCGATCCGAATTCCAACAGCGTCCAGGCCTACGGCGAACTGGCGCGTGAACTGGCCGCCCACCTCCAGACTGCGGAAGACGCCCATGTCTCGTAAACTCGAACGGACCAGCACCCGCATTTTCGACAAGGCGGCGCAGCGCGGCGGGGACGCGCTGTTCGGGCTGTCCGCCGACTTCCCGCGGCTGATCGAGGTCGATCTCGACCGGGTGCACCCAAATCCCGACCAGCCGCGGCGCCATTTCGACGACCAGTCGCTTCAGGAGCTGGCCAACTCCATCGCCCGCCACGGGCTGAAGCAGCCGGTTCTCGTGCAGGATCTCGGCGATGGCGACTACCGGCTGATCGCCGGTGAGCGGCGCCTGCGCGCCTGCGGGCTGGCCGGGCGTCAGACCATCTTCGCCATCGTCACCGACGGCGATCCGGACGAGCTGGCGCTGATCGAGAACATCCAGCGCGTCGACCTCGACGCCATGGAGCTGGCCCGCGCCTTCGCCCGGCTGATCGAGCGGCACGACTACACGCACGAGGCGCTGGGGCAGGTCATCGGGCGCAGCCAAGCGGAGGTCACCCGCACCTTGTCGCTGCTGCGTCTGCCGGCCGATATCGTCGCTGAATTTGAAACGCGCCACCGCTCCGTCCCGAAAAGCATCCTGACGGAGATCGCCGCGGTGGACGATCCGGTCCTGCAGAGGAAGCTGTGGGACACGATCAAGGACGGCGGCACCGTCAAGGCGCTGCGCGAGGCCAAGCGCGCCCAGATGGGCGGCAGCGAGCCGGATTCTGCGGCGTCGGCGAAGGTTCAGCCGGCCCCTGCGGTGCGTTTCGTCTCCGCCGTCCAGCGCATCGCCAAGGACTTTTCCGCCGTCGATGCCGGGGAGCTGCGGGCGCACCGCAAGCAGCTCAGCGAGGCGCAATGGCAGGAACTGCGCCGCCTTCACGCCCTTCTCGACGAGCTGCTGGCCTGACCGTCAGCAACGCTGAATTTGTAACGGACACCCGCTGACGTCAGCGGCGGGTGTCAACTTCAGCGTCGATGACCCGCCGGACCTCGCGGAACCAGCGCAGCTTTTCCGCGAAGGGCAGGCGGGCGAGCCCGCTGGGCGAGGGCAGCACGACGTCCACCGGACCACCGAACAGGCTGTCCGGCTGCACGCCCCACTCCGCCCGGACGCGATCGGCGGCGGCGAGATAGACCCCCTTCCCCGTGTAGGCGATCACCCGGGGCCGGAATTCCGCGACCAGGGCGCGCAGCCGCGGCACGCCGCCGCGCAGCTCCGCCCGGCTGAGATCGGCGGCGCTCGGCGTCGCCCGCGCCACGAGGTTGGTGGAGCCCAGCCCGAACTCCGGCAACAGCCGATCCTCCTCCGGACGCAGCAGGCGCGGTGTCAGACCGGCCGCCGCCAGCAGTTTCCAGAACTGGTTGCCCGGCCCCGCGTAATTGTGGCCGAGCCGTCCGGAGCGCGTTCCAGGGTTGAAGCCAACGAACAGGACGTTCAAGCCGGGGGCGATGATGTCGGGGATTGGGCCTTCGGAATCGGTCATGCTGCGTCAACACTCGAAAGCGGCGTCTGGCAACGCTGAATTTGAAACGCCCCTACTCCGCGGTCCGCCACTCGGCGACAATCACCGGGGCGGCGAAGCCGGCAAGGATGACCGCCAGCGTCACGAACAGCATGGCGCCCCAGGCGCTGTAGCCCAGCACCCCAAGCACGCCGCCCAGGAAGAAGGACCCGACGGTCGGCAGGTGCGTCTTCAGCTTGTCGAGCGTCACCCGGACCCGATCCCGGCTATTGCGGTGGTAGAGATCGTCGATCAGGTTGCCCAGCTCGATCCCGATGTCGGTGATCATGCCGGTGACATGGGTGGTGCGGACGCGGGCGTTCGAGATGCGCGTGACGATGGCGTTCTGCAACCCCATCAGGAAGCTCAAGCCCATGACCAGCGCGGCGCCGCGAAGCTCGTGCAGCCAGACGTCGGCGGCGCCGAGCCCGGCGAGCAGCAGGGCTTCGAGGCAGACGCTGTAGGCGTAGATCGCCGACAGGCCGCGGCGTTGCCCGGCGTTGATGAGCATGGCCGACACCATTGCCCCGGCGATGAAGGTCGCCACGATCGCCAGCGCCATGCCGAAGGCGCCCATCTCGCCCAGCGCCAGATGATCGGCCATGGTCGAGACGGTGCCGGTCATGTGCGAGGAGTAGAGGCCGGCGGCGTAGAATCCCGCGGCGTTGACGGCGCCGGCGATTCCCGCCAGCGACCAGGCCAGACTGCGGTCCGCCGACACGCCACGATGCTCACCCTGCCGGACCAGCATGCCCCACTCCCTGAACCAAACGGGACGCCATCATAGTGGCGGCCGCAAGCGTCGGGGACCCGCTGGTTTGTGGGGGCATCAATGCGTTTCCCGAGCGGTCGGCATGGTCTTGACGACATCAAGGAACGCCCGCAGGGCCGGCGGCACGGCGCGGTGCCCCGGATAATACACCGCCGCCCGCTCCGGCTTGTGCATCCAGGCAGGCAGAACGGTCCGCAACCGCCCGTCCGCAAGGGCGGCTTCGGCGGCCCAACTCACCACATAGGCAATTCCCAGGCCCCGCGCGGCGGCATCCACCATCAGCTCCTCGTCGTCGAGCACCAGCGGTCCGTTGACGTCGACCGTCAACTCTTGCCCCGCCCGCTCGAACTCCCAGCGGTACAGCCGTCCGCCGGGCAGGCGGTGGCCGACGCAGCGATGACGCTGGAGATCGTCGGGCGTGGTCGGCTCACCGGCGCGGTCGAGATAGGCGGGGGAGGCGACGCAGACGAAGCCGATCGGGGCCGGGAAGGGCACCGCGATCATGTCCTTCGGGATGGAGTCGATCAGGCGGACGCCGGCATCGAAGCCGCCGGACACGATGTCGATCAGCCGCCCCTCGACGACCAGATCGACCGTCACGTCGGGAAACCGCTCGACCATGCGCGGGAGGACGTCGCGGACGAGAGCCGCCGCGGCCACGCGCGGCGCGTTGATCCGGACGCGGCCGGCCACGTTGCCGCGGTAAGCCGAGGCGGCGTCCAGCGCTTCGTCCAGCGATGTCAGGGCAATCTGCAGGCGGCCGAGCAGTTCGAGCCCTGCTTCCGTCGGCGAGACGCTGCGGGTCGTGCGGTTGAGGAGGCGCACGCCCAGCCGATCCTCAAGGCCCCGCATCGCGTGGCTCAGCGTGGATGGCGCCGTTCCGAGTTCATCCGCCGCGCGCCGGAAGCTGCGGTGGGTGGCAACCGCCACGAAGGCGCTGAGGTCATTCAGGGAGGGACGCATCATTGATGGCGATCTTGCATCAGCCCGTGTCGATTTCAACGTCTAATCGCGCACCTCTTCGGCTGCTATCTCCTTCTCCAGTTCCAATCCGAACGGGAGACACCGATGTCCAAGCGCGACGCCCTCTTTCCGACCGGCCGGCAGGCGCTCTACGAAATCCACCGCTACTCTGCGGCCATCCGATCCGGCGATCTGCTCTTCGTCTCGGGGCAGGTCGGCGGACGCGAGGACGGTTCGCCCGAGCCGGACTTCGCGAAACAGGTTCAACTGGCTTTCGACAATCTGCGCGAGGTCCTGAAGGCGGCCGGGGCCACCTTCGACGACATCGTGGACGTGACGACCTTCCACACCGATCCGGAGGCCCAATTCGAGACCGTCCTGTCGGTCAAAGACCGGATGTTTCCGCAGAAGCCCTATCCCAACTGGACCGCGGTCGGCGTGACCTGGCTCGCCGGCTTCGACTTCGAGATCAAGGTGATCGCTCGGGTTCCACAAACCGTCTGAGCCGACATGGGGGACAACGTCCTTCTCATCACGCCATGCATCGCGCTCATTGGACGGCTTGTCGCGACTCGCAAGCTTTGGCATTGTTGTGGGGACGCACCGTCACAAGACCGCTCGAACACCAACCTTCCAGTCTAGGAAGTGAAATGACTGTTCGGTATCATTCCTGCCTGAAGCCTTTGATCTGAAACGCGTCACAGCTCAATCTGGGCGGCGGTGATGACGCTTTGCGCGATGTCGGCAATGCGGCGCCCCTGCTTCATGGCCGCCTTGCGCAGGGCGTTGTAGGCCGCCTCCTCCGTCAAGGACTTCTGCTGCATCAGGATGCCCTTCGCCCGCTCGATCAGCTTGCGGTCGGCGAGCTGCGTGCGAGCCTCGTCGCGTTCGCGTTTCAGCGTTTCAAATGCAGCGTAGCGGGCCAGCGCGGTTTCCAGGATGGGCCGCACACGGGCGGGGTGGAGCCCGTCGAGGACGAAGGCGGCCACCCCGGCCTCCGCCGCCTGCGCCGCCGCCCCCGGCGGGGCCTTGTCGGCGAACAGGACGACCGCGCAGGCTCCCGACCGGGCCAGCCGGAAGACGCCGTCCAGCGTCGCAGGGGCCGGCGTTTCCAAAACAGCGACGACCGCGTCCGGGGCCAGCGCGGCGACGCGGGCTGGCAGGTCGGCGAAGCCATGGACCACAGCGATCCGGTCGGCGATCCGGTCGCGGCCCCCCGCCCCGGCCAAGCCGTCCTCCACCGGCCGCGTGGCGTCGGCGTCGGCGCCGGCCACCAGAATGGTCAGGGGTTTGTTCGCCATCACCGCTCCGCCTTCCCCTTCACGCCGCCTTACGCCGCTTTCACCGTCCCGTGATGCCCGCCTTCCAGGAAGTTCAGCAGATCCTCCCGGTAGGCGTAGTAGCGGGGGTGCTCCAGCAGGGCCTGCCGGGTCCGGGGGTGGGGGATGTCCACCTCCAGGATGTGGCCGATGCGGGCGTTTGGCCCGTTGGACATCATCACCACACGGTCGGCCAGCAGGATGGCCTCGTCAACGTCGTGGGTGACGCAGATGGCGGTGACCTGGGTGCGCGCCCACACCTCCATCAGAACCTCCTGAAGCTCCCAGCGGGTCAGGCTGTCCAGCATCCCGAAGGGCTCGTCCAGCAGCAGCAGCTTCGGCGACAGGGCGAAGGCCCGCGCGATGCCGACGCGCTGCTTCATGCCGTTGGACAGCTCCGCCGCCGTCTTGTGCATGGCGTCGCCCAGCCCGACGCGCGACAGGTAGTAGCGGGCGATGTCGTTGCGCTCCCCCCGGCCGGCCTGCGGGTAGACGCGGTCGACCCCCAGCATCACGTTCTCCAGCGCGGTCAGCCAGGGGAACAGGCTGGGTGCCTGGAAGACCACCGCGCGGTCGGGGCCGGCGCCGACGACCTCCTTGCCGTCCAGCACGATGCCGCCGCTGGACACGTCGGCCAGCCCGGCGACCATCGACAGCACCGTGGACTTGCCGCAGCCCGAGTGGCCGATCAGGGAGATGAACTCCCCCTTGCGCATCTTCAGGTCGAAGCCGTCCACCACGGTCAGCGGTCCCTTCGGCGTGGCGAAGGTCTTGGTGACCCGGCTGAACTCGACGTAGCGGTCGTCGGACAGACCGCCGGGCTGCCCGGCCAGATAGGATTTTGGCGGCGGCGCGGCGGTGATCGGCGTCGCCGACGGCAGGGTCAGGGTCTCGTCCACCGCGGCGGCTGCGCGGCTGGCCCCGGCCTCCATCAGCCAGGCCGTGACCTCGGCGCGCAGGCGCTTGAAGTCCGGGTCGTGGTTCACGGCGGTGCGGTCGCGCGGGCGCGGCAGATTCACCGCGAAGGCGGGGCCGAGCGTCGCCCCAGGACCCGGCGTCAGCGGAATGATGCGGTCGGCCAGCAGGATCGCCTCGTCCACGTCGTTGGTGATGAGGACGACGGTCTTGCGGTCCTTGCGCCAGATCGCCTCGATCTCGTCCTGGAGCTTGGCGCGGGTCAGCGCGTCCAGCGCCGACAGCGGCTCGTCGAGCAGCAGCATCTCCGGGCTCATGGCCAGCGCGCGGGCGAAGCCGACGCGCTGGCGCATGCCGCCCGACAGCTCCTTGGGGCGGCGGTCGGTGGCGTGGCCCAAGCCGACCGTCTCCACCGCCCGGCGGGTGAGCACGCCGCGCTCCGGCGACGGCTTGCCCTTGTGCACGGCGTCCACGGCCAGCGCCACGTTGTCCTTCACGCTCAGCCAGGGCATCAGCGAGTAGCTCTGGAACACGATGCCGCGCTCCGCCCCCGGCCCGCGCACCGGTTCGCCGCGGAACAACACCTCGCCCGCGTCCGGTTCGGCCAGACCGCCCATCAGGTTGACCAGCGTGGTCTTGCCGGCGCCGGAGAAGCCGACGATGGCGACGAACTCGCCCTCCGCGATGGACAGGTCGATTCCGCGCAGCACCTCGGCCCCGCCGTAGGACTTCGCGACGCTCTTCAGCTCAAGGATGACCATGCTCGGGGACTCCTCAGCGGGTGCCGGTGTGGGAAACGGCGGCCTGGAAGGCCAGCATGACGCGGTCGAGCAGGAAGCCGATCAGGCCGATGGTGAAGACCGCCACCATGATGCGGGCGAGCGAGGAGGAGGAACCGTTCTGGAACTCGTCCCACACGAACTTGCCCAGGCCGGGGTTCTGGGCCAGCATCTCCGCCGCGATCAGCACCATCCAGCCCACGCCCAGCGACAGCCGCAGACCGGTGAAGATGTAGGGCAGCGCCGAGGGCAGCACGAGCCGGCGCACCATCGTCGGGCCGGAGAGCTGCAGCACCTTGCCCACATTCATCAGGTCCTTGTCGATGGAGGAGACGCCGACCGCCGTGTTGATCAGCGTCGGCCACAGCGAGCAGAGCGTGACCGTGATGGCCGAGGTGAGGAAGGACTTCTCGAAGGTCGGGTTGTCGCTCGACACGGTGGCGCTGACCACCATGGTGACCAGCGGCAGCCAGGCCAGCGGCGACACCGGCTTGAAGATCTGGATCAGCGGGTTCATCGCCGCGTTGACCGTGCGCGACAGGCCGCAGGCCACCCCCAGCGGCACCGCCACCAGCGCGCCGAGCAGGAAGCCGGTGAACACCGTCTTCAGGCTGGTGACGATCTGGTCGAGATAGGTCGGCTTGCCGGCGTAGGGGCGGGTCTTCACCTCCGCCGTCGGGTCCTTGGCCAGCAGTTCGGCGTTGCGCTTGGCCTGCCGGTCGTAGAAGGCGGCCTCCTTGGCGCGCTCCGCCTTATGGTCGGCGTGGAGGACGCCCACCTGCTCCCACACCTGGGCCGGGCCGGGGATGGCGCCCAGGCTGGTGTTCACCTGCGGCGCCAGCCACGCCCAGGCGGCGAGGAACAGCATCAGGGCGGTCAGCGGCACGCCCATCTGCTGCCACAGCTCCCGCCCCTGCTGGCGCGGGCTGTCCCCGGCGGCCATGCGGAGCAACGGGCTGAGCCAGCCGAGCCCGACGATCTGCAGGGTCGCGGCGGCACGGTTCAGGCCATGGGCGAGGCGGGCCTTGCGCCGGGCGCGCATCGCCTCGGCGGTGGAGAGGGTGGAGGCTTCGGTCACGCTGGTCATGGGGTGATCTTTCTGTTTGGCGCGGGGCGCCGATGCCCCCACTCCGGCCCTCCCCCGCTTCGCAGGGGAGGGTGTCTGTCCCCTCCCCTGCGTCAGCGGGGGAGGGTTAGGGAGGGGGCCCGTCGCGACCACGGCGCAGGTCATCCGGGGAAAAAGCGCTCAACCGCCGACCAGTTGGCCGCCCTGCACCGCCTGCCCGCCCTTCAGGCCGATGGGCAGCTTCGTCAGGTAGTCGTTGGGCTTGCGGCCGTCGTAGGCGATGCCGTCGATGAAGCCCTCGTCCAGCGGCTTGTAGCCGTCGCTGGCCCAGGGGAAATCGGCCTCCTTGGCCTTGCCCTCCTCCACCAGCAGCCGCGCGGCCTTCAGGTAGATGTCCGGCTTGTAGACCTTGCGGGCGGTCTCGTCGTACCAGCTGTCCGGCTTGGCCTCGGCGATCTGGCCCCAGCGGCGCATCTGCGTCAGGTACCAGACGGCGTCGGAGTAGAAGGGATAGGTTGCGTTGTAGCGGAAGAAGACGTTGAAGTCGGGAACCGCCCGCTTGTCGCCCTTCTCATACTCGAAGGTGCCGGTCATCGAGTTGGCGATGACCTTGGCGTCCGCCCCCACATACTCCGACTTCGCCAGGATCTTCACCGCCTCGGCGCGGTTGGCGTTGCCGTTTTCGTCCAGCCACATGGCGGCGCGGATCAGCGCCTTGACCAGCGCCAGATGGGTCTTGGGGTTCTTGGCGGCCCAGCCCTCGGTGACGCCGAAGACCTTCTCCGGGTTGTTCTTCCAGATCTCGGTGTCGGTGATGACCGGCACGCCGATGCCCTTCATCACCGCCTGCTGGTTCCACGGCTCGCCGACGCTGTAGCCGAAGATGGTCCCGGCCTCCAGAGTCGCCGGCATCTGCGGCGGCGGGGTGACCGACAGCAGGGCGTCGGCCTGGATCTGGCCCGACACGTCGTTGGGCGCGTAGTAGCCGGGGTTGATGCCGCCGGCGGCCAGCCAGTAGCGAAGCTCGTAATTGTGGGTGGAGACGGGGAAGACCATGCCCATGGTGAAGGGCTTGCCCTCCGCCCGGTACTGGGCGATGACCGGCTTCAGCGCGTCGGCCTTGATCGGGTGCAGCGGCTTGCCGTCCGGCCCCTTCGGCAGGTTGGGCTTCATCCGCTCCCACACTTCGTTGGACAGGGTGATGCCGTTGCCGTTGAGGTCCATCGAGAAGGCGGTAACGACGTTGGCCTGGGTGCCGAAGCCGATGGTGGCGCCCAGCGGCTGGCCGGCCAGCATGTGGGCGCCGTCCAGCTCCCCGGAGATCACGCGGTCGAGCAGCACCTTCCAGTTGGCCTGCGGCTCCAGCGTCACCGACAGGCCCTCGTCCTCGAAGAAGCCCTTCTCCGCGGCGATGGCGAGCGGGGCCATGTCGGTCAGCTTGATGAAGCCCAGCTTGAGCTGGTCTTTCTCCACGTCGAGCGGGGCGGCCTGGGCGGACCCGAGCGTCAGCGCCAGCGTGGCGGCGGCGGACAGCAGGGCGGTGCGCGGGGAGGTGGGAAGTCGGATCACGTCGGTCGCTCCATCTCTCGTTCCGGAACCCCGCGGCACGCCCGACCTCGATCCAACGCCCCACCGGCGACGCGCCGTTGAGGGCTCTCCAGCCATGAAGGGCTGTCGAACCGGGTCAGCGACGGTGCCGAGGGGCCCAACCTTGGGCGTATGGGATGGACGCACCGCCGTTGGCGCGTCCCGCCGTTCCTCTCGCAAGGACCATGCCAAAGGCTGAATGACCCTCTGAAACGGGCCAAAGGTCTTTGTTTCTGCGGCTTTGACGCGAATTGCCTATTGTTTGTGCTAGTACCTTGGTGGTGACGCATTGCACAATTTGTCGGCTTTCGGACCGCTTTTTGTTCGAAGCAGGACAAAAGAGCGTGTTTCGGTCTCGGCATTCCCGCCACGCGCCAGCGGGGGCGGGGCCGTGCAAACGGCGGAAATCCGCCATTCTGGCCCCTTTCTCATACCTTAGTGCCAGTGTTGGCACGCGGCTTGCCAGAAGGACGGGCAGATCAGGGCCAGGGCAACGGCGCCATGGCCGGTTCGACGGCGAACCACCCGGACAACGGCGTCCGAAACCCTGGGAATCCCGCGGGAGTCCCCAGGGCTTCGGGCGCTTTTTCTTTTCGGCCTCGCGGCCTCGCAAGAGGGCACACAGCATGAGCACGCACACCAATCCATCCACTCCGCGCGAACGGCTGGTCGTCGTCGGCAACGGCATGGCCGGCATCCGCACGCTGGAGGAGCTGCTGGCCAAGGCGCCGGACCGCTACGACATCACCGTCTTCGGCGCCGAGCCGCACCCCAACTACAACCGCATCATGCTCTCCCCCGTGCTGGCCGGGGAGAAGACCTTCGAGCAGATCGTGCTGAACGGGCGCGACTGGTATGAGGCCAACGGAATCAAGCTGTTGACCGGCGACCGGGTGGAGGTGATCGACCGCGCGCACCGCACCGTCACGGCGATGTCCGGCCTGACCGTTCCCTACGACAGGCTGCTGATCGCCACCGGCTCCACCCCCGTCATCATCCCGGTTCCCGGCTCCACCCTGCCCGGCGTCGTCGGTTTCCGCGACCTCGCCGATGTCGACACGATGCTGGAGGCGGCGGCCAAGGGCGGGCGCGCCGTGGTCATCGGCGGCGGCCTGCTCGGGCTGGAGGCGGCCAACGGCCTGAAGGTCAAGGGCATGGACGTCACGGTCCTGCACCTGATGGACACGCTGATGGAACGGCAGCTCGACCGCTCCGCCGGGGCGCTGCTGCGGCACGAGCTGGAGCGTCGCGGCATCACCGTGTTGACCGGCGCCGACACTGCTGAAATCGTGGGCAACGAGTGCGTTTCGGCGGTTCGCCTGAAAAATGGGCAGGAGCTTCCCGCCGATCTGGTCGTCATGGCGGTGGGCATCCGCCCGAACATGGCACTCGGCAAGGCGGCGGGGCTGGCCTGCGGGCGCGGCATCCAGGTGGACGACGCCATGACCACCTCCGACCCGGCGATCCTGTCGGTCGGCGAGTGCGTGGAGCATCGCGGCCAGACCTACGGCCTCGTCGCCCCGCTGTTCGAGATGGCCAAGGTCGCCGCCGCCCGGCTGGCCGGGAGCAGCGAGGCCATTTACACCGGCTCCGTCACCTCGACCAAGCTGAAGGTGACGGGGGTGGACGTCTTCTCGGCGGGCGACTTCACCGGCGGCAAGGATTGCGAGGACATCGTGTTCCGCGACGCCGCCCGCGGTGTCTACAAGCGCGTGGTGGTCAAGGAGAACCGCATCCTCGGCGCCGTGCTCTACGGCGACACCAAGGACGGCGGCTGGTACTTCCAGATGCTGAAGGACGGGACCGAGGTGGCGCCGGTCCGCGACACGCTGATCTTCGGCCAGAGCTTTGGAGGCGAGGGGGCGGCAAACCCTAAGGCCGCCGTTGCGGCGCTCCCCGACAGTGCGGAGATTTGCGGCTGCAACGGCGTGTGCAAGGGCACCATCGTCACGGCGATCACCGAGAAGGGCCTGTCCAACCTGGACGAGGTGCGGGCTCATACCAAAGCCTCGGCCTCCTGCGGAAGCTGCACCGGTCAGGTGGAGCAGCTCCTCGCCCTGACGCTGGGCGACGGCTACGCGGGCGAGGCGAAGGCCAAGCCGATGTGCAAATGCACCGACCGCACCCACGACGAGGTGCGCCGGGCCATCACCGCGCTGACCCTGAAATCCATCCCCGACGTGATGCAGCGGCTGGAATGGCGCACGCCCGACGGCTGCCACCATTGCCGCCCGGCGCTGAATTACTACCTGCTCTGCGAATGGCCGGGCGAATACAAGGACGACAGCCGGTCCCGCTACATCAACGAGCGCGTCCACGCCAACATCCAGAAGGACGGCACCTACTCCGTCGTCCCGCGCATGTGGGGCGGGCTGACCAGCGCCAAGGAACTACGGGCCATCGCCGACGTGGTGGACAAGTTCGCCATCCCCACGGTGAAGGTCACCGGCGGCCAACGCATCGACCTGTTCGGCGTGAAGAAGGAGGACCTGCCCGCGGTGTGGGCGGACCTCAACGCCGCCGGCATGGTGTCCGGCCACGCCTACGCCAAGGGGCTGCGCACGGTGAAGACCTGCGTCGGGTCGGAATGGTGCCGCTTCGGCACGCAGGACAGCACCGGCCTCGGCGTCAAGCTGGAGCGGATGACCTGGGGCACCTGGACCCCGCACAAGGTGAAGCTGGCCGTCTCCGGCTGCCCGCGCAATTGCGCGGAGGCCACCATCAAGGACCTGGGCGTCGTCTGCGTGGACAGCGGCTACGAGCTGCATGTCGGCGGCAACGGCGGCATGCATGTCCGGGCCTGCGACCTGCTGGTGAAGGTGGAGACCGAGGCGGAGGTGCTGGAATACACCGGCGCCTACATGCAGCTCTACCGCGAGGAGGCCCGCTATCTGGAGCGCACCGCCCCGTGGCTGGAGCGCGTCGGGCTGGACCACATCAAGCGCCGGCTGGTCGACGACGCGGAAGGCCGCGCGGCCCTCAACGCCCGCTTCCTCTTCTCCCAGAGCTTTTCGCAGGACGATCCCTGGGCCGAGCGGGCCAACGGGTCGGTGGACCGTCATGAATTCGCGCCGCTCGCTCAGGTGGGGTAACGACAGATGGATCAGAGCATTTCCTGGATCACCGTCGGCTCGGTCGAGGACATCCCCCGCCAGGGGTCCCGTGTGGTGCGGACCGACTTCGGCGACATCGCCCTGTTCCGCACCGTGACGGACGAGGTCTACGCGCTGGAGGACCGCTGCCCGCACGCCGGTGGCCCGTTGTCGCAGGGCATCGTCCACGGGGCGCGGGTGACCTGCCCGCTGCACAGCTGGGTGATCGACCTTGCCAGCGGCGAAGCGGTCGGCCCCGACGAGGGCTGCGCCGGCCACTGCCCGGTGCGGGTGGTGGACGGCGCGGTGCAGCTCGGGCTGGCGGCCTTCCGTCCGGGACGTGGAGGGTGCGGCCATGGGTGACGCTGAAAGCCCCTCTCCCCCTCCTTCTTCCCCCTCTCCCCCCCGGGGAGAGGGTTGGGGTGAGGGGGGTGCGCATTTGCCGGACGCACCACCACGTGCAACCCCCTCACCCTCCCCTCTCCCCAGAGGGGAGAGGGAATTTGGGAAGGGAACGGTCCGCACCACCTGCCCCTATTGCGGTGTCGGCTGCGGCGTTCTGGCCTCCGTCGCCGCCGACGGCACCGTGACCATCTCCGGCGACCCCGATCACCCGGCCAACCGGGGGAAGCTTTGCTCCAAGGGCACGAACCTGCCCGACACGCTGGGCCTCGGCGAGCGGCTGCTCCACCCGCAGGTGGACGGGCGGCGCGTCGCCTGGGACGAGGCGATCGCGGAAGTCGCAACGCGCCTGTCCGACACCATCGCGAAGTACGGGCCGGACTCGGTCGCCTTCTATGTCTCCGGCCAGTTGCTGACCGAGGACTATTACGCCGTCAACAAGCTGGCGAAGGGTTTCCTCGGCACCGCCAACATCGACACCAATTCGCGCCTCTGCATGGCCTCCAGCGTGGCGGGCCACAAGCGCGGCTTCGGCGCCGACGCGGTGCCGGTGACCTACGAGGACATCGACGAGGCCGATCTGGTCCTGCTGGTCGGCTCCAACCTCGCCTGGTGCCACCCGATCCTGAACCAGCGGCTGCAGGCGGCCAAGCACACGCGCGGCACCCGCATCGTCGTTATCGACCCGCGCCGCACCGCCGCGGTGGACGGGGCCGACCGGCATCTGCCCATCCGGCCCGGCACCGACGCCCTGCTGTTCAACGGTCTGCTCGTCCATCTCGCCGACAACGGCCTGCTCGACGCCCGTTTCGTCGCCGAGCACACCGCCGGTCTGGCGAAGGCGCTGGATGCCGCCCGCGCCGACGCGCCCTCCCCCGCCCATGTCGCCGCCCGCTGCGGTCTGCCGCTGGCCGACATCGAGGCCTTCTACGCTGAAGTCGCAACGGTCCGCCGCACCGTCACCGTCTATTCCCAGGGGGTGAACCAATCCTCGCAGGGGACGGACACCGTCAACGCCATCCTGAACGTCCATTTCCTGACCGGGCGGATCGGCGCGCCGGGGATGGGGCCCTTCTCCGTCACCGGCCAGCCCAACGCCATGGGCGGGCGCGAGGTCGGCGGGCTCGCCAACCAGCTCGCCGCGCATATGGGGTTCGAGCCGGAGTCGGTGGACCGGCTGCGCCGCTTCTGGAACGCGCCGCGCGTGGCGGACAAGCCCGGCCTGAAGGCGGTGGACCTGTTCCGCGCCGTGGAGGCGGGCACGGTACGCGCCGTCTGGGTGATGGCGACCAACCCGGCGGTCAGCATGCCCGACGCCGCCCGCGTCCGCCGCGCGCTGGCAAACTGCGAAACCGTCATCGTCTCCGACTGCATCGCCGACACCGACACGGTACGGCTGGCCCACATCCGCCTGCCCGCCGCCGGCTGGAGCGAGAAGGACGGCACCGTCACCAACTCCGACCGCACCATCTCCCGCCAGCGCGCCTTCCGTCCCCTGACCGGCGAGGCGCGGCCCGACTGGTGGATCGTCACCCAGGTCGCCCGCGCCATGGGCTTCGCCGACGCCTTCCCCTTCGAGACGCCCGCCGACCTTTTCCGCGAGCACGCCGCCCTCTCCGCCTTCGAGAACGACGGCACGCGCGCCTTCGACATCGGCGGCCTCGCCGGGCTGTCCGACGCTGAATTTGAAACGCTCGCTCCCGCCCCCTGGCCGCGGCGGGTCGGCGAGGGTCCGACGCGCCGTCTCTACACCGGCGGGCGCTTCTTCACCGAAGACGGGCGGGCGCGTTTCGTCCCGGTCATCTCCCGTCCCCTGCCCCGCAGCGTGGAGCCGGGTTCGCTGATCTTGAACACCGGCCGCCTGCGCGACCAGTGGCACACCATGACGCGCACCGGCCTGTCGCCGCGCCTCTCATCCCACGCGCCGGAGCCCTGCCTGGACCTCCACCCGCAGGACGCGGCGGCGCGCGGCCTGACCGATGGCGCCCTGGTCAGTCTCTCCAGCCCTATCGGCACGGCGCTGGCCCGCCTGCGCGTGACCGAGGCACAGCGGGCGGGGGAGGCCTTCCTGCCCATGCATTGGACCGATCGCTTCACCGCCTCCTGCGTCGTCGGGCGGCTGGTGGACGACATGGCCGTGGATCCCGTGTCCGGCCAGCCCGACCTGAAGCGGATGCCGGTCACGGTCACCCCCTACCGCGCCGCCTGGACCGGCTTCCTGATCGCCCGCGAGCCGGTGGAGCCCGCCCATGGCGGCTACTGGTCGCGCCGCGCCGTCCCCGGCGGCCACCTGATCGAGCTGGCCGGCGAGGGCGCCCTGCCCGCCCCGGAGGCGCTGGCGTTCGGCTTCGCCGGGGCGACCGTCGATTACAGCGACGCGGCCCGCGGCGTGCTGCGCCGCGCCTGGGTGACCCACGACCGGCTGGAAGCCTGCCTGTTCCTGTCCACCTCCGGCGGCTTGCCAGTAAATAATTTGCCGGGCCGCGCTTGGCTGGTCGACCTGCTGTCGGCGGAGGCGTTGGACGGTGCCGCCCGCCGCGCTCTGCTCTCCGGCCGGTCGCCGGTTCCCACGGCCGACGAAGGGCGGACGGTCTGTTCCTGCTTCGGCGTCGGCGTCAACCGCCTGATCGCCGCCATCCGGAGCCAACGTTTGACCACGGTCCAGGAGGTCGGAACGGCCCTGCGGGCCGGGACCAACTGCGGCTCCTGCATCCCCGAACTCAAGGAGATCCTTGCCGATGCCCAGCGCAGCCATGTGGCTTGACGGTCTTGTCTCGCGGTCCGGGGACAAGCGTTTCAACTTCATCGTCGCCTTGCGCGCCGCGCTGGGCTCCGCGCTGCGCCCACGCACGACCCGCCGCGTCGCCCGCGCCATCCCGGAGGCGGGCAAGCGGACGCCCCACGTCACTCTGGTCGGCGCCGGGCCGGGGGATCCCGACCTGCTGACCGTCGCGGCGGCGCGGGCCATTTCTCAGGCCGAGGTGATCCTCTACGACCACCTCGTCGGGCCGGGCATCCTCGCCTTGGCGCCGCCGGGGGCGGAGTTGATCTGCGTCGGCAAGCGGTCGGGCCAGCATTCCCATTCGCAGGAGGCCATCAACGCGCTGATCGCGGCGCAGGCCCGCAGCGGGCGGCGCACCGTCCGGCTGAAGGGCGGCGACCCGATGATCTTCGGCCGGGCCGGCGAGGAGATCGAGCATCTGGAGCGTGTCGGAATCAGCGTGTCGGTCATCCCCGGTATCACCGCGGCGCTCGGCTGCGCCTCCAGCGCCGGGCTGTCGCTGACCAAACGCGGCGTGTCGCGCGCCGTCACCTTCGTCACCGCCCACGCCCGCGAGGGCGACGCGACCGAGCCGGATTGGGCGCGGCTGGCCGACCCGAAGGGCACGCTGGCGATCTACATGGGCCGCGAGGCCGCCCGGCGTGTCGGGCGCGGCCTGACCGCGGGCGGGCTGTCCCCCGACACGCCGGTGTTGGCGGTGGAGAACGGCTGCCGCCCCGACGAACGCCACCACCGCACGACGCTGGGCGCCATGGCCGAACGGGGCGTGGCGGCGGGCGACGGGCCAACTCTGCTCCTGATCGGATGGGCGCTGGAGGCCCGGGTGCTAGAAGACGGGGCGGCGCACGCCGGTGATGCCCTCCGCGCGGGCGGCCACGTCGGCCAGGGGTTCGGTCACGACTGACATGGTGAAGACGGTGGCGTGCAGCAGCGTGGCGCCGTCCAGCATGATGCCGACATGGCCGGGGAAGAACACGATGTCGCCGCGGCGATAGTCCATCCCCCGCCCGTCGGTGGACAGCATCGGCCCCAGCCGGTCGTCGTTGCGCTGCATCCCGCTGCTGTGGTGGGTGGTGATCCCCGCCGCGCGCAGCGCCACCTGGACGAGCCCGGAACAGTCGATGCCGAAGGCGCTCCGCCCGCCCCAGACATAGGGCGTCTCCAGGAAGCGCAGCGCCGTCTCGACCGGAACGCGGTTCAGCGGCACGGTCACCGGCTCCAGCAGCTTGCCGAAGGTCCACAGCCCGTTGTCCAGCCGGACCCAGCCCCCTGGACACTGAGTGTCGGCTTGCTCCGCCACCCTGACGAGGCTGCCGAAGCTCAGCGCCGCCACCGGCACCGCCTTGTGGGTGGGTGCCGGGTGCAGGTTCACCACCCGTCCGGACACGCGGTGGGTCGGGGCGACCGGCTCCGCGGTCTCCGTGCCGGGGGGAAGCCAGCCGACATGGCCGTCGGTGCGGTTTTCCACCTTCACCCAGTCGCCATCCCGGTCGAGCGGCGTACATGTTTCACCGAACAGCATCTCGCTGGTTTGCGGGACGCCGTGCCTCGGCTGTTCCAGAAGAACGGCCTGCGGGGCGGCGAGGCGTCGGATCGGGGTGGTCTGTGCATCGGTCATGCCGGTCACGCTAGAGCCCGCCCCGCCGGAATGCAAGCCAGAGGACCGTTCCGAACAATCCTCCGGGAGATGGGGATTTGCTATGGATTTGACGCTTTTCGACAGGAGAGTGCGATGGGCAACCGTGTGAGGCGTCTGGGGCTCGCGGCGGCGACTGGGGCATGTCTGCTGGCTGGTGCGGCCGCCGCCCAGACGGCCCCCGAGACGGCGACCGAAGGTCCCCTGCGGCTCGTGCCGAAGTCCATTCCCTCTCCTGCGGTGGAGCAGCCCCCTGCCCCGCCGATCCCTGTTCCACCGCAGCCGTCCTCGGCGGCCACGGTGGTCCGGCCGGGTCAGCCCGCGGCCAACCCTGCGTCCATCCCGCAGCCGGCCCCGAGCGCTGACCCGGCCCAATCCCATCCGCCCACGCCGCGCCCCCAACCGACCGACGGGATCGCCGCGGTGCGCGCCTTCTATGATGCCTTGGGGCAGGCCGACGCCGCGCGGGCCAACACCTACGTCATTCCCGAAAAGCGGGGCAGCGGAGCCTACGACATTGCGTCGATGACCCGCTTCTACGGCAACATGAGCGTTCCCGTCCGCCTGCTGGCCGCGGAGCCCATCGGCCGGGACACCGTGCGCGTGCGCTACCATTATGTCTATGTGAACGGCCGCGTCTGCGACGGCGCCGCCGAGGTCGCGCTGGCCGAGCGCGACGGGCTGGCGCTGATCGAACGGATCAAGGCGCTCAACGGCTGCTGAGCCTCAATCCCCTCTCCCGCCCCGGGAGAGGGTGCCCGCGAAAGCGGGCGGGTGAGGGTCGTGCGAGAATCGAGGCGCTGGTCTTTGCCGGTACCCTCACCCTTCCCACGCTGGCGCGTGGGCCCCTTCCCTCTCCCGGGGCGGGAGAGGGGGTGAATGGCTACTTTGCCCGTCCCGTCGGCTTGCCGGCCTTGGCCGGCGCCCGGCGGCCCTTGCCGGCCTGCTGGGTGTAGAAGGTCTTGCCCGGCTTCGGCCTATCCGCCTTGGGCTTGTCCGCCTTGCCCACACCCCCCGTCGTCTGCCAAGCGGGCACGAGCTGATGCTCGCCCGGTCCGATCAGGTCGCTGCGGCCCATCGCCTTCAGCGCGTCGCGCAGCACCGGCCAGTTCTCCGGGTCGTGGTAGCGCAGGAAGGCCTTGTGCAGGCGGCGCTGCTTCAGCCCCTTGGCGGAGAACACCGTTTCCGAGCCCTCGCGGCGGATCGGGCGCAGCGGGTTGCGGTCGCTGTGGTACATCGCCGTGGCGAGCGCCATGGGGGAGGGCAGGTAGGTCTGCACCTGATCGGCCTTGAAGCCGTTCCGCTTCAGCCACAGGGCGAGGTTCATCATGTCCTCGTCGCTGGTGCCGGGGTGGGCGGCGATGAAGTAGGGGATCAGGTAGAGCTTCTTCCCCGCCGCCTTGGCCGCCTTCTCGAACATCTCCTTGAAGCGGTCGTAGGTGCCGATGCCCGGCTTCATCATCTTGGACAGCGGGCCGGGCTCGGTGTGCTCCGGTGCGATCTTCAGGTAACCGCCGACATGGTGCGTCACCAGCTCCTTCACATACTCCGGGCTGCGGACGGCGAGATCGTAGCGCAGGCCCGAGGCGATGTTGATCTTCTTCACGCCGGGGATGGCGCGGGCCTTGCGGTAGAGCTGGATCAGGTCGCTGTGGTCGGTGTTCAGGTTCTTGCAGATGTCCGGGAAGACGCAGGACGGGCGGCGGCAGACCTTTTCGATCTCCGGGTCCTTGCAGGCCATGCGGTACATGTTGGCGGTCGGCCCGCCCATGTCGGAGATGACGCCGGTGAAGCCCTTCACCTTGTCGCGGATCTCCTCGATCTCCTTGAGGATCGACCCCTCCGACCGGCTCTGGATGATGCGCCCCTCATGCTCGGTGATCGAGCAGAAGGAACAGCCGCCGAAGCAGCCGCGCATGATGTTCACCGAGAAGCGGATCATCTCCCAGGCCGGGATGCGCGCGTCGCCGTAGGACGGGTGGGGCGCGCGGGCGTAGGGCAGGCCGTAGACCCCGTCCATCTCCGCCGTGGTCAGCGGGATCGGCGGCGTGGTCAGCCAGACCTCGCGGTCGCCGTGCCGCTGCACCAGAGCGCGGGCGTTGCCGGGGTTGCTCTCCTGGTGCAGCACGCGCGACGCGTGGGCGTAGAGCACCTTGTCGGCGCTGACCTGCTCGAAGGAGGGCAGGCGGACCACGGTGCGGTCGGCCCCGGCGGCGCGCGGAGCGGCGGGGGTCAGCTCGTCGATGCTGCTGCTGTCGATGACGGTCCAGCCGTCCGGCACGCGGCTGCGGACGATGGAGGTGCCGCGGACGTCGTCGATCTCCCGCGCCTTCTCCCCGGCGGCGATGCGGTGGGCGACGTCGATGATCGCGCGTTCCGCGTTGCCGTAGCACAGGATGTCGGCCTTGGAGTCCACGAGGATGGAGCGGCGGACCTTCTCGCTCCAATGATCGTACTGGGCGATGCGGCGGAGGCTCGCCTCGATGCCGCCGAGCACGATGGGCACGTCCTTGTAGGCTTCGCGGCAGCGCTGGCTGTAGACGATCACCGCGCGATCGGGCCGCTTGCCGCCCTCGTCGTTCGGGGTGTAGCTGTCGTTGTGACGCAGGCGGCGGTCCGAGGTGTAGTGGTTCACCATCGAATCCATATTGCCGCCGGTCACCCCGAAGAAGAGGTTCGGCTTGCCCAGCGCCTTGAACGGCTCCGCGCTGCTCCAGTCCGGCTGGGCGATGATGCCGACGCGGAAGCCCTGCGCTTCCAGCAGCCGCCCGATGATCGCCATGCCGAAGCTGGGATGGTCCACGTAGGCGTCGCCCGTCACCACAACGATGTCGCAGGAATCCCAGCCCAGACGGTCCATCTCCGCCCGCGTCATCGGCAGGAAGGGCGCCGGGCGCCGGGCCTCCGTCCGGTGCCGGGGGAGGGAGAAGATGTCCCGCGCCGCCGGAACGAGGGCGGCGGTGGGCGTGGGTTCGTTGAGCATGACGCTCTCCGTTCGGGCCGCCGGTGCGCGGTGCGCTGCCGGGGCGGGGTGCTTGATGGTCGGGTGCCGGTTTCATACCGGCAATGTCCGGCATGGTCCACCGCGCGAGTCCCTACGGAAGTGCCGCGGCGCGGTCAAGGATTGCCTGACCGTCGGGGTCAACTTTATACGCGTTTATGACGCCGTGATGTGTGCAGCCGGGGCGTCCGCGGCAAGGGGGCTTCCGCAACAGGTCTCCCGAGACCCTGTTGGGAGGGACGGAAGCGCAAGCCTTTCCCATCGACAGGAGGTCATTATGAGCACCGACAAGCGTCACGGCGACCAGCGCGACGAACCGCTCGACATCAAGAACACCCGCGCCGACCCCGCGATCGACGAGGAAAAGATGGGGTTTCAGAACATCGAAGGGCCGGGCGCCGAGAGCAGAAAGGATAAGGCACCAAGCGCGGACGACTCTCCGGACAGCGCACCCCGGCCGTAACGCGGACCCCGCAGGCGCTGCGGACGTTGTTCGCTGGAACCACAACAGACCGGAGGTTTGCCATGGCGGAAGAGAAGACACCCGACAGCCCTGCCGACGCGGGGCCGGGCAAGGACTCCCCGTTGGAGGACAAGAGCAAGACGCCCGGCGATGGGACGCTGCAGGACGCCGTTCCCGCCGGAACGACGTCGGACGAGCTGCGGCGGCGAGCGGAAGAGGATGACGGTTCCGTCCAGCCGGGCACCGGCTGAGCCCTGAAAGCCATCGTCGATGTCATCATACGACGTCGTATGAGAGCTACCGGGTGACGCTCTCGCTCGCGGGCGCGGCCAATCCGACCATGGCATAGCTGCTGCGGATGGCCGCGTCCAGCGTCGGGGGCAGGGGTTGGATGCGCTGCTCCCGCGCTGCGCGGCGGGCGAAATCGGGGTCAGCCGCTAGCGCCCGCGTGGCGGCGGCCTTGGCCTCGTCCATCCGGCCCATCTGCACGAAGGCGACGGCCAGGGCGGCCTGGGCCGGCGCGGCGGCGGTCACCTCGAACTCCAGCTTCGTGCTGTCCGGATGCCCATGGCGCTGGAGGGCGAGGCTGTAGGCGGGCAGAAGCCGTTCCCGTTGCGCGGGATCGCGCTCCATCGCCTGTTCCAGCAGGGGCAGGCCTTTCGCGGACTGCCCGGCTTCGACATGCCACAGGCCGAGGTCACCCAGCACATGGGCGTTTCCGGGTGATGCCTGCAGCGCGCGTTGCCCGGCGGCGAAGCAGGGGGTGTACTGCCCGCGCAGGCAATAGGCGGTGTAAAGCGCCGTCAATGGGCGCAGCGAGGCCGGTTCCAGCTCCGTGGCGCGCAGGGCGGCGGCCAGGGCATCGTTCAAGGCGTCGTCGTTCCGTTCCGCCCGATAGGCGTCTGACTGAAGCAGGGACAGCGCCGACCAGAGGCGGGCGGCCTCCCCGGTGCTGGTGGTCAGAACGCTGGCCGCGGAGGTCAAGCAACCTCTCAAGGCGGACCGCTCGGCTGGCGGGACCTCATGCCGGCCGGAGGCGAGGAAGGCGCATTCTCGCGGCGACAGGCTGGCGGTCGGTTTGGCACGCAGACGAGCGGCGGCAACCGGCAGGAGGGGGCCTTGCGCAGCGGTGAGGGGATCGATGATGCCAGCCGCCAAACTTTGCGGCATTGGCATGCCCTCCGGTCCGGACGGCCGGTCCAGGCTGGTGGACCAGAGCACCGTCCCGGTGGCGAGGTCGGTCAAGTGCACGACCAGACGCACGGCCGCGTCGTGCCCTTGAAGGCTTCCCGACAGGCGAAGACCCTGATGGGGCAGGGTGGCGGTCTGCGGCGGATCGATCCTCACCGGCAGGTCGATCCGGTTGGCGAGGCCGCCAGCGATCTCGTCGGTCAGCATGGCGGCGAGAGCGCCGTCCTCCACCGACTGGCCGGTGGTCCGGAAGGGGCCGACAACGATGCTCATCGGTGCGTCGACCGCCGAGGATAAGGCAGCGGACAGAGGCGGCGTCGGCTCCGTCCCCCTCGGCTCCGCGCCGGCCACGACCGGGTGGGGGCCGAGTGCCAATGCCTCTTCCACGTCAAGCGGTGTGGCGAGGTTCCGACCGATCATCAGGCCCGTCAACCCGACCGCGATCAGCACCATGGCGGCCAAGCCGGCGATGCGCAGGGAAACGGGGCGCCGGGATGTCTCCGTCGCCGGAACGGTGAGAGGGTTGGGCAGGTCGGGGGATGGCGCGTCGCTCAACCGTTCGAAGCGGGGAGCGTAACCGCCCTTCGGCACGACGATGCGGATCGGGTCGTTGCGGCCCGCGGTCAGATAGTAGTGTTCCAGGCTGCGACGCAGCCGCCCGGCCTCCAGCCGCACGATGGGATCGGACTGCGGGTCGAAACTCGGCTCCCGGTTGAAGACGCTGACGGCGATGCAGTAGGCCTTGATTTGCTGCGCCCGCCCCTCCAGGCACTCCTCGACCACATAGCGCAGGAAGCGGCGATTCCGGTCCGACGCGTCGAAGTGATCGCTTGCCAAAATCCGCTCAAGCTGAGTCCGGACAGCACGATCATTCAATAACCTCTCCTGCGCGGGCGGCGTTTCCTCGGTCATTCGTGACATCTCCCGAAAGTTGAGAAAGACGATGTGCGATCCTTCTCAAAAGGGGTGGGTCGATGTGTTGGCGGCATTCTTCCATCGGGAAAAACTGATGTCCATCGGCCCTGTGCTTTTAGGCTGGATCATATTCCCGAAGTCCGTTGGCTTCTCTGTTCGTTGGAGTAAGCCGCCCATCCAAAGGCTGGGGATGCCCGACCGAAAGCGGTGAGGACCACCTCCGCCGAACGGGGCGTAAACTACCGTATGCTACCTGCCACGGCGGAACGGTCGGCGGCTTGACCGGTTTTCCCGCCGCCGGACAGGGGACTCGACAGGGGAGGACCCGAACAATGGCTGAAGGTCCTTCCCGTCCCCGCGGCACGCCCGGCTCACCGACGCGCATCCCCCGCCGTCGATAAGGCGTGCCGACATTTCCCGGTTTTCCCTGTTCTCGGCTTCGGTAACGCAACGCACCGGTGGTTCCATGTCTTTTTTGTCGTCGTCCTTTTTGTCTTCGCTGAAGGATCCGTCCCGCCACTGTCCGCCTCATCCCCTTCACACATCTCCTCAGAAATCACGAATGCACCAACCCGCCGCAGCCGCGCTGACGCGCCGCGGCATCTTCGGACTGGGGGCCGCGGTGGCGGTCGGCGTCTGCAACAGCCGCAGTGCCGCAGCGTGGGAACCGGCGCCGGAGCGCAGCTTGCGGATTTACAATTGCCTGACAGGGGAGAGCTTCGACGGCGTCTACTGGGCGGAAGGACGCCCGGTGGTGGAGGCGATGGCCCGCATCGACTGGGTCCTGCGCGACCATCGCAGCGACGATTGCCACCGCATCGATCTCGCCCTGCTGAACCGCCTGTCGGAGATGCAGGAGAAGATGGACAGCCAGCATCCGTTCGAAGTGCTGTCGGCCTTCCGGTCCCAGGAAACCAACCGCCGCGTGAAGGGGGCGGCGACGGGCAGCCTGCATTTGCAGGGACGGGCGGTCGATTTGCGCCTGCAGGGGCGGCGCGCCGTGGACCTCTACCGCTGCGCCCTCTCCTTCGGCGACGGCGGGGCGGGCTGCTACGCCAAGCGCAACTTCGTCCATGTGGACACCGGGCCGACGCGGCGCTGGATGGGAGCTTGAGCGTGGAGGCGCGGAATCGGGACTTTTCGTCGCAGAACCTTTTGCCAGGGGACATCGGGCGAAGGGCATTACGCCGATGGATGGATTGTGCGCAGGACGGAGGAAGCGCACGATAGCCCGAAAAAGAAGGCCATACGATCAGGCCAACGCTCTTTGGGAGGAGCCCATGCGAACCCCAACCGACCTTGCGGACCCCCGTGGCCGCAGTTTATCGGCGGGTCGTCACCCGCTGACCGATCTCTCCCTTGCCGACCCGGCCCGGATCGCCCAGGCCCGTACGCTGGCGGGCTGGATCGCCGTGATCGCCGAAGACCGCGGTCTGGACGAGCGGGGCGTTGCCGCGGCGACCGGCCTGGGCATCGAGGATGTCCGGGCGGTTCTCGACGGCACCGTGTTCATGATGCCCGTGAGCACGCTCGATCGCGCGTTGCGCCGCCTGGAAGGCCGCCCGCACTGAGCAGCCGCGAACCACGCCTCTCCCTCCGCCCACCGGCACAGGAGGACCGCATGACCCACCACGTCCGCAAACGGAGCAGCGCCATGGACCGCACGGAGAAACGCGACGCCATCACCCGCATCCGCCACGCCGCCGAACAGCAGGGGCTGGACGCCGGCGATCTGGCCCGGATGACGGGGCTGGCGCCGGGGCACGCCCGCGCGATCCTGTCCGGCTTCGGCTCGACGGTTCCGCGTGCCGCGCTGGACCGCACCGTCACCGTTCTGCCCGAGTGACAGCATGATCGTGACAGCACGCTGAAATGGAAACGGCGGCGCATCGGGTGCGCCGCCGTTGTTCCTGAACCTTGCGGAGTGCCGCGGTTCAGGCGACCGAGAGCACGTCCAGATAGACGTTCGCCGGCTCGGTCAGGTGAATCCGGTACAGCATACCCATCTGGTCCACGATGATGCTGGCGACGGGGTTCTTGGCCGCCATGTCGGTGACCGCGGCGCGCACGTTGCGCGGCAGGCTGTCGAGTTCGACGTCGCGGTAGCCGTTCTTGTCGGAGAACTTGATGATCTTCTGGCCCATGGTCAGGCGCCCTGCGTGCATGCTCTGTTTGTGGTGGGCGGACCATGACCCCACCGGGTTAAGGAAGCACTAACCAAAAATCGCGCGAACGCAGGACTGATGAGCGGCGGCTGCATCGGTGTCCTTGGAATAATTCGGCCGCGTTCGTCCCCTATCCATGAAAATGCTCGAACACCCGCCTGGCCAGCGCCGCGCTGATGCCGGGTGTGGCCTCCAGATCCTTCAGCCCGGCCGAGGCCACCGCGGTGGAACTGCCGAAATGGTGCAGCAGGGCCTTCTTGCGCGACGGGCCGACGCCGGGGATGCCATCGATGCGGGTGTGGTCCATCGCCTTCAGGCGGCGGGTGCGGTGGGCGTCGATGGCCGTCCGGTGGGCCTCGTCGCGCAGCCGTTGCAGGAAGTACAGAACCGGGTCGTTGGGCTCCAGGCGAAAAGGTTCGCGGTCCGGCAGGAAGAAGCGCTCGCGCCCGGCGTCGCGGTCCGGCCCCTTGGCGATGGCGGCCAGCGGCACGCCCGCGATGCCCAGCCCGTCCAGGACCGCGCGGGCGGTGTTCAACTGGCCGAGCCCGCCGTCGATCAGCACCAGATCGGGCCACTGGCCGCCGCTGCGCTGCGGGTCCTCGCGCAGCGCGCGCCCGAAGCGGCGGGTCAGCACCTCGCGCAGCATGGCGTAGTCGTCGCCGGCCGCGGCGGGGTCCTTGATGTGGAAGCGGCGGCATGCGTTGCGCTGGATGCCCTCCGGCCCGGCGACCACCATCGCGCCGACCGGGAAGGCACCCTGGATGTGCGAGTTGTCGTAGATTTCGATACGGGCCGGTGATTTCGGAAGGCCGAAGACGCGCGCCACCCCGGCCAGCAGCTTGCCCTGGGCGGAGCGTTCGGCCATGCGCCGCCCGTGCGCCTCGCGCGCGTTGGTCAGGGCGTGTTCGACGACGCGGCGCTTGGGGCCGCGCTGGGGAACCTCCACCTCCACCCGCCGCCCGGCGGCCAGCGTCAGCGCCTCGGCCAGCAGGGCGCGCTCCGGGATGGCGTGGCTGAGCAGCAGGTGGCGGGGCGGCGGCGTGCCTTCGTAGAGCTGGGCGGCGAAGGCGGCCAGGATCGCGGCCGGCTCCTCCTCTCCGTCGTGCCGGGGGAAGAAGGCGCGGGTGCCCTGGTTGCGCCCGCCGCGGAAGAAGAAGGCCTGGACGCAGGCGGTCCCGCCCTCGGCATGGACGGCCAGCACGTCGGCGTCCTCCAGCACGCCTTCCAGATTGATGTCCTGACGGCTCTGCAGGGCGGTCAGGGCGCGGATGCGGTCGCGCCAGCGGGCGGCGTCCTCGTAGGCCAGCCGGTCGGAGCAGTCCATCATGTGGCGGGCGAACTCCGCCTGGACGGCGGCGCTGCGCCCGGACAGCACGTCGCGCACGCCCTGCATCTGCGCGGCGTAGTCCTCCGCCGAGACGCGGCCGACGCAGGGGGCGGAGCAGCGTTTGATCTGGTGCTGGAGGCAGGGCCGCGTGCGTGCGGTGAAGGTGGCGTCGTCGCAGTTGCGCAGCAGGAAGGCGCGCTGCAACGCCCCGATGGTCATGCCGACGAGGGCGGGGGAGGCGTAGGGGCCGAACAGGTCGCGCTTCTTCCCATGGCGGTCGGCGCTGCCGCGATGATGCATCAGACGCGGGAACTCGTGCCCTTGGCCCAGCGCGATGTAGGAGAAGGACCGGTCGTCCTTCACCAGCACGTTGAAGGGGGGCAGCAGGCGGCGGATGAGGTTCGCCTCCAGCAGGAGGGCCTCCGCCTCGGTGTGGGTGGTGACGAACTCCATGGAGCGGGTCAGCGCCACCATGCGGCGGGTGCGGTTGGGCAGCCCGTCCGTCCGGGTGTAGCTGGCCACCCGGCGTTTCAAGTTCTTCGCCTTGCCGACATACAGGATGCGTCCGTCCGCCCCGATCATCCGATAGACGCCGGGCGTGTCCGGCAGCGTCGGCAGGGTGGCGCGGATCACCGCGGCTCCATCTACAGCCAAGCCGGCCATGCTCCCTAACCCGGTGTGTTAACCACGATGGAGCGGAAGGAAGCAGGGGAACGAACCATGGACAAGGGACAATCGTCAGCCCTGTCCTTCAGGGCAGGATTCACCCCGCTCTTTGCCGCTCCACGCCCGCATCGGCGTCGGGACGGGTGCTGTCGCGGACGACCAGTTCGCAATCCAGCCCATGGTGCGGCTGGGCCACCGTGGTGCCGTTCAGCCGGGCCAGGATCTGGCCGGCGGCCAGCTCCCCGATCTCGCGCTGCGGCGGGCGGACGGTGGACAGCGGCGGCAGGCAGGCGGCGCTGAAGGTCAGGTCGCCGAAGCCGATCACCGCCAGATCGTCGGGCACGCTCAGCCCGCGCCGGTTCGCCTCGAACAGCACGCCCAGCGCCATGGCGTCGTTGGAGCAGACCACCCCGTCGATGTCGGGATGCAGGGCGAACACCTCGTCGATCAGCCAGATGCCGACGGGGGTGGAGGCGGTGTCCGGAGCGGTGAAGGCGATCGGCTCGTGCAGGCCGCGGCGGCGCACCTCGTCCTCATAGCCGTCGGTGCGGCTGCGCACGCGCATGTCCTGATGCACGGCGGCGCCGATGTAGGCGACTTTGCGGCTGCCCTGGTCGTAGAGGTGGCTGGCCTGCCGCCGCCCCACCTCGAAATGGGAGAAGCCGACCGTCATGTCCACCGCCGGGGTCTGGGCGGAGGGGATGTCCCACATCTCCACCACCGGCACGCCGGAGGAGCGCAGCATGGCGCGCGTCCGCTCGGTGTGGTGCAGGCCGGTGACCACCACCGCGGCGGGCGACCAGGCGAGGAAGGCGCGGATCAGTTCCTCCTCCCGCTCCGGATCGAACTCGCTGACGCCCAGAAGCGTCTGGTAATGGGCGGTCTGGAAGGCGCTTTGCAGCGTGTTGTAGGTTTCCGCGAAGAAGGAGTTGGTGATGGAGGGCAGGATCACTCCCACCGTCCGGCTCTTCGCCGCGGCAAGGCTGCCCGCCACGAGGTTGGGCACGTAGCCGAGCTGGTCGATCACCGTCCGCACGCGGGTCGCCAGCTCCTCCGACACCGCCTCCGGCTTGCGCAGATAGAGCGAGACGGTGCTGGGCGACACGCCGGCGGCGTTGGCCACGTCCGTCATGGTCAGCCGCTGGGTGGCGCGGCGGGTTTTCTTACGAATGGGCTTGGCGGGCTTCGGCGGGATCGGCTTGGCGGGCGGCTGTGCGGTCATTCTCGTCCTTCCCTGCGGCGAACCCCGCCGCGCGGCGTGGCGGCATCATAGCACGCCGTTGGAAAAGCGGGGGAAAAGCGGGAACGGTCAGGGCGCGGCATTCGGTTCCGCTCCGGCCATTTCCGTATCCGCCAGGGCGGCGCGCGCCTGCTCCGCGAAGAAGTCGATGAAGACGCGGATCTTCGCGGGCAGCAGGTTGCGGTGGGGGTAGAGCACGGCGAGCGTCACCGGCTCCGGCGGGCAGTGCGGCAGGACGACGCGCAAGGCCCCGCGGCGCAGATGGTCGGCCACCTCCCACAGCGGCTTCAGCACGATTCCTTCCCCGGCCAGCGCCCAGCCGGTCAGCACGTCGCCATCGTCGGCGTCGAACTGGCCGGACACCGGCAGGGTCATCGGGCCTTGCGGGGAGTTCAGCGTCCACTGGAACTGCTGCGAGCCGGGAAAGCGAAGCAGCAGGCAATGGTGGGACAGCAGGTCCTCCGGCCGGGCCGGCACGCCCCGCCGCTCCAGATAGGCGGGGGCGGCGCAGAGCACGCGCGGCAGGTCGGCGATCTTGCGCGCGACGAAGCTGGAATCCTTCAGCGGCGCCATGCGGATGGCGACGTCGGTCGCCTCGCGCAGCAGGTCCAGCAGATGGTCGGACAGGCGCAGCCGCAAATCCACCTGGGGGTAGGCGGCGTGGAAGCGCGGCACCATCGGGGCCAGGATGCGCCGCCCGAAGCCCAGCGGCGCCGTCACCCGCAGGCTGCCCACCGGCGCCCCGCCGATGGCGCCGACGCTGCTCTCCGCCCGCTCGGCCGCCTCCAGCACCTCCAGACAATGCTCGAAGAAGACCTTTCCGGCCTCGGTGAACTGCACCTGCCGGGTGGTGCGGTTGAGCAGGCGGGCGTTCAGATGCTCCTCCAGGCTTTGCAGCCGGTGGCTGACCACGGCGGGCGACAGGCGCAGGCTGCGCCCGGCCGCGGACAGGCTGCCCAGCTCCACCACCCGCACGAACACCCGCATGTTCTCCAGCAGCGCCACGCCCAGCCCTTTTCAAGAATTCCTTCTCCCCCCTGGGGAGAAGGTCAGGATGAGGGGGCGGCCGTAAGGCCGACCACGCCGGCCCCATGCAGTGCATTGGACGCCCTGGCGGGCGCCCCCTCACCCTAACCCTCTCCCCAGGGGGGCGAGGGGATAAGAGGAGGAATCCTCCCACCTTTCCGTTTTTTTTGAAAGTGCTGGCGCACGCATCCGCTTCCCCGCTGCGCTGCGGCAACCGTAGAGTTCAGGGTGAGGATCACCGAACGGAAGAGGCCGCGACGCATGGAGCCGATCGTCTGGGAGTGGGTCAACTTTCTGGTGCGCTGGCTGCACGTCATCACGGCCATCGCCTGGATCGGGTCGAGCTTCTATTTCATCCACCTCGACCTCTCCCTGCGGCGGCGCGACGGCCTGCCCAACGGGGTGGCGGGGGAGGCGTGGCAGGTCCACGGCGGCGGCTTCTACAACATGATGAAATACACGGTCGCCCCGCCGGAGCTGCCGGAGAAGCTGACCTGGTTCAAATGGGAAGCCTACGCCACCTGGCTCAGCGGCTTCGCGCTGCTGTCGGTGCTCTACTACCACGGCGCCGCGCTCTACATGATCGACCCGGCGGTGCTGGACATCCCCTGGTGGGGGGCGGTGCTGCTCAGCCTGGGCGCGCTGGGGCTGGGCTGGCACGTCTATGACCGGCTGTGCAAGTCGCCGCTGGGCAAGGACGACGTGAAGCTGGCGGCGGCGGGCTTCGTCTTCCTGGTTCTGGTCGCCTGGGGCCTCAGCCATCTCTTCAGCGGGCGGGCGGCGATGCTGCATGTGGGCGCGCTGATCGGCACGATGATGTCGGCCAACGTCTTCCGCATCATCATCCCCAACCAGACCAAGGCCGTGGCCGCCATGAAGGCCGGTCAGGTGCCCGACCCGGCGCTGGGCAAGCAGGCCAAGCAGCGGTCGCTGCACAACAACTACCTGACGCTGCCGGTCGTCTTCCTGATGATCTCCAACCACTACCCGCTGGCCTTCGGCACGCGCTACAGCTGGGTAATCGTGGCGGTGGTGCTGGTGGTGGGGGCGGTGATCCGCCACTTCTTCAACAGCCGCCACGCCGGCAAGCCGACGCCCTGGTGGACCTGGGCGGTGGCCGCCGCGGGCGTCGCCGTCATCGTGGGCCTGAGCGCCGCCGGCACGCGGACCGAGAGCGCCGCCGCACCGGCCAGGGTGGAGTTCGCGCAGGTGGAGTTCGCGCAGGTGGAGGAGGTGGTGCTCTCCCGCTGCTCCATGTGCCACGCGGCGCAGCCGGTGTGGGAGGGGATCGGCGTGGCGCCGCGCGGCGTCATGCTGGACAGCGCGGAGGCGATCAGCCGCCACGCGCCGCAGATCCGCAACTGGGCGGCGCTGTCCGACGCGATGCCCCCTGGCAACGTCACTGGGATCACGCCGGAGGAGCGCCGCCTGCTCGCCGCCTGGACCGATCAGCTTCCCCGGTAGGTCGAGTAGCTGTAGGGGGAAACGAGCAGCGGCACGTGATAATGCTGGTCCGCGTTGGCGACGCCGAAGCGGACCGGCACCACGTCGAGGAAGGCGGGTTCAACGATCTCCAGGCCGGAGGCGCGGAAATAGTCGCCGGCCTCGAACACCAGCTCATAGACGCCCGGCGTCAGGTCGGCCCCGGCGAGGAGCGGCGCGTCGCAGCGCCCGTCGGCGTTCGTGCGGGTCTGCGTCAGCCGCTCCCGCCGGTCTCCGTCGATGCGGTAGAGGGTGACGGCGATCCCGGCGCCGGGCCGGCCGTGCGTCGTGTCGAGAACATGGGTGGTCAGGCGCCCGCTTCCGGACATGGGTCTCTCTCCTCGCCGTGGAATGCCGCGAAGAGACCTTATACCGCACCCCATGCCGCACCGCCGCGCGGTCCGAACGGGGCCTGCGCAAAAAGACTTTCAAACGGATCGAAAAAGCGGACCTCGGCGATTGCGGTTATGCTGCGGGGCAGGGGACCGATCAGGGAAGGCCGGGATGCGACCGAGCGAGATGGACCGTGCAAGTTTCGTCGCCCGATTCGGCGGCGTGTTCGAACATTCGCCCTGGGTCGCCGAAGGCGCCTGGGATGCCGGAAACCTGCCCGACGACGCGGACGGGCTGCACGCCGCGATGGTCGCCGTCCTGCGCGCCGCCGGCCATGAGCGGAAGCTGGCGCTGCTGAACGCCCATCCCGATCTGGCGGGCCGGCTGGCGTTGCGCGGCGAGCTGACCGCCGACAGCACGGCGGAGCAGGCGAGCGCCGGACTGGACCGCTGCACGCCCGAGGAGTTCGCCCGCTTCACCGAGCTGAACGACGCCTACAAGGCGCGCTTCGGATTCCCCTTCATACTGGCGGTCAAGGGCCGCAGCCGCGCCGACATCCTGGAGGCGTTCGAGACCCGCCTGTCCAACGGCCCGGAGGAGGAGTTCGCCACGGCGCTGGCCCAGGTCGAGCGCATCACTTGGCTGCGCCTGAAGGAGCTGCTTCCCAAGGACATCGAGCCATGACCGGCTTCGGCGCGGACCTGATGGCGCGGCTGGATGCCTTCGCCGGCTTCACAGAGGAGCCGGGGCTGCTGACCCGCCTGTTCCTGACCCCGCAGCACCGCGCCGCCGCGGACTGGTTGATGGAGCTGATGGGCAAGGCCGGGATGAACGCCCGGCTCGACCCGGCGGGCACGGTGGTCGGCCGTTACGAGGGGACCGCGCCGGGTGCGCCGGCCCTGCTGATCGGCTCCCACATCGACACCGTGCGCAACGCCGGCAAGTATGACGGGAATCTCGGCGTGCTCGCCGCCGTCGCCGCGGTGGCGGAGCTGGACCGGCGCGGCGAACGCCTGCCCTTCGCCATCGAGGTGCTGGGCTTCGGCGACGAGGAGGGGGTGCGCTTCCCCGTGACCCTGACCGGCAGCCGCGCCGTGGCAGGGCGCTTCGACCCGGCGGCGCTGGAGACGCGCGACCGCGACGGCGTGCGCATGGCCGATGCCCTGCGCGCCTTCGGCGGCGACCCCGAGGCCATCGCCGCGGCGGCCCGCAAGCCGGGGGAGGCGCTGGCCTTCCTGGAGGTCCACATCGAACAGGGGCCGGTGCTGGAAGCCGAAGGGCTGCCGGTCGGCATCGTCACCGCGATCAACGGCGCCACGCGCTTCGCCGTCCGGCTGCGCGGCATGGCCGGCCACGCCGGCACGGTGCCCATGGCGCTGCGCCGCGACGCGCTGGCCGCCGCCGCCGAGATGACGCTGGCGGCGGAGCGGGTGGCCGCGGCTTCGGACGCCGGGCTGGTGGCGACAGTGGGCCGGATCGAGGCGAAGCCGGGGGCGGTCAACGTCATCCCCGGCGAGGTCGCCTTCACCCTCGACGTCCGCGCGCCGGAGGACGCCGTGCGGCGGGACGCCTGCGCCGCCATCCTCGGCGCGTTCGAGGAAATCGGTGCCCGCCGCGGGATTGAGCTGGCCGTGGAAACCACCCACGACGCGGCCGCCGCCCCCTGCTCCCCCGGCATCCGGCGGCAGATCGAGGCGGCGGTGATCCGTGCCGGCGTCCGTCCCTTGCCGCTGCCCAGCGGCGCCGGGCATGATGCCATGGCCTTCGCCGGCGTGCTGCCGATGGGCATGCTGTTCGTCCGCTGTGCGGGCGGCATCAGCCACAACCCCGCCGAATCCATCACCGCGGAGGACGCCGACCTGTCGGTGCGGATCCTCCTGGACATCATCCGCCACTTCGAGCACGAGACCCCGACACCATGACCGACATTGCCCAAAAGGCCATCCGCGCGTTCCTGGAGCAGACCCGCGACGAGCAGGTCCGCTTCCTGGCCGAACTGGTCAAGGTGCCCTCCGACAACCCGGCCGGCGACTGCGCCCCCCACGCCGAGCGCGCCGCCGCGTTGCTGGAGGCCATGGGCCTGACGGTGGAGCGCCACCCGGTTCCGGCGGAGCTGGTGCGGGCCAACGGCATGATCTCCGCCACCAACCTGATCGTGCGCCGCCGCTTCGGCGACGGGCCGACCGTGGCGCTGAACGCCCACGGCGACGTGGTGCCGCCGGGCGAGGGCTGGAGCCGCGACCCCTACGGGGCGGAGGTGGTGGACGGCTGGATGTACGGGCGCGGCGTCGCCGTCTCGAAGTCCGACTTCGTCACCTACACCTACGCGCTGCTGGCGCTGGAAAAGGCCGGGCTGGACCGCGGCACGGTGGAACTGCACCTGACCTACGACGAGGAGGCCGGCGGCGAGATCGGTCCGAAATGGCTGCTCGACGAGGGGCTGACCAAGCCGGACTTCGCCATCGCCGCGGGCTTCAGCTACGGCGTCGTCACCGCGCACAACGGCTGCCTGCATCTGGAGGTCGAGGTCACCGGCAAGTCCGCCCACGCCGCCCTGCCGATGACCGGCATCGACGCGCTGGAGGCGACCACCGCGATCCTCGGCGCGCTCTATGAGCACCGCAAGGGCTATGCGGACACCGTGTCGGCGGTGGGCGGCATCGGCTCGCCGCAGTTGACGGTCGGGCTGATCAAGGGCGGCATCAACACCAACGTCGTTCCGGACCGCGTGACGCTGCGTCTTGACCGCCGCATGATCCCGGAGGAGGCGCCGGAAACGGTGGAGGAGACGTTGCGCGCGGTCATCGCCGAGGCGGCCAAGGCTTTCCCGAAGGCCCGCGTCGAAGTCCGCCGCATCCTGCTGGCCCGCCCGCTGACCCCGCTGCCCGGCACCGACCGGCTGGCCGCCGTCCTTTGCGCCCACGCCAGCCGCGTGATGGGCGAGCCGGTGCAGACCAAGGGCGTGCCGCTCTACACCGACGCGCGCCATTACTCCGACGCGGGCGTGCCCATCGCCCTGTTCGGCGCCGGCCCTCACACCATCGAGGAGGCCAACGCCCACCGCGCCGACGAGCGCCTGCCGCTGTCCGACCTGTTCAAGGCGACGGAGGTTGTGGCGCTGTCGCTGTTGGAACTGCTGGGCGAGGGGTGAGGCTGCACTGCTGCTGACCTGCCCCCACCCTAACCCTCCCCCGCTGACGCAGGGGAGGGGACTTCATTCTCCCTCCCCTGCGAAGCGGGGGAGGGCCGGGGTGGGGGCAATGACGCTCCCATAACGATAAGAACGACAAGGACGACCCGCCGGTGATCATCGAGAACGATCTGAAGCTGGACTTCAAGGACGTGCTGATCCGCCCGAAGCGCAGCACCCTGGAAAGCCGCAACGACGTGGACATCGAGCGGACCTTCCGCTTCGTCCACAGCGGGCTGGAATGGACGGGCTTCCCGCTGATCGCGGCCAACATGGACGTGGTCGGCACCATGGCCGTCGCCCGCGCCCTGTCGCGCTTCGGCGCCATGACCGCGCTGCACAAGCACTACCCGGCCGAAGCCCTGATCCCCTTCTTCCGCGACGAGGACACGGCCAACGTCTTCTACTCGCTGGGCACCACCGAGGCCGACTACGACAAGTTCCAGGCGGTGAAGGCCAAGGCCCCGGTGGCCAAGCTCTGCCTGGACGTCGCCAACGGCTACACGGAGCGCTTCGTGCGTGTCATCGGCCGGTTGCGGACGGAGAACCCGGACATGGTCATCATGGCTGGCAACGTGGTGACCGGCGACATGACCGAGGCCCTGCTGCTCGCCGGGGCCGACATCATCAAGGTCGGCATCGGGCCGGGGTCGGTCTGCACGACGCGCAAGATGACCGGCGTCGGCTACCCGCAGCTCTCCGCCATCATCGAATGCGCCGACGCCGCCCATGGGCTGAAGGGGCAGGTCTGCGGCGACGGCGGCTGCACGGTGCCGGGTGACATCTCCAAGGCCTACGGCGCCGGTTCGGACTTCGTGATGCTCGGCGGCATGCTGGCCGGCCACGACGAGTGCGAGGGCGACATCCGCTACGAGGAGCGCGGCGGGCGGAAGGTGCCGGTGGCGATGACCTTCTACGGCATGTCGTCCGACACGGCGATGCACAAGTACGCGGGCGGCGTCGCCTCCTACCGCGCGTCGGAGGGCAAGACCGTGGAGGTGCCCTACCGTGGACCGATCGACGGCACGATGCAGGAGATCATGGGCGGCGTGCGCAGCATGATGACCTACATCGGCGCCACCAAGCTGAAGGAGGTGTCGAAGCGGACCACCTTCGTCCGCGTCGGCGCGCAGCTAAACACCGTCTTCGGGGGGTGATGCCACGGGAGGTACCCTGCATCGGTACCTCCTTCCCCACCGCCTTCGTCCGGAACCACCGGCGGCTTCCACCGTTCGCAGGATGTGCGGACGGGTGGGGCGCCGGACGGCTTGCCCCGCTCGTCCGCCTTTCGGCGGGACGAGGAAGGCAGAGCTTATGCGTGATTTCGATGGAGCCGCTCCGGCTTACGTGGGGCGGACGGACGGGCCGGCGGTCTTCGATTACCTGATCGTCGGGGCGGGCTTCGCCGGCAGCGTGCTGGCGGAACGTCTGGCGGCCGGGCTGAACAAGCGGGTGCTGCTGATCGACCGGCGCCCGCACATCGGCGGCAACGCCTACGACCATCATGACGACGCGGGCGTGCTGATCCATCGCTACGGCCCGCACATCTTCCACACCAACTCGCAGCCGGTGGCGGATTACTTGTCCCGCTTCACCCAGTGGCGTCCCTACGAGCACCGGGTGCTCGCCCATGTCGACGGGCAGCTGGTTCCGATCCCGATCAACCGGACGACGGTCAACCGGCTGTACGGGCTGGACCTCGACGAGGCTGGGGTGGCTGAGTTCCTCAAAAGCCGGGCGGAACCGGTGGCCGACGTCCGCACCTCGGAGGACGTGGTGGTCGGCGCGGTCGGGCGGGAGCTGTACGAGAAGTTCTTCCGCGGCTACACCCGCAAGCAATGGGGCCTCGACCCGTCGCAGCTCGACAAGGCGGTGACGGCGCGGGTGCCGACGCGGACCAACGACGACGACCGCTATTTCGGCGACAGCTTCCAGAACATGCCGCTGCACGGCTACACGCGGATGTTCGAGAACATGCTCGACCACCCGAACATCACCATCCGCCTGGGCGCCGATTTCCGCGAGGTGGTGCGCGACGTGCGCTACCGCAACCTGATCTTCACCGGCCCGGTGGACGAGTATTTCGGACACCGCTTCGGCAAGCTGCCCTACCGCTCCCTGACCTTCCGGCACGAGACGGTCGACCAGGAGTGGTTCCAGCCCGTCGCCGTGGTCAACTACCCCGGCGAGGAGGTGCCGCACACCCGCATCACCGAATACAAGCATCTGACCGGCCAGACGAACCCGAAAACCAGCCTGACCTACGAGTACCCGGCGGCGGAGGGCGACCCTTACTACCCGATCCCCCGCGCGGAGAATGCGGCCCTCTACCGCAAATACCAGGAACTGGCCGACGCCACGCCGAACGTCCATTTCGTCGGGCGGCTGGCGACCTACCGATACTACAACATGGATCAGGTGGTGGCGCAGGCGCTGGCGCTCTACACCCGCATCGCCAAGGCCGAAGGTGCCGTGGCGGAGGGCGCGCGCGGCATTTCCGGGATCGGCGCCGCTCCACCGGCCGCTCCATCGTCCGCTCCGGTCCACAGCAGGAGGGAAGCGTCATGAAAGCGTTCGGAATGGCCCTGGCCACCGCGGTCGTCCTCGCCATCGGCGCCAGCGTGATCCTGGAAGGCACGCTGGGCCGCACCGCCGACGAGACCTACGCCGCCCCCTCAGTCCGGCTGAGCGAGGAGAACACCGTGCAGCATCGGAACTTCACGGGGCACTGACGACCTCGTTCCGGGAGGAGGGGACAGCGCGTCCCCTCCCCATCCGGGTCGCTACATGTCCAACCCGACGTCCAGGTTCGGCGCGCTGTGGGTCAGCCAGCCGACCGAGATCATGTCGACGCCCGCCTCCGCGATGGCGCGCACGGTGGACAGGGTGACGTTGCCGGACGCCTCCGTCACCATGCGGCCGTCCACCAGCGCGACGGCGCGGCGCAGCGTCTGCGGGTCCATGTTGTCGAGCAGAACGACGTCGACCGGCAGGGTCAGCAGCTCCTCCAGCTGGGCCAGCGTGTCCACCTCGACCTCCACCTTCACCATGTGGCCGATGGCGGCGCGGACGCGCTCGACCGCCGGGCGGATGCCGCCGGCGACGGCGATGTGGTTGTCCTTGACCAGAACCGCGTCGTCGAGCCCGAAGCGGTGGTTAAAGCCGCCGCCCAGCCGCACCGCGTGCTTTTCCAGCACGCGCAGGCCGGGGGTGGTCTTGCGGGTGCAGACGATGCGGGCGCGGGTTCCCTCGACCTCGCGCACCAGCGCCCGGGTGGCGGTGGCGATGCCGGACAGGCGGCCCAGCAGGTTCAGCGCCGTGCGCTCCGCCGTCAGCAGGGCGCGGGCGCGGGCCGTCACGGTGGCGATGGTGGCGCCGGGGGCCACGTCGGCGCCGTCGCCGTGTTCCACCCGCAGCTCCGCCGCCGGGTCGAGGATGCGGAAGGCGGACAGGGCGACCTCCAGCCCGGCGACGCGCCCGTCCTTGCGCGCGGCCACCCGCGCCGTCGCCACGGCGTCCGCCGGGACGATGCTGTCGGTCGTGATGTCGCCGGCCCGCCCGAGGTCCTCCGCCAGGGCGGCGCGGACGATCGGTTCATAGGTCAGAGGATGGAGCATGCGGCGTCTCCGGAAAGGGGGCCGGCGGCCCCGGTCAGGTCGGTGAGGGTGAAGCGGTGGCGCTGCGCCGCCGGGTCTTCCTGCGGAAAGTCGGTGCGGAAATGCGCCCCGCGGCTTTCGCTGCGGGCGAGCGCCGCGTGGACGATCAGCCGCCCGGCCAGCAGGCGGTTGCGCGCCTCGCCCCAGCGGCGGACGGCGGCGAGGTCCGCCGGGCCGTAACCGCACAGCGCGTCGAGCGCCACGGCGAGCCGGTCCAGCTTGCGCCGGGCGGTCCACAGCCCCACCCCGTCGCGCACCAGCCCGGCGCCCTGGTAGAGGGTGCGGCGGGCCTCGTCGGTGACAGCGTCGAGCAGGCCGGCCCCGACCTCCCCGGCCACCGCCGGGACGTCGGGCAGGGCGAAGGGCGGCAGGGGGGGCAGGTCCCGCCCGACCACGTCGCGGGCGACCCGCGCGCCGAACACCAGCGCCTCCAGCAGGGAATTGCTGGCCAGCCGGTTGGCGCCGTGGACCCCGGTGCAAGCGACCTCGCCGCAGGCCCACAGCCCGTCCAGGCTGGTCCGACCGGCATGGTCGGTGACCACCCCGCCCATGTGATAGTGCGCCGCCGGGGCGACCGGCACCGGCTCCCGCCAGGGGTCCAGCCCGTGGGCGGCACACAGCGCCAGCACGGTGGGGAAGCCGTCCGGCTTGGCGGCCAGCGCCGGGCGCAGATCGAGCCGCACCGGCTCCCCCGCCGCGACGCGGGCGCCGATGGCGCGGGCCACCACGTCGCGCGGAGCCAGCTCGGCCAGCGGGTGCTCCGCCGCCATGAAGCGGGTGCCGCGGCGGTCGAGCAGCACCGCCCCGGCGCCGCGCAGCGCCTCGGTCAGCAAAGGGGCGGGGTCGGCGTCCACGGCGAGCGCCGTGGGGTGGAACTGCACGAATTCGACGTCGGCGAGCAGCGCCCCGGCCCGCGCGGCCAACGCCAGCCCGTCGCCGGTCGCCTCCGGCGGGTTGGTGGTGCGGGCGTAGGCCCCGCCGACTCCGCCGGTCGCCAGCACCACGCGCGGCGCGCGGTGGAACACCCAGCCTTCGGAATGGCAGGCCAGCACGCCGCAGACCCGCCCGTGGCGCGCCGCGAGATCGACGGCGAAGGCGTTGCTCTCCACCCGGATCGACGGGGTGGCGCGCACCCGCTCGGCCAGGGCCGCGACCAGCGTCGCCCCGGTGGCGTCGCCCCCGGCATGGACGATGCGCGCCGCCCCGTGCGCCGCCTCCCGCCCCAGGAGGGGGGCGCCGTCGGCACCGCGGTCGAAGGGCAGTCCGGCGAGGAGCAGCGCCCGCACCCGCTCCGCCCCCTCGCGGGTCAGCAGCAGGGCGCGGCCCGCGTCCACGAAGCCGGCGCCGGCGGCCACGGTGTCGGCGGCGTGCGCCTCCGGCCCGTCGCCGGGTCCGATGGCCGCGGCGATGCCGCCCTGGGCGTGGTTGCTGGAGCCGCCCGGCAGGTCCGGCGTCTTGGTCAGCAGCGTGACGGCGCGCGGCGCCAGATGCAGGGCGGCGGTCAGCCCGGCCATGCCGGAGCCGATGACGACCACCTCCGAATCGCGGACCGTGTAAGGGGTGGGCATGGGAAGCCTCCCGACGAGAGGGAATTATGACGAGAGCATCCCCTCTCCTGTCCCGGGAGAGGGAGGGGCCCGCCGCGACGCGGCGGGAGGGTGAGGGTACCGGCAAGGATCAGCGCCTTGATCCTCGCGCGACCCTCACCCGGCCCTTCGGGCCACCCTCTCCCGGGACGGGAGAGGGAATGGGCGATGGCGGATCAGCGCGGTTTGACGGCGAGCATCCGTTCCACCGAACGGCGGGCGCGGTCGGCCACCCCCGGCGCGATGGCCACTTGCGGCTCCAGCGTGCGCAGGCTGTCCAGGATGTTCGCCAGCGTGATCTTCTTCATGTGCGGGCACAGGTTGCAGGGCCGCACGAATTCCGTCTCCGGCGAGGCGGCGGCGACGTTGTCGCTCATCGAGCATTCGGTGACCATCAGCACCCGCGGCGGGCGGCGGTCCGCCACGAAATCGACCATGCGCGCGGTTGAGCCCACGAAGTCCGCGGCCTCCAGAACGTCGGGCGGGCATTCCGGGTGGGCGATGACGATCAACTCGTCGAAGCGCCCGCGGAACTCGCGGATCTCGTCGCCGGTGAAGCGCTCGTGCACCTCGCAATGGCCCTTCCAGGCGATGATCTCGACGCTGGTCTGGGTGGCGACGTACTTCGCCAGATACTCGTCGGGCAGCATGATGACGCGCGGCGCGCCCAGCGATTCCACCACCTCCACCGCGTTGCCGGAGGTGCAGCAGATGTCCACCTCCGCCTTCACGTCGGCCGAGGTGTTGACGTAGGCGACCACCGGCACGCCCGGATAGCGCTCGCGCAGCAGCCGCACGTCGGCGGCGGTGATCGATTCGGCCAGCGAACAGCCCGCCCCGGTGTCGGGGATCAGCACCGTCTTGGCCGGGTTCAGCAGCTTCGCCGTCTCGGCCATGAAATGCACGCCGGCCAGCACGATCACGTCGGCGTCGGTCTCGGTCGCCCGGGCGGCGAGCGCCAAGCTGTCGCCGACGATGTCGGCCACGCCGTGGAAGATCTCCGGCGTCTGGTAGTTGTGGGCGAGGATCACCGCGTTGCGCTCCCGCTTCAGGCGGTTGATCTCATGGACCAGCGGGGCGTGGAACGGCCATTCGACGGCGGGGACCACGCGCTTCATGCGCTCGTAGATCGGCTGCGTCGCCGCGGCGATGTCGGGCGTGTAGGCAAGGCCGGTGGTATCGCGCATGGCGCATTCCTTTAATGCTCGTCGTGAGCAAAACCATAAATGCTCGATTGGAGCATATCAAGCGGAAAAGGATGCGCTCTGCGGACCGTTGGTGATTCGCCCTATTTGGCTTCCTGGCTGGACAGGTCGGACGGGTTTTCGGAGCGGGTCGGCTCTTGCCCCATGTCGGGTTCGCTGGCCCACTGGTTCGGGCGCGGCACCGGGTTGCCCTGCAGGTCGGGCGGTGCCCGGCGGACGTCGGCCAGCGCCTGCTGAAGCTCCGCCCCCTGGGTTTCGCCGCTGGTGGTGGCCTTCGGCGCGCGGACCCCCTGCTGGTTGGGCGGCGGCTCCTGGCTTTGCTGCACCTTGATGTCGTTGGACAGCGACTCCTTGGTGGCTTCCTGGGCGATGACGTTGCCGGTCATCAGCAGCCCGGCGACGAGGCTGGAAGAAATGAGAACGGCGAGCAAGGCGGCGGACTCCTTTGGGCAAAGGGGATGACAAGGCCGTCCCCCACCAACAGGCGCGGGCACCAACCCTCCCGTTCGTGCGTTATCAGGGGCATGGACCCGACCGACGCTCCGACTCTGCCGCCCATCTTCCGCCCCTGGCCCGCCGAGGCGGGCGGCCCCTTCGCCACCGCCTGCCGCTTCGCCGCGGAAGGGGCGGCGCCCGGCACGCTCGTTCACAGCGGTCGGCGCGATCGGCTGGACGTGGCGGTGGTGCTGGTTCCCGACCGTCCGGACGCCGGGGACGGCCTCGCCGCCGTCACCCTGGTCGCGCTGGCCGACGCGCTGGAGGCGCTGGGGCCGCCGAACCAGAGCATCCGCTTCGACGGCGCGGGCCGCCTGCTGCTGAATGGCGCGGTGGCCGGCGGAGTGACCGTCGCCCTCGGCCCCGGCGCCGAGGACGGGCTTCCCGCCTGGGCCGTGGTCGGCGCGGAGCTGGAGGTCCTGGGCGACCCCGACGACCCCGACCCCGGACGGCGTCCCGACCGCACGGCTCTGCGCGAGGAGGGCTTCGGCGACACCGACGCCGTCGCGGTTCTGGAGAGCTTCACCCGGCATTTCCTGACCTGGATCGACCGGTGGATGGACGCGGGATTCGAGCCGGTGCGGCGGGTCTGGGAACAGCGGCTGATCCGCAAGGCAGAGGAGACGCGGCCATGACCGGACAGGCCGAACGGCGCGGCGTCGGCATCGCGGTGGAGCGCCAGCGCATCGACAACCCGTGGGTGGACGCGCGCTGGCGGGTGACCGGCGCCCTGCCGGCGCTGCCCGACCGCGCGCCCTGGACCGTGCTGGCTCAGGACGGCGAGCGCACCGGCTATTACGCGGGCGCCACCGAGATCGTGCTCCATCCCGGCGAGACGGAGAACTACGTCGAGAATCTGAAGGGCGGCCACCCGATGCTCTACGTCATCCTGCGCCGCTGCGCCGAGGAGCCGGGGCTGCGGCTGCTCGCCGTCACCGTCGATCCCGGCGAGGTCGACGCCCATTCCGACGCTGGCGACGACCTGATCGAAGCGATCCCCCTGCCGCCCGATCTTGCGGAATGGATGCGGGATTTCGTGGCCCGCCATCACACCGAACGCCCCTTCTACAAGCGCCAGCGCGACCGTGCCGACCCGGAGGCGCTGGCCCGCCGTGCCCCGGCCGTCCAACCCGGAGGTGCTCACCCCGGAAAGGATCAGCGCCATGGATGACCGCACCTTGGACGACGGGTCCGAAGGCTTCCTGTCCCGTTGGTCCCGCCGCAAGCAGGAGGCGCGCACGGCGCCCGTCGAGGCCCCCGAACCGCAGGAGGAGCGGGACACGGCGGAGGAACCGCAGGCCATCGCCGCTCCGCCGCCGGAACCCTTCGATCCGGAGAGCCTTCCCCCGGTGGAGAGCCTGGGTGCGGACAGCGACTACACCGGTTTCCTCGCCAGCAACGTCCCGCAGGAGCTGAAACGGTTGGCCCTGCGCAAGGCCTGGACCAGCGACCCGGTGATCGCGGGCTTCCGTGGCTTCGCCGAGTATGACTGGGACTGCAACGCCCCCGGTTACGGCAAGCTGCTCGCCACCGACCGCATCGCCGACCTGCTGGACCGCATCGCCACCGACGAGAAACCGCCGGAGGAGGAGCCGCAGGAGGTGGTGGTTGCTGGGGTGGGCGAGTCTGAGGAAGGTGAGGGTCTTGCCCCCACCCCGGCCCTCCCCCGCTCTCAGCGGACCGAAGGTCCGCCTGCCGCGTCAGCGCAAACCTTTGGTTTGCGCGAAAGCTCCGCAGGGGAGGGAGAATCCTGCGAAGCGGCGTCCGTCCCCTCCCCTGCGAAAGCGGGGGAGGGTTAGGGAGGGGGCAAGCGCTGAAGCAATCAGGCAACCCCACCTCCCCGCCTGAACTGCGCAACCTTTGGGCATTCCCGCTGTTGTCGCTGATGAGCCGGACCTTAACCGGCCACGGAAAAGGCGCAGCGGGGCAAGGGCATGGCGGAAACGGCCATCATCGACGACGCGGATCGGCTGCGGGCGCAGGCGTACGGCCTGCTGGCCCACCTGTTGGCGCGCCCGCCGTCCCGCGACTTGTTGGCCACGGTCGGCGCTCTGGCCGGGGATGGCTCGCCGCTGGGCCGGGCCATCAGCGATCTGGCCGTACGTGCCCGTACGCTCGCCGACCACCCGGACGGCGAACGGCGGGCCGAACGCGAATACCATGAGCTGTTCATCGGGGTGACGCGGGGCGAGCTGGTTCCCTTCGCCTCCTACTACCGCACCGGCTTCCTGATCGACCGCCCGCTCGCCCGCCTGCGCGAGGACATGCAGGCGCTGGGCATCGAGCGCGCGCCCGGCGTCAGCGAACCGGAGGACCACATCGCCGCCATCGCCGAGATCATGGGCGCGCTCGCCGCCGGGACCGTCGGCGGGCTGGACGGCGAACCGAACCTGCCGGGACAGAAGCGCTTCTTCGAGCGCCACCTCGCCCCATGGGCGGGCCGCTTCTTCCAGGATCTGGAGGAGGCGTCGGCGGCGCATCTCTACCGGCCCCTGGGCACCTTCGGGCGGCTGTTCCTGGACATCGAGACCAACGCCTTCGCGATGATCGCGCACGCCCCTCCGGGTGCGGCTCGCGGGGCCGACCAGCGGGAGGGCACGAACCATGCACCGTGACGAGAAGCCGAAAGCCGCCAAGACCGGACTGGAACGCCGCAGCCTGCTGAAGGGCCTCGGGCTGGGTGCGGCGGGGGCCGCCGCCGCGGCCGCGGCCCTGCGCGCCGCTCCGGCGGAGGCGATGGAATCGCGGCAGGAGCAGGTGAAGTCCCGCTACCGCGAAACCGACCATGTGAAGCGTTTCTACGCGCTGAACCGACTCTGACCGCGACGTCTTTTTCCGCGACGTCTTTTCAAAGGGCCGCCCCATGCTCGTCAAGCGCAACGCCGGAACCGCCGCCACCCGCGCCTCCCTCGCCCGCCGCCTGAACGGTCTGTCGGCGGGCACCGCCGGGCTTGGAGAAACCGTCGACCGCCGCGGCTTCCTGAAGACCTCCGGCCTCGCCGCCGGGGGCATGGCGGCGCTGGGCGCGCTGCCCGCCGCGATGATCCAGAAGGCCGAGGCCGGGCCGACCCTGCCCAACGTCGAGGTCGTCACCCGCAAGAACGTCTGCACCCACTGCTCGGTCGGCTGCACCGTGATCGCCGAGGTGCAGAACGGCGTCTGGACCGGGCAGGAGCCGGGCTGGGAGAGCCCGATCAGCCAGGGCGCGCACTGCGCGAAGGGCGCCTCGGTCCGCGAGCTGACCAAGGGCGAGCGGCGGGTGAAATACCCGATGAAGCTGGTGGACGGCCAGTGGCAGCGCATCTCCTGGGACCAGGCCATCGAGGAGATCGGGAACAAGCTGCTGGAGATCCGCCAGCAGTCCGGGCCGGACGCCACCTTCTGGCTGGGTTCCGCCAAATTCTCCAACGAGGGCGCCTATCTCTTCCGCAAGCTGGCGGCCTTCTGGGGAACCAACAACGTCGATCATCAGGCGCGCATCTGTCACAGCACCACGGTCGCCGGGGTGGCGAACACCTGGGGCTACGGCGCCATGACCAACAGCTACAACGACATCCAGAATTCCAAGGCGCTGCTGATCATCGGCGGCAACCCGGCCGAGGCCCACCCCGTCTCGCTGCCGCACATGCTGCGCGGGAAGGAGCACAACCGCGCCCCGTTCATCGTCATCGACCCGCGCTTCACCCGCACCGCCGCCCACGCCACCGACTATGTGCGCATCCGCCCCGGCACCGACATCCCGGTCACCTGGGGCATCCTCTGGCACATCTTCGAGAACGGCTGGGAGGACAAGGAGTACATCCGCCAACGCGTCTACGGCATGGACGAGGTCCGCGCCGAGGTGAAGAAGTGGGACCCCGCGACGGTGGAGCGGGTCAGCGGCGTCCCTGGCGAGCAGCTCTACCGCGTGGCCGAGGCGCTGGCGAAGAACCGGCCGTCCACCGTCATCTGGTGCATGGGCATCACCCAGAAGACCACCGGCACCGCCAACGTCCGCGCCCTGTCGATCCTGCAGCTGGCGCTCGGCAACATCGGCACGGCCGGCGGCGGGGCGAACATCTACCGCGGCCACTGCAACGTGCAGGGCGCCACCGATTTCGGGCTCGACGTCTCCACGCTGCCCTCCTACTACGGGCTGGCCGAGGGGGCGTGGAAGCATTTCTGCCGCGTCTGGGACGTCGATTACGACTGGATGAAAAGCCGCTTCTCCTCCAAGGAGCTGATGGAGGCCAAGGGCATCCCGACCACCCGCTGGTTCGACGGAGTCACCTACAAGCCGGAGGAGATCCAGCAGCCGTCGCCGCTGAAGGCGATGGTCGTCTTCGGCCACGGCGGCAACACCGTCACCCGCATGCCGGAGATGCTGAAGGGGCTGGAGCAGCTGTCCCTGCTCGTCATCGCCGACCCGCACCCGACCACCTTCGCCGCCTTCAAGGAGCGCCGGAACGGCACCTACATCCTGCCGGCCTGCACCCAGTTCGAGACGGACGGCTCGCGCACCTGCTCCAACCGGTCGGTGCAGTGGGGCGAGAAGGTCGTGGAGCCGATCTTCGAGTCCAAGGACGACTACACCATCATCTATCTGCTGGCCCGCAAGTTCGGCTTCGCCGACGAGATGTTCAAGCACATCACGGTGGAGCAGACCCGACCGGTGCCGGAGGACATCCTGCGCGAGATCAACCGCGGCTGTCTGTCCACCGGCTACACCGGCCAGTCGCCGGAGCGGCTGAAGATGCACATGAAGCATCAGGCCGATTTCGACAAGATCACCATGCAGGCGACCAGCGGCCCGCTGAAGGGCGAGTATTACGGCCTGCCCTGGCCCTGCTGGGGCCATCCGGAGCTTCGCCATCCCGGCTGCGCCGTTCTTTACGACACCTCCAAGCACGTGATGGAGGGCGGCGGCGTCTTCCGCGCCCGCTTCGGGGTGGAGCGCAACGGCGTCAGCCTGCTCGCCGACGGCTCCTATTCCAAGGGGTCGGAGATCGAGGACGGCTATCCCGAATTCACCATGGCGATGCTGCGCAAGCTGGGCTGGGACAAGGACCTGACGGCCGAGGAGATGCGGGTCATCCAGGCCATCGGCGGCGACAAGGTGGACGAGGTGAGCTGGCAGACCGATCTGTCCATGGGCATCATCCGCGTCGCGATGAAGCACGGCTGCGTGCCGCACGGCAACGCCAAGGCCCGCGCCGTCGCCTGGAACCTGCCCGACCCGGTGCCGCTGCACCGCGAGCCGATCTACTCCCCGCGGCCGGAGCTGGTAAAGGAGTATCCGGCGATCGAGGACCGGCGCGATTACCGCCTGCCGCAGCTCGCCCGCTCGCTCCAGTTCAAGATCGCGGACAGCGACATCCGCCAGCGCTTCCCCTTCATCCTGACCTCCGGACGGCTGGTCGAATATGAGGGCGGCGGCGAGGAGACCCGCTCCAACCCCTGGCTGGCCGAATTGCAGCAGTCGATGTTCGTGGAGATCAACCCCAAGGACGCCGAGCGCCTGGGCATCCGCGACGGCGGCATGGTCTGGGTCTACGGGCCGGAGGACAACTCGAAGGCGCGGATGCGCGCGCTGGTGACCGAACGCATCGGCGCCGGCACGGTCTTCATGCCCTTCCACTTCTCCGGCTACTGGCAGGGCAACAGCCTGCGGGAGAACTACCCGCCGGGCACCGACCCCATCGTCCTGGGCGAGCCGGCCAACGGGGTGACGACCTATGGCTACGACCCGATGACCTTCATGCAGGAAACCAAGGTGACGCTTTGCCGCGTCGAGCCGGCCTGACGCGCCGCGAGGAGGACACAAGACCATGGCCCGCATGAAATTCCTGTGCGACGCGGAACGCTGCATCGAGTGCAACGCCTGCGTCACCGCCTGTAAGAACGAGCACGACATCCCCTGGGGCATCAACCGCCGCCGCGTCATCACGCTGAAGGACGGCGTGCCGGGCGAGCGCTCCATCTCCATGGCCTGCATGCACTGCAACGACCCGCCCTGCGCCGCGGTCTGCCCGGTGGACTGCTTCTACCAGACGGCCGACGGGGTGGTGCTGCACTCGAAGGATCTGTGCATCGGCTGCGGCTATTGCTTCTACGCCTGCCCCTTCGGCGCGCCGCAGTACCCGCAGGCGACCAACTTCGGCGGGCGCGGCAAGATGGACAAGTGCACCTTCTGCACCGGCGGCCCGGAAGCGGACAACACGATGGAGGAGTACCAGAAATACGGCACCAACCGGCTGGCCGAAGGCAAGCTGCCGCTCTGCGCGGAAATGTGCTCCACCCGCGCGCTGATGGCCGGTGACGGCGACGTTCTGGCCGACATCTATAAGGAGCGGACGGTGCGCCGCGGCTACGGCTCCGGCGCCTGGGGCTGGTCCACCGCCTATGGTCAGAACGACCGCGGCGACGCGTTCAGCCCGGGCCGCGAGGGCACGGGCGGGAGCTGAGCGGGTGGGGAAGTGATGCCCCCACCCTAACCCTCCCCCGCTTCGCAGGGGAGGGGACAAAACTCCCTCCCCCGCCCAGCGGGGGAGGGCCGGGGTGGGGGCAGGCGTCCCCCGATCACGCACCCCGCAAAGCGCATATTTTCTAGGGAAGGACGCGCCATGACGAAGCTCCTGCGCCCCCTGCTGGTCCTGTTCGTTCTGCTGCTCGCCGCCCCGGCGGTGCAGGCGCAGTTCTACCAGACGCCGGGGCCGACCTCGCCGACCTCGAAGGAGGAGGTGCAGCTCTACCAGACGCCGGACGGCAAGCTGTCCGGGCGGGTCAGCATTCCCGACGCGAAGCTGGGCGTCCTGGTCCAGCCGGAGGGGCGGGAATGGCGCGAGTTCCGCATGGTCTGGCTGAAGATCATCGCCGGCGCGCTGATCCTGGGGCCGATCGCGGCGCTGGCGATCTTCTACCTGATCCGCGGCACCATCCGCATCCAGGGCGGCCGGTCGGGGCGTCCGGTGCTGCGCTTCAGCGGCATGGACCGCTTCGCCCACTGGACGACGGCGGTCAGCTTCCTGCTGATGGCGCTGACCGGGCTGATCCTGACCTTCGGGCGCATGCTGCTGATCCCGCTGATCGGCCATCCGAACTTCACGATGCTGGCCGAGGCCAGCAAGTACATGCACAATTTCTTCAGCGTGCCCTTCGTCCTCGGGCTGCTGATGATCTTCGTGCTGTGGGTGCGCGACAACATTCCGGAGAAGGCCGATCTCGTCTGGCTGAAGACGCTCGGCGGCGTGCTGAACAAATCCGGCGAGCATCCGGAGGCCGGGCGCTTCAACGCCGGCCAGAAGGGCGTCTTCTGGGCGGTGGTGTTCGGCGGCTTCGCGCTGTCGCTCACCGGCTTCCTGCTGATGATGCCCTTCGCGGTCACCGGGATCGGCGGCATGCAGATCCTCCATGTGGCGCACGGGGTGGTGGCCGCGCTGATGATCGCGCTGATCATCGGGCACATCTACATCGGCACCATCGGCATGGAGGGCGCCTTCGACGCCATGGGCAGCGGTGTCGTGGACGAGAACTGGGCCAAGGACCATCACCGCCGCTGGTACGAGGAGCAGCTCCGCAACGGACGGGCCAACGAGGACGAGCGGCTGCGGCATCATGCGGCGGAGTGAGGCGCGGAACCTCTCGACAGGCGCGCCGGCATGACCGATCCTTCCGCGCAACGAATTGTGCGTAGGGGGGATGCATGCCGCTCGACCACCGGGAGTCGCTGTTCCGCCGGATCGCGGAGCGGCGCGACGAGCTTGTTGCGCTGACCCGCGACCTGATCCGCATCCCCACCGTGAACCCGCCCGGCGACGTCTACACTGACTGCGCGGAGTTCCTCGGGCGGCGGCTGGCCGGGCGCGGCTTCGCCGTGGAGTATGTGCGGGCGGACGGGGCGCCCGGCGACAGCGACCGCTACCCGCGCACCAACGTCGTTGCGCGGATCGAAGGGCGCGCGCCCGGCCCCTGCGTGCATTTCAACGGCCACATCGACGTGGTGCCCGCCGGCCAGGGCTGGACGGTCGATCCCTTCGAAGGCGTGGTGAAGGACGGGCGCGTCTACGGCCGCGGCGCCTGCGACATGAAGGGCGGGATCGCCGCCTCCATCATCGCCGTGGAAGCCATCCTGGAGGCGGGCATTCCCTTCCCCGGCGCGCTGGAGATCTCCGGCACCGTGGACGAGGAATCGGGCGGCTATGGCGGGGTCGGGCACCTCGCCACGCTCGGCTACTTTTCCCGCCCGCGGGTCGATCACGTCATCATCCCGGAGCCGCTGAACGTGGACCGGGTGTGCATCGGCCACCGCGGAGTCTGGTGGGCGGAGATCGAGACGAAGGGCCGCGTCGCCCACGGCTCCATGCCCTTCCTCGGCAACTGCGCGGTGCGCCACATGGGCGCCGTGCTGCACCGGATCGAGACGGAGCTGATCCCCCGGCTGGCCGCCAAGCGCACCGCCATGCCGGTGGTCCCGGAGGGGGCGCGGCAGTCCACCCTGAACATCAACGCCATCCATGGCGGCCAGCCGGAGGATCACGGCGGCTTGCCCAGCCCGATGGTGCCCGACCGCTGCCGCATGGTCATCGACCGCCGCTACCTGATCGAGGAGGACCCGGAGGAGGTGCGGGCGGAGGTCACCGGCATTCTGGAGGATCTGCGCCGCGAGCGCCCCGGCTTCGACTACGAGCTGCGCGAGGTGCTGGCCTTCCTGCCCACCCTGACCGACACCGACGCGCCGGTGGTGCGGGCGGTGGGGGCGGCCATCGAGACGGTGCTGGGCCGTCCGGCGGCGCAGGTGGTGTCGCCCGGCACCTACGACCAGAAGCACATCGCGCGGGTCGGGCATCTCAAGGACTGCATCGCCTACGGCCCCGGCATCCTCGACCTCGCCCACCAGCCGGACGAGTATGTGGGCATCGACGACATGGTCCATTCCGCGCAGGTTATGGCGATGGCCGCCCTGGCGCTGCTGCGGCGGGAGGTCTAGGGGAAAAAACGCCGCTCTTACTTCCAGGTGACCCGGCCGCCGACCTCCTCGGCGATGAAGTCCGCCCAGCGTTTGCGTTCGCCCAGAAGGTTCGCCGGGAAATAGTCGTTCAGCTCCACGGACTGCCAGCGGTAGCCGGGACGCTTGAAGATGTCGCTGCCTTCCGCCAGGAAGCGGGGCACGTCAATGCCGTCAAGGATGTCGTCGCGGTTCAGCTCCTGGTGCGAGAAGCTCTGGATCTTGTGCCGGATGGTGGCGTCGTCACCGATGTAGGAGAAATGCCAGCCCGCGTGGGGCAGGATGTCCACATAGGGCGGACGCGTCTCGGGGGTGTAGCGGTCCAGCGTGCCGCGGCTTTCGCGGATCTGCTGCGGCGTGGTCATCCGAGCCATCAGCCCGCGGACGGCGACGGGGAAGACCGAGAAATTCTCGCCTTCCACGTTCATGAAGTTGACCTTGAAGTAGAACAGCGGCACGCGGAACCCGGCGATCATCGCCGAACTGTCGCGCAGCGACGCGACCGACCGCGCGCGCAGGATCTCGTCCACGTCCGAAACGATGACGATGTCGTCCGGCTCCACCTTGTCCAGCCCGAGCGCGATGGCGTTCCGCTGCGCCCGCTCGCGCACCCAGGGATTGTCGGTTTCCGGGAAGTCGGGGGCGACGACCAGCTTCACCTTGTCCAGGAAGGGCAGGAAGCGATGGCGTTCCTCCATGAAGTGCAGCGGCTTCGGCGCGCCGGCGAAGGTCTGCTTGGCCTCGACGATCACGAACTGGTCGACCGTGTCGTACAGCTCGCGGAAGCGCAGCTCCAGAAGGTCGAGTTCGTTGTGGAAGGTGAAGCAGTCGTAGATTTTCGGCTGGCGGCGCTGCGGCGCGGCCACCGCCGGCCAGCGCGACCCCGGCGCCGCCGTCGTCTGCACGGCGTCGGCCAGGGCCAGCGCATAATCCCGCGCGGCACCGGCCGTCCATTCGGTGATCTGGGAGCGCAGGAACGTCTCGTCCCGCCGCGCCACCAGCTTGCGGACCATGGAGGCGAAGGGGGCCTTGCGTCCGGACAGCGCGAGGCTGGTCATCAGGTCCGTGTACTCCCGCCTGTCGAGGAGCGGGCCGTCCATCACCTCGATCCGCTCCTCCAGCGCGCGGTCCCCCAGCACCTTGCCGAAGTTGAACAGGCCGTGGAAGCCGAAGGCCGGTCCCGGCACCGGCGTCCGCTCGAAGGCGAAGCGGTCGGCCACGGCCTCCGGGGCGAAGCGGATGCCGGCCTTCTCCAGCGCCGGGCGCTCGGTCCGGCAGATGACGTGATCCTCGGGAATGCCGGCCTCGAAGGGCAGGTCGCGCAGCCGGTCGAGCAGGGCGGCGGAGCGCAGGGAGAAGCCGCCGTTCCCCACCGTCATGCCGTCCTGGTACCAGCCCCAGCGGGCGCCGATGTAGTCGAAGGCGCGGAACTCCTCCGTCCAGGCCTGCGGATCGGCGACGAAGCCGTCCCACTGCGCGATCAGGACATGGCCGGTCGATACGAGCCGGCGCAGGCGGACGTTGATCGTGTCCGAATAGTCGTCGATGTCATGGATCGGGGCGATGCGGTGGAAATCGACGCCGGGAATCTTCGGATCGCGGTCGGAGAGCAGCAGGACGCTGGAGAAGCGGCAGGCGGCGATGCTGTCCCGGATGGCCATCTCGACCAGGGCGTGGTTCGCCGTGTCGGCGAACACCAGCGTGCAGTCCTCGATCCTCACCATGCCGTTCCCCGTTCTGCCGCCGGCTTCAGCCGCCCGCGGGCGCGGATCCTATCACGGCGGTTGTGGGGCTGCCACGGGCGGAGCGCCGGTCCTCCTTTGACGGGCGGGGGCGTCGCATTCGACGTCAAATCCCTCTCCCGTCCCGGGAGAGGGGGCCCGCGAAGCGGGCGGGTGAGGGTTATGCAAGGATCAAGGCGCTGATTCTCGGCGGTACCCTCACCCTTCCCACGCTTCGCGTGGGCCCCTTCCCTCTCCCGGGACGGGAGAGGGGCTCCAAAGGCAATGCCTCCGTTCGTTAGCCCGACCTCCTTGACGGGCGGGGGCCGGTCCCTTAGCTTGCGAATGTTCCCTGGGGGGCCTTGCTAGGAGGCTGAGACTCCGCCGGTCCGGCGCTTTCATCCGGACAACGCGGTGACCCATCGAACCTGATCCGGGTCATACCGGCGTAGGGACGGGACTGAAGGGCGGCACGGCGTACCCCCATTCCATCCAGACACCGCTTGTCCCGGCAACAGTTTGTTGGCGCTGCAAAAGGTGTGTGCGGACGTGACCGAAGCCCGACTTGTCGAAGACCTGCTGGCCTTCATCGCCGCCGGAGAGGCGGACGAGGAGGCGTTCAACCGCATGGCGCTGGCCGTCTTCGCCCACCAGTTCGAGACCAACGCCCCCTACCGCCGCTTCGCCACCCAGCGGGCGCGCACCCTGCGCACGGTGAAGAGCTGGCGCGACGTGCCCGCCGTGCCGATCAGCGCCTTCAAGGACCTGACGCTGAGCGGACGCCCGCCGGAGGAATGCCCGTACGTCTTCATGACCAGCGGCACCACCAAGGGGGTGCGGGGCAAGAGCCACCATCCGACGCTGGCGGTCTACGACCGCTCCATGACCGTCAATTTCCGACGCCGCTTCATGGCCAATCCTTACGGGGGTGACTTCGAGCGGCTGCGCATGGGCATCCTGTTCCCGACCGAGCAGGCGATGCCCAACTCCTCGCTCGCCCATTATCTGGCGCTGGCCAGGAGCGAGTTCGGGACGGCGGAGAGCCGCTATTTCGTCTCCGACGCCGGGCTGGACGTGGACGGGGCGATCGAGGCGCTGTCCCGCGCCGAGGAAACCGGCGAACCCTACGCCCTGCTGGGGGCGAGCTTCAGCGTCGTGCATCTGATGGACGCGCTGGCCGAGCGGGGGAGGAGCTTCGCCCTGCCGGCGGGCAGCCGCATCCTCGACACCGGCGGCTTCAAGGGCCAGTCGCGCGAGATGGCGGCGGAGGAATTCTACAGCCGCCTGTCCGCGACCTTCGGCGTGCCGCGCCGGCTGTGCATCAACATGTACGGCATGACCGAGCTGAGCACCCAGTTCTACGACGACGGCAACGAGACCTGCCCGTCGGTGAAGTCCGGCCCGCACTGGATCCGCAGCCGGGTCATCAACCCGCTGACCGGCCAGGAGGTGCCGCGCGGCAGCGTCGGCGTGCTCGTCCATCACGATCTGGCCCATTTCAACTGCGCCTCCGCCATCCTGACCGAGGACGCGGGGGTGGAGGTGGAGGGCGGTTTCCAGCTTCTCGGCCGGGCCGACGGCGCGGACGCCAAGGGCTGCTCCATGGCGGTCGAGGACTTCCTCAAAGCGGCGCGGGCCTCCTGATGGAGCGCGCCGGGCATCTGCCGGGGCTGTCCGCCGACGCGGTGGACTGGCGGACGCTGACCTTCCGGCGCGGCGCCGAGACGCTCGACGTGGCGGTGCCGGTGCTGAGCGAGGCGCAGATCGCTGAATTGGCAACGCGGGTGCGGACGAACGCGCGGACTTACCTGAGAAGCCGCACGGTCGCGGAGATCGCCGCCACCATCGACCGCGCCGTCGCCCGGCTGCTCGATCGCGACGACCCGTGGCGGCAAAAGGCGGAACGGCTTCTGCCGCTGGTCACCGGCTACGACGCGGAGATGGTCCGGCTGGGGCTGACCGGCTATCTGAAGACCTTCCGCGGGCCGGAGCTTCGGAAATTCATCGCCGAGGATTTCGCCAACCCGGCGGTGCTCGACGATTTCCAGCCCATGCCCAAGGGCGGCTTCGCCCGCGCCTTCGGGCCGGAGCTTCTGCTGCACGTCTGGGCGGGCAACGTGCCGGGCCTGCCGCTGTGGAGCCTGATCTCCGGCCTGCTGGTGAAGGCCGGCACGGTCGGCAAGCTGCCGAGCGCCGAGCCGCTGTTCGCCGGCTGGTTCGCGCAGATTTTGGCGGAGATCGACCCGGAACTGGCCGGCTGCATCGCCATCGTCTGGTGGAAGGGCGGCGACGAGGCGGCGGAGCGCGCGTGGCTGGGCCGCGCCGACACGGTGGTCGCCTATGGCGGCAACGACGCGCTGGAGGCCATCCGGGCGCGGGTGCCGATCACCACGCGCTTCCTGCCCTACGGGCACAAGATCAGCTTCGGCATGGTCGCCCGCTCCGCGCTCGACGCCGGGAAGGCGGGGGCGGCGGCGCGGCAGGCGGCCTACGACGTGGCGCGCTACGACCAGCAGGGCTGCTACTCGCCGCAGACTTTCTTCGTGGAGCGCGGCGGGCGGGTGTCGCCGCGCGAGTTCGCCGGCTATCTGGCGCACGAGCTGGGCGCCCTCGGCAGCAAATTCCCGCGCCGCCCGCTGTCGATGGGCGAGGCGGGCAGCGTCGCGTCCTGGCGCAACGCGGAGGAGACGAAGGGCTTTGCCGACCCCAGCCGCGCCCTGCTGGGCGATCCGGCGGGAAGCTGGGCCGTCGCCTACACCGACGCCGCGGACGGCCTGAGCCCTTGCGGGCTGAACCGCACGGTGACGGTGGTGGCGGTGGACCGGCTGGCCGACGCGGTGCCGGGGCTGGCGCCCTACCGGGCTTTCCTCCAGACCGTGGGCATCGCCGCCGCGCCGGAGGAACTGTTCGCGCTGGCCGGGGCGCTGGGGGCGGTCGGAGCGACGCGCCTCTGCGCGCTCGGCCGCATGACCGCGCCGGAGGCGGGCTGGCACCATGACGGGCGGTTCAACCTGCTGGACCTCGTCACCATGACCGAGATCGAAGGCTCGGCGGAACGGGCGGCGGAATCCTTCGCCCCCTACACGGATTGAGGCGCCCGGCCATGAGCTTCGTCAGCATCGAACAGGCCGGCTACGGCGTCCCGAGCGGCGGCACCATCCTGGACCGCATCGACTGGACCATCGGGGAAGGCGAGTTCCACGCGCTGGTCGGGCGCAGCGGCTGCGGCAAGACGACCCTGCTGAAGCTGGTCGCCGGGCTGCTCGCCCCCTCGACCGGAGCCGTCCGCATCCAGGGGGAGCCGGTGCGGGGGCCGGGCGCCCAGGTCGGCTTCGTCTTCCAGGCGCCGACGCTTCTGGACTGGCGGACGGTGCTCGACAACCTGCTGCTTCCGGTGTCGCTGAAGCGCCGCCCGCAGCCGGCGGACCGCCGCAAGGCGGAGGAGTTGCTGGACCTCGTCGGCCTGTCCGGACTCGAAGGGCGTTACCCCAGCCAACTGTCCGGCGGGCAGCAGAGCCGCGTCGCGCTGGCCCGCGCGCTGGTCACCGAGCCGCCGCTGCTCCTGCTCGACGAGCCCTTCGCCGCGCTCGACGCCATCACGCGGGAGGAGTTGCAGGACGACCTGCTGAAACTCTGCGCCCGGCACCGCACCACCGTGCTGTTCGTCACCCACGACATCGCGGAGGCGGTCTATCTGGCCGACCGGGTGGCGGTGATGGAGGGCGGGCACCTGCGCCATGCCCTGCCGGTGCCGTTGGCCCGCCCGCGCGGGCGCGACGTGCGCTACAGCCCCCGTTTCAACGCCCTGTGCCTGGAGCTGCGCCACGCCATGGACGGCGCGGACTCCGGCGTGGCGCTGGAGCGCGCGTCGTGATGGTGCGCCTCGCCTCGGCCCTGTTGCTCGTCCTGCTGCTGGCGGGGTGGGAGGTCTATTGCCGGGTGGCGGGGGTGTCGGCGCTGGTCGTGCCGCTGCCCTCGGCGGTGCTGCGCACGCTGTGGGACGGGCTGGCCGGCGGCTATCTGCTGCCGCATCTCTGGGTCACCACGGCGGAGATGGCGATGGGCCTCGCCGCCGGCTGCACCGTCGGCTTCCTCGCCGGGGTGCTGCTGGCCGAGGTGCCGGTGCTGCGCCGCCTGTTCTACCCCTACATCCTCGCCAGCCAGGTGGTGCCGAAGCTGGCGCTGGGGCCGCTGTTCATCGTCTGGTTCGGCTTCGGCACGACCTCCACCGTCGTCATCACGGCGCTGATCTGCTTCTTCCCGCTGCTGGAAAACACCATGACCGGCCTCCAGCAGGTCGATCCCAACAAGCGGGAGCTGTTCCGGATGCTGCGGGCGACGCGCCTGCAGACCCTGCTGCGCCTCAAGATTCCCTCCGGCCTGCCGGTGATCCTGGCGGGCCTGCGCGTCGCCGTGGTGCTGGCGCTGGTCGGCGCCGTCGTCGGCGAGTTCATTGGCGGCCGGCAGGGGCTGGGCGCCTCGATCATCGCGGCGCAGGGGATGATGGATTCGACCATGATGTTCGCCCTGTTCATCGTCATCACGGTGCTGGGCATGATCGTTTATCAGGCCGCCGCCGGGCTTGAGCGGTGGCTGCTGCGCCGTCCGTGGAAAGGATAATCACACGATGTTCGGGTTCCTGCGCACCCTGGGTGCCGTCGCCGTTTCCGCCCTGCTCCTGTCTTCTCCCGCGCTGGCGCTCGACAAGGTGACCGTGGCGGGCTGGAGCCAGCCGATCAGCGAGATCACCAACCTGCTGGCCGAGCCGGACAAGGGCTTCTTCAAGGCCAAGGGGATCGATCTCGGTTATGTGCCGGGGACCGGCGGCGGCTCGGCCATCCAGAACATGCTGACCGGTCAGGCCGACGTGGCCTTCACCGACCCGGCCTCCTTCTACCTTGCGCTCGACAAGGGCGAGAAGCTGATCGCCATCTACAACATCTACCCGCAGAACGTCTTCAACGTGGTGTCGCCGAAGGAGCGCAACATCACCAAGCCCGAAGACCTCAAGGGGAAGCGCATCGGCGTCTACAGCCTGTCCAGCGGCACGCGCCAGAACCTTCAGGTGCTGCTGCATCAGGTGGGGCTGAGCGAGAAGGATGTGACCATCGAGGTGACCGGCCTGCTGAACTTCGCCCCCGTCATCCAGGGTCAGGTGGACGCCACCGCGGCGACCGACACCGGCCTGTATGTCGGGATGCAGAAGGGGCTGAAGGACATCAACGTCATCGAGGTCAAGGATACGCTCAACCTGCCCTCCGACATCTTCGTGGTGACGGAGGAGACTTACCGCACGAAGAAGGACGTTCTGAAGCGCTTCCTCGCCGCCTACCGCGACAGCGCCGCCTGGATGATCGCCGAGCCGGAGGAAGCCGCCCGCCTCGCCGTGACCCGCGCCATCAACGGCCGTGACGAGGCCACCAACCTCGCCATCATCAAGCTGCGCAACGAATCCAGCGTGTCGGAGACGACCAAGGCCAAGGGCCTCGGCCACTTCGATCCGGCGCTGATGCAGAAGGGCGCCGACACCTTCAAGCAGCTGGGCCTGATCGGGACGGACCTCGACATGGGTAAGCTGGTCCAGTCGGATCTGATCCCCGAGTAAGGAAGGCGGGCCGGGCCATGGATTTCCGCGACAAGACCGTCCTCGTCACCGGCGCCAGCCGCGGCATCGGCGCCGCCATCGCCAAGGCCTTCGCGGCGGAGGGGGCGGCGGTCGCCGTCAACTACCTCCAGAATGCGGACGCCGCGGAGGCGGTGGCGGCGGCCTGCCGGGAGGCCGGGGGCGACGCCTGGGCGGTGCAGGCCGACGTGACCGACTCCGACGCGGTGGCGCGCATGGTGGAGCGCACGGCGGAGGAATTCGGCAAGATCGACGTGGTGGTGAACAACGCCTTCCGCCCCTACGCCTTCGACCCCGAGAAGCGCAAGCTGTTCTGGGACACCGAGTGGGCGGACTACCGGGGGCAGGTGGATGGGGCGCTGCTCGGCACCTACAACGTCTGCCGGGCGGTGCTGCCGGTGATGCGGCGGCGGCCGGGCGGCAGCATCGTGAACATGGCGACCGACCTCGTGGCCCGGCCCACCGTGCCCTATCACGACTACACGACGGCCAAGGCGGCGCTGGTCGGATTCAGCCGCAATCTGGCGGCCGAGCTGGGTCCGCTGGGCATCCGCGTCAATTGCGTGGCGCCGGGGCTGGTCTATCCCACCGACGCCAGCCGGGCGACGAAGGAGGACGTGAAGGACGCCATCGTGGCCCAGACCCCCCTGCGCCGCATCGCCACGCCGGAGGACGTGACCGGCCCGGTTCTGTTCCTGGCCTCAGGCTGGAGCCGCTTCATGACCGGGCAGGTGCTGTATGTGGATGGCGGGTTGGTGATGGGGTGACCCTTGCCCCCACCCCAACCCTCCCCCGCTGCGCAGGGGAGGGGGATTCTGGCCCTCCCCTGCGCAGCGGGGGAGGGAGGGACCCGCGAAGCGGGAGGGTGGGGGCAACCGGTGCCGACGCTTACTCCAACGCAATCTCCCCCTTGATCTCATGCTCCAGCCCGATGGCCTCGATGGTCAGCACGACGCGGGCCTGGAGCGTCTCGTTGCCCTTCAGCTTTCCGGCTTCCATCGCTTCGGTCACGGCGCGCTCGATCTCGCGCTGCGAGGTGACGCCGACGACCTTCAGGTACTTCCGGATGCCCATGTTGAAGGTGTCGTGGTCCATGATGCTCCTCCCTCTCTGATCGCTCCCGAAGACAACCGTCGCGGCAACGCTTTGTCCCGCGTCCCTGTCGCCACCCGCCGGCCATGGGCGCCGGTTGCGGCCCATTCAGGTGCCGTTCAGGCGGCTTTGTGTTAACTGGGAACGTCCATTCGCCCGCCGGTTCCGACCATGATCGCCGCCCGCGCCGTCCTGCTGTCCCTGATCCTCCTCGGCGCCGCCCTCCCTGGCGCCACTCTGCCGGCGGGCGCCGACGACGACCGCGACCATGAGCGGGCGCGGGAGGCGTTCCGTTCGGGCCGGGCGCTGCCGCTGGAGGCCATCCTGGCCCGCGCGCAGGCCGATTTCCCCGGTGACATCCTGGACGTCGAGTTCGAGGATGAGGACGGTCGGATCGTCTACGAGATCAAGACCATCACCGCCGAAGGCCGCGTCCTGAAGCTGAAGTACGACGCCGCCACCGGCGACCTGCTGCGGGTGCGCGGGCGCAACGGGAAAGGGGAGGGCGGCCATCATGGGAAGAGGTGAGCGCCATGCGCCTGCTCGTCGTCGAGGATGATCCGGCGCTCGCCCGCCAGCTCGCCGAACGGCTGGAGGGCGAGGGCTACGCGGTGGACCGCGCCGCCGATGGCGAGGAGGGGCAGTTCCTCGGCGAGACCGAGCCTTACGACGCCATCGTGCTGGACCTCGGCCTGCCACGGGTGGACGGGCTGACGGTGCTGCGCTCCTGGCGCGCGCAGGGGATCACGGCACCGGTCATCATCCTGACCGCCCGCGGCGCCTGGACGGAGAAAGTCCAGGGCATCGACGCCGGGGCCGACGACTATCTGGCGAAGCCCTTCAGCATGGAGGAGCTGCTGGCCCGCATCCGCGCGCTGATCCGCCGCTCCAAGGGCCACGCCTCGGCGGAGATCGCCTGCGGCGGGGTGGTGCTGGACACCCGCTCGGGTCGGGTCACGCTGGACGGGCGGCCGGTCGACCTGACCGGGCACGAGTTCCGCGTGTTCGATTACCTGATGCACCGCAAGGGCCAGCTCGTCTCGCGCACGGAGCTGACCGAGCACATCTACGCCCAGGATTTCGACCGCGATTCCAACACCATCGAGGTCTTCGTCGGCCGTCTGCGCCGCAAGCTGGGCGCCGACCTGATCAAGACCGTGCGCGGGCTCGGCTACAAGCTGGAGGCGCCGTGACCGGCCCTGTCCACGGTGGGCGGCGGCTGACCGGGTCGCTGCGCTTCCGCCTGCTGGCCGGGGCGGCGGTGTGGATCGCGCTAGCCCTGGCTCTGGCCGGGCTGGTGCTGTCCGGCCTGTTCCGCGACCATGTGGCCCGCCGCTTCGAGGCGGAGCTGACCAACCATCTCGACCAGCTCGCCGCGCTGATCGAACTGGGGGCGGACGGCGCGCCGGTGCTGCGCCAGCCGCTCAGCGACCCGCGCTTCCGCCGGCCGCTGTCGGGGCTGTATTGGCAGGTGGGGCCGGGGGAGGCGCCCGTCCTGCGCTCCCGCTCGCTGTGGGACGAGGCGCTGCCCCTGCCGCCGGACGAGGTCGCGGACGGCGACATCCACCGCCACAGCGTCGTCGGCCCCGCCGGGCGTCAATTGTCGGTGCTGGAACGCGCCGTGACCTTCCCGAACGGGACGGCGCCCCTGCGCATGGCGGTGGCGCAGGACGAGGCGGAACTGCGGGCGGTGGTGGCTGACTTCAACCGGGTGCTCTGGCTGTCGCTGGGGGCGCTGGCGCTGGCGCTGATCGCCGCGGCGGTGGTCCAGGTGTCGGTGGGGCTGCGCCCGCTGGTGCGGCTGCGCGCCGAGCTGGCCGCGGTGCGGGCTGGACGCAGCAAGCGTTTCGGCGGCGACTTTCCGCGCGAGGTGCAGCCGCTGCTCGACGACCTGAACGCCCTGCTGGACCATTCGGAGGAGGTCGTGGTGCGGGCGCGGCTCCAGGCCGGGAACCTCGCTCACGCGCTGAAGACGAACCTTGCCGTGCTGGCGAACGAGGCGGAGGGGGAGGCCGTCGCCCGGCGGGTGGCGGAGATGCGCCGCCACATCGACCACCACATGGCCCGCGCCCGCGCCGCCGCCGCCCGCGGCCTGCCCGGCGTCGCCACCCCGGTGGCCGACAGCGCCGGGGCGCTGGCGCGGGTGATGGAGAAGCTCCAGGGTGGGGGCCAGAGTGGGGGACGGGTGACGGTCACCGTCCGCGCCCCGCGCGAGCATGTCTTCGCCGGGGAGCGCGAGGATCTCGACGAGATGCTGGGCAACCTGATGGACAACGCCATGAAGTGGGCGGGGTCGCGGGTGGAGGTCGCGTCGCGGCTGGAGGCGGGCGGGATGCTGGCGGTGGTGGTCGAGGACGACGGGCCGGGCCTGCCCGCCGACCGGCGCGATGCCGTGCTGGCCCCCGGCGTGCGGCTGGACGAAAGCACGCCGGGCAGCGGCCTCGGCCTTGCCGTCGTGCGCGACGTGGCGCGGCTCTACGGTGGCGACCTGCGTCTGGGCGATTCGCCGCTCGGCGGGTTGCGGGTGGAGCTGGTGCTGCCGGCGGCGTCCTGACCGGCGCAAGAATTCCGTCACATCTCCGCGCTGGCGGCGGACCGTCCCTTGTGGTCTGAATGGCGTCCCTTCGCGTGCTCCGGAGACGACGCATGACCCAGGCGGACAGCGCCAACGACCCCGGCGTCGACACCGCCGGTCATGGGGTGGGCCTGTGGGAGGCGGTGCGCGTCTGGGCGCGGATCGCGGCGCTGAGCTTCGGCGGGCCGGCCGGCCAGATCGCCATGATGCACCGCGTCGTGGTGGACGAGAAGAGGTGGATCGGGGAGGAGCGGTTCCTCCACGCCTTGAACTACTGCATGCTGCTGCCAGGGCCGGAGGCGCAGCAACTGGCCGTTTACATCGGCTGGCTGATGCACCGGACGGTGGGCGGGCTGATCGCCGGCGTCCTGTTCGTCCTGCCGGGCGCGCTGGCCATCATGGCGCTCAGCCTGCTCTACGCGACGCTGGGAAACACCGGCCCGGTGCAGGGGCTGTTCTTCGGGTTGAAGGCGGCGGTCCTCGCGGTGGTGCTGGAGGCGGTCGTCCGCGTCGGGCGGCGCACGCTGAAGAACAGGGCGATGGTCGCCCTGTCGGCGGCGGCCTTCCTGGCGATCTTCGCCTTCAACGTCCCGTTTCCCATGATCATCCTGACCGCCGCCCTGATCGGGCTGGCCGGGGCGCGGCTGGGCGTCTCCGCCTTCCGGCCGGCCCCGCATCTGCCGGGTCCGTCCGCCAACCGGACCAGCCTGCTGGGCGAGGGGATGCCGGACCACGCGCGCCCCTCCACCGCATGGTCGCTGCGGGTCGGGGCGGTCTGCCTCGCCTTGTGGCTGGGGCCGGTGCTGGCGCTGCTGCTGACGCTGGGGCCGGACAACACGTTCACCGGCATCGCCGTCTTCTTTTCCAAGATGGCGGTGGTGACCTTCGGCGGCGCCTACGCCGTGCTGGCCTACGTGGCGCAGCAGGCGGTGGAGACCTATGGCTGGCTCCATCCCGGCGAGATGCTCGACGGGCTGGGCATGGCGGAGACGACGCCGGGGCCGCTGATCATGGTCGTGCAGTTCGTGGGCTTCCTTGGCGCGCTGCGCGATCCAGGGGCGTTGCCGCCGTTGCTGGCCGGGGTGCTGGGCGGTCTGCTGACCACCTGGGTCACCTTCGTGCCCTGCTTCCTGTGGATCTTCCTCGGCGCACCCTATGTCGAGGCGCTGCGCGGCAACCGGATGCTCGGCGCTGCCCTGTCGGCGATCACCGCGGCGGTGGTCGGGGTGATCCTGAATCTGGCGTTGTGGTTCGCCCTGCACACGCTGTTCGCCCGCCTGGAACCGGTGTCCGTCGCCGGGATGAGACTGGACCTGCCCATCCTCGCCAGCGTCAACCTGCCCGCCCTGGCGCTGACCGTGGCGGCGGTGCTGGCGGTGTTCCGCTTCAAGGCGGGGATGCTGCCGACCCTGGCCGCCTGCGCGCTGGCCGGCGTGGCGCTGCGCATGGCGGGGGTGGCGTAGGGGGCCGAAGGCCGCGCCCGGACCGGCGCGGCCCTGCCGGCATCAGTGCATCTCCTGAACCTGGGCGATGCGTTCGGTGATGCGGTCGAGGCGGCGGGACAGTTGGTCCTCGTCCTCCGGCGCGATCTGGCCCTTGCGTTGGGCAAGCCGCAGGGCCGCTTGCGCCTCCTCCAGGCAATCGAGCGTGTGACGCACGTAGTCGTGTTGGGCCATGCCCCCATCCTCCTCAGCCGTTCTGCAACCAAAGCGAAACAGACCGGTACGGATGGGGTTCCGTCTTTTGGCGGGGCCTATCCCGGTCGGACAGATCGGATCGGGAGAGCCTGGTCTATAATTTTCCCGCAGAGATCGTGGGGAAATTCAGAAGTCCAGGTCGGCGTAATGGCGGGGCGGCGGGCAGCCGGGGATGCTGTCGGTCAGCAGGGCGCGGAAGCTGGGGCGCGATTTGATGCGGGCGTACCAGTCCTTGGCCTCCGGCACCTTGTCCCACGGCACGTTGTCCACGTAATCGACGCAGGACAGCGCCGCCGCCGCCGCGATGTCGGCCACCGTGAAGGTGGAGCCGGCCAGCCAGGGACGGCGTTCCGACAGGAAGGCGATGTATTCCATGTGGTACTGGATGTTCGCCAGCCCGGCGCGGATCGCCGGGGCGTAGGGGTGGCCCTGGCCGGACAGCCGCTTGATCAGCTTCTCGCCGACCAGATTCTCGGTCACCTCGCGGTCGAAGGTCCGGGTGAACCAATCGACGATCCGGCGCACCTCGGCGCGGGCCGCCACCTCCCGCGGCATCAGGGCCACGTCGGGATAGGCCTCCTCCAGATACTCCAGCACGGGCAGCCCGCCGGCCACGACGGTTCCGTCCTCCTCCACCAGCACCGGCGGCTCGCCGGCGGGATTCAGCATCAGGAAATCCTCGCGCCGTTCCCACGGCTTCTCGATGACCGCGTCGAAGGGAAGACCCTTCTCGGCCAGCATCACCCGCGCGACGCGGGACAAGGGATGGAGGGGGTGGTGATGGAGTGTCCGCATGCCGGGCCGGACTGTAGCGTATGGGGAGCGTGGAAAACAGTCTGCGCTTTGGCCTGTGACGCCGCTCCTTCGGCTTATGGATTAACCGTGCCGAGGGGGTGTCAAAGGGCGGATTTGCGGTAGACCACCAGGGGGGCGGCGTCGCCCTCCGGACCGGCGCCGGGGACCGGAGTCCAGCCGTTGTGCTCGTAGAAGGCGCGGGCCGCCGCGTTGCGCGAGGCGCAGGCCAGTTCGGCGGAGCCGCGCAGCAGGGCCAGCGCCTCGCGCAGCAGCGCGCTGCCGATGCCCCGCCCGCGCCACAGCGGATCGATGAACAGGGTGTGGATGAAGCGGTCGCCGGCATCGACGGAGACGAAGCCGACGATCAGCCGGGTCGCCGTCCCGGCACCGTCCAGCTCGGCCACCAGCACCTCTTCCCCGTCCACGCAGTCGTAATAGTCGTCCAGGCCGAACCGGTCCTCGGGCTGCCAGGAAAAGGCGTTGCGGCGCCCGTGCAGGAAGATGTCGGCGCAGCGCGGCCCGTCCGCCGCCGTGGCGAAGCGAATGCTGATGCGCAAGCCGTCCTCTGCCGGCATGACGCCCTCCCGTGTGGTTGCGGATGCCCCCAGGCGGTCCTAACAACCCATTCCGCACCAGATTATTCCAGGAACCGGCGCCATGAAAAGGACGCCCGTGCCGCCGTCGGCGTGAAAAACGGCGGCCCGGTTGCCCCGGACCGCCGTTCGCGTATGCACATCCCACTTGAGACTTATTGCTTGGGGCTTACTCCGCCGAGATGGCCTTCGGCAGGTGGACCGGCACTTCCAGCCGGTGCAGCATTTCCTTCGGAACCACCTGCCAGAACTTGGTCACCTCACGCGCCCAATCGTTGAGGATCTCGGCGGCGAAGCGGCTCTGCGTCTCCGCCACATGCTCCTCGATCAGGTGCTTGAGCTGGCTCTCGTAATGGCCGACCTCGATGCGCTGGAAGATCACGCTCTCGTCGTTGATGTAGAGCGGCAGGCTGTCGTCGAGGTCGTAGACGTAGGCCATGCCCCCCGTCATGCCGGCGGCGAAGTTGTCGCCGACGCGGCCGAGGATGACCGCCGTGCCGCCCGTCATGTACTCGCAGCCGTTGGAGCCGCAGCCCTCGACCACCACGGTGGCGCCGGAGTTGCGGACGGCGAACCGCTCGCCGGCCTGGCCCGCGGCGAACAGCTTGCCCGCCGTCGCACCGTAGAGGACCGTGTTGCCGATGATCGTGTTCTTGTTGGTCTCCAGCGGGCTGGAGGTCGTCGGACGGACGACGATGGTGCCGCCCGACAGGCCCTTGCCGACATAGTCGTTGGCGTCGCCCATCACCTCCAGCTTGATGCCCTGCACCGCGAAGGCGCCGAGCGACTGGCCGGCGGTGCCGCGCAGGCGGATGGTGATGTGGCCGGGCTGCAGCCCGAACATGCCGAACTTGCGCGTCACCATCGAGGACAGCCGCGTGCCGATGGCGCGCTGCGTGTTGCGGGCGTTGTAGGCGAGCTGCATCTTCTCGCCCTCCTCGAACAGCGGGCGGGCGTCCGCGACGATGCGGGCGTCCAGCGTGTCCGGCACCTCGTTGCGGCCCTGCAGCGTGCAGTAGCGGGCGTTCTCGCCGGGATCGACCTGGGCCAGCAGCGGGTTCAGGTCGAGGTCGTCGAGATGCTCGGCACCGCGGCTGACCTGATGGAGCAGGTCGGTGCGGCCGATCACCTCGTTCAGCGAGCGGAAGCCCAGACCGGCCAGGATCTCGCGCACCTCTTCCGCCAGGAAGGTGAAGAGGTTGACGACCTTCTCCGGCGTGCCGACGAACTTCTGGCGCAGCTTGTCGTCCTGCACGCAGACGCCGACCGGGCAGGTGTTGCTGTGGCACTGGCGGACCATGATGCAGCCCATGGCGATCAGGCTGGCCGTGCCGATGCCGAACTCCTCAGCGCCCAGCATGGCGGCGATCACGATGTCGCGGCCGGTCTTCAGGCCGCCGTCGGTGCGCAGCCGCACGCGGTGGCGCAGGCGGTTCAGCGTCAGGACCTGATGCACCTCCGACAGGCCCATTTCCCAGGGCAGGCCGGCGAACTTGATCGAGGTCTGCGGGGAAGCGCCCGTGCCGCCGCTGTTGCCGGAAATCAGGATGATGTCGGCGTTGGCCTTCGCCACACCCGCGGCAATCGTTCCGATACCGGAACGGCTGACCAGCTTCACCGTCACCTTCGCATCCGGATTGATCTGCTTCAGATCATAGATGAGCTGGGCCAGATCCTCGATCGAGTAGATGTCGTGGTGCGGCGGCGGGCTGATGAGCATCACGCCCGGCGTCGAGTGACGCAGCCGCGCGATCATCTCGGTCACCTTGAAGCCGGGGAGCTGGCCACCCTCGCCGGGCTTGGCGCCCTGGGCGACCTTGATCTCCAGCTCGCGGCACTGGTTCAGGTACTCGGCGGTGACGCCGAAGCGGCCCGAGGCCACCTGCTTGATGGCGCTGTTCCAGTTGTCGCCGTTCTTGTCCGGGCGGAAGCGCGCCGGATCCTCGCCGCCCTCGCCGCTGTCGGACTTGGCGCCGATGCGGTTCATGGCGACGTTCAGCGTGCCGTGGGCCTCGGGCGACAGGGCGCCCATGGACATGCCCGGCGTGATGAAGCGCTTGCGGATCGCGGTGATGCTCTCCACCTCGTCCACCGGCACCGGGGCCTTGGTGGAGCGCAGCTCCAGCAGGTCGCGGAGCTGCATCGGCGGGCGCTTGTTCACCTGCTCGCTGTACTTCTTGAAGGTGGTGTAGCTGTCGTTGGTCACCGCCTGCTGCAGCGTGTGGATCACACCGCCTTCCCAGCCGTGGCGGTCGCCCGACTTGCGGAAGCGGTAGAAGCCGCCGACCGGCAGGGCCACGACCTCCTCGTTGTAGGCGGTGGCGTGCTGCTCCAGCACCTTCTTCTGGATGCCGTTCAGGCCGATGCCGGAGATGCGGCTGACCATCGCCGGGAAATGCTCGGCGACGAGCGCGCGCGACAGGCCGATGGCCTCGAAGTTGCCGCCGCCGCGGTAGCTGCTGATGACCGAGATGCCCATCTTGGACATGATCTTCAGCAGGCCGTCGTCGATGGCCTTCTTGTAGTTGGCCATGCCCTTTTCCAGCGGCATGGAACCGAACAGGCCGCGGCGGTGACGCTCGGCGATGGCCTCCTGCGCCAGATAGGCGTTGACCGTGGTGGCGCCGACGCCGATCAGCACGGCGAAGTAATGGACGTCCAGCCCCTCCGCCGTGCGCACGTTCAGCGAGGTGAAGGTGCGCAGGTTGGAGCGGATCAGGTGCGTGTGCACGGCACCCGTGGCGAGGATCGCCGGGATGGCGGCGCGCGCCGCACCCATCGCCTCGTCGGTCAGGATGACGTGGGTGGCGCCGCCGCGCACCGCGTCCTCCGCCTCCTGGCGGATGCGGCGCAGCGCGTCGCGCAGAGCCTCGGGGCCGCCGTCGACCGGGAAGGTCGCGTCGATCTCGGCCGCCGTGTCGCCCATGTAGTCGCGCATGGCACGGAATTCGGCGGTCGTCAGGACCGGCGATTCGAGCTGCAGCAGGCGGGTCTGCGTCTCGTCCTCGTCCAGGATGTTGCCGAGGTTGCCGAGCCGAGTCTTCAGGCTCATCACCCGGCGCTCACGGAGCGAGTCGATGGGCGGGTTGGTGACCTGGGAGAAGTTCTGGCGGAAGAAGTGGTGCAGGCCGCGGTACTTGTCGGACAGCACGGCGATGGGGCTGTCGTCGCCCATCGAGCCGATGGCCTCCTTACCGTCCTCCACCATCGGGTGCAGGATCAGCTCCATGTCTTCCATGGTCAGGCCGAAGGCCTGCTGGCGGCGGCGCAGCTCGGCCTTGTCCATGTCCGACGGCTCGCCCTTCAGCGAGGCGGTCTTGACCAGCTCGTCCAGGTGGGTGGTGTTCTGCACCCACTTGTCCCACGGCTTCAGCGTGGCGAGATGGTCCTTCAGCTCGCGGTCGCGGTACAGCTTGCCGGACTGGAGGTCGACGGCGATCATCTCGCCCGGGCCGAGGCGACCCTTCTCGATCACCTGGGTCTCGTCGACCTTCACCATGCCCGTCTCGGACCCGCCGATGATCAGGCCGTCGTTGGTGATGGTGTAGCGCATCGGGCGCAGGCCGTTGCGGTCCATGCCGCCGACGACCCAGCGGCCGTCGGTCATGGCCAGCGCGGCCGGGCCGTCCCACGGCTCCATGACGGAGTTGCAGTACTGGATCAGCGCCTTGTGGTTGTCCGGCGTGGTCTGCGAGCTGGTCAGCGCCTGCGGCACCAGCATCATCTTGACCATCGGGGCCGTGCGGCCGGCGCGGACCATCACCTCGAACACCGTGTCGAGCGAGCCGGAGTCCGACAGGCCGACGCCGATCACCGGCTTCAGGTCCGCCATGTGGGTGCCGAAGGCCGGATGCTCCATCCGGGTCTCGTGCGCCTTCATCCAGTTGACGTTGCCCTTCACCGTGTTGATCTCGCCGTTGTGGGCGAGCATGCGGAAGGGCTGGGCCAGTGGCCAGGTCGGGAAGGTGTTGGTCGAATAGCGCTGGTGGTAGATGGCGAAGTCGGACTCGAACCGCTCGTCCAGCAGGTCCGGATAGAAGGTGGTCAGCTGCTCCGCCAGGAACATGCCCTTGTAGATGATCGAGCGGGCGGACAGCGAGCAGATGTAGAAGTCGTTGATCTGCTCACCCTTCACCGCCTTCTCGATGCGGCGGCGGATGATGTAGAGATCCAGCTCGAACTGCTCGTCGGACACGCCCTTGTTGTTGCCGACGATGATCTGCTCGATCTCCGGACGGGTCGCGTTGGCCTTCTCGCCAATGATGTCGACGTTGATCGGCACCTGGCGCCAGCCGTAGATGTAGTAGCCGAAGGCGAGGATCTCGGTCTCGACGATGCAGCGGCAGGCTTCCTGCGCGTCCAGGCTGATGCGCGGCAGGAAGACCTGACCGACGGCCAGCTTGTTGTCCGGCGCGCGGTGGCCGATGACCTTCACGTGGTCCTTGAAGAACTTCTGCGGCACGGCGACGTGGATGCCCGCACCGTCGCCCGTCTTGCCGTCGGCGTCCACGGCGCCGCGGTGCCAGACGGCCTTCAGCGCCTCGATGCCTTTCTCGACCACCGAGCGGCGGGGCTTGCCGTCGATCGCGGCGATGAAGCCGACGCCGCAGGCGTCGTGCTCATCCTCCGGGTTGTAGGCGTTGGCAGTGGTCAGCGCCGCGGCGTTGGCGCGGAAGTCGGCGACGAACTGCTCACCCTGGTTCAACTCGGTGGTCATCGGTGGACCCTTTCAATCAGTCTGTTCGGAAGGGGGACTTCGCCCCTTCACCCCCGCCAGGGGCCGAAATGGACCCACTGGAACCCGCGGAATTATGGATTGCTTGGCTTACTCGGCGGCCTGCGCCAGCGGCGCTTCGGCCTTCGCCTTGGCGTAGGCGTGGATGCCCTCCGCCGCGTCGCGGCCGTCGCGGATGGCCCACACCACCAGCGAGGCGCCGCGCACGATGTCGCCGGCGGCGAAGACGCCCTCCAGGTTGGTCATCTTGCTGCGGTGGTCGACCAGCAGCGTGCCCCAGCGGGTGACCTTCAGCTCCGTCTCGCCGAACAGGGCGGGCAGGTCCTCCGGCTCGAAGCCGAGCGCCTTGATGACCAGATCGGCCTGGACCGTGAACTCCGACCCCTCGATCACCTGCGGGGTCTGGCGGCCGGTGGCGTCGGCGACGCCCAGATGGATGCGCACGGCGCGCACGCCGGTCACCACGCTGTCGCCGGTGAAGCCTTCCGGGGCGGCCTGCCAGATGAACTCCACGCCCTCCTCCTCGGCGTGGGCGACCTCGCGCTGCGAGCCCGGCATGTTCTTGCGGTCACGGCGGTACAGACACTTGACCGACGTGGCGCCCTGGCGGATGGCCGTGCGCACGCAGTCCATGGCGGTGTCGCCGCCGCCCAGAACCACCACATGCTTGCCCGCGGCGTTCAGGGAACCGTTCTCGTACGCCTCCACCGTGTCGCCCAGGCTGACCTTGTTGGAGGTGGTCAGGTAGTCCAGCGCCGCCACGATGTTGCCCAGGCCCGAGCCCGGCGCCTTGATGTCGCGCGCTTTGTAGACGCCGGTGGCGACCAGCACGGCGACGTGCTTGCGGCGCAGCTCCGGCAGGGAGGCGTCGCGGCCGACCTCGAAGTTCGGGTGGTAGATCACCCCGGCGTCGGCCAGCAGCTGCACGCGGCGCTCGACCACCGACTTCTCCAGCTTGAAGCCGGGGATGCCGTAGACCAGCAGGCCGCCCATGCGGTCGTAGCGGTCGTAGACATGCACCTCGTAGCCCTTGGCGCGCAGCTCCTCGGCGGCGGCGAGGCCGGCGGGGCCGGCGCCGATGATGCCGACCGACAGGCCAAGCTCACGCGACGGCTTGCGCGGCTTCACCCAGCCCTGATCCCAGGCGGTGTCGTTGATGTACTTCTCCACCGACCCGATGGTGACGGCGCCGTGGGTGGATTGCTCGATGACGCAGTTGCCTTCGCACAGGCGGTCCTGCGGGCAGATGCGGCCGCAGATTTCCGGGAAGTTGTTGGTGGCCTGGGAGACTTCGTAAGCCTCCTCCAGCCGGCCTTCGGAGGTCAGCTTCAGCCAGTCGGGGATGTTGTTGGAGACCGGGCAGTGCACCTGGCAGAAGGGAACGCCGCACTGCGAGCAGCGGTTGGCCTGCTCGTTGGCGCGCTCGTCGCTGAAGCGGGCGTAGATCTCGGCGAAATCCTGGCGGCGCTCCGTGGCCGGGCGTTTGTCGGGCATCCGCTGCGCGGTGTGCACGAAGCCCAACATCCTCTGGTTCGCCATAACGCCTGCTCCTTCTTCCCGTGTCCCGTGCATGGGGACGGCGCCGGCGGCCGGGCGACCCTTCTTATGCCGGTGGGGCATGCCAAGGGAGCGTGGCCGCAGTGAAAACGAAAGCCCGCGGTCACGCGGTCTGAACGTCATATACCGCAAGAGAAGGCGCTGCGCGAGCATATTTTCACCGTTAGGACAGTATGGCTGACCAAACCGTGACTCGATGTCGCGGAGACCTCCGCAAAGGTCGGGAGTGCCTGAAAAACAAGCAAGAAAAATAGGTCCGATTCGGGACTATCGCCCAATTCGGGGTATCGCCCCATGGGTCGTCGCCTTCGCCATGTTGCGCTGCTATAAGCCGGACATCGCCACCGCCATCCTGCCAGAGGCCCCGCGCCGCATGTTGATCGACCAATATCTGGACGCCGCTCTGCTCGGCCTGATCGAAGGTCTGACCGAATTCCTGCCGGTCTCGTCCACCGGCCACCTGATCATCTTCGACACCCTGCTGGGCTTCGAAGGCCCGCCGGGCAAGGTGTTCGAGGTGGTGATCCAGCTCGGCGCGATCCTGGCGATCTGCACGGTCTATTTCACCCGGCTGTGGAAGGTGGTCACCGGATTGAAGGACGATCCGGGCGCCCGCCACTTCGCGGTGGCGGTGATCCTGGCCTTCCTGCCGGCGATGGTGCTGGGGGCGGCGCTGCACGGGGTCATCAAGGCGGCGCTGTTCAACCCGACGGTGGTCAGCGTCGCGCTGATCCTGGGCGGCGTGGCGATCCTGATGGCGGAGCGGCTGGTGCCGGTCCCGCGCTACCACCAGATCGAGCGCTTCCCGGCGCCGCTCGCGCTGAAGATCGGCCTGTGCCAGTGCCTGGCGCTGGTGCCGGGCGTGTCGCGCTCGGGCGCGACGATTCTCGGCTCGCTTCTGATGGGGGTGGACCGGCGGACCGCCGCGGAGTTCTCCTTCTTCCTGGCGATCCCCACCATGGCCGGCGCCACGGTCTACGACCTCTACAAGAACTGGAGCCTGATGACCGTCGACTCCGCGCTGCTGATCGGGGTCGGCTTCGTCACCGCCTTCATCGCGGCGGCGCTGGTGGTCAAGGTGCTGGTGGACTTTGTCGGGCGCTACGGTTTCGCGCCCTTCGCCTGGTACCGCATCGCCATCGGGTCGGGGATGCTGGCGTTCCTCTATCTGTAAAGAGCCGGTTTCCCGCGCGCCTCAGCCCTGTTGGGCGACGGCGCGCGAGGAGGCCGCGGCGATGACCAGCGCCAGCGCGGCGACCAGGGCGAAGGAAAAGCCCACCGTGCTGGCCTCCGCCACGAAGCCGAGCAGGGCCGGGCCGGTCAGGACGCCGGCATAGCCGAGGGTCGCCACCGCGGCGATGGCCTGGCCGGCTTCCCCCTCCGCCTTGGCGCCGGCGGCGCTGAACAGCACCGGAACCACGTTCGACAGGCCGAGCCCGGTCAGCCCGAAGCCGGCGACCGCCACCACCGGCCCGCCGCCGGTCAGCGCGACCGCCAGCCCGGCGAAGGCCAGCACGGCGCCCGCCCGGACCAGCACCGGCCCGCCGAAACGCTGGCGCAGCCGGTCGCCGCAGAAGCGGCCCACCGCCATGGCGCCGGAAAAGACGGCGAAGCCCAGCGCCGCGATCGACGCCGCACCCCCCAGATCCTCGCGCAGATAGACGGCGCTCCAGTCCAGGATCGCGCCCTCGCTCATGAAGGCCAGGAAGGTCAGCGCGCCCAGCAGCAGCGTGCCGCGGTCGGGCAGGGCGAGGCCCGTCGGCTCCGCCTGCTGATCGGCACTTCCGGGCAGGAAGCGGCGGTGCAGCGCGAAGAACAGGGCGAGCAGCGCCGCCGCGAGGACGGACGCCTGGACCGGCGGCGGCAGGACTTGCAGCAGCAGACCGCCCGCCCCGGCGCCGAACAGGCCGCCCAGGCTCCACATGCCGTGCAGCGACGACATGATCGGCCGCCCGAGATGACGCTCCACCAGGGCGCCATGGGCGTTCATCGCCACGTCCATGGTGCCGCCCGCCGCCCCGAACAGGAACAGCACCGCGCACAGCGACAGCAGGTCCGGCATCAGCGCCGGCAGCGGCAGAATCAGGGCGAAGGCCATGGCGGTGAGCCGGATCACCGGCGCGCTGCCGACGCGGCCGAGCAGCGGTCCCGTGCCGACCATCGCCGTCAGCGCCCCGGCGGCGAGGCAGAGCAGGGCGACGCCGAGCACGCCGGGGCTGAGGTCCAGATGATCCTTGATCGCCGGAATCTGGGTGGCCCAGACGCCGAAGACGGACCCGTTGACGAAGAAGGCCGCCAGGGAGGCCAGCCGGGCGCCGGGCGCGCGGTCGGCGAATTCCCGTATGGTGAAATCCTGCGTTGCGGCCTGCATGACGTCCCGTGCCCCTTCCGTCGTCCTGATGAAGGGGCCAGATGCGGCAGGAAGCCGCGGGAATCAAGGCCGCGCGCCGCAGGGCACCCTTGCGCGGCGCTTTCATGCGGGGCGGGGCGGCCCCCCGAAACGGCGAAAGCCCCGGCGGTGGGCCGGGGCTTTCGCGTCGCTGGTGCGAGACCTGTGGGGTCAGTGCGCGCCGGAATGGTTGCCGGCGTCGCGCGGCATCGTGTTGGAGCGGCCGCCGACGATGAAGCGCGACAGGTAGGTCGGCAGGACCACCTCGCAGCTCGACAGGTTGGTGATGCCCAGTTCCTTGAAGCCCGGCGCGCCGGGGGCGGCGACGTTGTCGGTCTTCAGCATCTCCACCTGATCGCGGGTCAGCGGCGGGGCGACGATCGGCGGCACCTTCTCCAGCAGGCCGCCCAGCGTCTCCGCCACGTTCCAGGGAACCGGGACGAGGAAGCGCTTGCGGCGGATCTCCCGCAGCATGAGCTGCATCAGCTCCTTGAAGCTGTAGACGCGCGGGCCGCCCAGCTCGAAGGTCCGGCCGGCCGCCGAGTCCAGGTTCGCGGCGGCGGCGATGGCGTCGGCCAGATCGCCGACATAGACCGGCTGGAACTTCGTCGCCCCGCCGATCAGAGGCAGCGCCGGGGAAACCTGCGCCATGGCGGCGAACTTGTTGAAGAAGCCGTCCTCCGGCCCGAACACGATGCTCGGGCGGACGATGGTGGCGCCGGGGAAGGCCTGCGTCACCGCCTGCTCGCCCGCCGCCTTGGACTTGGCGTAGGCCGAGGCGGACTTGGCGTCGGCGCCGATGGCCGAGACATGGACCAGACGGCGCACGCCGCTGGCCTTGGCGATGCGGGCGATGCGCGCCGGGGCGTCGACATGCACGGTCTGGAAATTCCAGGCCCCGCGCTCGTAGAGCGTGCCGATCAGGTTGATGACGGTGTCGGCGCCCTGGATGGCCCGCGCGACGGACTGGTCGTCCTTCACGTCGGCGGCCATCGGCACGATCTGGCCGACCGAGCCGGCGGTCTTCAGGAAATTGGCCTGATTCGGATGGCGCGACACCACGCGCACGATGGCGCCGGTCTTGGCGAGGCGGCGAATGAGATGGCGGCCGACGAATCCCGAACCGCCGAACACCGTGACCACTTCAGAGCGATAGGACATCGACCTTCTCCCGTGCCGTTGGGCCCGCAAATTCTTCTCTCCGGGCCGCCCACCAGAGGGGCGGGGCGACCGGATCGGGGGTTGCTTATATAGAAACCTCCTTGGGGAGGCTAGGGCCTGACGCGCCGCCCGCGGCCCATTTCGCGCCCGGCGGCCGTTTCCGCGCGAAAGTGAAAAAAAGCTGTTGACGGGTCCCCGCCGGACGGCTACATAAGCGGCCCACACCGAGCCCAGGTGGCGGAATTGGTAGACGCGCAGGTTTCAGGTACCTGTGGCAGAAATGTCGTGGAAGTTCGAGTCTTCTCCTGGGCACCATATCTACCCGGCTGCGCCGCATGCTACGGACCTTCCCCAGCGGGACGGAGAAGTAGCAGAGCGGCGTTCGTCGTTTCTGGGGTCCGTGGCCGGGGGCCGTCCACCTGAGCGGGAAGCCACCCAATGCCCATCGACCTCCATGACGGCGACCTGCCGGACGGTCTCGACCTGAAATCCCTGGCCCGCGACGGCGCCGTCGCCATCGACACCGAGACCATGGGGCTGAACCCCCACCGCGACCGGCTGTGCCTGGTCCAGCTTTCCCCCGGCGACGGCACGGTCCATCTGGTCCAGTTCCGCAAGGGCCAGTACGAGGCGCCGAACCTGAAGCGCCTGCTCGCCGATCCCGAGGTCACCAAGCTGTTCCACTTCGCCCGCTTCGACGTGGCGGTGATGCGGGCCTATCTCGGCGTCGCCTGCCAGCCGGTCTACTGCACCAAGGTCGCGTCCAAGCTGGTCCGCACCTTCACCGACAAGCACGGGCTGAAGGATCTGGTGAAGGACCTGCTGGGGGTGGAGCTGTCCAAGCAGCAGCAGTCCTCCGACTGGGGCGCCGCGGAACTGACCCCGGAGCAGATGAAATACGCCGCCTCCGACGTGCTGCACCTGCACGACCTCAAGGAGAAGCTGGACGTCATGCTGGCGCGCGAGGGGCGGACTCATCTCGCCAGGGCCTGCTTCGACTTCCTGCCGGCCCGCGGGGAACTGGACCTCGGCGGCTGGGAGCAGCCGGATATTCTGGCGCATTGATGGCCGTCGTCCTGAAGGACGGGCCGGTGGAATAGGCCGGGCCGTCCGGACGTTGATTTGACCGGACGCGCGCGGGTGGGCATACTGCCCGCGCGGCGGCTGGCCCGTTGTTGCGGATACGCGCGTCGCCAGCCGGAGTACTCATTTTCGGCCCTGTGGGCCAACCAGAAGAGGCAAGCACCGCCTTGACGAGCCTGACCGCATCCAGCCTGGCATCCAGCCTGATCGAATGCCCGTCCGACGCCGCGGCCGACCGCGACATCGCGAGCGCCCGGCGCGTCCTGCGGATGGAGGCCGACGCCCTGACCGCGCTGGCGGACGGGCTGGACGGTGCCTTCGTGCGCGCGCTGGACCGGCTGGCCGGGATCGCGGGGCGTGTCGTCGTCTCCGGCATGGGCAAATCCGGCCATGTGGCGCGCAAGATCGCCGCGACTCTGGCTTCCACCGGCACGCCGGCCTTCTTCGTCCATCCGGGCGAGGCGAGCCATGGCGACCTCGGCATGATCGCCCGGCAGGACGCGGTGATCGCCCTGTCCAATTCCGGCGAGACGCACGAGCTGTCGGACATCGTCGCCTACACCCGCCGCTTCGACATCCCGCTGATCGGCATCACCCGGCGCGCCGGCTCCTCCCTGGCGGAGCAGGCGGACGTGGCGCTGGTGCTGCCGCCGGCCCCGGAGGCTTGCCCGCTGGGGCTGGCCCCGACCACGTCGAGCACGATGATGCTGGCGCTGGGCGACGCCCTGGCGGTGGCGCTGCTGGAGCGGCGCGGCTTCACGGCGGCGGATTTCAAGCAGTTCCATCCCGGCGGCCAGCTCGGCCGGGCGCTGCTGAAGGTGACCGACGTGATGCACAAGGGCGACGATATGCCCCTGTGCGCCTTGGATACGCCGCTTTCCACCGTCATATTCGAGATGACGGCCAAGCGGCTGGGCTGCGTCGGCGTGGTGGACGCCACGGGCGCGCTGGCCGGGGTCATCACGGACGGCGACCTCCGCCGCCACCTGACGCCGGAGCTTTGGGCGGAGCGCGCCGACAGCATCATGTCGCCGCGGCCCAAGACGATCCGCCCCAAGGCGCTGGTCGAGGAGGCGCTGCGGGAGATGAACGCGAAGCAGATCACCAGCCTGTTCGTGGTGGAGGCGGACCGGCCGCTTGGTGTTGTGCACATTCACGATTGCCTGCGCGCCGGGGCGGCGTGACGGGCAGCCGGAGGACGGTTGACGCCATGGACAGCGACCTGAAGGATCGGACGGTGAACACGCAGGAGCGGCGCGCCGATGCGCCTTCCCTCGCCGCGCGGCTTATGGCCATGCCGGGAGCGGACCCTGACGGCGAGGCGGCCAAGCGTGTCCACCGGCGCCGGGAGATCCGCCCGGTCAACCGCGTCTACAGCCGCTTCGTCACCGGGATGAAGTTCGCGCTCCCGGCGCTGGCGCTGGCGGTGATGGCGCTGATCGCCGTCTGGCCCTCGCTGACCGAACTGCCGACCCTGCGCATCTCCGCCGACAAGGGCCAGCTCGAGATGATCAAGCCGCGCTACATCGCGGTGGACGAAGCCAACCAGCCCTTCTCGCTGGTGGCCGCCAAGGCCGACCGCATCGCCGATCAGCCGGACATCGTCCTGCTCGACCAGCCGGAGGCCGAGATGACCCAGACCGACGGCACCTGGGTGACCATCCGCTCCGACAAGGGCTGGTACAACCAGGTCACCGGCATCCTGAAGATGCGGGGCCATGTCCGCGTCATGCGCGACGACGGCAACGAATTCACCACCGAGGAAGCGGAATCCGACATCCGCAAGGGCACCGCCTGGGGCGATGTCCATGTCGTGGGCCAGGGTCCGCAGGGCGTCATCAACGCCGAGGGCTTCCGCCTGTCCGACCGTGGCAAGACGATGGTGTTCCTGAACCAGTCCAAGGCCGACGTCCAGGCCGCCGAAAGCCCGGGAGGAAAGACGCGTTGAGTGCAGCCACCTTTGCGGCCCCGCTATTGGCCGCGTTCCTCCTGCTGTCGGGGGTGTCCGTCCCGGCGGCGGCCCAGGGGCTGCCCGGCCTCGGCGGCGGCCCCAACCCGGTCGAGGTCAACGCCGACCGAGCCATCGAATGGCATCAGGACGTGCGCGCCTATGTGGCGCGCGGCAACGCCTCGGCCAAGCGCAACGACAGCACCGTCTACGCCGACGTGCTGACCGCCTACTACCGCGAGGTGCCGGGCAAGGGGAACGAGGTGTTCCAGCTTCTCGCGGAGGGCAACGTGCGCATCGTCAGCCCGACCCAGGAGGTCTTCGGCGAGCGCGGCGTCTACGACGTGGACAAGCAGGTGGCGGTGGTCACCGGGCGCAACCTGAAGCTGGTCACCCGCACCGACATCGTGACGGCGCGCGACACGCTGGAATATTACGAGGCCAAGAACCTGACCGTGGCCCGCGGCGACGCCGTGGCCGTGCGCATCGCCAACGGCGACCGGCTGCGCGCCGACATCCTGATCGGCCAGCTCAAGAAGATGCCGGACGGCTCGACCCAGATGGAGCGCATCGACGGCGCCGGCAGCGTCGTGGTGACCACCGCGACCGACGTGGCACTGTCCGACAAGCTGGTCTACTCGGTGGCCGACGAGACCGCGGTGCTGCTCGGCAACGTCAAGATCACCCGCAACGACAACCAGCTCAATGGCGACGCCGCCGAAATGAACATGAAGACCAAGGTCAACCGGGTGATCGCCGGTCCTGCCACCGGCGGGCGGGTGATGGGCCTGCTGATCCCGGGCCAGGAGGCGGGCGCGCCGGGTGGCGCCGCCCCCGGCCGGCCCACAGCCCCATCGGGCGGCAATCCCGCGGCGAAGCCCTGACCGACCCGGCAGCGAATCAATGGCCATGGACATCGAAGACCGGGACCTCGGCGGCCCGACCCTCTCCGCCTCGAACGCGTCGGTTCACCCGGCGGGTCAACCCGCCACCAACGTGCGCCCGACCGAAGGGCTGGTGGCCATGCATCTCGGCAAGGCCTACAAGAAGCGCCCGGTCGTCCGCGACGTGACCGTGACGGTCCAGCGCGGCGAGGCGGTCGGCCTGCTCGGCCCCAACGGAGCGGGCAAGACGACCTGCTTCTACATGATCACCGGGCTGATCGCCGCCGACTCCGGCACCATCCTGCTGGACGGGCAGGACATCACGGCGCTGCCCATGTACCGCCGGGCGCGGCTGGGCATCGGCTACCTGCCGCAGGAGGCGTCGATCTTCCGCGGCATGTCGGTGGAGAACAACATCCGCTCCGTGCTGGAGGTGGTGGAGCCCAACCGCGACACGCGCGAGCAGATGCTGGACGAGCTGCTGGCGGAGTTCTCGATCACCCACCTGCGCCGCGCCCCGGCGCTGGCTCTGTCGGGCGGCGAGCGGCGGCGCGTGGAGATCGCCCGCGCGCTGGCCTCCCAGCCGCACTTCATCCTGCTCGACGAGCCGCTGGCCGGCATCGACCCGATCGCGGTGAACGACATCCGCGAGCTGGTCAGCCACCTGCGCGACCGCGGCATCGGCGTGCTCATCACCGACCACAACGTGCGTGAAACGCTCGACCTCGTCGATCGGGCATACATCTTGCACGATGGTGTGGTACTAATGGAGGGAGAGCCGGCCGAGATCGTGGCGCACGAGGACGTGCGCCGGGTCTACCTCGGCGACCGGTTCAGCCTCTAGTGCGGTTTCCCTGCCCATGGCGCTCAGCCAACGCCTCGATCTTCGTCAGACCCAGTCCCTGGTGATGACTCCGCAGCTGCAGCAGGCCATCAAGCTGCTGCAGCTGTCGAACATCGAACTGTCGGACTTCGTGGATCGCGAGATCGAGCAGAACCCGTTGCTGGAGCGCGACGGCGGTCCTGGCGAGGGCGGCGGCGAGGCGGGGGGCGACGGGGTCGGTGACGGCGGGGGCGAGCCGGGAGCGGTGGACCTCGCCGCGCCGGAGGAGCGCCAGCCGCCGATGACCGACGGGCGCACCCGCGACACGGTGGAGATGACGGCGTCGGAAACCATGGGATCGGCGTCCGACGCGCCGCTCGACACCGACTTCGAGAATGTCTATTCCGACGACCGCTTTTCCGACGGCACCGACGGGTCCAGCGACGTCTACGGCTCCTGGCAGGAGCGCGGCGGGCGCGGCGGCTTCGAGGACGACGAATCCAACCTGGAAGCGACTCTGACCGGTCAGACGAGTCTGCGCGACCATCTGACCGAGCAGTTGAAGATCGACCTGCCGGACCTCGGCGACCAGCTCATCGGTCTGGCGCTGATCGACATGCTGGACGAGGCCGGCTGGATCACCGGGCTGGAGGTCGAGAGCCTCGCGGGGCAGCTCGGCTGCGCGCCGGAGCGGGTGGAGCGGGTGCTGGCCGCCTGCCAGCGCTTCGACCCGCCGGGCATTTTCGCGCGCTCGCTGAAGGAATGTCTGGCGATCCAGCTGCGCGAGAAGAACCGCTTCGACCCGGCCATGGCCGCCCTGCTCGACCATCTGGAGCTGCTGGCGGCGCGCAACCTGCCGGCGCTGATGAAGGTCTGCGGCGTGGACGCCGAGGACGTCGCCGACATGGTGGCGGAGATCCGCAAGCTGAACCCCAAGCCGGCGCTCAGCTTCGACCACACGCCCGCGCAGCTCGTCACCCCCGACATCCTGATGCGCGCCAACCCCGGCGGCGGCTGGCTGATCGACCTGAACCCGGACACGTTGCCGCGGGTGCTGGTCAACCACCGCTACTTCGCGCGCATTTCCGGCACCGCCCGCAACAAGGCGGACAAGGAATACATCACCGAGCGCTTCCAGTCGGCCAACTGGCTGGTCAAGTCGCTGCACCAGCGCGCCACCACGATTTTGAAGGTGGCCAGCGAGATCATCCGGCAGCAGGACGCCTTCTTCATCCACGGCGTCTCGCATTTGAAGCCTCTGATCCTGCGCGACATCGCCGAAGCGATCGGCATGCACGAGAGCACGGTCAGCCGCGTCACAACAAACAAGTTCATGGCGACGCCGCGCGGCGTGTTCGAGCTGAAGTATTTCTTCACCTCCGCCATCCAGGGGGCCGACGGGCAGGCGGCCCACTCGGCCGAGGCCGTGCGCTACCGCATCAAGGCGATGATCGACGCCGAGAAGCCGGACGACGTGCTGTCGGACGATAAAATCGTCGAAATCCTTCGTGGTGAAGGGATCGACATTGCGCGCCGGACGGTCGCGAAGTATCGTGAAGCGATGCGCATTCCGTCATCGGTGCAGCGACGCCGTGCCAAGATGTCACGCATGTAACCGGGCCGGGAGGGGGTCGTCCTTGATTGACAGCCCATACTGCCGTCACTATGGTCCCCGTCCGCACGTGGCGGCCTTCCGTCGTCCTATGTCTACCGCGGACCAGATTGGAAACATCCCAAAATGCAACTGACCGTCAAAGGCAAGCAGCTTGACGTTGGCGACGCTCTGCGCACCCACGTCGCGGACAGCCTGAACTCCATCGTCGGCAAGTATTTCAACAAGCCGATCGAGGCCAACGTCGTCCTGACGCGCGAAGCGCATCTGTTCAAGGCCGACATTCAGGTTCATGTCGGTCGTGGGATCGTCCTTCAGAGCGCGTCCGACGCCACCGAGCCGTATCCCGCCTTCGACACCGCGTGCGAGAAGCTGGCCAAGCGCCTGCGCCGCTACAAGCGCCGCCTGCGCGACCACCACAGCGTCGAAACCCCCGCCCAGGAAGCCTTCCCGGCCCGCTACCAGATCCTGGAAGCGGAGAAGGACGAGGCCCATGTGGAGAGCGACGAGGCCGCTGCCGAAGAGGCGCAGCCCATCGTGATCGCCGAGATGGAAACCAACATCGCGACCCTGGCGGTCAGCGAGGCGGTGATGCGCATGGAACTCGCCGACGCCCCGGCCCTCATGTTCCGCAACGGCGCCCATGGCCGCCTGAACCTGGTCTACCGCCGCGCCGATGGCAACATCGGTTGGGTGGACCCGGCGGAGAAGGCCGGCGCCTGAGTCCGGTCTCTGTTCCAACCACACCCATAGCGTCATGCTCGATCTCATCACGCCGCACGCCATTCTCCCGAACCTCAAGGCCGGCAGCAAAAAGCAGGCCCTGCAGGACTTGGCGCGCAAGGCGTCCGAGCTGACCGGCCAGCACGAACGGGCGATCTTCGACGTCCTTCTGGAGCGCGAGCGGTTGGGCACCACCGGCGTGGGGCATGGCATCGCCATCCCGCACGGCAAGCTGCCCAACCTTGACCGCGTCCACGGCGTCTTCGCCCGGCTGGAGCGGCCCATCGACTTCGATGCGATCGATGAGCAACCGGTCGATCTGATTTTCCTGCTGTTGGCTCCGGATCATGCCGGTGCCGACCATCTGAAGGCGCTGGCCCGTGTGTCGCGCCTGCTGCGCGACCAGTCCATGTGCGAGAAGCTGCGCGGTTCGGACTCGGCGGACGCGATCTACGCGCTGCTGACCCAGCACGAAGCCAGCCACGCGGCGTAAGACGCGCGTTCTGCGAACACGAAAAAACGGGAGGGCCGGCGGCTCTCCCGTTTTTTGTTTTGCGGCACCCGCTACCGTCGCTTTCGCACGCGGAAGCGGCGAGCGTACGTTTGTACGTACGCTCGCCGCCGCGCCGTACGTTCAGGCCCGCTCGGCCCAACCCATGTAGTTCACGTCGAGATCGCGCGGGTTCAGCCGGAACTCGTCGGACAGCGGGTTGTAGGTGATGCCGGTCAGGTCGCGGATCGCCATCCCCTCCGCGCGCACGGCGGCGGCCAGTTCGCCGGGGCGCAGGAACTGGCGCCAGTTGTGGGTGCCTCGGGGCAGCCAGCGCAGGATGTACTCCGCCCCGACGATGGCCAGCGCGAAGGATTTCGGCGTGCGGTTCAGCGTCGCCAGAAACAGCGCGCCGCCCGGTGCCGTCAGCGCCGCGCAGGACTTCACGAACAGCGGCACGTCGGCGACATGCTCGATCACCTCCATCGCCAGCACGGCGTCGAAGCGCTCGCCGCTGGCGGCCAGGGCCTCGGCGGTGGTGGCGCGGTAGTCGACGGGGGTGCCGGTCTCCGCGGCGTGGGCGGCGGCGGTGCGGACGTTTCGCTCCGCCGCGTCCACGCCCACCACGGTGGCGCCCATGCGGGCGACGGGCTCCGACAGCAGCCCGCCGCCGCAGCCGATGTCGACAATGCGCAGCCCCTTCAGCGGCTCCGGCGCCAGCGGATCGCGGCCCAGGCGGCGGCACAGCGTGTCGCGGATGTAGGCCAGCCGCAGCGGATTCAGCCGGTGCAGGGGCCGGAACTTGCCGGTGGGGTCCCACCATTCCGCGGCGATGGCCGAAAAGCGGGCGATGTCCTGGGGGTCGACAGTGCCTGCGGTGCCTGCGGTTCCGGCGGTCGCGGTCATGAAAGAAATCCCGTATGCTTGGATTGCGAGAACAATTGCGGGGCGAACTTGCCTCGCTGTGAGCGACAGAGTATGGATACGCCGCCCCGCGCCGGCAACGGTAGAGCGGGGGCGCGGACTGCCGGCTTTCTCGCCGGCCCAGACATGGTGTGAGGTATGGCGCGGATCGTCCTCAAGTTCGGCGGCACGTCGGTCGGCGACATCGACCGCATCAAGAACGTGGCCCGAAAGGTCGAGCAGGAAGTCAAGGCGGGGCATCAGGTCGCCGTCGTCGTGTCGGCGATGTCCGGCGTGACCAACCAGCTCGTGAAATACTGCAACGACATCGACAAGCTGCACGACGCGCGCGAGTACGACGCCATCGTCGCTTCGGGCGAGCAGGTGACCTCCGGTCTCCTCGCCATCGCGCTGCAGTCGCTCGGCATCCAGGCGCGGTCCTGGCTCGGCTGGCAGATTCCGATCTACAGCGACGAGACGCACGGCAAGGCGCGCATCGTGTCCATCGACACGGCGGAGCTGGACAAGCGGATGAACACCGGCGAGGTCGCCGTGGTCGCCGGTTTCCAGGGCGTGACCGAAGGCGGCCGCATCACCACGCTGGGCCGCGGCGGCTCCGACACCTCGGCAGTCGCCCTGGCGGCGGCGCTGAAGGCGGACCGCTGCGACATCTACACCGACGTGGACGGCGTCTACACCACCGACCCGCGCATCGTCACCAAGGCGCGCAAGCTCTCCAAGATCACCTACGAGGAGATGCTGGAGCTGGCGTCGCAGGGGGCGAAGGTCCTGCAGACCCGCTCGGTCGAGATGGCAATGAACCACCGCGTGCGCGTGCAGGTTCTGTCGAGCTTCGAGGAGGCCGCCGGCAGCGCGCTTCCCGGTACCCTTGTTGTTGACGAGGACGAGATCGTGGAAAAGGAAGTTGTGAGCGGCATCGCCTACAGCCGCGACGAGGCGAAGATCACCCTCATCGGCGTCGCCGACCGTCCGGGCGTGGCGGCCAGCATCTTCGGTCCGCTGACCGACGCCGCCGTCAATGTCGACATGATCGTCCAGAACGTGTCGGAAGACGGCAAGTCCACCGACATGACCTTCACGGTCGGCAAGGCCGACATCGCCCGCGCCGTGAAGGTGCTGGAGGACGCCAAGGCCGAGCTGAACTACCAGCGCATCGTCTCCGACGCCAACGTGGTGAAGGTGTCGGTGATCGGCGTCGGCATGCGCAGCCACGCCGGCGTCGCGCAGCGCATGTTCAAGGCGCTGGCCGACAAGGGCATCAACATCCAGGTCATCTCCACCTCCGAGATCAAGATCTCCGTCCTGATCGCCGAGGAGTATGCGGAGCTGGCGCTGCGCGCGCTGCACACCGCCTACGGGCTGGACGCGGCCTGAGCCGGGTGAAGGGGGAGGGGCGGCGATGACCGACGCCAGGTCCGACGCGGTCGCAGGCGCCCGACTCGACCGGCTGTGGGAGCGTGGCTGCGCCTTCCTCGGCACGCGCACCGCCATCATGGGCGGTGCGATGAGCTGGGTGTCGGAGCGCCACCTCGTCTCCGCCATCTCCAACGCCGGGGGCTTCGGCGTGCTGGCCTGCGGCTCGATGCCGCCGGACCTGCTGGCGGCGGAGATCGCCGCCACGCGGGCGCTGACCGCGAAGCCCTTCGGCGTCAACCTCATCAACATGCACCCGGACCTCGACCGTCTGATCGACGTCTGCCGGGAGCTGGCGGTGAGCCACGTGGTGATCGCCGGTGGCTTCCCCAGCGGCGCCACCATCAAGCGCATCAAGGACGGCGGCGCGCGCGCCATGACCTTCGCCCCGACGCTGGTCAGCGGCAAGCGGATGGTCAAGCTCGGCATCGACGCCCTGGTGATCGAGGGCACGGAGGCCGGCGGCCACATCGGCCCCGTCTCCACCACCGTCCTGGCGCAGGAGATCCTGCCCGACCTGCGCGAGGTCCCGGTCTTCGTCGCCGGCGGCATCGGTCGCGGCGAGGCCATCCTGTCCTATCTGGAGCAGGGGGCGGCGGGCGTGCAGATCGGCACCCGCTTCGTTTGCGCCACCGAATCCATCGCGCATCCGCGCTTCAAGCAGGTCTTCATCAAGGCATCGGCGCGCGACGCCCAGGCGTCGGTGCAGATCGACCCGCGTTTCCCGGTGATCCCGGTGCGGGCGCTCGCCAACGCCGGGTCGAAGCGCTTCATGGAGCTTCAGCGCGAGGTCATCGCCCGCGTCGACCGCGGCGAGACGACGCGCGACGCGGGCATCCTGGAGATCGAGCATTTCTGGGCCGGCGCGCTGCGCCGCGCGGTGATCGACGGCGACGTGGAGAGCGGCTCGCTGATGGCCGGGCAGAGCGTCGGGCTGGTCACGCGCGAGCAGCCGGTGGCCGAGATCATCGGCGATCTGATCGCCCAAGCCGAATCGGCGCTGGATGCCCGCTGCCCGCCATCGGCCGACCGGTCGCCCGAGGCGGGCGAGCGGCCGGCCACCGATCCGAAGGCCGTTGGTCGATCGGCGATCCTGGGGGCGGCGTGAGATGAACGGCGTCGTGGGCGACATCCCCGCCGGTTCGCCGGGCTTCGACGGCGCCGCCTCGCGGCGGCTGCTGGCACGGCTGCGCGACGTCATGGCGGGCTCAGGCTCCGGCCAGGAGCGGCTGGACAAGATCGTCACCCTGATCGGCATGGAGATGGGGGCGGACGTCTGCTCCTGCTACGTCATGCGGGCGGGCGAGGTGCTGGAGCTGTTCTCCACCCTCGGTCTGAACCAGGACGCCGTGCACAACACCCGCTTGCGCGTGGGCGAGGGCATCGTCGGCGACATCGCCGGCCACGCGCGGCCCATCGCGCTGGACAACGCCCCGTCGCACCCCAGCTTCGCCTACCGCCCGGAGACGGGGGAGGACCCCTTCCTGTCGCTGGCCGGCGTGCCGATCCTGCGCGGCGGCAAGGTCCGCGGCGTCCTGGTCATCCAGCACAAGGACCGCCGCCGCTACACCGAGGTCGAGGTCGAGACGCTCCAGACCATCGCCATGGTGGTGGCCGAGCTGGTCGCCCAGGGCGAACTGGTCAACCCGCAGGAGGTCGCCTCCACCGGCGATCCGGCGCTGCTGCCGGCCCGCCTGTCGGGCACGTCGCTGGCCAGCGGTCTGGCGATGGGGCTGGCGGTGATCCACCGCCCGCAGCTGACCATCCGCCAGATGGTGTCCGAGGACGCGGAGAGCGAGTTGGCGCGGCTGAACGCGGCCATCGCCACCATGCACAGCGCCATCGACGACCTGCTGAACGCGGCGGCGCTGGCGGGCTTGAGCGAGCCCAAGGACATCCTGGAAACCTACCGCATGTTCGCGGAGGACCGCGGGTGGCTGTCGCGCATCCGTGAGGCGATCCGCATGGGTCTGACGGCGGAAGGCGCCGTGCAGCAGGTGCAGAACGACACCCGCGCCCGCATGAGCCACCTGACCGACCCCTACATCCGCGAACGGCTCCTCGACCTGGAGGATCTGACCAACCGGCTGCTCCAGCACCTCGCCGGGCGCAAGTCGGAGGCGGACGGCGGCACGCTGCCGGAGGACATCGTCCTGGTCGCGCGGTCCATGGGGCCGGCGGAGCTTCTCGATTACGACCAGCGCCGCCTGCGCGGCGTGATCCTGGAGGAGGGCTCCCCCTCCAGCCACGTCTGCATCGTGGCCCGCGCGCTGAACATCCCGGTGGTGCAAGCGCCCGACGCGCTGAACCGGATCGAGCCGCTGGACCCGGTGATCGTCGACGGCGACCACGGGCAGGCATTCGTCCGCCCGGCGGAGGACATCCAGATGGCCTTCGCGGAGGCCGTGGCCCTGCGCGCCCGCAAGGAGCAGATGTACGAGGCGATCCGCGCGCTGCCCTCGGTGACGCGGGACGGCGTGCCGATCTCCATCCAGCTCAATTGCGGCCTGCTGATCGACCTGCCGCATCTGAAGGCCAGCGGGGCGGAGGGGATCGGCCTCTACCGCACCGAAATCCCTTTCATGGTGCGCTCCACCTACCCGGACGTCCACGCGCAGACCGACCTCTATGCGCGCATCCTCGACCAGACCGACGACAAGCCGGTGGTCTTCCGCACGCTCGACGTCGGTGGCGACAAGATGCTGCCCTACATCGCGGCTAGCGAGGGGGAGGAGAACCCGGCGCTCGGCTGGCGGGCCATCCGCATCGGGCTGGACCACCCGTCGCTGCTGCGCCAGCAGTTGCGCGCCCTGCTGCGGGCCTCCAGTGGCCGTCCGCTGTCGGTGATGTTCCCGATGATCGCGGAGGTGGCGGAGTTCGACGCCGCCCGCCGCCTGCTCGACCTGGAGATCGCCCGTCTGGAGGGTCAGGGCGGCGAGCCGCCCAGCCGCGTGCGCGTCGGCACGATGATCGAGGTGCCGGCGCTGCTGTGGCAGTTGCCGGCCCTGCTGCCGCGGGTGGATTTCCTGTCGGTCGGCTCCAACGACCTGACCCAGTACATCTTCGCCAGCGACCGCGGCAACCCGCGCACCTCCGGCCGCTACGACCCGCTGTCGCCGGCCATGCTCAGCCTGCTGCGGCGGCTGGTCGAGGCCTGCGGTGACGTCGGTGTCCCGGTCAGCATCTGCGGCGAGATGGCCGGCCGGCCGCTCGACGCCATGGCGCTGATCGGCATCGGCTTCCGCACCCTGTCGATGTCGCCGCCGTCGGTCGGGCCGGTGAAGACCATGCTGCGCTCGCTCGACGTGGCGGCGCTGCGCCAGTACATGAACGGGCTCTATCTGCGCGGCGATCACAGCCTGCGCGACAAGCTGCGCAGCTTCGCCAAGGACCACGGCGTCATCATCTGAGGCCGCATGTGGGACCGCGCCCAAGGTCACGCCCAAGCCCGCTTCGTCCGCCCTGAAGCCATATCCGACGCCGGTTCTCGCCGCGGCGGCGTTTTGTTACAGCGGTTTGGACGAAGGGCGTATACAAGAGGGCAGGATCACGGTCATTCCCGGTTGCGCCGATCCCGCGGCTGGCGTACCCATGCCGGGGGTGCGACCATAAGTCTTCCGAGGCGACGGTACGGTTGAGATGATGGGCAAGCGCAAGGTTTTCGGCTCCTACGACCCCACGCAGGACGGCCCGGCGCAGACCGGCCCCAGCGTGTCCGACACCCTGCGCGAGACGCGCGAGAGCCTCGGCTACGACCTGCGCGAGGTCGCGACGATGCTGCGCATCCGCTACCCCTACCTGCAGGCCATCGAGGCGGGCCGGTTCGAGGACCTGCCGGGCACCACCTACGCCGCCGGTTTCCTGCGTTCCTACGCGGAATGCCTGGGGCTCGACCCGGACACCATCCTCACCCGCTACAAGGACGAGGCGGCGGGCCGCACGCGCAGCCAGCAGCTTTATTTCCCGACCCCGGTGCCGGAAGGCCGCATCCCCGGTGGCACGGTCCTGCTCGGCACGATGGTGCTGGCCGGCATCGTCTATGGCGGCTGGTACTATCTGTCGGCGACCGACCGGTCGATGGTCGATCTGGTTCCGACCCTGCCCGACCGGCTGGTCTCGCTGCTCGACACGCTGCCCTTCAACGCCAGCCAGAACGGGGGTGGCCAGAACGGGGGTGGCCAGAACGGTGGCGGCCAGAACGTCGGGGCGCCGGTCCCCGTCGGCTCGCCCGCCGCCCCGGCGTCGGTCCCGACCGTGATGGCGGAGGCTCCGCCCGCTCCGGCGGCTTCCCCGGCGGCTTCCCCAGTGGCCGCCCCGCCCGCGGCCGGTGGTGGGTCCACGGCGGTGCCCGCCCCGGCGGCGGCTCCCGCTCCGGTGACACCGGCTCCCGCCGCTCCGGCCACCACCGGCCAGGCTCCCACCGTCCAAGCCCCTGCGGCCGCGGCTCCGGCGAAGCCCATTCCGGCCCCTGCGGCGGTGGTTGCCCAGCCGGCGCCGGCCGTTCCCGCCAAGCCGAACGCTCCCGCGGCGGTTCCGGCTCCCGCTCCATCGGCCATGGTGAACGTCCCGCCGCCGCCGGCCGAGGACGACGAGTCCGAGGGGGCCACGCAGGAACCGACCCCGCTCACGCCCGCCGCCCCGGCCATCGCCAGCCTGCCGCCCGCGGCTCCGACGGCGCCGCCGCCCGCCGTGGACGGGGCGCTGCCGTCGAAGGTCTACGGCACGCAGAACGCGGCCTCGCGCATCCAGCTCCGCGCCACACAGGACAGCTGGATCCAGGTGCGCGACAACAGCGGCGAGATCATCTTCACCCGCGTGCTGAAGCCGGGCGACGTCTACCGCGTGCCCGACCGCTCCGGCATCCGCGTCCGCACCGGCAACGCCGGCGGGCTCATCGTCGTCACCGACGGGGTGGACGGCGCGCCGATGGGCGCGGTCGGGCAGGTGCTGCGCGACGTGTCGCTGGACCAGCATGCCCCGACCCTGCGCGGCAGCGCCCCCGCCCATTGAGGACGGCTCGCCAAAGACAAGCCAGCGACGGCTTTTTCCCTTGAATCCGGCGCGGCGGACCGCACTTCAGGCGTAACGCCGGCTGCGCTATAAGACCGCGCCGGACCCGATCCATGCCCCGAGGCTACAGCCCATGAGCAGCGTGCGCGCCTACCGCCAGATCCTTCGCCGCAAGTCCCGTCAGATCCGGGTGGGCAACGTGCTCGTCGGCGGCGATGCGCCGATCTCGGTGCAGACGATGACCAACACGCCGACCGCCGACGTGGCGGCGACGGTGGCGCAGATCCAGGCGGCGGAGCGGGTGGGCGCCGACATCGTGCGCGTCTCCTGTCCCGATCAGGAGTCGGCGCTGGCGTTGAAGCAGATCGTGCCGCAGGTCTCGGTGCCGATCGTCGCGGACATCCATTTCCACTACAAGCGCGCCATCGAGGCGGCGCAGAGCGGGGCGGCCTGCCTGCGCATCAACCCCGGCAACATCGGCTCGGCGGAGCGGGTGCGCGAGGTGGTGAAGGCGGCCAAGGACTACGGCTGCTCCATGCGCATCGGCGTCAACGCCGGCTCGCTGGAGCAGGACTTGCTGGAGAAGTACGGCGAACCCTGCCCGGAGGCGCTGGTCGAAAGCGCCCTCAACCACGCCAAGATCCTGGAGGATCATGATTTCACCGAGTTCAAGATCTCGGTGAAGGCGTCCGACGTCTTCCTGGCGGTGGCCGCCTACCAGGGCTTGGCCGAAGCCTGCGACTATCCGCTGCACATCGGCATCACCGAGGCCGGCGGCCTGCGCGCCGGGACGGTGAAGTCCTCCATCGGCCTGGGCATGCTGCTGTGGTCGGGCATCGGCGACACCATTCGCGTGTCCTTGTCCGCCGAGCCAACGGAGGAGGTCCAGGTCGGCTACGAGATGCTGAAGTCGCTGGGCTTGCGGCGGCGCGGCGTCACGGTGATTTCCTGCCCGAGCTGCGCGCGGCAGAACTTCAACGTCATCAAGACGGTGGAGACGCTGGAGGCGCGGCTGGCCCACATCACCACGCCGCTGACCCTGTCGGTCATCGGCTGCGTGGTCAACGGCCCCGGCGAGGCGCGCGAGACCGACATCGGGCTGACCGGCGGCGGCAACAACACTCATCAGGTCTATCTGTCCGGCGTCACCGACCACCGGCTGAAGGACCAGAACATCGTGGATCACCTCGTCGGGCTGGTCGAGAAGAAGGCCGCCGAGATCGAGGCCGCCAAGGCGGCGGAAAAAGCGGCGGAGAAGGCCGCCGAATGACGGAACCGGCACGGGCAAACAATTGAACTAAGGACGCCCCGTGCCATCCGTGCTTAAATCCGCGGCAATCCCACCATCCTTGTCGGCCGTGCCGCGGCCTGGGCCAGAGTCAGAGTGACCGCTTCCTACTTCGTCATCGGCGCCAGCCACCGGTCCTGCTCCGGCGCGATCCGCGACCGTCTGACGACGGAGGAGGCGGAGGTGCCGGCGATGCTGGAGCGGCTGAGCGCCGCCGGCATCACCCAGGCGATGTGGCTCAGCACCTGCGACCGGGTCGAGGTCCAGGCCGTCCATGAACGCCCGAACGAGGCGGCGCTGGTCATCGCCGGCATCATGGCGGAGCGGGTGGGTCTGACCGAAGCGGACCTCGCCGGGCAGCTCTACACCCTGACCGGCCCGGCGGCGGTGCGCCACGTCTTCGCCGTCGCCTGCTCGCTCGACAGCCAGATCATCGGCGAGCCGCACATCCTGGGGCAGGTCAAGGCCGCCCACCGCCACGCCGCCGCCGCCGGCCTGTCCGGGCCGGAGCTGGAAGGGCTTCTCCAGGCCGCCTACGGCGCCGCCAAGCGGGTGCGCCGCGAGACGCCCATCGCCGAGGGCGCCACCTCGCTGGTCGCCGCGGCGGTTCAGGTGGCCCGCGACCTGCACGGCGACCTGAAGCGTTGCGCCGGCCTGCTGATGGGGCTGGGCGACATGGGCGCCCTGGTGCTGGAGGGGCTGCGCGAGGCCGGGCTCGGCCGGCTGACCGTCGCCGCCCCGGTGGACCGCCGGGCGGAAGCGGCGGCGCGGCGCATGGACAGCCACTTCGCGCCCTGGGCCGATCTCGATTCGGCGCTGACGAGCGCGGATATCGTGGTGACCGCGGCGGGGCTGGGGCGCTATATCCTCTCCGCACCGCAGTTGGGGGCGGCGTTGAAGCGCCGCCGCCGCCGCCCGGTGTTCGTGGTGGACGCGGCGATCCCCGCCGATGTCGACCCGGACGTCGCCGGGCTGGACGAGGCCTTCGTCTACGACCTCGCCGACCTGGAGCGCGTGGCGCTGCAGGGGCGGGTGGGGCGCGAGGCGGCGACCCAGGCGGCCTGGAGCATCGTGGACGAGGCCCTGGCGGCCTTCGCCCGCCACCGGGCCGAGCGCGCCGCGGTGCCCGCCGTGGCGGCGCTGCGGACGCATTTCGAGGCGGAGCGGCGGCGCCTGCTGGACGAGCAGCGGGGGCTGGACGCGGCGTCGGCGACGCGACTGCTGGTCAACCGGCTGCTGCACGGCCCGTCGGAGGCGCTGCGCGCCATGGCGGCGGACCCGGACGGGGCCGGACTGGCGGAGCGGGCGGCGGCGGAACGGTTGCTGTTCCGGCTGTTCCGGCTGGACGAGCCCGCCGGCACCGGCCCAGCCGAAACCGGTCTGGGCGCCGGGAGTGATTTGGATAAGGACGAGCGACGTGAGCCTGGACGAGAAGTTCAATAGAGTCGTGGCCCGCCATGACGAGCTGCGGGACGCGATGGCGGCGGGGACGGTGGACCCGGCGGACTTCGCCCGGCTGTCGAAGGAATACGCCGACCTGACCCCGGTGGCCGAGGCCATCGCGGAGCTGAAGAAGGCCAAGGCCGAGGCCGCCGACCTCGCCGGCATGATCGCCGACCCGGCGGGCGACGCCGACATGAAGGCGCTGGCCGAAGAGGAGTTCGCCGATCTCACCCGCCGCATCCCCGCCCTGGAGCGCCGGGTGCAGATTTCCCTGCTGCCCAAGGACGAGGCGGACGAGAAGAACGCCATCCTGGAGGTGCGCGCCGGCACCGGCGGCGACGAGGCGGCCCTCTTCGCCGCGGAGCTGTTCGAGATGTACCGCCGCTACGCCGGGCTTCAGGGCTGGCGGTTCGAGACGATGGAGGTCAGCGAGACCGGCATCGGCGGCTACAAGGAGGCCATCGCCAACATCACCGGCCGCAACGTCTTCGCCCGGCTGAAGTTCGAGTCGGGCGTCCACCGCGTGCAGCGGGTTCCGGCGACCGAGACTCAGGGGCGCATCCACACTTCCGCCGCGACCGTCGCGGTGCTGCCCGAGGCGGAGGAGGTGGACATCCACATCGACGAGAAGGACCTGCGCATCGACGTGTTCCGCTCCAGCGGTCCCGGCGGCCAGTCGGTGAACACGACGGACAGCGCGGTGCGCATCACCCACCTGCCGACCGGCCTCGTCGTCAGCCAGCAGGACGAGAAGAGCCAGCACAAGAACAAGGCCAAGGCCCTGAAGGTGCTGCGCGCCCGCCTCTACGAGCGGGAGCGCGCCGAGAAGGACAAGGCCCGCGCCGCCGACCGCAAGAGCCAGGTGGGCTCCGGCGACCGGTCCGAGCGCATCCGCACCTACAACTTCCCGCAGGGCCGGGTGACCGACCACCGCATCAACCTGACGCTCTACAAGATCGAGAAGGTGATGGCCGGCGAGGCGCTGGACGAGCTGATCGACGCGCTGACGGCCGAGGACGAGGCCGCCCGGCTGTCGGAACTGCAATAGGGCGGTTTGTCTATTCCCCCTCCACCGCCAACGGCGGGGGAGGGTCGGGGAGGGGGCCGAGCGCGTCGCCGATCATGCGCGCCACGCCCTCCGCGTTGTTCAGCACGTCGTTGTTTCAGAAGCGCAGGACCCGCCAGCCATGGTGCCGAAGATGCTCGTCCCGGGCGGAGTCGTAGGCGGAGTCGGCATGCTGGCCGCCATCGACTTCGACAACCAGCTTGGCTTGGATGCAGGCGAAATCGGCGATGTAGGGGGGAATGGGGTGTTGACGGCGAAATTTCCATCCGCTGAGCTGTTCGCTGCGCAATTGGCGCCAGAGCGTCCGTTCGGCGTCGGTGGGCTGAGTGCGCAGGTCACAAGCGCGGTATTTCAGCTTGGAGTTTCGCATAGGCGCTCGTATGGCAACACAGGCCCCCACCCTAACCCTCCCCCGCTGCGCAGGGGAGGGAACAGGACGTCGCATCGATCGCCCTCCCCTGCGCAGCGGGGGAGGGAGGGGACCCATGCAGCGCATGGGGAGGGTGGGGGCAAGCCATGACCATCACGCTTCACCAACTCCGCCGCACCGCCGAGACCCGCCTGCGCGAGGCCGGGGTGGACACGCCCGACCTCGACGCGCGCCTTCTCGTCGAACACGCGCTGGGCGTCACCCGCCACGATCTGTTCACCCGGGCCAACGACCCCGTCCCCGAGTCTGATGCCGCCCGCTTCCTCGCCCTGGTCGACCGGCGGGCGGGGCGGGAGCCGGTGGGGCGCATCCTCGGCCATCGCGAGTTCTGGACGATCGACCTCGCCCTCAACCCGGACACCCTCGAACCCCGTCCCGACACCGAGACGCTGGTCGAGGCGGTGCTGAAGGCCCTGCCCGACCGGACCGCCCCGCTGCGGCTGCTCGACCTCGGCACCGGCACCGGCTGCATCCTGCTCGCCCTGCTCGCGGAGTTGCCCAACGCCACCGGCCTCGGCGTCGATCTCAGCCCCGGCGCGGTGGCTGCGGCCACGGAAAACGCGGCGCGCAACGGGCTGGCGGAACGGGCGCGCTTCCAGACCGGCAACTGGGGCGCCGGGCTGGCCGAGCGGTTCGACATCGTCGTCTCCAACCCGCCCTACATCCCCAGCGCCGACATCGCCGCGCTCGATCCGGAGGTGCGGGAACACGACCCGCTGCGCGCGCTGGACGGCGGCGCCGATGGGCTGGACGCCTACCGGATCATCGCCGCGCAGATGCCGGACCTGCTCCAGCCGGGCGGTCTGGCCGGGCTGGAGGTCGGGCAGGGGCAAGCGGCGGACGTGGCGGGGCTGCTGGCCGCCGCCGGGCTGGAACCGGCGGGCATTTTCCGGGATCTGGGCGGCGTGGAACGTTGCGTGCTTGGACGGCGAGGCGCGTGATTTCGCTCCATCCCCCCAAAAAAAAGGTTGGATTGACGCGCGGTCCCCAGTAGGGTGCAGGTACGACGATGGCCCAGGGACGATCATCCCAGGGCGTACCCATGGCCTCCGGAAACCCCGCGCGGTTGGGCGGACGTCCGAGAAGGCAGACCGGTTGATCGGTTGGGCGCGTCGATTTGATCCCTGCGACCCATCCGCGGTTGGTTCCGCGGCGGGCCCGGCGACCGGATGGTCAGCCAGGGCGTTCGCGGGATTGCACTTCTCTTACATGGGGCCATAAGAGCCAAATGAGACAAGGACCGAACTCCAGGCGCTCGCGCGGTCGTGGCAACGGCGGCGGTGGTGGCGGAGGTGGCGGCGGCGGGGGCGGCGGCAACCGCCGGCAGAACGTTCCGCTGCGTCACCAGACCTTCGACAGCAATGGTCCGGACGTGCGCATCCGCGGCAACGCGTGGCAGGTCCATGAAAAGTATCTGGCGCTGGCCCGCGACGCCTCCTCGTCCGGCGACCGCGTCCAGGCGGAAAACTACCTTCAGCATGCGGAGCACTATTTCCGCATCATCAACCAGATCCAGGAATCCGAGAACCGCCAGCGCGGCAACGTCGGCGCCCCGGGCCTCGGCCCGCAGCCCAGCATGGGCGGTTCGGCGGAGGACGAGGATGGCGGCGAGATGGGCGACGAGTCCGAGGCCGCCACCGACGAACGCACCCCGATGAGCGCCTGACACAAAGAGTCTGATGCCCGTCAGTCCTGAGGCCGGGGAGTTCCGGCTTCAGGATTGCGCGTTTTTCAGGATTGCGCGTTTTTCAGGACGGCAGGGCTTCGGCCAGCGCCACCGGATCGCCCACCGCGATCCGGCCCCCATGCACCACCCGGGCATAGACGCCGCACTGCGTGTGGTCGTAACCGCGTTCCAGAATGGGAAGCGTGTTGAGGTCGCGCGCGCCGGTCGCCGGATTGACCTCGCTGGAGGGCCGGCAGTCCTTGTGGTCGCAAACGCGCAGGGTGACGTCGCCGATCGTCAGCAGCGCGCCGATCCACTGGCGTTCCACCCAGGGTTCCAGCCCGTCGATCATCAGGTTGGCGCGGAAGCGGCGCGGATCGACCGGCTGCTTGGCCACCCGCTCCTCCAGATCGCGCACGCTGGCGAGGTTGAGGATGGAAACCGCGGCCTCTTCCCGGTCGGTGAAGGAAAAACCGCCGCCCTGCGCCGGATTCCTGGCTTCGGCCAGCTTGGGCATGCCGGGAGCCGCCCCCGCCAGATACGCGGCGAAGAACTGCTCCACCAGCATCCGGCCCATCGGCTGGTCCAGGCGCCCGCGCGACACCTGCTTGCCGCCGCGCCGGATGATCAGCGACTGGGTGGCCTCGTCGAACTCGGTGTCGAGCAGCGCCAGCTTCTCGTTCCGGTCGAGCGTGAAGAAATCCTCGTTGGGGCGCCAGCCCTCGACATCCGGGGTCAGGGCAGCCGGGCCGTGCAGCAGTCCGAAGCGCCGATCAAAGGGGATGGGTTGGCCGGTGACGAGGTCAACGGCGGGCAAATCCTGGCCGCTCAGCCCCTTCACGGGGTAGCGGCGTATGGCGGCGACGGTCGCGGGCATTGCATCGCACAATGGTGGGACCGGTTCGCTTCTGTCAACCGTCGCAATCGAAAACCGTCACCAGCGCTCGGCCAAAGGCTCCCGACCCTGGAACTCGGCGATTCGCCGCCGCGTGGCGGGGGAAGTGTCCTCTGGCAACCGGTCCAGCGGGAAGAAGCGCGCTTCCAGGATCTCCACCCCGTCGGCCTGGGGCGTTCCCGACCACCCACGCGCGACGAAGACCGCCACATGGTCGCTCGCCCCGTGCCGGAAGCGGGCGTAGACGCCGAAGGGCTGCGGGCCGCTCTCCACGGTCAACCCGACCTCTTCCCGCACCTCGCGGCGCATGGCCTCGACCAGAGACTCCCCTTTTCCGACTCCGCCGCCCGGAAAATGCCAGCCGCCGACGTAGCTGTGGCGGATCAGCAGGACCGAGGCCATGCCGCCAGCGCCTTCCTCGGCGCCCGAGTCGTCCAGGATGATCCCCCGCACCCCCATGGTCAGCGGGCGCGCCACCCAATGCCACATGTTGCGGCCGTGCCAAGCCAGCCGCATCAGGGGGGAAGTCAGGGCGGGCCGCAGGGCCGTGGGCGAGGGGTTGCGCGGGGTGCTGGTGGGCGTCGCCGTCATGAAAAAAGGGTTCCGTGGCTTTGAATGAAAACCCTAGCCCCTTCCGGCGGGCCGCGGAAAGCCACCCTTTCGGCGCGGGTCCGACAAAAGCAATAACCACGCGTGCCGGGGGGTCTTGCATACGGATGGGCCTCACCCACATCTACGGCGACGCATGCATCCTTGCGGATCGCACTGGTAATGTGGATCGGACTGACCGGGCTGCCTCGCGGACGGTCGGCGATGAAGGGAGCACATCATGGATTTCGAAAAGTACACCGAGCGCAGCCGTGGCTTCGTGCAGGCGGCGCAGACCCTGGCCCTGCGGCGCGGCCACCAGCGGCTGACGCCGGAACATCTGCTGAAGACCCTTCTGGACGACAAGGAAGGCTTGGCCTCCAACCTGATCCGTGCGGCCGGCGGCGACCCCGCCCTGGCGCTGTCGGGCGTGGACGCCGAGTTGGACAAGCAGCCCAAGGTGGAAGGCGCCGGCGCCGGTCAGGTGTACCTGACCCCGGAACTCTCCCGCGTGTTCGAGCAGGCCGAAGCGGTCGCCAAGAAGGCCGGCGACAGCTACGTCACCGCGGAGCGCATCCTGCTGGCGCTCGCCATGGCCGACGGCACGCCGTCCGCCGCCGTGCTGAAGCGCGCGGGCGTCACCCCGCAGGCGCTCAACACCGCGATCAACGAGGTCCGCAAGGGCCGCACCGCCGACACCGCCAGCGCCGAGCAGGGCTACGACGCGCTGAAGAAATACACCCGCGACCTGACCGAGTCGGCGCGCGAGGGCAAGCTCGACCCCGTCATCGGGCGCGACGAGGAAATCCGCCGCACCATCCAGGTGCTGGCCCGTCGCACCAAGAACAACCCCGTCCTGATCGGCGAGCCGGGCGTCGGCAAGACCGCCATCGTCGAGGGACTCGCCCAGCGCATCGTCAAGGGCGACGTGCCGGAAGGGCTGAAGAACAAGAAGCTGCTGTCGCTCGACCTCGCCGGCATGGTGGCCGGCGCCAAGTACCGCGGCGAGTTCGAGGAGCGGCTGAAGGCCGTGCTCCAGGAGATCCAGGCGGCGGCGGGCGAGGTCATCGTCTTCATCGACGAGCTGCACACGCTGGTCGGCGCCGGCAAGGCGGACGGGGCCATGGACGCCTCCAACATGCTGAAGCCGGCGCTGGCGCGCGGCGAGCTGCACTGCGTCGGCGCCACAACGCTGGACGAGTACCGCAAGCACATCGAGAAGGACGCCGCACTTGCCCGGCGCTTCCAGCCCGTCTTCGTGCCCGAGCCGACGGTGGAGGACACCATCTCCATCCTGCGCGGCCTGAAGGAGCGCTACGAGGTGCACCACGGCGTGCGCATCACCGACGGCGCCATCGTGTCGGCGGCGACCCTGTCGAACCGCTACATCACCGACCGCTTCCTGCCCGACAAGGCCATCGACCTGATCGACGAGGCGGCCAGCCGCCTGCGCATGGCCGTGGACAGCAAGCCGGAGACCATCGACGAGCTGGACCGCCGCATCATCCAGCTCAAGATCGAGCGGGAGGCGCTGAAGCGCGAGTCCGACGAGGCCTCGCGCGCCCGGCTTGCCAACCTGGAAGGCGAGCTGGCCGACCTGGAGCAGGAATCCGCCGAGCTGACCGCCAAGTGGCAGGCCGAGAAGGACCAGCTCCAGGGCGCCCAGAAGATCAAGGAGGACCTGGAGAAGGCCCGCACCGAACTGGAGCAGGCCCAGCGCGACGGCAACTGGGGCCGCGCCGGGGAGCTGGCCTACGGCGTCATCCCCGATCTGGAGAAGCGGCTGAAGGAGGCGGAGGCCCACGCCGCCAACCGCATGCTGAACGAGGAGGTGCGCGACAGCGACATCGCCGCCGTGGTCAGCCGTTGGACCGGCGTGCCGGTCGACAAGATGCTGGCCGGCGAGCGGGAGAAGCTGCTGGCGATGGAAACCCGCCTGAAAACCCGCGTGATCGGCCAGGACGAGGCCATCGTGGCGGTGTCCAACGCCGTCCGCCGCGCCCGCGCCGGCCTGCAGGACCCCAATCGGCCCATCGGCTCCTTCCTGTTCCTTGGGCCGACCGGCGTCGGCAAGACCGAGCTGACCAAGGCGCTGGCCGAGTTCCTGTTCGACGACGAGACGGCGATGGTCCGGCTCGACATGTCGGAATACATGGAGAAGCACTCGGTCGCCCGCATGATCGGCGCGCCTCCGGGCTATGTCGGCTATGAGGAGGGCGGAGCGCTGACCGAGGCGGTGCGCCGCCGGCCCTATCAGGTCGTCCTGTTCGACGAGGTCGAGAAGGCCCATCCCGACGTCTTCAACGTGCTGCTCCAGGTGCTCGACGACGGGCGCCTGACCGACGGGCAGGGGCGGACGGTGGACTTCCGCAACGTGGTCATCATCATGACCTCGAACCTTGGCTCCGAGGTGCTGGCGGCCCAGCCGGAGGGCCAGGACAGCGGCGCCGTGCGCGACGAGGTGATGGAGGTGGTGCGCGCCCACTTCCGGCCGGAGTTCCTGAACCGGCTGGACGAGATCCTGCTGTTCCACCGGCTGGACCGCAGCCACATGGGTGGGATCGTGACGATCCAGCTCGGGCGGCTGGTCCGCATGCTGGCCGACCGCGACATCACGCTGGAGGTGGACGAGGCGGCGACGCAGTGGCTGGCCGAGGCCGGCTACGACCCGGTCTACGGCGCGCGTCCGCTGAAGCGGGTGATCCAGCGGGAGCTGCAGAACCCGCTGGCCACCATGATCCTGGAGGGCCGCGTCGCCGATGGCCAGACGGTCAAGGTGGGGGCGGAAGGCGGCGAGTTGACCATCAACGGCCTGCCCGTCTCCGCCCAGGTGCGCAGCGCGGCGACCCAGCCGGTGACGACGGTTCATTGATGGCGGTACACGGATGATGCAGGGATGATGCAGGCGAGGGGCCTTTCACGAGGCCCCTCGTTCATCATGTCACCACGAACTCCCGCGCCACCGCGGCGAAGTGACAGGAGGCCGCCACCACGACCAGCGCGTGCCAGACCGGGATGTTGTAGGGCAGGCGGTCCAGCGTGTGGATGAAGGCGCCCACCGTGTAGACCACCCCGCCCACCGCCAGCAGAAGCAGCGTCGTCGGGGACAGCGACCGCCACAGCGGTTCGGCCACCGACAGGATGGCCCAGCCGAGCCCGAGATAGAGCACGAAGCCCAGCCGTTCGTACCGCCAGGAGGCGAACAGCTTCAGCGCCACCCCGCCCAGCGCCACCACCCACACCGCGACGCCCAGCGGGATTCCCGTGGCGCCGTCCAGCCGGTTCAGGGTGAAGGGGGTGTAGCTGCCGGCGATCATCACATAGATCATCGCATGGTCGATCCGCCGCAGCACCGCCTTGCGCCGGCCCGGCGGGGCCAGGTTGTAGGCGGCCGACGCGCTGAGCATGCCGACCAGCCCGGCGCCGTAGGCGACCAGCGACACCATCTCGGTCGCGGAAACATGGCCCGCCGTCACGGCCAGCAGCCAGGATGCGCCGATCAGGCCGGCGATCACGCCGATGGCGTGGATGACCGCGTCCGCCGCACGTTCCCCCGCCGTGTGGACGGGAAACTCGAAGCAGGAATCGGGTTTCATGGGACCAGCCTGCCGGAAAGGCGGGCGGATGGAAAGCCCTCCCCCCGGCACGCCGGCCCCATCGGAATCGTTAACTCCGCAGATAGACCCGGTTGATGTAGGGGTCGTAACGGCGGTCCGGATTCGGCAGCACCGGCTGGAGCGGGCCGAAGCGGTTGCGCAGCAGCGTGTATTCGGTGACGACGATCAGCCGGTCGCTGCGCGTCGGCTGGAGAGCCTTGTGCATCCCGATGTTGTCGGCCAGGAAGCAGTCGCCCGCCCGCCCGGTCAGCGCGACGGGCGCCGACGCGCCATAGACCGCCTCGACCTCGGCGTCGGAATGATTGCGCCGCTCCAGAAGCTCCTGCCCGTGCTGGGAGGCCGGGACGTAGATGTGCGGCCCGCCGCCCATGTCGGTGTCCGTCAAGTACAGGAACATCTTGAAGTGGCGGACCTGGTTGTAGTCCCGGTGGTAGTTCTGCGTGCTGATCCGCGGGTTGGGCCGGGCCAGCGACCACCATACCGACATGCCGTCGATGGTCGGCTTGCAGCCGTGGAACGCCTCCGCGACCTCCAGGACGAGCGGGTGGTTGATGGTGTCCAGCAGGTGGGGGGCGGCCAGGAACTGCTCCTCCACATAGCGGGCCATCTGGATGTCCGGCGACGGCACCTTGTCGATGGTGAAGGAGCCGTACTGCCGGTGGCCGCCGTCGAAGCAGGGCTGCTCCTCGAAATAGCGCCGCATCGCCGCGACCTGCTCGTCGGTCATCAGGCGGAACGCGTCGGTGTAGCCGCGCGTCTCCAGTTGCGTCTTGAGGCTCAACGTCTGTTCGGATGGTTTGAAGCCGGGGGTGCGGGGCCGGAAGGGCGCGACCAGCGACGCGGCGAGCTTGCGCCGCGGCTCGATCTTCAGGCGCGGGATTTGATGCCAGATGACGTCGTCGATCCAACGGGCCTTGTTGTTGAACGGTACCTTCACGCGAGCGGGCTCCCCGGCAGACGCAGCGAGTGCGAGAGTTCCGAAAGAATACCCTAAATACGGGAAATTCTTATTGCTCGTTCGCCTGCGGCATTTTGCGCGGAGTGGTGTGGACGGACTTGTCTCCCGGACAATAAAAGGCGGGCGGCGCGCTCGTCGCAGCGCTATGGTCCGCAACCCGACGCCGTTCCAAGGAGCGGTTCAAGAAGACGCTTCAGAACGATCATGACCAGACGATCCAGCTTCGCCGCCGGCGCCCGCGACACCCTGCCGATGGTCATCGGCGCGGCGCCCTTCGGGGTGATCTTCGGCACGCTGGTGGCCGCCGGGCCGCTGGCGGCGTGGCAGGGGCAGCTCATGTCCCTGTCGGTCTTCGCAGGGTCCAGCCAGTTCATCGCGCTGGGTCTGGTGGCCGGGCACGCCGGGCTGGCGGTGATCTGGCTGACCACCCTGATCGTGAACCTGCGACACGCCCTCTACGCCGCCACGCTGCTGCCGCACGTTGCCCATCTGCCGGCGCGCTGGCGCTGGACGCTGGGCTTCTTCCTGACCGACGAGACCTTCGCGGTGATGGCCGGCTACTACGCCCGGCACCCGCGGGCGCCGCTCGGGCACTGGTACTTCCTGGGCTCCTGCCTGTCGATGTACGCGAACTGGCAGTTCTGGACCTTGGTCGGTCTGCTGTTCGGCGCGGCCTTCCCGCAACTCCAGTCGCTGGGACTGGACTTCGCGATGGTCGCCACCTTCATCGCCATCGTCGTGCCGCAACTCGCCAGCCTGCCCAACTTCGCGGCGGCGGCGGCGGCGGGGGCCGTGGCCTATCTGGGGCAGGACGTGCCCTACAAGCTGGGGCTGATGGCCGCCGTGGTGGCCGGGGTGGCCGTGGGGATGGCCCTGCAGCGCTGGCGCTCCGGCGGGCTGGAGGCCGGACGGCGGGAGGAGGAGGCGGCATGACCGGGACCGTCCTGACCAACACCGTCATGATCCTGGGCATGGCGGCGGTCACCGTCTTCGTGAAGGCGGCGCTGTTCGTGCTGGGCGACCGGGTGGTCTTCCCGCCGCTGCTGAAGCAGGCGCTGGGCTTCGTCCCGGTGACGGTGCTGACCGCCATCATCGTGCCGATGATCCTGTCTCCGAACGGCGAGGGGCTGGAGCTGACCTGGAGGAACCCGCAGCTCGTCGGCGCGCTGGCCGCCGTCCTGGCCTGCGTGGCGACCGGCAAGCAGCTTCTCACCATCGCCGTGGCGCTTGGGGTCTTCTTCGCCTGGCAGCTGGGCGTCCTCGCCTAAAGCGAACTTCCGTTCGCTTTAGACTCACATCGCCTCACTTGCCGGCGGGCTTCGGCCGCATGTGCGGCCGGGACCGCTGTCGCGGTCCAAAGCGGATTGCAATCCGCTTTAGGCGTTGGGCGTCAGGGCCGGCGCCGCTTTCCTGCCACAAACAGTGCATAGCCGTTCTGCCGCGGCGCGGTGGCGCGGGTGGGGGCGCATCCTGTATGGTCGCCCGATCGAAAGGGCTACCCAACAGAGTCCGTGATGACCAGACGCCTGCGCCTCGTTCCCGTCTCCCTCGCCGTGGCCTGCGCGGTGATGCTGACCGCCTGCCAGACGGGCGAGCGGACCAACCGCGCGCCCGTGGTGCAGGGGACCGCCAGCGCCTCACCGGCTGGGCTCGACACCGTCTCCGGCGAGTGGGAAACCGACAAGACCACCGCGCTGCGGTCGCAGCCGAGCAACAGCGCGCCCATCGTCGCCACCTTCCCGCCCGGCCAGCCCCTGAAGGTCCTGGGCCGCGCCCGCGGCACCGATTGGGTGGCGGTGCAGGCGGTGGGGTCGACCGCCTATGTGCGGATGCATCTGCTGCGCCTGCGCGGCAGCGCCCCCATCCAGACCGCCCGCGGCACGACGACCACCGTCGCCAAGCCGGAGGACAACGCCGGCCCCTCGATCAAGGCCGCCCCGCGCCGCAAGATCGAGGCGACGCCGATCGCGAATTAAGCGCGGGGGGGCGGCTTGCCCCCACCCTAACCCTCCCCCGCTGACGCAGGGGAGGGGACTGCCGCCGCTTCGCAGAAATCTCCCTCCCCTGCGACAGCGGGGGAGGGCCGGGGTGGGGGCAATGATGACTTTGGCCCTCAGAACTCCTTCCAGTCGTCGTCCTCGCTGACGTTGCGCTTGAGCGCGGTGCCCGAATGGGACTCCGCCCGAGCCGCCGGCTTCGCCGCGGCTCGGGAACGGGACGCCGGAGCGGTCGGACGGGCCACTGGTGCGACGTGCCGCGGAGCCGCAGCGGTGGTCGCAACGGCGACCGGCACGGCCTGCAGGTCCAGCTTGAAGAAGCCGATCAGCCCCTTCAGGTCGTTGGCCTGACCGGCCATGGCCTGCGCCGCGGCGGTGGTCTCCTCGACGAGCGCGGCGTTCTTCTGGGTCATCTCGTCCATCTGCGAGACGGTGGCGTTGATCTCGTCGAGCGCCGCCGCCTGCTCCGAGGAGGCCGAGGCCATCTCGGCGATCAGCCCGGCGACCTGCTGGACGCCCGATACGATGCCCTCCAGCGCGTCGCCGGCCTTCTTGACCAGCTCCACCCCGTCCTTCACCTGGGCGTCGCTGTCGAGGATCAAGCCCTTGATCTCCTTGGACGCCTGGGCGGAGCGCTGGGCGAGGTTGCGCACCTCCTGCGCCACCACGGCGAAGCCGCGGCCCGCGTCGCCGGCCCGCGCCGCCTCGACCGCCGCGTTCAGCGCCAGCAGGTTGGTCTGGAAGGCGATCTCGTCGATCACCCCGATGATGTCGGTGATCTTGCGGCTCGACGCCTCGATGCGCTTCATCGCATCGATCGCCGAGTCCGCCACCGTCCCGCCGGACTCCGCGGCGGTGCGGGCGTCGGCGGCCATGCCGTTGGCGCGCTGGGCGTTGTCGGCGTTGGAACGCACCGTGGCCCCCAGCTCCTCCATGCTCGCCGCCGTCTCCTCCAGGGACGACGCCTGCTGTTCCGTCCGCTCCGCGAGGTCGGAGGAGCCGATGGAGACCTCGCCCGCCGCCGAGGCGATGGTGTCCGCCGCCTGGGTGATCTGGCCGACGATCTCCGACAGCTTGGCGGAGGTGGCGTTGACGTCGGTCTTCAGCGTCTGGAAGGCGCCCTGGTAGTCGCGCTCCACCCGCTTGTTGAGGTCGCCCT
>NZ_JACCJY010000025.1 GCF_014596085.1 Azospirillum tabaci
CGACGGAGCCGGCGTCGGTGCCCAGAGCGGAATAGGCGGCGGTGGTCAGACCGCGCGCCTGCTCGATCATGTCGTCGATCGAGGTCAAGCCCTTGTCGGCGGCCTTGATGGTGCTAATGGCCTGCCCCATCGTGTCCTTCAGCGCGGTCAGGTCGCCGGCGCGCTGGGTCAGGTTCTTCGCCGCGAAGAACGACGTCGGGCCATCGAGCGCCGAGTTGATCTTGTTGCCGGTGGCGAGGATGTTCTGCTTCTTCGCGATCGAGTCCTGGACGCCCTGCAGCTGCAGCAGGTTCGTGCGCATCGACGAAGACAGGGAGATGTCGCTGGTAGCCATGGAAGTCACTCCTTTTGGAGGATGTCGATCCGTACGACGTTGCGCGCACGGAGAGGGACTAATTCCCTCGGGCTACCGCTAGGCAATAAACGGGCCAGATCAAAATTGCCGCCAGCGCCGGGAAAATCCTGCCTCTGGGAAAATCAGGGGGCGGCAAATTTTGCCGGGGACTCGGCAGGAATTGCCGACCGCTCGGCACCCTTTGCCGGTTGCGCATCCGATCCGGCAGATTCTGCCGGGCTTGCAGGGAGGGTCACCACCTCGCAGACGGCGAGCGGGCCGGTGGTCAGCGCCACGCTTCCCCAAGACCAGCCGACGCCGAATCCCGACAGGACGAGGCGCAACGGGCCGCCGCACAGCGCCGCATCCAATTCGGAGGCCAGCGCCAGAGGAATGGAAGCGGAGCTGGTGTTGCCGAATCCGGCAAGCCCGACCACCGTCTGATCGGGCGTGGCGCCGAGCTTCTGCGCGAGGTGACGGATCATCTGGGCGTTGGCCTGATGCAGGACCAGACGGTCCACAGCCTCCATCGTCCAGCCGGCCCGTTCCAGAACGGCGCGGATGTTGCCCGGCACCTCCCGCAGGGTGAAGGCGAAGACCTGGGTGCCGTCCATGAACAGGTGCGCGGGCTCGCCGGGGCGCCGCAGCCCGCCGCCCGGCACGGCCAGATAGGGAGCGCCGGCACCGTCGCTGCCCAGCGCAAAGACCATGGGCGCGGCTCCTTCCTCCGCCACCAGCGCCGTCGCCGTGGCGGCGTCGCCGAACAGGGGCGCCACGGCGCGGTCGTCGGGGTCGATCACACGCGACGTCGTGTCGCCCGCGATCAGCAGGGCGCGCCGCCCACCCGCCGCCTTCAGCATCGCCGACGCGGTCCACAGGCCGTGGACGTAGCCCGAGCAGCCGAGAGTCAGATCGAGCACGGCCGCCCCCTTGCCCAGCCCCAGCCGATGGTGGAGCAGATAGCCCGAAGCCGGCAGGACATGGTCGTGGGTCTGGGTGACCATGACCAGCAGGTCAACGCTGTCCCCTGCCCAGCCCAGCCGGTCCATCAAGCGTCGCGCTGCGGCCTCCCCCAGGTCGGAGGTGCATTGATGAGGGGGCACGAGATGGCGGGCTTCGATGCCGGTCGCCTTGGCGATCCGGCGGGCGGCGTCCTCGCCGAAGCGGACGGCCAGATCCTCCACCGTCTCGCGTCGTTCCGGGACGCAGGCGACGAGTCCGGTCAGGGCGACGCCCTCGATCACGCTGGCCACCATGGGCGTCTCCTTCCGTCAGCCGGTGATGCCGCCGTCCACGACGATGGTCTGGCCGGTCACGAAGCCCGCCCCGTCGCCCAGCAGGAAACGGACCACCGGCACCACGTCGGCCACCTCGCCGAGACGGCCCAGCGGCGTGCGGCGCACGATCTGGTCGCGCTGCCCCTCGGCCAGCGTGCCTGACATCTCGGTGGCGAGATAGCCGGGCGCGACCGAGTTGACGGTGACCTGGAGCCGCCCGACCTCGCGCGCCAGCGCGCGGGTCAGCCCGTCCAGCCCGGCCTTCGAAGCCGAGTAGGCGGACAGGCCGGTGTAGCCCCGCTGCCCGATGATCGACGAGATGTTGACGATCCGCCCCGGCCCCCGCTTCACCAGCTTGGCGCGCAGGAAGGCGCGGGCGACCTGGATGGCCCCGGTCAGGTTGACCTGGATGACCTCCTCCACGTCGATCTCGGGGAAGGTGGCCAGCACGCCTTCGCGCGCGATCCCGGCGTTGTTGACCAGCCCCCAGAGCGGAGACGCGCCGCCCCAGTCCAGCGCGGCCTCCATGAAGGCCCGCACAGCCTCCCCGTCGCCGATGCGGCAGGGTTGCCAGAACAGGTCGGGCCCGGCCAGCCGCTCCAACGCCTCGCTCGGCACACGGCTGCAGGTGGAGACGCGGTAGCCCTCGGCCAGCAACGCCTCGACGATCCCCAGCCCCAGCCCGCGGCTGCCGCCGGTGACGATGACGTGCCGTTTGCCGCTCATGCCGTTCCTTTCCGCGTCTTCTTGCCCGCCGCCCCCAGGGCGATGCTCCCGGTCATGGTCACCAGACGGGGTCGCGCGGCGGACGGCAGGTCGGCCACGGCGGTGCGGATCGCGGCGCGCAAGACGGCCTCCTCCACCCCGGGCGCCGGGACCACCAGGGCGGTCAGGATGTGGCCGGTGACCGGGTTGGCCGCGGCCTGGACCAGGGCATCCCGCACGCCCGGCACGTCCAGCAGCACCTGCTCCACCACCTCCGGGGAGACCTTGATGCCGCCGACATTGACCCGCCCGTCGAGCCGCCCGGCGAACAGGGCGCGGTCGCCGCGCACCTCCACGACGTCGCCGGTGGACAGCCAGCCGCCGTCACCGCCGAGCATCGCGCGGGGGCTGCTCACCTCCAGCACGCCGTCGCGCAGGCGCAGGCCCACCCCGTCGATGCCGCCGTCCAGCCACGCGGCGGGGAAACCGGCCTTGCCGTCGCCGACCGCGAAAAGGGCTCCGGCCTCCGTCGAAGCGTAGATGTGCCGATGCTTCGCGGTCGGGAAACGCTCCGCCAGCCGGTCGAGCAACGGCTGGTCGGCCACCTCCCCACCCAGCGTGACCGCCGCCAGCGGCGGTGCGTCGCCATCGAGCGCCAGCAGGAAGGCGCGCCAGAAGCTGGGCGTCGCGCTGATGTGGGTCACCGCGTGCCTCACGGCGAGGCGCGCCAGGTCCGCCGCTCCGGCGCCGGGCGCCGACACCAGGGTCGCCCCCGCCGCCAGCGCCGTCAGGATCACCTGAAGCCCGGCGAAGGCCGCCGGTTCGTAGGCCAGAAGCCAGCGCGCGTCCGGATCGGTGGCACCGCGCAGGCGTCCGCGCAGGCGTTGGAAGTCATGCCGTATCAGCTTCGGCGCGCCCGTGGTGCCGGAGGTCTCCAGCAGCACCGCGAAACCCGGCTCGTGGTGTGGGATCTCTGCCTCCGCGGCGGTGGTGCGGCGCGACAGACGCAATTCCACCCCGGCCCGCTCGGCGGCGACCAAGGCGGCGACCAAGGCCGGCACGCCCCGCGGCGGCAGGGCCACCCGCCCGCCCGCCGCCCGAAACGCCGCTTCGAAAGCGTCGGCCTGCGCGGCGATCTCCCCCCATCCCACGCTTCGCTCCGCCTCGATCAGACGAACACCGGGATGCAGCCAGGAGGGTGGTGGCCGCAGGCTCATGCAGCCCCGGCGGGCACGCCCGGACGGTAGAGGGCCGCCAGTTCCCCGATCGTGTTGAACTGGACGAAGCCGGCGCGGAAGGGATCCTGGCCGGTGCGCTGCTCCAGCACCACCAGCAGCGTGGCGAGGTCGAGGGAGTCGATCGGCAGATCGCCGCCGAGGAAGCGCGTATCCGGGTCGAGCGCCGGCAGGGTCTCCCCCTTGTCGGCGGCGATGCGGGCAAGCTCTTCGGCGATCAGCGCGAACATGGAATCGGTCATTGGGAGTCGCATGCGGAAAGGAAGTCGCGGAGGATGGCCGTGACGGGGGTTGCCGCCTCACTATGCGGCAAGTGCCCGGCCTTGTCGAAGAGATGAAGCGGCGCAGCGGGGGGCAGACGGTCGGCGGTCGGCACCGGAATGATCCGGTCCTCACGCCCCCACAACAACTGAATCGGCATCGGGAAGGCCGTCCAGTCCACCGGACCGGGCGACCGGTGCGCCTCCGCGAAGGAGCCGGCGATGATCCGCTCCAGGGCGGCGCGGCGGCGGGGATCGGCGGCCTGGGCGTGCATCACCTCGCCGACGCGTCCCGCCAGCAGCCAGGGCCGGGCGAACAGGCGCGCGGCGCAGTCCCGCCCCTCCTCCACCGTCTCCAGCGCGGCGACCCGCCGCAGGAACTCCAGGTCGAAGTCGGGGCCGAGGCCGGCGCTGGCGACCAGCGACAGGCTCGCCACCCGCTCCGGAGCCAGCCGCGCCAGCTCCAACGCGACGTAACCGCCCATCGAATGGCCGACCGCATGGACCCGCGGAATTTCCAACGCGTTCAGCAAGCGCAGCAGCCAGGGCGCGAAGGCGCCGACCCGCCCGTCCCCGACCTCCAGGGTCGAGGCGCCGTGCCCCGGCAGATCCACCGCCAGCACCCGGCGGTCGGCGGCCAGCGCCGCGGCGTTGAACTGCCAGGTCAGCGAATCCCCGGCGAAGCCGTGCAGCAGCAGGGCCGGAACGCCGCCCCGCCCCATCGACAGATAGGAGGCGGGACCACCCTCGATGTCGGCCCGTCCGCGCCGCGGGGAACGCTCAACCGTCGACGTCACCGGAGCGTCAGGCCGTGACGGCGATGCCGGCCAGACCCAGAAGGTCGTCCACCGTCTTCGCCTTGACGAGCTTCTCGCCCTCCACGACGTGGCCCAGCTTTTCATCGACCAGGGCGATGAAGCTGATGACGGCCAGCGAGTCCCAGGAATCGATCGATTCGAGCTCCTCCGCCCCCGTCAGGGTGCCGGCGTCCAGTTCCAGCATCTCGTCGAGCGCGAGCAGGAATTCCTTGCGGTCCATGGTGGTGTCTCCGTTTCAGTGGAGCGTGTTCTGACGCACGCTGCCGTTCAGGTCGGCCCATTCAGGGTGCTGACGCAGAACTTTGCAACAATCCTGCCAGCCGAAGCCGGGATTTTCGGGAAGAAGCGCCCCCATCAGGCGGCGGACCAGCTCCAGGTCGGCGGCCTCGTCCACGCACCAGCGCTGGTCCAGGACGCTGCCGTCCTCCGGCGCCAGGGGGGCGCCGATGCGGAAGCGCTCCGGGCGGCGGTAGAGGTGGGCGGTGACATGCTCGCGCTCCGCCGCTTCACTGGCGTTGGCGGCGGCCTCGTCCAGAGCGGCGCGGGTGAAGACCTCGCTGTCCAGGCCGCGCGGGAAGCGGGTGACGTCCAGGCTGAGATAGTCCAGCGGCGGCGCCGATCCCAGGAAGGCGGTCACCACGCGGTCCACCAGAGCCGGGTCGATCAGCGGGCAGTCGGCGGTGACGCGCACCACCACGTCGGCGCCAGCCATGGCGGCGGCCCCGGCGAAGCGCCCGAGAACGTCTTGCTCATCGCCCCGGAAAACCGGCACGCCGAGCGATCCCGCCAGTTCCGCCACCGGGTCATCGGTGCCGTTCACCGTGGTCGCCAGAACCAGCGCGTCGAGCGACCGGCAGCGCGCCAAGCGGCCCAAATGATGCGTCAGCAATGGCTGCCCCGCCGCGTCCATCAACACCTTGCCGGGCAGGCGGGTCGAGGTCATGCGGGCCTGCGAGATGCAGACGACGCGCGGCTTGGCCGTGGCGGCGCTCATTCGTCCTCCGGGGCCAGCATGTCCCAGCGCAGCGGCTCCCCGCGCCTCAGCGGACGGGCGGCCCGGCGGCCAAGCACGACGGGGAGATGTTTCGGCTCCATGCCGAAGCCGGGACGGATGGAGCGGAGGTTGGCGGCGCTCAGCGCCTCGCCCGCCGCCACTTCGGCGGTGACGTAGAGGGAGCGGCGGTAGTCGCGCCCCCCCGCCTCGCTCGGCTTCACCTCGTAATGGACGCGGCCCAGAGCCGCCCAGGCGGTGCGGACGGAGTCGGCCATCGCCTTGAACTCCGCCGGCTCCAGGGAAAAGGCGCTGTCCACCCCGCCGTCGGCTCGGGACAGGGTGAAATGCTTCTCGATCACCACCGCGCCCAGCGCCGCCGCGGCGACCGGCACCGCCATGCCTTGCGTGTGGTCGGAGAGGCCGACGTCGACACCGAAGGCCTGCGCCAGATGCGGGATGGTGCGCAGGTTGCAGTCCTCGGGCGGGGTCGGGTAGCCGCTGACGCAATGGAGCAGAACGAGCGGCGCGTCGCCCGCGGCCTCCACCGCCTCTCCGATCTCGCCCAGCGTGGCGAGACCGGTGGACAGGATCAGCGGCTTGCCCGAGCGGGCAGCACGGCGGATCAGCGGCAGGTCGTTCATCTCGAAGGAGGCGATCTTGAAGGCCGGGGCGTCCAGCCGCTCCAGCAGCTCCACCGCCGTGTCGTCGAAGGGGGAGCTGAAGATGGTCAGGCCGATGGCGCGGGCGCGCTCGAACAGCGGCCCGTGCCACTCCCACGGCGTGTGGGCCTCGCGGTAGAGGTCGTGCAGGGTGCGGCCTTTCCACAACCCACCCTCCAGCAGGAAGCCCGGCCCGTCATGGTCGATGGTCAGAGTGTCGGCGGTGTAGGTCTGCAGCTTCACCGCATCGGCGCCGGCCTCCTTGGCGGCGTCGACCAGGGCGAGCGCCCGGTTCAGGTCGCCCTTGTGGTTGCCCGACATCTCGGCGATCAGATAGGGCGGATGCCCGGGGCCGATGGGGCGGCCGTTGATGATGACGTCGCGCGGCACGGAGGACGGTCTCTCTGTAAAGGTCGTGAATCACTCTGCCACGGAAGCGGACGGCGGGTCTTCCTTTTGTGCGGCAGCCCGCAGAAGGTCCCGCGCCTCCTCGCCATAGGCCAGCAGCCGTTCGGCGCAGCGGTGGCGGTCGCCGACGGTCAGGAAACGGATGCGCGACAGCTCCGCCTGCCGCTCCCGCAGCGCGGGGTCGGCGACGAGGGCGGCGGCGCGCTCCACATAGGCGGCTGCGTCCGGCACGGGAATGCCCGCCCCCGCCACGCTCGCCACGTCGCCCCAGGCCAGCGTGACCACCGGCAGCCCTTCCGCGATGGCGTAGGCGGCGCTGCCGCCGCCGCCCTGGCGGGACGGGTTGAGGTAGGCGTGGCAGCGCCGGTAGAAGGCGCGAATGTCCTTGAGATGGCCCAGGCTGCGCATCCGCGCGCCGTTGCGCGCCGCCGTCAGCCGGGCCGGCAATTGCTCCGCCTCCCCCGCGAAGACGATCACTGCGCCGGGGCAGCGGTCGAGGATGGAATCGGCCAGCGCGAGGAATTCCCCGGTCACCTCAAAATCCAGGCGGGTGCCCACCACGGCGAAGACGAAGGCGGCATCGCCCAGATCGAGATCGCCCCCGACACCCGCCGTGGGGGGTGGGGAGAAGCCCAGCGTGAAGGGCCGGAAGCGCCGCGCGAAGGGGCCTCGGTAAAGCGCCGGCATGGCGTCCGTGTGGTTCCCCTCCTCGTAGCCCAGCACCAGATGGGCCAGCGAGATGGTCATGCCCGAGGTGGTGGGCAGGCAGACCACCGGCCGCGCGCCGGTCACCGCGAACAGGTCGCCCACCACGTTGGCCCCGCCGAAGGTGACCAGCAGGTCGGGGTCATAGCCGTCGACGGCACCGACGATGGTGGACAGCTTGTCCTTGGAAAAGGCGCGGTCGGTGAAGGAGGCCATCTTCACCTGCCGACCGAACATCTTCAGCGCGAAGACGCCCTCGTAATCGGCGACCAGCTCCGCGATCATCGGCGGAACGAACAGGCTCTCGGCCCGCAGCGGCATGGTGTTGCAGTTGATGATGGCGACGTCGAGCCCGAAGTCATCCTGAAGCCGGCTGGCGTAGTCGAAGCAGTCGCGCGAGGGCTGGTGCTGGTCGTTGGTGAACTGGTTGGTCAGCACGGCCACCCGGCGGATCGGCCCGTCGCGCGGCGCGTGGCGCGGCGGAACGACGCCCCAGCGCCGCGCCACCGCCGACACCAGTTCTTCATAAAAGCGGAAAAGGTCGCAGGGGCCGAAGGCGCTCAGCTTGTCCGGCGCCGAGGCCGCCAGGAACAGCTGCCGCGCCATGCACCAGTAGGTGTAGTGCATCAGCTGCGGTCCGACCCGCTCCCCGCCCAGCAGCAGGTAATGGAGAATGCGCTCGTAGTGGTAGAGGTCGCCGGTCAGCTGGAACAGAACGGAGTGGATCAGCACCGTCTCCCCGGTCGGCGGGTCGCGGCGAAGCGCCTCGGCGATGGACAGGCGGGCGTCCAGTTCCAGCTCGCGGCGCATGCGCTCGCAGTGGGCGGACAGGGTGTTGAGGCGGTCGGCGTTGAACTGGCGCTCGGCCAGCAGGGCCTTCAGCGTGACGGCCTGTTCCCCGGCGATGTCGGACATGCTGTTCCCCCAACCGGCGCCTGTGTTGCGCCCCGCCTCCTGATAGCCCCGGCGTGGTTAAGGTTTCAAGAATGCGCGGAGACCCGCTCGGCCAGCGCCGCCGCGACCTCTCCCGCCACCGCGCCCCAATCGCCGGGGCGGGGCTGGCGGAACAGGCGGGCGGTCGGGTACCAGGGGCTGTCGGCGCGGTCGAGCAGCCAGCGCCAGTCCGGCGCGTGGGACAGCAGCACCCACAGAGGGACGCCCAGCGCCCCGGCCAGATGGGCGGGCGCGGTGCAGGAGGACACCACGAGGTCCAGCGACGCCATGATCGCCGCGGTGTCGGCGAAGTCGCGGATCTCCGGCGCCAGATCGGTGAACGACGGCGGCATCGCCCGCTGCGCCAGCTCGTCATGGCCGGGGCCGAGTTGCAGGCCGAAAAAGCGGCAGCCCGTCACCGCCAACAGCGGGGCCAGCGCCGCCAGCCCCGGCGACCGCTCCCGGTCACCGGCGAACTGCGGGTTGCCAGCCCAGACCAGCCCCACCTTGAGACCGTCACCGGCCAGCCGCTCCCGCCACGCCGCGGCGCGCGCCGGGTCCGCGGTCAGGTAGGGAGCGGCGGCGGGAATAGTCTCCAGCCGGGTGGCGAAGGCTCTCGGCAGGCTGAGCAGCGGGCATTGCCAGTCGAACCCCGGCAAGGGCTCGCCGCGCGCGAAGACCCGCTCCACTCCCGGCAGACCGCGAAACAGGGGAACCAGATCGGCCCCGGCCTCCAACAGCACGCGGGCACCGCGGGCGGCCACCAGCGGGGCGTAGCGGACGAACTGAATGGCGTCGCCGCGCCCCTGCTCCTCGTGCAGCAGGATGGTATGCCCGGCGATGTCCTCGCCGCTCCACAGCGGCTGCGGCAGGCCGCGCGGCTTCGTCGGGAAATCGGCCACGCCCCAGCGTGCCTCGTAATCCTCCCAACCGCCCGCCAAGTCACCGGCCAGGAGCCGGGCCAGGGAACGGTTCCAGCGCGCCTCGGCGCTGGCCGGCTGAAGGCGGACGGCCCGATCGTGCAGGCGCAGCGACGCGACGACCTCCCGCCGGTCGCGCAACCGGTTCGCCAGACCGCTCAGCGCGTTGCGGTGATCCGGTTGAAGGGCCAGAGCGCGGTGGAGCGTCCGCAAGCCGCCCGGTTCGGCAAACGACAGCACGTGCCAGCCGTTCGCCGCGTCCGGACGCAGCCGCAGCAGACGGCGCAGCGCCGTCATGGCCTCCTCCTCCCGACCTGTCTTGCGCCGGGCAGCGGCGAAAAGCTCCAACGCACCGTCGTGCGCCGGGTCGAGCGCCAGCGCGCTGCGCAAGGCCGCAGCGACGGCGTCCCAGCGCCCCGCGTCATAATGGGCGCGGCCGAGATTGAGCCGAACCGTGGCGTCTTCCGGCAGCAGGGCCGCGGCGTGCATCAGCGCCGCCAGCGCCGCCGGGTCCTTGACGCGCTGAAGCGCCACGCCGAGATGGTGCCACGCCTCCCCATGGTCGGGGCGCAGCCGGACGGCGCGGCGCAAGGCGGACACCGCTTCGCCGGTCCGACCTTCGTAGCGCAGCAGGATGCCGGTCTGAACCATCGGTTCGGCAAGGTCGGGCTGGATGATGATCGTGCGGCGGTAGGCCGCCACGGCGAGCCCACCCTGCCCCGCCTGCCGCGCCGCTCCCGCCAACGGAAAGGCGAGCGCCGCCGAATCGGGACAAAGACACAGGGCGGCGCGGTATTCCTCCGTCGCCGCGGCGGGATTGCCGCGGGCCTGATGCAGCTTCGCGAGGTTGGCGCGGTATTCGGGCAGGCCGGGGCGCAGCGCCACCGCCCGACCCAGCAGTCCGGCGGCCTGCTCAAACCGCCCGCCCTGGGCGCAGAGAAGGCCATAGAGGTGGAGGGCGTTCGGCTCGTCCGGAACGGCGTCGAGGATTCGCCCGTAGAGGGTCTCGGCCTCCTCCGTCCGCCCGGCGGTGTGAAGGTCGAGCGCGGTGGCCAGCGCCTCGTCCAGCGTCGCCACGGCGCCCGCTCCGCTCAGGTCTCGCGGCCGCCGATCACGCTGGCGGCGACCGCCAGACTTTCCGGCGTGCCCATGTCGATGAAGCGCGCCTTGGCGACGTGGCCGTGCAGCGTTCCCGGCGGCATCTTGTGCAGCACGTCGCGGGTCAGCGAACTGGCCCCGGAGGCCGCGATGCGGTCGAGGAAGGCCGCGGAGAAGAGATAGACCCCGGCGTTGATGACCCCGCGCCCCGGCGCCTTGTCGAGGAACTGGCGGACCCGGCTGTCCGGACCGACCTCCACCCGGCCGAAGCGGGCGGCGTCCTCCACCTCCACGCACAGGACCGACGCCTCCGCTCCCGACAGGCGGTGCGAGGCGACGAAGGCGCGCAGGTCGGCGTCTAGAAAGGTGTCGCCGCTCATCACCAGGACGGTGCCGGCCTTCAGGTCCTTGCGGATGTAGGCGAGCGCCGCGGCGGAGCCCATCTGGCTCGGCTCGATCTGGCAGACGACGTCCAACGACCGGTTGGTGTCGCCCTGGGCCAGCCACGCCGTCACCCGGTCGGCCAGATGGCCCAGACACAGCACCACCCGGCGCGCGCCGTAGGCCGCCAGATGGTCCAGCAGATGTCCGAGAAAGGCGCGGCCCGCGATGGGCGCAAGCACCTTGGGCGTGTCGCCCGAGACGCCCCGCATGCGCGAGCCGAGACCGCCGGCAAGCAGCGTGACGTCGATGTCCGTCAAGGCTTCCTCAGGCCGCACCGTGCTTCCCCTCATGCTTCCGGCGCCACGGCGCCGCCCCCACCCCCGCCGCATACCGCGTCGGCGGTGGATTGGTCAAACATTCGGTGGGGGTGACGGCGAACTTTCCCGGCCGACCGCCCACCGTAAGCCCCCCGCCGCACAGCCTATTCCGCGAAGGCGGTCAGCGTGGTTTCGCGCGAAAAGATATGGGGGTGCCCCTCCCAATCGCTGCGCAGCGTCTCGAACACATGGACGTCGTGGAAACGGCCATATTTGTGAACATGCTGACGCAGCACCCCGACCTCGCGCGCTTTCACAACCCTCTGGATGCGGATGACCGTGTCGTTGCCCTCCATGAAATAGTTGAAGAGCTTGTTCATCCCCAATCCATAGAAGCAATAGTCCATGATGAAGCAGTGCAGGAAGCCGGCAAGCTTCCGCCGGTCCCGTTCCTCGACGATGTACGAGCCGGAGGAGCAGCGCAGATGCACTCGATCGATGTCATAGTAGGAAAGATAGCCGACCGGGCGGCCCTCATGCTCGATGATGAAATGGCGGAAGTCCGCGCGGGCATCCATCGCGGCCAGCCACGCGCGCTGCCGCTCGACGTCCGGGTTCTCCAGATCGGTGAACATGAAGCGGGTGATCGACGGCTCGGTGCGCCAGCGCAGCAGCATCTCGGCATCGTCGGTCGTCGGTCGGCGGAAGCGGAACATGAACCCTTACCCTTCGAACGCGTGCGGCGTCACGTCGCCAGATAACCGCCATCCACCGGCAGCATCACCCCGTTGATCCAGCCGCTGGCCGACGACAGCAGGAAGGCGATAGCCGAGGCCACGTCCTCCGGCTTGCCGAAGCCCATGGGATGGGCGGCGCGGATCGCCTCGAACTGCTCCGCCGTGGTGGTGCGGCGGAAGCGCTCCATCATCTCCGTCTCGACCATCGCCGGGGCGACGCAGTTGACGCGGATGCCGTCGCGCAGGAACTCCATGGCCAGCCCGCGGGTGGCCGAGACCAGCCCGCCCTTGGCCGCCGAATAGACCACGTTGCCCGGCTGCCCGATCTCCGCCGCGACGGAGGACACCAGCACCAGCGCCGCCGGTTCGGCGTGGCAGCCCTTCTGCCGCAGGCCGCGGGCCAACGCCAGCGCGCTCAGCAGGTTGGCGTGCAGGATGCCGTCGAAGAAGGCTTGATCGACGCCGCGCACCGGCTTGCCGATCTGAACCCCGGCGCAATGGGCCAGCCCGGCGATGGGGCCGCCGGATTCCGCCTGCGCCTTGACCCAGCCGGGGATGGCATCGCTGTCCGACAGGTCGAACGCGGCCCTCCGATGCCCCTCCCCCGGCAGAAGCGCCAGCGTTTCATTGAGCCGCCCGGCGTCGCGCCCGTTGAGGGTGACCCGCGCGCCGAGTTTGGCAGCGAGCAGCGCCGTCGCCCGCCCGATCCCGGCGGAGGCGCCGGTGACCAGGACGTGCCGTCCGGTGAGATCGACGAGCGGGCTCATGTCCTTGGTCATGTCTCGGCTCATTCGGCGGCCATGCGGGCGAGCCACGCCCGGTGGAAGGCGGCGATGCGCTCCTCGCAGGAGCCGAGAACGGCCGGAGCCTGCGCTTGCTTCAGCCCCTTATGGGTGGATTCGGCGACGCGCTGGTCCTCGCCAAGGATCGTGCGGTTGAAGCCGGCGACGTTGGCCTCCACCGCCTTGCGCGCGGCCCCGCCCTTGGTCTGCGGCTTGGACGTCTCGCCCAGGAACAGGCGGTAATGCAGGTCGCAGCGGTCCGGCCCGACGGGGTCGTAGGTCTGGACGCTCATCAGCGCACCGTGGGAGACGCCGATGGCGAGGTTGGGGAAGATCAGATAATGGTCGTAGCTTTCCAGCCGGTCGCTGCGCGGCAAACCCATCTTTTGGGTCACCCCGTCCCACCAGCGCGCCGAGCCATCGGAAAGCTGGCTGACGCCCCGCGAATGCTCGCCCTCGTAGGAGCAGATCCACACCTTCTTGACGTAGCCCTTGAAGGTTTCCGGGTGGGTGGCGTCGACGTGGTAGACCTCCAGCGCGCTTTCCAGCGCCGCCTTCCAGTTGGCGTTCCAGGGCAGCACGCCCTCGTCGATACGGTCGGTGAACAGCTCCGACAGATGGTCGAGGACGGCGCCGTAAGCCCCCAGCTGCTCGTCCAGCCCCGCCCCGGCCGGCTCCAGCCGGATGAAGACGAAGCGGCCCCGCACCGCCACCTCGAAGCGCCGCAGGGCGAGACGCTTCTTCGCGGCGTCATCCAGCCCAAAATGCTCGCGGTTGCCGGGGATGCCGACAGGAACGCCGTCGCGGTTGAAGACCCAGCCGTGATAGGGGCAGACCGGCTTGCCGTTGCCGCAGGGTCGCAGATGGATCAGCGAATAGCGGTGCGTGCAGACGTTGTGATAGGCCCGCAGCTCCCCGTCGAAATTCTGAATCAGCACCGAGGTGCCGGCGATGTCGGCGGTGATGAAGTCGTTGTCGTTGCGCAGGTCGTCCGTAAATCCAACGAACATCCAGCAGCGGCGGAAGATTCGCGCCGCCTCTTCGGCGTGATTGGCCTCGCCGGAGTAACGTTGCGGCGGGATCACCATGTCGGGCGGGGGCGAAAGCCGGCTTTGCTGAACCCGGTCATCCATGGCTGATCCCATTTATCGGTTCGTTAATCATTCGACCCTTAGCGTTCTTTCGGTTAATAGTCTCCGAATTCGCCCAAGTCCAGGACGGACGGAAAGGCGGCGGAGGGAGGGAGCATCCGGTGAAGGCCATCATCGAGGGCGTGCGCATCGCGGGTTTCCGGGCCGCCGTGCCGCCGCACCGCCATTCCTTCCTGGAGGACCACTCCCTCTTCACGGCGGAGGAGGCGGAGAAGCTGTTCGCCACCACCGGCGTGTACGAGCGGCGCATCGCCCCGCCGCACATCTGCGCGTCGGACATGTGCGTGGCGGCCGCGGAGGGGCTGCTCGCCCAGCTCGGCTGGGACCCGTCCAGCGTGGACGTGCTGGTCTTCGTGTCGCAGGACCCCGACTACAACGTGCCCGCGACCTCCTGCGTCATGCAGAAGCGGCTGGGACTGCCCACGGGAGCGGCCTGCTTCGATGTCAATCTGGGCTGCTCCGGCTTCGTCTACGGGCTGTGGATGGCCGGGCGGCTGCTCGGCGGATCGACGGGCCGGCGGGCGATCGTGCTGTGCGGCGACACCAGCTCGCGCCACCTCGTGCCAGGCGACCGTTCCACCCTACCGTTGTTCGGCGACGCAGGCGGAGCCGTGGCGCTGGAGGTCAGCCAAGGGGCCGCGCCGATCCACGTCGTCGTCGGTACCGACGGCGGCGGCGCCAAGAACATCTGGGTCAAAGCCGGCGGGCGCCGCAACTCGCTGGTGCCGGGCCGCGAGCCCTGGCCGGCGGAGAAGCAGGAGCGCATGTTCACCGACTCCCGCTTGGCGCTGAATGGGGCGGAGGTCTTCGCCTTCACGCTGCGCGCCGTGCCGCCGCTGGTCCGCGAGACGTTGGAGTTCGCCGGCGTGGGGGTCGAGGACATCGACCTCTGCGTGATGCACCAGGCCAACGCCTTCATGCTGGAGCATCTGCGTAAGAAGACCAAGTTCCCGCCGGAAAAATTCCTCGTGGACATGCACGATTTCGGCAACACCAGCTCCGCCTCCATCCCGCTGGCGGTCAGCCATCGGCTGGGCGAGGCGCTGTCCACCGGCACGCGCAAGATGCTGCTGGCCGGCTTCGGCGTCGGCTGGTCCTGGGGCGCCGTGGTCGCCGACGTCGGGCCGATCCCGGCCCCGGAGGTGCAGGAGATCCCCGACGATTTCCCCCTGCTGACTCCCTGAGCCGCCGAACCATGCGCAACCCGCTCGACCTCACGGGACGGCGCCTGCTGGTGACCGGAGCGTCCGCCGACAGCGACATAGGGCGGGAGATCTGCCGGACCCTGGCCGGGCTGGGCGCCGCCCTCACGCTGGTCGGCCGCCGCGCCGACGCGCTGGAGGCCACACGCGCGCTTCTGGACGAACCGGAGCGGCACAGCGTCGCACCCTTCGACCTGACCGACCTCGACGCCGTCCCCGGTTGGATGAAGGGTCTGGCGGAGGCGGGCGGCCCCTTCGCCGGGCTGGTCCATTCCGCGTCTGAGCAGGGCTATTCCGTGCTGCGGCAGGTCAACCGGGCGCAGTTCGACCGTTATTTCACGCTCAATGTCGGGGCCTCGCTGATGCTGGCGCGCGGCTTCCACCAGAAGGGCGTCTTCGCTCCGGGCGGCGGGTCGATCGTCTATGTCGGGTCGGTCGCCGGGCTGAAGGGCCAGAAGGGCCGCTCACTCTACGCCGCGAGCAAGGCTGCGCTGGTCTCGGTGGCGCAATCGCTGGCGCTGGAACTGGCCGACAAGCGAATCCGCGTCAATGTGGTCGCCCCGGCGGTGGTGCTGGGCGCCAAGGCGGAGAAGCAGTTCGCCATGCTGCCGGCGGAGCAGAACGCGGCGCTGGCTGCCGCCCACCCGCTGGGCTACGGCGCGCCGCAGGACGTGGCCGACGCGGTGGCCTATCTGCTGGCCGACAGTGGGCGCTGGATAACCGGGACCGTGCTTCCGGTGGACGGCGGCTTCACCGCGGGGTAACCGCGCCCGACCACCATCGCCCTCACCCTCCCCTCTCCCCGGAGGGGAGAGGGTTAATGGGAGCGTCGGCGTTCGTGACGGCCTCCGCCAGCGCCTGCGCGATGCGCAAGGCGCCCCGGCCATCGACGATCCCGGCCAGCTTGCCCGCCATGGTCCGCCGCCGCGCCGGATCGGCCCAAAGCTCCAGCGCCATGTCAGCGATCCGCTCGGCCGCGCCTTCGGTCTGCCCAGCCACCAGGGCGCACCAGCCCAGGGCTTCCGACTGGCGGGCGGCCTCCAACTGGTTGTCGGCGATGGTGACGAGGACGGCGGGCGTGCCGATGGCCGCCAGCTCCCCCGTCGTGGTGCCCGCCGCCGAAACGGCCAGCCCGGCCTGCGCCATCAGGTGCCCCATGCGCGGCGTGTCGCGGTGCAGCCGCACGCTGTCTTTGAAACATCCCGCCGCGGCCTCCACCGCGGCCGCGTCGCGCACCGCCCCGCCGACCGCCACATCCAGCCAGACGCCGGGCGGCAGGCGGGGCGCGAGGCGTTCGATCACCGGAGCCGTCAGCCCCAGCGGGTCGGAGCCGCCGAAGGTGACCAGCAGGCCGCGGCGTTCCTCCAGCGGCGGCTTGGGCGCCGCCGCGGCCTCCCGCACCTCCCGCCGCAACGGCGCGTGGGCGGGGCCGAGCAGCAGCCGGGCGTCCGGGTTGCCCTTACGGTAAGGCAGCGACGCGGCGTCCGGCGCGGCGTTGACGATCAGTCGGGCGTGGATGGGCTCCCCCGATCCTGCGTCGTCGAAGGCCAGGATGCACAGCCCCGTACCGGCCAGTCCGGCCCGCCAGTCTTCCCCGAACCCGTAGCCGTCCAGCACGACGGCGGCAACACCGGCTTCCACCGCGATGGCGCGGGTCGCGGCAAGGTCGGCGGCGCTGCCAGGGGCGGCGTCGATCCGGTGCGTGGCCATGCCGGCAGCGTGCAGCCGCTCTTCCAAAGCCGGAGGCAGGCTCGCCACGGCGAACAGGGCGTCGCCGCCCAATTCCTGCACGGCTTCCGCCACGGCGAGGCAGCGCATGACATGCCCGGCCCCGATGGATGCCCCGGCGTCGGCGCGGAACAGCACCCTCATGCGCTGATTCCCGGAGCTCAATGCAGGGTCGGCGCGTTCGGCCCGGTGGGCCGCAGCCGCGTGCGGGCCGAGGACAGGCAGAAGGCGTGCCAGTAGAGCGCGATCAGGGCGCCCGGCAGGCTGTCCAGCTCATGGCCCGGCAGGGCGGTGATGCCCGCCGCGTGGGCCATGGCGGCGTTGGCGGCGTTGACGCTGTGCTGCGCCGCCGGACCGATCAGCGCCAGCGTCTCCGCCAGCGCGCGGGCGTCCAGGCGCAAGGTTGCCGGGGCGACGGTCACCTGGGCGGTCCCGTCGCGCAGGCGCCCGATGGCGATGTAGGCCTCCAGAAGGTCCGTCCGGTCCTCCGGGCGAATCACCGCGGCGATCACGCGGTTGCCGGTCAGCGGGCCGGTGCCGTCGAACTCGAACACCACGGCGCGTTCGTCCTGCCGGGCCTCGGCCAGGGCGGCGGCGCGCTCCCCGGCGGAGACTCCGGCCAGCCGCATCGCCTCCTCGAACATCTCGGGCCGCCCACCGCCCTCGGCGTGGACAACCAATGGCGCATCCATTGTCGCGGCGATGGCGAGACGGCGGGCCATGATGTTCACCGCCTCCTCCGACGCATCGTCCGGCATGGTGTCCTGCAGCAGTTCCGCGCCCTTGCGCAGCATCACCTCGGCGAAGCTGATGTCCGGGGCGGTGTCTGGGGTCATGGCGCGGTCTCCGTCGAAAGGGGTCGGCTGTTGTACGCCAGCGTTGGGCGGGTTCTCAATGATCGCCGCCATCAATGATAACCGATCGCGCCCGTCACCTTCCCGCGGAAAACCCAGTAGCTGTAGGCGGTGTAGATCAGGATTGTCGGAATCAGGAAAGCCATGCCGATCAGCAGGAAGACCTGGGTTTCCGGCGGGGCGGCCGCCTGCCACACGGTGATCCCCGGCGGTATCAGCACCGGCCACAGGCTGATCGCCAGCCCCAGATAGGACAGGGCGAACAGCCCCATGGCGAAGGCGAAGGGCAGCACCTCCCGCCCCTCGTCCAGCGCCCGCCACAGGCCGAAGGCGAGGAAGCCGACCATCAGCGGCACCGGCGACAGCAGCAGGATGTTGGGAACCGAGAACCAGCGCGCGGCGATGGAAGCGTCCAGGAAGGGCGTCCACAGGCTGACCGCCGCGACCAGAACCAGCACCACGATGAGGAGCCGTCGCGCCACACGGAAGCACCAGTCCTGCAGGATGCCGATGGTCCGCCAGATCAGCCACGTGCTTCCCAGCAGCGCGTAGCCGGCGATCAGCGCCACGCCGCAGAACAGGCTGAAGGGGGTCAGCCAGTCCAGCATGGTCCCGGCGAAGTTGCGTCCCTCCACCTCGATCCCTTGGATGAAGGAACCGAGAACCACCCCTTGCGCGAAGGTGGCGAGCAGCGAACCCAGGAAGAAGGCCTTGTTCCACAAATGGCGGCTGCTCCGCGCCTTGAAGCGGAATTCGAAGGCGACGCCGCGGAAGATCAGCGCGATCAGCATCACCAGCAGCGGCAGATACATCGCCGGCAGAACGACGGCGTAGGCGATGGGGAAGGCCGCGAACAGCCCCGCCCCGCCGAGGATCAGCCACGTCTCGTTGAAGTCCCAGACCGGCGCCACGGAGTTCATCATGACGTCCCGCGCCTCCTCGCTGGGGGCGAAGGGGTAGAGGATGCCGATGCCGAGGTCGAAGCCGTCCATCAGCACATACATGAAGACGGCGAAACCGACGATGGCGACCCAGGCGAGGGTCAGCAGGCTGCCTTCCATGGACGTCACTCCGCGGGTTCGATGGATTCGCCGGGCACCGACAGGGGCCGCTTCGGCTGGTGGCCCTGCGCCACCGCCGGAATCTCCAGATCCTCGTCGTTCAACCGCGACGGTCCGATGGTCAGCAGCCGGAACAGGTAATAGGTCCCGGCCCCATAGATGATGGCGTAGACCATCATGAACACGATCAGCGAGGTCAGCACCGCCCCGCCGGTCAAGGCTGGGGTCACAGCGTCCGCCGTGCGGATCATGCCGTAGACCACCCAGGGCTGGCGCCCGATCTCGGTGGTGAACCAGCCGGCCAGGATGGCGATGAAGCCCAGCGGCATGCAGCCGACCAGCAGCTTGTGAAACCAGTGCGGGCTGTAGAGCTTCCCGCGCACGCGCTGCACCAGATGGATCAGCGCCACCGTCAGCATGATCATGCCGATCGCCACCATGATGCGGAAGGTCCAGAACAGGATCTCCGGGTTGGGCCGGTCCTCCACCGGAAAATTCTTCAGGCCGGGGACCACCCCGTCCCACTCGTGGGTCAGAATCAGGCTGGAGAGGGCGGGAATGGCGATTTCCGCGTGGTTGGCCTCCGCCTCGTTGTCGGGGATGGCGAACAGGATCAGCGGCGCCCGCGCCCCGCCCTCCCAATGGCCCTCCATCGCGGCGATCTTGGCCGGCTGGTGTTCCAGCGTGTTCAGCCCGTGCAGATCGCCGAGGAAGATTTGCAAGGGTGCCAGGATGGTGATGAGCGCCAGCGACATGCTGAGCCCGACCCGCGCGTGCTCAAGGAAGCGGTTGCGCAGCAGGTAATAGGCGCTGATGCCGGCCACCACGAATCCGGTGGTCAGGAACATCGCCGTCAGCATGTGGGCCAGACGGTAGGGAAAGGACGGGTTGAACACCACCGCCCACCAGTCGGTGACGAAGAACCGCCCGTCGCGCAGTTCCGCCCCCGCCGGGGTGTGCATCCAGCTGTTCGCCGACAGAATCCAGAAGGAGGACAGCACCGTCCCGGTGGCCACCAGCACGGCCGCCATGAAATGGATGCCCCGCGGCACGCGGTCCCGCCCGAACAGCAGGATGCCGAGGAAGGCGGCCTCCAGGAAGAAGGCGGTCACCACCTCGTACTGGATCAGCGGACCCAGCACATTGCCGACGATGTCGGACCAGCGGCTCCAGTTCGTGCCGAACTGGTAGGTCATCACAATCCCGGACACCACGCCCATGCCGAAGGAGATGGCGAAGATCCGCGTCCAGAATTCCGACAGGCTGCGGTACAGGGCCTTGCCGGTGATCAGCCACCGCGCCTCCAGAACCGCGATCCAGCAGGCCAGCCCTACCGTAAAAGAGGGGAAAAGAATGTGAAAAGAAATCACGAAAGCGAACTGGATTCGCGACAGAAGCAGCGGATCGAGCTCCATGGCCGCGGTCCTCCGTTGACGGTCACAGGGCCGATTCCAGCCGGCCCGACCGACCCCAAACGCGGCCTGTCTCAGGGAGTTCCCGTTTTCCGGTTGCGGATACTTTCTTTCCCCCCACCCCTTGAACCGCGCCTGCGATCTCTTATTTCTAAGCTCTTGCCGACATCCACACAGTCACGGCCGGCCCTGGGCCACAGCCGATCCCACCCCGCTCCGATGGCCCCGCCGGCCAGCCGGGCCGGGGGCCATCGGTCCATTGCAGGGTGTTTCCCGAGGATGCCGGAATCAGGAGAAGCTCTTTGACGGAACTGGCAGTTTCTGGCGAACCCCTCACCCTCTTTCTAAAAGAAACCCGCAAGTACGACTACCTCACCCCTGAGCAGGAACGCGACCTCGCCATCCGCTGGCGGGAGCGGCAGGACCGCCGCGCCCTCGACAAGCTGATCGGCAGCCACCTCCGGCTCGTTTTCAAAATGGCCCGCGGCTATCAGGGCTACGGCCTGCCCCTGTCCGACCTGATCGCCGAGGGCAATGTCGGCGTCATGCAGGCGGCCCAGAAGTTCGACCCCGACAAGGGGTTCCGTTTCGCCACCTACGCCTCCTGGTGGATCAGGGCGGCGATCCAGGAATATGTGCTGCACAACTGGTCGCTGGTGAAGATCGGCACCACGGCGGCCCAGAAGAAGCTGTTCTTCAGCCTGCGCCGCTTGAAGGCGCAGTTGCAGGACGCCGAGAACGGCACCTTCGGCGGCGACCTGTCTCCGGAAGCGGTGGAGAGCATCGCGACGGAGCTGGACGTCTCCAAGGCCGACGTGATCGAGATGAACCGCCGGCTGGGCACCGACCGCTCGCTGAACGCCACCCTGGCCGAGGATGGCGACAGCGAATGGCTGGACCTTCTGGCGGACGAGAGCCCCGACCAGGAAGCGATCCTGGCCGGTGCGCAGGAGCGCAAGCGTCGCCAACAGTTCCTCAAGCTGGGGCTGGGCGTTCTGGACGACCGCGAGCGGCAGATCCTGGTGGCCCGCCGCCTGCGCGACGAGCCGCTGACGCTGGAGGAGCTGAGCCAGCACTTCCACGTCTCGCGCGAGCGCGTGCGCCAGCTCGAGGTGCGCGCCTTCGAGAAGGTCCAGAAGGCGGTGATGGCCCAGGCCCGGCAGGTTCCGGGCAGCACGGGCAAGGCGCTGCTGCCGGTGTGAGGAAAGCCCTCTCCCGTCCCGGGAGAGGGTGGCGCCGGAGGCGCCTCTCACGCTGGCTGAAAGCCAGCGCTGACGGCGACAGGCGGATGCCTCCGGCATCCGCTGAGAGCCGGGTGAGGGTCGCGCAAAGATCAAGCGCTGGCCCATTGCAGGCACCCTCACCCTTCCCACGCTGATGCGTGGGCCCCTTCCCTCTCCCGGGGCGGGAGAGGGTATTTCATCAAGGCGTGACGAAGCGCGGCGGTTCCGGCAGCACGGAGGACCGCCGCCGCACGCCGCGCAACGCGTGCTCCACCGCCGCGATCTGCTCCTCCACTGAGATCAGGATCTGCGAGGTAACCTCCAGCGCCCGATCCTCGTAGACCCAGCCCTCCGGATGCCGATCGCTCCAGGCGGCGACCGTCCGGTCGCGCTCGTGCAGCAGGCTGAGGATCTGCGGCCGGAACAGCCGCACCATCGCGGTGATCCAGCGGTTCGCCGGCCAGGACGGCCGAGCGTGGTCCACGGTGAAGCTGTCGAGCATGCGGATCACGTCGTCGGCCGCGTACCACGTCTCCCCCGTCACCCAACGGTTCGTCGTGAACAGGCGCACCGGCTGCCCCGCCACGTCCATGGCGATCCCCACCAGATGGGACAGCGCGTCGTTGGGGTTGTCCGGCTCCTCGTAATCCTTCAGCGGCACCGGCTCCATGCCCGGCGGCATGCCCAGCGGGCGCAGGAAGGTGTGGAAGTGCCCGTGCTCGCCGTCGGGCCGCTCGTCCTCGGGGTGGCAGTGGTAATAGTACTGGGCATGGTATTCGGCATCGTAGACGTCGCCCGGCGGGTAGTGCCGCCATTCGTAGAGCGTGCCGTGCCCGCGCAGAAGCTCCCCCACCACCGTGTCGCCGGTCTTGGCGAGCACGCGCTGGCACAGCCGGACCTCCCGCGCGGCCTCCGACATCGCCTGCAACTCGTCGCGCGAAAGCTCAGAAAGCTCCATCATCGGATGCTCTGTCCCGTCAGCCCCTGCCCTTCCTTGATCCCTATTACGTATGAGGCTTTGTACGCATAGCAAGCGCTTTCCTTAACGGGAAAGCGCCGAACCGACACGGCCGGAGTCCGTACGGAACACCGCCTCGCCCCGCCGCAGGGTCCAGTCCACCAGCGCGCCTTGCACCTGACCCAGCGCCGTGTTGAAGGCGGCGATCACGTCGGTGAAATCCGGCCCGCGCACCGGCACCACGGCGTCGAAGGTCTCGCCCGCCTCGATGGCCCGGTTGGGCATGGCGACCAGCTTGGCCGACAGCCGCACCCGCACCCGGCCCGGCGCCACGGCGCTGGCGTCACCGAATTCCGCCTGGAAATCACGCAGTTCCGTCTTCAACACGAAGTCGGAGCGCAGCCCCGCGGAATCCCGCCCGACCGAGACGATCCGCCGGCTGTCCTCGAAGGACTGGACGATCAGCCCCTGCACCATGTTCGGCGCCCGGTCGGCCCAGGACACCCCGGCGAAGTAATCGAGCGCGGTGGCGGAGCGGGTGACCGCGATGCGCGGCGTATCGATCCCGGCGCTGGCCGCCGGAGGCTCCACCAGCAATTGCCACCTTACCGGCGGCAACAGGGACTCCGCCACCTTTCCCGGCGTCAGCGTGTAGAGGCTGGGCGCGGTGGGGTTCAACGCCGCGCAGCCGGTCATCAGGCCGACCGCCAGCAGCGCCGCTCCCACTCCTTTCATCAAACGGCTCGTCATCGTCCACGCACCTCCACGCCCTGGCGGGTTCCGCCGAACAGGAAGTTCGACGGGTCGTTCTCGATCCGCGTCACGACCCGGGACAATTGCCCCGACAGGTCGCGCAACTGCGAGATCAGCAAGGTCAGTTCATACAGCCCGCCGCCGGTGAAGTCGCGCAGCGCCCCGCGGTTCTCCCCGATCATGGCGTTGAGCTGGTTGGCGGTCTTGTTCAGCGATCCGGCCAACGTGTGCAGGTCGCCCGTCAGCGTCTTGGTGCCGCTCTCCACCGCGGCCAGCGTGCGCTGCGCCTGCTCCATCGTCTGGCCGAGCTGCGGACCGACCGTCTCGAAGCCCTGGAGCGTCCGGTTGGCCTGGGCGAGCGTGCCGTCCAGCCCCTGGCTGGCGCGGGCCAGCTCGCCGGTCAACGTGCGGGTGTTGGCCAGGATTTCCGCGATGGCCGCCTGGTTCTGCGGGGTCAGCAGGTCCGCCACCCGGTTGGTCAGGTCCAGCGCGCGGTTCAGAAGCTGCGGGGCGGCGTCGACGAACACCGTCAGCGACGACGGGCGCGACGGGATCACCGGGATGCCGCCGTCATGCGCCGTGCGCAGAAGCTCGCTCATCTCCGTGCCGCCGGAAATCTGCACATAGGCGCCGCCGGTGATGCCCTGCACTTCCAGCGAGGCGATGGAGTCGGTCTTGATCGGCGTGCCTTCCTGAACCTCGATCCGCACGCGCACGCGGCTGACGTCGTTGGGGTCCAGGCGGATGTCGGTCGCCGTGCCCACGGGAATGCCGCGGTAGCGCACCGGGCTGCCCTCCTGAAGGCCGGTCACCGAGCCGGTGAAGTAGATGTAATAGGGCTGGCGCGTCTCCTCCAACTGGATCTTGGCGACCCAGACCGTGAAGACGAAGAGGCCGGCGAGCAAGGCCAACACGAAGCTGCCCACGAGGATGTAGCTGGTGCGGGTTTCCATGGCGTCCGGTCAGCTTTCTGCATGGCGCGCGGCGCGGCCGCGCGGTCCGTGGAAATAGTCGTGAATCCAGGGATGCGGGTCGCGGAGATGCTCCTCCAGCGTGCCCACGCGAATTTTCTTGTCGACCAGCACGGCGATGCGGTCGCAGATGGAGGTCAGGCTGTCCAGGTCGTGGGTGACCATGAAGACGGTCAGCCCCAGGCTGCGCTGCAGGTTGCGGATCAGCTGGTCGAAGGCGGCGGCACCGATGGGGTCCAGCCCGGCGGTCGGCTCGTCCAGGAACAGGATGTCGGGGTCGAGCGCCAGCGCGCGGGCCAGCCCGGCGCGCTTGATCATGCCGCCCGACAGCTCCGACGGGAACTTCGCCCCGGCGTTGGGCGGCAGGCCGGACATGGCGATCTTGACCCGCGCGATCTCCGCCGCCAGCGCTGCCGAGAGGTCGGTGTGCTCGCGCAGCGGCACCATGACGTTCTGCGCCACGGTCATGGAGCTGAACAGAGCGCCGTTCTGGAACAGCACGCCGGTGCGCGCCTGGAGCGCCACCCGCTCCGCCTCCGGAAGGTCGGCGGTGTCGCGGCCCAACAGCTCGATCCGGCCGTCCGCCGGGCGGATCAGGCCGAGGATCTCCTTCAGCAGGACCGACTTGCCGGTGCCGGACCCGCCGACGACGCCCAGCACCTCGCCCCGCCGCACGTCGAGGTCAAGCCCGTCATGGACCACCTGCGGGCCGAAGCGCGTGACCAGCCCGCGCACGCGGATCACCGCGTCCTGCGCATCCGGTTGTTTGTCGTCAAACGGCGCCACGGTCCCTCACAGCCGGAGGAAGGAGAACAGGACGGAGAACACCGCGTCCAGCACGATCACCAGGAAGATGGATTCCACCACCGACTTGGTGGTCAACGTGCCCACGCTCTCGGCGCTGCCGGAGACTTTCAGCCCCTCGTAGCAGCCGACCATGGCGATCACCAGCGCGAAGACCGGCGCCTTCACCAGTCCAACCAGGAAATGCGGCAGCGTGACGGCGCCGTGAAGCTGGCGGATGAACTGCCCGAAGGTGATGTCCAGCGTCGCGTAGCTCATCACGGCGCCGCCGAACAGCCCCATGATGTCGGCGTAGAAGGCCAGCAGCGGCAGGGTGATCATCAGGGCCAGCGCGCGCGGCACCACCAGAAGCTCCACCACGTCCAAGCCCAGCGTGCTGATGGCGTCCACCTCCTGGTTGACCTTCATGGTGCCGATCTGCGCGGTGAAGGCGGAGCCGGAGCGCCCCGCCACGATGATCGCGGTCATCAGGATGCCGATCTCGCGCAGGATGGACACGCCCAACAGGTTGACCACGAACAGCTCCGCCCCGAAGCGGCGCAGCTGGTCCGCCCCCTGGAAGGCCAGCACCACGCCGATCAGGAAGGACAGCAGCCCGAGGATCGGCAGGGCGTTCAGCCCGGTCTGCTCGATGTGGAACATCACCGAGCGGAAGCGCAGCCGCCGCGGATTGACGATCAGCCGCCCGAAGGTGATCGCGATGAGGCCGAGGAAGGACAGCAGGTCCCGCCCCTCGCGCAGCCCGTCGACGGCGGTGCGCCCGGTGCGCTCCAGCATATCGAGGATGGGGTGGTGCGTCTCCGCCCGCTCGACCGGCGGGGGGCCGACCTCGCGGACGGCGTCGAACAGGGCGGCGTGCTCGGGGCGGATGGCGGCCAGATCGACGCCGTGGCCCGCCGCCTTCAGCCGGTCGGACAGGGCGGACAGCAGATAGGCGCCCACCGTGTCCATGGCGTCCAGCCGCGACAGGTCGAGGCTGACCGCCCCGCCGCCGTCCAGCGCGAAGCGGTCGAGCGTGCCCGACAGGGACCCGGCGGCCTTCAAATCCCAATGGCCGAGAGCCGTCAGCAGCCATTCACCGTCGCCGGCGCGCGACGACTCCAACCACGCCCTTTCGCGCGCCATGCCCCGTCCTGCCCTTCCCATCCGGTGCCGCCATGCGGCGATGCTCATGCTTGTGGAGAGGAACTTGGCCGCAAGCCCCCCCGATGGTCAACCTCAAGCCGGGGAAAAACAGCCGCACAGCGGTGGTTTGCACGCGGAGGTCCGCCCCGATAGTATGACGCCGCCGTTGCACAGGAACCTTTTCACCATGCCGAACCCCATCGACCTGAAGAACCACATCCGCGGCATCGCCGACTTCCCCAAGCCCGGCATCCTCTTCTACGACATCTCCCCGCTGCTGGCTCACGCCGAGGCGTGGAAGGAAGCGGTGGACCAGTTGGCCGAGGCGCTGCGCCCGCACAAGCCCGAGCTGCTGGTGGGCATCGAATCCCGCGGCTTCCTGATCGCCGCGCCGCTGGCCCTGGCGCTCGGCACCGGCTTCATCATGGTGCGCAAGCACGGCAAGCTGCCCGGCGATAAGGTCGCCCATTCCTATGACCTGGAATACGGCACCGACACCATCGAGGTTCAGGCCGACGCCGTGAAGCCTGGCCAGCGCGTGGTCGTCCTGGACGATCTGCTGGCCACCGGCGGGACGATGGCCGCGGCGATCAGCCTGCTGCGCCGCGTCGGCGCCGACGTCCGCGCCGCCGCCTTCCTGGTCGAGCTGACCTTCCTCAATGGCCGGGACAAGCTGGACGTGCCCAGCGTCTCACTGATGAGCTACGATTCGTAAAAGCGCCTTCCGGAGAGGCGTCTGCCCATCCTTTAAGCACCCTCTCCCGACCCGGGAGAGGGTGGCGCCAACGGCGCCGGGTGAGGGTGCTGCCGAGGATCGGACACCGCCCCGTTGCCGATACCCTCACCCTTCCCGCGCGTTGCGCGGGTCCCTTCCCTCTCCCGGGGCGGGAGAGGGAACATCGCGACGGCAATGCGCCGGTCATGGCATAGCGCTTGCGAGTGTTGCCGGTCACTGTTGCTCGGCACGGCGCTCCATGACCCATATGGCCCCGGTGATTCTCGAACAGCCGCCCCTTCTGGCCGTCCGGCCTCCCGAAACCGTTTCCATGCGGACGCGCGACGGCTTGCGGCTCGACGCCGACCTCTACCGGCCCGACGGCGTTGGCCCCTGGCCCGTCCTATTGCTGCGTTTGGCCTGCGGGCGGCGCACGGCGATGACCAGCCATTACGCGCATCCGCGCTGGTACGCTGCCCGCGGCTATGTCGTCGTGGTGCAGGACGTGCGCGGGCGCGGCACGTCGGAGGGGCGGTTCCGTCCCTTCGAGGCGGAGCGCGAGGACGGCGCCGACGCGGTGGCCTGGGCGGCGTCCCTGCCCGGCTCCAACGGTACGGTCGGCATGTATGGCAGCGGCTACGCCGGGATGGCTCAGCTTCTGGCCCTGGCCGAGCGGCCCGCCGCGCTGCGCGCCGTGGTTCCAGCGCTGGCCGGCTGGGACGTCTTCACCGACTGGGCGACGGAGGGCGGCGCCTTCCGGCTGGCCGACGCGATGGACTGGGCGTTGCGCTGCGCGGCGGAATCCGCCCGCCGGCTGGAGGATGGCGCGGCCTACCGCGCGCTCCTGGAGGCGATCCGAAGCCTGCCGCTGGACGACGAGATCCCGTCCCGCCCACGGGTGCTGCGGGACTACGCGCGCCATTGCCATTACGACGACTGGCTGACCACGCCCGGCCCGGGTGGAAGTTGGGACGGGCTGTCGCCCCGGCACGCCTTACCCGGCGGCGTCGGGGAAGTCTCCGTGCTTCAGGTCGGCGGCTGGTACGACCCGCGTCTGACCGGCACGCTGGCGGCGCACGAGGCCCTGTCCGCCGGCAGCGACGGCACCGTCCGCCTGCTGGTCGGCCCGTGGGACCGCCACGGGGTGGCGGCCCGTGCCGGGCTCGACAGCTTGAAGCCGACCGATGTGCCGTCCTTCGACACCCTGCAACTGGGTTGGTTCGAGCGTTTCCTGAAGGGGGAGATGAACGGGGCGGAGCGCGGCGGCCCGATCCGCCTGTTCGACGTTCTGGAACGCCGCTGGCGCGACCTGCCGGCCATGCCGCCCGCCGCACACCCGCTGCACCTGTCGAGCGACGGCCTCGCCACGCGGCACGGCGGCGGCGCCCTGCGCGAGGGCGCGCCGGACGAGGCGTTCCTCGACGTGCTGGTCCATGACCCGCGCGATCCGGTGCCCACCGTGGGCGGCCACGCCGTGCCGGACGCCGGGCCGCGCGACCGCGCCGCCGTCGACGCCCGTCCCGACGTGGCAGTCTATGACACCGCTCCGCTCACGGCGCCGCTGACGCTGTCCGGTCTGGCCGCCCTGGAAATCTGGGTGGAGGCGGACGCGCCGTCCTTCGACGTCAGCGCCGTCCTCTCCGCCGTGCTGCCCGATGGGCGCGTCCTGCCGCTCAGCCAGGGCCACGCGCGGGTGGAGCCGGGCGGCGAACAGCGCCCCATGCCGGTGGCCCTTCGCGCCCTCTGCGCGACCCTGCCCGCCGGAAGCGCGCTGCGTCTCAGCCTCGCCGGGTCCTGCTTCCCGGCCTACCCGGTCAATCCGGGGACGGGGGCGGAGCCGGGCGAAACCCGGCTGGTGGACGCGCAGCCGATCACCCTGCTCATCCACGGCGGCGGCGCCCGCCCGTCGCGCCTGCTGCTGCCGGTCCAAGCCTGACCGTCAGCCCCATCAGGGACGCCGGCCATAGCCCTCGTCATGCTCATGGTCGCCGCCGAAGCCGTGCTCGTCCTCGTCAGCCGGCTCGAAATCGCGAAGGGCGCGGGCGGCGCTGCGCAGGCACAGGTTCAGGCTGCGGTCGAGCAGGCGCATCATCAGGTCGCGGAACGGCGTCTTGTCGCCGAGCGACCAGGCGCGCTCCACCATCGCGGCGTACATCTCGCGATCCTCGTCCGTGACCACCACCGGAGGGAAGCCGGCACGGTTCAGGATCAGGTTGCACAGCAGAAGCGCGGTCGCGGCGTTGCCCTGGAAGAAGGGGCGGACGCTCATCAGCCGGTGATGCGCCTCGAAGGCGGCCTCCGGCCCCGCTTCCGTCCGGCGCAGCCAGCCCGACAGCGCCGACATCGACACCCGCACCTTGGCCGGATCAGGGGAGGCGCCGGCGTCGTCCTTCAACGCGCCGTCCCGGTAGCGCCCGGCATTCGTGTCGATCCCCTGATACAGCACACCGTGGAAGGCGGCGATGGTGCGCTCCGTCACCACCCCGCCGCCCTGGAAGGACAGGCGGGCCATCAGCTCCAGCGCGGCGCGGTGGTTGAGCACGAGGCGCTGCGGCTCGGCCGGACGGCTGCGCAGAACCGCGCCGCGGTCCAGCACCATGCGGATGTCCTCAGGGGACAACTCCACTCCCTCCACGAGGAGGCAGGCGGTGGTCAGGCCGCGCTCGAAACGGTCGGCCAGATCGCGGACCACCGTCAACGGCATCGGCCGGGCGTCGTCCAGAACCCGCTTCTTCTCCAGAATATCGTCCAGCAGCGCCATCGTCCCGAACTCCGCAGATCCCTTGCATTTTCATAATGCCTGGACGGCGCGCGGGGAAGCACATCCTTTGCCGGCCCACAAGCTCAACAGGGTGCGTTGCAACCTCCGGCCTGCGGTTTTTTGCCGCTTGTGCCGCCGCGGTTGCCGGTTTTAACATCGCAATACAAGATTTCCGCGCCCTCTATACTCGCCTGCCCCGGTCCTCTGGAAGGATTGATCCGATGCAACATGTTGCCTGGGATAAATCGATGAGCGTCGGCGTCGAAGTCCTCGACGACGACCACAGGAAATTGCTCGACATGTTCAACCGGCTACTGCAGGCCGGCATCGCGGAGAAGGACCGCTCCAGCCTGTCCGGACTGCTGGGGGGCTTGCAGGAATACACCACCGTGCATTTCACGCGGGAGGAGGCGCTGATGGAGCAACAGGGCTATCCCGGCCTCGACGCCCACCGGGCCGCACACCGCTACTTCATCGACGAGGTGCACAAGCTGTCGCTGGACGATGACGACAGCAACGAGATGATGCTGCGCATCGACCTGATCCTGCTCCTGAAGGAGTGGTTCATCGAACACATCCAGTCGGTGGACAAGCAGTACAGCCCCTTCATGGCCGAAGACACCGGCAACGCCGCCGCCCATTGAGCGGACGCGCGAACGCCCCCGCTCCGACCGGCGCGAGGGCGCTTCGTCAGCGCTCAGCGGCAGCACCCAATCAAAAAGCCATGGTACCGCCCGGTTCACGAAGGCGCAGATTGTTCTGGACGTGACGGACGCCGGAGACGGCGTCGGCCAGATCCTCGGCGCGGCGCTTCGCCATGCGGTCGTCCACCGTGCCGTCCAACGTGACCTCCCCGCCCGATACGGACACCGTGATGTCGGTGGCGTCGAGATAGGGGTCCTCCGTCAGCCGGTCGTTCAGATCGTCGCGGATTCGCTCGTCCGACCGGGTGTAGCCCCGTGGGCCGCGCCCTCGGAACTGGGCGCGCCGCTCGTCCTCCTCGCGGCGGCGTTCGGCGTCGTCGTTGCCGAACCAGGAGGCAACCTCGTCACCCGCCTGCTCCCAGAAGTTGCGCTCCCGCGCCATGCCGACGGGTTCGTCGCGATAGCGCTCGTTGTGGATCCGGTCATCCCGCATGCGGTCGTCCCGATGCCATCCGCGCTCGGCATGGCCCCAGTCGCTGCCCCAGCGGCGGCTGGGATCGCGCCCGCCGGAACCGCCGCTTTCGTAGTCACTCCGGGTGTAACCGCCTGCGCCGTAGGCGCCGCGCCCAAATTCGTTGCGTTCGCGGACGTCGCGACGGTCGTCTTCGTCCACGTTGCGGGCTTCGTCCTTCCACCGGTTTTCGTGTTGAGCCATCCTGCCAGACTCCCGTTCGCCGTTGCCCGCCGCCCGTCCGGACGGCCCCTTTTCAACAGAACGGCGCTGGGCTGCGTTCCCCTTTCGGCGCATCGCCGGAGTTTCCGCACCATCTGGCACACGGATTGCTGCATTGCACACAGTCATCCACGCAGCCTTGGCCCCGGTCCCCCTTCGGACCGGGGCTTTTTTTCACCGAGAGGAGGATCAGGCCGCGCTGACCCGGCGGCGGATCGGGCTGCGCGACAGGGCGGAGTTGCTGTAGGCCGCCCGGTGCGTGATCTCCGCTCCCACCCAATCGGGAAGCGGAACGACTTGGTCAGGATGGGACAGTTCGACTTCGGCGATCACCAGACCGGCGTTCTCGCCACCGAACACGTCGATTTCCCAGCAGAGACCGTGGTGGGGGATGAGGTAACGGGTCTTCTCGATCAGGCCGCCACGGCAACTGTGGCGCAGCAGACCGAGGGCGAGGTCGAGGGGGAGCGGATGTTCGACCTCTTCGCGGCACAGGCCGCGGCGGGGGCCTTTGACCGTCAACATGGCATCCGGGCCCGCCACCCGGACCCGCACCGTTCGGCCATCGTCGGAGGGCAGATAGCCCTGGACGATGGACAGCCCGTTTCGGCACAAGGGACGGACGTCTCTCCGGACCAGAAACCGCCGCTCGATCTCAACCGCCATGATATCCGCCTTTCGGCATATCGGACGCCGTTGAGGATAATCGCCCACTCCGATGCGGCGCAACCATGCCTCATACGCATGAAGTCCATTCCTGCGTTGCGGTATTACCATTTGGACACATCATCGGACAAGCGCCCACGACGCAGTTCCCGTCGCTCCGTGGTGGGAGCGGCCACCCGTTCTGGGGTAGCATGCCGCCATGGCACAAGACCTCGCACCCTGGCTGATCCTGTTCGCCGTCTACGGCGCGCCTCTCCTTCATGTGATGCTGTCGCGGCGTGGCGGTCCTTGGCGTCCGCCGCCCGGCACACGCTGCCCCTTCGGTCCGCGGGCCGGCTGGGTGGTGATGGTGCTGATCCTCGGGCCGATCGGCTGGCTGATGTTCGTCATGCGCAACGGGCGCCGTTCCCGTCCCGGCCGCAGCCCCGGAGCGTGACGCCCAAGGGCCGGTGGCGGAACGGGAACGGCGCCCGTGCGCTGGCTTGCCGGGATGGGTTGCCGGGATGGCTCGCCCGTCAGATTCGGCCCATCAGCAGAAGCACGATGAGGATCAGCAGCAGCACGCCGAGGATACCGCTGGGGCCATAGCCCCAACCGCGGCTGTGCGGCCAGGCCGGAACCGCGCCGATTAGAACGAGAATCAAAATGATGAGCAGAATGGTGCCGATGCTCATGGCGTCCTCCCAAATGTGGAGCTTTCGCTGACAAGAACGCGAGCTTGGCCGGCTGGTTCCTGCTTCCCGCCTGTTCTTTGGCGCCCACCATCTCCATTCGGGGCAGGGGCGCCCTACCCTTCCGGCGTTTCTTCGAAAAAGGGTTTCATCTGCCGCCCCCGGTTCAGACAGGTGGTCCGGCATGGCGACTCGGGCGCTCCCACACCTTCGTCAGCAGCGCCAGCTTGCTCCGCCCCGGCAGGCGTTCGTCCGACAGGGCTTCCAGAAAATCGGCCAGACGCTTGGACCGCATCACGCTGAAGGCGATCAGTCCGACCGTCGCCAGCAGGACGAACAGGAAGAACAGGATCCGCTCCGGCAGCGGGTCCTCGGCCATGGCGAGCAGATTCATGCCAAGGAAGCCGGTGACCAGCGTTCCGATGGTGCTGACCACCGTGACCACGGTCAGCCGCAGCACCGTGTTGGCCTGCCGCCGCAGCCCGTCGCTGTCCAGATAATCCGACATGTCCTGAACCTCGTCCCGTACCTCGGCGTAGAGGCGGTCGGTGCCGAGATGCCCGGCCCACAGGCGGAACAGGTCGCTCAGCGGCCCCTGGATCGACAGCTCATGGAACCAGTAGCGGTGGGTGAAGCGCAGGAAGATCTCGAACACCTGCCGGATGTCCCGCTTGAACCGCTTCACCGATTCCACGGTCCCGATGTCGAGTTGGCTGACCGCTAGCACCAGCCGGTCGGACAGCATCACCAGCGCCGCCCGGTGGAAATGCACAACCAGCCCCAGCAGGAAATACTGGTGCCGGAACTGCCCTAGCAGACCGGTTTCCGCGTCGGTGAAGAAGGGGTCGCCCTCCGGCCCCACCATGACCAGCGAATGGCCGCAGCATAGGATGCGGCTGCGCGTCCAGGCACCGGGCGCCCGCGGGTCCCAATAGCGGTCGTAGCAGTAGCGCTGCTCGAAGCCCTCCAGGAACGCGGGTGCGAAGGGCATCACCTCCCCCGGCTTCGGCCCCAGCCCGGGCGATGTGGCGAAACCCAGCCGCACCCAGTCCGCCCGCTCCAGCCGTTCCGGATCGTCCAGCGACAGATAGGCCATGGCCGGCATCCGCTGATACTCGAGCTGGCGGTAGCGCAGCAGCCCGATCTCCTCCGAATGGTGATGGACCAGCGGGCGCAGAAGGAACGACCAGTGGGCGGCGATGCGCGGCGCCCGGTGACGGCACACGAAGGACAGATAGTCCGCCTTCCGCTCATAGTCGGAGACGGCGAGCACGGCGCCATCGGCACCGATCCATTCGACGCGGTGCGGGCATTGCGCGGCGCTGCCATCCGGCTCCCAGGCGGGCGGGTAGGTGCGGCCCAACCGGAACAGCGTGTCCTGCACGCGGTCGAGCGGCAGATCCTCGCCGAACAGCTCCACGACGAGGATCGCCACATCGACGTCGTGGAAGAAGTGCAGATCGACATGGGCGATGCCGAAGCGGAGCGGCGCCTGCCCCCGCCGCAGGGTGACCGTCAGCGCCGCCACATCGCGCCGCCGGAAGACGCGGATCGGAGAACCGCCATAGCCGGGCTGTTGGTCGCGCGACTCCCCCTCGCCATAGAGGAAGCGCTGCACATAGGGCAGGAAGGACACGAACTCGCTGTAATGGCGCTCGCTGAACTGGCCGGGGTCCTGGGTGAACTCGTCCGCCACCTCCTGCCAGGGACAGTCCGGCCCGCCCAGCCATTCCCAATGGTTCTGGATCTGTGCGCCCGCCTTCAGCGGCATCAACTGCACCGGCCACAGCAGGATTTCGCGAAACCGGCGCACGCGGATCGGGCTCTCGTCCATGGCCCCTCCCCCTTGTCCTTCTTTTCCCACATCCTAGCAGAGTCCGGACCGGCGAAAACGCGGCACCAAGGTGGGATTGCCGGGCGTTCGCGCCATCCCAATCGATGCGGACCATTAACCAGGACGAAAGCCCGGCCCTGGTAGCGTCCCCCCGTTCAGATCATGCGCCGAAGGAGGGTTCATTTGCCAATGACGCGCCGGATCGGGCTGTTCCTTTTGGTGGCCGGACTGGGAACGGCCACGTCCGCCCTGGCCGTGGAGGCCCCCGTCTCCGACACCGTCTGCGCCGGAGAGGGCGCAGGGCAGCGCTGCACCGTGTCCGCCGTCCAGCCCTTCGCCGACAACCGGGGCGGCCTCGGCGAACTGAGCATCAGCGCGGTGCGCGACGCGGCCTGCACGTCCCTCTACATCGTGTTCGACGAGCCCATCGCGCTTGCCCGCCCCGTCACCCTGACGGTGGACGGCGCGCCGTCGCAGCGTTTCTACACGCCGCGGCAGCTTTCCGACCTCGCCAACGCGCTTGATGATGGACCGCAGACCGGCACCGGGCCGGAAGCTGGTCCGCCTGAGTTCACCCGCTTCCTGACCCAGGTGGCCGAGCGCGCCATCGCCGACGAGGACGCCGGGCCTGAGATGCTGAGGCGCTTCGCCGCGATCAAGGAGCCGCGGCGCATCGGCCTGACCTGCGGCCCGATGGAGCGCCTGATGCCGCTGATCCGCTCGGATCGCCCGTTGCGGCTGGAGTTTCAGAGGCAGGCGAACAGCGCGACCCAGGTCTATCACTGGCCGCGGCTCGACCGGCGGACCGTGGAGTTCCGGCTGGGCGGCCTGCTGGAGGCGCTGGACCGGGCCATGCCGGGCTCCTGACCGCGCCGACCGGGGTAACCATTCCAGCCTCTTGACGTTGCCCGTCCATGCTGATCGGAGTCCATCGCTGTGGATGAATCGGTTGGGGCGGTCCGGGCAAGCGGGTGTCCGACTTGAGAGCGCGCGCCGTCATCCCCATCCTGTCAAGGCAGGACCCACCCATCGAGGACGGAGGAGAGCGGAGCGTGTTCGGCTTTGCGCGCAAACTGTGGTCGGACCCGGAACCCGCCGCGAGCCTTGTGCCGCGGGGCGTGCGCGTCTACGCGGTGGGCGACATCCACGGGCGCCTGGATTTGCTGGACCAGTTGCTGGTGCAGATCGACCGGGACGCGACGAGCGGCGCCGACCTCGTCAAGTATCTGGTCTTTCTCGGCGACTATGTGGACCGCGGGCCGGATTCCGCCATGGTCATCGAACGGCTGTGCCGGGAGCCGCTGCCCGGCTTCGGCGCCATCCATCTGCGCGGCAACCACGAAGCCGCGATGATGGACTTCATCGAGAAGCCGGAGACCGGGCCGGACTGGCTGGAGTATGGCGGGCGGGCGACGCTGGCCAGCTACGGCGTTCCGGCTCCCGTCGAGGACGCCCCGCCGGAGCATGTGGCGGAGGCGCGTCAGCGCTTCGCCGCGGCCCTGCCGCCCCATCACCGGGCCTTCCTCGCCGGGCTGCGCTCCAGCGTCGCCATCGGCGACTATCTGTTCGTCCATGCCGGCATCCGCCCTGGCCTGCCGCTGCACCGCCAGAGGGACGAGGATCTGCTGTGGATCCGGCGGGAGTTCCTGACCTCCCACCTCGACCATGGCAAGGTCATCGTGCACGGCCACACCATCGTCGAGCAGCCGGACGTCCGGTCCAACCGCATCGGCATTGACACCGGCGCCTACGCCTCCAACCGGCTGACCGCGCTCGTCCTGGAGGGCGGGGAACGCCGCTTCCTCTGCACCGTCTGACACCCTATGGCGCAGCCTGCCGGCGCCAGTCCCTGAGAAAGTCGAGGAAGGCGCGCAGCGACGCCGGGGGCTGGCGGCGCGAGGGGTAGTAAAGGAAGGGGCCGGGAAAGCTCTGGCTCCAGTCCTCCAGCACGGCGACGAGGCGGCCGGCGGCAATGTGTTCCCGCACATACTCGTCGAAGGTCATCAGGAACCCCAACCCGTCCAGCGCCGCGCGGAGTTGAATGCCGGTGTGCCCGGCGTGAAACGGTCCGCCGGGTTGAATGCGCACGATGCGCCCATCCTTCTCGAACTCCCAGGGCGGGTGGGCGCCGCTGGCGTAGACGGTGGAGACGCTCGGCTTGCCCAGCAGGTCCTCGGGCCGCTCCGGCACTCCGAAACGGTCGAGCACGGACGGCGCCGCGCACAGCACGAAGCGCTGCGGCGGGCCGAGCGGCACCGCGATCATGTCCTGCGCCAGATGTTCCTCGTAGCGCACGCCCGCGTCGTAGCCCTGCGCCACGATGTCGATCAGGGCAATGTCCACGGTGATTTCCAGTTCCACATCCGGAAACCGGGTCAGGAAGGGCGTGACCATCGGGGCCAGCACGAGATCCACCGCCGGGGCCGGCGCGTTGATGCGCAGCCGCCCCGCCGGACGCCCCTGGCGCTCCCGCAGGTCCGACAGGGCGCCGGCCACCTCGCCCAGCGCCGGTTCCAGCCGGCGGAGAAGCTGCTCCCCGGCCTCGGTCGGGGCGACGCTGCGGGTCGTGCGGTTCAGCAGGCGGACGCCGAGATGCTCCTCCAGTTCCCGCATCCGCTGGCTGAGGCTGGAGAGGGAGACGCGCTGCTCCAGCGCCGCGCGGCGGAAGCTGCGATGGCGGGCGACGGCGGCGAAGGCTTGCAGGTCGCGCAGGTCGGTGTCGTCCATCCCGAATTCCGATTGTTCGATTCAGTGAACAGCCCGTTCGGCATTGTCCAGCTTATCGGATCAATGCCGCCGGGTCATCATCCTGGGCAAGGCGGCGTTCGAACGGCGCCGCGACGGACGGAGAGGATCAGGACCATGGAACAGCGCACGCTTGGGGCCGCCGGCCCCGCCAGCTCGGTCATCGGTCTCGGCTGCATGGGCATGTCGGACTTCTACGGCCCCGCCGACCAGGAGGAGAGCATTGCCACGATCCACGCGGCGCTCGACGCCGGGATCACGCTGCTCGACACCGGCGACTTCTACGGCATGGGGCACAACGAGCTGCTCATCCGCGACGCCCTGCGCGGGCACGACCGTGACAAGCTGCTGATCAGCGTGAAGTTCGGCGCCCTGCGCGACCCGCAGATGGGCTGGAACGGCTATGACTCCCGCCCGGCGGCGGTGAAGAACTTCCTGACCTACTCGCTGCGCCGGCTGGGGGTGGACCACATCGACATCTACCGCCCGGCGCGGCTCGACCCGAGCGTTCCCATCGAGGACACGGTCGGCGCCATGGCCGACATGGTCAAGGCTGGCTACATCCGCCACATCGGCCTGTCGGAGGTCGGTCCGGAGACCATCCGCCGCGCCGCCGCGGTGCACCCGATCAGCGACCTGCAGATCGAATATTCCCTGATCTCCCGCGGGATCGAAGAGGCCATTCTGCCCACCTGCCGGGAGCTTGGCATCGCCGTCACCGCCTACGGCGTGCTGTCGCGCGGCCTGATCAGCGGTCACTGGAGCAAGGACCGGACGGGCCAGGATTTCCGCAGCCGCAGCCCGCGCTTCCAGGGCGAGAATCTCGACCGGAATCTGGCGCTGGTCGAGCGTTTGCGGGACATCGCCCAGCGCATCGGCGGTTCGGTCGCCCAGGTCGCCATCGCCTGGGTGGCGGCGCAGGGCCGTGACATCGTCCCGCTGGTCGGCGCCCGCCGCCGCGACCGTCTGGCCGAGGCGCTGGGCGCCCTGGACCTCACCCTGTCGGCGGAGGATCTGGCGCAACTGGCCGAAGCCCTGCCGCCCGGCGCCGCGGCGGGCGAGCGCTACCCGGAGGCGCAGCTCGTTCACATGGACAGCGAGACGTACAGGCGGCGCTGACCCTTGCCCCCACCCCGGCCCTCCCCCGCTGACGCAGGGGAGGGAGATTTGTCCCCTCCCCTGCGAAGCGGGGGAGGGTTAGGGAGGGGGCACCGTTGCCGCCGCCCGCGCCTTACCCCTCGACCTGCACCACGCGCAGGTTGTTGGTGGTCCCTGCCTGCGCGAATGGAATGCCGGCCACCACGACCATCTGGTCGTTGGGCTTCGCGAAGCCCTCTTCCTTGGCGAAGCCCAGCGCCCGCTCCACCATCTCCTCATAGGTGTGGATGTCGGCGGACAGGACGCTGTGCGCGCCCCAGAGCAGGGACAGGCGGCGCGACACCGCGGCGTGCGGCGTGATCGCCAGGATCGGCACCGCCGGACGGCGCCGGGCGATGCGCGCCGCCGTGGTGCCGCTGGAGGTGTAGGCGACGATGGTCGATGCGTGGATCACCTCGGCCAGATCGGCGGCGGCGGCGGCCACCGCGTGGGGCGCGGTCTGCTCCTCGCCGGGGTCCGAGGCGTCGATGATCGAGCGGTAGAGCTTGTGCTGCTCCGTGCTGCGGATGATGCGGTCCATCATCTCCACGGCCTCCACCGGGAAGGCGCCGCTGGCCGATTCCGCCGACAGCATCACCGCGTCGGCGCCGTCATAGATGGCGGTCGCCACATCCGACGCCTCGGCCCGCGTCGGGGTCGGCGCGTTGACCATGGAATCGAGCATCTGCGTCGCCACGATCACCGGCTTTACGGCGAGGCGGCAGGCGCGCACCAGCTCCTTCTGGCGGCCAGGCACCTCCTCGTGCGGGATCTCGACGCCCAGGTCGCCGCGGGCGACCATGACGGAATCCGAGAGGCGGATGATGTCGTCGATGCGGTCGAGCGCCGCCGGCTTCTCGATCTTCGACATCAGCCCGGCGCGGTCGCCGATCAGCCCGCGGGCCTCCAGCAGGTCCGCCGGCTTCTGCACGAAGGACATCGCCACCCAGTCGACGCCCAGTTCCAGCCCGAAGGCGAGGTCGACGCGGTCCTTGGCGGTCAGGGGCGACAGCTCCAGCACCGTGTCGGGCAGGTTGACGCCCTTGCGGTTGGAGATGGTCCCGCCGATCACCACCTTGGCGTCGATGTAGTCGTCGCCCAGCCCGGTCACGGCGACGCGCACGCGCCCGTCGTCGATCAGCAGATTGTGGCCCGGCATCACCGCGGCGAAGATTTCCGGATGGGGCAGCGGGATCGCGGTCTTGTCGCCGTCGGCACCGGACAGGACGAAGCGGATCGATTCGCCGGCGGCGACGGTGATCTTGCCGTCACGGATGGTGCCGACGCGGATCTTCGGTCCCTGCAGGTCCTGAAGGATGCCGATGGGACGGCCCATCTCGGCCTCCAGCGCGCGGATGGCGGCGTGGACCTTGGCGTGATCCTCGTGCGTTCCATGGCTGAAATTCAGGCGGAAGGTATCGACGCCGGCCAGGAACAGCCGCTTCAGCATCTCGGGCGTGTTGCTGGCGGGGCCGACCGTGGCAACGATCTTCGCGCGGCGGTGACGACGCATATAGTTTCGGCCTCTCGGGCCGCCTCCTTGGTGGAGTGTCGGACGGCAGGCATGCCGGTGGGGAACCGGGCGGCCATGGAACCGCCCGGCTGCCGTTCAGATTGGTGGGTGACGGCCCGCTGACAACCACCACGCCTGCAATAATGACCCGGCTGTGGCGGAGCCGCCGCCGCCGGACCGGTTTCCGTGTCCGTTCGCACCCTCAATCATCACCGATCCGTCACCGAACGGTCATGCAAGGCCGCTATCACTCGCGCCGGCTGAGCACGCGCTGCGGATTCGACCGTCGCGCGCGCCTCCACCCCGTCCGCAAGACATCCGCCATCGCGGAATCGCGTCATCACAGGGAGTGTGACCATGCCGACCCGCCAAGGGCTCTTGGCAACCACGGCGCTGCACGGCTGCGTGGGCCTTCTGCTGTTCGTGTCCAGCCCGGCGCTGGCCCAATTCGCGGTGACGGGCGGAAGCACGGTCACCGGGTCGCAAACCCTCACCGGCACCCAGACCGGCACCGTCGCCGTCGGCGGCACGCTGCAGACCACCGGGGCCGCGGTCACGCAGAGCGGGACCGCCGGCAACGTGGTGCTGGACAACGCCGGCACCATCCGCTCGACCGGCGGGCGCGGCTTCGACACGTCGGGCGGCAACACGGTGCGGACGCTGACCCTGACCAACCGGGCCGGCGCGCTGATCCAATCGGACGTCAACGACGCGGTCCGCATCAACACCAACATCACCAGCGGCGGCGTCACCATCGACAACGCCGGCACCATCCGCGCCGCCGCCCCCACCGATCCGGCGAGCGCGGTGCAGGGGCAGGCGCTCGACCTGCGCACGATGAACACGGCGGGCGTGCCGCTGATCGTCATCAACCGCGCTTCCGGCGTGATCGAGGCGCTGAACGACGACGCCCTGCGGCCCGGCCTGAACGCCACCATCGACAACGCGGGCATCATCCGCAGTTCCGGCGCCAACACCAGCGGCGGCGCCAACGGCACCGCCGACGCCATCGACGCGGGCGGGCGGACCGGCGTGACGGTGACCAACCGGTCGGGCGGCCTGATCTCCGGCGCGCGGCACGGCATCACCGCCGACACCGACATCACCGTCATCAACGAGGCCGGCGGCACCATCGTCGGGCGCAACGGCTCGGGCGTCGGGTCCGACGGCAACGGCACGGTCATCAACCGCGGCCTGATCTCCGGCGACTACGCCGGGGCGGGCAACATCTTCAACAGCAGCGGCATCGCCTCGACCAACGGCGATGGCGACGGCGTGGACATCGATTACATCGGCACCATCGTCAACGAGGGGACGATCCGCGGCACCGGAGCCGGCGGCGTTGATTCCGGCGGACGCCCGAACGGCGCCGACGGCATCGCGATGGGCGGCGGCACCATCACCAACTCCGCCGCCGGCGTCATCTCCGGCACCGGCCACGGCATCATGGTGGACGACGGGGCGGAGGGGGCGGCCTATGGCGCCACCACCATCACCAACGCCGGACGGATCGAGAGCCGCGACGGCCCGGCCATCACACTGATCGGCCCCTACGCCAACACCATCACCAATTCCGGCACCATCACGGGCGGCGGCGGCGATCCCGTCGCCATCGCCTTCGGCGCGGGCAACGACCGGCTGGTGATCCAGGGCGGTTCGATCGTCGGCAAGGTGCTGGGCGGCGGCGGCACCGACGCGCTGGAGGTCCAGCTCGGCAGCGGCGGGCGCTACGTCATCGGCGCGCGGGACGTCTACAGCGGCTTCGCCACCGCGACGGTCGGCAGCGGCACGCTGGTGGTGAACGCCCCGATGACTCTCGGCAACGGCCTGACGGTCGCCTCCGGCGCCACGCTGTCCGGCACCGGCACCATCACCGTGCCGGCGGCCACCGTGGCCGGCACCGTGACACCGGGCGACGGCGCGTCCGGCGCGCTGGCGGTGGCGGGCAACCTCTCCTTCGCCGCCGGCTCCCGCCTCCAGGTCGGCATCGACCCCGCCGGCAACGCCTCAAAGCTGGCGGTCGGCGGAGCGGCCACGGTGTCGAACGGCGCCACCGTCCAGGTGACGGCGGCCGACGGGCTGTACCTGACCGGGCGCAGCTACGAGATCCTGACCGCCTCCGGCGGGGTGACCGGCCAGTTCGGCGCCGTCGAGCGGCTGAACCCGGCGCCGCTCGGCGCCGGCACCCTGGCGCTGAGCCAGACCGGCAACGCCGTCCTGCTCCAGTTGAATCCCGGCAACCCGTTCAACGGGCAGCGCAACAGCGTCAACATCGCCAACATGGACGTCGGCTTCGCCATCGCCGGGTCGGGCAGCGGCGACAGCCTGACGCTGGAAGGAACCTCCACCGTCCGCGCCGACGTCTCGAACCTCGCCCAGTTCCAGATCGGCACGAGCACCGGCACGGCGACGAGCGTCGCGCTGGCCTCCGGCGCGCAGTCGGTCGCCACCACCACGGTCAAGGTGAACGCCCAGCTTGCCGTCAACACGCGCCTCGCCAGCCCGACCGTCACCGTGGAGCGCGGTGGCCTGCTGTCGGGCGGCGGGCGGATCGCCGGCGCGCTGACCAACGCCGGCACGCTCAGCCCCGGCAACTCGCCGGGCGTCCTGACCGTCGAGGGCGCCGTCACCAACGCCGCCGGATCGACCCTGCGCGTCGAGATCGACGGGCCGACCGCCGGGACCGGCGCCGGCTTCCACGATCAGGTGGCGGTCACCGGCACGCCCGGCATCTTCGCCGCCGGCGGTACGCTGGTCCCGGTCACCCGCGGCATCAGCGGCGTCGCAACCAACGCCTTCACGCCGCGCCTCGGCCAGGGCTTCACCATCGTCACCGCCAGCGGCGGCGTGACCGGCGCCTTCGCCGGCATCGCGCAGCCCACCAGCGGCCTGCCCGTCGGCACGCGGTTCGACACCGTCTACGGCCCCAACACGATCACCCTCACCGCCACCCCGGCCAGCTACGCCCGGCTGGCGGCGGCTGGCGTCTCGGCCACGTCGAACCAGTCGGCGGTCGGTGCCGCGCTGGACTCCGTCCGGCCCACCGCGGGCACCCGGCCGTCGGACGCGGCGAAGCCGCTGTTCGACGCTCTCTACCCGCTGTCCGGCCAAGCCATCCCCGCGGCGCTCGACAGCCTGGGCGGCGCCGTTCATGCGGAGGCCGTGACCGCCGCTCGCGATTCCGCCCGGCTGTTCGGAGACGCGGTGCAGGGGCGCATGGCCGCGCTGCGCGCGGATGGTCTCGCCAAGTCCGCCGCTCCGCTCGCCACGCCGGAGGCGGAAGGTGGAACGGCGCTCGGCCTGTGGGCGCGGGCGCTGGGCCGCTTCGCCAATTCCGACGGCGACGGCAACGCCGCCGGTTACCGGCAGCGCACCGGCGGCATCGCGCTGGGTGCCGACCGCGACCTTTCCGACACGATGACCGCCGGCGCCGCCTTCGGCTACCAGCGCACGGCGGTGGATGTGCGGAACAGCGGTGACCGGACGGACATCGACAGCTACGGCGCGGCGCTCTACGGCACCTACCGCGTCGGCGCGTGGTTCGTCGATGCCCAGGCCATGTACGGGTTCGGTCAGTACGACAGCCGCCGCGTCCTCCAGATCGGGTCTCCAAATGCCGTGAACGGCAGCGCCCAGAGCGACAGCGATGGCCACGCATTCGGGGCCGCCATCGGCACCGGCTACGCCATGCTCTGGAACGGCACCCGCATCGAGCCCTTCGCCGGGCTCCGCTTCGACCGGGTGACCCGCGACGGCTTCAGCGAAACCGGCGCCGGCGCGCTGGGCCTCTCAGTGGACGACACGGATCTGAGCACGCTGCGGACCAGCCTTGGCCTGCGGACGAGCTGGCGCCTGAAGGCCGGCGAGACGGCGCTGGAGCCTGAGCTGCGCGCCCGCTGGGACCATGACTTCCTCGATGTGACTGCGCGCAGCGGCGCACGCCTGCTAGGCGCCTCCTACACGGTGTCGGGCACCCAGCCGGGGCGCGACGCCGCGGTGCTGGGGGCGGGCCTGACGGCGGATCTGGGCGACCGGTTCCAGGCCTATGGCAGCTACGACGCGGAGTTGCGCCGCGACGCCACCGGCCACACGCTGAGCGGCGGTCTGCGCTACCGCTGGTGACACGCACGCTCTGGCCCTGACCGGGAACGGCATCGGGTCGGGCAACCGATCCGACGCCGGCCCCGGCGGCGCATTGCAGAGGTCAGGCGTCCAAGTGCCGGCGCAGCGCTAGGGCGGCCTGCAGGACGGCGCCGTGTGCGCGATCGACCAGGCGGGTCGCGGTGGCGAAGGAATGGGGAAGCCCGTCATAGACGGCGAGCCGGTGCGGAACCGCCGCCTCGGCCAGCCGCTCCGCCAAGCGAAGGGTGTCGTCGCGCAGGCAGTCGAGGTCGGCGGCCAGCAGCAGCAAAGGCGGCAGGCCATGCAGGTCGGCCAGCAACGGCACGGCGCGCGGATCGTCGGGGGTGGCCGCGCTGCCGAGATACTGCTGCCAGTACCAGCGCATCCGCGCCGTCGTCAGCCCATAGCGTCCATCGCCGAACCGGCGGTGCGACAGGGTGTCGAAGTCGTGGGCGAACATGCCGTAGAACAGCAGCCCGAAACACACCCGCGGCTGCCCCGGTGCACGGGCGGCCAGGGCAAGACCGAGCGCGAGGTTCGCCCCGGCGGAATCACCACCCACCGCGATCCGGTCCGGGTCGATCCCATGCGCGCGCCCCGCGATGGCAATCCAGCGCAGGGCGGCCAGCGCCTCCTCATGCTGGTGGGGAAAGCGGCGCTCGGGCGCCAGACTGTAGCGCACCGCGCAGACCACGGCGCCGCTGTGCCGGGCGAGCACCCTGAGCAGGCGGTCGTGGGTGTCCACGCTGTTCACGACGAAGCCGCCGCCGTGGAAATAGACCAGGACGGGCAGGCTTTCCATCCCGCGGCCCGCCGGGCGGTAGAGCCGCAACGGCAGAGGGCCGGCGGGACCGGACACGGTCACCTCCGTCACCTCCGCGGGAAGCGGCGTGGGGCCGTTCAGAAAGCCGTGGTAACGCTCCGCCGCCGCACGGGCTTCGGCGAGCGGGAGGCTCAAGGGATCGGCCGGAGCGGCGCCGAGACGGGCCGCCGCCTCGTTCATCGCGATCACCTGCGGGTCCAGGCGGTCCGCCGCGGGCCGCAAGATTGTGTCCGGCATGACATCCTCCTTCTCTACCGAAGCGGCGGCGAACAGCCGCGCGGACCGGGAGCGGTGCCGGCCCGCCGGAGACGCCTCCGGCTGCCGGGCGGGAATCAACACTGGACCTTATGATAGACACAAATAATCTATCATTGGAATAGGTTTTATAGAGCGTTATTTACATACATATTCTGTTTTTATACGGAAAGGCGTTTCCTGGCACACTGGCGGACAAGCGTCAGAGCGGCCTCCGCGCATTGGCTGCGCAGTTCGGGCACAGCGGTCATCTCCCAAAAGGGCGCACGGCTGACCGGGCCGAGCGCGAAGAGGCGTTCGGACACGGCGCCGCCCTCGCCGATCAGCGCCCCCTCCTCCGTGACGTCGAGGCCGAGGCGCAGCGGGTCGGGACGGGCCAAACCCTGCTGAAGCAAGGCGCGCATCAGGGGATGGCGGATGCGCCCGAAGTCGCATTCGGTGCCGGTCGCGTTGACGATGGCTCCCACCGTCCGCGTCCAGAACGCATCCTCCGCCCCCCGCGCGCGGACCGTTGCCTCCACACCATCGGGCCTCAAGGCCAGCGACTGGAGGCGTCCAGCGCGGACGGTCAGCCGTCCGCTCTCGCTCAAGGCTTCGATGCGGGCAGCCACCTCCGGCGCCATGCGGTGGCGGTGCACCTCCCAATAGGGCCGGGCGTGGCGCAGGAAACGCTGCCGCTCCTCCAACGGCAGATGTTTCCAGATCAGCGGATGGAAGGGCCGAAGGGAATCGAAGGCGGCCCGCCAGTCCAGCCCCTCCTCCCGCGCGCGGCGGACGTCCGCCTTCAGGGCGATCAGCACGTCCAGCACCGTGCCGGGCATCGTCTGAGGATGGACGAAGCTCTTGAAGGGCCGCGTCTCCAGATGGGTGGTGGGCAGCAGGCCGCGGCGCGACAGCGCCAGGATCGGGCCGCGATGCCCCTGGTTCTCCAGGGACAGCACCACGTCCACCATCGTCAGCCCGGTGCCGAGGATCAGCACCGGCGCGTCCGGATCGATGGCGGCGACGGCCTCGCGGTTCCAGGGATCGCCGATGAAGCGCTCCGACGCGAACACCTCCGGCGCCGCAACGGGCGGCGGCGAGGGCGGGAAATGCCCGACGCAGAGCACCGCCCGGTCCACCACGAGGCTTTCCCCGCTGGCGAGCCGCAGACGAACGCCACCCTCCGCCGTGCCATCCACCGCCGCGTCGACCACCTCCGCCCGCACGGTGTCGAGCGCCACATGGGATGGAGCCTCCGCCTGGGCCTCGCGCAGCACGTCCTGGATGTACTCGCCATAGAGGCGGCGCGACACGAAGGCGTGGCCGCTGGGCGGCACGTCGCCACCAAGGTCCTTCGCCCACAGCCAGCGCAGGAAGTGGCGCGGGTCGTCGGGATAGGCGCTCATGTTGTAGGCGCGCACGTTCAGAAGATGCGCCGCGCTGTCGGTGGAATAGGCCAGCCCGGTGCCCAGTGTGCCGGCGCGTTCGATCAGATGGATGCGCGTCGGTTCCTCCGCCTTGCGCAGAAGATGGGCCGCCAGGATACTGCCGGTGAAGCCGGCGCCGACGATGGCGATGCTGTGCGCGGTGTCGTGGGACGGCATGCTCGTCGTTCCTCTCCCTGTGTCCAGCACCCCGCGGGGCGCCCCCGAATTGACATCATTAGAGCACCATGAATCCCTATTTAACAAGTTGGCTTTTGCTGTATCGCATGTGCTTTCATACCTCATGCGCAAATAAGCACTTGTAAGATTTGTTGATTTTCCCTCGAACGGCAGGAGCCAGACCGCAGAATGACCATGGGCAAGCGTGCACCCTTCGTTGTCGGAATCACCGACCACATGATCCCTCCGCCGGACCTGGAGGCGGCGGTTCTGGACGGTTGTGCCGAGGTGGATTTCCTCGACACCCGCCGCGAAGAGGATCTCGATCCGGAGCGGCTGGCCCGGCTGGACGCGCTGCTGGTGTGGAGCACCCGCATCGGCCCGGCAACGGTGGCGAAGTTGCCGCGCTGCCGCATCGTCGTGCGATTCGGGGTAGGTTACGACAAGGTCGACGTGGCGGCGCTCGAGGCCGCCGGCATTCCCTTCTGCAACAACCCGGACTACGGGACGGAGGAGGTGGCCGACCACGCCGTCTCCCTGCTGCTCTCCCTCCAGCGCCGCCTGTGGGAGCATGACGCTCGCGCCCGCGGCTACAGCACGACGTGGCAGGCCAACACACTGACCCCGCTGCGGCGCTCCAACGCGGCGACGGTCGGCGTCGTCGGCGTGGGGCGGATCGGCACGGCGGTGGTGAACCGGCTGAAGCCCTTCGGCTACCGCATCCTCGGCTACGATCCGCATCAGCCCGCCGGGCACGAGAAGGCGGTCGGCTACCACCGTGTCCGCCGGCTCGACGAGTTGCTGGCCGAATCCGACATCGTGACGTTCCACTGCCCGCTGACGCCGGAGACCCGCGGACTGATCGACGCAGAATTCCTGGCGAAGCTGAAGCCCGGCGCCTTGCTGGTCAACACGGCGCGCGGCGAGATGTTCGCCGGGCTGGATCCGCTGGAATCGGCGCTGCGCAGCGGCCAGCTCGCCGCCGTGGGAACGGACGTGCTGCCGACCGAACCGCCCGCCCCTCACCCGCTGCTGGACGCTTGGCGCCGGCGGGAGTCCTGGCTGGAAGGCCGTCTCGTGGTCACGCCGCACAACGCCTTCCATTCCGACGAGGCGGCGATCGAGATGCGGCGCAACGCCGCCGAAACCGCCCGCCTGTTCCTGGAGGATGGGGTTCTGCGCAACCGCATCCTGCCCTGATCCCCCGTCAGGCCCCCAGGAAGGCCGGAACGTCGAGGCCGAGCGCGCCCCCGATGTCGTGCAGGGCGCGCACGGTGTCGGGGTCGAGCGTGATGCCACGCTCCGCCGCTTGCGCCCGGCTTTGCCGCTCCGGCCCGCCGGGCACGAGAACACCGTCACCCCCGGGCACCGGCGGGGTGTCCTGGATGTGGTCCAGCACCGCATCGGTCAGCGCCCGCCAGCCGCCGTTCTCCGCGTCGGCCACCCGCGCCGGGTCGATCAGAAAGGCCAGCGCGTTGTTCACCACCCGTCCGGGGCGGAGATTCTCCGGCAGGGCCGGCAACCCGCCGGCCAAGGCCCCGGCGAGGATCTCGCAGGCGAGCGCCAGCCCGTAGCCCTTATGGCCGCCGAAGGGCAGGATGGCGCCGGTCGGGTCGCGGAACATCACGCCGGGGTCGCGCGTCGGCGCGCCCCGCTCGTCGATCAGCAGGCCGTCGGCGACCTCCTTGCCGGAGGCCGCGGCGACGCGGCACTTGTTGGCCGCCACCGCGCTGGTCGCGAAGTCCAGCAGGAAAGGCGGATGGCCCGGTGTGGCGGGAACGGCGATGCAGATCGGGTTGGTGCCCAGCCGCGGCCGCCCGCCGCCATGGGGTGCGGCCAGCGGCCGGCTGACCACATTGACGAAGAAGACCCCGATCAACCCCGCGTCGATGCACTGCTCGCCGTAGGAGCCGACCCGCCCGATGTGGTGGGCGTTGCGCAGGGCGAGCACGCAGGCCCCGCCCGCCTTGGCCCGCGCGACGGCGAGGTCCGTCGCCTCCCGCGCGATCACCTGCCCATAGCCGACCTCCCCATCCACCACCAGGAACGGCGCCTCGTCGCGGACGATGCGGGCGTGACGGTTGGGTTGCAGATGGCCCAGCTCCAGGCTCTTCGCGTAGACGGCGATCTGGCACACGCCGTGGCTGGCGTGGCCGGTGGCATCGGAGTCCACGAGGTTGGCGGCGACGACGGCCGCCTCCTCCGGGCTGCTTCCGGACCGCTGCAGGATGGCGTCGAGCAGAGCCACCAGACGGTCCGCCGCGTAAGGTCCCATCCTCAGAACACCGAGTAGTCGATGGGCTGGTGGCGGTCGAGTGTCCGGTGAACCGGCGGCAGCGGGTATTTCAGCCCGGTCGCGCAGTTGAACAGCACCGCGCGCTCGTCGCGGCCCACCCGCCCGTCGGCCAGCGCCTGCTTGTAGGCGGCGTAGGTCGCCGCACCCTCCGGGCAGAGCAGGAAGCCTTCCTCCCGCGCCGCCTCGTCCAGGGCCGACTGGATGGCCTCGTCCGGCACCGCCACGGCGAAGCCGCCGCTCTCCCGCACGGCGCGCAGGATCAGGAAATCGCCGACCGCCTGCGGCACGCGGATGCCGGACGCGATGGTGTGGGCATCCTGCCAGCGCGGGGCGTGCTCCTCCCCCGCCTCATAGGCGCGGACCATCGGGGCGCAGCCGGCGGCCTGCACGGCAACCATGCGCGGGCGCTTGGACCCGATGAAGCCGATGGCCTCCAGCTCCGCAAAGGCCTTCCACATGCCGATCAGCCCGGTGCCGCCGCCGGTCGGATAGAAGATGACGTCCGGCACCTCCCAGCCGAGTTGCTCGGCCAGTTCCAGGCCCATGGTCTTCTTGCCCTCGATCCGGTAGGGCTCCTTCAGGGTGGAAACGTCGAACCAGCCGGCTTTGGCCTTCCCCTCCCCCACGATCTTGCCGCAGTCGTCGATCAGCCCGTTGACGCGGTAGACGGTGGCGCCCTGGAGTTCGATCTCGGAGACGTTGACCTCCGGCGTGTCCTCCGGACAGAAGATCGTCGTCTTGATGCCCGCCCGCGTCGCGTAGGCGGCCAGCGCCGCGCCGGCGTTGCCGTTGGTCGGCATGGCCATGTGCCTGATGCCGAAGGCCTTCGCCATGGACACCGCCATGACCAGCCCGCGCGCCTTGAAGGAACCGGTGGGCAGACGCCCCTCGTCCTTCACCAGCAGTTCCGCCGCCCCCAGCTTCGCGGCGAGCTTGGGCAGCGCGACCAGCGGGGTCACCGCCTCGCCCAGGCTGACGATGTCCTGCACCCGGCGCACCGGCAGCAGCTCGCGATAGCGCCACAGGTCCTGCGGGCGTTCGGCCAGCGCGTCCTTGGTCAGCGCGCCGCGCACCCCCTCCAGGTCGTAGCGGACCAGCAACGGCTTGCCGGCCTTGGACAGGTTGTGGACGGTGTCGGCCTCGTACCGCTCGCCGGTGTAGGCGCATTCCAGATGCGTGACGAAGGTCGGGCGCTCGGTGGTCAGGTTGCTGTCGAAAGGCACGGATGGATTTCCTTGCTGAAGCATCCCCTCTCCCGCCCCGGGAGAGGGTGCCCGCGAAGCGGGCGGGTGAGGGTCGCGCAAGGATCGAACCACCGATCCTCGCCGATACCCTCACCCGCCCGCCGCGGAGCGGCGGGTCCCTCCCTCTCCCGGGGCGGGAGAGGGGATTTGGTTGCTAGCGGACCATGCCCCACTTGCGGACGGTGTGGGTCTCGATCCAACGGAAGACGACGTTCTCGACGACGAGGCCGATCAGGATGACGGTGACGAGGCCGGCGAACACCTTGTCGATGTACAGCTCGTTGCGGTTCTGGAAGATGAACCAGCCCAGCCCGCCCTTGCCCGACGAGACGCCGAACACCAGCTCCGCCGCGATCAGCGTGCGCCAGGCGAAGGCCCAGCCGACCTTCAGCCCGGTCAGGATTGCCGGAAAGGCCGCCGGAATCAGCATGGTGACGACGTAGCGGATGCCGGTCAGCCCATAATTCCGCCCGGCCATGCGCAGCGTCTCCGACACCGACGTGAAGCCGGCGTGCGTGTTCAGCGCCAGCGGCCACAGCACCGCGTGGACCAGAACGAAGGTCAGGCTGACCGCCCCCAGCCCGAACCACAGCATGGCGATGGGCAGCAGCGCGATGGCCGGAAGGGGGTTGAACATCGAGGTCAGGGTGGACAGCACATCGTTGCCGATCCGCGTGGACACCGCGAAGCTGGTCAGCAGCACGGCCAAGACCACGGCGATGGCGTAGCCCTTCAGCAGCACCGACAGCGACACCCAGGCCATCGACAGCAGGTTCTCCCGCCAGATCCCCTCCCACAGCGCCGTGACGGTGGCGGTGAAGGTGGGGAACATCAGCGGGTTGTTCTGCCACGTCGCGGCGATTTGCCAGAGCAGCGCCACCGCCGCCAGAACGGCGAAGCGGCGGAGCGCTGTGATGTTGCCGATCCGCTCCCACAGGGACAGCGGGCGGGCCACATCGCCGATGGGGCCGGTGGTGGCGACCGTCCGCTCATACTCCGGGCGGACGGGTGGCACCCGGCGGCCCTCCGGCGCCAAGGACAAGCCGCTCATGAACTTGCCCCCTTCACCGTTTCCACCTCGTCGGCGAACAGCATGGTGTGGATGCGCTGGGCTGTGTCCTGGAACGCCGGGCTGCCCACGGCGAAATGGTCGTAACCGTCGCAGTTCAGCTCCGCCTTCACCTGCCCGGGATGCGGCGACAGCACGAGGATGCGCGAGCCGACAACCAGTGCCTCCTCGATGGAGTGGGTGACGAACAGCACGGTGAAGCGCAGATCGTCCCAGAGCTGGAGCAGCTCCTCCTGCATCTTGCGGCGCGTCAGCGCGTCCAGCGCCGCGAAGGGCTCGTCCATCAGCAGAATGTCCGGCTCCATCGCCATGGCGCGGGCGATGGCGACGCGCTGCTTCATCCCGCCCGACAGCATGTGCGGATGCACGTCGGCGAACTTGGACAGATTCACCCGCTCGATGCAGTCCAGCGCCTTCTCCTCGGCCTCCCGGCGCGACGCCTTGCCGCTGGCGAGCAGCGGGAACATGACGTTCTGCTTGACCGTCTTCCAGGGCGGGAGCTGGTCGAACTCCTGGAACACCATCATGCGGTCCGGCCCCGGACCGGTCACCGCCCGCCCGTTCAGGCGGATGGCGCCCTCCACCGGCGCCAGGAAGCCGCCCACCGCCTTCAGCAAGGAGGACTTGCCGCAGCCGGACGGCCCCAGCAGGACGTAGCGCTCCGCCTGGAAAACCTGGAAATCGACGCGGTAGGTCGCGGTCACCAGATGGCGGCGCGTCTTGTACTGGAGCGTCACGCCGGACACGTCCAGCAGCGGGCGCTCGGACACGCTAGCGCTGTCCACACCGTCGGTGTCGACGCTGGCGGGATAGGTGAAGGCGTTCATCGCATCAGCTCCCGGTTTCGCCGTGCAGGTCTTCGAAGAAGAGATCCTTCCAGGAGGCTGGCTTGTTCTTTATGGCGCCGACCTTGTGCATGAAGTCGGCGAAGACCCCGACGCGGGCGGGGGCGACAGTGAACTGGTTGTCCGGATCGTCGAGGATGCTGATGACGAAGGCCTTGTCGAGATCGCCCCGGTTCTGCGCCAGATAGATGTCCGCCGCCGCGGAGTGGTCGGCGTTGATGACGTCCATCGCCTCCTTCAGCGCACCGAGGAAGGCCTGATAGGTCTTAGGATTCTTGGTGCGGAAGGCTTCCTTCGCCCAGATCAGGTTGAAGGTGTGCGGCCCGCCCAGCACGTCGTAGGAGCTGAAGACCTTGTGGATCTTCGGGTTGCGCAGTTGCTGGTACTGGAACGGCGGGCCGGAGATGTGGCCGGTGATCTCCGACGAGCCGGACAGCAGGGCGGCGGTGGCGTCGGGGTGCGGCAGCGAGACGGTCAGCTTGTCGAGCGCGTCGAACTTGCCCTCCCCGAACTCCTTCTCCACGGCCATCTGGAGCACGCGGGCCTGGACGCCGACCTTCACCGCCGGCAGGGCGATCTTGTCCTTGTCGGTGAAGTCCTTGAGCGTCTTGACGTTCGTGTTTGTGGTGGTCAGGAACAGCGGCATGCTGTTCAGGGCGGCGATGGCCTTGACGTTGGCGTTGCCCTTGGTGCGGTCCCAGATGGTCAGCAGCGGACCGACGCCCGCCGACCCCAGATCGATGCTGTCCGACAGCAGCGCGTCGTTCATCGCCGCGCCGCCGGATAGCTGCACCCACTCCACATTGATGTCGAGACCCAGCTCCTTGCCGTGCTTCTCGATCAGCTTCTGGTGGCGCAGCACATGCAGCGGCAGATAACCCAGCCCGTACTGTTCGGCGATCCGTATCCGGCCTTCCGCCGCCGCCGGACCGGCCAGCGCTGCGGCGGCAAGCCCCAGCCCTGCCAAGGCGCAGAGCGCGTGGCGGATGACACGTCCAGGGTGGAACATACGAACCTCCGAAAATTTTACCTAATCTCTAGTAGGAAAATGACACCACGATTCCACGAATGATTCAACAGCGAAAATAGACATTAATTACTAATTCATTTTGTTATATATGGCCGCAGAAGATGCGAAGCCGGCATACACGTCCGCCGGCTCCGCGTCGATCCAGTGCGGCATTGGGGGGCGTGGACCACCCATGCCGCACCAGACGAACGTCAGGCGGCGAGGCTCGGCTTGCGGCCGAGCACGCGGGTCACACTGGGACGGCCATCGACGCCGACCACCACATCGCCGGCCACCGTCGTGCGGCGGACGACGCGGGGACGGTCACCGTAATCGTCGACGGCGCGGTGGATGGTGGCGCGGTTGTCCCAGATCGCCACATCACCCGGCGACCAATGCCAGCGCACCGTGTTTTCCGGACGGGTGGCGTGGTCGGTGAAGATGCCGATCAACCGATTGGAATCGGAGGTGCCGAAGCCGACCAGCCGTTGCAGGAAATGCCCGACCAGCAGCGTGCGCTCACCGGTCACCGGATGCACGGACACCAGCGGATGGTCCGTCTCGTAGACGGTCGAGGTGAAGACCTCGTTGAAGCGCTTCAGCCCGTCCTCGCGGACGTTTCCACGGTCGCCCACATAATCGTACTGGTTGGTGTGGATCGCCCGCAGCTTGTCGGCCAGGTCGCGCAACGGCTCCGGCAGTTCGGCGTAGGCCGCCACCGTGTTGCCCCACAGCGTGTCGCCGCCACGGTCCGGCAGTTCATGCGGGCGCAGGATGGTGATGCTGGGATAATCGCCGAGGAAGGTGATGTCGGCGTGCCAGGAGCTGGCGCGTTCCCCGCGGGAGCCGTCCACATCCAAGATGCCTTCGGTCCCATCGAGCGACGGGACGGTCGGATGGCCGACCAGCGTGCCCCACAACCGCCCGAACGCCTCCTGCTGGGCATCGTCGATGTGGTGCTGGTCGCGGACGAAGATCACCTTGTGCTCGTAAACGGCGTCCTGGATCACCTTCAGCACCGCCGGGTGCAGGTCGCCGGACAGGGTGACGCCGCGCAGTTCGGCGCCGATGTTGCCGTTGATGGGCTTGATGTGGAAACCGCTGGGAAGGCTCATCGGACAGGCTCCTTTGGGAAGGCGGAAGGAACGGACAAGCGGAAGGGCTGGCTGAGAAGCGGGTGGAAAGCGGCCGCCCGTCAGGCGGCGCGGAGCCAGGCGAGCAGAGCGACGGCGCCGAAGGCCAGCAGCACGAAGGCCACCGACAGGCTGTGGAGACGCCGCAGATCGAGCGAGGGATCGGTCTCGCCGGGATTGGACATGAGCAGCCACAACGCCATGGCCTCTGGAAATGGCAGGCAGATCAACTCCACCGGCGGTTCACGGTCGCTGGTCATGGATCAGCTCCCCGTTTCGCTGTGCAGGATCGGGAGGGTGTAGTCCTTCCACGAGGCCGGCTTGGTCTTGATCGAGCCGACGCGGTGCATGTAGTCGGCGATCACGCCGGTGTTGTGCGGGATTTGGGAATAGCTGATGTCGGGGTTGTTGAGCAGCGCCACGACCTCGTCCTGGGTCAGCTTGCTGCGCTCCTCCGCCAGATAGATGCGGGCGGCCTCGGCCTTGTCGCGCTTGATCAGCGCGAAGCCGTCGCCCATCGCCTTCACCACGGCGGCGGTGAGTTTCGGGTTCTCATCGTAGAATTTCTGCGTGGTGTAGCTCAGCACCAGCGTCGCCTCGCCGATCACGTCGCGCGAATTGAAGATGCGGTGGACGTTCGGGTGGGCGAGTTGGAGAGTGCCGTAGGTCGGCGTGGTGACGTGGCCGGTGATTTCCGTCTTGCCGGAAACCAGCGCCGCGGTGGCGTCCGGCGGGCTGAGCGGCGTGGTCAGCGCTTCGAAATCGTAATGATGCCCCGGCCCGAATTCCTTCTCCGCGGCGATCTGAAGTACGACCGAGTTGATCGAGACCTTCACCGCCGGCACCGCGATGCGATCCTTGTCGGTCAGGTCGCGGATGCTGCGGACGTTGGGGTTGTTGCTGTTGATCCAGAAGGCGGAAGAGTCCAGCCCCGAGATGGCCTTCACGCCAATGCCGCCCCGCGTCCTGTCCCAGGCTGCCAGAAGCGGCGAGATGCCGGCGGAGACGATCTGTGCGTTGCCGCTCAGCAGCGCGTCGTTGGCGGCCACGCCGCCGTTCAGAACGAGCCAATTGACCTTGACCGGCCCGATCCCCTCCGCCGCGGCGTATTTTTCGATCAGCCCCTGATTCTTGGCGACCATCAGCGGCAGGTAGCTCAGCCCGTACTGGATGGCGATGGTCAGGTCCGTCGCCTCGGCCCGCGCCCCACCGGGAGAGACGAGGGCCATGCCCGCCGCCAGGGTCATGCCGAGAAAAGCCCGTCTTGCGGTGTATCCGAGCCATTTCACATCCGCTGTCATCGAAGCCTCCCGAGATGGCGCCGCCGAGGTTGATTTACCCCCCAATCACACCAACCGATCGGCGCCCTGTCAAACAAAATCTACTGATATGATAGATTTATGAAATTTTAATAAACAAATATTTTTCGTCATTTTTGGCCTTTCCTGTCCAGTAGGCCGCGACGTCACGAAGAAGGCGCTCCGGCCGCTTCCACCGGACGATTTCGGGGTTTGTCCGCGCACGAAAAAGGGCGTCCGGGGCTTCGCTGCTCCGGACGGCCCTCCTTGTTCATCCGCCACCACCCGAGAGGCGATGGTTGGAAGTTTATTCCTTATTGACAGCAACCGCCGCGGATCACTCCCACTCGATGGTGCCGGGCGGCTTCGAGGTGATGTCGTAGACGACGCGGTTGACGCCGCGCACCTCGTTGACGATGCGGTTCGACACACGGGCCAGGAAGTCGTGCGGGAACGGGTACCAGTCGGCGGTCATGCCGTCGGTGGAGGTCACCGCGCGCAGGGCCAGCACATGGTCGTAGGTCCGCCCGTCGCCCATCACGCCCACGGTGCGCACCGGCAACAGCACCGCGAAGGCCTGCCAGATCGCGTCGTAGAGGCCGGCGTTGCGGATCTCCTCCAGATAGACCGTGTCGGCCTTGCGCAGGATGTCCAGCTTCTCCGGAGTGATCTCGCCGGGAACGCGGATGGCGAGGCCGGGGCCAGGGAACGGGTGACGGCCGATGAAAGCGGCCGGCAGGCCGAGTTCGCGGCCAAGCGCGCGAACCTCGTCCTTGAACAGCTCGCGCAGCGGCTCCACCAGCTTCAGCTTCATGCGCTCCGGCAGGCCGCCGACGTTGTGGTGCGACTTGATGGTGACCGACGGGCCGCCGGTGAAGGACACGCTCTCGATCACGTCGGGGTACAGCGTGCCCTGCGCCAGGAACTGCGCCCCGCCGACCTTGGCGCTCTCCTCGTCGAACACCTCGATGAACAGGCCGCCGATGATCTTGCGCTTCTGCTCCGGGTCGGTGACGCCGGCCAGCTTGCCCAGGAACAGGTCGGACGCGCTCCGGTGGACCAGCGGGATGTTGTAGTGGTCGCGGAACAGGGTCACCACCTCCTCCGCCTCGCCGGCGCGCATCAGGCCGGTGTCGACGAAGATGCAGGTGAGCTGGTCGCCGATGGCCTCGTGGATCAGCACGGCGGCCACCGAGGAATCGACGCCGCCCGACAGGCCGCAGATCACCTTGCCGGTGCCGACCTGGGCGCGGATCTTCTCGATGGCCTGCTGCTTGAAGGCGGCCATGGTCCAGTCGCCCTTCAGCCCGGCGACGCGGTGCACGAAGTTCGACAGGAGTTGCGCGCCGTGCGGGGTGTGCACGACCTCCGGGTGGAACTGCACGCCGTAGAACTGGCGGGCGTCGTCGGCGATGGCGGCGAAGGGGGCGCCGTCGCTGACCGCCACGGCCTGGAAGCCGTCCGGCAGCGCGGTCACGCGGTCGCCATGGCTCATCCACACCTGCTCGCGCGAGCCGACCGCCCACAGGCCGTCGAACAGCGCGCAGGTCTGCTTCACCTCGATGAAGGCGCGCCCGAACTCGCGGTGGTCGGAACCCGACACGGCGCCGCCGAGCTGGTGGCACATCGTCTGCTGGCCGTAGCAGATGCCCAGGACCGGAACGCCCAGCGTGAAGACCACCTCCGGCGCGCGCGGACCGTTCTCTTCGGTGACGGAGGCCGGGCTGCCCGACAGGATGATCGCCTTCGGCGCGTAGTCGCGAATCCGCTCCTCGCTTATGCTGAACGGATGGATTTCGCAATAGACGCCGGCTTCACGGACGCGGCGGGCGATGAGCTGGGTCACCTGCGACCCGAAATCGAGGATGAGAACGCGCTCGGCGGACATGGACGACAACCTGATGCGGGGGGACAAGCCCCTGACTACCGCATTTCAGGCCCCGCGGACAAGCGTGCAAGCGGGGCGAGGTCGCGCCAGCCATAGGCGATCTCCACCAGCTCCGCACCGGCGAAGCGGATGGGCCGTTCCGCCACCCGGACTCCGCCCAACCGCTCGTAGAACCAGCGCGCCGGGTTGTCGCGCAGGCACCAGACCACGGCGGTGCGCTTGCCGCCCTCCTGGAGCCGCTCAGCCATGGTCGCCATCAGGCGGCGGCCAAGCCCCTGCCCCTGCGCCTCGTCCAGCAGATAGAGGGCGTAGAATTCCCCCTCGTACCCTTCCACGGGAATGCGGCGCCCGCCGTAGGTGGCGAATCCCAACACCGAGTCCGTGCCGTCCACCACGACCAGGGCGCCCTGCCCCGGCCCGTGCGCCTGGACGGCGTTGTGCCAGCGCATCGCCGCGGCGGCTTCCGACAGGTTGACGAGATAGGCGTCGGGAACGAGGCCCGGATAGGTGGATTGCCACGTGGCGACATGGACCTTGGCGATGCCCACCGCGTCCGACGGGCGCGCGTCGCGAATCACCAGCGCTTCATCCATGGGACATCTCCGGACCCGTTTCCCACCCCATTGGAAACTGGGAGTCGGGCCGGAGGATGTCCAGTCAGCCAAAAGGGCCGGGATGGGGCGACGGTGGATGGCCGCCGCACCGCCGGCCTTCAGGTTACTGGGCCGGAAGGGCCGGAACGCCCGCCTGCCACTGGTCCCAGTGGGAAACGATGTGATCGGTCATGCGCGCGCCGACCAGCGCCACGTTCTCCACCGTCTCGGCGAAGCCGCCGGCGGTCTCGCCCGGCTTCGGGTCGAGATGCTCCAGCGTGGTTTCCTTGGGGTTGCCCTGGTCGAAGTTCACGGCGCCGCGCAGGCTCATCACCCGGTCGGATCCGAGGGTGCGCTTGATGACCAGCGTGATCGCCGCGGCCTCCATCTCGGTGATGACGTAATCGTCGGCGCCGTAGAGCTTCGCGATGTACTGCGCCTGCTCGGACATGCCCGGGCCGTGGAAGAAGGTGTCGCCGGTCATGTGCGTTCCGGTGCCGACGAAGGGCGCGCGCCGGGCGGCGTCCTGCGGGTAGCGCTGGCGGTAGGCGCGGGCGCTGTCGGAATCCTTCAGCGGCGTGTCGCCGGTCAGCTTCATCGCCCAGGATACCAGCGCCGGGTTCAGCTGGAACAGGCGGACCGATTCATAGCCCTTGCGCGGCATGAAGGTCGGCTCGCCCGGCTTGCCCTCCTCCGGTGCCCAGCGGTGGCCGAGATCGTAATCCACCAGCCAGGTCGCCCAGTTGACCTCGGCGATGGTGCCGCGCGACGGCGGCGTGCCGGCCACGCCGGAAATGATAAAATAAGCCTGCGACAGGTCGAGCTGCGGGTTCAGCAGGATCGCCTGCATGGAGGCGGAGGAACTGACCTTGCCCATGCCCAGGACCGCGCCGCAGACGCCGTCGGCGTTGCAGTAGACGGGGTTCAGCGCGCCCTTCACGGCGATCGGCTCGGCGGACTGCCAGTAGCGCTCGTACCAGTTCTGGAACTCTCCGGCGCGGTCGCCGGTGTTCTTGCCGATCTCGAACATGGCGCCGACGAACACCTTGACCTTGACCGGCTCAGCCGCTTCGGCGGAGGTGCCCAGCCCCAACAGGAAAAGGGCGGACAGGGCGGCGCTCCGCCAGCGGGACGTGTTCCACATCATTGCGCTCCAACATGCGGGGAAAGGTCGCACCCTAACCGCAAACCTCGCGGTATGACCCGCACGAAATCAGCAGGCCGGTCCGTGTGTCCCCGCATGAGTGGCGGCGGCGATCCGGACCCGCATCACGTTGGCGGCAGGGAACGGGGCCGCAACAGCGAAGCCCGCCGGGCGCCTCAGGCCTGGAAGAAGGCGACGTAGCTGTTGGCATCGGCGGTGGTACCGGTCGAGAACGTCATCGCCCCGACGGTTTTTCCGCTGAAGGTCATGCTGGCGTCGATCGTGCCGTTGCCATCGATGTCGCAGTGGACGGTGGCACCGTTGTAGCCGCTGGCACCGCCAATCTCCTCCCAGGACAGCTTGGAGACGCCCTCCTTGTAGCCCCACAGGGTGGACAACTCGCCACGTTCCAGATCGGTGACCGTGGACCAGGTCGTTACACCCCCGCGGCCATCGACGAAGAAGGTGTCCTTGCCGGCCCCGCCGACCAACCAGTTGGACCCAGATCCGCCGTCCAGCACGTCGTCGCCGGCGCCGCCCGTCGCCGCGTCGTCTCCGCCCAGCAGGTTGATGAAGTCGTTGCCGTCGGACCCGCCCAGCACCTCATTGCGGGCGTCACCCAGGAAGGTCCATTGCAGACTGGGAACCGGCCCGTCATAGGCGGCCGCCCTCACGTCCTCGGTGACGCCGCCCACGGTGCGCTTCATGGTCACCGAAACGATGGGGGCCGCCGGGCCGCTGTTCTTCTCATCGCCACCGATATCCTCGACGACTCCGAGCCCCCAATCGCCGGAGCCGGCCGTGTACGAGTTGGAGATGCTCAGATAATAGGTGCCCGGGGCGTCCGGGCGGAATTGGACGATGGAGTCGGCGCGGTAGGGATCGCGGTAGCCGATGTCGTCCCCGTCCACCGTCAGGAGAAGATACCCGCCGGAGTCGTACAGGTTGATGGAGACCTGATAAGTCCCGACCCCCACAAACGTGTATTCGGCGTTCGTCGAGAGGTTCACCGTCACGAAATCCAGCGTTTCGGTCGATGTGAAGGAGCCTCTGGCGCCGCCGTCATTTTCATAGAATGTTGAGCTGCTTTTCGCAAATGACACATGGGCGTCAGGATGCTGCCACGCCTCAAGCCGACGCACCTGGGTCGCGAGGTTGTCACTCCAGTACGGATTTCTTGCCATTAACGCCCATTCCTTTGCGATACATATCACAGTATGCGCTCCGCCGAAAAAGCGCAACCAAAGGGGTTATCGCAGTAAAAAGGGCGGCCTTTCCATAGGAATAATGATTTCAAGATTGGCGTGACCGACAACCCAAGCTCCCGGCGCCGTTCCAGCCGCCGAAGCCGGTCGTCCAATGGTGCAAAGAGAATGAGCCGTTAGCGCAAAGGCAGTGTCGCACGATGATGCGGCGATGGTGGGCAGGGCGAGCCGGCTTGCGTTCCGCCCGAGATCGGTGTCGGCGGCTTTCCTTCCACCGCCAATCGCCTCACCGCTCTGATCGCGCCCAAGTCCTGCAACAGCCTTTTCATGGGTGCCGTCTGGAAGAGAGCGCGAAGCCATACAGGCCGGGAAGCCGCCACACGCCCCATCGTTCAAGACAAGAATCACGAGATAAAATTACCTAATGAACTAACAAGTTCCCCTTTGCTTCGGATTTATACTTAGAAACCTAACGATCATTAATATGGTTTTAGGCATTTATTGCTTCATTGAAATCAACGAATTGATCGTCACCGACAGGCAGGGAGAAAACCCATGGTCGGGAGTTCAAACATTTCCTCTCTTTCCTCGTCCGCCGCCGGATACTGGAAACCTGTGCCGTCCGGAGCCGGTTCCTCCGGGCATCAATCCTCAAGCGTCGGGAGCGGCGAAAAGACGGATGCCGTGTCCGTGAGCAAGCTTGGGCAAGCCTTGAACGGTGCCGCCGCCGATGTGTTCAAGCAACTCGACTCAAAGGCGCGCGGCATGTTGGAAGGACTCGTCAACTCGGGCGAGATCAGCGCCGAAGACGTCGTGACCGGGCTGAAATCGCTGGCGACCAAGGCGACCTTCAACCGCTACGTCTCCGAGCGCCCCCGCGACGAGGAGGACAAGCAGCGGCTCGCCGACTCGGAGGCCGCTTGGCAGAAACTGCAGGCCTATGGCAGCCGGATGTCCGGCGCGCTGTCCGAGGTCGGGCGCACGACCCAGGAGATTCAGGAAGCCCAGCAGCGCGGCGAAATCTCGATGGACGAGATGAACGAACGCCTGAAGCCGGTCCAGGACGCGTTCAAGGGCGAGATCGCGGCGACCCGTGGCGCCTATGGAAAGCCGACCGATCAGACGGCCATTCTCAGCGACGCCAGCGGATTCACCAAAAACATGCAGGGTTTTAAATCCGCGCTGGCTTCCATGGGGGAGGACGCTGGCTTCGCGGACCTGTACGCGCCGGACGGCGAGGCCGCCGAGCAGAAGCTTCAGGAACTCGGCTTCGACCGGACCGTCTTCGGCAACGCGTTCCAGACATTTGCGGAAGCCGTGGACATTCCCGGCGTCGGGCCCAAATCCGCTGCCCCGAAGGCCGACGCCGCCGCTCCGGCATCGACGCCCGCTGCGGAAAACAAGATTGCCACGGAGACGGCAGCCGTCACGAACAAGCCAGCCGCCGAAAGCCCATCGCCGCCGGATACCGTCAGCAAGCCAGCGTCGAGCGACCCCGGCAACGCACAGGCGGCGTTGTCCATGCTCCAATCGGCGCTTGCGTCGGGCGCGTCGAAAGGCGGAACCGGTGTCCTGGGCGCGGTTGCCGGAAACACCAGCGAAGGCCAGAACACGGTTGCCAGCGGTCTGCTGGAAGCCCTGAAGGCCGGAGCGGGAAAGCCGCAAACCGGAAACGCGCAGACCGGCGACACACCGCCGGCCTGACGCATCCCACGGGAAAAGGTTCTCCCCGCCGATGTTACCCTTCTGAAGGCGCCGGATCAGCCTCGGCCATCCGGTCCACCTCCGCCTCCGGCTCTTCCTCCGCCTTGCGCACCATCACGGCGGCGAAGAAGCCGTCGGTGTCGTGGCGGGCCGGGGTCAGGCGCAGGTACGGCCCTTCGGCCGGCGGCGTGCCCGCCCCCTCCTCCGCCCAGACATCGGCGACCGGCAGAACGGTGAAGTCGGGGTGGGTCTCCAGGAAGGCGGCGACCTGATTCTCGTTCTCCTCCGGCAGCAGGGAGCAGGTGGCGTAGACCAGCCGCCCGCCGGGCTTCACCAGACGGGCCGCGCTGTCCAGGATGTTGGCCTGGAGCGGCACCAGCTCCGCCAAGCCGGGGCCGAGCTGGCGCCAGCGGCTGTCGGGGTTGCGGCGCCAGGTGCCGGTGCCGCTGCACGGCGCGTCGACCAGCACGCGGTCGAACTTGCGCTTGTGCCGCTTCACCCAGGGGTCGCGCTCGCTGGACAGCGGGTGCGCCTCGATGTTGTGCAGGCCGGCGCGGCGGAACCGCTCGGCGGCGCGCTTCAGGCGCCCGGCCAGCACGTCGCAGGCGACGACGCGGCCCTTGTTCTTCATCAGCGCGGCGATCGCCAGCGTCTTGCCGCCGGCCCCAGCGCAGAAATCCACCACCTGCTGCCCCGGCTTCGGCGCAACCGCGATCGCCACGAGCTGCGAGCCCTCGTCCTGGATCTCGACCAGACCGTCCTTGAACGCGTCCACGGCACCCAGCGGCGGACGGCCCTGAACGCGCAGGCCCAGCGGCGACCACTGCGTCGGCTCCGCGGTGATGCGGGCGCGGGCCAGCGCCTTGATGGCGCTCTCGCGGTTGGCCTTCACCGGGTTGATGCGCAGATCGAGGGGAGCGGAGTCCAGCAGCGTCCGCATCTCCACGGCGAAGCGGTCGCCCATGGCGGCGCGCATCGGCTCCTCGGCCCAGGGCGGGCATTCCACCGCCACGCTTTCGGGCATCTGCGGATGCTCCAGCGTGTGGGTGTCCAGCTCGTTGGCGAGCTTCGCCTCCTCCGGCGCCAGCGGGTCCGGGGCAAACTTGGAGGAGCCGAACAGCGCCTTCACCGTCGCCGCGGCCTTGCCCTCGGCCAGGATCTCGTTGGCGAGCGCGCGGGCGCGCGGGGTCGGCGGATGGCCCTGACGCTCCAGCCACCAGCACAGGCGGGCGTGCCGCCGCAGGATCGCGTAGGCCGTCTGCGCCACCGCGGTGCGGTCTTTCGATCCGATGTAGCGGCGGGCGCGGAAATAGGCGCTCATCACCGCGTCGGCGGGGCGCGGGGTTTCGTCGATCTCGGTCAGCAGGTCGATGACCGCCTGAAGGCGGGCGGCGGGGGTCATGGGATGGTCCTCGGCTAGATTCCCTGCTCGATAACCCGAGCGGGGGGCGGTTGTCATCCCCCGCGCACGCGCGGCAGCCTTTCGAGTCGCCGCCCCAGGCGGGCGCCCTGTGACAAGACGGCCCGATTGAAACCGTCCGCGCGAAGAGCGGTTGACCGCAATCCCATGAATGAGGCAAAAAAGGGGTAGTTGTTCTTGTTTCAGCCGTCTTGGCCGCGGCAAGTCCAGCCTTCCCTCGTCTTTGGCGTCTTCTTGAAATCTGGTGCGGGGTCCGCGATGGCGGCTGCGGTCGGCAGTGTCATGGCGCGTGCGATGGCGCGCGTCTCCACCCTTCTTGCGTTCGGCCTGCTGGCGGGCTGTGCGGGCGACGCGGCGACCGGGGCCGGACCCGGTGGCGGCGTCACCGCAGCGTCCTGGCGGCCGGGGATGGAGAGGGTCTCGGCGGATTTCCGCGGCCTGCCGGGCTGGATCGACGACGACCACGCGCAGGCCCTGCCCGCGCTTCAGCGCACCTGCCGCTGGGTGGCGTCGCAGCCCGCCGGCAAGCCGCTCGGCCCCAACCCGGCCGCCGGCACCACCTCGGACTGGCGCCCGATCTGCGAGGCGCTGCGCGGCCTGCCCGACGCCCAGCCGGAAACCGCCCGCCGCTTCTTCGAGGATTACTTCACCCCCATCGCCCTGTCCGAGGGGCAGGAGGGCCTGTTCACCGGCTATTACGAGGTCGAGCTGCGCGGAAGCTGGACCCGGACCGAGCGCTACAACGTCCCCCTTTACAAGGCGCCGAAGCGGACCAAGCGCGGCCTGCCCAGCCGCGCCCGCATCACCGATGGCGCGCTGAAGGGCAAGGGGTTGGAAATCCTCTGGGTGGACGATCCCATCGACGCCTTCTTCCTGGAAATCCAGGGGTCGGGCCGGGTGCGGATGACCGACGGGTCGGTGGTGGCTCTGGGCTATGGCGGGCAGAACGGCCACCGCTACGTCCCCATCGGGCGGCACCTGATCGACATCGGCTACGCCACGCCGGAGCAGGTGACCATGCCGCTGATCCGCCGCTGGCTGACCGAGCATCCCGGCGAGGCCAAGCGGGTGATGAACATGAACCCGTCCTACGTCTTCTTCCAGCTCCGCCCCGACGTCGGCGCCCGCGGCGCCCGCAACATGGAGCTGACGGCGGGCCGCAGCCTCGCCGTTGATCCAGGTCACATCCCGCTGGGCGTGCCGCTGTGGCTGGACGTCCGCGAGGCGCCGGTGCCGCAGGGCGAGATCAAGCGCCTCGTCGTCGCCCAGGACACCGGCGGCGCCATCAAGGGGGCGGTGCGCGGCGACCTGTTCTGGGGCCATGGGGCGGAAGCCGCGGAAGGCGCCGGGGTCATGAAGGCACGGGGCCGCTACACGATGCTGGCGCCGCGCACCACCTCCTTCACGCTGGCCCAACGCCGCTGAGGTCTGGCCGTCGATGCTGGTCCGATTGTCCGAGTTGCCCGACCGCGAGGCCGCCCTCGCCGGGCTGGAGGAGATCTTTTTCCTGTCCACGCTGCGCGAGGGCTTCGCCTCGGCGGAGGCGCGCGCGGCCTTCTTCCGCACCTGGACGGGCTGGTATGTGGAGCGGGCGCCGGACGACGTGTGGTTCGCCTTGGACGGGGACGGCGCCATCATCGGCTATCTGACCGGCTGCAAGGACAGCGCCGGGGCGGTGGACCTCGCCCGCACCATCCCGAAATACGAGGTCTTCGCGGATCGCTTCGCCACCTTTCCCGCGCACCTGCACGTCAACGTCCGGCCCGGCTTCCGCGACCGCGGGATCGGACGGGCGTTGGTGGAGCGCTTCGCGGAGGACTGCCGCGCCGATGGCCTGCCCGGCCTGCATCTGGTGACCGGGGTGTTCGCGCGGAACGTCGCTTTCTACCAGCGCGCCGGATTCACCGCGGCGACCCAGCGGGGGGCGCTGCTGTTCCTCGGCCGGCGCATGGACTGAGCACGGTTCAGAAGGCGCCCTTTAAAAGGCGGAGGCGCAGCCACCCGCCTTGAGCACCCGCTGCGTGGACGCCGGGTTGTTGGCCAGCCTTGCCGCCGGGCGGACGGGCCGCCGCACCAGTTCGCCTCCGCAGTTCGGACAGTGCCCCTTCAACACCCCATCCCGGCAGTCGCCACAGAAGGTGCATTCGAAGGAGCAGATGTAGGCATCGCGTGACTCCGGGGGCAGATCCCGGTCGCAGCATTCGCAGTTGGGCCGCAGCGCAAGCATGATGGGCATCGCCTTTCGGTTGGTTCGCGATGATAGCAGCGGCGCGGCGACGGGAGAATGGGGCGGCGGCGGAACAGTCTTCCCAAGCCGGCGGCCCGCGCCGTAAGGTCCGCAAACACCACGACCGTCCCTTTCCGACCGTCCCTTGAAAGCTCCTTCTGCATGACCCGCCCGCCGCGCCTGATCGAAAGCCTGCAGAATCCGCAGTTCAAGCTGTGGGAGTCGCTGCTGGAGAGCCGCGGCCTGAAGAAACAGGGCAAGTTCCTGCTCGCCGGGCTGAAGACGGTGCCGGAGGCACTGGCCCGCTGGCCGGAGCGCTTCTCCACCCTGCTCGTCACCGACCCGGCGCAGGCCGAGGGCTGGCGCCTGCCCACGGGGCTGGAGGTGGTCCAACTCGCCCCTGCCCTGTTCCGCACGCTGGATACTCCCGGCACCGGCTTCCCCCTGCTCGTCGGCACGGTGCCGGACACGCCGTCGATCGACCTGTCGCAACCGCCGCAAGGGCTGGAACTGGTCTGCGCGCTGGGCGATCCCAACAACCTCGGCGCCCTGCTGCGCAGCGCCGCCGCCTTCGGCGCCCGGCGGGTGATCCTGCTCGACGGGGCGGCGCACCCCTACCACCCCAAATGCCTGCGCGCCGCCTCCAACGCCCAGTTCGAGCTGACCCTGCTGCGCGGCGGCCGGTGGGAGGATGTGACGCGGGCCGCCGGGCCGCTGGTCGCCTTGGATGCCGGGGGCGCCGACATGGCGGCCTACCGCTGGCCGCGCGACGTCCGTCTGGTCCTGGGCGAGGAAGGCCAGGGCATTCCCGCCGCCCTGCCCGTCCAGCGCCTGTCGATCCCGACCACGGGGGCCGTGGAATCCCTCAACGCCACCGTCGCGGCCAGCGTGGCGCTGTTCAGCCACTTCGCCGCCAACCGCTGACAGAGAAACGCTGAATCTCGGGCATGAAAAAGGCGAGGGGGATGCCCCCTCGCCTCTTCAACGCTCAACCCAAGGAACGGCCGATCAGCCCTGACGGTAGTTCGGGGACTCGTTGGTGATGGTGATGTCGTGGACGTGGCTCTCGCGCAGGCCCGCGTTGGTGATGCGGACGAACTCGCACTTCGTCTGCATCTCGGCGATGGACTGGCTGCCGGTGTAACCCATGGCCGCGCGCAGGCCGCCGACGAGCTGATGGATCACCGCCGACACCGGACCCTTGTAGGGCACGCGGCCTTCAACGCCTTCCGGCACCAGCTTCATCGTGGAGACTTCCTGCTGGAAGTAGCGGTCCGCCGAGCCGCGAGCCATCGCGCCCACCGAGCCCATGCCGCGGTAGCTCTTGTAGGAACGGCCCTGGTAGAGGATGACTTCGCCGGGGCTCTCGTCGGTGCCGGCAAACAGGCTGCCCAGCATCGCCACGCTGGCGCCCGCCGCGATGGCCTTGGCGAGGTCGCCCGAGAACTTGATGCCGCCGTCGGCGATCACCGGAACGCCCAGCTTCTCGCAGGCCTCGACCACGTCCATGATGGCGGTGAGCTGCGGCACGCCGACGCCGGCGATGATGCGGGTGGTGCAGATGGAGCCGGGGCCGATGCCGACCTTCACGGCGTCCGCGCCGGCGTCGACCAGCGCCTTCGCCGCCTCGGCGGTCGCAACGTTGCCGGCGATCACCTGGGTGTAGTTGGACATGTTGCGCGCCGCGCGCACCTGATCCAGCACCTTCAGCGAATGGCCGTGCGCGGTGTCGACCACCAGCACGTCGACACCGGCGTCGAACAGCGCTTCCGCACGGCGCAGACCGTCCGGACCGGTGCCGGTCGCAGCGGCGACGCGCAGACGGCCCTGGGCGTCCTTGCAGGCGTTCGGATAGGCCTGGGCCTTCTCGATGTCCTTCACCGTGACGAGGCCGATGCAGCGGTGGTCCTCGTCCACCACCAGCAGCTTCTCGATGCGGTGCTGGTGCAGCAGGCGCTTGGCCTCGTCCTGGCTGACGCCCTCGCGCACCGACACCACGTCCTTGGTCATCAGTTCGCTGACCGGTTGGTTCGGGTTGGTGGCGAAACGGACGTCGCGGTTGGTCAGGATGCCGACCAGCTTGCCGCTGCCGCGGGCGTCGCGCCCCTCCACCACCGGAATGCCGGAGATGCGGTGGTCGGCCATGAGCTGGAGCGCGTCGGCCAGCGTCTGGCCCGGCGTGATGGTGATCGGGTTGACCACCATGCCGGACTCGTACCGCTTGACCTTGCGGACCTCCTCGGCCTGCTGCTCGATGGTCAGGTTGCGGTGGACCACGCCGATGCCGCCGGCCTGGGCCATGGCGATGGCAAGGCTGCTTTCGGTCACCGTGTCCATCGCCGAGGACATCAGCGGGATGCCCAGTTCGATGGTCTTGGTCAGGCGCGTCCGGGTGTCCACCTCGTTCGGCAGGACCGAACTTTCGGCCGGAACCAAGAGGACGTCGTCGAAGGTCAGAGCTTCGCGGATCGTGGACGAGCGGGCCATCGGCGGTCTCCCGGGAGATAAAAAGGGGCCGGAAAAAAATTTGGCGCACTATACACAAGACCGTGGGCTTGTGAAGGCGCCTGAACCACAAACTGTCGTGTACCGGGCCTCATCCGCGCAGGCCAGCCATGACCTGCGCGAACGGGCCGCAGCCTGAGGTGGACCTAGTCGTTCATGTTCGCCCCACGGAAACCGGTGGCGACCACGTAGGTTTCGGAGGATTCCGCACGGCTGGCCGGCGGCTTGGCGTGGCGGACCGTGGCGAAGTCGCGCTTCAGACGCTCCAGCAGGGACTTTTCCGCCCCGCCCTGGAACAGTTTGGCGACGAAGGCCCCGCCGGGGGCCAGCACCTCCTCCGCGAAGTCGTAGGCGGCCTCGGCCAGCGCCATGATGCGCAGATGGTCGGTGGACTGGTGCCCAATGGTCGGCGCCGCCATGTCGCTGAGCACCACGTCGGCGGGGCCGCCCAGTGCCTCCTTCAGCCGCTCGGCCGCGCCCTCCTCCAGGAAGTCGGCCTGCATGGTGGTGGCGCCGGGCACCGGGTCCATGGGCAGGATGTCCAGCCCGACGACCTTCCAGCCCTCGCGCCCGGTCTGCACCTTGTCCACTGCGACCTGCGTCCAGCCGCCGGGGGCGGCGCCGAGGTCGACCACGCGCTTGCCCGGCCCCAACAGATGGAACTTCTCGTCCAGTTGCAGCAGCTTGAAGGCGGCGCGGGAGCGGAAGCCGCGCTTCGTCGCCTCGTGCACATAGGGGTCGTTCAGATGCCGCTCCAGCCAGCGGGCCGAGGAGGTGGTGCGCTTGGCCGCGGACTTCACGCGGACGGTGGCGCGGCGCCCACCCGGCGTCGAGGAGGACGGAGGCTTTCCAACCATGGTCTCACATTTCCTTAATAGATTTGCCGCGCCGACCCGATCAGCTCCACGAGGATGCCCTCGCGCAGGCCACGGTCGGCGATGCGCAGGCGCTCCACCGGCCAACAGTCGCACAGCGCGTCCAGCACCGCGCATCCGGCGATCACCAGATCCGCGCGGTCCTGTCCGATGCAGGGATGCCGCGCCCGCCCGTCGAAGTCCAGCGTGACGAGACGTTCGATGACCGTACGGGCATGGTCGATGCGCAAAAAGCTGCCGTCCACCGCCCGCCGGTCGTAGCGGCAGAGGCCGAGATGCACCCCGGCCAGCGTCGTCACCGTGCCGGAGGTGCCGAGCATCTGCACCTGCCCGGCGAGCACCCGCTCCCGAATGCCGTTGCGCGCCTCGAAGGAGGCGATGGCCGACGCCACCTCTTCCACCATGCGCCGGTACATGCCGCGATCGGCGTCCGCGCCGCCGAACTGCTCGGTCAGGCCGATGACTCCGCATTGGATAGAGGTCTGGTCGAGGATGCGCGGGGGCCGCCCCCGCTCCACCGCCAGCCACATCAGCTCCGTCGAGCCGCCCCCGATGTCGAACACCACCGCATAGGGCACGTTCGGGTCGAGCAGCGAGGCGCAGCCGGCGAGCGCGAGGCGCCCTTCCTCCTGACTGGAGATGATCTCGATGGCAATGCCGGTTTCCCGCTCCACCGCGTCGATGAATTCACTGCAGTTCCGGGCGCGGCGGCAGGCTTCGGTCGCCACGGCGCGCGCGGCGGTGACGCCGCGCCGCTCGATCTTGGACCCGCAGATCTTCAGGGCGGCAAGGGTGCGCTCCATTGCCGAGTCGGACAGCCGGTCGTTCCGCGTCAGGCCTTCGCCCAGCCGGACGATCCGGGAGAAGGCGTCGATGACGCGAAAGCCGCCGGGGATCGCACGGGCGATCAGCAGGCGGCAATTGTTGGTGCCGAGGTCGAGAGCCGCAAAGACCGGGCGCGCAGGGGCCGACGAACGCAACCGTCCGGTGTCGTTCTGCCGCTCGCTGTGCACCTGAAGGTCCACGTCTCCTCCCCGCCATGCTTAAGGGAGTCATCTTAACCCGGTTTCACCTCTCAGCGAAAGCCTACGAATGGCATTGAAATGTGTCCGCGCGCCCACACCAAGGTACCGGCAACGAAAAAAGGGCTATACAAGCCCTGCCTGCTTTGCTAAAAGGGCGGCCCACGACGGGACGCGGCGCAGCGCCACTCCCGGTGACGGTCTGGGGGATCGTCTAGCGGTAGGACAGCGGACTCTGACTCCGCCAGCCTAGGTTCGAATCCTAGTCCCCCAACCAACTCCAAAGCTTTGAAAATCAATCACATAAGCCCGCCGTTCCGGTGGGCTTTTCTGTTTCGGCGTGTTGCAACACGCTTCCGACCCAAACCAAGGAAAATCAACGTTTTACAGGCGTTGCTAAAAATTCCGTGCGACACGCACGCAACACGGCGCCGGGGGTTTGTTCGCCTGCTGTTCTCGCGCTGGTACAGCTCAGCACGGGGCGACTCGGTCAAGCTGGCAGAATTCTTCAGGCATCCCGGAGCGCCTCCTCCTGCCGCTCAATCCAGCCCAGGATAATGGACTTCCGCGCGCACACCTTGTCGCCCAGGCGAAAGGCAGGGAAGCGCCCGTTCTGAACGAGGTGATAGACTTTGCGCTTGTCCGCCGCGTCGCCATAGACGAACTCGGCAATGGCGTCGGCCCCTTCAAGAAGGTCTTCACCGATGGTGCGGACCAGAGCCGGCGGCATCACCGCAGCGAGACGGCTGGCCAACTCCAGAGCCAGCATGTCGGCGAGGTCGCTACCCACGGTACTGGCGAGCGGGAGGCCGCCCGAAGGGGGTTGCTTGCGCATCACCGCCCGGGCGACGTCCAGACAGAGCGCCTTGGTTTCTTGGTCCATGCTGGTCTCCAGTAAGGGTGGAGAGCCAGCTTCACACGAAAGGGGCCGCCGCTGGCGGCCCCCTTCAGCGTGGCCGGGCCGGTCAGGCGTGCCCGGCTACCGAAACATCCATGCAGGACAGCACCGCGCGCCGCCCGGCCCGGTCCTTCCACCCGATTAGGGTGTGTTGATAGACCAGCGGCACCGCGGACAAGCCGGAGATCACCACACGGTTCAGCACCGGCACGCCGCCTTCCACAGCCTCCAGGTACTCCGCGGCGAACCGCTGGGCGAGCGCTTGGTGCGGGTCATCCTGGTCGGGCTGCCCGATCATTCCACGCGCCCACCCACGCCCGAAGAACGCCCGTGTCGGGGCACCCAGGTACCGGAACCGCAGCGGATCATCGGCGCCGTCGCTGGCGAGGAAGGTGCACCGATCCAACAGGCCGGCGCGCTCCAAGAAGGCGAACAGCATGGGCGACAGGGCGCCCTGCCGGCGACACTCCATCATGACGGCGGCCTGCCAATCCACCGCGGCGCCCACCGGCAGGCGTTCCAGATGAAGCCCTCCGGCGGGGCGCTCAGCGCCCCTGCCGTTGGCAATGAAATGCACGGCGCCCATCACGCGGCCTCCCGGCGGTACGCCTCGACCATCGCGGCGAACCCGGCACGGGCCTTTTCCGGCGTGCACCCGGTCGCCGCGCACGCCGCATCCACCATGGCCGCGGTGGGCTCCAGGGGCAGGGCCAGGGCCTTTTCCGCAGCGCCGTCGAATGCAGCCACGCCCGCGCCGAAGGTGTCCGCCTCGCTGACCGGCCCGGTCATGATCGCCCGCAGTTCCGGCACCGCGCGCAGCGCATCATGCACGAGCCCGAACAGCAGCGCGTCCTCTTCGTTCGTCGCCACGGCAACAGCCGGCGGACGACAGAGTTTGCCCAGCGCGGCGTCGAAGCCGTCCGGATGCCCAGCCCACAGCAGCAGCGCCTTGGCGGCCATGGCAACGGTCGGCTCGCCCTGGTAGGTCGCAATCTGGCGGGCGAGCGTCGCGGAGGCTGCGGCGCCTTCGGACATTGAAGCCCCTTCCAGTTCCAGCCAGCGGCGGACCTGTGTCAGGAGTGGGCCCCGGTCGACGCCGTCATCATGCTGCTCGACCTGCCGCGCCAGCAGGCCCCGGAGGCGGGTAAGCGCCTCAACTTCGATATCTGTCCCGCCGATGCCGGTGTGTGGACAGAGCAGCCGGTCCAGCACAGCCACCGCATCCGCCAGGGTGGCCGGCTCGGCGGTGAGGATGGCGAAGACCAGCTTGCCCCATTCGCCGGACAGCAGAGCGCGCTCGGCTTCGGCGTCGGGATGCTCGCTGCCCTGCAGATTGTTTTGCGCCTCGATCAGCGCAGCGGCTCGGGCGGCGGCATCGGTAAAGGTCCGTCCGATGCCAGGGATTATGGTCGAAGCGTTTCCGCCAATCGCCTTTCCAGCCGCACCCGCCTCCCGCTGCGCCGCGTCCAACGCCGCCTGCACCAGCACGCCGCGGATCCGCTGGAACAGTTCCTTGGCGGAGCGCTCCATGTTCGGGCCGATGGCGGGGCAGAGCGCGGTATCGATCACCGCCACGCTGTCGGCGGGCGTGCGGGGGATGGAGCCCAGGACCGCTCGACCCAGCACCTCCCACTGCTCAGTGATCTCGTCCGAGCGGGCGTCCGCCTCCGGCGTGTCGGGAAGCTCGTCCTGCTCCTTGACCAGCGCGGCGATTCGCGTGGCCGCCTCGCGGAACGGAATGCCCAGCGAAGGGACGATGGTGGACGGGCCGGGGCAGGGCCAGCGGGTGCCGGACGAGACGACGTTGGAGCCGCTGGACGTCACGGTGTGGTCGCCGTTCTTGGTGCGCATCAGCAGGCCTCCCCGGTGTTGGAGGTGGGCAGCATCGTCTCCCCGCGCCCGGCAGGGGTGAACGTGGAATGCCGGCCGGCGCCGGGCAAGGGTGTGGTATTCTCGGAGTCAGCCATGATCCGTAGCTCCAAGCAGCTCGATTGTGGTCAGGCCGGGCCGGGTGGTTCCAGCACTCGGTTCGGCCGCTTGCCCAGATATCTGAGCCCTGCTACGATATTCCGAACAGGCGATGCCTGCAACGACAATCGTAGCGATGCTCAGAAATGCACCCTATCCAACTCGACATGGCGCTGGCCGCGGTAAAGTGGGGCGTCCGTGATCTTGCGGCAGCGGCGAACGTCTCTATGGACACGATTGCTCGCTTCAAGCGCGGCGAACGGGTGAAGGAGAGCACGATCGATTCGATGCGTACCGCCCTGGAGGGGGCCGGCGTCGAGTTCATCCCCGAAGGACCCTACCAGGGCGACGGGGGAGCAGGCGCCCGGTTACGCAGCATAACAAAGACCGAGCAGAACAAGACGGTCGGCTGAATAGAAGCTTCCAGTAAGCTGCTCGTATATTTAAGTCTTAGATTATCGAGAAAGCAATGACGAAATTACCTCACAGAGATTCTGACCCAATTCTCCGGCTTCATGCCCATTATTTCGAACTAGCAGATCTCATGCGAGGGCATGCAAATGCAATAGATCGCGAATACTACCGAAGAGGGAGGCTTTCAAAAAAGAAGAATGTTACATACGCACATTACGTCATTACATGGCTTGGTTTTTTATACGTGGTTTTGGAAGGAATTGCAGAAATACAGAAGAGCGGTATCCTTGACAACCTTCCGGAAAGCTTTTCAAGCTTTAAAACTCGGTTATCTATCATTTCTAGATGCGAAACTGATTATATTGATCGCTTACGTCGATTTCGTAATGGCACTTTTCACTATCAATTTACCCCTGATAAACAACTCCAGTTTCTTGAAAATGATTCGGAAACGCTCAGAATATCAAAGGATCTGCACAACAATCTGAAAGATCTGTTTTCTGACTATCGCGTCAACTGCATGGTTGTCTACGCGATTGAAGGAAGGAAAGATGAAGTGTTTTGGTGACGCACCCACCCGCCGCGAGCGCGCCCGCGACTGAAAGGCCACCAAGGTAGCCCCTCCCCGCAGACCGCACCCACGGCCCACCAGAGCGCGCCCCACCGCCCATAAGAAAGCCCGCCGCGGGAGACCCGGCGGGCTTCTTCATGTCGGGTGCCAGCAGTCCGGCCAGCGCACCCAAGGCGGAGAGGCCGCCCAGGCAGCCCCCTTCCCTCAGCACCCACCCACGGCCCGCCGGAGCGCGATCTATCGGGCATCTGCCAGCGGTGCACCGGTCGAGGCGGCACCCAGCGCCAGAGGAGCGGAACACCGCCCCTCCCCGCCCGGCTGGCGAGCTGCGTGGCGATCATCACCATGCAGGGGCAGCAGTTCCAGGCCGGCGGGTGAGTGCCCCGAGGGGGTCGGGGTTGTCGCCCCTCCCTGCCCTTCGAGATGGCCGGCGGTGGGGCGGTGGCGCCAGGCGGGGCATGGTCCGGAGCTGGACGGTGCCCCAGGGCGGCGGATGAACGATTACAGGAGACAATCCAAAACAATCAGGGGCGCTAGCAAGCGCCCCTGATAGTATCTACGCAAACACCCTGTCTCGTTGCGACACTTCAAAGTCTAGGCGCTTCCGTATTGCCGCATTAATGCTTTGAGTGGAGTCCACAATACGGAGGTGGCGCTTAATATGCTCGTAGGGAAACCTGTCAAGCAACGCCACGAACGCGGTGTTTACAAACGACGACGTTACCCCATCGACTCCGGCAAAGGACAGAATGACGGTTCTCTGGGCACTCAGCTCAGGCATAAGGAGGCGCGCAAGCACCGCCCCGTCTTCAGCGGTATATGCCTGCGATACGTGGTCGAGAGCGCGGATCACCATTCAAAATCCTCCCGGTCCAGTTCGTCTGGTCGGAACTTATCCGTTTCTAGAGTCAGTTCAACCAGCGTACCAGGATAAATGCCAGCAGCCAAACGGGCGGAACGTTGCACTCCGTTCGAGCTAGGCGCACAGGTCAGCATCCCTGACCCAGAGTATATACGCACAGTTCCTTGGTTTCTGACAACCACGTTATCGGTAACGAATCCGAATCCCGCTCCACGGTTCGTAGGGAGTGATTTTGAGGAGAAGCCCTCAATTGTAGCCGTAACAAGCGCATCGGGATCAGAAAGCTCAGGCTTCATTTTTCTAATAGTATGAGGGATACCTACTCCAAAGTCTGAAATAGAAATTTTAATACAGCGTTTATTCGGGAAGTGCTGAGCAAATACACATCCGATTGTTTCACCAGAATGGTTTTCAATATTGTTGAAAAGCTCGCCGATGCATGTTTTTACCGAAGAAAGATGGCCCTTTTGAACGCACAGCTCTCTTGCCAACCACGGAAGAAAGTTCTCAGACAGCCAATAATGACTATCGCGATGCTCAACTCTTACCACAGGAAAAGTTGATCTGCGGGGGTCCGACCAAGAGCGCAACGACTCCCCTAAATAATCTTTAAAAAATCCACAGTCATCCAAATAAGCATGAGATGGAATAGACGCATCTATTCCTCTAAACCAAACATCAGCGTCTAGTTTTCGCAAGAGAGATAGAAGGTTATAGAAAGCTGATAGACCAACTGGCTCGGCAAATCTCAGTCCAGAGAAGTCAAATACAATCTTTATTCCAGGGTTGTCAAACAGATGCCTAGGTGTCTTTTGAATTATATCGTACATTCCGGCCTCGTTGAGGGAGTACGGAAGCTTGACAACCAACTCTGAATCTGCTGCGACACTCATAGCGCTCAGGCCGCTAGTTATAAACTACCCCTATCGATAAGGAGATGCACTCAACGGAGCAAGCACTAATTTGTCACAGAAAGCGATTCGGTTTCACACGCCAGAGAAGCGATGAGGATTAAGTATTATCGGTAGCTTACCAGCCTCTCCGGATATCTCGCTCCGATGAGCCGGTGCCGTAAATGCTGGCCCCGGTCTCGCCGGCCCTGCCCCTCTACCCCTTCACCCTCTCCGCCAGGAGTCGGGACTCGTTCGCCTTCCGCCAGCTCTCCACCGCCTCGACATCGAGCCGCCCATCGTCGCGCACCGGCATTCCCCGTTTGACCCAGCGCGTCAGGGTCGGGTTGGATACGCCGATATGCGCGGCATACTGGAGACGGGTCATGACGCCTTCCAGGCCCGCGGCGGCGATCAGCCGTTGCTGTTGGCTGGCCACCTTGGCTTGCCAGCCATGATGCGGCCCACGGCCATAGCCGGCTGTCGGTGGGCAACCCTCATGAGGCAGATGGTTCGATCCGCTTGTTTCGTTACCGGTAACGAAATACGATTGGAAAGAGGAGGACGGGGGGGACGAGCCCCCGCCCTCCAGACCCGATCTTAGCTCAGCAGGTCAAGCAACCGCTTGATGATCTCCAGAGCCAGGATCAGGAGGCTGAAGAAATCCTTCATCTTCTTCTCTCCAAAGAGCGGCGGGGCGGTGACCACTTCACCGCCCGTCCGCGCCCCTCTAGCCGGCCTCCCTTCATTGAGTTCTGGCTGTATCGGCCAGAAGGCTGTCGCAGCAAGGTGCTGGACAGGCACATCGTGACGTTCAGCCTTGGGCGAAGTCAACAATCACACAAATCAATCTGAGATGGGACAAGACTAACCGGAAATGTCTTTCCGAAAGTCGGAACGATCTTTCCGACTGATTTCGTCCTTTTCGGTTCACCCCGGTTTGGGGTGCCGGATAGGCTCATTAGCCACTGGCAGGATACTAGCTTGGAGTGGTCGCGCACTCAACTCCCAGCCGACTCGCAAGGGGGCCTCGATGCCGATCGCACATCGCCCCACGGGTCCGCCCCGGTCGCCACCCGGTACTCCGCCAGCACCGCTTCGCGCAGCTCCAGAAACACCGGCTCGTCGAGGCAGACGGCCGGCTTCAGCCGCTTCTTCATGAGGGTGCCCGGCAGCCGAACGAACAGCCGCCCGTCCCGGTCGGTCACCCGCACGTTACGGATCTCCACCGGCCCCACCTGAACGACGGCAACGGCCAGCGTCTGTCCGCTCCCGTCCGACAGGCGAAGGTCCAGCACCTCGACGGCCGGGCACGACGATTCAGGCTTGCTCATGGTCACCTCGCATAGAAAAGCCGGCCGGGCATGACGCGCCGGCCGGCTCAAGGATGGGGCGTTTCCGCCCAGGTCAGGCCGCCGCGGTGCTCACGCCGTCCAGGCGGACCTTTACCGTGCCGGCGCCGTTGCCACCCCCACGCACCGCGCCAGCACACCAGCCCGGCACAACGTACATGGGTCAAGCCACCTCAAGGTGCCGCACAGGTGAGCACACGCCAAGAGTCATTCCTTTCCACTTCGCGTTGCGGCTGTTACCTTACCTAAGATATCGCTGACAACATTCGACGGCAGCATGTCACTGCCAGAAGCACTGTGAAATATCGATGTCTCTCCTTTTTTGAGAGAAAAGTTGCGTTCTGTCTTAGCTATCTCAGGAAGTATCTTGGAGCAGGCAGTAGCGTTGCCCAGCTTCAAGGCGGCACTCATAGCAAGTAGCCGCATTTCAATGTTTGTTATTTCGTTGTTTACATATTTTGCATCAAGGAGAGTGGCACGATATTGGCGGAGAAAGAAGAATGCCACCACCTCAATCAATCCGACAAGGCTGATACGCATGGTGTAGTAAAATACTTCGGCAACGGTGCTGGCTCCCTGCATAGTATTTCCATTTAAAATGAACAACGCTAGCAATCCCGCACCTGTTGCTGCTGCCCCCAATCCCCAAACCAGTGCAGCCGTGGCCTTTCTCGAAACATCGTCCTGAAATTTGCTGAGCCGCATACGCGTTTCATTAAGCTGCTGGGAAACAGAGCTCGATACAACCTCATTTCGTATCGCGCCTCCATACTTCTTGTCGATCCCAGATAGAACCTCAGCAGGAATAGATGAGCGAACCAACTCCTGGAGTTGGTTACTGATCACAACACGGTCCTCATCTGTGATATTGCGACTGCTGCGGATTGTTTCAGCAGCATCACGAACCGAATCAACCATGGTCGCAAGCGTCCTGGCGTCAAGCCCCTCCACTGTCGCAACGTCCTGACTTTGACTGCTCGCTCGGAATCTGGAAAATGAAAACCCCGATGCAAAAAGAAAGGTGATCATGGCAGCTGCCACGACACCAGCGAACCCCGCCCCAATTCTAATTGCACTTACGTTCGAGGCCACCATGTCTGCGTACTGCTCACTTGTAACGCGTGATGAATTCTTGGTTCCGGAAAAAAATGAAGCCAAATCATGAGCAAAGACGGAGGTGAAAACAATCGCCAGACAAAAAGCCACAACATACGACGCCACTAAGGCCTGCGATTGGTTTTTTCTTTTGATGTCATTAACTTGATCAACTAAACGCGGAGCCTTATCAATGCTTGATGAGGTTATGTTCTCGCCGTTCACATTCAACTCCACTGCATCAATTATAGGCAGGCACGCCCCTTGAAGCGTATTTCAGGTGCTTTTCCCCTACCTACCAAAGCTCCCTCCTTCAGGCAACTCGCTTAAATTAGAAAGGTGAACCCTTCGTTCTCGCACTGCGCGGGTTCCCATCCCATAGGGCAAATCGCACCTTGGTTCAGTAGAAGCCACTCTCACAATGCGGCTCATAGGCTCAGCACTTAACCGCTCAGCCATAGGCGAGCAACTCATCCTGCTGCTCATCAGTCGCGAAGACGAACGAGGCGGTATCACGCGTTGGAATCAGTAGGGGCGGAACCGCAGTCCCGCCCCTTCCTTTCGGCCTCGCTCCCTTGTCCCACATAACGTCCGCCCCCGAAGGATCGGCGCGCGGCAGGGAGGGAGCTTCCCGGTGTCGGGCCGGCCGCTGGCCCTCAGAGAATCGCCGCGCGTTTGGTCGGCGCCCCCTTAGCTTGAGGGGGCACCAGGGTTCTTGACCGCGCCGCGGTGGTCGATGGCGCCATAGCCGAAGTCGATCGAGGCGCGGACCTTCACCGCCTGCGTGTCGAAGTCGGCTTCGGTGAGGATCTGCGGCCCTTCCGCGTCGCCGACGTAGCCGAAAACGATCGACGGGCAGAGCGACGGGTCGGCGAACAGGTGCCACGCCGTGCCTTCGATGTTCGCATCCACCACCAGCTCCATCAATCCGGCCCAGGGATTCACGGCGCTGGACTGGTTCGCGACGATGGCGGCGAGGAGCTGGCGCCCGGCCAGTTCGCCGTCCGGGCCGACCACAAGGAAGCGCGGGGCGAGGTTGAGCGGGATATCGTCGAGGCTCTTCTGCTTCCGCAGCAGCGCCACGGCCTTCCCGATGCTCTCCACGTTGATCGCCGCGCCGGCGGCGAGGTTGCCATGCGCGGCATGGAACAGGGCCTTTCCGTCAGCGAGCGTCGGGTTGCTGTTGAGAAGCCCATACACCATCCGGTTTTCGTCCGCGGCGGTGCGGACGCCGATCATCATGGCATAATCACCCAGCGCGCCCAGGTCATCGTTCACGAGCGTTTGCCGGCTCAGGATGATGCCGCTCGCGTACTCCTTCGCAGACACGGTTTCCCGGTTCTCGCTCATCGTGCCGTATTTCAGCTCGCCGGCTTCCGCCATCGGCTTCAGCGACGGGAAATCGCCGACCCGCAGGAATTTAGCCGGCTTGAAATCGTTGAAGCCGCGCCGGGCCGCCCACAGCCGATACGTCGGCGCCGCCGCGGCGTACTGGGCCAGGAGCACCTTGTTCGCGGCGGCTTCGAGAAGGAGGGGGAAGTCGCTGGTCGTGTGGACCCGCTTCAGAAGCTCCTTCTGGTTCAGGCGGTTCACCGCTTCGCCGCGGGCGGCCATCAGCTCGCCGATCATGCCCATGGCCGAGCAGCCCATATACTCCCGCGCCCGCTCGCCCGGCTTGACCAGGCCGGGCGCCAAGCGCGCGGCCAGGGCCTCGGCCATGAATGCCCGCGTCGTCACGGGATCATCGTAGCTGTCGAACATCTGGATGTGCGGGTTGATGTTGCGCTGGTTAGACGGCTGCGCCGCAACGTGATCGATCACGAGGGTGTTGAAGCGCTGGATCGTCATGGTCGGGTCCGCCGCCGCGCGCTGGACCATGTCGGGCGGAAGTGCGAGCTGGGCGCAAGTGGCGCGGGACAGGATGTGATCGAGCAGCTCCGCACGGCTCTCCGTGGCGGGAGCGGGCTGGTGCTGCGGCGCCGGCGCCGGGGTGGTCTGGGTGCTCATGGTGGTTCCCTCTGCACTTCGGGTGCGCGCCGCAGGATCGGCGCCAATTGCGACGATGGAAATTTCGACGGGCTGCCAGCGCCGCGCGATGAACAGCGGTTCGGCGATGTCGTCAGAAGGGCCAGCGGCCCATTCCTGCACGAAGTAGCCCAGCGAGACTTGTCGGATTGAGCCTTGCTGAACCTGCTGAAACGCCAGCTCGCCCGCGTCGGTCGTATCGAACGTCAGCATGGCGCGGAGTTCTCCGCCGGCCTTCCGCGCGCTGAGAACCGAACCGACAACGGCGTCGGTGGACGGCCGATGGTCGCGAAGGACGGACGCGCCGGTGAACCGGGAGAGATCCACCCCGGCAACGTCGAGGCGTTCCTTCCAGGCGCCCCAGGTCGCGTCCGGCCGCATGCCCACGCGCCGCACGTCGGCGCCGGAGGAAGCGGTCACCTCCACCTCGCGCCGGTCGGCGTTGAAGGTGGACGGCGCCAGCGACGCGGCGCGCGTGCTGACGGCGCTGGCCGGGGCGTTATTCGGCATCGTCATCGTCGCTGCCCTCCAGCCGCTCGATGCGGGCGATGATCCCGCGGGCGACATCGCCGACGTTGATCGCCAGTACGCTCCGGATCGCCTTCATGTCGCGATACACGGTCGCGGGATCGTCGGTCTTGATGAGCTTCCAAGACCGCCCCCCTTCTCGCACGTCGCTGAACACCAGCACGACCCAGATGTCCGGCTGACCGTTCAGCGCAGCGGCGGCGGCCTCGCGGATGTAGAAGTCCCCAGCCCCGCGAACGAACTTGTCCCAGGCCTCGCTGATGTCGAGACGGTGCGTCGCGGTCAGGTCCAAGAGGGTGCCGATCAGGACGACGGAGCCGAAGCTGTACCGTGCCCACCCGCCGCCGGGATTCGGCGGGATGAAGCCGCGACGGCGCCAGACACGAAGCGTCTCCGGGTTAATGTCCGTCAGGTCCTCGACCTGTCCGGCGGTAAAAGTCTCGGTCGGGTCCATGTCATCTCCTCAGGTCTGGAGTCCTAATCTGGTTCAGACGTAACGCTTTTGAAAAAGCGGGTCAACGAAACTGTTTTTTGTTTTCGCTAGGAAACCGAGGCACAGGAAACCGCCACGCCGTGGCGCACGGGTTGTTTCACATGCAAGGTCAAGGGGTTGTCATCGGCCTGCGGTTTCGAAACCATCTGGTTTCCATGAATTCAGGGCCGGAAAATCCTCGCGACATGGGGCGGGTGCTGCCCCCGGGTCTTTTGCCCCTGGAAGGACCCGGACACGCCTCACCCCCCGATTCTCCCCCTCCGCGCCCCTCCGGCGGCCTCTGGTGTGGGTCTCGCCCATCCGCACAGTGGGGTGGCACCGCCCTCCGGGCTTGCCGCGCCTACGGGCGCCCGGCGGGCTCGGAGGCGATGACCGCAGCGAGTCCGGTGAACCTCGCCCGCCGGAGAGCTGGATCAGCCGGACCGGGCGCAGCCTTCAGCCGGTCCAAAACAGCCGAGGCCACGGCGGGACCGACGGCGACAATCTGTCGTTGGAGCGCGGCCTCCAGGCTGGCCAGCGCCTCGGGATCGGGCGCGGGCTCCACCCCGGCAACGATGATGGCCAGCAGTTCGCGGGCGGCGGTGGCGATGGTTGTGGAGCGGGCTGTCATCGGTACAAGCTCCACATTCCCCGCTCAGCCCGCTTCTGCTCCCGCTCCAGCCGTTTGCGTTCCCTCTCCGCCTTGGCCTCGCCGTACCCTCGCCGCGCCTTTGGTGGTGGTGGTGGGGCTTCTTCCGGGGTCTTGTTCACAGGGGTCTTGTTCTGTCCGACAGCCCTGTCACGGGGGGAGGCGGCAGCAGTGTCGCGGGGAGGCGACGTGGCTGTCACGGGAGAGGCGACAGCCACGTCACGGGAGGGTGACAGGGGTGTCAGGGGTGAGGTGACAGCCCTGTCACGGGTGTACCGACATTGAGCGCCCTTCCGGCCATAGGCTCCGAACTCTTCTCTCCGGGCGGTGACAGTGGCTTGGTTTTGCCGCTGCGCCGCGCTCCGTTCTGCTGGGTCACGAACCACCCGAAACGCGCCGACCTTGCCCCGCTCGTTCAGCTTCATGACAAGCCCTGCCACCTCCAGCTCCGACAGCCAGCGCTGTAGGCTCCGGGTCGACGTCCCCTCTTGCGCCCCGAGCTTGGTCATGGATCGGCGGCAGTGCCCATCCGGGTCGGCGTGCCGGCACAGGACCGCGAACAACCATCTCGCATCGCGCGATAGGCTCTTGTCCTCCAGAGCATCGGCGGGAACGATCGCATACGGCTGGCCGCCGCAGATGTCCTCTTTGATAGAGCGCTCGCTCATTGAGCGCCCCCAGGCCGTGGGGGTCCGGAAGGCGGCGCCCGGTATCGCGATGGGCGGCCAGCACCGCCTCTGCGCCACAGGGGGAGGCGACAGAGTTTCGACATAATCAGGCCCGCTTCGCCTGAGCACGCATCTCCTGCTCAGCAATCCATTTCATGATCGTGGATTTCCGAGCGAACAACTTGGCGCCGATCGTGAAAATGGGCAGGCTTTCCCTCTGGTGATAGACCTGCCGGGCCGTCAAGCCCATGAAAGCGCCGATCTTTTCCGCCCCCTCCAGCAAGTCACCGGACAGATCGAATCGATCGTCGCGCTGTTCTCCAGCCTCGTTGCTGCGCCCCAGGTCACCAGCTTCGTATGCACGCGCGTTCATGTGGGCTTCTCCTTGTTGGCGCAAGCGTCATTTGCGCCTATGACAAATGGCGTCGCAAAAAAACTCCTCAAGTTCTGAGGAGCTTTCCGATCTTGAGAAAAACATCTCCGTCGACACGGACAACATTGCTAAACGAAGCATCAGTGTGCCGACCGTTGTATTCCACGTAAGCACAGACAACTCGTTTCGGACACTCCGCATCGTAAAACGCAATGCGAGCGACATCAGTTGTTTTATTTACTTCAATTGCAAAAGACATGTTCCCGAACTCATAATCCGCGAACATCATTTCTATTTCCTTTGGATCACGGCCATCAAACGGAGATGAAGTTGCGGAAGGAGCCTTTCTATCGAAAGCTCCATCAGCCGCTTTCTCGATCAGGAACTCAAGGGCCGCTCCGAAGTCATGCTCCCGCTCAAACCACGACAGCACTTTGGGCTTGATGTTGCCACGCGAGAATACAGCGTAATTCACCTTGGTGATTCGCCCATCGTCGTGACGATATCCTCGCTTCAGGGAACGGTAGCGAACGATTGCCTCGGGAGCATCCTTTGCAAAGTTTGCCCACATGAAAGCAATCAGCAGGTTGGCAGCATCGCGCACACCAACGTCAGGAGCTGCATTACCGCGGGCGCCCTGAGCGATGAAACCTCCTTCTCTTGCGCGCCGACCAATTTGCTTGATCTCACTTTCCGGAACACGAGTGGCCTCCGACAGGCACGCCATCAACTGGGAGAACTTCGCCATCGCCTAACCCACTCGGTTGGTCTATCGATCACACCCTATGGGAATGAATGGAGGCGCGTCAAATGCTTTTGACATGAGCGCAAATGGCACTTAGCGTATGTCAACGAGCGGAATGGATGGAAGGCAATCGCCATGGCGTCGGTTCGGAAACGCACCCTCCCAAGCGGCAAGGTGGTGTGGCAGTGCGATTACCGAGACCAGCACGGCAAGCGCCGGTCACGCCAATTCCCGACGAAACGCGAGGCGACCGACTTCGAAACAAAGGCTCGCGCTGAAGTTGCCCAGGGTGTGCATGTCGCCGATTCCATTGCGGAGACGGTAGAGCGTGCCGCTTCGCTGTGGATCGAGGCCGGAGAAGTGGACGGCCTGGAGCAAAGCACGCTGAAGCAGCGTCGGGAACATGTCCGCCTGCACATCGTGCCATTGATCGGCAACGTGAAACTGTCCCAGCTCAATACTCCCCGCATCGAGGCGTTCAAGGACGAACTGCTTAGGACGCGATCCCGCGCGCTCGCTCGTGCCGTGCTGACCAGCCTCAAAGGGATTCTTAAGGTCGCGCGCCGCCGGGGCTTGATCGTCCAGAACCCAGCCGACGACGTGACCATCGACAAGCGCCGGACTGAAGGCGTCCGGCTGGTCGAAGAAGAGGACGAGAATGCGCCAATTCCGTCCAAGGATGATATTCGCCTGATGCTGGCGAAGTCGGCAAAGCTGTGGGACCTGACGCGCGTGGTCGAGGGTCGATGGATGGCGGGGCAGGGCCGGGTGCGCCGCATGGTGCCGGTGCCGTGGCGCCCGTTGCTGGTGACGGCGATCTTCACCGGCATGCGCGCGTCGGAACTGCGGGGCTTGCGCTGGCCCAATGTGGACCTAAAGTCTGGCGTGATCCGGGTGCGCGAGCGCGCCGACCGTTACCAGAAGCTGGGGCCACCGAAATCAAAGGCCGGTCGACGCGACATTCCTCTGGCGCCGATGGTCATCAACACATTGCGCGAATGGCGGCTGGTCTGCCCGGTGACGGACCTTGATCTGGCATTCCCCAGCGAGTCCGGCGGCGTGCTTCTGCACACCAACCTGTTGCGCCAGGGCTTCCATGCGCTGCTGAAGATGTGCGAGTTGATGGGCGCCAAGGACACGGAACCGCCCTATCCCTTCCACTCCCTGCGGCACGCTGCGGCCTCGCTGTTCATCGAACAGGGATGGACCCCGAAGAAGGTTCAGACCGTCATGGGGCATAGTTCCGTTCAGGTGACGTTCGATGTCTATGGCCACCTGTTCCCGTCGCCTGACGATGACCGGACTGCGATGGAGCAACTTCAGGCCCGGCTTTTGGGGTGACGCGCTACACGCAACACGATTGCAACATGCGGAAGGTAAGTTATTGAAATTACTGTCGTTGTCGCCAACTCTGACTCCGCCAGCCTAGGTTCGAATCCTAGTCCCCCAACCAACCTTTCCCAGAAGTTCTTGTACATCAGGCACTTAGGTTGAAGCCAAGCGGCTTATACCCCGACTGCGCCTTCGGGCTGGCGTCACACTGAGCTGACACACCACCGACACATCCAAATCCCAGCACGTCATCCCAGCACGTTTTCTGTCATGACGACGGCCCGCCGCTCCGGAACATGGCGTCCCGCCACATCCAGATCCGGAACCAGATCAATGCGGTGACCAAAGAGGCCGACAAGGGCGCGGAATCCCCTTCGTTTTGTCTGCATGGGCTGCGGCACCTGTTCGCGGCGAACGATCCGTGCGACGGCGAAAGCAACTACGGCCTGCAGTTCACTCCCCGTCGCCCGTCGACGAAGATGACCGCCATGCACCTCAACCATGAGGAGCCCGTGATCTGGCAACGGGCGTTGCACGTTCGGGGGACGGGGCGTCACAGAAGTTGGCATAGCTGCAACGGCTTAACGAAGGTTGTGGCCTTCGGCGCGCCCGTTGATCTGTTGCTAACTTGTTGATGCCAAAGGAATGGCGGAGGGGATGGGATTCGAACCCACGATAGGGGTTTGAGCCCCTATAACGGTTTAGCAAACCCGTTAACGCCACTTCCAGTCACCGCCAAAACCGGTGAAATCCCTTTGTTTCTGCGGCTTTGCTGTCGCGCAACACGCGCAATGCGCGAGAACAAAAACGGTCCGCGAAGGCACGAAAGGTGTCATAGTACGAGGATCAGCGTTCTCATCACGTTCTCACGTAATTTTCACCATTTGGACGCGATCGTATTGTTTGGGATGGGCGTCGCTTTGCCGCAACCTTATGGGCCGGCGTCGCCATGCACCAGCCGACGGAGGTCTTCGATGGCCGACACGACGAGCTGGCAATCGCCCACAAGCGCCTCGCTGGTCTGCTTCCAGACTTCGAGCTTGGCGAGAATGCCGGCGGGGGTGGCGGCAGGGGTGGAGCAGATGACGGATTCAGCCGCATCGACTTCCGCGCTCCAATGGTACGTCTCGTCCCACATGACGCGCTGGATCGGGTCGCGCTGGATCTCGTCGTGGGTCAGGCCGGCTTGCTCCAGCTCGTCCCAATGAGCATCCACCCGCTTGTTGGCGCCTTCGCACTTCGCGTCCACCTCCCGCCAGTGCGCGCACAGGGAAAGGACCGGATCAGGCACCGCGGCGAGTGCACGCCCTTCGAGCGAGGCGATAGCGGCGCCGAAGGGGTCCACGGCATCCGCCGAGCCGGGAGCGGCCAGGGCCACCGCCGACGCGCCGGCCAGGATGGAGCGGTGGGACAGATTCAAGCTCGTCATGGTCCACCCCTCCCTCAGTGCGTGGCGCTGGCCGGGCGGGCGCGCAGCGGCGCCGCACCGGGGTTGATGATCAGCACCGCGGCCCAGAGCTGGCGGACTGCGGCAAGCTCCAGATCGGTTGGGAGCCGGTTCCCCTTCGCCCCGTTGCAGGCCGCGCAGCTCAGCACCTTGTTCCCGAAGAACCGAGCACCGCCGAAGGTCTGCGGGATGACGTGGTCGATGGTCCAGCCGTCGGGCCGGTCGGGCGCGTGGCTGGCGGTGCCGATGGGCCTGTCGCAGTAGAAGCACCGGCCCGCCTGGAGCTGGTGCAGAAGGGCCGGTTGGGACACGCCTTCCATCGCGCGGCGCAGCGCCTTCACGCGGTCAAGGTGCTTGGGGGTCGGACAGACGGTCGACTCAAGCATGGGCCACCGCCTTTCCGTCCAGCCACTTCGCTAAGTCTCTCTGGCGGGCGCACACCTTGCCGCTCAGCTTGAAAGCCGGCAGCTCCGCCTTGTCGATCAGGTGGTACGCCTGCCGAGGCCGGATGTTCAGGTGCTTGGCAATGGCAGGCACGCCGTAGAGCAGATCGGAATCGCTCTTGTCGGTCGCCCGGATGCGGACCTTGCTCCCGGTCAGCGCCTTCGGCTTCGCCGCGGCGATCTGGACGGGCTTGGCGGCACCCGCCACCAGCTCACCCACCACCGCGGCCAGCCGGCCCACCTCGGCAGCCAGGGCAGCCAGAGCGGCCCCCTCGGGCGAGGCGAGCTTGCCCCGCCTGTAAGCCAAGAACACCTCGATGATCTGCCGGCGCACCAGGGCGGCTTGCGGGGTGCGGGACAGGGCGCAGATGACCAGCGCTTGGCCTTCGTTCAGGTAGTAGGCTTTGCCGGGGCGGCCTCCCTTCTCGGTGGTTTGCGCCACGGTGGCGCAAACCTCCCCATAGGTTTCCAGCTCCGCCCGGTTCCGCTCGATCAGCTTCCGAATGTCACACGGCTGACCGAACCCCAACCGCTCGGCCAGGATCACGTCGGAGACGCGCGGCTCCCCGTCTTGGTCGTTCAGTTGATCGGGGGTCAGGGGTGGCAAGTCGGCGGGCTTGGTCGGCACCAGGGCGCCGGACGATTTCCGGCGGCCGGCGCCGGGCAAGGGTGTGGTATTCTCGGAATCAGCCATGATCCGTAGCTCCAGTCAGCTCGATTGTGGTCAGGCCGGGCCGGGTGTCGTAACCACTCGGCTCGGCCGATGCAGTCAACGATATTCGTTGACGCCCTACCCGTCAACGCTATTCGTTGACCTTCTGCGTCCGGTAGGTATGATGCCCGTATGCTTACGCCCGAACAAAGCAGAGCGGCCCGCGGGCTTCTCGACTGGTCTCAACAGCAGCTCGCCGACGCCGCTCAGGTCGGCTTGAGCACCGTCCGTGATTTCGAGAAGGGGCGCCGTACGCCAGTCTCCGCCAACCTTATAGCCATTCGCTCAGCCCTAGAGGCAGCCGGGGTCGATTTGCTTCCCGCTGGCCCCTACAAGGGCGAAGGCGGGCCGGGGGCGCGGCTGCGCACGCACAGCGAAGGACGATGACCGGTCGGTGTCGTCGCTGGTCGAGCGTGTGCTGAAGGTGTGATTGGTCGGCGGGGCTATCTGGCCACGGCAGAGTGAGCAAAAGGGAGGCAGGCAACAGAGGTGGTTAGGCACCAACAGAAGCTTGGCATTGGTCGATTGCGCGTGCATAACCACCAATCTACACACCTTCATTAGACGCAGATGGGGTCGTCATGTGGATCGCTGTCCGCCAGCGCTTTGAAGCGCTAGCCGCCAACCTCAAGCTGACGGACGCACAGATCGCCGACGGCCGCACCAAACACGAGGGAATTACTCAGTGCCTAAATATTTGGTATTGGAACAGTATTTCGACTAGCAGCAACCGCATCTTGGCCGGTTCGTGGGGTAAATCCACACGCATGCGCCCACCCCGCGACATTGACATGCTGTTTGTCCTTCCCAGCGAAGTTTATTATCGGTTCGAGAACCGAGGAGGGAATAAGCAGTCCCAACTCCTGCAAGAGGTGAAAGGGGTTCTTGCATCAAAATACCCATCAACCACTATGCGCGGCGACGGACAGGTTGTTGTGGTTGCATTCACTACTTTTACCGTTGAAGTAGTTCCCGCCTTCGAGCTTCAAAATGGCCAGTTCTTGATTTGCGACACCAACGGTAATGGTCAGTACAAACTAACAGACACCAAAGCCGACATTGCAAATATGAGCAACTGCAACACCGCGTCCAAAGGAGACCTTAGACACCTAATCAAGATGATGAAATGCTGGCAAGCAGAGTGCAACGTTCCACTGCGATCATTCCAAATTGAACTTCTCGCCATTGAATTCATGGCCGCATGGCCGCACAAGGGCAATGGTTACTTCTATCATGATTTCATGGTTCGGGATTTCTTTTACTATATTATCCAGAGAGCAAATGGGTATGTTATAGTACCAGGGACAGGGGAATTGATTTGGCTCGGTGACGCATGGTTAAGTCGTGCGCAATCAGGCTATGCAAGGGCTTGTCGTGCGGCGGATTATGAGAAGGCAGATGACACGATTACCGCAGGTGATGAATGGCAGAAGATATTCGGTTACTATATTCCGAGGTATGTGTAATGAACAAACACACAATTGAGCTTGCCAAGGAAGCGCGCCGCCAGTTTGAAAACTGCCTCTATACAGCAGCCGCTCTTTTTGAGTGGCTGAAATTTCTTCGCTTCTGCGACGCCTCGCTTTCGATCTTGCCGATTATCTTCAGTGCTCTGGCAACGTGGCGCGTATTCGATGCTACGGAAAACAAGATTGCTGTTGGTATTTTTGCACTGCTGGCAGGCTTGCTCCCCATCGTTCAGCGCGCCCTCAAGCTGAGCACCAGGATCACGGAAGTAAGTAAAGCAGCTGCTGAGTTCACCAACCTGCGCGACCGTTTTCGGCAGGTCGCAACTGTTTCTGTCCACAAAGATGAAGAGGAACTCGAACGCCACTTCGATGCGACCATGGGGAGGATGGAAAAGGCTCGCCAGCTTTGCGTGACAGCGCCCAATTGGTGCTTCGGGGTCGCCAGAAAGAAGATAAAGAAGGGCATTTACGATGCGGACTTCGAATCTTCTGTGCCTGCTTTTAAGCACCTCGATCTTGTGGATGCTGAGAAAAGCGATTCCAATGCCTGATTACCTTCTTGTATAGAAAACACTGGTTGATGGGCTGGCGCTCCTCACCAACGCCAGCCGGTACACCGCAGAAACCCTGCGGAAGGTCTTTGAGCGCGCTGTGCATCTCTCTACTCTTTGTAGACCGCACCCACGGCCCACAGGATCGCGCTCCATCGGGCATCCACTGGCTGGTCACCGGTCACCGGGCGCCGGTCGAGGCGACACCCAGCACCGGAGAGGCGGACAACGCCCCTCCCCGCCCGGCTGGCGAGCTGCGTGGCGATCATCACCATGCAGGTGAGCAGCTCCAAGCCGGCGGGTGAGTGCCCCGATGGGATCGGGGTGCTTGGCGCCAGCCTTCCCCACGGGCCGACGGGTGGGATCGGAATGGTCAGCACCAACCATCTCCCGAGGCCGAGAGCATGAACGGTCAGCTAATGAAGCAGACCTTACTCCGCCAATAGCCGATCGCCGCGAAGTTAACGCCCGGCGACGACGACCAACTGCACAACTTCATCGCCATCCGCTCCCGGGACACGGCTCCCCTCGAATCCATCCCGGTGTGAACGACTGATCAACTGATTGGCGGCCCGGATGCCATCTTGGCCCGCGACGATACCGCTGTGCTGAAAGTCCGCGTCCGACAGAACCTCTTTCTCATACTAAACTGTCATGCCAACTACATCGGGGCAGAGATTTCAAGGGTCAGGACCGTACGCCGGCGCCGCTATCCGAACAGCCAGAGCAGATCGTTCAACTCCTGCGCCCTGGGTTGGGCGGACCAGCCCGACAGGGTCAAACTCGCGTCGACCGTGCCGTTGCCATCCAAGTCGGCGTGCATCGTCAGGCCGGTGTAGCCCGGCGCGCCAGCGTCCGACACCCAGGTCGCGCTCGACTGCCCAGGTTGCCAGCCCCACAGATTCACTTCTTCGCCGGGGCTGAAGTCGGTGACCGTGCCCCAGGTCACCTGCCCACCGCGCCCGTCGAGGAAGAAAATGTCCCGGCCGTCACCGCCAGTCAGGAAATTGGAGCCGGTGCCGCCATCCAGGACGTCGTTCCCGCCCCCCCCATCCACACCGTCCACGCCGCCGAGCATGTTGACGAAGTCGCTGCCGGGGGTCGCCACGACGACCTCGTCGCCATCCGAAGCGATGATCTCATACTCCAGGCCGTTAACCGGCCCCCCATAGATGCCAGCGTTTCGCGTCACGAACGGTCCGGTCGCGTCGCTCCTGATCTGGTAAGTCGCCGTTGCGGTGTCGTGAATCGTGCCGCGATAAGTGAGAACCTCGCTATTGCCATCCAGAATCACGCCGTAAGCGTCGAGAATTTTCAGGGCGAACGTTTCGTCGGGCTCGACGACGCCGTCGCGTGCGATGGGGATGTCGATCACTTTGGACGTTTCGCCAATCTCAAACGTGATCTCGCCAGACTGCGCCGTGTAGTCCTGGCCCGTGATACTGGTCTCGTTGACCGTCGTATAAAACACGGACACCGGCGATGTCGGCGCATCACTGAGCCTGACTTCAAAGCGTACGAAGCCGTCGGCTTCGGCCGCCGCGGCGTTGCCGCTTGACAGCGTTGGAACGATTTGGGTGATAATCGCGGGGCGATCTCGAATTTCCAGGCCTACCTGCGAGCGCAGGCCCAAAACAGCCATATTGTCGCTCACCTCCGCCGGAACCGCCGAGAGATCCAGCGACAGGAGGCCCGTTTCAGCGCCCTCAGCTCGCCCATCGTCAGGAACGGGCACGTCGATCACTGCGGCACTCTGCCCCGCCTCGAAGCGGACCGTCCGGGTCAGCGGCCCTCCCCCCAGATCATCGGCGGCGATGGGAGCGGCTCCCGTTGGCGTGATGGCCACTTGGTAGGTCGCCGCTTGCTCCAGATCACCGATTCGGGCGATGCGGACCGCCACGCCGTCCCGGGTTCCCTCGCTCGTGCGATAGACATCGGGAGCGTCAATGTGCAGAACCGGCGCGGTCATGCCGGTCACATCAAAGAGCTCGATTCGCGCGGTCCCGCCCTGGCCGACGATATCCGATCCCGCCACGAAGGATAGGGTGGTGTCGGCCGACAGCTTGAAAAATTCCGCCGGTTGGCCCCTCATATCCGAGAACTGGCTGACACTCGCGGGCTGGCTGTTGCTGCCCTCATGAATTTTGAGGTAGCCATCATCCAGGTCCGGGTCGCGGCCTGTGGACTCTTCGCCCACAAGGCGGGCCAGGTACTCTCGCCCAGCAAGGGCTGTGTACGACACCGGAGCGGCTTCCCCGTTGGCCGGGACCGCAACCTCCCAGGACTGGACAAGCGTCACGGTCGCTGCCGCGGGCGCCGCTTGCGGCGCCGCGCCGCGAGAGGCGACGTTCATGGGCGTGGCAGCGGATGCTGTATTTTCGGGTAACCCGAGAACCGCCACCGCAGCGTTGCTGGCGCTTTGGGGAGCCTCCGCCAACAGCTGCCCGGCCTGTATGGGCTCAGGGGCGAGCGCCGCCATGGCCGAGGTGGTGACGACTGCGGGCTGCGCGCGCAAGCCCAGCGTCCACGCGGTGCCGGACGAGCTGCCGACCACGACCACGCTGATCTGGTTTGTAGCCGCGGTCATCTGCCCCGTGTGCACACCGCTCACCAGCCCACCCGTGCCGACCGAACTCTGGCCATCTGTGATGAGGAGTGAGTCCGGAACCGACAGGGCGTCAAAGTTGAACGAGATGACGTCTCCCGCCGTAACATCGTAGACTTTGCGCAGTCCTTCCACGCCACCGGACAGGTTTTCATTCAGAAGCTTGGAGGGATCCTCAATCGTCATTGATGCAGGCTTGGCCTTCGGAAGCAACACGCCCGGCTGCTTCTGGGAGTCGCCATACATTTTCCATTTTTCGTCGTAGACATAGTAATCGTCAATCGATAAATTGATCACCTCCTTGCCATCTCTTGCCCCACCCGCCACGGTTCCTTCTGGTTCGCGGTCGTTCCGCGCCACCACTTTGTAGGTTGCGGATTGCTGGCCGGCGGGGATCTTGACGTACAGGCCTTGCTTGCTGAGGAGCCCACCGCCTTCATATGCCATGTCCGTGCTTTGATAAGTAGTTTGCCCGCCATCGACCGGAACGATGGCGAAGTCTCCTTTGCGCGGCGTGCCGTCAGCCTTTCTTGCAACAAAGTCCCAATCCGCTTTTGGCTGGTTTCCAACAGGCTCTTCAACATTGAGGCGCACCCAGATGTCCTTGGTGACACCGTTCGCAGTTCCCGGTCCGGACAGAGAAACTCTAAATGTGCCGCTTTCGCCCTCTTTGATTGAGGGATTGTTCACAGCGATGTCGATTTGCACGACCGGTGCGGCGCCGACGTCCTTGACCTCAAAAGGTATTTTTGCATGTTTCACACCGGCCTGTGCAAGCAGGTCGGCGGCAGACTTCAAAAAGTCAGCGTCCGTGGCCACGCAGCCCAACGTAACATTCGTTGGTTTTGTAGTGCCTTGAAACCCACCATCACTGTGCAGCAAAATACCAGTGCGGCCGGCTGGCTCCGGGCTCATTCGGAACGATGGCGCATCGACATAGACGTCACGGTCATACTTGAGGAATTTGGGGCCGGCCGACCAAGGAATCGCATCGTCCCAAACTGCTTTGACTCCGGACAACCCTGACACCGGAGAGCCGTCCTTCAGCATGCTTATGGTGGCCTTTCCATCGTCTGATCGCACCAGCTCGAACTTGTATCCAGCGTTGGTGTTCTTGCCGGAGGCAAACTTGCCTGACGCGGTCATTGCCATGGTGCCATCTCCTTTTGCCACGCTGTAAAGGGCCGAACACGCCGGGATTTGTCTTTACATGCGAGTTCCCGCCTCGTGCCGCGCTCCTGTCACGCTCCTCAGATCGCGCCGAAACGACTGTCGGCGGCAGACGACAACAACGCACGCCCTCCACTTTGGGTGTCCATCGCCACCATCACGGCAGGTACAAGCTGCAGCCTTGGCGCGCGGACGCTCCGCCCCGTCCCACAGTCGCCATCGGTTATGTGTGCCGGTTCGCGGTCAACGAAGCTACGGCCTGCGTGCATGATGGCTCGAAAGGCCCCATAAATCGTACGGATTGGATGGGTCCGGAACCGGGCGGTTTCACAGAGGCAAGGAAATCTCAGAAAACACAGGAACCTTTTGACGATGGCCGGCGACGCAGTGCCACCGAGTCGGCCAGCACGTACGATCCCTGCGATCCCCACAGCCATCCTGCGCTACCTCCCTTTGAGAGGACTAAGGCCGTCACACGGCGCTGGTGTCGGGCGGCGGCCCAGGGTGCGTGCATCGATCCTCGCTCAACAAGGTGGATACGCTTCGCTGTACCCCCACGAGCCGCCCCACCTTTGCTCATGACTTGCTGCGGCATTGCTCATCAGCGGTTCGCCATGAGGAGAGCGGCGCATTGTTGATCCCTTAATTCCGATCCACCAGATAAAAACAAGGGATAACTCAATTGTTCTGCTGCTCATCTGCTCGAATATAAGACGGGGGTAGCGTTCTGTGGATCATTAATAATTATGTTCGACTTTTGCGTCCGTAAGAGAGTAGGGCATCTGTTGCGAACGCTGCGCGCTCCGTTCCCAAAAGCAGATCGGTGTATGTCATTCGGTATTGGAAAGGGACTCAGGATCGGCTTGTGAAAGGGCTCTGACACAGTTGCTATGGTGGCCGGCCACGGGAAGCCGACGACGCGCCTGAAGGAGATCGAGCTTTTCGCGACCGTATATCTGGCGTTTAACGAGTTTGAGCTTGGTGATCGGTCCCTCGGTTTGGCCGTTGGACCAGGGCGAAGCTATCGCGGCGGTGAATCGCGCCGGGTTTCCCGAAGGCCCCGTTCCTTGAGTGACTGGGGCCATCATGACGAAATAGGCATCCCCCGCTTCACCCAGCGCGTGAGCGTCGGGTTAGACACGCCGATGTGCGCGGCGTACTGGAGACGGGTCATGACACCTTCCAGGCCCGCGGCGGCGATCAGCCGTTGCTGCTGGCTGGCCACCTTGGCTTGCCGGCCAGCCTTGCCCCGGAGGTCGGCGACATGCGCCTCCAGCACCTCCACCCGGCGCAGGACATCGGCTATGGCGCCGGCCGCGGGATCGGGCTGGCCTTCGGGTGTGGGCGCGGGACACGTCGAACAGCAGCATCAGAAAAATACGCAGCGTTTCTGTTGACACCAGCAGGTCAATGAAGATCTTGAGTAACATGAATAATCTTTATTGATGCTTTTTGACGAGATATTGCAGAGATATGTTTTGCCTGTAAGCTGAGTTGAGCCAACCCTTGAATCAAGGCAATATGAACCTACCAACTGCCATCTTATGGAGAAAGCAATGGCTTTACGGTGGTCGGCTAATCTCATCCTAAAATTACGCCAAAAGCCTGAGATTGCTGCGGTTGTGGCAATATCCGGCCTTATTGTGGCTGCTGTATCATTTGGTAAGGATGTACTCGACTTAGCTGATAAAGCACAAGTTCAGTTGGGTCTTAAGCCAGACTCTTTACAGATAGCGAATGAAGACGCCAAGGGAAAATTTTCAAGGGAACTTACTCGCAGCGCCTGGAGGCGCATGTTTTGGATGAGGCGCTATGGGCTTGCTGTCGAGGACGGTTTGCCCACCCAGGATCGCAAAGATACATGGGAAAGCTACCTAAAAGTTCTAGATGAGTGGAATGCTGATCTTATGGTCAATATCATGCTTATTAACAAGTATTATGGATTAGAGAAACGACGATTTTTTGAGCAAAAAATACAGCCGCAGTTCGGTGAACTTCATTCCTGCATTAACCGTCTTCACTATAAGGAAATATACGAGAAAAAAAACTCATCTACTTGCAAATTTTCAGGACAGAATAGCGAGGAAGAGATACAAAATGCGGTTGAGTTTCGCAAACGGCTAGATAGTCTCAACATCGATCTTTACTGCTTTGTTTCAGGATTGGATGCGAAAGGGCGATTTTGCGGTCATCATAATCAATGAAAATAATCAATGAAATTGGATTAATTAAAGCGGATTTGCTTTTCTTTCTATTCTCGAGCATCCGAATACAAAGCACAAACCGGGTGGGTAGATCTATAACGATCTGTCTCTTAAAGAAGAGTACTATCTGCGTTCAACAGCGAATTTAATAAACACGTTGGGCCGGCCCAGCAGTCTCGTCCCCGCCAGCCGCCCCAGTTCCTACCGCCCAGATCAGGCCGCAACGGCGGTGCTTACGCCGTCCAGCCGCACCGTCACGGTGCTGACCCCGTTGCCGGCGGCCTCCACCGCCACGCCCACCGGGTAGAGCCCGGCGCCGGGCGAGTCGCACTGGTGCGCGGTGTTGTCCCAGCTCACCCGGCCACCCGCGGCGATCACGGCGGCCGTCTTCTTCGGTAGGATGAACACGCCCTCGGTAACATCCACCAGGGCGCCGCAGCTGGCCGCGTCGCCCACCCAGCCCATTACACGGTGCGATCCAGTCTGCCTGTTCGCTGAGCCTCAATGCGTCTGCCGGTACCGGCTGACCATGCTGTCGGTGACATCCTTCGGGAAGCAAAGCGGTGACCGCCCGCCCGGCCGGCTATAGGCGCTGTTCCCACCGCACCGCCGCCCGTTCCGCATCGTGTTGTATGGGCACGGGCAGTTACCTGGGTAGGACGCGATCGACTCCTGAATGATCCGCTCCCTCACCTCGTCATCAGTCAGGGCTGGGCCGCGTGCCGTCGCAGGTGAACCGGATATTGCGATGATGAGCCCAATCAAGGGCAGAAGGAGCGAGCGGCGCATCGTTCTCACCAACTAGAAGGCGAATCTCACAATATCCTGACGAGAGATCCTTAAGGCTTCATTGCAACCACCTCAGTCCGGGCGGCATACTCCGGCCCCGCCGCCATGCGAGAGGAGCCGCCCAATGTTCGGACGCCACATTGCCGCCGTTCTTGCCTTCGGCGCGCTCACGCTTGTTGGGCCCCTCCAGAGTGCAGCGGCGGCGCCGACCGATTGCCCACAGCACTTCCTCGATGGACAGGCTCCGGACTTGGTCCGCCAAGCTCTCTCGGCGAAGACTCGGCCTATCTGCTACAGCGCTTACGCCCTGCTCCACTCTGGAGTAAGCCGCACCTCCCTCTGGTCAGCCGAACACCTGACCGCCGACCGACTAGCCGCCGCACGGGAGATGAAGCGGAAGAACACGTTCCATCCTGATCCCAACCTGCCGCCAGACGAGCGTGCGGAACTGGACGACTACAAGGGCTCGGGCTTCGACCGCGGTCACATGAGCCCCAGCGGAGACATGCCCAACGCCCAGGCTCAGCATGAGAGTTTCAGCCTCGCCAACATGATCCCCCAGAACCGTAGGATGAACCAGATCATCTGGGAGCAGATCGAGTCGGCAACACGCGATTACGCCGTGCGGACCGGTGAGCTGTACGTCGTGACCGGGCCGATCTACCAGCGCGGTGCGACCTTCGAGCGGATCAACGGGCGTGTCATCGTGCCGACGCATGCGTTCAAGGCGATTTACGACCCGGCCAAGCGCGCCGCCGGCGCCTACGTGGTCGAGAACATCGACACCAAGGCATTCAAGGTCGTGTCCATCTCCGAGCTGGAACAGCTCACCGGCATCTCTGTTTTTCCTGGACTTCCGCCTGAGACCAAGGCGACCGCAATGACGTTGCCCACGCCGAAGCCGCGCAGGTGATGATGGCGGACAGCGACGACCGGCTTACATTCACACCAGCGCCATTCCTGCCCCTCGAGAGGTGACCATGCCGTCGCAGATCAAGCCCTTCGCAAGCGACGCCGAATCGCTTCAAGTCGACGAACTCACCGTCGAGAACCAGACCGACCGGGTGTCGATCTACGGCAGTCTGATCGTCACCAAGGACAAGAAGGGCCTACAGCATGCTCGCGAGCTGAAGGCTATCCTGGATGACGTCATCGCGGCGCTGGAGAAGGAGCAGGCACTGCCAGACCAAGTAGCGATCAAGCCGACCGATAAGGTGGAAGATCCTTGGGGTTAGAGCGCCAAACAAAATCATCTCTGGACAAAGCGCCTGCAGTTGAGGCTGGCGGTGAAGATGTCGGCGCGCCGTTCGTAGCGGACGGCGATGTGGCGGAAGCGGACGAACAAGGTGAACGTCCGCCGGACTGCCCATCGGTGTCGGCCAAGACGCTTACTGCTCTCGACGCCACGCCGGGCAATCCGCAGAGTGATCGCTCGTTGGCGCAGCCCCGCCGGAAATGGACGAAGTAGTAGCCATTGTCGGCGTGTAGCTTGGCCGGACACCGTCGTGGCCGTCCGGCACACTGGCGGGTCGCCGACACGGCACCGACCCGCGGCTCCAACAGCTTGCTGTCGTACCGGTTGATGCCACATTCCACATCAAATCGCATTCTGCGGCTCAAAGCCTGACTACTTGGCCGTCAGCAGCGTGCGTAGCAATTTCCCTCGGATCTGCGCCGGAGTTGCGAGAGCTTCGGTGTACAGGATTTTCGCTAGGCCGCAGGTGTCGGTCTTCGCAATCTGTGACGTCCCGAGTTGAGCCATGCGCTCGACCGTCGCGGCTCCGTACTTGCGAGAGATGTTCGTGAAGATCAGGCGTCCCAAAGCTTCCGCCTCCTTCGGTGGGATGGCACTTCCCGCTCCGGCGACCCCGCTCTCGAGGATCATCTCGGAAGCCCGGAGGTCGCGCTGCAGCACGTCAGGCGACAAGTAAGACCGAAGTTCGATGTGTTTGCCGGGCGTCCCCATGACGTAGTCGTGGCATACTTCCGGGCTCACCTTACCGATGCCGTCCACCTCCTCGACGAGCACACTGGCCAGGGCGATCAGGGCGTCGTCAGATGCTCGCGGGAGATAGGCGCGGATCATGTCGCCGAGGCTGTTTCGCATCGCCGAGTACACTTGGGCCTCAGGCAGGCCTTTGATCGCACCATCCACGAATGTATCCATGAGCTTGCCGAAGCGCGCCTGATCGGCCCGCGCCACCACATTGTAAAGCGGGATCTCACGCAATTTGCGCGCGATATCCTCAGGGTTCGGTCGGGAACCCACGCCCGAAAGCGCGAACTGACCGTCGGATATAGCGGTGGCGAAGCGCGCCGACAGCAGTTCCTGGACGCTAGGATACCACATCGTCGTGTTGGCGGTGGTGCTGTACGCCTTCTCGGCGAATTCGCTCCCGACGCCGAATTGAACCGCCTCGCGCTTCGCTAGATTGTTCACCTCGCGCAACTCCTGAGCCGTCAGGCCAGGGAAGTTGCTGGAGTGGAAACCCAGCTTAGCAATAGGGTTCACATACCGCTGCACACCACCCAAGTACGCGATCGTGCAAGCGGACAGGCAGCGATCCGACGTATAGGTAATCAGTTTCCGTTCGCGGATCAGATCGCGCATCAAACGGGCTTCGGCGATCCGGCCGCCGGTACTGTTGAGATGAACAACCCCAATGCCATGAGCGGCGTCGAGGAACTTCCGCAACTCCTTGGTCGCACCGAACGGAATGCCGCCGATGAACTCGATCTCCGTCCCGCCATTGAGCAACCTCAGCTCAAAAGTGCCGACGGTCGGATCGCCGTTGACGATCCGATACGCTTCAGTGATCTGCGGCACGGCCTGTCTGCCGAGTACATTGGCAGCTTGGAGGCAGGCCAGTACCATCATGAACTGCGCGATGCGCGCCCACACCGCTTTACCGCCACGGGACTTGTGACTTCTCGCCGAGCGCCACACGCCGACCACCTGCCATAGCGTGACCAGCAGAACCAATGCCGATATGAGCACAATGCCGACCAGCCCGATCATGGGATCGTACATGTCCGGCAATGCCGCTGTCAGTCCGGCCGCTGCCGCCATGGCAGCGATGTTTCCGAGGAAGCCATTGACCCAATACGAGACGCCCAAGCTTAGTTCGCCTCGCCAGTGGCGGGCGATGTAGGACCGGCCCAACCTGCTACGCTTCTCCCCCACCGATCTGGCCGGAATCTTGTCATCCGCGTCGTCCGGCTCGGCGGCGGCCTGCGGCGTTCTAAGCTCTGCCGACACCCTAGGAGACACAGGCAGCACGACAGACTTTGCCGGAAATAGGCTGGGAACGTGGCAGGCCTGGATCCACTCGCCTCCCATTGGAGTCCAGATCATGTCGTTGGGCTTGATATGGCCATCGGCCACCATTCCCAGGACATCGTCTAGTGAGTACGGTCCGGCGGCGCGGCCACCGAGGCTGAAGTACCAGGCGTCTACCTGTCTCGGATCATCCAGGGCTTTCATTGCTACTCTCAAGCGTAAGCGCAAGCACACCATTCCATCGTCAACGGAATAGTGCAACCGAATGATCGCAGGCACACCACAGCAGGAATACCTGAGCGAGTGTCGCTCAGCAGACGACCACCTTTCTGATTGATGGCAGCACCCGTGTCCCCCTAGTCCACGTCGCAGCGCCCTGCGTGTAAATCCAAGCTTCGCGGCGGCGCATCTCCCTCAGTTCCTGGCATGCGATCTGGGCGCTGCGTGCGGTCCAAGAAGTGAAAGGCATCCCCATAGGAATCCAATTTCGGATTTGCCCAAGTTGGGAGCCAGAGGCGGACAAAAACCCTCCCAATTGGCCTCAAGTCATTGAAGTTGCATAGCCTAATGGAGGCTATATCGGCGCCCATTGTGGGCTTACGACGTGCAACCGACTGATGCGTCTTCTAAACGCGCGACCATCACAGGCATGCGCTTGTCGGCGCCTCCGCCTGCCAGACTGCCGCTCCTCGACCAGACGCGTTGAACTGACCTTCGATAGCAGGTGGGGCCTGTTCGGCAATCAGGCACCTCTCCTCGCTGGCCAGCTGCCCAGAGTGTTCCGGCAGTTCCACATTTTCCATCTTCGGGGCCGCATCCTGCGGCATCACCTCAACAGGATCTCCGCATCCATGCCCGGCCAAGCGGTGCCCTTCTTCAGTGGCTGCGGCCCGGTAATACTCGGCGACGAAGGTCCGGACCGACGAGGTGAGATTCGAGCATTCCCCTGTCAAGGCAACAACCTTCCGCTCCACCAAGCTCACTACTTGGCTCACCCTCATTCCTTCCCGCCGGCTGATATCGTTCAGCGATTCCCACATCGACGGCTCCAGTCGCATCGACGTGCGGCGCCCATTCACGATAACATTCTTCACAGCGAGCATGACGCATCCTTTCGGTGCGTGCACTCTATGGCATGATTTACAACCTATCAAATCAATTCATCTAACCGTACGCACAATGTGACGCAGAACCCCACCAAGCTCTGCCACAGCACGGTAGCTACCGGGCAACCATCCAAAATGCGAGATTCATAGTCGCTCACGGCCGGTCGACCGTGAGTAGGTCGTTCGAGAACTGCGCGAAACCACTGCCAGCCATTGATGTTGGTGAAGCAGAAGCTGATCCAGGCCCGTCATCGGTCCATCAGATCGACTGAGCACCTGAATGGCTTCCAACTGCCAACAATCTACCTGACAGAGGCTGGAACGTCATGATCGATCAGAAGCCACCCCCTACTCGGACCGCCACGCAGGCCCGCCAAGGCAGTATTAAACACGTCGGACGGTATGTTCTTGGGATAAGTCTGCCGCTCGCGATTATCGCGATGATCGCTGTTTACTTGTTCGTCTTCTAAGCCGAGCGGTTACTTGCCTTAACATCGTTATTATGCCGGAGGAAACCTGTGAGCATTCAGTGCCGTTGCCTCCTCATCCGAGAAGGAGAGGCGCCTATCTGGAGCGAGAAGGCGTTCCGCTTGCCACCGAGCAGGGGCGACGGTGTTCAGTTTGAGGAGAATGGAACGCCATTCACGTTCCAGGTCACCGAGATCCTGCACACGTTATCTCTGGATGGCGTGGATTTCGCGCTGATCCTCACCGAGGTGCCCGGATCACGGGGCAAGCCGTTCAGGGTGTTGTTCGAAGATCAAGCCCGCACCACCGGCACGTCTTCCAGTTCGGTCGTGTAGCTGGGCGACCGGCTGTCCTGGCGCATCCGCCACGCCCTGCCGATGATGGCTGCCGGCACCAGAGTGTCCCGGCCCATCCGGCTGTTGATCGCGTCCATCGCCGCCATGAGCCGGGCACCACGCGCCCGATCGGCGGCGGCCAGCAGGTCCGGCTGCACTTTGGACACCGGCACGAGCCCAGTCAGGATCACTCCAGCCTTGCTGAACTGGAACCCGTCACGCCAGATCCTGCCGGCGCCGGCCGTCGCCGCGGCGACCAACGCAAAGGTGTCATCGGTCGCCGGTCGCAGCTCGACCGTAGCGGCGTTGCTGTAGGCCGGGCCGGGCCGGAAGGGCGAAGTGTGCATGAACACCTGGAGCGCCTCCGCAGCCAGCCCCTCGGCGCGCAGCTTCTCACCGGCCCGAGTCGCATAGGCCGCCACCGCTTCCCGCATCGGCTCCCATTCTGTGACCGGCTGGCCGAACGAACGCGTGACCGCCGTCGTCTTGCGCGGCGCCGGCGCCTGACCGAGCGGCAGGCAGGACAGCCCGCGCAACTCGTAGACGATCCGCTCGCCGACGATGGTCAGCACTTGGCGGGCGCGCCGGGGCTCCATGTCGCGCAGGTCCGCCGCGGTCTTCACGCCGAGCATGCCCAGCTTCTCGGCGCTGCGCCGCCCGATCCCCCAGACGTCCTCGACCGGCACGACGCGCAGCACATGCTCTCGCTCCGATTCGCCGCCCAGATCGCAGACGCCGCTGTCGTCCAGCAGCGTCTTCTTGGCCGCGTGGTTGGCCAGCTTGGCCAGTGTCTTCGTCACGGCGATCCCGACGCAGGTCGGAATGCCGGTCCACCGCCGGACCGTCGCCCGGATCTCTGCGGCGTAGGCCCGAAGGTCGCGGCCCTCGAAGCCGGACAGGTCCAGGAAGGACTCGTCGATGCTGTAGACTTCCAGACGTGGCGTGAAGCCGCGCAAGCAGTCGGTCACCCGGGCCGACAGGTCGCCATACAGCGAGTAGTTGGAGGACAGCACCCGAACCCGATGCTGGCGGACCAGCTCGCGCACCTCGAACAGCGGCTGGCCCATCTTCACACCCAGCGCCTTCAGTTCGGCGGAGCGGGCAACGAAACAGCCGTCGTTGTTCGAAAGCACGCCGACGGGCACGCCCTCCAGCCGAGGGTCGAACACCCGTTCGCACGAGACGTAAAAATTGTTGCAGTCCACCAGCCCGTAGACCTGCGGCGCCATGGCGATCAGCGCCGATGCAGGCGGACGGTGCTGGTGACCACGCCCCACACCTCGAAGCCGGGCCGGTCGGTGACCTCGGTGGGCCGGTAGCTCGGATCGTCGGTCTCCGGGATCAGGTAGACCCGCCGGCCGCGGATCAGCAGCCGCTTGCAGACCAATTCGCCGTCCAGCACCGCCACCACGACATCGTCATGCCGGGCGGTCAGGCTGCGATCCACGATGGCCAGGTCACCGTCGTGGATGCCCGCCCGTGTCATGCTGTGGCCGGCAACGCGCAGGGTGAAGGTGGCGCTGGGGTGGGGCACAAGAACCTCGGCGAGGTCGATGCGGCCTTCCACGTAGTCCGCCGCCGGGCTGGGAAAGCCCGCCGACACCACCGCCTCGACCGCCACCACCGGACACGACGTCATCAACACCGGAACCGGCGCCTGCATGCCCACCTCCCCCATTTGGACCCTCAGGCGAGGATGGCGCGGAATGAGAACTTTTCAAGAACTAAAAGCGGTTGACATCGATCCAGGTGAGTGCGACGTGGCTGGCTCATCCCTATTCGGCCGTATAACCTTGCATCAAGCGGCGAAGGTAAATTGATGTGTACCTTCGCCGCCCCTCCGAAGTCACTTTAGAATAAAGGCAAGATAAGAGTCCGCACCGACCGTCCCAACTGTGCTCGTCAGCGCTCCGACGGCTTTGCCAGTGAATGTAACACTCATGTCGATTGAACCGTTGGCGTCCAAATCAATATGAGCAGTCGCGCCTTTGTAGTTGTCAGCACCGGTCATTTCGGCCCAGGTAATTGTCGATGTTCCCTCTCTCCATCCCCAAGCAGTGGTCCACTCCCCAGCATCCAGGTCGGTCACCGTGGACCACGTAACGCCGCCGCCACGACCATCGACGAAGTACGTATCCTTGCCCACCCCACCCGTTAGGAAGTTAGAGCCGGTACCACCGTCGATCACATCATCCCCGTCGCCCGCGTCGACCGCGTCATTCCCAGCAGTCATGTTTAAGAAATCATTGTCGGCGGAACCTTTCACGGCCTCGTCTGCAGATGAACCGATGAACTGCCACTTGAGACCGGATACCGGACCAGAATAGGTTGTGGACGCAACGCTGTCGCTGACGGCGCCAACAGTTCGCGCGAAAATTTTGGTTGGCTCAACGGTTTGCGTAACAGGGTTTGTCACTGTCGTTGGCGCTGACGGAATCGTGTCGTTTTGAGTAGACGGATTTGACACAGGTGGATTTGAAGATGTGTTTTTCCCGTCACCGCCAACATCTTCAGCAACCGCGAGCCCCCAAACTCCGGAGCCGCGTATAAACGAGTTTGATACACTCAGATAATACGTTCCTGATGCGTCCGGCTTAAATCCAACAATACTGTCATAACCATACGCATCAGGTAACCCGACGTCATCACCATCTTTATAATTGAGCAGATATCCACTGGAATCGAATATACTTATATCAACTTGGTAAGTACCCTTAGCAACGAACATATATGTCGCATTACTTGAAAGACTTAACGTTACGAAGTCTATCACCTCGTATGTTGTAAAAGCCCCCGAAGTAGAACCGATATTTTCATAATAATTACTGGAGCCCGCTGAGAATGTAATTTTAGCATCTGGGTTTTGCCACGACTCCAGCTTCCGTTCGCTTTCTGCGTTGGAATCGGTCCAATACGGGTTTCTCGACACCATCCACCTCGCCAGCATGATTGCAATCTATGGGAGCGACAATTATGCATATCTCGGCCTTCCATACGCATTGGAAAAACATCATATCCATACGGGCGATTGATACATTGATTGAAACGCCTCAATCGTCTCTGGTAGGCGCTCCTGCGCCTTCCACGGTAGAGTAGGCCGTATGTCCCGCCCCACGATCATCGGCGCCCTGTGGATCATCGCGTCAGCGTTCGCCTTCATGGCCGCCAACATCGCGATCCGACACCTGGGCGCCAAGCTGCCGCCGCTGGAGATGGCCATGTTCCGGTCGGCCGGCGGCCTGATCATGGTGCTAGTTGCGTGGCGGGCCTTCCTCCATCTGCGCCAACTCCGAGATCCTTACATCCACCTCGTGCGGGCAATTGTGGGCGCGGTGTCGCTGATGGCGCTAGTCCACTCCTACGCCACCTTGCCAATCGCCCTGGTGACGGCCTTCATGTACGTCAGGGCTGCCTTGGTGATCCCCATGGCTCGCCTGTTCCTCGGCGAGCGGGTTGGCCCCGACGTGTGGGCCGCCGTTTGCCTCGGCATTGCTGGGGGTGTCGTAGCACTCTGGCCTCGCCTCACGACCATTGGGACGCCGGCAGCTGTGTGGGACGGTTGGGAAGCGCTGATCCTGCCGCTCGCTGCCTTCGCGGGAGCTGGGAGCCACATCTGCATGCGCCGGCTGGCTCTGACCAATCCACCGAGCGTCGTGGTGGCCGTCTCTGCGATCCTGGTGACCGCCGTGGTGGCGGTGCCCGCGTCCAGCGTGGCGATCGAGCCGCCAGCCGCCGATATCCCGCTGCTGGTCGGCATGGCCCTGCTAAGCGGACTGGCGCAGTGGTTCACCGTCCGGGGCTACAGCTACGCCTCCCCTGCCCGGTTGGCACCTTTGTCGCTGATCGACGTGCCGATTGCCCTGGTGGCTGGCTACGTGCTGTTCGGCGAGGTTCCGGGCGGCATGCAGGCGGTCGGGTCGGCGATGATCATTGGGGCGGCACTCTACGTGTTCAAGGTGGAGCAGTCCGATTCGCGCTCAAATTCGTCCGAGTCGCCCCCGTGATTCGAGAAAATTGTGCAGCATTATTATCGTGTCGAGCAACCGCAGCCACCACCTACACATACTGGTATGCATCAGCCTTACTGCAACTAAAAAAGTTCATTGCCCCCTGAGCTGCGCTGGTTGCGCAATGAAATTCCCAGCAAGGCTTACGAATCAAGCACCTGAAGCCAATTTGGGTGCGCCCAACTCCACAGAATTACTCATAGATTTGGAGCGCCGGTGCATCGCACCCCCCACGTGGGTGGTGGTAGCGTGCAAGAGCGCTTTGTTACGTTCAGACGAAAGGAAAGCCACAACCGTTGAATAGCCCAAACGATGACGATGCTGCCGCTCCCATGGGACATCCCAGGTCCATTCGCCGACATGGCCGTGATGGCGTCACGGCTGCGCGCATCTCTCGTCATCATCGATCCAAACGATAACGTCGTTTACGCCAGCCAAGATAAGAAGCGCCTGTATCCGTTCATCGATTTTTCTGCACCACTGACCTTCGAATCAATGCTGCGCTCCTCATGGAAACACGGAGCGGATAACGGGATCATCAGTCCACCAGACTTCGAGGCGCAGCTTGCTGATGCACAGAACGCTCGCCGAAGCCCTCGCCTTGAGTTCACCCGCCGATTTCCAACGGAATTGATCTGCGCACATATCCGTCTCGACAACGGGTGGAACGCACAGCTTCGTGTCGAACCGGATCGGGCCGGCCTTCGGCAATACTTCTCACGCGACATTCCGACCTTTGGGCTGCTCGAAGCGATCCGGCAAAGGGAAGCTGCTGAGCAGTGCGCAGCGGCGCTCGACTGCTTGGCATTCGGCATCGCAGTTCTGGGACCGGACAGACGGATCAAGCACAAGAACGCCGCCATGGCCGATCTCATCAGTCGGTCCGACGGCTTGTTGGTGGACGAGCAAGGACGCCTATCAGCGCTTCACGGTGATGACACCTCAGAGCTGTCGCGCCTCGTAGCGCTTGCCAGCCTGGGCCGCCTTTTGGCGCCGACCGCAGCCACCAGCATTCGAGCTGCAGCAGGAAGGTCGCACATCGTGTCGGTGTCGCGAGGTGGTGATTCTCTCGGGTCGGCGGTCGTGATGGTCGCGCCGGCCAGTCTTGATGTCGCAGCCGTTTCCGACGTGCTGCACCGAGACTTCAAGCTGACCCCGGCGGAGGCTGAACTGGCCGCCATGATCGGCAACGGCTTCACCAATGACGACGCAGCAAAAGAACTCGGAAAAGCGCCCGGCACCGGACGCGAACAGGTCAAAAACATCCTGAAGAAACTGGATGTTGGGGCACTCGCCAACCGCGGTCAGACGGGCCTTGCCCGCTGGGTAGCCGTATTGGGGGCGATTACCGGAGCCGCCCGGTTTCGCGGCAAATCATGAAAAGAGGAAAGAGCTGATGGATATCTTGAGCAAGGTCCAGGCGATCAACGCCATGAATCTGGACATTCTGGTCGATGACCTCGTGCGCAGCGGCATGCCGAAAGATGAGGCTTCGGTGGCGGTTGAGCGCTATCGGTCGTTCCTCACTGCTGTGGCCGCCTACCCGACGGAAACCCTCGTCCCGTCGAAGCTGGTGGACAAGGTGTGGCACGCCCACATGCTGCGCCCGCGGGTGTATTTCGAGGACTGCATGGTTGCGCTGGGCCAGATCGTGGACCACACGCCGGGCGTCTACGGCACGCCAGCCTATGAGGCCGCCTACGCCATGACGCGCAAGCTCGTCAGCTACGGCCACACGATGCCGGTCGATCCCTACGCGGATCACCCTATGGCCGGCGCCGAATGCTACCGCGAACCGGGTGAAGGCGATGAGTGGCCGCTGGTGCGGAACCGTGCCCATGCAGCCTGAATGTGGCGGTAGCCCAGGCCGCGGGCAGGCGACCTGGGCGCCTTACCACAGAGCATGATGGTGAGGCTGGTGAGCGGGGTGTGGTTGGCGCCGCTCCCGTTCGCCAGCCCATACACTCACCAATGGAGCGAGTGATGCAGCTGAATGTGCCCCCGAAATCTGGGGCGCGCAAGCGTATGCGCGCGGGAAAACCACGGCACGGTCAAGATGTCGATGCCGGACGAATCCGGACGCCGGGCGCACCGTGGTTCAACAATTCCAGACCGGCCTCAATGAACGCGCGCTCAACCTTTCGCAGGGTTTCCGCATTTGCTTTGATCGGTCCGTCTCCGGCTTCCATCCGCCGAATGGTGTTGATCGCTACCCCTGCCGCCTCTGCAAGGTCCTTCTGTTCCCATCCGATGAGCGCCCGAGCCGCTTTCATCTGACGGCTTATGGTGAGCGACATACCTTTCCACCTCTGTTTTTGGTTATGAGAACCCACTTTTGGGTTGCCGGCTTCGGCGGAGTGGGTATATCGTAACCCAAAAGGTGGTTATAGCAACCCATTAAAAAGACCCGGAAGCCTTGCAGCGGCACTCCAAGGTCCTGCCGTCATCAAACGACAAGCGCCCGGCTGCGCGAACAGCCGAGCGCCTATCAGCAGAGCCGCGCGAACGGCTCAACGGTCCCCACCAGCATTGGAAAACCCATGAAGACCGACCCGGAAAATACCATGATACTCAGCGAGGCGCGCGATGAAAGTGTGCCGGGAGAGCACCTCCAAGACGTGCACATCCTGAGGGTGTCGCGCTCCCCCGCCGATGTTCTTGATCTTCAAGGCCGCTGCGCCGTGCTGGCCGAAGCGGGCGGCGATGGGGCTGTCGAAGCTGGTGCGATCAGCGACACCTTCGACTGGCTGTTCGGGAGCAGTGACCTGGACCCGCTGGCCGGCTACGGCGAATCGAGCGTGGAAGGTGACAGCGAACAGGCTGGCGCGTCGGGTTCGAACGTGGCGGCCGACAGAGATGTCGCCGGCCGACTGAAGCTGCTGGAAGACGCTTTCGCCACCACCGTCATGACCGGCAACGGCATGATCGCTCTGGCGAAGTCGCTAGGCACCAGCCTGAAGCAGGCTGAGGCTGAACGCGACGCCCTTCGCAATGAGACGATGGATCTGTGCGAGGTGGTCAACCGGCTCGTCAGCCAAGCCTATGCGGCGCGGTCGCGAGAGGATGAAATGCGCGACGTCCTGCGCTTCGACCCGACGGCCTACCCCGCGATGGAAACCACCGCGATCGAGCAGGCCAGCAAACTGTTCGTCGATCCGGTCTCGCTGCTGGAAGCGTGCGGGGCAATTGCCGAGGCGACGCTGAGCATCACGCAGCAGTCGGTAACCGGCGGCTCCCAAGACGAGATGCTGCCCCTGCCCTTCGCGATGAAGGGCATCATCGACTTTCTCGCCCGGTGCGGCCTCGTCTTCATCAAGGGTGAGCCGCCGGCCAACGAGGACAATGTGCTGCTGCTTTGGACGGGTGGCTGTAACGCCATCACCGCCCTCCGTAAGGGTGGTGAGTGGTTGCAGTTCCCGAGCCTTCAGCCTCTCAGTGAAGACGAGAAGATTCATTGCTGGATGCGGATGCCGCATCCGTCCATCTGGCCGGAGGTGAGGTTGCCGGCCAACATGTTCTCGGAACACGATCTCTACCGGATGGAAGAAGGCGCGATCGCCCGTGCCGCTGCGCAGGCGGCATGGACGATCCAGGCCGGCACGCATGCTGCCAACGCAGCGACGGACATCGCCGTCCTCTTGGACAAGATGCAGAGCATCGTGGACGAGACGCCGGCCTTCTCCGGCGTTGGGCCGATGGCGAAACAGAATCTCGCCGAGCTGGGCGACCTGATCGAGGTGGCGCGGAAGCGGCTGGTTGACGTTCAGCCGCGGGAGGATCGCTGATGCGCTCCACCATGATCCCCAGCATCGGCCTGACCTTTGCCGGGGCCGCTCAGCGGATCGCCGACCTCGCGCGGGACGGCCTGCATCATGAATACGCTCCGCTGGAAGACAAGATGCTGGCTGCGCAGCCGGTCACGCCACTCGACGTGCTGGCCGTGCTTGACCGGTTGCTGTGCCCCGAGATCGGGCTGGCCGGTGAAGGGCACCGCCATGCTCCGGCGCTTCAGCGCGTGCGTGATGCTCTGGACACGCTGCTCGCCGGGTCAGAGGACGCCGACCACGGCCCGTTCCTCGCCGATGTCCGCCGCTGGCTGAAGCTGGAAGCGACCATCGGGGCCGAAGGCCAGGACGATGCCGACTTGATCGACTCGAGCGAGGAGGCCTTCCGCCTCGCGATGCAGATCGCGACCTACGACGGGAACCCGACGCTGGCCATGGCCGCCAAGGCGATCCTGCTCTGGGCCGGACACCCGGTGGCCTGCCACCCGGACAGCAAGCCCGGCGCCCTTCCCTTCCCGCCCCCGGTGTCGGCTGCCCGGAAGGAAGATGACGCGCTGATCTTCGGGCTGGTCGCCGACGCGCTGCGGGCGGTGCCGGAATTGCAGGTGATGCTGACCAGCGAGGCTGCGGTCGCGACCGAATCGGACGACTTCGGTGCGGCCATCGCCAGCCTCGCCGACCGGGCCATTCCCCGCACCGCGCCGGCCGTCCCCACCGTCATCACCGACGCCATGGTGGAGGCGGGCGCCACCGCCGCCGGCTGCTCTCCCGACGCCTTCCGGGCCGGGATGACGGCGGCGCTCAAAATGATGGAGGCGGCTTGATGTCCATCCTGCAGTTCCACACGGATCGGGGCGCACCGCGCCCCATCCACACCGAAATCCACGTCGAGCGGCTCACCTTACGCGCCGCCGCGGATTGGCAACAGGACATCGCTGCGGAGTGCCGACGGCGCCGCGCCCTCAGCGCCGACCTGTTCGACTGGCTGGAACGGCGTGGCCTGTTCGACCGCTGCACGGTGCTGGCCGCGATGGAGGCGGAAACGCCGCTGCTGTTCCGCCGGATCGGCGCGCCAACCGTGAAGGTTCTCGGCATGGGCTGGAGTCGGTCCATGATCGGTCAGCCCGAGGCCGCCGACCCGCACGCCGACTATGCCCACCGGATCGGGCTGGAATATGCCGAGGCCATCGGCGCGGGCGAGGCCCTGTTCAATCGGATCGCGGTGACCGGCGTGGGGCGGCCCTTCGTCTACACCCAGGCGCTGTTCGGGTGGGAAGACCGCGGGCGGCGGGCGGTGCTGTCGGCCATCGACGTGCAGACCATCCACTGACGTCGAGCCGGGCTGTTCATCATTGGACGCTCGGCAGTTGGGCGCCCCCACGGGCATAGATCTGCTTTGGTGTGCAAACTGCATCGAGCTGCACAACGACTGCTCCAGGCTGGTTGTTCATTCCCATCCAGGCATCATAGCCGACGATTTCCCCTCTATTGATATCGCGATAAAGCCCGTAGGTCAGATAGCGGACATCGGATACCGGTATTCGTGCTCCGGCGAGGGACGACGCGACAACGTCGTTGCAAGCGTTTGAGCTTAGCCGATCCAGGGCGCTCACCGCGCCGGGTTCTGGAGCGGCTTGAGGTGGCGGGCTCAGGTTGGCGCAGGCCGCTATGAGCAATGCCGACGCGACGCTCCCACACCGAACCGCCGCCTTGAAGGATATGAACTTTCCAACCCCTTGGTTCCTCACTGCTCTGCCCTCCACCCCACCAGCCTCATTCCTTGGGTAACAGGTTTGAGGCTTCCATGTCCCAGGCGCATCAGGTCGTGGCCATGTGCGGAATGACCTCCAGGTCCAGCGCGACAGCCGCCCGGCTCCACCGCATGAGGTGCAGCGGCAGCCGTCCCACGTCGCTCTGGTGATAGAGGATGCCGGGCCGCTCCTCCAGCCGGCGCCGGCCACCGCCCCGCCCGCTCCACACCGGCACCGTTTCCGGATCAACCAGCCCAACCACCCATTTCGGGTTCCAGCGGGCCAGGGCGACCAGCCGCACCAGCTCGCCGAGCCGATGGAACAGCCCGGC
>NZ_JACCJY010000026.1 GCF_014596085.1 Azospirillum tabaci
CCCTCTGCCCCCCCCCCCCCCTCATGCGCGGAGGCGCTTCCCAGGGGCAATGAAAAAGGGCCGCGCCGGCATCCCGGCGCGCCCCTTTTCAATTCCGCCTGCGACGGGTCAGCCCGCTTCGGCGTTCGAGGAGTTCTGCCACAGGTTCAGTCCGCCATCGACGGCGTGGCGGTCGATCTCGGCCAGTTCCTCCGGCGTGAAGGCGGTGTTCTTCAGCGCGTCGAGCGAGTTGTCGAGCTGCTCCACGTTGCGGGCGCCGATCAGGGCGGAGGTCACCCGCGGGTCGCGCAGCACCCAGGCGATGGCCATCTGGGCCAGCGTCTGGCCGCGCCGCTGGGCGATGGCGTCCAGGGCGCGCACCCGCTCCAGATTCTCCGGCGACAGGAAATGCGCCTTCAACGTGCCGCCCTTGGCGGCGCGGGCGTCGGTGGGCTGGCCGTTCAGATACTTGGTGGTCAGCATGCCCTGGGCCAGCGGCGAGAAGGCGATGCAGCCGATCCCGGTCTCCTCCAGCGCGTCGAGCAGCCCGCCCTCGATCCAGCGGTTCAGCATCGAGTAGGACGGCTGGTGGATCAGGCAGGGCGTGCCGAGATCCTTGAGGATCGCCGCCGCCCGCCGCGTCATCTCCGGCGAGTAGGAGGAGATGCCGACATAGAGCGCCTTGCCCTGCCGCACGGCGTGGTCGAGCGCGCCCATCGTCTCCTCCAGCGGGGTGCGCGGATCGACGCGGTGCGAGTAGAAGATGTCCACATAGTCGAGCCCCATGCGCTTGAGGCTCTGGTCCAGGCTGGCCGTCAGGTACTTGCGCGAGCCCCAGCTTCCGTAGGGACCGGGCCACATGTCGTAGCCGGCCTTGGTGGAGACGATCAGCTCGTCGCGGTGGGCCTTGAAATCGGTCGCCAGGACGCGCCCGAAATTCTCCTCCGCCGAGCCCGGTGGCGGGCCGTAGTTGTTGGCGAGGTCGAAATGGGTGACGCCGCGGTCGAAGGCGCGGCGCAGCACGGCGCGCCCGGTCTCGAACACGTCGGTGCCGCCGAAATTCTGCCACAGCCCCAGCGAAATGGCCGGCAGGTCGAGCCCGCTCCGCCCGCTGCGGCGGTAGGTCATGGCGGTGTAGCGGGCCGGATCGGCGCGGTAGAGCGATTGCATCGCGGTCTCCTGGCTGTCTTGCGCGGTGTGGGAGGAACGTGACTGATATATTAGCCCACAGATGCATCCGAACACCAACAGCGCAAGCCAGCAGTCAGTCCTAAGAATGCCGCGATGCCCTCTCCCGCCCCGGGAGAGGGTGGCGCCGAAGGCGCCGGGTGAGGGTACATCCAAGGATTACGCATCAGCCCATTGCCGATACCCTCACCCTTCCCGCGCCTTGCGCGGGCCCCTTCCCTCTCCCGGGACGGGAGAGGGGATGTGTGCAATGACGTCAGACCGGTTCCGCCTCGTCTTCCGAGGGGGCGGTGAAATAGAGCGGGTTGGCCTTCTGCGCGTCGGCGATGGTGACCTGCAGATAGTCCAGATGCAGGTCGATGGCCTTCGCCGCCGCCTCCGGGTCGTTGTTGGCGATGGCCTCGATGATGACCGAATGCTCGGCGATCACGTCCGGCACGCGGCCCAGGACCGGCAGGGTCAGCAGGCGGTAGCGGTCCACCTGCACCTTCACCTGCTGCGTCAGGTTCCAGAATCCGGGATAGCCGGCGGTCTCCGCCAGCAGCGCATGAAAGGTCTCGTCGGCCTGGTGGAAGCCCTCGAAATTCTGGGCGGCCTCCATCTCGCGCTGGAGTTCCAGGTTGGCGCGCAGCTTGGCGATCTGGCTGCGGGTGGCGCGCTTGGCGGCGTAGCGGACGGTCGCCTCCTCCAGCGCCTTGCGGATGGCGATGGCTTCCGGCAGGGCGCCCAGCGGGATGCGGGAGACGAAGGTGCCCGATTGCGGAAAGATCTCGATGAGTCCCTCGTCCGCCAGACGCAGCACGGCCTCGCGCACCGGGGTGCGGCTGACGCCGTAATCCTGGGCGATCACCTTCTCCGCGACCGGCTCGCCCGGCTTGCGGCGGAGCGAGACGATCTCGTTGCGCAGGTCGCGGTAGATTGTCGCCGCCACGGTGGTGCCGCGCTGGGCCGGACGGGCGACCGCCGCCGCCGTGCGGCGCCGGGTCCGCGTCTTGACGCCCTCCGCCTGTTCCGAATCCACCGCCGATGTCTGCGCCGCCTTTTTCAACACCCGCTCCTGCCAGGAAAATTCAGGGCGCCGGATTCCCGGACGTCGGACACCGGCGTCGAACCCACTGGTTCACGCCGCAGACGGTCCGCCCTTCATCGCAATATACTAATACCCGGCGGGGTGGGTCAAACCCCTTGACCCCGCGCGGCGCCCCGGTTCCGCGCCAGTTTGTCCCACCGGGAAGCGCGTTGCGCCACCCATCAGTATACTAGTATATTGAAAAAAGCTCCACCGCGGAGCGCACAGCGCAAGGACCGTCACCGTGGACCGCAAACGCATCGCCCTCGTCGCCCACGACGCCCGCAAGCCCGACCTGATCGGCTGGCTCGGCGCCAACATCCACGCGCTGGAGGGCAACGTCTTCTGGTCCACCGGGACCACCGGCCGGCTGGTCCGGGAAGCCCATCCCCAGCTGGACATCACCTCGCTGAAGAGCGGTCCGCTGGGCGGCGACCAACAGATCGGCGCGATGATCGCGGAGGGCCGGATCGACCTTCTCGTCTTCTTCGTCGACCCGATGACCGCCCAGCCCCACGACGTGGACGTGAAGGCGCTGACCCGCCTCGCCACGCTCTACAACATCCCGATGGCCTGCAACGAGGCGACCGCCGACATGGTGATCTCTTCCCCCCTCTTCACCAGCGGCTACCGCCCGCGGGCCGTGGACTTCGCCGCCCACGATTCGCGCCGCCTCTGACCGGCTTCCATTGAGCTGATTCCTCTTGAGTTGGCCGTTTCCTCTTGAATTGGCCGGCGCGCAGGCAGAATTGTGGGCGAGACGCACAAAGTCCTTGCATCGGGAACTGATATATTAATATATTCCGACATGCGGGGCACGACCGGCGCCGCTCAGGGCGCCACACCCGAACCACCCATTCAAATGGGCACCGGACCCCTGTCCGGCATCCCTCTTTCCGGAGATGAACGATGCTCCACCCCGACCGCCTCTTCCCCAGCGATCCCACGCAGCGCGACATCGCGCGCCGGCTGTACGCGGAGGTGGGCCACCTGCCGATCATCAGCCCGCACGGCCACACGGACCCGTCCTGGTTCGCCAAGAACGAGGCGTTCCCGAACCCGGCGTCGCTGTTCGTGGTGCCCGACCATTACGCCTTCCGCATGCTCTACAGCCAGGGCGTGACGATGGAGAGCCTGGGCGTGCCGCGCAAGGACGGCGGGGCGGTGGAGAGCGACCCGCGCAAGATCTGGCGCCTGCTGGCGCAGAACTGGCATCTGTTCCGCGGCACCCCGACGCGCATGTGGCTCGACCACGCCTTCGAGACGGTGTTCGGCGTGACGGAGCGTCTGAGCGGGGCCAGCGCCGACCGCATCTTCGACCAGATCGACGCCTGCCTGCAGAAGCCGGAGTTCCTGCCGCGCGCCCTGTTCGAGCGCTTCAACATCGAGCTGCTGGCGACCACCGAGTCGCCGCTCGACACGCTGGAGCATCACCGCGCCATCCGCGAGAGCGGCTGGAAGGGCCGCGTCATCACCGCCTTCCGCCCCGACCCGGTCGTCGATCCGGAGTTCGAAGGCTTCCAGGCCAATGTGGAAACCCTGGGCGCGCTGTCCGGTGAGAACACCTCGACCTGGGCCGGCTACCTCGCCGCCCTGCGCAACCGCCGCCAGTATTTCAAGGAGGTCGGGGGCGCCACCTCGACCGACCACGGCCATGCCACGGCGACCACCGCCGACCTGTCGGACGCCGACGCCGAGCGGCTGTTCGAAAAGGCGCTGCGCGGCACCATCACGGCGGCCGAGGCGGAGATCTTCCGCGGCCAGATGCTGACCGAGATGGCCAAGATGAGCCTGGACGACGGGTTGGTCATGCAGATCCACCCCGGCAGCTTCCGCAACCACAATCCCGGCGTCTTCGAGCGCTTCGGCCGCGACAAGGGCGCCGACATCCCGACCGGCACCGAGTATGTGCGGGCGCTGAAGCCGCTGCTCGACCGCGTCGGCAACGAGCGCGACCTGACCATCATCCTCTTCACGCTGGACGAGACCAGCTACGCCCGCGAGCTGGCGCCGCTGGCCGGCCATTACCCGGCGCTGCGCGTCGGCCCGGCCTGGTGGTTCCACGACAGCCCCGAGGGCATGCGCCGCTACCGCGAGATGATCACGGAGACGGCGGGCTTCTACAACACGGTCGGCTTCAACGACGACACGCGCGCCTTCTGCTCCATCCCGGCCCGCCACGACGTGGCCCGCCGCGTGGACTGCGCCTTCCTGGCCCGGCTCGTCGCCGAGCACCGGCTGGAGGAGGACGAGGCCGCGGAGCTGGCAGTGGATCTCGCCTACACGCTGGCGAAGAAGGCTTACAAGCTCTGATCCAGCCCCCTCTCCCGCCCCGGGAGAGGGTGGCCCGAAGGGCCGGGTGAGGGCCGTGCAAGGGTCGAGATGTTTATCCTTGCCGGCACCCTCACCCTCCCGCCCCAACGCGGCGGGGCCCCCCCTCTCCCCGGGCGGGGGAGGGGACTTCAGGAAAAAGAACAACACCATGGCATCGCTGACCATCCGCCTGCATCCCGCGGACAACGTCGTCGTTGCCGGCGCCGACCTGCCGGAGGGCACTCCCCTGCCCGACACCGACGTCGTCGCCCGGACCACGATCCCCTCCGGCCACAAGGTCGCGGTGCAGGCGATCGCGGTCGGCGAGCCGGTGCGCAAGTACAACCAGGTCATCGGCTTTGCGACCGCCCCCATCGCGCCGGGCGACCATGTCCATGTCCACAACATCGGCATGGGCGACAGCTTCGAGCGTGACCACGCCTTCGGCGCCGACTCCCACCCCACGGACTTCGTGCCGGAGGCCGAGCGCGCCACCTTCCAGGGCATCGTCCGTCCGGACGGACGCGTGGCGACCCGCAACTACATCGGCATCCTGACCACGGTGAACTGCTCGGCCACCGCGGCGCGGATGATCGCCGACCAGTTCCGCGGCGACGCGCTGGCCGCCTACCCCAACATCGACGGGGTGGTCGCGCTGACCCACGCCTACGGTTGCGGCATGGGTTCCCAGGGCGACGCCATCGACGCGCTGCGCCGGACCATCGCCGGCTACGCCCGCCATCCGAACTTCGCCGCCGTGCTCGTGCTCGGCCTCGGCTGCGAGGTGAACCAGATCGACAAGCTGGTCGAGGTCGAGGGGCTGACCGTCGGCGACACGCTGCAGACGCTGGCGATCCAGGAGAGCGGCGGCACCGCCGCCACCGTGCGGGCGAGCGTGGAGCGCATCCGCGCGCTGCTGCCGCGCGTCAACGACGTGAAGCGCGAGACCGTGCCGGCCAGCCACCTGATCCTGGCGCTGCAATGCGGCGGGTCGGACGGCTATTCGGGGATCACCGCCAACCCGGCGCTGGGCCACGCCGTGGACCTGCTGATCCGCAACGGCGGCACCGCGGTGCTGAGCGAAACGCCGGAGGTCTACGGCGCCGAGCATCTGCTGACCCGCCGCGCCGTTAGCCCGGCGGTCGGCGAGACGCTGGTCGAGCGCATCCGCTGGTGGGAGGACTACACCAGCCGCACCGGCGGTGAGATGAACAACAACCCGTCCCCCGGCAACAAGAAGGGCGGCCTGACCACCATCCTGGAGAAGTCGCTGGGCGCGGTCGCCAAGGCCGGCACGACCAACCTCGTCGAGGTGGTGCGCTACGCCGAGCCGATCACCGGGCCGGGCCTCGTCTTCATGGACACGCCGGGCTACGACCCGGTGTCGGCCACCGGGCAGGTGGCGGGCGGCGCCAACGTGCTGTGCTTCACCACGGGACGCGGTTCCGTCTTCGGCTGCAAGCCGACGCCGTCGCTGAAGCTCGCCACCAACACGCCGCTCTACCGCAAGATGACCGACGACATGGACATCGACTGCGGCCCCATCGCCACAGGCGACGCCACCATCGAGGAGGTCGGGCGGGCGATCTTCCAGCTCGTCCTCGACACCGCGTCGGGCAAGAAGACCAAGAGCGAGGAGCTGGGCTTCGGCTCCGACGAGTTCACCCCTTGGCAGATGGGCGCCGTCATGTGAGCGAAAGGGCTTGCGCCAAGAGTGATATACTAGTATAAGTGTTTTCGTTCGGTTATCCTTTGAAACCCAGTCGGCAGGCCGCACCGTGCGCGCGTCCCCGCCGAGTGACGTTTCTCCAAAGTGCGACTTCAGACCGCCGGGGCACGCTCCGGCGGTCTTTTCTTTTCAGGGTCCGGCGATCCGACCGCGGCGCGCAGCCAGTCCCGGAAGACGGTGAAGCCCGGCTCCCGGTGCCGCGCCGGCCGCGAGACCAGATACCACGCCCGCCCCATCGGCACGGCCAGCGCGAAGGGCGTGACCAGCCGGCCCGCCGCCAGATCGTCGGCAATGTAGAGCCGCGCCCCCAACGCCACCCCCACCCCGTCCGCCGCCGCCTGCAAGGTCATGGCGTAGCTGCCGAAGGACAGCCCCTTCACGGCCGGCGGCGCCAGCCCCGCCGAGGCGAACCACTGCGGCCAGTCGTCCGCCCAGTGCGACACCGAGAGCAGCGTCGCCGACAGCAGATCCTCCGGACGGCGCAGGCTCCGCGCCAGGGCGGGCGCGCAGACCGGCAGCATGTCGGCGGTGAACAGCTCTTCCACCTCGTAGCCCGGCCAATGCCCGTCGCCCAGCAGCAGGGCGCAGGTCCAGTCCTCGCGGATCGGCGCGCCGGCGCCGCCGGTGGCGATGCGCACCTCCACGTCGGGGTGGCGCTCGTGGAAGGCCGACAGGCGCGGAATCAGCCAGCGCACCGCGAAGGTGGCGCCCACTCCCAACGTCAGCACCGGGCCGTCGCGCATGGCGGCGACCCGCTCGACGCTGTCCGCGATCGCGTCGAAGGCGCCGGTCAGGCCGGGTTGCAGCGCCCGCCCGCGGTCGGTCAGTTCCAGCGCGTTGGCCCGCCGCTCGAACAGCGGGAAGCCCATGCGCTCCTCCAGCAGGCGCACCATGCGGCTGACCGCGGCCTGTGAGACGTTCAGCTCGCTCGCCGCCCCGGTGAAGCTGCCATGGCGGGCCGCGGCCTCGAACGCCCGCAGGGCGTTCAGCGATGGCAGGCGCCGCATCCGATCCCCTCCTCCATGCACCCCAACATTTCCTGGGGGTCAGCATCAGACAATCCCGTTTGCGGCGCAAGCGCGCCAGGGGCATCATGCCGTTCACAGCCAAAGAAAACTTTCGGATGAGCGGGATGCTGACGGTTCCCCTGACACTCGGACTCGGCCTTGCGGCATTGGTGACCTCGTTCCTGTCGGGCCTGTTCGGCATGGCCGGCGGCATGGTCCTGATGGGGCTGCTGCTGGTTCTGCTGCCGGTGTCCTCCGCCATGCTGTTGCACGGGATCACGCAGATGACCGCCAACGGCTGGCGGGCGTGGCTGTGGCGGCGGCACGTGCAATGGGGGATCGTGGCCCAGTTCCTGTTGGGCGGGGCGGTGGCGGTCGCCGTCTTCACCCTGATCCGCTATGTGCCCGGCAAGGCGGAGTCGCTGATCGTGCTGGGGCTGTCGCCCTTCATGGCGATGGCGGTTCCGTCGCACTGGTCGCCGAACGTGTCGCGGCGCGGCCACAGCACATTGGCCGGCGTCCTGTGCATGGGCGTGCAACTGATCGCCGGCATCTCGGGGCCGCTGCTCGACGTCTTCTTCGTGAAGTCCAGCCTGCCGCGGCAGAGCGTCGTCGCGACCAAGGCGACGATGCAGGTCTTCGGCCACCTGTTCAAGACGGTCTATTTCGGCTCCCTCGTCGCGGCGTCGGAGGCGGAGGCGCTGGACGTCACGGTGACGCTCGTCTGCATCGGCATGGCCGTTCTGGGCACCAACCTGTCGCGCCGCGTGCTCGACGCCATGAGCGACGCCCAGTTCCGCACCTGGAGCCAGCGTCTGGTCGCCCTGACCGGCACCATCTATCTCGGCCAGGGGCTGTTCCTGCTGGTGGTGGGGTAGGTTCGGGGGGTATTGCCCCCACCCCGGCCCTCCCCCGCTGACGCAGGGGAGGGAGATTTTGGCAAAGCGGCGGCAGTTCCCTCCCCTGCGAAGCGGGGGAGGGTTAGGGAGGGGGCAAGGCTGCCTCCTCCCCATCACCCCGGCGGGGGGAAAACCGCCGAAGACCGGTCTCCGCCTCTTCCGGGTGGAGCGCCGAAATTTTGCGTGCCCGGACGGTGGCTGACAGGTTCATGACAGGTTCGCCTGTTAAACAGTTTGAACAACCAACCACCGTTCCCGGAAACTCCACCATGGCGACCGAATCCGCAGCCAGGACGTCGGCGAAAACCACGGCGAAGACCGCATCGGCGGACGAGCGGACCCCGCTCTTTTATGGCGCCGCCTGCGGCGCGGGGGCCGGCGGCTCCGTCCTCCTCTACGAGGTGCGTCCGCAGCGCCCCACCGCCAAGGCACCGTAAGGCGCGCCAAGCGCCATCCTAGAAAAACAAAAAGTCCATTCGGAGGAAACACCATGAGCCTCGGCAACCCCGCCAAGGGGATGCTGGCGGCGGCCGTGCTGGCCGCTGCCGCCCTCTTCGCCGTTCCCGCGTCCGCGGAGATCAAGAACCTGGAGATCATCGCCCCCGCCAACGCCGGCGGCGGCTATGACCAGCACGCGCGCGCCATGCAGCAGGTCCTGCAGGACCACAAGCTGGCCTCCAGCGTCCAGGTGGTCAACATTCCGGGAGCCGGCGGCACCATCGGCCTCAGCCAGTTCGTCACCGCCAAGAAGCGCAACCCCGGCCTGATGATCTCCGGGCTCGGCATGATCGGGGCGATCCTGATCAACAAGTCGCCGGTGTCGCTCGATCAGGTGACCCCGCTGGCCCGCCTGACCGGCGAGTACCAGCCCATCGTCGTGGCCGCGGATTCGCCGCTGAAAACGCTCGACGACCTCGTCAAGAAGTTCAAGGCCGATCCGGGCTCCGTCTCCTGGGGCGGCTTCGCCGTCGGCAGCCCCGACCACATCCTCTACGGCCTGCTGGTCAAGGCGATCGGGGGCGACGTGTCCAAGATGAACTACATCGCCGCCGGAGCGGGCGGCGAGATGATGGCCTCGGTGCTCGGCGGCCACATCACCGTGGCGACCGGCGGCTACAACGAGATGGCCTCGCAACTCCAGGCCGGAAAGCTGCGCGCGCTGGCGATCTCCGCCCCGCAGCGCATCCCCGGCATCGACGTCCCGACCTTCAAGGAGCAGGGCGTGGATGTCGAGCTGGTGAACTGGCGCGCCGTGATGGCGCCGGGGAACCTGAAGGCGTCGGAGAAGCAGGCCCTGGACGACGCGGTCGGCGCCATGGTCCGCACCGACGAGTGGAAGCGCATCGCCGAGGAGCGCGGCTGGATCGACCTCTACCTGCCGTCCGACCGCTTCGCCGCCTTCGTGAAGGACGAGCGGACGCGGATCGAAGGCGTCCTGACCGAGTTGGGCCTCGTCAAGTGACCGGACCCCGGCGGTGGCCCGCCGGGAGCAAAGCATCAAAACAAAACACACGCATGGAGCGAAGCGTCATGACCATCCGCATGCCGGGCGCCGTGAAGGGCGTCCTGACCGCCGCGGTTCTCGCCACGGCCTCCCTCGCCGCCACCCCGTCGCTGGCCGAGATCAAGGGACTGGAGATCATCGCCCCGGCGAGCCCCGGCGGCGGCTGGGACCAGCACGCCCGCACCCTCCAGCAGGTTCTCCAGGACCAGAAGCTGGCTTCCAACATCCAGGTTGTGAACATCCCCGGCGCCGGCGGCACGGTCGGCCTCGCCCAGTTCGTCACCGCCAAGAAGCGCACGCCGACGGTGCTGGTCGGCGGCCAGATCATGCTGGGCGCCATCGTCACCAACAAGTCGGCGGTGACGCTCGACCAGGTGACCCCGCTGGCCCGGCTGACCGGTGAATACACGGCCATCGTCGTTCCCCCGGATTCGCCCATCAAGACCTTCGGCGACCTGATCCAGAAGTTCAAGGCGGACCCCGGCTCGGTCTCCTGGGGCGGTGGCTCGGCGGGCGGCAGCGACCAGATCCTGGCCGGCCTGATCGCCAAGTCGGTCGGCGTCGATCCGAACAAGGTCAACTACGTCGCCACCGCGGGCGGCGGCGAGCTGCTGGCCTCCGCGCTCGGCGGCCATGTCACGCTCGGCATGGGCGGCTACAGCGAGTTCGCCCCGCAGTTCCAGGCGGGCAAGCTGCGCGCCATCGCCGTCTCCGCCCCGCAGCGCCTGCCGGGCTCCGACACGCCGACCATGAAGGAGCAGGGCGTCGACCTGGAGTTCGTCAACTGGCGCGGCGTCTTCGCCCAGTCCTCCGCCAAGCCGGCGGAGCTGAAGGAACTCCAGGAGGCCGTCGCCAAGGCCGTCGCCAGCGACGAGTGGAAGCAGGCCGTGAAGCAGCGCGGCTGGATCGACCTCTACCAGCCCTCCGCCGAGTTTGCCTCCTTCCTGAAGCAGGAGCGCGCGCAGATCGAGGGCACGCTGAAGGACATCGGTCTGGTGAAGTAAGGACCGAACATGGTGGGCGCGGTCGCCGCGCCCACCGGTCCGCAAAAAACAGTCTGGGAGGATGAAGCGATGACCACCGGTCGGAGCATGCGCGCCGGAGAGGCGGTGCTGGGCGGCGGGCTGATCGCCCTTGGGGGCTTGATCGCGGTCGAGACCATGCTGACCCCGAGCGTCGGCCGGGCGGTGGTCGGCCCCGCCCTGTTCCCCTACCTGATCTCGGGCGGCCTCGTCCTGGTCGGCCTGTCCCTGCTGCGCGAGGCCTTCGCCGGAGCCGTCGCCCACGCCGAAGGGCTGGAACTGGACCTCTGGGCGGTGGCGCTGGTCGCGGCGGGGCTGGCCGTCCAGTTCCTGCTGCTCGACACGCTGGGCTGGATACCCTCCACCACCATCCTCTTCGCCGCGGTCTCCCGCGCCTTCGGCGGCCGGCGGCTCCTGGTCAATCTGGCCATCGGACTGGCGCTCGCCGCCTTCACCTTCGTGGCCTTCAATTACGGGCTCGGCCTGAACCTGCCCGAGGGCAGCATCGTCGAACGGCTCACGTCCCCCGACGCCGAGTAGGAACGCCGGACAAGCCCTGCTGCGGGCCCCTGCTTCGGGCCCCCGCTTCGGGCCCCCGCTTCGGGCCCCCGCTTCGGGAAGGAAACTGCACTATGGACACCCTTGCCGCCCTGGGCCACGGCTTCCTCGTGGCGCTGACGCCCTACAACCTGCTGTGGTCGGCGATCGGCGTGACGGTTGGCACCGCGGTCGGCGTGCTGCCCGGCATCGGCCCGGCGCTGACCGTGGCGCTGCTGCTGCCGGTCACCTACGGGCTGGAGCCGACCTCCGCTTTCATTATGTTCGCCGGCATCTATTACGGCGCGATGTACGGCGGCTCCACCACTTCGATCCTTCTGAACGCGCCGGGCGAGTCCGGCAGCATCGTCACCGCCATCGACGGCCACGCCATGGCCCGCCAAGGCCGCGGCGCCCAGGCGCTGGCGACCGCCGCCATCGGCTCCTTCATCGCCGGCACCATCGCCACCGCGGCGCTGACCTTCGTCGCCCCGCTGATGGTCAAGCTGGCCCTGCTGTTCGGCCCGGCCGAGTATTTCGCGCTGATGGTGCTGGCCCTGACCACCGTCACCGCGGTGCTGGGAAGCTCGCTGGCGCGCGGTCTGGCCAGCCTGTTCCTAGGGCTGGCGCTGGGTCTGGTCGGCATCGACATGCAGACCGGTCAGGCGCGGCTGGCCTTCGGCGTGCCCGAGCTGCTCGACGGCATCGACACGGTGGTCGTCGCGGTCGGCCTGTTCGCGGTGGGCGAGACGCTCTACGTCGCCTCCCGCCACCGCTTCGAGACGGAGGAGATCTACGCGCTCAAGGGCTCCAAATGGATGAGCCGAGAGGACTGGGGGCGCTCGTGGAAGCCATGGCTGCGCGGCACGTTGCTCGGCTTCCCCATCGGCACCCTGCCGGCGGGCGGCAGCGAGATCCCGACCTTCCTGTCCTATCTGGTCGAGAAGCGTCTGGCGAAGAAGCCGGAGGAGTTCGGCAAGGGCGCCATCGAGGCCGTCGCCGGTCCGGAGGCCGCCAACAACGCGTCGGCCGCCGGCGTGCTCGCCCCGCTGCTGTCGCTCGGCCTGCCGACCTCGGCGACCGCCGCCATCATGCTGGCCGCCTTCCAGCAATACGGCCTGCAGCCCGGCCCGACGCTGTTCGACAACAACCCCGAATTGGTCTGGGGCATGATCGCCAGCCTCTACATCGGCAACGTGCTCCTGCTGGTGCTGAACCTGCCGCTGGTCGGCTTCTGGGTCAAGCTGCTGCTGATCCCGCGGCCCTGGCTGTACGCCGGCATCCTGGTCTTCTCGTCGCTCGGCGCCTACACGCTGAACAACAACGTCATCGATCTGGTCATCCTGTGGGTGATCGGCCTGCTCGGCTTCGGCATGCGCGTGCTGAACGTGCCGGTGGCGCCCTGCGTGGTCGGGCTGATCCTGGGACCGCTGGCCGAACAGCAGTTCCGCCGGGCGCTGGCGATCAGCCAGGGCGACCCGTCGGTCTTCCTGACGCACCCGATCTCGGCGGCCCTGCTGATCATCGCGGCCCTGCTGGTGATCGGCCCGATGATCCTGCGCCACCGGAGCAACGGGGCGGGCAAGAACGACAGCGCCTCGCCATCCGGCACCCATCCCGCGACGTAAGACCGCCCTCCTTCGAAGGACTTCTCCATGGAAAGCGTCGATCTCTGGTCCCAGCTCGCCGCCTTGGGACAGGTCATCGCCATCGACCTCGTGCTGGCCGGCGACAACGCCATCGTGGTCGGCATGGCCGCCGCCGCGGTGCCGCTGGCGCAGCGCCGCAAAGTGATCTTCTGGGGCATCGGCGCCGCCATTGCCCTGCGCATCTTCTTCGCCCTGATCACCACGCAGCTTCTCGCCATCATCGGGCTGACCCTGGCCGGCGGCGTGCTGCTGCTGTGGGTGTGCTGGAAGATGTTCCGCGAGCTGCGCTCCCACGGGACGGACGAAGTGGCGCCCGACGAGGCGATGGACGCCCCCGACACGCCGGTGGGCGTGTCCGGAAACGCCGCCGCCGGTGCTGCGGTGGGCGGCGTCACGGTGGGCGCGGCGATCTGGCAGATCGTTGTGGCGGACGTGTCGATGTCGCTCGACAACGTGCTGGCGGTGGCAGGCGCCGCCAAGGACCATCCAACCATCCTGGTGATCGGCCTGCTGCTGTCCGTCGTTCTGATGGGGGCGGCGGCCAACATGATCGCGCATGTCCTGCACAAGCACCGCTGGGTCGGCTGGGTCGGTCTCGTCATCATCACCTATGTGGCGCTCGACATGATCTGGCGCGGCAGCAACGAAGTCCTGATGCACACCTCCTGGCTATCGTGACGGAGCGCTTCCGATGATCAAGAAGGTTCTCGTTCCCCTGACCGGACGGCCGCTGGACCGCCGCGCCATCGCCACGGCCTTTCTGCTCGCCGACCGCTTCCGCGCCCATGTGGAGGGGTTGAACGTCATGCCGCAGGTCGAAATCCGCACCTCCGTGGAAAGCGCCGCGATCCCCAAGGCGCTGGTCGAGCAGCTCATCCGCATCGGGCAGGAGGATCAGGCGCGGGTGGTCGACTCCGCCCATGGCCTGTTCGAGGAGTTCCGCAGCCGCTTCGGCGCCGCGGAGGCGGACAGCCTGACCGGTGGGGGCGAGGACGCGGACGGCCTGTCCGCCTCCTGGCAGCAGGCGACCGGCCCGCTGGCCGAAACCCTGGCGGAGGAAGCCCGGCTCGCCGATCTGGTGGTGATCGCCCAGACCTCCGACGGGACCAACGCCATGGGACCGGCCATCGAGGCCACCCTGTTCGGCTCCGGCCGCCCGCTGCTGCTGGCGCCGGCGGCCGAACCGGCATCGGTCGGGTCCGCGGCGGCGGTGGCCTGGGACGGCGGGGCGGCGGCCTCGCGGGCGGTCGCGGCGGCGCTGCCGCTTCTGCAACGCGCCGGCAAGGCGGTCATCCTGTCGGCGGAGGTCGCCGACCCCGGGCGCGCCGCCGATCCCGACCGCCTGTCGGCCTATCTCGCGCTGCACGGCGTCGCGGCGTCGATCCGCAGGGTCGCGGCGTCGGGCCGCGCGGTCGGGCGGGCCTTGCAGGAGACGGCGGCGGAGGCCGGCTGCGACCTGCTGGTGATGGGCGCCTACGGCCACAGCCGCGTCCGTGAACGGGTGTGGGGCGGCGTGACGCTCGACGTGCTGCGCGAACCGCCCGCCATTCCCATCTTCATGGCGCACTGATACACGGACTCAATTCCCCTCGCCCCTCCGGGGAGAGGGTTGGGGTGAGGGGGTTGCGCATTTGCCGGACATCCGCCACGCGCATCCCCTCACCGGCCCTTCGGGCCACCCTCTCCCCGCCTTCGGCGGACCGAAGGTCCGCCTGTCGCGTCAGCGCACACTTCGTTTGCGCGGGAGCGGAGGGGAGAGGGCTATAAGGCCGGAGACAGACCATGCGCATACTCGTCGTCGAGGACACCGAGGATCTGGCCGACGCCATCGTCCACCGGCTGCGCAAGCTGGGCTACGCGGTGGACTGGGCACCGACCGGGGACGAGGCGGAGGAGCTGCTCCGCCAGGAGGCGTACCAGCTCGTCCTGCTCGACATCATGCTGCCGGGGGTGGACGGACAGACGCTGCTGAACCGCCTGCGCCAGCGCCGCGACGCTACGCCGGTCCTGGTGATGACCGCCCGCTCGCAGGTGAATGTGCGGGTCGATCTGCTCGACCTCGGGGCCGACGACTTCATCGTGAAGCCCTTCGACCTGCGGGAGCTGGAAGCCCGCTGCCGCGCCCTGCTGCGCCGCTCGCACGGGCTCGCCTCCTCGCGCACGCAATTCGGCAATCTGGTCTTCGACGCCGCGGCCAAGAAGGTGCTGGTCGATGGCCGCCCCGTCGATCTGGGCGGCCGTGAGTTCCGGCTTCTCGAGCTGTTCCTCAGCAACCTGAACACCGTCCTGTCCAAGGAGGACCTGATGGACCGGCTGTTCAGCCTCGACCAGCCCACCGCGCTGAACGCCATCGAGTTGTATGTCTCCCGCCTCCGGCGCAAGCTGGAGGGCGCGTCGGTGGAGATCCGGACGGTTCGGGGGCTGGGGTATGTGGCGGAAGTGTGTGCCGAAGGCTGAAGGATTCTCGCTGCGGCGGCGGCTGTTCATCCGGCTGCTCGGCGTGCTGGCCGTCCTGACCGCCGGGCTGTTCCTGTTCGTCAGCGCCTACGCCCAGCGCGCCGCCGACGCCGCCTTCGACCGGCTCCTGATGGCGTCGGCCCTGTCGATCTCCGACACGGTTCGGGTGGAGGACGGGCGCTTTTCCGTCGACCTGCCCTATTCCTCGCTGGGCATCCTGGCCCAGGCGCGGCGCGACCGCGTGTTCTACCGGATCACCGCCCCGGACGGCGAGCTGGTCACCGGCTACCACGACCTGCCGGTGGCGCCCGCCAAGGCCGGGCTTGCCGACGCGGCCAGCAGCGACTCCGCCACCCGGTTCGAGAACGCCACCTTCCGCGGCATGTCGGTGCGGGTCGCCGTCCTGAAGCGGTTCGCGGCACAGCCGGACCTCAGTGGCTGGGTCACCATCGCCGTCGCCCAGACACGGGAGGAGCGCGGCGCCCTGGCCCGCGACATCCTGGCGAACGCCTTCCTTCCCATCGCCTTCACCGTGGTCGCGGCGGGCGGACTGATCTGGTTCGGGGTGCGGCAGGCGCTGGCCCCGCTCGGCTCGCTGGAGCGGATGATCCGCGAACGGCAGCCCCACGACTTCTCACCCATCGCCATGCCGCCGCCTCAGGAGGTGTCGCAGCTCGTCCAGGCGATCAACCAGCTCATGGCGCGGCTCAAGGCCAACCTCGACACCATGCAGACCTTTCTTGCCGACGCCGCCCACCAGATCCGCACCCCGCTGGCCAGCCTGCGCCTGCAGGCCGAACTCGCCATCGACGAGGACGATCCAGACGCGCTCCACCGCATCGCCCAGCGCGTGCACCGCAACGCGGTGGAGGCCAGCCAGCTCACCAGCCAGCTCCTCAACCACGCCATGGTGATCCACCGCAGCGAGGCGCTGAAGCCGGAGGACGTCGATCTCGGCGCCCTGCTGGAGCAGGTGTTCCAGCGCGCCCGCGCGGTGGCCGGCGACACGGCGATCCGCCTGGACATCGACCGGGCGGCGGAGCCGGCCACCGTCCCCGGCGACGCCATCAGCCTGCGCGAGGCGCTGACCAACCTGCTCGACAACGCGGTGAAGTACGCCGGCCCGTCCGGCCCCATCGACCTGTCGTTGACCCCTTTGCCAAACGGGCGGGGCCTGCGCGTGGAGATCGCCGACCGCGGCCCCGGCGTGCCGGACGCCGAGAAGCGCCGCGTGCTGGAGCGGTTCGGGCGCGGCAGCTCCGCCGCCGGGGTGGCGGGCAGCGGTCTGGGCCTCGCCATCGTCACCTCGGTGGTGGAGGCGCACGGGGCGGGCTTCGCCCTGCTCGACCGCCCCGGCGGCGGGCTGGTCGCGCGCATCGATTTCCCGGCGGCGGACAACACCACCACGGCGGGAGAAAGTGCCGCGCGGGCCCTGCTGCCGCTTCTGGTCCTGTTCGCCCTGCTCTGGGCGCCCTGGGCGCAAGCGGCGCAACTCATCACCTACCCCGCTCCCGGCGGCGAGCGGGAGCGGCTGCGCATCCATTCGGCCACCGACCGGCAGGCCATCGAGCCGCTGGTCCTCGACTTCCAGCAGCTCCACCCCGACGTCACGGTCGAGTACAAGGACATGGACACCGCCGACCTCTACGCCGAGGCGGTGGCCGTGCCGGTCAAGGGGGCCGCGACCGAGACGCCCGACCTGCTCATCAGCTCCGCCTCCGACCTGCAGGTGAAGCTGGTCAACGACGGCTACACCCAGCCCCACCGGTCCGCCCTGACGGACGCGCTGCCCGACTGGGCGAACTGGCGGGACGAGGCGTTCGGCTTCACCTTCGAGCCGGCGGTGATCGCCTACAACCGCGACCTTCTGCCGGACGCCCAGGTGCCGCGCACGCGCCCGGCGCTGATCCGGCTGTTGCGGGACGACCCGGCGCGCTTCGGCCGGCGCGTCGCCACCTACGACACCGCCACCAGCGGCATCGGCTATCTGCTGGCCGCCCACGACGCCCTGCTGTTCGGCCAGTACTGGCAGCTCGTCGCGATGATGGGCAACACCCAGGCGCGGCTGGCCTGCTGCTCGGGCGAGATCCTCGACATGGTGGAGCGTGGGGAGGTGCTGATCGCCTACAACGTCCTCGGCTCCTACGCGCGGGCGCGGGCAGCGGCGGGAGCGCCCATCGGCATCGTGGTGCCGGAGGACTACACGCTGGTCATCTCCCGCGTTGCGGTAATTCCCAAGACGGCGCCCCGGCCGCAGCTTGCCGGTCGGTTCATCGACTATCTGCTGTCGCCGCGCGGGCAGGAGGTGGTGGCCGACCGCTCCGCCCTCTACGCCATCTCCTCCGGCATCAAGCGGGAGGCGTCGGCGTCGGGTTTGCGCTCCAGCACGGCGGCGCCGCTGCATCCCATAGCGCTCAGCCCGGCTCTGCTGGTGTTCCTCGACCGGCTGAAGCGGGAGCGCTTCCTGCAGCAATGGCAGTCGGCCATCCTGCTGCCCTGAGCCGGGGACCTCCCGAAGCCCGCCGTTCTCGGCAACGCGCCTTCACCCGCTGCCGATCGTTGCGGTCCCCTGAATGGCGGTGCCTGTGCATCAGCGAAAAGGGAGCCATCGGCTGCCGCCACAACCTGACTTCAGTGGATTTCCAGTGGATCCGCAACCTTTCCCGGAAAATATCAATTTTCCCGCGGACAGAGAAACACTCGCCCCCGTCAAGGGCGACGCTCCACACGAAGCGACCATGACTTCCGCGGCAAAGGTTGCATATGTATGCCATCCTGAAGGATTGTTGGTTCAGATTCGATACAAATACGCGATATGCTCTTGAGCACTTGCACAACCGCTACTATGATACACTCGGGTATGCAGGAAGGGTGCATGGCGGGCCTGTTGCTACGGGTCGGTGTGCACACGAACGCAGCCTTGGCGGTTCGCCCCCGGCGGCAGCCGGGCCACGCCGGCCGGTGGGACACCGCCAGTCTGACCTCCTCTCGCTTGAGCCGGCCCGGACGTGCCGACGGTCACCGTTTTGCCGCAGCGCACGGGCCGATGTCACCGGGTGGAGGCCCTTGAGGACCGCAGTGAACCTCATTCCCTTTTGAAAGGATCATCGACAATGAACGACAACAGCGAACGCGCCCCGTCCGTGCAGCCGGCGAACCTGGATCTCTCCTTCATCAACACGCGGCTCGAGATGGCCGGTTACACGGCGGAGCAGGCCACGGAATCGGTCGAGGCCTACCGCCAGTTCCTCGTCGTGGTGGCGGCGAAGCCGAACCTGATCCTGGTCCCGACCAAGGCGGCGGACGCGGCCTGGCACGAACACATCCTGTTCATGGACCGCTACGAGGCGGACATGATGCGGCTGGTCGGCGCCCGGGTCCATCATCACCCCGACGCTCCCGACGCCGGCGCTTGGCAGAAGGCCGTCGCCAACACCCAGGACGCCTTCCGGGCGACGCTCGGCGTCGAGCTGCGGACGGAGGAACTCGCCGGCTGCTACCTCACGGTCGAGGCGGCCTGAGCGTCATACCATCGTATTGACCGTTGCATGATGCGGCCGTTTTGCTGCTAAATTCGCTCGAATGGCAACGCGTTCCGCGAACGCTCTCCTGACCGGCGGCCCAGGCCACGGTCAGGGGCGCATCCCGTCACACCCGGCAGCGAAAGGGAGGAAGGATTGATGTCCGATCTGGTCTACGACCTCTCCAGCCGCGCCCGGGACATGAACGCCGCGCTCACCGTCTTTGACAAGAGCGACACGCTGCTGGCCACCAACGACAAGCAGAAGACGATCTATCCCTTCATCGACTTCTCACGCTCGGTGACGTTCCGCGACATCGTGTGGGAATGCGTGAAGCACAAGAAGTTCAGCTCGGACACCATCTATTCCGACCCGGCGCGCTGGATCGGCTACGCGGAGGATCTCCGCCGGTTCAACCGGTTCTGGCAGTCCTTCACGCTCCATTCCGACGGCCGGGTCATCCAGATCACCTACGAGCGGTTGGATGACACGGACGGCTGGTGGTACCAGATCCGGCGCGACGTCACCAGCAACGTCCAGGAAAGCGTCCGGGGTGGCTTCGACAGCCTGATCTCGCTCAACGGCGGCAGCGTCCTGCCGCCGTCGGGCCAGCCCTCCTTCGTCGTCCGCCTTCTCGACGCTCTGCCCTACCCGGCGGCGCTTCTGACGCCGCGCTGCCAAGTCATCGACGGCAACCAGTCCTTCGCCTCCATCGTGTCGCGGGGGGACGGGCTGTCCATGGTCGGCGGCCGGCTGTGCATCCCCGACACCCCGACCGAACAGGCGGAGCTGTCCAAGCGGGCCGCCGGCTTCTTCCGCCGCCGCACCCGCACGCCGATCACGCTGCGCGTGTCGCGCCTGGACCAGCCGTCGCCCTACTTCGCCACCCTGTCGGAGCCGCCGGCCCAGAGCGTCGGAAGCGGCGGCCCGATGACCGGCATTCTCCTCCTGACCCTTGTCGATCCGGACATCCTGCCCGCCGTGTCGGCGCGCGCCGTCGCCGAGCTTCTCCAGATCACCGGATCGGAAGCCGAGATCGCGCTGGCCCTGTGCTCCGGCCGGAGCGTCGATGAGATCGCCGAGGATCGCGGGGTGGAGCGGCGGACCGTCTACAATCAGGTCTCGTCCATCCTGGGCAAGACGGGGCTGCGCAACCAAGCGGGAATCGTGCGTCAGGTGACGATGCTCTGCTGGCATTTCGGGTCGCGCGCCTGATCGAATCCGGGTATGGTGCCCGAGGCATCGCCGGCAGAGCGAATACCTGGATATGGACGCACTCTTGTGCATACATATGGCGGACGTCCGGTGCAGTTCCGGCTCCGCTCTGGCCGGAGGCCGTGAAGGAAGCAGGGGCGGCTGTTTTTTCCCACTTCCCGCCCACCGCCCTGCAACGTCCCGCACCATGCCTCTGCCCACCGTCCTCCGCCTGCTCCTGACCGTCCTGGCCATCGCGACCGGCGTCGGCGTCGCCGCGTTTCCGGCAACGGCAGGAACCTTGCGGGCCAGCCTGTCCGACGACCTAACGACCATCGATCCGTTTGTCTTTCCCGGACTGGTCTCTTCCGGGGTCCTGCGGCAGGTCTATGAGGGCTTCACCGCGATCGACGCCGCCGGCAACGCCGTCCCGGCGCTGGCCATCCGCTGGGAAACGCCGGACGGCGGGCGGACTTGGCGCTTCACCCTGCGCCCGGACGTGCGGTTCCATTCGGGACGCCCATTCACCGCCGCCGACGTGCTGTGGACCTGGGAACGCCATCTGACGCGCAAGCCCCAGCCCGGTTACAGCGCCTTCTACCTGCGCGGCATCGAGGGGGCCACGGCACTGCAGCAGGGAACCGCCACATCCCTATCCGGCGTGGCCATTCCCGACCCCCACACGCTCGTCGTGCGTTTGACCGAACCCGACGCGCTGTTCCCGCTTTACCCGTTCCTGTTCGTCGACCGTGGGATGGAGGCCGAGTTCGGACCGGCGTGGCACGAGCGGGCGTCCGGCGGCACCGGGCCGTTCCGCCTCATGTCGTGGCGGCGCGGCGACTCCGTGCGTCTGGAAGCCCACGCCGATTATTGGGACGGTGCCCCCGTCGTGGACGCGGTGTCCCTGGCGGTGCTGCCCGACACCAACACGCTGCTGGCGCGCTACGACGCCGGAGACCTCGACATCGCGCCGTTGCCCGACAACGCCGTGCGCACCGTGATCCGCCAGCCGCGCTACGACGGGCAGGTCGCGGCCTTCGCCCGCGCGCAGGTGCGCTATCTCGCCCTCAATCAGGATCTCTACCCGCCCTTCCGCGATCGACGCGTGCGCGAGGCGTTCGGCCTCGCGCTGGACCGCGTCGCCACGGTCAATGGCCTTCACGCAGGGCGCGCGGTGTTGGCGAACGGCTTCGTCACGCCCGGCCTGGGCGGCTACCGGCCCGATGCGGTGCCGCTGCCGCCATTCGATCCGGGGCGGGCCAAGGCGCTGCTGGCGGAGGCCGGCCATGCCGGGGGGCAGGGACTGCCGCCGCTCCTGATCGCCGGTGGCCCCAACGTGCGCGAGGAGGCCACCTATTTCGCCGCCCAGCTCACCGCGGTGCTGGGAGTCCCGGTCGGCGTGCGCATCCAGGAACGCGCGGCCTTCGTGTCGGCGATCAACGAGGGACGCGAGGCGCTGTTCATCAATGGCTGGACGGCGGACTTTCCCGACCCCATGGACCAGCTCGCCACCCAGTGGCACAGCGCCAGCCCGACCAACCGCAGCCGTTGGCACAACCCGGACTTCGACCGGCTGATGGAGCGGGCGCGCAGCCTCGCCGACCCCACCGTCCGCAACGCGCTCTACCGGGATGCCGAAGCCCTGCTCCGGGAACAGGCCGTGGCGGTGCCCCTCCCGGCGCCTCAGTTCGTGGCGCTGATGCGGCCGGGCGTGACCGGAGTGGTCATCCGGCCCGACGGAACGACGGATTTCCACTCCGCCCGGTTGCCATGACGGGACGCCGGCTTGGCCGTCGCGGGCTATCCTGGCGATTGGCTTGGCGATTGGCCCGGCGCCTGCCGGGGCTGCTGATTCTGGCCGGAGCCGCCGTGCTGGCCAGCTTTCTGGCCTCCCATGCGCTTCCCGGCGATCCGGTCATGCTCATGGTCGACGGGCGGGCGGCGGACCCGGAGATGATCCGCCGGCTGCGGGAGGACGCGGGCCTGGACCAGCCGCTGGCCGTTCAATTCCTGTCCTACACGCTGGATCTGCTGCGGGGCGACCTCGGCCAGTCGCTGCGGTACGGCGGCGTACCGGTGACGGCGCTGCTGGGCGAGGCCCTGCCGGTGACGCTTGGGCTGATGGCTGGCGGGGCGGCGCTGGCTCTGCCCCTCGGGCTCGCGCTGGGCCTCGCCGCGGCCGATGTCCGGCGGGCATGGCCGGGCACGGCCCTCACCGTCGGGTCCGTGCTGGCCTTGTCCGTGCCGCCGCTGGCGCTGGCGACGTGGCTGATGCTGGCAGGGTCCGGCACGGCGCCGTGGGCCGTGGCGGCGCTGGCCCTGCCGGCGTCGGCGATGATCGCCCGCCTGACGCGGACCCAGGTGATGGACGTGCTGGGACGCGACTTCATCCGCACCGCCCAGGCCAAGGGGCTGGGGCGGGCCGCCGTTCTGCTGCGCCACGCCCTGCCGAACGCCCTGGTGCCGCTGGCCGCGGCGGTCGGATCGGTGGCCGGAACGATTCTCACCACCACGGCGGCCGTGGAAACCGTCTTCGCCATGCCGGGGATCGGGCGGCTGACCGTCCAGGCGGTGCTGGCCCGCGACCACACGGTGGCCGGGGCCGCCGTTCTGGTCTTCGTCCTGATGCAGATCGCCATCGGCCTGACCGCCGAGCTGCTGATCGGCCTCGCCGATCCGCGGCTGCGCGCCGATGCGGAGGCGCCGTGATCGCCATGCGCTCCTTCGCCGGACGCGCCGGTCTGCTGCTCGCAACGGCGCTGGCGGTGCCGCTGGCCATGGCCGCCCTTCTGCTGCCGCTGGATCCGTCCGCCATGGATCTCGGGCAGGCTTGGGCCGGTCCATCGACCGCCCACCCGCTGGGATGCGACGGGCTGGGCCGCGACGTCGCCGCCCGCCTGATTGCCGGGACGGGAACCTCCTTCGCCATCGCCGGGCTGGCGCTCGCCATGGCGGTGGGACTGGGCGTCGCGTCGGGCGGGCTGGCGGGCTGGATCGGCGGACGCGCGGACGCGGCGGTGCTTCGGCTGGCTGACCTGTTGCACGGCTTTCCCGAGCTGTCGCTCGCTATCGTCGCCGCCGCGCTGCTGGGTCCGGGCACGGAGGCCGTGGTGCTGACGCTCGCCCTGGCGGCGTGGCCCTCGCAGGTCCGCTGGTGCCGGGCGCTGGCCCTGTCCAACCGGACCGCCGAGCATGTGAGGGCCTCCACCGCCCTTGGAGCGGGACCGCTGCACACGGTTGGCCGTCATCTCCTGCCGGCGGTCGCCGGGCCGGTCGCCGTCCGCGCCGCCCTCTCCATCGGTCCCGTCATGGTGGCGGAGGCGACGCTGAGCGGTCTCGGTCTGGGCATCCAGGAACCGGCGGTGTCGCTGGGCACCCTGATCCGCGACGGGCTGGCCGACCTGCGCGACGCCCCCCACCTGATCGCCGCGACGACCGTCACCGTCGCCGCCATCGCGCTGGCCATCAACCTGCTGGCCGAAGGGCTGCGCGACGGCCTCGATCCGCGCAGGCGGTAGCGGGGGCCGCAGCGTCATCCTTGTCCGGCTGCCTCTCCGCGCTCGTACCAGCCGCGGGTCTTCGTCACGATCCGGACCACCGACAACATCACCGGCACCTCGACGAGCACGCCGACCACGGTGGCCAGCGCGGCGCCGGACCCCAGCCCGAACAAGCTGATGGCGGCGGCCACCGCCAGCTCGAAGAAGTTCGACGCCCCGATCAGCGCCGCCGGCGCGGCGACGCACCAAGCCACGCCGAACCGGCGGGACAGCCAATAGGCCAGCCCCGCGTTGAAATAGACCTGGATCAGGATCGGCACGGCCAGCAGCAGGATGACCAGCGGCTGCGCCAGGATCTGCTCACCCTGGAAACCGAACAGCAGAACCAGCGTGGTCAGCAGGGCCAGCAGCGACACCGGCTGAAGCACGCCCAGCATCCGACTCAGCGCCCCCTCCCCGCCGGCAGCCAGCAGGCCGCGCCGCCACAGTTGAGCCGCCATCACGGGGATGACGATGTAGAGCAGCACCGACAGCAGCAGCGTGCCCCACGGCACCGTGATCGAGGCGACGCCGAGCAGCAGACCGACCAGCGGCGCGAAGGCGAAGACCATGATGATGTCGTTCAGCGCCACCTGGCTCAGCGTGTAATGCGGCTCCCCCTCGCACAGGTTGGACCAGACAAAGACCATGGCCGTGCAGGGCGCGGCGGCCAGCAGGATCAACCCGGCGATGTAGGAGGAAATCTGGTCCTGAGGCAGCAGGGGAGCGAACAGATGGCCAATGAACAAGCTGCCCAGGAGCGCCATGGAGAAGGGCTTCACCGCCCAGTTGATGAACAGCGTCACGCCGACGCCGCGCCAATGCTCCCTCACCCGCCCCAGCGCGCCGAGGTCGATCTTCAGCAGCATCGGCACGATCATCAGCCAGATCAGCACCGCCACCGGCAGGTTGACCTGGGCCAGCTCCGCCGCCGCGATCGCCCGGAACAGGCCCGGAGCCACGGAACCGAGGGCGATGCCCGCGACGATGCACAGCGCCACCCAGACGCTGAGGTAGCGTTCGAACAGCCCCATCGCCGGACGGGGAGCTTGGTTTTGATGGACGTCAGCGGTCATGCCGGGCTGCCTCCTCGGTGGACGTGGCTGGTGCGGTGTCCGAACCGATGCGCTGTCCGGCGCCGTCCACCACCGCCTCGCCGTCCTCCTTGGCGAAGGCGCCGCGCTGCCGGTCGGGGAGAATGTCCAGCACCCGCTCCGACGGGCGGCACAGCCGCACGCCGAGCGGCGTCACGACGATGGGCCGGTTGATGAGAATCGGGTGGGCGATCATGGCGTCGAGAAGCCGGTCGTCATCGAGCGCCGGATCGTCCAGGCCAAGCTCCGCGTAGGGCGTGCCCTTCTCGCGCAGCGCGGCGCGCACCGGCACGCCCATGCGGCGAATGAGGTCGGCGAGGTCGGCGCGGCTCGGCGGCGTCTTCAGATACTCGATGACGACCGGCTCGACGCCGCTGTTGCGGATCATGGCCAGCGTGTTGCGCGAGGTGCCGCAATCCGGGTTGTGGAAGATGGTGATGGCTGTCATGGGATGTCCGCCGGGGCCGTTGGGGCCTGCATATTTCCACATTTGCCGAAATATGGAACAGTGGATTCGTATGTGACCGTTCCACCGTCAACGCGCGACCGGCGGAGCGCTTGCCGGTAGGATGCCCGTCCGATAGGGTGCGCCCCATGAACGTCAAGGATGTCATCGCCGGGCTCGTCACGCCGCCAGGGCCGGCAGATCATCCACAGCGTCGATGCCGGGCGCTTCCAGGCGCTGCTCAGCCTTCTGACCGAGAATTGCTGCCAGGGCAACGCGGACCTCTGCCCGCCACGTCCGGGCGGCTGCACCCCTGACCGCGACTAAGGCGGGCTCAGCGCCGCTGCAGGGACATGGTGTAGCGGAAGCCGGCGCCCGGATGGGTGTTGACGGCGATCTCCACCAGACGTCCATCGTCGGTGAAATAGCGCCGGGTGATGACGAGGATCGGCGACTGCGGCGGGACATGCAGGCGCGAGGCGACGTTCAGGCTGGCCGGGGCGGCCTCGATGTCCTGCATCACCTCGGCGATGCGGACACCGTAGCGCTGCTCCAGCACCGTGTAGATGGCGTACTGCACCACCTCCAGGTTGCGCACCACGTCGGAATAGGCGGCGTCGATGTAGACCTCGACGTAGGAGAAGGGCTCCGACGTCTCGCGGGTGCGGCGCAACGCGCTGACGCGGAACCATTGCGTCTCGGGGCGGCAGCCCAGCCGGCCCGCCAGTTCCTCCTCCACGATGATGCGGTCCACCGAGAGGATTTCCAGCCGGGTCGAGGTGGCGTACTGCACCAGCTCGTCCAAGGAGCTGATGGAATTGACGAAGCGTCCGTCGGCGCGGCGCGCCGCCAGGACCGAACCCGATCCCTGGCGGCGCAGGATGTAGCCCATCTCCTGAAGCCGGCGCAGCGCCTCGCGCACCGTGTGGCGGCTGACGGCGAAGCGGCTGCACAGCTCCTGCTCGGTCGGCAGGCGGTCGCCGACGGCGTAGGTCCCGGCGTCGATCTCCTCCAGCAGGGTACGGACGATCTCCTGATAGAGCGGGGTTTCCGCCCGCTCCGCCGCGCCACCGCTGTCCTTCAGGCTGTCCGCTTCGTCCGACATCGCATCCCTCATGATGCCGGAACATGGACGAGCGCGGGCGCCGATGCAACCGGCGTACGAGGATGATCCGCGAGGGACGGCTTACGTCAGCAGGACCAGCGACAGGGCCGGGAAGGCGTTGATGACGACCAGCGCGACCACCCGCATCCCGTAGAAAGGCAGAACCCCCTTCACGATGGAATGGAGCGGCATCTTGGTGATGCGGCTCATCACGAACAGGTTCAGGCCGACCGGCGGCGTCAGGGTCGCCACCTCCACCAGCGCGGTCATGATGACGGCGAAATGGATCGGGTTCACCCCCACCGCCTGCGCCATCGGGAACAGGATCGGCGCCAGCAGCACGATCATCGACACGCCGTCCAGGAACATGCCGACGACGAGCAGCAGCAGGTTGACCGCCAGCAGAAATTCGAAGGGGGAGACCTGCGCCTCCTTCAGCATCGCGGTCAGCTCCGCGGACAGGCCGAGGCGCGTCAGCACCGCGGTCAGCAGGCCGGAGCCGAGCAGCACGCCGTAGATCATCACGGTCTGGAGCACCGACTCCCGCGCCGTCTCCCACACCGCGGCGAGGTTGGCCGTGCGGTAGACCATCGTCACCAGGACCACCGCGTAGACCGCGGCCAGCGCCGACACCTCGGTCGGGGTGAACCAGCCCATGTAGATCGTACCGATGATGATCACCGGCATCATCAGCGCCCCGGCGGCACCCGGCAGGCGCTGGCCGAAGCCCTTCCAGTCCGGGCGCTCGCCGACCCGCCCGTAGCCGTTGATCCGGCTGACGATCAGCGTGGTGAGGCCGAGCAGGAACGCCTCGAACAGGCCGGGCACGATGCCGGCGATGAACAGGTCGGTGATCGGCAGGCCGACGATGGAGCCGATCAGGATGAAGGTCAGCGACGGCGGGATCATCAGACCCAGCGTGCCGCAGACCGCCACCAGCGAGGCGGCGAAGCGCGGCGGATAGCCCTCGTTCGGCAGCAGCTTCACCGCCGCCGGGCCGAGCGCCACGGCGCAGGCCACCGACGAGCCGTTGACCGCCGCGAAGAACACGCTGGACATGGCCAGCGCCAGGGCGACGCCGCCGCGGAACCAGCGGATCACCGTCCCGACCAGCTCGAGGATGACCAGCGCGAGATTGCCGCGCGACATCAGGTTGCCGGCGAAGATGAAGAACGGGATGCAGACCAGCGCGTACTTGTCCACGGAGTCCCAGGCCATCTGCGCGACCAGGACCACCGGGATGTTGAAGTTGAAGGTCAGCAGCCCGACCGCGATGACGCCCAGCGCCAGCGCGATGTGCACGCCCCCCGCCACGAGAAGCAGCAGGCTGACGACGGCGATGATGGATGTCATGGTGTTTCCTCCCCCTTACTGGGTTGCCCTTTTCTTATCGCCGCCTAGAGATTCTCGCCCTCGGTGGGCGGATCGGGGTCCTGGCCGCGCAGCAGCAGGATGATGTTGCCGACGAAGGCGAAGCCGTAGAGCACCCCGCCCAGCGGCAGCACCAGCCGGACCATCCAGAGCGGCAGGTCGAGGTTGGATTCGGTGAACATGCCGATGGCCTGGAGGTGCGCGACCTCCTGAACTCCGGCGACCACCAGCAGCACGCTGAAGCCCAGCCCGATCAGGCTGTTCACCCAGGAGAAGGCCAGCCGCAGCCCCTGCGGCATCATGTTGAGCAGCAGGTCCATGCGGATGTAGTGGCCGTGCCGCGTGCCGACGCCCAGCGACAGGAGCACGCTCCACACCACCAGGAAGCGGACCAGCTCCTCCGCCCACCAGTGGCTTTCCGACAGGAGGGAGCGGCTGGACGCCTCGTAGAACATGATGCCGATGGCCACCATCATCAGGATCGTGGCGACGTTCAGGAGGAGGCGGTCCTCGATGAAGCTCCACCAGCCCGGCAGGCCGCGCGGCTGGACCGCGCCGGCGGTCTGGGTGTCGGGAGCGACGGCTTGGCCGTGCGGAGACGCGGAGGTCAATGTATCGGTTCCCGGCATGGGTGGAACTCCCTTCACGAGAAGACCTGTGTCTGGGGGACGCGGCTCAGCCAGCCGGCGGCGCGCTCATAGGCGTCGGCGATGCGCAGCAGCGTGGCTTCCGCCTGCGGGCGGCCGATGAGCTGCATGGCGATCGGCATCCCGTCCGGATCGAATCCGGCTGGCGTGACGAGCGCCGGCAGGCCCAGGTAGGAGACCGGGCGCGTCAGCGCCGCCACCCCGGCCACCACCGCGGCCATCGCCGGCCCGGCTCCCACGTCGGTCTGGGCGGCGGTCGGCACGCGGCTGCGCAGGGCGGGGACGAACAGCGCGTCGCATTGGGCGAAGGGGCCGTCGATCATCGCCCGGAGATGAAGCGCGCGAAGCTGCTTCGCCTGGAGGTAGGAGGCCGCCGGCACCATCAGCCCTTGCAGAAGCCGCGCGCGCACCTGCGGTCCGTAATCCTGCGGGCGCTCGCGCAGCCAGGGCGCATGGACGGCCGCCGCCTCCGGCGTGAAGACGAGGTTGGCGAGGTCGCCGTAGGGCTCGTGGTCGGGAATGTCCACGTCCACCACGCGGGCGCCGGCGCGCTCCAGCACCGCCCGCGCCCGCTCCAGCGCGGCGGCCACGGCGGGGTCGAGGCCGTCGTAATAGAATTGGCGTGGAATGCCCAGCCGCAGCCCCTCGACCCCCTGGCCGATGCCGTCCACGGCGTCCGTCCGCCCGGTGATGACCGAGAACAGCGTCGCCGCGTCCTCCGCGCTGCGGGCCAGCGGGCCGACACAGTCCAGGCTTTCCGACAGCGGCATCACGCCGGCCATCGGCGTCGCCCCCTGCGTCGGCTTCAGCCCGACCACGCCGCACAGCGCCGCCGGAAGCCGCACCGACCCGCCGGTGTCCGAGCCCAGCGAGCCGAAGGCCAGCCGCCCCGCCACCGCCGCTCCGGAGCCGGAGGAGGAGCCGCCGGTGATGCGGTCGGGGTCCCAGGGGTTGCGGCAGCGACCGAGATGGGCGTTGTGCCCGGTCGGCCCCATGGCGAATTCCGCCATGTGGAGCGTGCCGAGCGTCACCGCCCCGGCCGCGTCCAGCCGCTCCAGCACCGTGGCCGTCCGCTCCGGGCGGAAGCCGCCGCGGATCGTCGGGGAGCCGCAGGTGCAGCGCTTGCCAGCGCGATAAAACATGTCCTTGTGGGCCAGCGGCACGCCGTGCAGCGGCCCACGCGGCCGTCCGGCCCGCGCCTCCCTGTCGGCGACGCGGGCGGCGGCCAGCGCCTCCTCCGGCTCGACCGACAGGAAAGCGTTGAGCGTCGGATTCAGCCGGTCGATGCGGTCCAGACAGGCGTCGACCAGGGCTTCCGCCCGCAGCGCGCCGTCGCGGACCGCCCTTGCGGCGTCCGTCAGGGTCAGCGATGTGGGATCGGTCATGCCAGCTCCCCGGCAATGGTTCCGGCGGCGATGGTCCCGGCCACCAGCGCGGCATGGGCGCCCAGCGGCACGTCGAACAGCGAGCCGCCGGGATGCGCCGCCGCCAGCACGCCCGGCACGGCGGCCAGCAGGCGCCCGCACAGGGCGGCGTCGGCATCGTCCAGGGTCACCCCCTGAATCCTGGCCAGGGTCCGCGCGCAAGCCGCGGCGTCCCCGATGAGGTTTTCCGTCATTCCTTCCCTCCCTTCCGGTGCTGTCCCCGCGCGGCTCTTCCGGCCGTTCGCCGCGGGCAGGGCCTTAATGACCCCCTTACCCGGATCGTTGCAGCGTCATTTCATAGCGGTATCGTCCGGCCGCGTGGCTGCTGACCGCCACCTCCAGCGCGTTTCCTTCGGCGTCCAGATAATGGCGGATCACCACCAGGATCGGGGTGCCGACCTCCACCGACAGGCGGGACGCGAGATTGGCGTCCGCCGAGGTGGCCTCGATCGATTGCACGACCTCCTCGATGCGCAGGCCGTAGCGGCTTTCCAGCACCGCGTAGACGGCGACCGGAAAGGTGCCGATGGCCTGGGCCACGTCGTCGAAGGCGGCGGGCAGGAACACCTCGGTGTAGCAGAGCGGAGTCCGCTCCCCCGGCTGGCGGCGCAGCGCCACCACCCGGACCCAGGGCGTGTCCGGCTGGGAGCGCAGAAGCTCCGCCGTCCGCCCCTCCACCAGGATCTTCTCCACCGCCAGCACCTCCAGCCGGGTGGAGGAGGCGTACTGCCCGATCTCCGCGAGGCTGGACAGCGTGTTGTGGAACCGCCCGTCGGGGCGGGCGGCGGTCACCACCGATCCCGAGCCCTGACGGCGCGCGATCAGGCCGAGATCCTGGAGCCGGCGCAGCGCCTCCCGCACCGTGTAGCGGCTGGCGGAGAAGCGCAGGCACAGCTCCTGCTCGGTCGGCAGCCGTTCGCCGACCCCGACCCGTCCGTCCGAGATGTCGGCGCGCAGCGCGTCCAGGATCTCCTGGAAGCGCGGCCCCTCCGCGGCGGACGGGCGGACGGAGGCCGGGCGAACGGCGGACTTCACAGCGCCCCCTGCTCGCGCAGGGCGGCGATGCGCTCCGGCCCGATGCCGATGCGGCCCAGGACATCCTCGGTGTCGGCGCCCAGCGCCGGGGCGGTGCGGGTGGGAAGCCGCTCGCCGCCGATGCGCACCGGCCCGGTCAGCATCCGCACCCCGCCGGACCCGTCCGGGTAGGAGAAGTCGGCCACCCGGTCGCTGTCGCGGACGAAGGGGTTCTCCAGCGATTGCGCGATGTCGAGGACCGGGGCGGCGGGAACGGCACCGCCGAGGATCTCCACCCACTCCGCCGTGTCGCGCTGGCCGAGCACCTCGTCCAGCAGGACGGTGAGCAGCTCGCGGTTGGCGAGCCGGTCCTTGAAGCTGCGGAAGCGCGGATCCTCGCCCCATTCCGGCTTGCCGATCTTGTCGCAGAAGACCGGCCAGAACTTCTCCTTGTTGCACATCACGAACAGCCAGCCGTCGCGCGTGCGGTAGAGCTGCGACGGGGTCAGGGACGGATGCGCGGAGCGCGGCTCCCGCCCCTGGTTGTGGCCGCCGTTGAGGTACCAGGTGGCGAGATAGGTCATGTTGTGCAGCGCCGTGTCGAACAGGCTGACGTCCACGTCCGAGCCTTTGCCGCTGGCCCGCGCCCCGACCACGCCGGAGACAAGGCCGAAGGCGGTCATCAGGCCGGTCATCATGTCCACCACCGACATGCCGAAGCGGGCGGGCGGGCCGTCCGGCTCGCCGGTCACCGACAGGTAGCCGGCCTCCGCCTGCATCAGATAGTCGTAGCCCGGCCAAGCCCGCCGCGGCCCCGTGCGCCCGTAGGCGGACAGGTGGGCGCAGACGATCTTCGGGTTGACCGCCTTCAGATGCTCGTAGGTCAGGCCCAGCTTGTCCGGCAGGTCGCCGCGCAGGTTGTCCAGCACGGCGTCGGCGTGGCGCACCAGCTCGTGCAGCACCGCCATGCCCTCGGGGTGCTTCAGGTTGAGGGTGATGCTGCGCTTGTTGCGGTTGAAGGACTGGTAGAAGTGGCTGTTGCCGGGGCCGAAGAAATGGGGGCCGACATGCCGGCCGACCTCGCCGCCCTCGGCGGGATTCTCGACCTTGATGACTTCGGCCCCGAGATCGGCCAGCAGCATGGTGCCGAACGGGCCGGCGCCGTATTGCTCCACGGCGATGACGGTGACGCCTTCGAGGGGTAGCACGCGGTGTCTCCCTGGTGGGGGTGTGCGGGGTGTGGAGTGTGGGGGTGGTTGCACTGGCCCCCCACCCAACCCTCCCCCGCTGACGCAGGGGAGGGCTTTTCTCCTCACACCGGATTCTGTTCGATCAGCCGCTTGGCGATGATGATGCGCTGGATTTCGTTGGTGCCCTCGCCGATGCACAGCAGGGGGGCGTCGCGGTAGAGCCGCTCCACCACGAACTCCTTGGAATAGCCGTAGCCGCCGTGGATGCGCATGGCGTCCAGGGAGTTCTCCACCGCCGCCTCGGAGGCGAAGAGCTTGGCCATGCCGGCCTCGTAGTCGCAGCGCTCGCCGCGGTCGAGCGCCTTGGCCGCCTGCTGGACGAGGAGCCGCGCCGCGGAGACGCGGGTCGCCATGTCGGCCAGCTTCATCGCCACGGCCTGATGCTCATGGATCGGCTTGCCGAAGGTCTTGCGCTGCTGGCTGTACTTGACGGACTCGTCCAGCGCCGCCTGGGCAACGCCGACGCCGCGCGACGCCACGTTGACGCGGCCCAGCTCCAGCCCGGAGATGGCGCAGGCCATGCCGCGGCCCTCGACCCCGCCGATCAGCCGGTCGGCCGGGACGCGGTAGTCCTCGAAGACCAGCTCGGCGGAATCGATGCCCTTGTAGCCCAGCTTCTCCAGCTTGCGGCTGACCTTGAAGCCCGGCCCCTTCTCAGCCAGGAACATCGTCATGCCCTTGTGGCGGGGCTGCGCCGTCGGATCGGTCTTGACCAGAAGGGCGAAGCAGCTTCCCTGGATGCCGTTGGTGATCCAGGTCTTCGAGCCGTTGATGACGTAATCGTCGCCGTCGCGCTTGGCCACCGTGCGGATGGCCTGCAGGTCGGTGCCGCAGTCCGGCTCCGTCAGAGCGAGGCCGCCGCGCAGCTCGCCGGTGGCGAAGCGCGGCAGGAAGGCGGCCTTCTGCTCCTCCGTCCCCGTCTTGGTGACGATGAAGGCCATGATCAGGTGCGAATTGATGATGCCGGACAGCGACATCCACACCGAGGAGATGCGCTCGATCATCTTGGCGTAGGTGGAGGGGCGCAGGCCCAGCCCGCCGTATTCCTCGGGGATCGTCGCCCCGAACAGGCCCAGCTCCTTCATCCGCTCGACGATCTCGTCGGGGTAGGTGTCGTCATGCTCCAGCTTCAGGGCGACCGGCCGGACATGGCGGTCGAGGAAGCGGTCCACGCTGTCGAGGATCAGGCGGTCCTGCTCGTCGCGTTCCGCGTCGGTCATGCTGGTGGTGGTCTCGCTCATGGCGTGTTTCCCGGTTTGGATGGTCAGCGGACGGACGGCGACAGCACGGACAGGGAGTCCGCCGCGCGCGGGCTGGCGTCGAGGCCGAGGACGGCGTCGGCGATGCGCGCCGCGGCGGTCTCGTGCACGGCCATGGCGGCGTTGCCGCGGTACTTGTCCACGATCTCGGCGTTGGACAGCGGGCGGTCGGCGGCCCCGCGGTTGATGTGCTCGCGGTGGCGCAGCTCGCGCCCGTCGTCGAGCGTGATGATCAGCTCGCCCGAATAAGCCTTGGGGAAGGGCGAGTCCGGGTCGTGGCGGTAGGACACCTTCGACGCGATGTCGAGGATCGCCGCGTCGCCCAGCGCGTCGTTCTCCAGCTCCGCCAGGGTCAGGCGCCCGCGCACCAGCGCGGCGGCGACCAGGAAGGGCACGCTGAACTGCGCGTCGTAGGAGTTGGAGGGCCGCTTCTTGTTGGCCTCCGGCTCGCAGACGGTCTTGACGACCTGCTCGGGCACCAGCGCCTCGATGCGGCGGATGCGCGCGAGGTCGAGGCCGTCGCGGCGCAGCTCCAGGGCGGCGTCCACGCAGGCGTGGGTGAAGTGGCAGGCCGGATAGGGCTTGATCGCCGTCGCCATCAGCTCCCACGTCTCGCCGAGGCCGGCGGTGGTGATGCCCAGCTCGGCGCGCCCGGCCTCCTTGCCGAGATAGGCGTTGAACAGGCCGAAGCGGCCCTCATAGGGGCGGGTGACGCCGGTGAAGCCCTCGCGGGCCAGCGCCGCCGCGGTGATGCCCGCCGCCGCCGCCCAGCCGGGATGCAGGCGCTTGTTCCAGGCGCCGTCCTGCAGGAACTCCAGGCTGCCGCTCGCCATCGACAGGGCGATGCCCTGGGCGGCGGCGAGCTGCGCGCGGGTCAGGCCGAGCAGACGGCCGGCGGCTAGCGCGCAGCCGAACACGCCGATCATGCCCGTCGGGTGGAAGCCCACCTGGTGGAAGCCGCCGCGCGCCACCGCGCCGAGCCGGGCCGCCACCTCGACGCCCAGCACATAGGCGCTGACCACGGAACGGCCGTCCGCCCCGGTCATCGCCGCCGCCGACAGCACGGCGGGCATCACGCTGGCCGTCGGGTGGATGACGCCGCCGATGTGGGTGTCGTCGTAGTCGAGGCCGTGGCAGAGCAGCCCGTTGACCGTCGCCGCGTCGCGGGCGGGCAGCGAGGCGGGCATGCCGATCACCGGCACCGGCCCCTCCCCCGCCAGCCCGCGCAGGGCGGTCAGCGTCTTGTGGGCGAAGTCGTAGCGCGTCGAGGCGAGCGCGATGCCCACGGCGTCCAGCATGTGGTGCGGCGCGCGGGTGCGGACCTCCGCCGGGATGGCGTCGTCGGGGGTGTCGGCGACGAAGGCCGCCAGCGTGGCGGCGATCGAGTTGCTGGTCGGATCGGTGGCGGGCATGGTTCCTCCCTTTGTTCTTTTCAGGCCGTCGGTGCTTTCGGGTTGTCCGGATCAGTCGCCCCGGATCGATCGTCCCGGATCAGTCACCGATGCCGTGGCCCCGCTTGGGGACGAGGCTGGCCCGCTCGAAGGTCACGAAGACCGTACCGTCGGCCTTGTAGCCCTCGGTGTAGGTGGTCACGATGCCCTGGGTCGGGCGCTTCTTGGATTCGCGGACGTCCAGCACCTTGGAGCGCGCGTAGATCGTGTCACCGGGGAAGACCGGGGCGACCAGCTTGATCTCCTTCCAGCCGAGGTTGGCGACGGACTTGTAGGAGACGTCGTCCACCGTCATGCCCAGCACCATGGCCAGCGTCAGGCCGCTGTTGACCAGCGGCTTGCCGAATTCCGACTTCTCGGCGAAGGCGTGGTCGCAGTGCATGGGGTGGCGGTTCATCGTCAGCAGGCTGAACTGGATGTTGTCCGCTTCGGTGATGGTCCGGCCGGGGCGGTGCTCGTAGACATCGCCGACGGTGAAATCCTCGAGGTAGCGGCCAAGGTCGGCGACGATGGTCCGCGGTTCCTGAACATCGGGCATGGGCGGGCGTCTCTTGTCTGCGGATCGAAGGGATGAGTGCAGGGCGCCGATCATTTCAAGGTGACATGTTCAGCGCGTGTGATAGCATGTTGTACGTACAAATAACACGCCCCCTCACCCTTGGAAAGCGTTTTCATGTCCAACAATCCGCAGAACGCAGCAACGGCGCCGGAATCGCCGGTCCGCCGCTCCTACCTGTTCGTCCCCGGAGCCCGCCCGGACCGTTTCGCCAAGGCCCTGGGGGCCGGCGCCGACGCGGTCATCATCGATCTGGAGGACGCGGTGGCCCCCGGCGACAAGGACAGCGCCCGAACCGCCGTCTGCGCCTTCCTGCGGGAGCACACCGACACGGGCGGGCCGGCGATTTTCGTTCGAACCAATTCGGTGCGCAGCCGCACCGGCCTGCTCGACATCCTCGCTTTGACGGATCTGCTGGACGGCGCCGCGCCGCGCTGGGCGGGAATCCTGCTGCCGAAGGTGGACGGGGCCGAGGACGTCCGGCTGGCCGCCGGGCTTCTCGACGAGCGCAAACTGCCCGGCGCGCTCGGCGCGCTGATCGAAAGCGCCGACGGGCTGGAGAACGTCATGGCGATCGCCGCGGCCTCCCCCCGCCTGTCCTTCCTGATGTTCGGCGGGGCCGACCTGTCGGCGGAGCTGCGCGTGCCGCTGGCCTGGGAGCCGCTGGTCCAGGCCCGCACCCGCATCGTGCACGCCGCCGCCCGATTCGGGCTGGACGCGCTGGACATGCCGTGGATCGCGCTGGACGACGAGGAGGGCTACCGGCAGGAGCTGGCGCGCAGCGTCCTCCACGGCTTCACCGCGCGCTCGGCCATCCACCCCAAGCAGATCACCGCCATCCACGACGCCTACACCCCGTCGCCGGAGGCGGTTCTCCGCGCCGGGCGGGTCCTGGCCGCCTTCGAGGCCACGGGCGGCGGGGTCTGCGTGCTGGACGGCAAGCTGGTCGAGCGGCCTCTGGTGCTGGGGTCCCATCGAATCCTGGCATTGGCCCGCCGCGCCGGAATGCTGTAGGCCAGAATCGACCGTTCACGCGCGCCGCGCCACCGCCACTTGTCCGGACTCCCATGACCACGCAAGAAACCCCGCCCGCCCCCTTCCCCCTTCTGCTGGCGGAGGTGACCAGCGTCCAGACCGTCGCCACCCTGTCGGTCCTGACACTGGCGACGGTCGCCCCGCTGGCCGCGGCCTCGCTGGGCGTGGGGTCGGAGGCGGTCGGCTACCAGATCAGCGTCATCTACAGCGCCGCCGCCCTGGTGTCGGCCTTTGCCGGTCTGGTGGTCCGCCGCTGGGGCGCCGGGACGGTGGGCGTCCTGGCGCTGGGGCTGGGTCTGGTGGGCTGCCTGGGCATCGCCACCGGCTTCCTCTGGGTGGCGGCGCTGGCCTCGGTGCTGCTCGGCATCGGCTACGGGCTGGTGAACCCGTCCTCCTCCCATCTTTTGAACCGCTTCACCCCGCCGGCGCGGCGCAATCTGGTCTTCTCGCTGAAGCAGACCGGCGTGCCGCTGGCCGGCGTGCTGGCCGGCCTGACCCTGCCGGGGATCGGCGAGATCGCCGGCTGGCGCGGGGCGGCGCTGGCGGTGGCCGCCATGTTCGCGCTGCTGCTGGTCCTCTTCGCGCCGGGCCGCCGGGTGTGGGACGACGACCGCAGCCCCGGCCTGCCGATCCGCGGCAACCTGATGGAGGGGCCGCGGCTGGTCTGGCGGGTGCCGGCGCTGCGCGGCTTCGCCCTGATGGGCTTCTTTTTCTCGGCGATCCAGCTGTCGCTGATGGCCTTCACGGTGAACATGCTGGTGCACGACCTGCACTGGTCCATCGTCTCCGCCGGGCTGGCCGTGTCGGTCATGCAGGCGGCGGGGGCGGCGGCGCGCATCGGCTGGGGGCTGCTGGCCGACCGGCTGCGCTCCGGCGTGGCGGTGCTGGGCGGCATCGGCGGGCTGTCCGCCGCCTCCGCCCTGGTCACCGCCGGTCTGGGACCGAGCTGGCCGGTGCCCGCGGTGATCGGCGTGCTGACGGTGTTCGGCGTCGCCGCCATCGGCTGGAACGGCGTGTTCCTGGCGGAGGTGGCGCGGGTCGCGCCGAAGGGCACGGCCAGCACGGCGACGGGCGGCGCGCTGATGTTCACCTTCTCCGGCGTGGTCGTCGGGCCGGCGCTGTTCGCCACCCTGTTCAACGCGGTCGGCAGCTACGGCGAGACCTTCGCCCTGATGATGGCCTTCCCGCTTGCCGGGGCGGCGGCCGTCCTGTTCTGGTCGCGCCGCAAAACTTGATGGCGGGGGTCATAGGCCCATCGCGCAGAGTTGTCCGTACAATAATGTTGGCGCTCCCCACTGTTTTCCCCTATGATCGTTCGGACAAGCGGGCCAGAAGCGTCCGAACGCAGCCATGGGAGGGAAGCCAATGTTCAATCCGTCACTCTTCAGGCCATTCTGGGCGAAGACGCTGCTGGTCGGAATGACCGTGGCCGGGCTGGCCGCCGGGACCCCGGGGCAGGCCCGCGCGCAGGCGGCGCCGGTCGAGATGGTGATGACGGACGAGATCGCGACGTCCCACTGGACCGCCAAGATGATGGACGAGTATGCGGCCCTCATCGAGGAGCGCTCGAAGGGCCGCATCAAGCCGAAGGTCTTCCACTCCGGCACGCTCTACAAGGACAAGGACGCCGTCGCCGCCCTCGGGTCGGGCGCCGTGCACATGGTCTGGCCGGTCAGCGTGCAGCTTGAGAGCATCGCCCCGCAATACGGTGTGGTGAATCTGCCCTTCGCCGTCACCGACGCCGCGATGTCCAAGCCGGAAACCGCGCAAGAGGTCTCGAAGCTGCTGTCCGGGCTGGTGGCCGACAAGGGCATCCGCGTCATGGGGCTGATGCGCACCGCCGACCTGATCTTCCTGTTCAAGGACAAGGAGGTCGACTCCGTCGGCGACCTGAAGGGCAGCAAGATCCGCCTGACCGGCGGGCGCGTCCTGCAGCTGCTGATGCGCGACTTCGGGGCCAGCCCGGTGTCGATGCCCGCCTCCGAGATGGCGGCGGCGCTGATGCAGGGGGCCATCGACGGCATCTACACCTCCGCCGGCGGCTGGGAGATGGTCGGCACCAACGCCGCCAAGGTCGCCTCGCTGGTGCCGGGCATGAGCCTGCTCACCTACTCCGTCCTGGTCGACGACAAGTGGCTGAAGGGCCTGCCCGACGACTTGCGCCAAGTGGTGGAGACGACCACCAACGAGATCATCGCCAAGCAGTGGCAGCGCGCCATCGACGCCGACAAGAAGACCATGGACCAGATGATCGCCCAGGGCGGGCGTCTGGCCGTGGCGCCCGAGGCGGAGCAGGCGAAGTTCCGCGAGGTCGCCAACAAGGTCAACCAGGACTATGTCCGGCGCTACCCTGAGGTCTGGAAGCAGTATCAGGCCATCGTCGGCAACAAGAGCTGAGGCGATCCCCCTCGCTTCACCTCGCGGTGCGGGCAGCGTTCCGGAAGGGGCGCCACCCGCACCGTTTTTTTAAGTGCGCTCAGACCGACCGCATGAGGCCGCCGTCCACCCGGATGTTCTGACCGGTGATGTAGCCGGCCCCGTCGGAGGCGAGGAAGGCGACGGTCGCCGCGATCTCCTCGCTCTTGCCGTAGCGGGCCATCGGCACGCCCTGGCGCCGTTCCTCCGTCGCCGGCAGGCTGTCGATCCAGCCGGGCAGCACGTTGTTCATCCGCACATTGTCGGCGGCGTACTGGTCGGCGAACAGCTTGGTGAAGGAGGCCAGCCCGGCCCGCGCGACGGCGGAGGTCGGGAACATCGGGCTCGGCTCGAAAGCCCAGGCGGTCGAGATGTTGATGATCGCCCCGCCCTTCTGCCGCACCATGACCGGGGTTACCAGCCGGACCGCCCGGACGACGTTCAGGAAATAGACCTCGACCCCCTTGTGCCAGTCCTCGTCGGTCAGCTCCAGCAGCGGCTTGCGCGGGCCGTGGCCGGCGCTGTTCACCAGCGCGTCGATGCGGCCCCAGCGCTCCATCGTTCGGGTCACCAGACGCTCCAGGTCCTCGGCGGACTGGTTCGAGCCGGTCACGCCGATGCCGCCCAGTTCCTCGGCCAGAGCCTCGCCCTTGCCGGAGGAGGACAGCACCGCGACCTTGAATCCGTCCGCCGCGAGGCGCCGCGCCGCCGCGGCGCCCATGCCGCTGCCGCCCGCGGTGATGATGGCAACCTTATCGCCCATGATTCGTCATCCCTCTCCTGCCGGAACGGTTCGTCCGTTCCTTCTCTCCTCCTGTATCGCACCGGATGCAGGACGGGGCCAAGGGAAGCGTGCGCGCGCCCTCGGGCGCCGAAAGGACGGCGCCGGATTCAGGGTCGGTCAGCGGACGAAAAGGAAGGCCAGCGACGCGACCGGAGCCACGGTGACGAAGCCGACGGCGACAAAGCGCTCGACCGGGCTCCAGGACGCCCAATCCCGCTGAAGCGAGGACAAGAACGACTTCATGATCCCTCACGGACCGGCTGATGTTGCAATGCATATAAGATACGGTTTCCGGGGGCGTTCGTGCCAGGGGCGTGGCTTCCGTATCGCGAAATATCAGGGGGTGATGCAGCGCCGCCACAGGCCGGAAAGCGGCACTCCGAAAGGGCTTCGGCGGACCGGCGCCGTCAAAGGTTGCCCATCGGCCACAGGGTTCGATGGACGGGAGGATCAGGACGGCGCGCCGCCGTTCCCGCCGAACAGGGCGAGGATGCGCGCCGCCGCCAACTCCGGCGGAATCGACGCGATGCAATGCGCCTCGGCCGCCGTGCAGCTTTCCGCCACGCAGGGCGCGAGCGCCGCCGCGGGCCGCAGCACCAGCACGCGCGCGCACCAGGGGCGGAAGCGTTCCGGCGCGTGGAAATGGTTGGGGTCGCCGCCTTCCGGATGGCAGGAGAAGACGGCGACCGGCGCCCCCACGGCGGCTCCGAGATGGGCCGGGCCGGAATCCATGGCGATCAACCCCGCCGTCCGCTCGATCACCGCCGCCGCCAAGCGCAGCCCGGTCCGCCCGGTGAGGTCGGTCACCCGCCCCGGCAGGGTCGCGGCGATCCGCTCCGCCGCCGCCCGCTCCAGCTCCGTGCCGAGAACCGCCACCCGCGCGCCGAGCGCGATCGCCACCACGGCGACCACCGCCGCCAGCCGCTCCGGGGGGTATTCGCGGCGTGAAGCGGCGGCTCCCGGCGCCACGGCGATGATCCGTTCCGCCGCCGCACCGGCCAGCAGGCGGGCCGCCTCCGCCCGGTCCTCCGCGGTCAGATGCACCTCCACCCCGGCATGGTCCGGCACGCCGCCGGCGAAGCGCAGCAAGGCGAGGTTCTGCTCCACCTCGTGGCGGCCGGGCGGGGGCGTCAGCCGGTGGGTGTAGGCGCGGTCGAAGCCGGCGTTGCCCGACGCCTTCCAGGGCGTGACCGTCTCCGAGAAGCCGAGGACGGCGCGGGCGCGGCTGCCCGCGGCGAGCGCCGTGGCGCCGTGGCGGTCGAAATCGTAGCGCGGGATTAGCGTCAGGTCGAAGCCGGCGCGGAAGGCCTCCGCGAAGGCCGCGGCGCCGCCGGACGTGACGCCGCGCAGATCGATGCCGCCGCCCGGCTTCGGATGCGGCGCCACCACCGCATCGACGTGCGGGCAGGTCTCGGCGAGGTCGGCCACGGCGGGGCGCACCGCCAGCACGATGCGCGCCCGCGGCGCCGAGTCCCGCAGACCGCGCAGGAAGGGCGTGGCGAGCACGAAGTCGCCCGCCTCGTCCAGCTTCACCACCAGGATGCGCCGGGCGGCGGCAAGGTCGATGGGAGCGTCCGTCATGCCGCGCTCATGTCGATGCGGGCGGGCGGCAGGCTGGCGCACCAGCGCCGCCACGCCATGCGGTAGCCGGCCTCGACCGCCCGGACGTACACCGCCTCGTCCATCAGCGGGGAGCGCGCCATCCGCTCGCGCAGGCCCGCGCGTTGCGCCTCCAGGAAGGCACGGTCCGTGGCCAGCCGGACGGCGAGCGCCACATAATCGTCCTCGCGCTCCACCACCAGCCCGCCCAGCCCGACGCTGCCCAGCATCGTGGCGCCCCAGCGGGAGATCATCGCCTCCCCCGCGATGGACAGCACGGGGACCCCCATCCACAGCGCGTCGCAGGTCGTCGTGCCGCCGTTGGCGAAGACAGGGTCCAGCGCGCAGTCGAGCAGCCGATAATCCTCGTAGGGGTCCGGGGCGGTGCCGCGCAGCAACAGCCGCGACTCCTCCACGCCATGGGCAGCGAAGGCGTCCAGCACCCGCCGCGCCACGCCGCCGCCGGACAGCCCGCGCCACTTCAGCATCAGCCGCGCCTCCGGCACCGCCGCCAGCACCCGCCCCCACAGCGCCAGCGTGGAGGCGTTCAGCTTCGTCAGGTTGTTGAAGGAGCCGAAGGTGAACACCCCTGTCGTCTCCACCGGCGGGCGGTCGGGCGGTGTCGCGGCGGACTCGGCGGGGCGGTAGCACAGCACGCTTCCCGGCAGGCGGATCAGCTTCTCGGTGTGCAGGGCGTCCGCGCTCGCCGCGGCGAAGCGGTGGTCGGAGAACTGGTAGTCCATCGCCGTCAGCCCCGTCGTGTTCGGGTAGAGCGGCAGGCTGACCTGGAGCGGCGCCGGGCGGCGGATGAACAGCGGCATGCGGTTGCGCGACATGTGCCCGCCGCAGTCCACCAGCACGTCGATGCCGTCCGCCCGGATCAGGCGCTCCAAGTCGCCGTCCGGCAGGGCCGCGACATCGCGCCAGCGGTCGGCCAGCGCCGCGAAGCGGATGGTCGCGGCGTCCTTCGGCAGGTCGGCGTAATAGCAGGTCACCTCCACCGCCGACCGGTCGTGGCGTTCGATCAGCGGCAGCAGGAAGTGATAGCCCGGCCCCGGATAGCGCTGGAAATCCGGCGACAGATAGCCGATGCGCAGACGGCGCTCCGGATCGCGGTTCACCGCGTCGAAGCGCGGAGCGGCGGGCGGCACTGGCGTCACGGCGCGTTCGAACCGCCGGTGCTCCTCGAACACCGCACCGAGGTCCGCCTCCTCGGCGAAGCACAGGCAGAACAGCAGGTTGGAGCGGACCTCCGCATCCTGCGGCGCGCGGTCCAGCGCGGCGCGCAGGGCGGCCACCGCCTCGCCATGGCGCCCCAGCGCCATCAGCGCGACGCCCAGGTTGGAACTGGCCAGCGCCTCCCGCTCCGCCGTGCGCAGGGCCAGCGCCCGCCGCAGCAGGGTCAGCGCGTCGTCGAAGGCGCCCGCGTCGATGGCGTGGGTGCCGAGGTTGGTCCAGCCGGCGGCCCCGTCGGGCTGCAGCGCCACCGCGCGGCGGAACCACGCCCGTGCGGCCTCGGAACGCTTGGCCCGATGCTGGACAGCCCCGGTGTTGAGAACGTAGCCGGCGTCCTCCGGGGCGGCGCGGACGGCGCGGCGGGCGGCGGTCGCGGCCTCCTCCATCGGACCCAGGGCAGACAGCGCCATGGCCAGCCCGGTCAGCGCCGGCGCGGAGTCCGGGGCCAGCGCCAGGGCGCGCCGGTAGCAACGCGGCGACGCCGCGGGATGCCCCCGCTCCTGCCACAGGTTGCCGAGCACCAGAAGGGAGTCGGGCGCCGGAGCCAGCACCGCCGCCCGTTCCAGCCACGCCGCCCCCTCGCGCCAGGGTCCCGCCACGGCCAGCGCCGCGCCCAGGATCTTCGCGCCTTCGCCGTGACCCGGCTCCAGCGCCATCAGCCGTCGCCCCGCCTCCGCCGCGCCGGCCATGTCGCCCAGCGCGTGGCCCAGGCCGGTCACCTGCTCCTGCGCCTGGACCAGCAGCGGCGCCAGGGCGGCGGCGCGGCGGAAGGCGGCGAGCGCGTCCCGCGGGCGCCCGGCGTCGCGCAGCGCAGCCCCCTGGTTGTAGACGGCCAGCACTTCACCGGGAGTGAGCGCAGACGCCCGCCCGTACCAGCCGGCCGCCGGGCCGGGCCGCCCCAGATCGTACAGCGCGTCGGCCAGCGCGTTGGCGGCCTCCCTATCCTCGGGCTGCAAGGTCAGCAGGCGGCGGAAGGCCCGCGCCGCTGCCTCCGCCCGGCCCAGCTTCGCCTGGGCGGCCGCCTCCAGCCGGTGATGGTCGGGGACCAGCGGGGCGAGACGGGCGGCGTGGCCGTAGGCGTCCGCGGCCTCCGCCCAGCGCCCCGCCGCCTCCAGCACGCGGCCCAGGTTGAGGCGGAAGACCGGCTGTGTCCCATCCTTCGCAACGGCCTTGCGGATCAGCGCGATCCCGGCCTCCGGATCGCCGGTCTGCGCCGTCAGCAGGCCCAGCAGATGCAGCGCGTCGCTCTGGTCGGGCGCATGGCGCAGCACCCGCTCGTAGAGGGGCCGCGCCTCCGCCAGCCGCCCGTTCTGGTGATGGACGACGGCCTGCGCCAGCGTCTCCTGGAGCGTGGCAGTGGAAGGGTCGCGGCTGGCACTCATGACGGTCCGTTCGGCTGGCCCATGGACAGGGCGTCGGGGCGCGCAGTGTAGCGCGACCGCGTGACCGCGGGTACGAATGCCTTGATGCCGCCGGGATCAGCCGACCGCAAATTTTCAGTCCGGACCGCGCAGGAGATCCCGGTAGAGCGCGTATCACCACCAGCAGGCTCCCCGGAGCCGGTCGGACGGCCCCGGACGCAGGCCAAAACCTAGGAAGGAGCAGAGGATGGCCGCGTGGCGGTGATCGACGAGGACGACGACGAATCGCTGATGGCCGAAACGGCCGCGGGGAACCGGACGGCCTTCGACCGGCTGACCCGCCGTCACCTGCGCCGGAGCCTCGCGCTCGCCCACCGGGTGGTCGGCAACGCGAGCGACGCGGAGGAGGTCGTGCAGGATGCCTTCCTGCAGATCTGGACGCACGCCGACCGTTGGCGCGGCGATGGGACCCGCTTTTCCACGTGGCTCTACCGCATCGTCGTCAACCGCGCGATCGACTACCGCCGCCGCAAGAGTTTCCAGTCTCTGGACGACGCGGTGGAGATGGCCGACCCGGCCGTCGGCGCCGACGGGCTGCTGGCGGAGCGTCAGCTCAGCGCGGCAGTGGACGCGGCGATCGCCGCCTTGCCGGAACGGCAGCGGGCGGCGCTCAGCCTGTGCTACTACCAGGAGATGAGCTGCGCGGAAGCATCGGAGGTTCTGCACGTCTCGGTCTCGGCCATGGAAAGCCTGCTGGTCCGGGCGCGGCGCATGGTCCGCACCCGTCTCAACTCCCTGATCCGTCAGAAGGACGGCGACGAGAAATGACACTCAAAGAGTTCAAGCGCTTCGCCGACCTCTATGGCGGCGACATCGACCGCTGGCCCGCGACGGACGGCGTCGATGCCCTGACCCTTCTCGAAAACTCCGCCGAGGCACGGGCCATCCTGGCCGACGCCGCGGCGCTGGACGCCCTGCTCGACCGCGCCGCACCGGCGGTCGCCGAGGACAGCGTGCAGCGGGTGCTGAACGGCATCGCCGCAAGGCTGGACGCGCCGGTGGAACCGGCCCCCGCCCCCTGGACCCTGTCGGCGCCGCCCATGCGCTTCTGGCCGACCGCCGGATTCCTCGCGGTCATGGGGATGGCGGGTTTCCTCGCCGCCGTCCAGGGCATCCTGCCGGTGCGGAACGCCCAAGCGAACGGTTACGCGGAGGTCGTGGTGAACAGCAGTTATCTGGGGGCGATCCGATGAGCCGGCCCGTCGGCGACTCCGCCGCCCTCCGCCCGTCGGGACGCCATCCGGGGACGGGTATCCCCGCGCCGCGCCGCTGGCCCTGGTATCTGCTGGTCGGTTCGCTCGCCGTGAACATGCTGCTGGGCGGCATCCTGGCCGCGCAGGCGCTGCATCTCATGCCCCCGCCGCCGCCGCCCGATCCCGGTCAGGGGATCGCGCGGCTGGTTGAGCGGGCCGAACGCGAGCTGTCGCCCGCCGACGCGACCATCCTGCGCCGCGGCTACGAGGCGGAACGCACGACGATCAGCCGCATGCGCGAGAATATGGAGTCCATGCGCCGTCGGCTTCACGACAGCATGCAGGCCCCCGCCTTCGATCCGGAAGGTCTGCGGCACGCGCTCGAACAGGCCCACGCGACCGAGGCCGAGTTGCGCGGCCGCCTGGACGGCCGCGCGATCGAGGTGCTCAGCCAATTGTCTCCCGAGGGACGCCGCAAGCTGCTGGAACTGGGTCCGCCCCGCTGAGGGCGGTCAGGCCGCTTCGCCGCCGGGTGACAGCCGGGCGGCGGCGTTCGCGGCGCCCATGGCGAGCGCCGCCTCGCGGGCGGTCAGGCCGCGGGTGTCCCGCGCGTCGGGATCGGCGCCGCGGGCCAGCAGGAGGTCCACCATGGCGACGCGGTCGAACATGGCGGCGGTCATCAGCGCCGTCCGCCCGTCCGGCCCGCAGCCGTCCACGGCGGCTCCCTCCTCCAGCAGGACGCGCAGCACCGCCTCATCCCCTTTGAAGGCGGCGGCGGCCAGCGGAGTCTGCCCGCGGTCATTCGCCAGCTCCGGATCGGCGCCGTGGCGCATCAGGTTGCGGACCAGCTCGGCGTGCCCATGGTAGCTGGCCAGCATCAGCAGGCTGTCGCCCTTGTCGTTGCGCAGGTTGGCCGGCAGGCCCATCTCCAGCAGCTCGGTCAACTCGGCGGTGCCGCCGGACCGCGCCCAGTGGAACAGCTTCCCGGCGAAGGCGATGGTGTCCTCGTCGAGTTCTCTGCGCGGCTCCCCCTGCGCTCCCATGGCGGCGCTCCCCCGGTCAAGGTTTCGGCTCAAACCGGGGAAACAGCCGCCGCAGCACTTTGTTGCGCCGTCTCGTCGCGCGCCTCCTCCAGCAGCCAGCCGCGGAAGGCGGCGACGGCGGGGCGGTCCTGCATGCCCTCTGGGCAGACGAACCAGTAGCTGCCGGAGGACGCCTCGATCTCCGGAAAGGGCAGGACGAGGCGCCCCGCCGCCACATCCTCGGCGCACAGCATGCGGTCGGCGACGGTGGCGCCCATCCCGGCGGCGGCGGCCTGCATCGCCGGGTCCATGGCGTCGAACACCGCGCCCTGCCGCAGCGCCTCGAAGAAGGGCAGCCCCGCCGCGGCCAGCCAGACCCGCCAGTCCTGCCCCTCCGAACAGCCGTGCAGCAACGGGATGGAACCGAGATCCATCGGGACCCGCAGCCGCTCCGCCAGGGCCGGCGGGCAGACGACGGTCAAGCGTTCCGGCAGCACCTGCACCGCGGAAAAGCCGGGCGGCACCTCCCGGCAATAGGTGATGGCGGCGTCGAACTCCTGCGGGTCGAACTCCAGCCCGCTGCTCCAGGCGACGGTCACCCGCACCTGCACGTCGGGGTGCCGCGCCTGGAAGCGGACCAGCCGCGGCATCAGCCAGCGGATGCCGAAGGAGAAGGCCACCTTGATCCGCAGGTCCCGCCCCCGCGCCGCCAGCCGTGCCGACGTTCCGGCGATGCGGTCGAAGGACTCCGACAGCACGGGCAGCAGGGCCCGCCCGTCGTCGGTCAGCTCGACCCGGCGGGTCAGCCGCCGGAACAGCGGCACGCCCAGCCACTCCTCCAGCCCCATGATCTGCCGGCTGACGGCGCCCTGCGTCACGCACAGTTCGTCCGCCGCCTTGGAGAAGCTCTCGTGGCGGGCCGCCGCCTCGAAGGCGCGCAGGGCGTGAAGGGGCGGCAGGGCACGCCGCATCGGATGCTCCATGGATGAGTCTCGCTCATCCATCTTATGAGAAAGCATGGTTTGTCGTCCACGCACCGACGCGCGATTTTCCGGCTTCGAGGAATGACCGACCGGCGGGAGGGCCGCATGACGAGCATGAGCGGAACGCACGACAAGCGGAGCGGCGGAACGACGACCGCCGGCCCCACCGCCGGCTCCTGGCTCGCCCGCCTGAACGGCTGGCGGGAGCGGCGGGCGCTGCGCCGCGCCCTGGCCCGCATGGACGCGCATCTCTGGGCCGATCTCGGCTTCGACGAGGCGGCGGCGCGGGAGGAGATGGACAAGCCCTTCTGGAAAGGGTAAGCGGACCGGCGGTTCAGGGCGGACGGTAGGCGCTGCCGTCCTCGGCGCGGGCGGGCGTGTCGACGTAGGTCCCGTGGTCCGGCACGGCGATCCGGTCGAAATCGCGGGCGAGGTCATGGAGCGCCGCCCGCATGCCGCTTCCCCGCATGGCGGGGCCGTGGCCGGTGACTACAAGCTCGGGCTCCAGCCCCGCCAGCAGAACCACCGAGTCCCGCGCCTTCCCCCAATCCGTCGTGTAGTACATGGGCGGGCCGTGCATCTCCGGGTCCTGCACGGCCACGGCGTAGGCGGATTCCTGGCGCGTCGTGATGAAGGCGTCGCCCGCGATGATGGTCCGGTCCGCCTCCCGCCAGAAGGAGACATGCCCCGGGCTGTGCCCCGGTGTGGGAAGCCAGCGCCATCCCGGCATGCCCGGCACGCTGCCGTCCTCCGGAAGGCGGCGCAGCCAGCGGCCCACATTCACCGGTCCGCGGGGGTAGAGCGGCGCCATCAGGGACATCAGGCCGCCGCCGACCGACGGGTCGGGTGGCGGATAGGACGCGCTGCCGTCGAGATAGGGATGCTCCAGCCCGTGAGCGTAGACCGGCGCCTCCCAGCGCTCGGCCAATTCCTCAAGGGCGCCGACATGGTCGAAATGGCCGTGAGTCATCACGATGGCCGCCGGACGTGCATCCGGCCCGAACCGCTCCTCCGCCGCCTTGGCGATGAGGCCCGCCGTGCCCATCACGCCGGCGTCGATCAGCACCCATTGCCGGTCGCTGGGCCGGTCGGCGGCCCCCGGCGCGCCGACGAAGACCACGTTGACGATGGCGAGGCGCCGGTAGGCCAGATCGGAGGCGATCTCCCGCGTGCCATCGTCGCGCGCCCGGTACCGCTCCGGATCGTCGGCACGTCCCGCGGAATCGAGAGGGATCTGCCGCGCCATGCGCCGTCCTCCTTGCTGCGATGGGTGAGGGTCGGTTCCGCTCACCGTTCTTAGGCAAACTGAAGCTGTCGGCGATGGTTCCCCAACGCGCGGTGGTGGCGGCTACTCCATCGGCTGGTCGAGCGGGCGCCCCATCGCCCCTCCCGCCACCGCACCCAGGGCGCAGCCCAGCGCCGCGGCCGGGCCGGTCGCCGGCAAGGCGGCCCCGCCGGTCGCAGCACCCGCCGCGACGGCGCCCGTCGCCCCCACCGCTCCACCGGCCAGACAGCCGAGCGTCAGCCCCGCCACCGTGTGCCGGTTCTGGTACAGCAGGGCGCCGCCCAGGATGATTGCGCGCTCCGCCCCGTCGCGCAGCCCGTCCGTCCTGTCGGTCAGCCAGCCGCGCCACTCCGATGTCGGCGATGCCGCCTGGGACGCCGGCGCAGCCACAAGCGCCAGCGTGGCAAGACCCGCCGCAGCGAAGGTCCGGGCCATCCTGTGTCGCATGGGAAGCTCCTTTTCCGGGCCGTGAGCATACGCCATCGCGTCCTGAATGCCGTCCCGGCGCGAGGGAGAAGGACTTGCCGTCCGGGCTACCCCCTTCGCGTCCGGCCTGTAGTAGATACTTACTGCCACACCAACAATCAGTGTCACTAACATTCACGCTGGAGCCACCAACCGGAACGGAGCCAGCCCCCATGGCCAAGGCCATCCACATGATGATCCGGGTCCTCGACGAAGAGCGGTCGCGGGACTTCTACGCCCGCGCGTTCGGCCTGGAATGCGCCGACCGCTACGCCTTCGACGGCTTCACCCTGGTCTATCTGCGCAACGCCGAAAACGACTTTGAGATCGAGCTGACCATCAACCACGGCCGCACCGAACCCTACGCCCACGGCGACGGCTACGGCCATCTGGCCGTCTGCGTGGAGGATCTGGACGGGGAACACCGGCGCTTCACCGCGCTCGGCTACGGCCCCAACCCGATCAAGGAGTTCGCGCGGGACGGCGCGCTGATGGCCCGCTTCTTTTTCGTCCAGGACCCCGACGGCTACAAGATCGAGGTCCTCCAGCGCCACGGCCGCTACCGCTGACACGGGCGCGGCCCACTCGAAGCAAAAATCATAATCGGTCTTGGGAGGAAGCCATGCGTTCTCCGACGAGCACAACAGCAAAACCCGCCCCGAATCCCACCATGCACCGGCGCGCCTTCCTGGCGGCGTCGGCCACCGCCGCCGCCGCGACGGCCATCCTGGTGTCGGGCGGGGCGATCCTCTGCCCGCGCGAGGCCTGGGGGTACGAAACCAAGGCGCTGGCGCCGGACACCATGCGCTCGCTGATCCGGGTGTCGCGGGACATCTACCCGCACGACCGGCTGGCCGACCGCTTCTACGCCATCGCCATGAAGGCGCAGGACGAGAAGGCGTCCGCCGACGCCGCGCTCAAGGAGCTGTACGAGTCCGGCATGGCGAAGCTCGACCGGCTGGCCAAGGCCAAGCACGACGCGCCCTACGCGGAGGTCGGCTGGGAGGCCGACCGGGTCCGGCTGCTGCACGAGATCGAGGCCGACCCCTTCTTCCAGACCGTGCGCGGCGGGCTGGTGACCGGGATCTACAACAACCAGGAGGTCTGGCCGCTCTTCGGCTACGAGGGCGAGAGCGCGGCCAAGGGCGGCTACATCGACCGCGGATTCAACGACATCGAGTGGCTCTGACCACCGTCTCAGGAAGGATGTTTCAGCCATGGAAGCGAAATTCGACCTGAACGACGACAGCGTCGTGGTGATCGTGGGCTCCGGGGCCGGCGGCGGCACGCTGGGTACCCAACTGGCGCTGAAGGGCATCAGGACGGTGATCCTGGAAGCCGGCGGCCGCCACAACATGGAGGATTTCCAGAACGACGAATGGGCCAGCTTCGCCCAGATCTCCTGGCTCGACCCGCGGACCACGTCGGGAAGCTGGCGGGTGTCGCGCGACTTCCCCGGCCTGCCGGCCTGGATCGTCAAGGCGGTCGGCGGCTCCACCGTGCACTGGGCGGGCGCGGCGCTGCGCTTCCAGCCGCACGAGTTCAAGACGCGCACCGCCTACGGCGAGGTCGCCGGCGCCAACCTGCTGGACTGGCCGATCACGCTGGAGGAGTTGGAGCCCTGGTACGCGCAGGCGGAGGACCGCATGGGGGTCACCCGCACCAACGGCATTCCCGGCCTGCCCGGCAACAACAACTTCAAGGTCCTGAAGGCCGGTGCCGACAAGATGGGCTACAAGGAGTGCCACACCGGCAACATGGCCATCAACTCCGAGCCCCGCGACGGGCGCGGGGGCTGCCAGCAGATCGGCTTCTGCTTCCAGGGCTGCAAGTCCGGGGCGAAATGGTCGACCCTGATCGCCGAGATTCCCAAGGGTGAGGAGACCGGCAAGTTGGAGGTCCGCGCCAACGCCCAGGTGCTGAAGATCGAGCATGACGCCAAGGGCAAGGTGACCGGCGTCCTCTACGCCGACAAGGACGGGGCGATCCAGCGCCAGAAGGCCCGCATCGTCGCGGTGGCCGGCAATTCCATCGAAAGCCCCCGCCTGCTGCTGAACTCGGCGTCCTCCATGTTCCCGGACGGGCTCGCCAATTCCTCCGGCCAGGTGGGGCGGAACTACATGCGGCACATGACCGGCTCGGTCTACGGCGTGTTCGAGAAGCCGGTGCGCATGTACCGCGGCACCACCATGGCCGGCATCATCCGCGACGAGGCGAAGAACAAGCCCGACCGCGGCTTCGTCGGCGGGTACGAGATCGAGACCCTGTCGCTCGGCCTGCCCTTCATGGCCGCCTTCCTCGACCCCGGTGCCTGGGGGCGGGAGTTCACCTCGGCGCTCGACGGCTACGACCATATGGCCGGCATGTGGCTGGTCGGCGAGGACATGCCGCAGGAGAGCAACCGCATCACCCTGCACGCCGACAAGAAGGACAAGTACGGGATGCCCGTCCCCAACGTCCATTTCGACGACCACCCGAACGACGTCGCCATGCGCCAGCACGCCTACCGGCAGGGCATGGCCCTGTATGAATCGGTGGGGGCGACCCGCACGTTCCCGACGCCGCCCTACCCGTCCACCCACAATCTGGGCACCAACCGGATGAGCGAGAAGGCGCGCGACGGCGTGGTGAACAAGTGGGGCCAGACCCACGACGTGGCGAACCTGTTCGTCTCCGACGGCTCGCAGTTCACCACCGGCGGCGCCGAGAATCCCACCCTGACCATCGTCGCGCTGGCGCTGCGGCAAGCCGACTACATCGCCGGCCAAATGGCCAAGAACGCGATCTGATCGCTGTTCTGTCCCATTATTCGGGACGCCGCTCTGTTTACAGCCCCTCTCTTCCGGACGGAGGAGGGGGGCACTCTTTTGCGCTCAGGCCGTTTCCCGTTCCTTTTCCGGAGCGGTGAAAGAGGCCGCAATTCCCGCCGGAAGGGCGGCGGCGGCCACGGCGGCAAAATCGGTGCGTGCCTCCCGCTCCAGTTCTTCCACGCAGGGGCGGTGACCCTTCACCTCCTGGGCGTAGGTCAGACAGGCACAGCGCAGCAGGCCGGCGAAGTTGCGACGCTCCACCCCACGGGCCAAGACTTCATCGTGCAACTTTGACAAGAAACGGCCGAGCGACACCCCCTGCATCGCCGCGATTTCCTCCAGTGCGTCCCAGAAGGCCGCTTCCAGACAGACGCTCGTCGAATGACCGCTCAAACGCACCCGCCGAGTTACCATGCGGAAGCGCTCCGGGTCCTGACCGGCAAAAATTCGACACATCCCTCGTCTCCTTCCAAACTTCCCCGACTCCTTGAATGCACTATGAACGGAAAATCAGTAGATCGCATCAATTTCCGAAGAGTGGCGCCCTTCGAGGTTGAGGACATCAAGACGGCAATCCCAAAACCGCGCAGCTTGAAAAGCACCGGAGACGCGGAGTCTTCCACAGGCCGCGCGCCCGCCCGCTGAAATAAGCGCTTACCCCGGCCAACCCGCCGCAAAAGAACTAGCGTTGAAAAATTGGGGAACCGTTTCCGCGGCGCATTTCTGTCACGGAACCCACCCTTGCCGACCCCGTTATTGGTTTCCGGTTTTCAACGTCACTCCGCTGCGCCGCAAAATTCCATTGTATTCGTGGCGAATTTCCGGCGGAACAACCGACGAACGTTACAGCAGAGAGGATGGAAACATGAGTTGGGCCGGCCAACACCAGTTCCCAATCGGCAGAAACCGAAAAAGAACACGTCAGACCGCCGACTCTCCACACTCCAAGATCATCGAGACCCCATCGCAGACCCTGATCTGCTTTTCGCACCTGCGCTGGAGCTTCGTTTATCAACGCCCACAACATCTTATGTCGCGGTTCGCGCGCGACCACCGCGTGCTGTTCGTCGAGGAGCCGATCCACAACGACACGCCCGAGCCCTGGCTGGATGTGCGGGAAGACGAAGGCGTCCTTGTCCTGGTTCCCCGCCTTCCCGCCGACATGGACGGCGAGGCGGCCTTGACCGCCCAGCGCCAGCTGCTCGACCGCTATCTGGCCGAGGAGGGGGTGACCGACCCGATCCTCTGGTACTACACGCCGATGAGCCTCGGCATCTCCGGCCATCTGCGCGGGGCACTGGTGGTCTACGACTGCATGGACGAGCTGTCGGCCTTCCATGGCGCACCCCCGGAGCTGGTCGAGCGCGAGCGGCAGCTGATGGCGCGGGCCGACGTCGTGTTCACCGGCGGCGTCAGCCTCTATGAGGCCAAACGCGGCCTGCACCCCAACGCCCACGCCTTCCCCAGCAGCGTGGACGTCGCCCATTTCGCCGCCGCCCGCGGCATTGTGGAGGAGCCCGCCGACCAAGCGGCCATCCCGCACCCGCGGCTCGGCTTCTACGGCGTTATCGACGAGCGGCTGGACATCGCCCTGCTGGACGCCGCGGCTGCGGCCCGGCCCGACTGGCAGTTCGTCCTGGTTGGCCCGGTGGTGAAGATCGACCCGGCCGACCTGCCCCGCCGTCCGAACATCCACTATCTCGGCCCGAAGAGCTACGACGACCTGCCGCATTATCTGGCGGGCTGGGACGTCGCCCTGATGCCCTTCGCGCGCAACGAGTCCACCCGCTTCATCAGCCCGACCAAGACGCCGGAGTATCTGGCCGCCGGGCGCCCGGTCGTCTCCACCTCGATCACCGACGTGGTGCGCGGCTATGGCGACAGCGGCGTCGTGCGCATCGCCGACGCACCGCAGGATTTCGTCGCCGCCGTCGAGGCCGCCTTGGCCGACGCCGCCGACCCGGAACGTCTGCGCGCCACCGCCGACCACGTCCTGCGCGACATGTCTTGGGACAAGACGCAGGGCCGCATGAAGACGTTGATGGATCAAGCCCGCCACCGCGGAAGCGCCGCACCGCCGGCCCACCGCCCGGCGCCGGCGATCCATCCGGCCACTCACCCGGTCAGGCACGTCAACGGGCGCGCCGCCGGCCGCCGCTCCGGCTTCGATTACCTGATCGTCGGGGCGGGCTTCGCCGGCAGCGTCCTGGCGGAACGTCTGGCGGCGGGGTTGGGCAAGCGGGTGTTGCTGATCGACCGGCGCCCGCACATCGGCGGCAACGCCTACGATCACTACGACGACGCGGGCGTGCTGATCCACCGCTACGGCCCGCACATCTTCCACACCAACTCCACCCAGGTCGCCGACTATCTGTCGCGCTTCACGAAGTGGCGTCCCTACGAGCATCGCGTCCTGGCGCGGGTTGACGAGCAGCTGGTTCCGATCCCGATCAACCGGACGACGGTCAACCGGCTGTACGGGCTGGACCTCGACGAGGCTGGGGTGGCTGAGTTCCTCAAAAGCCGGGCGGAACCGGTGGCCGACGTCCGCACCTCGGAGGACGTGGTGGTCGGCGCGGTCGGGCGGGAGCTGTACGAGAAGTTCTTCCGCGGCTACACCCGCAAGCAATGGGGCCTCGACCCGTCGCAGCTCGACAAGGCGGTGACGGCGCGGGTGCCGACGCGGACCAACGACGACGACCGCTATTTCGGCGACAGCTTCCAGGCGATGCCGCTGAACGGCTACACGCGGATGTTCGAGAGCATGCTCGACCACCCGAACATCAAGGTGATGCTGAACACCGACTTCGACGATGTGCGGGACGAGATCGCCTATGACCGCATCGTCTTCACCGGTCCCATCGACGAGTATTTCGGGCACCGCTTCGGCAAGCTGCCCTACCGCTCCCTGACCTTCCGGCACGAGACGGTCGACCAGGAGTGGTTCCAGCCCGTCGCCGTGGTGAACGAGCCGTCGGAAGACGTGCCCTACACCCGTGTCACCGAGTACAAGCATCTGACCGGGCAGCAGCACCCGAAGACCAGCATCACCTACGAGTACCCCTCCGCGCAGGGCGATCCCTACTACCCGATCCCCCGCCCGGAGAACCAGGAGCTGTTCCGCAAGTATCAGGCGCTGGCCGACGGCACGCCGGACGTGATCTTCCTGGGCCGGCTCGGCACCTACCGCTACTACAACATGGATCAGGTGGTGGCCCAGGCGCTGGCGGTCTACGCCCGTCTGGAGAAGGAGGAGCAGCAGAGCCGCGGACTGGCCGCCGCCGCGCGGGCCTTCGGCTCGCTGGGCGCGGAGCGGGAGGTGCGGGTCGCGGGGATGGGGGATTAGGAGGAGCGCTCACCCCCTCCTTGCCCTCACCCGACCCCTCCCCCGCTCTCGGCGGACCGAAGACCCGCCCGCCGCGTCAGCACAATCCTTTGGCTTGTGCGAGGGCTCTGCGGGGGAGGGCGCTTTCTTATCCCCTCCCCAGCGCAGCGGGGGAGGGTTAGGGAGGGGGCAAGACTCCGCACACCCCGAACTCCCCAAAAAACACAGAGTCCCCCATGCACACCCCCACCCTGTTCGACAGCGTCTTTCTCGGCGGCTTCGAATGCTCGACGCACCGGCGGCACGACGGGCGCCGGCTTGACCTGATCGCGGCGACCGGCCATGACCGGCTGGCCGCGCAGGACTACCAACGCATGGCCGCGCATGGCCTGCGCTCCGTGCGCGACGGCGTGCGCTGGCACCTGATCGAGACCGCGCCGGGCCACTACGACTGGTCCAGCCTGCTGCCCATGGTCCGCGCGGCGCGCGAGGCCGGGGTCCAGGTCGTCTGGGACCTCTGCCATTACGGCTGGCCGGACGACATCGACATCTGGCGCCCCGCCTTCGTGGAGCGCTTCGCCCGTTTCGCCGGAGCCACGGCGGCCCTGTTGCGCGACGAGGGCGTGGAAGCGCCCGCCTATTGCCCGGTCAATGAAATCTCCTACTGGGCCTGGGCCGGAGGCGACATGAAGCGCTTCAACCCGATGGCCGAGCGCCGTGGGGCCGAACTCAAGCACCAGCTCGTCCGCGCCAGCATCGCGGCGATCGATGCGATCCGCGCCGCCGACCCGCGCGCCCGCATCGTCCAGGTCGATCCGGTCATCAACGTGCTGCCCCGCCCAGACCGCAAAGGCGACGCCGGGGCCGCGGAGGCCGCCCGGCTGGCCCAGTACGAGGCGTGGGACATGATCGGCGGCTATGCCTGGCCGGGGCTGGGCGGCAAACCGGAGTATCTGGACGTGATCGGGGTCAACTACTACTCCGACAACCAGTGGTTCCTGAAGGGCGGCACCATCGGGCGGGACGACCCGCGCTACCGCCCCTTCGCCGACATCCTGGCGGAGGTGCACCAGCGCTACGGCCGCCCGGTTCTGGTGGCTGAGACGGGTGCCGAAGGCGACGCCCGCGCCTCCTGGCTCGATTATGTGACGGAGGAGGTGGTGACCGCCCTGCGCGACGACGTGCCGGTGGAGGGGATCTGCCTCTACCCGATCCTCGACTACCCCGGCTGGGCCAACGATCGCCATTGCGAAACCGGCCTCTACGGTCTGTGCGACGAGCAGGGCGGGCGGTGCCTGCATCAGCCGCTCGCCGCCGCCCTGCAGCGCGGGCAGGCCCGCATCGGGGCCCTGCTCGGCCAGCCGGAACTCCAGGCGGCTCAATGAGGGATTTCAACACGGACACCATCCCGGACCGTCCCGGCCGCTTCCTGCTGCGCTACATCCAGCGGCGGCCCTGGTCCTTCAGCGGGCTGTTCTCGGTGATCGTGGCGGCGGCCGGCTGCGCGGTCGCCGTGCAGTACGGGATGAAGCTGCTGATCGACGCCATGGCCTCCCCCGACCGGGCGGCGGCGGATGTCTGGACCCCGCTCGGCCTGTTCCTGGGCTTCATCGCGGCGGAAAACGTGCTGTGGCGGCTGGGCGGCTGGCTCGGCTGCCGGACGGTGCTGGCGACCGGCGTGGACATGCGGCTGGACCTGTTCCGGCACCTGACCGGCCATTCGATGCGCTACTTCTCGGAGCATCTCGCCGGATCGCTTGGCAACCGCATCGCCGCCACCGAGAACGCCGCCACCACCATCTTCCGCACCCTGACCTGGAGCATCGTCCCGCCGGTCACCGACTTCCTGGGGGCGGTCCTGGTGCTGCTGACCATCCATTGGGGCATGGCGGCGGCGCTGGTGGTGTTCGCCCTGGTGGTCGCCGTTGCCATCGTCGGGCTGGGGCTGCGCGGGCGGACGGTTCACCACGCCTTTGCCGAGCAGTCCGCCCGCACCAACGGCGAGCTGGTCGACGTGGTGTCCAACGTCTGGACGGTGAAGGCCTTCTCCGCCCGCGGGCGCGAGCGCGAGCGCCTGCGGCAGGCCTTCACGGTGGAGGCCGGGGCGCACCGCCGGAGCTGGATGCATCTGGAGAACACCCGCGTCGTCCATGACGTCTGCCTCTGGGTGATGGCCGGGTCGATGCTGCTGTGGGCGCTGCTGCTGTGGCGGGACGGGACGATCACCACCGGCGACGTGGTGATCGTCAGCGCCCTGACCTTCCGCATCCTGCACGGCTCCCGCGACCTCGCCTTCGCGCTGGTCACCGCCACCCAGCAGGTCAGCGCCATCGACGAGAGTTTGCGGGTGATCGCCCGCCCGCACGACGTGCTCGACCCCGTGCCGGCCGAGCCCGCCAAGCCCGGCGGCGGCGCCATCGCGTTCGAGCGGGTCTCCTACCGCTATCCCGAAGGGCGCAAGGTGCTGGAGGATTTCAGTCTGACCATCCCGGCCGGGCAGAAGGTCGGTCTGGTCGGGCCGTCGGGGGCCGGCAAGTCCACCATCATCAGCCTGATCCAACGGCTGGACGACGTGCAGCGCGGCGACATCCTCATCGATGGGCAGCCGCTGACCGCCCTCGCCCAGGACGATCTGCGGGCCAAGATCGCCGTGGTGCCCCAGGACATCGCGCTGTTCCACCGCCCGATCCTGGAGAACATCCGCTACGGCCGCCCCGACGCCAGCGACGAGGAGGTGTTCGAAGCCGCCCGCCATGCCTTCTGCGACGGCTTCATCCGGCAGTTGCCGGAGGGCTACGGCACGCTGGTGGGTGAACGGGGCGTGCGGCTGTCGGGGGGGCAGCGGCAGCGGCTGGGCATCGCCCGCGCCTTCCTGAAGAACGCGCCGATCCTGATCCTCGACGAGGCGACCTCCGCCCTCGACACCCAATCGGAGCAGGAGATCCAGGCGGCTCTGGCCGATCTGGCCCAGGGACGGACGGTGGTCGCGGTGGCGCACCGGCTGTCCACCGTGTCGGCCTTCGACCGCGTGCTGGTCCTGGTGGACGGCCGCATCGCGGAGGACGGCCACCCCGCGGAATTGCGTCGGCGCGGCGGGCTGTTCAACTCCCTGTGGCGGCTCCAGGCGCAGGGCTTCGCGGCGGAGTAGATGATGGCCCCCGCACCGTGGCGCGGGGGCCGCATCCGCCGGAACGGTTAGGGAAAACCGCCCTTCGACGAGCTATCTTTCCGGGCGTGGTGTGTTAAGACACCAGACGCAACCTCGCCTCGGCCCGAAAGCTCGATGAAAGCCACGACCGACGATAGCAACCCCGGAACCCAGACCCTCGCACCGCGCGGAATCCGCGGAGCCGGCGCATGACGGATCTGCCGGTGATTGGCGGCCCGGTCATCGGGGGCGACCTGGATTTCCTGTCGGGCGGGGGCGAGATGGGGGAGCGGATGCGCTCCCACGACTGGGCGTCCACCGCGCTCGGCCCGCCGGAGGGCTGGCCGCAGAGCCTTCGCACCATCGTCAGCGTCGTCCTCTCCTCCCGGCAGGCGATGTTCGTGGCCTGGGGGCCGGAGCTGGCCTTCCTCTACAACGACGGCTACGTGCCGATTTTCGGAGCCAAGCACCCGGAAGCGCTCGGCCGTCCCTTCGCCGAGGTGTGGTGGGACATCTGGCCCCAGATCAGGCCGCTGGTCGACCGCACGCTGGCCGGCGAGGCGTCCTGGTACGAGGATCTGCTGATCCCGATGGAGCGCCGGGGCTTTCGCGAGGACGCCTGGTTCACCTTCTCCTACACCCCGGTGCGGGGCGAGGACGGGCGCATTCCGGGCATGTTCTGTGCCGTCGTCGAGACGACCGGCCAAGTGCTCGCCGCCCGGCGCACCGCCTTCCATCTCGAGCTGGAAGCCCGGCTGCGCCAGCTCTCCGATCCCTTCGCGGTGGCCTCCGCCGCGGCGGAGGCTCTGGGCCGTCATCTGGGGGCCAGCCGCGTCGGATACGGCGTGATGGACGAGACCGCGCGCTTCTTCACGACGGAGCGGAACTGGACCGATGGCAGCGTCGATCATCAGGCCGGCACCCATGATCTGCTGGCCTTCGGGCCTGAGCTTCTGGACACGCTGCGCAGCGGCGGAACGCTCACCGTTCACGACGCCGCGGCGGACCTGCGCTTCGCCGCGCCGGACCAGCAGGCCGCCTTCGCGGCGCTGAACCTCGCCTCCACCGTTACCACCAGCCTTGTGAAGAACGGACGGATGGTCGCGGCGCTCTATGTCCACGACCGGAAGGCCCGGCGCTGGCACCCGGACGAGGTCCAACTGGTGGAAGAGGTGGCGGAGCGCACATGGTCCGCCCTGGAGCGCGCGCAGGCGGAGGAATCGCTGCGCCGCGCCAACGCCCGGCTGGCCGCGGAAGGGGAGCAGATGCGCACCCTGTTCCGGCAGGCGCCCAACTTCATGTGCGTGCTGCGCGGCCCGGACCACGTGTTCGAGCTGGCCAACGACTCCTACCGCCGGCTGGTCGGCGACCGCGCCCTGATCGGCAAGCCGGTGCACGAGGCCATGCCGGAGGTCGCCGGGCAGGGGTTCTTCGAGCTGCTGGGCCGTGTGTACGACAGCGGGAAGCCCTTCGTCGGGCACGCCCTGCCGGTGAAGGTCGTCCGCCAACCCGGCGCGCCGGTGGAGGAGCGCTTCATCACCTTCATCTACCAGCCGATCAAGGACGCCGACGGGCGGGTGACCGGGATCTTCTGCGAAGGCAGCGACGTCACCGAAGCCAAGCGGGCCGAGGACGCGTTGCGCGACCTGAACGCCACGCTGGAGCAGCGCGTCGCCGAACGCACCGCCGACCGCGACCGCATGTGGCGCCTGTCCACCGACGTCATGCTGGTCGCGCGCTTCGACGGCACCATCAACGCGGTGAACCCGGCCTGGACCAGCCTGCTGGGCTGGACGGAGGAGGAGCTGGCGGCGCGCAGCTTCCTCGACTTCGTGCATCCGGACGATCTGGAGCGCACGCGGGCCGAGGCGGCGCGGCTGGGCGCCGGGCACACCACGCCGCGTTTCGAGAACCGCTACCGCCACAAGGATGGTCATTATCTCTGGCTGTCCTGGGTCGCCGTGCCGGACGACCGCTTCATCCACGCCGTGGGCCGTGACATCACCGCCCAGAAGGAGGCCGACGCCGCCCTGCGGCAGACCGAGGAGCAGCTTCGCCAAGCGCAGAAGATGGAGGCGGTCGGCCAATTGACCGGCGGCGTTGCGCACGACTTCAACAACCTGCTCCAGGCGCTGGAAGGCTGCCTGTCGATGATCGGGCGCCGCACGGAGGAGCCGCAGGTCCACGCTCTGCTCGACGCCGGGCAGCAGGCGGTGGGGCGCGGGGCCAAGCTGGTACAGCAGCTCATGGCCTTCGCCCGGCGCGACAGCCTGCGCCCTGAATCCATCGGCGTGCGCGACCGGGTGCTCGCCATGTCGGCCCTGCTGGAACGGGCGCTGCGCGCCGACATCGCGCTGGACCTCCGCCTCGGCGACGACCTTTGGCCCGTCGAAGTGGATCCGACCCAGTTCGAGCTGGCGGTCATCAACCTCGCCGTCAACGCGCGCGACGCCATGCCGTCCGGCGGGCGGCTGACGGTGGAGGCGGTCAACACGGTGTTTCCCCCTGGCGATCCGCGGGGCGTGGAGGGCGAGTTCCTGCGGCTGTCCGTGTCGGACACCGGCTGCGGCATGCCCGCCGCGGTGGCCGCCCGCGCCTTCGAGCCGTTCTTCACGACCAAGGAACTCGGCAAGGGAACGGGGCTGGGGCTGGCCCAGGTCTACGGACTCGCCCGGCAGACCGGCGGAACCGCCTGGATCGAGAGCGCGCCGGGCCAGGGCACCAGAGTGCATCTTCTGCTCCGCCGCTCCGGCGTGGCCCCGGCGGTGGAGCCCACTCCTCCCGCCGCCATCGTGCCGCCGTCGGGTGGCGCGCGGCGCCATGGCTGCGTTCTCGTGGTCGAGGACGACCCCATCGTCGCCATGACCGTCAGCACGGCGCTGGAGGACGCCGGGTTCGCCGTGCTGTCCGCCGCCAACGCCGAGGAGGCGCTGCCCCACCTGTCGGACGACGGGGTCGACGTGCTGCTGAGCGACGTGGTGATGCCCGGCGGGATGAGCGGCATCGACCTCGCCCGCGAAGCCCGCGAGCGGCGGCCCGGCCTGCCGGTCATCCTGGCGACCGGCTACAGCGAAGACATCGCCCGCGCCACCGGCATCCCGGTGCTGGCGAAACCCTACCGGATCAACGATCTGGTCGGGCGAATCGACGCGATCCTGATGGGCGACGTCGAGGCGTATAAGATCGGGGAATAAAAAGGGCGGAGCCCTCCAGGGAATTCCGGGGGACTCCGCCTTGGCCGATCGCGATCCGGTCCTCAGATATGGTCGGAGGACAGGATGGCCTCGGCGTCGCCGCCGGTGCCGCGGCCCGGCAGGACCGCGTTCAGGACGACGCCCATCACCGCCGACAGCGCCATCGAGGAGACGACGAAGCCGCCGTCGCCGAACTTCAGCGACGCCCCGCCGATGCCGATCACCAGAATGGTCGAGGAGATCAGCAGGTTGCGCTTGTCGCCCAGATCCACCTTGCCCTCGATCAGCGTGCGGATGCCCGAGGAGGCGATGACGCCGAACAGGGCGATGGATACGCCGCCCATCACCGCCGTGGGGATGCTGGACAGGAAGGCCGACAGCTTGCCCACGAAGCCCAGGATGATGGCGAGCGTGGCCGCCCCGCCGATCACCCACACGCTGAACACGCGGGTCACCGCCAGCACGCCGATGTTCTCGCCGTAGGTCGTCGCCGGGGGGCCGCCCAGCGCGCCCGCCACCATGGTCGCCACGCCGTCGCCGAACACCGAGCGGTGCAGGCCCGGATCCGCGATGAAGTTGCGGCCGACGACGCGGCTCAGCACGATCTGCCCGCCGATGTGCTCGGCGATGGTGACCAGCGCCACCGGCGCCACCAGCAGGATCATCGCCCAGGCCGACACGCCTTCCTTCATGCCGGAGAACAGCAGGTGGAAGTCGGGCATCCGCAGGAAGGGCGCGGCGGCGACCGGCGCGAAATCCACCATGCCGAAGACCACGCCCAGCGCATAGCCGGTCAGGATGCCCAGCAGGATCGGCACCACCGTGAAGAATCCGCGCAGCACAATGGAGTAGAGGAAGATGCTGCCCAGCGTCGCCAGCGCCAGCAGGAAGTGCGGCAGGCTGTACTCGCCGCCGCCCGCGGTGTTCTGGGCCATGCCGACGGCGACCGAGGCGAGGCCGAGGCCGATCACCACGATCACCGGCCCGACGACGATGGGCGGCAGGATGGCCAGCAGCCAACGCACGCCGAAGGCGCGGATCAGCAGGGCGACCGCCACATAGACCGCCCCCGCCGCACAGGCCCCGACCAGCGCGCCGCCGGTGCCGCCGATCTGGGTGGCGGCGACGATCGGGCCGATGAAGGCGAAGGAGGAGCCTAGATAGGCGGGCAGCCGCCATTTGGTGAAGGCCAGATAGATCAGGGTGCCCAGACCGCTGGTGACGAGCGCCACCGACGGGTCGAGACCGGTGAGGATCGGCACCAGCACGTTGGCGCCGAACATGGCGAACAGGTGCTGGAGGCTGAGCAGGAGGAAGGTGGCCGGGGGCGGACGGTCGTGGACGTCCAGCACCCGGTCGCGCGGGGCTGTCATGAACTGCGGTTCCCGTATCGGTGGTTGCGCGGCAAGGGTTACTCCGCGTCGGCCTGCCCGGTCAAACGCCACCATGCGGAATTTTTCGGCACATGGCTCCTGCCGGGGTCCGGGGGCACCGTCATGGACGTGAAATCATTCCCCCATTGCCTAGCCATAGGCCATTCGTTAGTATGATGTTTAATAATAAATTCCCGTAATTGGATATGAAACTGCGTTCCCGCATGCAATGCGGGATTGAGCGCCTGCCATTAGAGTGACTGACCACATGGCCGACGAACTGTTCGCTCAGCTTACCGATACCCTTTCGTCGGCGAAGACCGTGGAAGAGCTGACCCGGCCCCTGCTGTCGCTTCTGGAACTGGTGACGGAGCTGGAGGCCACCTATCTCACCCGGATCGAGTTGGAGCACGGCATCCAGCGCATTCTCTTCTCCTGCAACACCAAGACCCTGAACATTCCCGAAGGGCTGGCCGTTCCGTGGGAAGGCACGCTGTGCAAGCGGGCGCTCGACGAGGGGAAGCTCTACACCGACGACGTGCCCAACTGCTGGGGTGATTCCGAGGCGGCGGCGGCGCTGGGCATCCGCACCTATGTCAGCACGCCCGTCCATCTCGACGACGGCAGCCTGTTCGGCACGCTCTGCGCCGCCAGTTCGGAACGCAAGCCCCTGACGCCAAAGGGCGAGCAGGTTTTGCGCCTGTTCGCCTCGCTGATCGCCCTTCACATCCAGCGCGAACAGCTCCTGACCCAGTTCCGGGACCTGAACGCGGCCCTGGAGTCCTATTCCTACACCGACGCGCTGACCGGCCTGCCGAACCGGCGCGCCGTGGTCGCGGAACTGCACCGGCTGTTCGCCATGGCCGAACGGGCCGGCCAGAGCGTGCTGATCGGCTTCATCGACCTGGACGGCTTCAAGGCGATCAACGACACCCACGGGCACGAGGCCGGCGACGAATTCCTGACCGAGGTGGGGCGGCGCATCGGCGCGGGGCTGCGGGCGGGGGACACGCTGGGCCGGCTGGGCGGCGACGAGTTCATCATCGTCGGCATGGGCGCCACGCCCGGCGCCGAGGGGGACGAGGCCGCCGACGCTCTGCGCGAGCGGGTGGCGCCGCTGATCCGCGGCGGGTACCGCTTGAAGGGGTGCGCCTTCGATTATCCGGGGGCGAGCGTCGGCGTGGTCAGCGCCGACCCTGGCGCCACGACGCCCGACGACGCGCTGCGCGCCGCCGACGCCGCCATGTATGTGCAGAAGAAGATCCGGCGGGCCGCCCGAGCCTGAGGCCCAAACCTGACGGCCTCCGCGACGATCGTTCCAAGCCTTACGGACCGGCGGCCGCGCTCCAGGGATCGGGAGCGGTCACCTCGTAGGGCTGGGCGACGCCACCCATCGACAGTGCATGGACGGAATTGCTGGAGAAGCCGCAGGCCTGTTCCGGATTCACGGCGGCGTTGGGACGGAAGGCATAGGGTCGCGGGGCGTCGGGCGACACGGAGGTGGCCTTGGTGCGCACGACCAGCCCGTGGCCCGACGGAACGCTCTGCTCCACCCAGACCCACAGAACCTCCGGGTTGTCGCGGAAGCGGGCCAGCAGGGTGGACAGCGCCTCCGTGCAGGCGGCGTGGTCGAGCTGGTGGGCGCCGCGGTCGATGATGGCCGAAGCTGGTCCGGACGATGAGGCGTCCGCCGGATTCCAGGCGACCGCCATGAGGCCGGACAGAGCGATGCCAGCGATGGAGGTTCCCCAGAGGACTCCGGAGTCGAAACCGGACTCACCGTGACGGCTGGAATGATCGCGCATCGTGGCCCCTCTACAAAACACTCAACCGCTGCAACCGGCGCCTGCTTGTCCCCATCTGTTTGACAGGAAACCAGGCCCGTGACCTTGATCCAGAACAAGCACCTTACGGCCTCGTCCGGTTCGTTGTTTATTGTGCACCGCAACATCAACCCGTCAACACCCACCGGAAGCATGGCAGGGCTGATTCCACGTGTTTGGCGATGAACGCGGCAATTTGCCGCTCCTCCGTGCCGGAGCACCGTGAAGTCCGGCGGATACGCCGCCGGCCAGCAGGCTCTCAGACAACGCCCCCGGCGGCGTCATGGTTCCCCGCCGCCGTCCGATTCGCCAACAAAGTCAGTTGGTTATAATTACGGACATTCAGGAACACAAACGGAGCCCAGCCTTCAATCCCATGCCCGGCGGGTCGATTGCGGAAAGGCGCGCGCCATTCCCTTTCGCCCGCGCGACTGCCGCGCGCTATGGTGCGCCCGGCGACCAGCGGACCGGCAAGAGTCCGGGGCGCCCGCAAGAAGAACACGAGAACCGGAAGGGACGAGCATGAGTGACGAGACCCCCAGCCGCCGCGCCGCCGCGGCCTTCGCCCAGACCGCGGAAACCGGAACGCCGGTCCCCTTCGCCGATCTGGTGGCGCTGCTGGAGCGCATCTTCCTGCGCCACGGCACGTCGGAGCGGGTGGCGGCGATCCTCGCGGAGAACTGCGCGTCCTGCGAGCGCGACGGCTCCACCAGCCACGGTGTGTTCCGCATTCCCGGCTATGTCGGCTCGCTGAAGAGCGGCTGGGTGGACGGGCGGGCCGAACCGACGGTGGAGGAGGCCGGCCCCGCCTTCCTGCGTGTCGATGCCGCCAATGGATTCACCCAGCCCGCCTTCCTGGCCGCCCGCGACCGCTTCCTGGAGATGGTGCGTGACAACGGCGTCGCCGTGATGGCGATCCGCAACTCCCACCATTTCAGCGCCCTGTGGCCGGACGTCGAGCCCTTCGCACGCGAAGGGCTGGTGGCGCTGTCCTTCGTCAACAGCTTCGCCTGCGTCGTGCCGCCGGGCGGCAAGGCCGCGGTCTACGGCACCAACCCGATGGCCTTCGCCACCCCGGTGGCCGGCGGGGACCCGATGGTCTTCGACCAGGCGGCCAGTTCCATGGCCAACGGCGACGTGCGCATCGCCGCGCGCGAGGGGCACGCCATCCCCGCCGGCTCCGGCGTGGACCGCGACGGCAAGCCGACCACCGACCCCAAGGCCGTTCTCGACGGCGGCGCCCTGCTGCCCTTCGGCGGCCACAAGGGCGGCTCCATCGCCTTCATGATCGAGGTTCTGGCGGCGGCGCTGACCGGCGGCAAATACTCGCGCGAGGTCGACTGGTCGGCCCATCCCGGCGCCGAGACGCCCTGCACCGGCCAGCTCTTCATCGTCATCGACCCGGAGCGCGGCGGAACCGGCGCCTTCGCCGACCGCGTCGCCGGCCTCATCGGGAACGTCAAGGAAGCGGGGCAGGACCGCATGCCGGGCGAGCGCCGCTACGCCCGCCGCGCCCGCACCCTGCGCGACGGCGTCCCGCTGGCGCCGGCCCGGCTGGCCGAGCTGCGCGCCCTGGCCGGCGACGCCTGACGCCCCTTCCCTCCTCCAGACCCGGTCGGTTCCCGCCATGACGACGCCCACCATCGCCACCCTGTCCCGCCGGCTCGACGACGGCGCCACCACCAGCCGCCAGCTCGTCGATTCCGCCCTCGCCGCCATCGCGGCCGGGGGCGAGGAGGCGCGCAAGACCTACACCGCCCTGCACGCCGATCCGGCGCGTGCGGCGGCGGACGCCCAGGACCTGCTGCGCCGGGCCGGGCAGCGCCCCTCCCCGCTGGCTGGCCTTCCGATCTCGGTCAAGGACCTTTTCGACGAGGCCGGGCACGTTACGCGGGCCGGGTCGCGGGCGCTGGAGGGCGCCGCCCCGGCCAGCCGCGACGCCGACGCGGTGGCGCGGCTGCGCGCCGCCGGGGCGGTGGTGGTGGGACGCACCAACATGACGGAGTTCGCCTTTTCCGGCGTCGGCATCAACCCGCATTATGGCACCCCCGGCAACCCCGCCGATCCCGCGCGCATCCCCGGCGGTTCGTCGTCGGGCGCCGGGGTGTCGGTGGCGGCGGGCCATGTCCCGCTGGCGCTCGGCACCGACACCGGCGGCTCGGTCCGCATCCCGGCGGCGCTCTGCGGCATCGTCGGCTTCAAGCCGACGCAGCGCCGGGTGTCGCTGCGCGGCGCCCTGCCGCTGTCCTGGTCGCTGGATTCCATCGGGCCGCTCGCCCGGACGGTGGAATGCTGCGCCATCGCCGACGCCGTCCTGGCCGGCGAGACGGAGTCGGTGCCGCCCCAGGTCGGGCTGGCCGGGCTGCGCTTCGCCGTGCCGCAGACGGTGGTCCTCGACGGGATGGAGGACGCTGTGGCAAGCGCCTTCGACGCCGCCTGCCGCCGCCTGTCGGAGGCCGGAGCCCGCATCGTCGACATCCCCATGGCGGAGCTGGCGGAGATCGGCCCGGCCAACGCCAAGGGCGGCCTGCCCGCGGCGGAGGCTGCCCACTGGCACCGCGACCTGCTGGCGGAGAAGGGCGACCTTTACGACCCGCGCGTCCGCGTCCGCATCGAGCGCGGCCGGACCATGAGCGCCGTCGATTACATCGAGGTGGCCCAGCACCGCGCCGACCTGATCACCCGCACCGACCGGACCACGGCGGACTACGACGCGCTGCTGATGCCGACCGTGCCGCTGCTGGCCCCGCGCATCGACGCCTTCGCCGAGGACGAGGCGTTCACGCGGCTGAACCTGCTGCTGCTGCGCAACTGCGCCCTGTTCAACTTCCTGGACCGCTGCGCCATCAGCCTGCCGATGCAGCGAGCGGGCGAGCTGCCCAGCGGCCTGATGCTGGTCGGTGCGGCGGGGGCCGACCGCCGCCTGCTGTCCATCGCCGCCGCGGTGGAACCGGTGGTGGGCGCCTGACGAGGGGGGCGGCACAACCGCCCCCCTCAGAAACCCAGGGCGCAGCCGTCCTTGCGGTGGTCCGAGCCGGCGATCAGCAGGCCGGCCGCGTGGTCGATCCAGATCGCCTGACCGCCGCCCATCGGCTCGTCCCGGCGGACCACCGCGTGGCCGCGGCGCGCCAGCTCCGCCGCGGTGTCCTCCGCCACGGTGGGCTCGATCTCCAGAACCCCGTTGAAGGCGAAGCTGCGCGGCTGGTCGATGGCGGTCTGGACGTCCTGCCCGCGGTCGAGCAGCGCCGACACGAAGGCGCCATGCCCCGCCGCCTGATAATGGCCGCCCATCACGCCAAAGGGGCAGACCGCGCGCCCATCCTTGCGGATCAGGCCGGGGATAATGGTGTGCAGCGGGCGGCGGCGCGGCGCCAGGGCGTTGGGGTGCCCCTCGGTCAGGCGGAAGGAGGTGCCGCGGCTGTGCAGGAGGACGCCGGTCGCCGGGTCGAGCTGCACGCTGCCGAAGCTGTGGAAGATCGAGTTGATGAAGGAGATGGCGTTGCCGTCGCGGTCGACCACGCTGAGGCAGACCGTGTCCTTGTGCTCCGCCTCCATCCACAGCGTGGGGGGCTGGGCGCGGGCCGGGTCGATGCGGCGGCGCAGCGCCGCCGTCGCTTCCGCTGAGAGCAGCGCCGCGGCGGCCTCCGGTCCGCCTTCCCCCACCAGGACGTCGCGGTGGTGGTAGGCGAGCTTGGTCGCCTCGGCGTGCAGATGGTGGCGGTCGGCGTCGCCGACCGACTGCGACAGGTCGAAGCCGCCCAGCGCGTTCAGGATCATCAGCGCGGCGAGGCCCTGGCCGTTCGGCGGGCACTCGAGAATCTCGTAGCCGCGGTAATCCGTGGCGAGCGGCGTCACGTACTCCGCCCCAACCTGCGCCGCCGCGAAGTCGTCCAGCGTGTGCAGCCCGCCGCGGGCGCGCAGGAAGCCGACCAGCGACTCCGCCGTGGCCCCGCTGTAGAAGGCCGCCGCCCCGTGCGCCGCGATGTCCCGCAGCCGTTGGCCGAGCAGCGGCTGGGCGTGGCGCTCCCCGGCGCGCGGCGCGCGGCCGTCGGGCAGGAAGACGGCGCGGCAGCCCTCGTCCGCCGCCAGCAGGGGGACCGCCGCTGCCCAGTCCTGCGCCACCCGCGGGGAAATGCCGTAGCCCTCCTCGGCGTAGCGGATGGCGCGGAGGAAGACCCGGTCGAGCGGCAGCCGCCCGTGGTCGGCGTGCAACCGCGTCCAGGCAGCGACGGCGCCCGGCACGGTGACCGCGTGGGCGCCGTGGCGCGGGATCTCGCCGGTGACGCCCAGCCCGGCCAGACGCTCGACGCTCGCGGCGGCGGGCGCCCGCCCGCTGCCGTTCAGGGCGACCACCGGCCCGTTCGCCGGGGCGTAGAGGGCGAAGGCATCGCCGCCGATGCCGGTCATGTGCGGCTCGACCACGCATTGCACCGCGACGGCGGCGATGGCCGCGTCCACGGCGTTGCCGCCCGCCGCAAGGATGTCGAGCGCCGCCGCGCTCGCCAGCGGGTGCGAGGTGGCCACCGCGGCCTCCGTCGCCACCAGCGCCGACCGTCCGGGCAGGCAGAAGTCACGCATCACGATGGCAGCCTCCGGACCGGGGGAAAGGATCAATGCGGACTGCGGCGCAGGGGAATGACGCGGCGGTTCCGGGTCTCCGGCTCCTTCGCGGCGTGGATCTGCACCTTCTTGAGCTGGATGACGTAACGCTCGGCGCCGTTGACCATCACGGCGATGACGGTCGGCCCGTTCGCCCAGTCGCTGGGCACGAGGTGAAGTTCCTTGATGCGCGCGGTTCCGGCGGTCAGCTCAGCAAGGTCCAGAACCTCGTCCCCGGCGCGAAACCCCAGATATTCATCGACGATCATGGCGTCCGGCGGCAGTGTCTTGGCGGCAGTGTTGCCAAGCCTACCAGCACCGCGGGCGGCGGGCCACCGCCCAAGCCGCCGCCCGGCGCTTTTTCATAGAGGGGCTTACGGACGGCGCGTCAGGTGGCGATGCGCGTCATATGGCAAAACGAGTCATATGATTGTCCCAACGGAAGTCGGCCAGCCGCAGGCCGTCGCCCGGCAGGTCCGGCACCGCACCGACCGTGCGGAGATTGCCGAGCCCGCTGCTCGCCAGGAAACCGTCGCCGTCCGGGGCGATGCCGCAGCCGTCGGGCAGCGCCGCCGCCCCCAGCCACGCGCCGGTGGCGTCGTCCCACAGCCCAATGATGCCGCCCTTGGGCGAACTGGCCGCGACCTTGCCCTTGTCGGCGGCGACGCTGCCGATGTAGCCCTCGAAGCGGGACAGCTCCTCGTCCGGCGTCTCGAACAGGCGCACCGCGCCGCCGCCCGGACGGTGCGTGCCGGTCAGCGGCTGGAGCATGCCGACCGGCCGCTCATCCTGCGTGCCGAAGGCGATGCCGCCGTCGGCCAGGGCGGCGATGTGGCGGATGCCGAGGTTCGCGTGCTCCTCCGGCAGGCGGACCTGATCGAGCAGCTTTCCGCTCGCCACCTCGACATAGGTGATCGAGGAGTCCATCTCGTCCAGGTTCAGCTTGGCCCGACCGGTGTCCGGGTGGGTGATGACGCCGCCGTTGGCGACCGCCAGGACCGTGCCGTCCGCGATCATCAGAAGCTCGTGCGGCCCCAGCCCGTGGGTCGGCATCGCGCCGACGCGGCGGTAACCGTCCATGGCGTCATAGACGCCGATCGCCCCGGTTTCGCGCGGCACGTCGTCCTCCGCCACGTAGAGCAGCCGCCCGTCGGTGGAAAAGGCGCCATGGCCGGTGAAGCGGCGGTCGTCCGGCGCGCGGATCGCCGGCCCCGGACGCCCGTCAACCAACGACAGCGGCATGAACCAGCGCCCCGGACGGCGGGCGAAGGCGACCGCCTCGGCCCGCGTCGGGTGCGGGACGATGCCGTGGGCGCGGCCCGGCGTCGGGGTGGTGAAGCGCACGCCGCCCGTTCCGTCCAGCGCCGCCACGCCATACTCCGGCGATGCCGCCGCGGTGGCGTAGGCGTTGAGGAACAGCGTGCCCCCGGCGGTCTCCGCCCGCGCCGGTCCCAGGAGGGCGCCGAGCAGACCGCCACCGAGCAGGCCGCCACCAATCAGGAACAGGGTGCCCCGGCGGGTCGCGTCCATCGCTCAGTCTCCATCCAGTTCGTTGAAGCCGATGCTGATGTCCAGAAGCGGCGCCACCGTGCCGGTCAGCAGGTTGCGCAGGTCCTTGGCCCGTTGCAGGGTGGCCTCCACGGTCTTGCGCTTGGCCGGGTCGGCGACGGCGACGTTGATCGGTGCGGGGATCGCCTCGGCGGCGCGGACCGCGGCGGTGAAGCCGTCCTCCAACGCGCGGCGGGCCTGCGCCCCGGCGTCGCCGGCGGGCAGCAGCGCGGTCAGGCCCGGTCCCCCGCCCTCGCCCAGCATCAGGGCGCGCAGCGCCTCCAGGTTGATGCGGACGTTGTGGGACGACTGGCCGCTGCGCAGCGCCTCGGCCACCGCCGGCTTGGCCTCCGCGGCGGTGGGGCCGAGCGGCGCCAGCAGCTTCTGGTCGGCCACCACCTGCAGCGCGGTGAGCGACCCGGTGAACAGCACGTTGATCGCCGACCCGGCGTCGGGGCCGAGCGCGGTCTGCTCCCCGGCGGTCAGCGGCGCCTCCAGGGCCTTCCAGCCGTCGCGCGCCTCACGAGTGATGGCGAGGACGTTCTGCGCCACCGCGGCGGCCAGCGCGCCGCGGAAGCGCCCCGCCTCATCGCCTTGGAATCCAGCGGCGGTGACGCCCTCGTCGAACAGCAGCCGCTCCAGCACGGTCAGCCCCTGCACCGCGGCGCTCTGGCGGGCGAGCCCGCCCGGCTCCAGCAGCTTCGGATCGCGGTTCTTCAGCATGGCGAGGATCTGGCGCTGCACCACCCCGGCCCGCTCCGGCCAGAAGGCGATGCGGTCGGCGCGCAGCTCCATCGCCAGCGGTCCGGCGCGCAGGTGCTGGACGCCGGCCCAGGCCTCGTAGACGGCGCGGTGGGCGGCGCGGCAGCTCTCCAGCCCGTCCGCGGTCGGCGCCGCGGCGAACTCCGCCAGCCGCTCCGCGTAGATGCCGGCGGCACCGGCCAGCGCGTCGAAGCGCGGCAGGGCATGGGTTCGGACCAGACCGCCCAGCACGGCGGCGTCTCCCGCCGGCTCCCGCGCCGCCAGGGCGAACTTGCCCGGCAGGAGGATCGACAGGGCGGCGGCCGACATCAGGCCGATCATGCGACGGCGTTGCATCCTCATCACCTATGCCATTCAAACCGTGTGGACTTTAGAGCCCCAGAACGAAACGCACCAACTTTTCCCGGTCGCCGCGCGGCAGGGCCATGAAGGCGCCGCGCGCCATGTCCGCCTCGCCGCCGTGCCACAGGATGGCCTCGGTGACGCTGCGCGCCCGCCCGTCGTGGAGCAGGGCCAGCGTGCCGTCGGATTCCGCCAGCCGCTTCATCCCCCACAGCGGCGTCGTGCGCCAGTCGCGGCCCCTCGCCTCGCCCATCGCCACGCCGTCGGCCAGATCCTCGCCCAGATCGTGCAAAAGCAGGTCGCTGTAGGGGAAGATCGTCCGGCGGGACAGCGTGGGATGCGCCGCGTCCTCCGCCGTGGTGAAGGAGGGGCGGTGGCAGGACGCGCAGCCGGTGGCGGCGAACAGCGCGCTTCCCGCCGTGTCGCGCGGCGCCTCCAGCCCACCATCCGGCGGCAGGGTGCGCAGATAGCCGTCGATCAGCCCGATCACCGTGGAGGGGATTTCCAGCCCCTCGTACTGCGGGGAGTCGCCGTGCGGGGCGTTCCGGCACTCGGTCTGCGCCGGTGTGCAGTCGCCCCAGGGCTCGGGGTAGGCCGGGGTGGACATGCCGATGTCGAGGCTGAAGGCCTCCGAATTCTGGCGGTGCAGCGTCGGGTGGACGGCCTTCCAGCCGAAGCGGCCGAGCTGCCGCGTGCCCTCCGGCGCCACCCAGTTGGGGCGTCCGGCGATGCCGTCACCGTCGCGGTCCTCCGGATCGGCGCCGGCCAGGATGTCGGCCTCGGGGATGCGCTCCAGCAGGCCCATGCCGCGCACGGACGGGGCGATGCGGGCGGAAATGGCCGTCGCCTCGGCCAGCGGCCCGTAATTGAGGTCGGTGACGGTCACCAGCGGGCGGCGCAGCGTCGCCGTGTCGCCGTCGGGGAAGCGCACCGTCTCCTCGCGGTAGGTCAGGACGGGCTTGCCCTCGGTGGCGAAGCCGAGCACCGCGTTGGTCTGGATCTGCCGCCCATAGACGGGGTCGCCGCTGAGCTTCAGCGCGTAGCCGACGCCGCGGCCATCGGGTGAATCGGGATCGGGCGTATCGGGATCGGGCGGGCGCCCCTGGCGGGCCGCCGGGTGGCACGCGGCGCAGGAGCGGGCGTCGTAGAGCGGCCCCAGCCCATCGTTGGCATGCGTCACCGTCGGGGCACTGACCCACATCCGCCGGAACAGCTTCTCACCGATCCGGGTGTCGAGGTCGCCCGCCACCGCCGGCAGGGCCGGCAGAAGGGCGAGCAGGAAGGCGAAACGGGCTTTCATCGGTCGGGCGGGCATCGGTCGGGCGGAGTGCCCCATCTCATGAAGACGAAAAGGCCGGGCTGCGGCCCCTCCCCCGCGCGGGCGGTCGGCGGGGAGCGGACAACGCCGCCCCACGCGGGAAGGAAGGGCCGCGGCCCGTGGTCCGCCAGCTTGCTTGCCGCCGGCTAATTCGCCGACGTCTTACTTGCCGACGGCGGACGGGTTGTCGAGGCTGTCCGAACCGGCCAGCTCGACCGAAACGCCCAGGGCGGCGACGACGCTTTCCAGGGCCTTCTTCTGGTCGACCAGACGGTCCACCGCGGTCGAAATGATCGCGTTGCCCTCGGCGTTGTCCGTGCCGATCATCTGGTCGTAGGCCATCTTGCCGCTGTCGGCGGTGTCCTTCATGACCTTCATCGCGGCGGTGGTGGCGGTCATCGCCTCCTTCACCTTGGCGTCGGCCTCCGGCGCGGTGGCGGCGACATACTGCGACAGCGACGGGCCGGTCACGACCTTGCCGTCCACGCGGGTGTAGCGCCCGTTGTAGACGTTGACCATGCCGACCTGGTCGTAATAGTGCGAGTTGTGGGTGTTGTCGGAGAAGCAGTCATGCTCCTCCTCCGGATCGTGCAGCATGAGGCCGAGCTTCATGCGCTCGCCGGCCAGCTCGCCGTAGCTGAGGCTGCCGAGGCCGGTCAGGATGCGGGCGACGCCCTCCGACTCCTTGGCCTTGGCGACGGAGGCGCGGGCCTTGCCCTTGGCGCCCCAGGCCTTGGCCATCTCCTCAAGATCCTCGACCAGCATCTGGGTGGCGACGGTCAGGAACTGGGCGCGGCGGTCGCAGTTGCCGTTGGTGCAGTCCTTGCCCTTGGCGAAGTCGGTCGCCTTGCGGTCACCGGCGCCCGGACCCGTGCCGTTCAGGTCCTGGCCCCACAGCAGGAACTCGACGGCGTGGTAGCCGGTCGCCACGTTGGCCTCGACCTTGCCGGCCTCGTGCAGTTTGTCGGCCAGCAGTTCCTTGGTGATCTTGCGGGCGTCGATGGTCTTGTCGCCGGCCTTGATCTTCGGGTTGGCGATCACGTTGGCCTTGGCGAACGGGTTGCTGTCGCCGCCGGCATAGCCGTCGTCCACATAGTCGATCAGGCCCTCGTCGAGCGGCCAGGCGTTGACCTTGCCTTCCCACGCGTCGACGATCGGGTTGCCGAAGCGGAAGGCCTCGGTCTGCATGTAGGGGACGCGGGCGTTCAGCCACGCCGTGCGGGCGGCGGCCAGCGTCGCCTCCGACGGGTTGGCCACCAGCGCGTCGACGGCCTTCTTCAGCGCCTTGGCGGTGCTGGCGGAATCCTCGTAACTGGCCTGGGCGATGTCCGCGTAGGTCTTCACCACGTCCTTGTAGGCGGGCTTGGCCGTCTGGGCGTCGGCGGCGAGCGGCGCCAGCGCGATGAGAGCCGCGGCGGCAAAGCCGGAGGCGTGCTTGAACATGAAGGTCTCCTCAAGCGTCGATGGGCGTGGGCGTCAATGCCATGAAAGTGCGAAGCATTCTCAACATGCGCCGCTAATCACTCTCATTGTCAAGATGCAATCGCGATGCAGGGCGCATGCTGCCGATTTTGCGGCGGACGTCGGGGCCATGGCGGCGGCCCCGCCCGCCCGCGCTCACTTCACCAGCGGTTCGTAGCGGGCGTCGGTCAGCGTCTTCATGAAGGCGACCAGAGCCTTGATTCGGCGGTCGTCGAGCGCCGGGCCCTCCTCCAGTTCCTTGATGGAGACGGTGGCGGCGACTTCCGGATTGCCCCAGGGCTTGCCGGTCTCCGGGTTGATCTGGTCCGCCGGCTTGGTGCTGTTGTACTTGTTGTAGAAGCGGACGACGGTCTCCAGGTCCTTGAAGACGCCGTTGTGCATGTAGGGGCCGGTCACCGCGACGTTGCGCAGGGTCGGCGTCTTGAATTTCCCCTCATGGGCCGTCTGACCCTTCAGCGCCGGATTCTCCGCCAGCCCGCGGTCGATGTGCGTCGCCGCCACCCCGTTGGCCGCCCGCAGCTCCGCGTTCACCGGAACGCCGATGTTGTGGTACTCGTAGTTGGTGAAGACCTCGTTCGTCGCCGCCGGCATGGCGTTCAGCTTGTGGCAGACGTTGCAGTTGGTGAACTGCTGCGAGAAGAACAGGGTCATCCCCAGTTCCTCCTCGCCGGTCATCTTGTACTCGCCGCGCAGATAGCGGTCGTACTTGGAATCGAAGGGCGAGAAGACGTCGGTCTTCTCGAAGGCGGCGATGCTGTCGGTCATCGCGTCGTAGGCCCGCTCGGCGTCGTCCAGCACCCCCGCGCCATAGAGGGCGACGAAGCTCCGCGCGTAGTCGGCGTTCTCCTTCAACCGCCCCTGCACCTCCGCCTTGGAGGCCATGGCCATCTCGGCGGGGTTCAGCGGCGGCCCGCCGGCCTGCTCCTGGAGGGTGGCGGCCCGGCCATCGTGGAACTGTCCGCCGAAGGGAACCCCGCTGGCCTTGAAGCCGAAGCGCGGGGCGAGGTGAGCGTAGGCGGCGGTCGGCGCGTTGCGGTCGCCCAGCGACTTGCCGTCCGCCCCCAGCGACGCCGCGCCGCGCGGGTCGGCGAAGCCGAATTCCGGGTTGTGGCAGGTCGCGCAGGACTGGCTGCGCGTGGAGGACAGATTGTTGTCGAAGAACAGCGCTTTGCCCAGCTCGGCCTTCGCCTTCTGAATCTCCGCCGGATCGGCCGCCAGGCCGGAGCCACCGGCGATCAACAGAACGGACAGCGCCGCGGCCGGCGCGACATATTTGCCGAACAATGACATCCTGACTCTCGCTCCTTGACGGCGGTGGCCCACGGCCGCGATCCATGGCGGGGCCTGCCGGCAGTATCCATGCCCTTCGGCTTGGATGATAGTTATTCTCATTATCACGAAGGTGCGACCTATTGCCACTGGTCGTAGAACCGGCGGGATTAACTCCTCGTCCCGTTCGTCCAGTCCTGTTCCCAGACGGACGATCCGGTGCGTGCGCTTCGACTTGACGGAAAAGGGTACCCCGACCCGGCTACCGACTCTGCTTCGCCAACCGGTGAACCAGCCACCATTCCGGGACGAGATGGCACCACCGTCGGGAGTCCAAATGCTCCGCGCGCCGCGAAGGGAGCGGCGATCCCGGCGTCGGCACAATCCCGGCATAGCCCGATAATCTCTTCAATTTCTAATCATTTCCCATCAAAGCAATCCGATTGTCATTCGCCTCCCCACATGGCGCTCTTCTCGCCGTTTCTTTGGAACGACTTTTCTGCACATGGCGGCGCCGGCGCATTGCCTGATGACGGCGCGAAAAGTTGCACCGCGGATTGCGAAGACAACGGCACTGGCCCGCCGGACTACCTCTATCGATAGGTTTCCTAAAATGCAGGGCTTCGACATCCTGAAATCACAGACGCCGTGCATTCCCTAAAAATCAGTAATCGAGCCCCTCCGCTTCACAGTGATGAAGCGAAAACCCTTCGTGTCTTAATTATCAACGGAGACAATCAATGACCATGCTCGCCAACATCCGCGCCATCATTTCCCCGATCCACGCCGCCACCAAGGACCGCAAGGGCATTACGGCCCTCGAATACGGTCTGGCGGCGGCGCTCGTCGCGCTTGTCATCATCGGCGGCGCCCGCACCTTCGGCACCAACGTCAGCACCCTGTTCACCGGCATCGGTTCCACGGTCACCGGCACCTCGACGAAAATTCCGTAAACGCCGTTCCTCCCCTCCCACGCAAAGCTCCCGCCATGGAAACGATCGCGGTCCTCGACCCCCTCTCCCTGGCACTGCCCATGGCGGGGCTTGCGCTGGGCTGGGCGGCGGCGGACGACCTGTGCCGGCGCATCATCCCGGACACGGTGTCCATCCTCCTCGCCACCCTCGGCCTCGCGCTTCCGCTGGTGCAGGGCGCCCCCTTTCCCTGGGCCAGCCTTGCCGCCGCCGCCACGCTGTTCCTGGTCCTAGGCACCCTGCACGGGTGGGGCTGGCTGGGCGGCGGGGACGTGAAGCTGGCCTCGGCCATCCTGCTGCTGGTCGGGGTGGAGCGGGCCGCCCCCTTCGCGACCGCCACCGCGCTGGCCGGCGGGGTGCTCTCCCTTCTCTATCTCACCGGTTGGCTGGCGCTGCGCAACACCCGCCCGGCGCGCCGGCTGCTGCGCCGCTTCGGTGGCCGGTCCACGCCGGCCCGCATCCTGGCCCATCTCCTGGCGGCCGAGGCGCACCGCATCGCAACCCGCCAATCCGTGCCCTACGGCGTCGCCCTGGCCGCTGGCGGGCTGCTCACCCTCTCCAACCCCACCGGAGGAGCGGCATGGTTCTGAGAGTGCTTTTCCTGTCCCTGCTGCTCGTCGGGCTGTCGCTGGTGGGCTACGTGTCCTTCTCGATGCTGCCGGCCCCGACCGCCGCGGTCGCGGTCCCGGCGCCCCAGGCGCCCATGGATTCCGTGCTGGTCGCCGCCCGCCCGATCTCAACCGGCATGCTGCTGCGCGCCGAGGATCTGCGCTGGGAAGCCTGGCCGCCGGGCCGTCTGCTGGACGGCTACATGGTGCGGGGCCGCGTGGCGGAAAGCGCCTACAGCGGCGCCGTCACCCGCCGGTCCTTCGCGGCTGGCGAGCCGATCATGGCCGGCCACATCGTCGCGCCGGGGGAGCGCGGCTTCCTTGCCGCCGTCCTGTCGCCGGGCAGCCGCGCCGTGTCGGTGGCGGTGGACGCGGTCAGCGCGACCGGCGGGCTGATCTGGCCCGGCGACCGCGTGGACCTGATCCTGACCCAGAATTTCGAAGCCCAGGCGGGGCGCGACCTGCGCAGCCGGGCGGTCGGCGAGACCGTGCTCCAGAACCTGCGCGTCATCGCCATCGACCAGCAGCTCGGCGAAGCGGGCATGGCGAAGAGCGGGCCGGACGGACGCATCCCCCGCACCGTGACGCTGGAGGTCACCGCCCGCCAGAGCGAGACGGTCACCGTCGCCGCGGCCATGGGCAAGCTGTCGCTGGCGCTGCGCAGCCTGCTCGCCGACGAGACCGCCCTCGCCGCCGGGGAGACGGTGCCCGCCTCCGCCCCGACCTGGGCTGAGGACGTGTCGCCTGCCCTGCGCCAGCTTCCCGCGCCCCACAGCGCGGAGGCGCCCGCCACCCGCCGCCCGGCGCTGCTCATCATCCGCGGCTCCAAGACGGAAACGCTCGAACGCTGAACCGGTGCGCCGACCCTGGGGGGATGAACTCATGACGATGGCAACCATCAACACCACAAGCCGGGTCGCAGCCTTCATCGGGGCGGCCCTCCTGGCCGGACTGTTCGCGATGCTGGCCGCGTTGCCCGCCCAGGCGCAGCAGCGCCCCCGCGAGATCACGCTGGAGGTCGGCGGCGGACAGCCGGTCAACCTGCCGGCCCCGGCGGCCAGCGTCTTCACCTCCGCCCCGGAGATCGCCGACGTGCAGGCGTCCGGTCCGCAGGCCTTCTTCATCGTCGCCAAGACGCCGGGACGGGCCAGCGTCTACGCCCTGTCGGCGGACAACAAGCCGCTCGCCTCCTTCAGCGTCGTCGTCACCATGCCCATCGGCGACCTGCGGTCCAAGCTGGTCGCCCAGGTGCCCAACGCCGCCATCGATGTACAGAGCACCGGCAACGGCATCACGCTGACCGGCACCGTCTCCTCCCCCGCCACGGCGCGGCAGATGGTCGAGCTGGCCGAGCGCTACGTCGGGCAGGGGCAGACCGTCACCAACCGCCTGACCGTCGCCGCCCCCGCCCAGGTCAATCTGCGGGTCCGCGTCGCCGAGGTGTCGCGCCAGGTGACCAAGGAGCTGGGCGTCAATTTCGAGAGCATGTTCAACATCGGCTCCTTCGCCTTCGGGATCGCCACCGGGCGCCCCATCCTGGACGCCGCCGGCAACCTGATCCGCGCCATTCCCCCAACCAACTCGATCGGTGGCAGCTACCGCTCCAGCAACGGGCGGGTGGACATCAACACGGTGGTGGACGCGCTGGCCGAGGACGGGCTGATCACCGTGCTGGCTGAGCCGAACCTGACTGCCCTGTCCGGCGAGACGGCCAGCTTCCTGGCCGGCGGCGAGTTCCCCATCCCGGTCGCCCAGTACGACCGCACCACCACCATCCAGTTCAAGAAGTACGGCGTCAGCCTGGACTTCACCCCGACCGTGCTGGGCGGCGGCCAGATCAGCATGCGCGTCCGCCCGGAGGTCAGCGAGCTGACCAACAACGGCGCCGTCGTGGTCGACTCCATCCGCATCCCCGGCCTGTCGGTGCGCCGCGCCGAGACGACCATCGAGTTGGCCAGCGGGCAGAGCTTCGCCATCGCCGGCCTGCTCCAGAACAACACCTCGGCGACGCTGGACGCTGTGCCGGGGCTGGGCGACGTGCCGGTGCTGGGGGCGCTGTTCCACTCCAGCAAGTTCCGCCGCAACGAGACGGAGCTGGTCATCGTCGTGACCCCCTATCTCGTCCGCCCGGTGTCCGCCGCCAACGCCCTGTCCGCCCCGACCGACGGCTTCGTCGCGGCGACCGACGTGGAGCGCATCTTCCTGAACCGTGCCCAGAGCCTGCAGCCCCCGGCCGGCGGCAGCAGCGCGGCCGGCACCGCCCCGCTCGCTATCGGGCCGGGCGCCGCCCGCCTCCACGGCGACGCCGGCTTCAGCCTCCAATGACCCCTTTCGCGGAGCACCGCGCCATGCCCAAAGCCATGCTGCCCAAAGCCATGCGAACGCCGATGCTGCTTCTGCCACTCCTTACGGGTCTGCTGGGCGGCTGCGCCGTGCCACAGACGCCCCCGCCGATGCCCACCGCCCAGACGCCCGCCGTGAAGGCGCTCAGCAACGCCGTCCCCTTCGCCATCGACCCGCGCAGCGGCGCCATCGCGGCGGAGGAGCGCGCCCGGGTGGCCCGCACGGTGGCCGGGCTCGGCCGCGACACCACTCCCCACGTGACGGTCACCGGTCCCCTGCTGGCCGCACCGGCGCGGACCGCCGTCGCCTCCCTGCTGGGCGAGGCCGGTGTGCCGCCGGAGAACGTCACCTTCGCCCCCGACCAGACCGGCGCCCCGGCGCTCCAGGTGACCAGCTACGTCGCGCTGGCCCCGGACTGCGCGGCGTGGAGCGACATCTACAGCGGCTGGTACCAGAACAGCCCGACCGCGGCGCTGGGCTGCAGCAACCAGCGCAACCTCGCTTTGATGCTGGCCGATCCGCGCGACCTCGTGCAGGGCCGCGAGACCGTGCCCGCCGACGGCCAGCGCATGGCCGGCGCCGTCCAGCGCTACCGCGCCGACCAGGTGAAGCCCTTCGTGAAGAGCAACAGCACCAGCGCCTTCCTGCTGTCCCCCGCCCTGAACGGAAGCCAGGAGGAGCAATGAGCCTGCTCGCCACCCTTCTCGGCGACGCGCCGTCGCCGGCCGACGCCGCCCGCGGCACCGGCCCCCGCCTGCTCGCCTACGTCGCCGACGCGGCCAGCGCCGCCCTGCTGACCCGCACCGCCCCGTCCCTGCTGCCCTGCGAGGTGCGGACCGGCGACATCCGCAGCGCCGCCCGCGACCTGGAGCGCCAGCGCTCGCCCGATCTGCTGCTGGTCGATCTGTCCGGCGTCGCCGACCCGCTGGCCGCCATGGAGGCTCTGGCCGGGGTCTGCGACCCGTCGGTGCGGGTCATCGCGGTCGGCGACAGCAACGACATCGGCCTCTACCGCGACCTGCGGCGGATCGGGGTCACGGACTATCTGTTCAAGCCGCTGTCCCGCGACCTGCTGGAAAGCGCGCTGCGCGCAGCCGGCGCCGGCACCGCGGCGGACGAGGCGCCGGGCCGGCTGGGCAAGCTAGTGGCGGTGATCGGCGCGCGCGGCGGCGTGGGCACCACCACGGTGGCGGTGCATCTCGGCTGCTGGCTGGCCGACGGTGCGCGCGGGCGCACGGCGCTGGTCGACCTCGACCTGCAGAACGGCACGGTGGCGCTGGCCCTCAACCTGCGGCCCGAACCGGCGCTGCGCGAGGCGGTCGAGGCCCCCGACCGGGTGGACGACGTGTTCATGGAGCGCGCCATGATCGCCGCCTCCGACCGGCTGTCCGTGCTGGCGGCGGAGGAGCCGGTGGAGGACGTGATCGACATCGCGCCGACCGCCGCCCTGTCGGTGCTGAACCGGCTGCAGGCCCGCCACAACTACGTCGTCGTGGACGCGGGCCGCGCCCAGGGCGGGGCCGCCCGCGCCGCGCTGGAGGCGGCGTCCATCGCGGTCCTGGTCGGCGACGCCAGCGTCGCGGGCCTGCGCGATCTGGTGCGGCTGCGCGCCGCCATCGCGCGCCGGTCCGGCGGCGGGCGGCTCGTCACCGTCCTGAACCGGCGCGGCGCCCCCGGCGAGCTTCCCGCGGCGGATCTGATGCGGACGCTGGGCGAGCCGCCGGAGCACGCCCTGCCTTACCGTCCGGTGCCGCTGGCCGTCGCCGCGGGCGTCGGCGAGCCGGCCTTCCGCCATTGCCGCCGCTTCCGCGAGGCCATGGAGCGGCTGGGCGCCGACGTCGCCGGACAGCCCGCCGCCCAGGACGGCCTGTTCCGCCGCTGGGTGCGGCGATGAGCACCCTGTTCGGCCGCAAGGCCGCGCCCTCCTCCCTGTCGATCGCCAGCCCGCCCCCCGAGGAGCCGAAGGCCGCCCCTGCTCCGGCCCCGGTGGCGCCCCCCTCTCCGCCGCCGCCGGCCACGCTGCGCCCGGTCAACCGCTCGCTGAACGACATCCGGTCGCAGGTGCTGGCCCGCATCGACCCGGCGACCATCGCCGACATGCCGGCTGAAACGCTGCGCCCGCTGGTCGAGCGGCTGATCGACGACATCGCCACCACCAGCCGCAGCCAGTTGAACGGGCGCGAGCAGGCGACGCTGGCAACGGAACTGGTCCACGACATGATCGGGCTGGGGCCGCTGGAGCCGCTGCTGGCCGACGACGCGATCACCGACATCATGGTCAACGGCCCGTCCCGCACCTTCGCCGAGCAGCGCGGCAAGCTGGTGGAGATGCCGGTGCGCTTCCGCGACGCCGGCCATCTGCTGAACATCGCGCAGCGCATCGCCTCGGCGGTCGGGCGGCGGGTCGACGAATCCAGCCCCATGGTCGACGCCCGGCTGGCCGACGGCAGCCGCGTCAACATCGTGGTGCCGCCGCTGGCGCTCGACGGCGCCTGCATCTCCATCCGCAAATTCGCCCGCCGCACCATCGGCTTCCGAGAGCTGGTGGAGTTCCGCAGCCTGTCGGAGCCGATGGCCCGCGCGCTGGAGATCATCGGGCGCTGCCGGCTGAACGTCATCATCTCCGGGGGCACCGGCTCGGGCAAGACGACGCTGCTCAACGCCATGTCCCGCCCCATCGAGCCGACCGAGCGCGTCATCACCATCGAGGACGCGGCCGAACTCCAGCTCCAGCAACCCCACGTCGTCCGGCTGGAGACGCGCCCACCCAACCTGGAGGGCCAGGGGCAGGTGACGCAGCGCGACCTCGTCCGCAACGCGCTGCGCATGCGGCCCGACCGCATCATCATCGGCGAGGTGCGCGGGGCGGAGGCCTTCGACATGCTCCAGGCGATGAACACCGGCCATGACGGGTCGATGTCCACCATCCACGCCAACAACCCGCGCGACGCGCTGAGCCGCGTCGAGAACATGGTGCTGATGGCCGGCATGAACCTGCCCAGCCGGGCCATCCGCCAGCAGATCGCCGGGGCGGTCAACGTCATCGTCCAGGTCCAACGCATGCGCGACGGCGTGCGCCGCATCACCCACGTCACCGAGCTGGTCGGCATGGAGGGCGACGTGATCCTGACCCAGGACCTCTTCACCTTCGAGTTCCGCGGGGAGAACCGCGACGGGATCCTCGAAGGACGCTACGCCGCCACCGGCCTGCGCCCGCGCTTCGCCGAGCGGCTGGCCTATTTCGGGCAGGAGGCGGCCTGGAACGCCGCCACCACCGGCCTGTAAAGGGGGGGACCCGCGATGGACCGCATCCAGGCCCTTCAACTCGCCACCCTCCTCCTCGGCGTCGGAACTCTGCTGTTCGCCCTCTCCACCCTGCGCGCCTTCCGCCGCCAAAAGGCGCTGCGCCGCCGGCTGGCCGCCCTGTCGGCCGAGGCGCGGACCGAGGCGGAGGACGACAGCCCCGACATCACCGGCGCCGGGTCCCCGACCTTTGCCGACCGGGTGAAGCGGCGCATGTCGCGCTTCTACGCGCGGCGCCAGACCGTCTATCTGCCGCCGGGCATCCGGCTGTGGCGGGCGCTGCTGTACGCCGTGATCGCCGCCGGTCTGTGCTGGTGGCTGGGCGGGCCGGTGATGGGCGACGCGGGCGCCTCGACCGCCGCCGCCATGGCCCTGCTGGTCACCCCGCGCATCGTCTTCGCCGCCAGCCGCCGCCGGGCGCTGGAGGCGCTGATGAACCAGCTTCCCGACGCGATCAGCCTCGTCGTCCGCGCCACCCGCGCCGGCATCCCGGTGTCGGAAAGCCTGCGCATGGTCGGCACCGAACTGTCCGAGCCGATCGCCCCGCTGTTCCGCCGCATCGTCGACGAGACGGCCATGGGCATCGACCTGGAGACCGTGCTGGCCCGCGCCGCCGTCAACGTCCGCCTGCCGGAGTTCCGCTTCTTCGTCGTCACCTTGCTGCTGCAGCGGGAAACCGGCGGCAACCTGACGGAACCCCTGGAAAATCTGGCCGACATGATCCGCCAGCGCCGCCGCGTGCAGATGCGCACCCGCGCCCTGACGTCGGAGGCACGCAGCTCCGCCGCCGTGCTGGCCGCCCTGCCCTTCCTGGCCGGCGGCGGCATGGCGATGCTGAACCCCGACTACGCGATGCGGCTGATCGACGAGCCGAGCGGCCAGACGATGCTGGCGGTGGCGGGCGGGTTGCTGCTGGTCGGCGTCGGCTCCATGCAACTCCTCATTCGGAAGACCCTGTCATGAGCGATGGCCTCATGAGCGGCGGCCTGATCCCACAGCCGGTCCTTCTCGGCTTCGGCGTGCTGATGATCCTGACCGGGGTGGCCGGGCTGCGCTCCTGCGTGCTGCGCGAGCGGCTGCTGGCCCGGCTGGAGCGCCTGCGCGCCGGAACCGCGCCGTCCGCCGCCCCGGAGACGGAGCGCCGGAGCCTGCTGAGCCGGATCGGCGCCGCATTGGCCCGCACGCCGCTCGTCGGCTCCGCAGACCGGGAGCGGATGCGCAAGAGCCTGATCGCCGCCGGCTACAACCAGCCCGGCCACCTCTATTCCCTGCTCGGCATCAAGCTGCTGTGCATCGGCGCCGGGATGGCGCTGGTCCCGGCGGCGGCTGGCGACCTGCTGCCCTCGCTGATCGGCGCGCCGGGTGCCGCCGCGCAGGTGGTGGCCGGCGCCCTGCTCGGCTGGCGGCTGCCCGATCTGGCGCTGGGCCGGATGCGCGACCGCCGTCTGGAGGAGGTGCGCAACGGCCTGCCCGACGCGCTCGACCTGCTGGTGATCTGCGGCGAGGCCGGCCTCGGCCTGGAAGCGGCGGTGGACCGCGTGGCCCGCGAGGTGGCGACCGCCTACCCGGCGTTGAGCGCCGAGCTGTCGGCCACCGCGGCGGAGATGCGCGTGCTGTCCGACCGCGGCGGCGCGCTCAACAATCTGGCCGCCCGGCTGGACATGGAGGGGGTGCGCGGCATGGCGACGACGCTGATCCAGGCCATGCGCTACGGCACGCCGCTGGCCCAGGCGCTGCGCGTCCTGGCCGGGGAGATGCGCGCCCAGCGCCTCGCCCGGTTCGAGGAGAAGGCGGCCCGCCTGCCGGTGCTGCTGACCCTGCCCATGGTGGTCTTCATCCTGCCCTGCGTCTTCATCGTCGTCGGCGGCCCCGCCATGCTCGACGTCTCGCGCAGCTTCGACAGCGCCGGCACGAACCAACAGGTCCACTCCAGCCAGACCAACAAGGGAGGTCAACCATGATCGCCGCCCCGGACCCATCGCATCCGACATCCCCTCTCCCGCCCCGGGAGAGGGTGCCCGCGAAGCGGGCGGGTGAGGGTCGTGCGAGGATCGGGGCGCCGATCCTTGGCGGTACCCTCACCCTCCCACCGCTTCGCGGCGGGTCCCTCCCTCTCCCGGGGCGGGAGAGGGATTCGAGGCCAAGGAAGCGCCTCTCCGGTCTGGGCCGCGCCGCGGCGGCCGCCCTCCTGCTGCTGTCGGTCAGCGCCTGCGCCTCCGCGCCGGGCGGCGGGCCGGTGGGGTCGAAGAGCGGCCCGACGGCCAACGCCACGCTGGACGACAAGGCGCGCGTGCAGCTCCGCCTCGCCCGCGCCGCCCAGGAGGCGGGCAACACCGGCTCCGCGGTGCGCTTCTACCGCGCGGTGCTGGATCAGGCGCCGGGCCATGTCGGCGCCCTGCTCGGGCTGGGCGAGACCCTGTCGGAGAGCGGGTCCGCCGCCGACGCGGTGGTCGAACTGCAGAAGGCCGCCGCCGTCGTGCCCGACAATGTGGAGGTGCAGACGGCGCTGGGCCGCGCGCTGGTCCGCGCCAACCGCCCCGTCGACGCGCTGAACCGCTTCGACGCCCTGCTCCGCCGCAACGACGACGATCTGCGCGCCCGTCTCAACCGCGGCGTCGCCCTCGACCTCGCCGGGCGGCACGCGGAGGCCCAGGCCGAATACCGCCACGTCCTGAAGGCGGAGCCGAACAACGCGATGGCCATGGCCAACCTCGGCCTGTCGCTGGCGCTGAACGGCAGCGCGGAGGGCGTGGCGATCCTGGAAAGCCTCGTCCACGGCGGGGTGGACTCCCCCCGCGTGCGCCAGAACCTTGCGCTGGCCTATGGGCTCAAGGGCGACCGGGAGGCGGCGGCCCGCGTGGCCCGGCTCGACCTCGACGACGCCAACGTCCGCTCGAATCTGGCCTTCTACGAGACGGCGCGCCAGTTCGTGGCCGTCAAACCGTGAGCCGGCCCCATGCGCAGCGACAGCCGCAGCCACCCCCCTCCCGTCCCCTCTCCCGTTCGCCGCGTCCTGCGTGACCGCCGGGGCCTGACCACGCTGGAACTTGCGCTCGTTTCCCCGGTGCTGATCGCGGGCATGATCGCCCTGGCCGAGGTGTCCTACTCGCTGACCGTGGACGGTCTTCTGAACCACGCCGCCCGTGCCGCCGCCCGCAGCGGCTTCACGGGAGAACTGGGAAGCGGCTTCACCGACCGCCGCGCCCAGGTCTGCGACACGGTGTACCGGTTGACCAGCCGGGTGCTCGACCAGAGCCGCCTGTCGGTGCGCAGCCACAGCTACGCCTCCTTCACCACGCTGGGCCAGATCAACGGCGGGATCCCGCCCTCCAGCTCGCTGACCGACCTGAATTGCGGCTCCGCCGACTGGGACGCCAATCAGACCGGGGCGGCGCTGGGCGGCAGCGGGCAGGTCGTCGTCTATACGCTGCGCTACACCCAGCCGGTGCTGACCGGGCTGGGCGCCACGGTCCTGGGCCGGGCGGAGCTGATCCACGAAGCACGGCTGGCCGTGCGCAACGAACCCTTCATGGTCGGGGAGTGACCGGCATGACGGAACATCATCCATTCCGCCCGCGCCTGCCGCGCGACCGGCGCGGCGTCGCGGCGCTGGAGATGGCTCTGCTGGCGCCGGTCCTTCTGGTGCTGGTCACCGCCACGGTGGACGTGGTGCGCTACGTCAGCATCACCCTGACCCTGAACCGCACCGCCGCCAACGTCAGCGACATCGCCACCCAGTTCGACAAGCTGCGCGCCGGCATGACCGTGGTGAAGGGGAACGAGGTCGGCGTGCTGTTCCTCGCCGCGACGGAGGTCGCCCAGCCGCTGGACCTGATGGCCGGTGGGCAGGTGATCGTCACCTCGGTCGCCAACATGGGCCAGGGATCGCGGGTGATGTGGCAGGAACGGGCCGGCACCGGCTCCGCCCTCAGCCACTTCGGCGCAGCGGGCGGGGTCGCCACGCTGCCGCCCGGCTTCACCCAGCAGCCCGGCGACAACGCCATCTTCACCGAGCTGTTCTACCGCTTCACCCCCTATCTGCTGAGCGGACCGTGGCTCGGCGATGCCGGGACCTCCACGACGCTCTACGCCAGCGCCGTCTATCAGCCCCGGCTCGGCACGCTCACCACGCTGGAGACCGGGCCATGAGGACAGCCTTCACGCTTGCGGGCCGCCTGCTCGCCGCTCTCGGCGCAAACTCTTTAGGCGCCGTAGGGCGGGACCGCCGGGGCGCCACCGCGCTGATGTTCGCCGCCGCAGCGGTGCCCCTGCTGGGCATGATCGGGCTGGCGGTGGATTACGGACGGGCCTTCCTGGTGCAGTCGCGGCTCCAGACCGCCATCGACGCCGGGGCGCTGGCCGCCGGCAAGATGCTGAACTCCACGGCGGACGCCCAGAGCGACATCGCCATGTTCGTCGCGGCCAACCTGCCGCCGGGCTTCCTGGGGGCGGCCATCGGCACACCGGCGGTGACGCTGGACCAGACGAACCAGCGCGTCGGCGTGTCCGTCACCGCCACCCTGCCGACGACCTTCCTGCGCGTCCTGCAGGTGAACGAGCTGACCATCTCGGTCACCAACCAGGTGCAGCGCGCCAACGCCGGGCTGGAGCTGGCGCTGGTGCTCGACGTCACCGGCTCCATGGCGACCAACAACCGCATCGGGGAGCTGCGCAGCGCCGCCACCGACCTCGTCAACATCCTGTTCGGGCCGGGCAGCACGCCGCCAAGGAACCTGTGGGTCTCCATTGCCCCCTACGCGGCGGAGGTCAACATCGGCAAGACCCGCACCAACTGGCTGGCGGCGGGCAGCTACGACGCCACCAAATGGGCCTCGCAGGGCTGGCGCGGCTGCGTCCTGGCCCGCACCCAGCCGCAGGACCAAACCGACACCCCGCCGGCCTCCGCTCCCTTCAAGCCCTTCTGGTACCCGAACAACCAGTACAGCGGGAACAACAACGACAACCCCTGGACCCCCACGAACATCACCGACGACGGCACCTACCGCCAGACCAACGACATGGCCGGGCCGAACCTCGGCTGCCCGCCGCCGATCATGCCGCTGACCAACGACCGCTCGGCGCTGCTCGCCAAGATCGCCGGGCTGAAGCCGGTGAACCGCGGCGGCACCATGGCGAACCAGGGGCTTCAGGCGGGATGGTTCACCCTGTCGCCGAAGTGGCGCGGCTTGTGGGGCGGCACCACGCCGGACACGCTGCCGCTCGATTACGGAACGCCCGACATGTCCAAGGCGGTCGTTCTGCTGACCGACGGCAACAACGAGTGGTTCAAGTACAAGCCGCAGGGCGACTACACCGGCTACCAGCGCCTCAGCGACGGGCTGCTGGGCACCACCGACACCAACCAAGTGACGACGGCGATCAACAACCGCATGCTGGCGCTGTGCAGCAACATGAAGGCGGCGGGGATCACCCTCTTCACCATCACCGTCGGCGACAGCGCCAGCAGCGCCACCCGCACCCTCTACGAAAGCTGCGCCTCGCCCGGCCCGAACCATTATTTCGACAGTCCGACGCCGACGGACCTGCAGATGGTGTTCCGCACCATCGCCGGCCAGCTCAGCAATCTGCGGATCATCCGCTGAGGATCTGGCGCTGAATGGCGGGCGGTATGGCCAGGGGCGGTATGGCGGAGACAGCGGTTTATGACCTATTGCGCATTGGTCCGCCGCCGCCCGATGGGCTACAGGATTCAGGACCGTGCAGACAAGAGGCCCGTCCGTCATGTCCCAGACCTTTCATGTGATCGTTGCCGAAGACGACCCGGTCGTCGCGGTCACCATTGCCGAAACCCTGGAGGAGCGCGGCTTCCGCGTGACCATCGGGCGCAACGGGTTCGATGCCTTCAAGATCGACCAGAACGATCCTGCCGACATCCTGATCACCGACCTGCGCATGCCGCATTTCGACGGCACCAGCCTGATCGCCCGCATGCAGGAGCAGCGCCCCGAGTTGCCCATCCTGGTCACCACCGGCTACAGCGACAACCTGCCCAAGGAGGAGCCGGGCCAGCTGTCCGTCGTCCAGAAGCCCTTCTCCGAGGACAGCATCGTCCGGGCGGTGCAGAGCCTGCTCGGGGTCGCCTGATCGGAGCGCCGGAGGGTGGCCGCGAAAAAATTCGTCCCCCGGTGAAGTTCCTGCTTGCGCTGCGCCGCTGAGACCCGTATAAGCCGGCCTCCGTTCCGGATTAGCTCAGTCGGTAGAGCAGCGGACTGTTAATCCGCGTGTCGCTGGTTCGAGTCCAGCATCCGGAGCCATATTGCGGGTGTAGCTCAGTTGGTTAGAGCGCCGGCCTGTCACGCCGGAGGCCGCGGGTTCAAGTCCCGTCACTCGCGCCACATTGCGGGCGTAGCTCAGGGGTAGAGCACAACCTTGCCAAGGTTGGGGTCGAGGGTTCGAATCCCTTCGCCCGCTCCAGTTTTGGGGCACGACAGTGTCTGCGGGGGCCGCTTGTTCATCAAGCGGCCCCTCGTCGTTTCAGGCGTCGCTTGGGCCCAACCGGCCCCGCCCCATCCCGCTCAGCCGAAATAGGCCGATGGCGTCACGCCCAGCGTCCGCTTGAACAAGGCGATGAAGGCGCTGACGCTGTCATAACCGAGGTCGATGGCGACGGTCGTCACCGGCGTGCCCTCGACCAGCATCTCCAGCGCGCGCATCAGGCGCGCCCGCTGCCGCCACGCGGTGTAGCTGTAGCCGGTCTCCGCCACGAAGCGGCGGCTCAGCGTCCGCTCGGACACGCCCGCCCAGGAAGCCCAGGCGTCCATGCCACGCCGATCCCCGGGATCGTCGAGCAGGGCCCGTGCGATCCGGAGAAGGCGCGGATCGCGCGGCATGGGCAGGGTGAAGGGGTCGATGGGCGAGGCCCTGAGTTCGTCGAGGAGGACCATGGCAAGGCGCCATTGCGCCTCGTCCAGTTCCCACCCCTGCCATCCGGAGGCGCGGATCACCGCCTCGCGCAACAGGCCGGACACCTTGATGATGCAGGGCCGGTCCGGCAGCGTCGCGCAGGCGGCCTCCGCGATGTAGCAGCTCCACCCCTCGACGGCCCCGTGGGTGTAGCCATGGTGCGGCTGGTGGGGCGGAAGCCACACCGCGTGCTCGGCGGGAACCACCCAGGTGTCCGTCTCCGTGCCGATGGTGAGCAGGCCGCGGCGCAGACCGGAGAGCTGGCCGCGCGGGTGGCTGTGCAGTCCAAGCGCGCGATGTTCGGCCTGCGTCTCATAGATGGCGACGATGATCGGTTCGCGCGCATCACTCGCGGCGAAAGCGAACCGCTCCTCGGACATGGCGTCAACCCGCTATCGAATGGCCGCCATAGCTTAGCTCCGCCTTCCATTCCCCGCTAGCCTGCGCGCGACAGGAGAAAGCCATGATCCCGCAGAATCCCCCCTCCTCCACGCCCGACCTCGACCTCGACCTCGACCTCGACCTCGACCGGCTTTACGACCCGCCCATGGAGCATGTCCAGAAGGCGGTCATGACGGAGTTGATCTCCTTCCACGCCGACTACCTCGCCAAGGCCACCTTCTTCTGCCTCGCCACCGGCCGCGCTGCGGGTCTGGACGCCTCGCCGCGCGGCGGCCCGCCGGGCTTCGTCAGGATGCTCGATGCCAAGACCGTCGCCTTCGCCGACTGGCCGGGCAACAACCGGATCGAGTCCATGCGCAACCTGCTGGAGGACGACCGCTTGGGAATGCTGTTCCTGTTCCCCGGCCTGGACGTTTTCATGCGGATCAATGGGCATGGCCGAGTCTCGGACGATGCGGACCTCCGCGCCAGCTTCGCCGAGGGGACGAAAATTCCGAAGACGGCCATCGTCGTGAGCGTGGACGAGGTGCTGTTCCACTGCGGTAAGGCGGTGAACCGGGCCAAGCTGTGGGCTCCGGAATCGCGGATCGGGCGCGGCGTGCTTCCGACCCCCGGCCAGATGCTCTCCGCTATGACCAGGCAGGACGCCTCCGCCGCGGAGGCCATCGATGCGCACTACGACCATGCGATGCGAAACGACCTCTACGGCTGAGGCGCAGGACGAAAAGCTGACGATCAACCCCTTGATCCCCTCCCCCGCCTGCGGCGGGGGAGGGTCAGGGAGGGGGCCGCGTCGCCACCCCAGGCACAACGAAAAGCCGGCGCTTCCCGTGGGGGAAAGCGCCGGCTTTGTCGTTCATGAAGCCGATTGTCGAGTGTGGCTGACGCCTGCTGCGTCCACTCCGGTGTGGTGTGGCGTGTGCCGTGGTGACCTGGCGGCGACCTACTCTCCCACGTCTT
>NZ_JACCJY010000027.1 GCF_014596085.1 Azospirillum tabaci
ACCGGCGGCGCCCGCTACATCGAGACCGTCTACGGACGCGGCTACAAGTTCGAAGCCCCGCCCGAGCATGAGGACCCTGCCCCGGCCCTGCCGGCGCGCCGGGTGTTGCCGGGCTACGCGGCGTTCGGGCGCGGGGTTGGCGAGACGCGGCTGGCGGGGTGAGGGGGAAGGTGGGGGCCTGGCGCGCCCCTACCCCGACCAGTCCGCGCTGAGAGCCTCCTCTTCCAGGTCCAGCCAAGCCCCGGCCAGCGGCCCCACCGTCAGGTCGCCGCCCAGGCCCGCGTCGCCCATGGCGCCGGCGAATCCGTCCTGCATGTCGGCCAGCGCGGCGGAGGACAGGCCGCCGCCGGTCTGCAGCGTCACGTCGAACCGCCGCCCCTCCCCCGCCGCGACGAGTTGCACCGCCCCCAGCGCCGGCAGCCGCATCTGCAGGACCAGAGCGCTTCCCGTCTGGAGGTCCGCCCCGTCGGAAATGGCGCAGAGCAGACCGCGGCATCCGCCCGCCGCCGTGCCGTCCATCACCGGGATGCTCATCACCCGCCACTCCCGCCCGTCGGCGGTGCGGCGGTGGCGTGGCGCCAGCGCCATGTCGAGATCGTCCAGCAATGCACCGCCATCGAGCTGCTCCAGCAACCGGCAGCGCTTCGGCCCCAGCCACGCCCGCGCGCCGTTGGCGGTCGCCGCCAGGAAGAAGGCCAGACCGAGTCCGAAGGTGGAATCGCAGCGCGGCAGCCCGCCGCGCAGCTCCTGCGCCGCCCGCGGGTCCAGCGCCTCCACCACCGCCAGCAGATGGCCGACTTCGGCAACCGCGTCCGGCATGAGCATACCCATCAGTAAACGACGGCGTCCGATTCGTCCGATTGCGGAAGGACGATCGCCCCGTCGTCGGCCATGGCCTTGGCGACCTGCACGATCTCCGCCTGCGCCTCGTTCACATCGCGCATGCGCACCGGCCCCATGTTCTCGATCTCGTCCTGGAGGATCATGCGGGCGCGTTCGGACAGGACGGACAGGAAGTGGTCGCGCTGCAGCGCCTCCGCCCCCTTCAGCGCGATGGCGAGCTGGCCGGTGTCGCAGCGCCGGATCACCGCCTGCAGCGACACGCGGTCGAGCCGCAGCAGATCCTCGAAGGTGAACATGAGCTGGCGGATGCGGTGGGTCGAATCCGGCATCACCGCGTCCAGGTCGGTGAAGATCTCCGCCATGGTGTCGCGGTCGATGCGGTTGAAGATGTCGGCCATCCGCTCGTGCGTGTCGGCGCCGTGGGTGCGGGCGTAGTTGGCCATGAACTCGTTGTGCAAAATGGATTCGATGTCCAGCAGCACCTCGCGCTGCACGGATTCGATCTGGATCATCCGCTCGATCACCTCCAGCCGCAGCGCCGGGGCCAGCAGCGGCAGCACCTTGGCGGCGTGGTCGCTGCGCATGCGGGACAGGATGACCGCCGCCGTCTGCGGGTACTCACCCGCCAGATAGGTGGCGAGCACGCCCTCGTTCACGTTGGACATCTTCTCCCACATGGTGCGGCCGGCCGGGCCGCGGATCTCGCCCATGATCTCCGACACGCGGTCGTCGGGCAGGAAGCGGGACAGCATGCGCTCCGTGCTGTCGTAGGAGCCGACGACGGAACCGGTGTTGGCGAAGCGCTCCGTGAAGCTGCGCAGCAGCGCCTCGACGAGGTTGGAGGTGACGTTGCCCAGGCTGGCCATGGCGCGGCTGACCATGCGGATCTCGTCGTCGTCGAGCTTCTCCATCAGGCGGGAGCCGCGTTCCTCGCCCAGCGCCAGGAAGATCACCGCGGTCCTCTCCGACCCGCTCAGGCTCTTGAAATTGTCTCGGATCTTGATCGGCATGCCCATGCTGGCACCTCAGAAGAAGCGGTCGGCGGTCAGGGTGGGGTGGTCGGAGTCGTCATCCCGCTCCAGGGGGCGGTCGCCCTGCAGGCGGTCGTGACGGAAGACGTTCGCCAGGACGCTGCCGGCGACCAGCACCATGCGGTGCGGCACCAGCGGGTTCGGATCGAGCGCGTTCAGGAGGGTGACGACGGCCGTCTCGTCGTCCACCGTGACGCCGCGCCGCTTGGCGAAGGCGGTCACGCTGTCGGCCATCCCCGACGCCCCGGCGGGGGGTGCGGCGGGCGGCGCCGACAGGCCGGCGGAGGGAACGGCGGGCAGCAGCCGGGGCTCGGTCATCGCGTCAGGTTCCCCCATAGGAGCGGATCAGGCTGTTGGCGATCAGGAACCAGCCGTCGGTCAGCACGAAGAAGATGATCTTGAAGGGCAGCGCGATCATCACCGGCGGCAGCATCATCATGCCCATCGCCATCAGCACCGCCGCCACCACCATGTCGATCACCAGGAAGGGCAGGAAGATCAGGAAGCCGATCTCGAAGGCGCGGCGCAGTTCCGACAGCAGGAAGGCCGGGACCAGCACGCGCAGGTCGGCGGTGGCCGCCGTCTTCGGCTGCTCCGCCTCCGGCTTGCCGGAGAAGCCGGCGAAGGCCGACAGGTCCTTGTCCCGCACCTGGGAGGCCATGAAGTTGCGGAAGGGCTCGACCATCCGCTCCAGCCCCTGCTCCTGCGTCACCTGCTCGTTCAGCATGGGGCGCAGCCCGTCCTGCCACGCCGCGTCGAAGACCGGCCCCATGATGTGGAAGGTCAGGAACATGGCGAGGCTGATCAGCACCATGTTCGGCGGCGACTGCTGGAGCCCCAGCGCCGAGCGCAGAAGCGACAGCACGACGATGATCCGGGTGAAGGAGGTCGCCATGACCAGCAGGCCGGGCGCCACGCTGAGCACCGTCAGCAGGACGATGCCCTGGATGACGCGCCCGGACAGCGACCCGCTCTCCCCCGTGGCGCTGCCGAGCGCGCTGCCGATGGAGGACAGATCCAGCCCGCTGCCCTGCGCCCAGGCCGCCGCGGGAAGCAGCACGGCGAGGGCGAGAGCCAGGGCGGACGGAAGCAGGCGTCGAATCATGGCGGGAACCCAGTGGATGCGGTGCCGAGGGGTCAACGCCGGATCAATCGATGGCCAGATCGGTGCGCACGATCTCGGTCAGCGTGACGCCCAGCCGCTGGTCCTCCACGATCACCACCTCGCCACGGGCGACCAGACGGTGGTTCACCAGGACCTCCACCGGCTCGTCCACCTTGCGCTCCAGCTCCACCACGGCGCCGCGGCCGAGCTTCAGGAGCTGCGCCACCAGCATGCTGGTGCGGCCGAGCACGACCTGCACGTCCACCGGGACGTTGTAGATGGCGTTCATCGAGCCACCGGCGACCGCTGCGGCGGGGATGCCGGCGGCGTCCTTCTCGGCGGGCTTGGCGTCGTCTTCCAGGACGTCGAGGTTCAGTGGGGCCATGATGCGGTGCTTTCCGTGTCGGTGAAGAGGTCATGTTCGGTGGACAGGGCGGCCAGCGCGCGGTCGCACAGGCCGTCGACGGCGCGCTCCACCGCGGCGGGGTCGTAGCGCAGGCCCCCGGCTTCCCAGGCGGCGTCGAGCCCGCCGGGCGGCAGGGACGGGTCGGCGACGACCTCCAGCGCGCCCTTGAAGCCAAGGGAGTCCGGGTCGGCCAGCCGGGCGCGGACGGGCTCCGCCAGATCGGGATGGACACGCAGCCGCAATCGCGGCGACCCGCCGGCCAGCCGCAGGGCGTCCGCGGCGAGCCGTTCGGTCTCCGCCGCCCCAATCCGCTCCAGCAGCGCCGGGGCGAGGCGGCGGACGAGCGCCAGCATCACCGCCGACCCCTGCGCCTCCACCCCGCGCAGGGCGTCGGCGAAGCGGTCGTCCAGGGCGGCCAGCTGCTCGTCGAGGTGGGAAAGCGCCTGCGCCAGAGCGGCGTCGGTGCGCGCTGCGGCCTCCGCCGCGCCCTCGCGCCGGCCCTGCTCCACCCCCTCGGCGAAGGCGCGGACTTCGGCGCCGTAGACGGCGGCCTGGAGATGGCGTTCGGAATGGACGATCTCGTCGAGTGGGTCGGTGGGCTCCGGCTCTGGAGCAACGCCGAACTCCGCCGCCGCCTGCGCTGCGGCCTGGGCCGTGCTGTCGAAGCGCAGGTCGAAGCGGTAGCGCGGGTAGCCCATCAGACCGCCTCCTCGTAGAGCCAGGAGCGCAGGATGTCGATTGCCTCATCGGGATACTGGTCGACGATGTCGCCCAGCCGGCGGATGGAGGAGGCGCGCACGCGGCCCTCCACCGTGCGCAGCTCGATGAGTTGGTCCATCGTCTCCTCGATGCCCGGCAGGGCCGCGGTTACCGGCTCGCCCGCGTCGGTGAGCTGGGCCGCCTGCATGGCGGGATCGCCGCCCATGGCCGGACCGGTGAGCTGCGGCATCGCCGCTCCCGCGGCCAGCGCCGGGGCGGCGGCTTCCGCCGCCACCGGCTCCGGCGCCGGAAAGACGCGGCGGATCAGCGGGCGCAGCCCCAGCACGATCAGCAGCCCGCAGAGCACCAGCAGGATCACCCACTGGATCAGCGTCATCACGTTGCGGCTGAGCGTGTCGACGATCTCCGCCATCGGCTCGCGGGCGCCCAGTTCGGGGGCGAGGTTGACGAACTCCAGGTTGTCGACGGTGACCCGGTCGCCGCGCGCCTCGCTGAAGCCCATGGCGGAGCGCACCAGCTCGGTGATCCGCTGCAGCTCCTCGGGCGAGCGGGCCTCGTAGCTGCGCGTGCCGTCCTGCGCCGTCGCCCAGGTGCCGTTGACCAGCACGGCGACGCTGACCCGGCGGATGTCGCCCGGCTCGATCACCGTTTCGCGGGCGACGTTGGAAATCTCGTAATTGACCGTCTCCTCCTGGCGCTTGGAGTCGGAGGAGGAACGGTTGTTCTGGGACTGGGCGCGGACCTCGCGCTGCGGCAGGTTCTGCTCGGCGGTGACCGGCGGCTCGCCCGTGCTGTCCAGGCTGCGGTCCTGCTCCTGCACCGTCTGGGTGGAGCGGACGACCTGGCTGTTCGGGTCGAAGCTCTGGCTGCGCACGACCTCGCGCTTGGTTTCGACGTCGACAGCAACCTGAACGCGAACATTACCCTGCCCCAGCCGCGCCACCAGCATCTGCTCGATGGCGCGGGAGATGCGCGTCTCGTGCCCGGCGCGCAGCCCGTCCACCTTCGCCGAGGAGCGGGCGTCGCCGTCCTCCTCGGTCAGCAGCACCTCGCCGGAGGCGTCGAGCACGGTGACGGCGCTCGGCTTCAGATTGGGCACGGCGGCGGAGACGAGGTGGCGGATCGACAACGCCTGCCGCCGCTCCAGCGGCGCCCGCCCCCGCATGCGCACCACGATGGAGGCGGTCGGGGTGGGGGCGGCGCGCGAGAACTCCTCGCGGTCGGGAAGCACGATGTGGACGCGCGCCGCCTCGATGCCGGACAGCGTCTCGATGGTGCGGGCCAGTTCGCCTTCCATGGCGCGCAGCCGGTTCATCCGCTGCATGAAGCTGGTGATGCCCAGCGGCTTGTCGGTGTCGAACAGCTCGTAGCCGATGCCGCCGCGCGACGGCAGGCCCTTCTCGGCCAGCAGCATGCGCAGCCGCGGCACCTCGGCCTCCGGCACCTGGACGGCGGTGCCGTCGAAGGCGGCGGACACCGGCACGCCCATGGCCTCCACCGCCTTGACGATGCGCCCGGCCTCCGCCGGCTCCAGCCCGGTGTAGAGCGGCGTCATGTGCGGCCGCGACAGCAGAACCGCCATGGTGGCGACCGCCAGGACGATGCCGACACCCGTGCCGGCCAGCACCAGAAGGCGCGTGCGCCCAAGCGTCCGCAGATTGTCGATCAGTCCCGTCACGACACCCGCACCTTTAAAGTTTCCGAAAAGCGGGGACCGTAATGTTCACCCCGTGAGCCTTCACAACCTACCGGGATGACTTTTAAGCGGAGTAAAAGCCGCGAAGATTGACCGGAAGGAAGTCGCTAAAACTTGATCGTTTAAAACAGTATCTCAAATTTTCGGTATTTTGGAGGCGCCGGCCGCGATGAATACAGATGCTGGAAAGGCAAGGACGGGAACGCCGGGCCGGCAGCGGATGTACGTCATCGTGCTGCCGCTGGCCCGGCTGGCGATCGGCGCGGCCGCCCTGTGCGGCGTCGCCGCGGCCGGGTTCGGCGGCTACTGGATGGCCGTCGGGCCGGACGGGGTGGCGCGGCTCTTCGAAGGCACGCCCATCGCCGAGCCGGCCCAGGCGACGCTCGACATGCCGGAGCTGCTGGTGAACCTGCGCCCCGATACGCCGTCGCGCTTCATGAAGATCGGGGTGACGCTGGCGCTGGCGCCCAAGGACCGCGGGCGGGTGGAGCAGGCGATGCCCCATCTCGTCAACGCCCAGCAGGAGTTCCTGCGCAACATCGACCAGCACGACCTGCGCGGCTCCGCCGGTCTGCTGCGGCTGCGCGGGGAGTTGCGCCGCCGCTTCAACCTGATCCTCGGCCCGGACACGGTGTCCGACGTCCTGCTGCGCAGCCTTCTCACCCAATAGCCGACCCAGAGGAACGGATGAGCACTCCCATCGACACGGACGACGACGGCGAGCATGGCGGCGGCCATGGCGACGGTTCCGGGGACGATCTGGACTGGGGCCTGGACGGCGATTCCGGCGGGTCCGAGACCGCCACCCTGATGGCCGACACCAAGGAGCTGAGCCAGGAGGAAATCGACCGCCTGCTGAACTTCGCGGTCGGGCCGCAGACGGAATCCGCCGGGCAGACCCGCGCCATCGAGCGGCTGATCAGCACGACGACGGTCAACAAGGACCGGCTGCCGATGCTGGACGTGGTCTTCGACCGCATGGTCCGGCTGCTGAACACGTCGCTGCGCCAGTTCTCCTCGACCAGCGTGGAGGCCAGCCTGCTGCGCATCGACTGGCTGCGCTACAACGAGTTCCTCGACACCATCGAGCTTCCGGCCCTGGTCGGCGTCGCGCGGGCGGAGCAGTGGGACAACCACATCGTCGTGTCGGTCGACAGCGCACTGATCTACTGCATGATGGACGTGCTGCTGGGCGGACGGCGCAGCCGCGCCCGGCGCATCGACGGGCGCACCTACACCTCCATTGAGCGCAAGATCACCGAGCGGCTCATCCGGGTCATCCTCCAGGACCTCAGCCAGTCCTTCGACCCGATCACGCCCATCGACTTCACCTTCGACCGGCTGGAGACGAACCCGCAATTTGCCACCATCACCCGCGCCACCAACGCGGTGATCCGCGTGCGCATCGCGGTGGAGGTGGAGCGCCGCGTCGGCCACGCCGAGGTGGTCATCCCCTACGCCACGCTGGAGCCGGTGCGCGGCAAGCTCGTGCAGACCTTCATGGGCGAGAAGTTCGGCCACGACACGGTGTGGGAAAGCCACCTGAAGGCCGAGCTGATGCGGGCCAAGCTGGACCTCGTCGCGGTGCTGCAGCAGACGCAGGTCTCGCTGGGCGAGGTGCTGAACTGGGAAAAGGGCACCTCGCTGAAGCTGCGCATCGACCCCGACGCGCCGGTGGTGCTGCAAAGCAAGACCACCCCCCTCTTCGCCGGCCACATGGGCCAGCGCAACGGCAACATCTCCGTCAAGATCGACACCGACCTGGAGACCAAGCAGGAGCTGATCGATGGTCTCATTCCTCATTGACGCCGTTCTGGCGATCATGCTCGTCACCGCCACGGTGTTCCTGGTGATCGTCAACAAGCGGCTGAAGGTGATGCGCTCCAGCCAGGCCGAGATCGGCGCGCTGATCGGCACCTTCTCCAAGACCATCGACGAGACGGAGGCCTCGGTGCAGCGGCTGGTCGCCGCCGCGACGGAGGCCTCGGCCAAGCTGTCCGACGGACTCGACCGCGCCAAGGGCGTGACCGAGGAGGCGGCCCTGGTGCTCGGCTCCTGCGAGCGGGCGTCCAAGCGCATCGAGGCGTCGGTGCAGGAGGCCCGCGCCCTGGTCCGCCGGCTGGAGGACGGCCCGGCGCCGCGCCCGCGGCCCCGCCCGGTCCCGCCGCTCGCCACCGTCACGGATCCGGTGCCCGCCCCCGCGAACGCCGCTCCCACGCCGGACATCGACGCGCCTGATGACGAGGACGGCTTCCGCCCGATGCGCGTCGCCGCGCTGGCCGGAGCCGCCGCACGCCCGGCGGAGGAGCCGCCGCACGCCCCGGAGGCCGCCACTGAGACCGCCGAGTCTGCCGTGGAAACCGGAGGCGCGCGGCAGCAGGCCGCCAACGCCTTCTACGCCCGGCTGCGGGCCATCGGACCGGAGCGCTGAGCCATGCTGCGCGTACTTCCCATCACGCTGGTGGCGATCCTGATGGTGCTGCCGCTCAAGCTCGGCTCGCTGATGGAAGGGCTTCCGGTGGTCGCCCAGCAGTTCGACCGCGAGTTCGGCAAGCATGAGCGCCCCTGGGCCAAGGATCTGAAGGGCGGCGCGGAGTCCTCCTCCGGGGAAACCCCGGCTGCCCCGACGCCCGCCCCGGCAGGCCCGGCGATGGCGGCGCTGCCGATGACGCCGGCGGCCCCGCCCGCGGACGCCGCCCTGCCCGCGGCGAGCTGCACCGACCCGGCCCTGCGCGCCGCCATCGCGGAGCAGAAGGCCGACGTGACCGCCCGCACCCGCCATCTCGGCGAGGCGGAAGCGGTGCTGGCCGCCGCCGAGACCCGTGCGACCGCCCAGATCCAGAAGCTGAGCGCCATCAAGCGCGACGTGGAAGCGCTGATGCAGCAGCGCTCCAACCTCCAGCAGGAGGATCTGAAGCGCATGGTGACGATCTACGAGACGATGAAGCCGCGCGACGCCGCGCGCATCTTCAACGACCTGGAAACCGACATCATCATCGACGTGCTGGACCGCATGGCCGAGCGCCGCTCCGCCCCCATCATCGCGGAGCTGGAGGATGCCAAGGCGCGCGAGGTCACCCGCCTCGTCCTGCAACGGCGCGCCCTGCCCGGCGACCGCCCGCCGCCGCCCGCCCCGCTGCCCGTCCGCCTGATGCAGACGCCGACGAACTGAACCCGGCCCCGGCTGCCAGACACGCGGTTCTCTCACCAAGAGACATCATGCCCAGCCTTCCCGACGTCATCGCCGCCCCGCCGCCCCGCCCCACTCGTCCCGCGGAGGGAACGGCGGCGCCGTCTCCCGGCGCGCCGGGCGAGCGCGAGGCGCCCGGCACGCCCTTCGCCGACCTGCTGGACGACGCGGCGGGGCAAGGCGACGCCAATGCGGACGGTGAGCAAGCGGACTCCTCCGCCCAGACCGGTGGCGCGCCGGCCGGCGCCGACGCCGCCCTGGCGGCGCTCCTGCCGCTGTTGACCGCTCCGCCGCCCGCCACAGCGCCGGGCATCGCGGCGGACGGGGCCTTGCCGGAGTCCGTGCCTTCGACCAGCGGCATGCCCGTGGTGCCACCCGTCACGGCTCCCCCGGCGGAAACCGCCGCAGCACCCCAGCCGCCGGTTCCAGCCCAACCCGGTCCGCCGCAACCGGCCGCGTCGCTGCCCACGGCGCCCACCGCCGCGGCGCCCCCGGACGCCAAGCCGGACGGGACGCCACCGCAGGCCGTATCCGACTCCGCGGCACCCGCCGTCCCGTCCATTCCTCTGCCGGCTTCCGGCCCCAAACCGGACTCGGCCCCGCTGTTCCAAACCAAGGATCCCGCGACGCCCGCCAAGGGCGACGCGACGCAGGCTCCCTCCCCCCAGCTTCAGCAGGCGATGGCCCAGGCGGGCGGCAACGCCGCGTCCAACGGCGGCACCGGCCAGAATCCGGGCCAGGGACAGGGGCAAGGCCGCGGCAACCCTCCCGGACCGGAAGCCTTGTCGGCGCTCTCGTCAACGACCGACCCCGTCGGCGCGGCGCCGCTGCCCTCCGCCCTCGCCCCGCCGGCGGCGCACGCGGCGGCCCATTACGCGGCGCATCCCGGCGAGAGCGCCGCGGCGCGGCTGCCCGCCGCCCAGGTGGCGGGCCAGCTGGTGCGCGTCGTCGAGGCGGGCGGCGGCGAGTTCCACATCGACCTGAAGCCGGAGGAGCTTGGCCCCGTCCGCGTCGTCGCCGAGCTGAGCGGTGCCCGCGTCGCCCTGCATGTCCAGGCCGAAAGCCCGGAGACGCTGGCCCTGCTGCGCCGGGACATCCATCATCTGGAGCGCGCCCTGTCCGACGCCGGGTTCGAGCTGGACGGCGGCACCCTGAACTTCTCGCTGCGCGGCGACGGCGAGCCGCGCGGCTTCGCCTTCTCCGGCCAGGGCGACGGGACGGGCGGACGCCAGGACGGCCCCGGACGGGCGATCCGCCTCGCCGAATCCTCCGGCGCCCTGCCACCCGAACGCGCCGCCCGCCCCATCGACGGCCTCGTCGACATCTCCGTCTAGCCGCAAGGACCCGCCATGACCACGACCGCGGCCACCAACACGGCCACCACACCTCCCTCCGCCGCCGCGAAGAAGCAGACGGTGGATTACGAAGCGTTCCTGAAGCTGCTGACCGCGCAGCTGCGCAACCAGGACCCGCTGTCGCCCATGGACGCCACCCAGTTCATGACACAGCTCGCCCAGCTCTCCACCGTGGAGCAGGGCGTGCGGACGAACGAGACGCTGGGGCAGGTGCTGGACACGCTGAAGAACAGCGGCATGCGGCTGGACATGGCTTATCTGGGCCGCAAGGTGGAGGCTGCCTCGGACCGCATCAGCCTGTCGGAGGGCAAGGCGGAAATGGCCTACGCCATCGACGGCGCCGCCGCGTCGGTGAAGATCGAGGTGGTGAACGACGCCGGGCAGGTGATCTACAGCGCCCCCGGCAGTTCGAAGACCGGCCGGCAGACCTTCACCTGGGACGGCAAGCGCAGCGACGGCGCCACCGCCGCGGACGGCACCTACCTCGTGCGCGTGACGGCGAAGGACAAGGCGGGCAAGTCCCTGACCACCGCCACTGTGACGACCGACACGGTGAAGGAGGTGCGCAGTGTCAACGGCGAGACGGAGTTCGTCCTGAAGGGCGGTGCCGTCGTGAAGGGCACGGACATCCTGTCCGCGTCGTAAAATCCGTCTTCAACAAACGAAAAGCCCCTTCTTCCGGTCTTGGAAGAAGGGGCTTTTCGTTGTGAACCGACGTTTCACTTCGCCGACACGGTTCCGGTCCAGCCGGGCTCGACGCCCTTCATGTCGGGAAGCCGGTGGGCGATGCCCTTGTGGCAGTCGATGCAGGTCCGCTCGCCGGTGAACAGGTAGGTCTCGTGCATCTTGGCCGCCCGCGGGTTCTGGCGGGTGATGTCCATGGATTCCGCGCTGTGGCAGTTGCGGCATTCCAGGGAGTTGTTGGATTTCAGCCGGTCCCATTCGTGGGTGGCCAGCTCCAACCGCTTGTCGAGGAACTTCTCGCGGGTGTCGATGGTGCCGAAGATCTTGCCCCAGACCTCCTTCGACGCCTGCATCTTGCGGCCGATCTTGTGCGTCCAGTCGTGCGGGACGTGGCAGTCCGGGCAAGTGGCGCGCACGCCGGAGCGGTTGGTGAAGTGGATGGTCTGTTTCAGCTCCTCATAGGGGTTGTTCTTCATCTCGTGGCAGGAGATGCAGAAGGCCTCCTTGTTGGTGACCTCCAGGGCGGTGTTGAAGCCGCCCCAGAACATCACGCCGGCTAGGAAGCCGCCCAGCGTCAGGAAGCCCAGGCTGAAATGCACGCTGGGCCGCGAGAAGACGCGCCAGAAGCGTCCGGCGAAGCTCAGAAGGCCCTTCATTTGGCGCCTTCCTTTCCACCGGCCAGAATGCTGTCGATATCGCGGAAGCGGTTGCCGGTGATCGGCTGGGCGTCGGTCTGCGGCACGTGGCACTGCGTGCAGAAGTAGCGCCGCGGGCTGACCGCGCCCAGCGTCTGGCCGTCGCGATCCTGGAAGTGGGTGACCGAGATCATCGGGGCCTGAGAGCCCTCGGTGTTCTTGCGGTCATGGCAGGTCATGCACTTGTTGATGTTCAGGTCGATTTGGTAGTCGCGGATCGCGTGCGGGATCAGCGGCGGCTGGTCGGCGTAGTTCCGCGCCCGCTTGTGATCGTCGGTGATCTCCTTCGCCATCGGGTCGGCGGGGATCTCCTGGGTGATCGGGTGCGGGCCGGAGGGAACCTTCGCAGGGGCGGCCCCGTCCGCGGCGAACACGCCGGACACCAGGAGCGGCATGGCCGCGGCCAGCGCGAGGGCGGCAAAGGTGATGCGGGTCTTCATGGACGGGCTCCTCACGCGACAGGAATGATCTTGACCGCGCATTTCTTGAAGTCGGTCTGCTTGCTCAGCGGGTCGGTGGCGTCCAGCGTCACCTTGTTGATGAGCACCGTGTGGTCGAAGAAGGGGACGAAGACGAGGCCCCGCGGCGGCTTGTTGCGGCCCCGCGTCTCGACCCGCACCCGCACCTCGCCACGGCGGGAGGCGATGCGCACCTCCTGCCCGCGCCGCAGGTTCAGGTCCTTGGCGTCGTCGGGATGGATGAAGACGACGGCGTTGGGGAAGGCCTTGCGCAGCTCCGGAACGCGCAGCGTCATGGAGCCGGAGTGCCAATGCTCGACCACGCGGCCGGTGCAGAGCCAGAACGGATAGTCCTTGTCGGGCGATTCCGCCGCCGGCTCATAGGGCAGCGCGAAGATGTTCGCCTTGCCGTCCTTGTTGCCGTAGAAGCGCACGCCCTCGCCCGCCGGGACGTAGGGATCGAAGCCCTCGCGGTAGCGCCACTTCGTCTCCTTGCCGTTCACCACCGGCCAGCGCAGGCCGCGCTCCTGGTGGTACAGGTCGTAGGGAGCGAGGTCGTGGCCGTGGCCGCGCCCGAAGGCGGCGTATTCCTCGAACAGGCCCTTCTGGACGTAGAAGCCGAAGGCCTGCGACTCGCGGTTCTCATAGGCCGGGTCGCAATCGGACAGCGGGAAGGCGTTGACCTGGCCGTTGCAGTACAGCACGTCGTACAGGGTCTTGCCGCGGACCTCCGGCTTCTTGGCGATCAGCTCCTCCGGCCACACCTCCTCGATCTTGAAGCGCTTGGAGAACTCGATGATCTGCCAGAGGTCGGAGCGCGCCTCGCCGGGCGCGCCGACGAGCTGGTGCCAGACCTGGGTGCGGCGTTCGGCGTTGCCGTAGCCGCCTTCCTTCTCCACCCACATGGCGGTCGGCAGGATCAGGTCGGCGGCGAGCGCCGTCACCGTCGGGTAGGCGTCCGACACGACGATGAAATTTTCCGGGTTCCGGTAGCCCTGGTAGGTCTCGTTCGCCGTGTTCGGCGCCGTCTGCATGTTGTTGTTGCACTGGACCCAGTAGGCGTTGAGCTTACCGTCCTTCAGCATGCGGTCCTGCTGGACGGCGTGGTAGCCGACCTTGTCCGGGATCGTGCCGTCCGGCAGCTTCCAGATTTCCTCGGCGTGGTGCCGGTGCTCCGGGTTGGTGACCACCATGTCGGCGGGCAGCCGGTGGGCGAAGGTGCCGACCTCGCGCGCCGTGCCGCAAGCCGACGGCTGGCCGGTCAGCGAGAAGGGGCCGCAGCCCGGCTGGCTGATCTTCCCGGTCAGCAGATGGATGTTGTAGACGAGGTTGTTGGCCCAGACGCCGCGGGTGTGCTGGTTGAAGCCCATGGTCCAGAAGGACATGACCTTCACCTTCGGGTCGGCGTACAGCTCGGCCAGCGCCTCCAGCCGATTCTTCGGCACGCCCGACAGCTCGTGCGCCTTCTCCAGCGTGTAGGGCTCGACGAACTTGGCGAACTCCTCGAAGGAGATCGGGTCGGACTCGTTGGCCTTGGCGACGTTCTTCGCCTTCTGCTCCAGCGGATGCTCGGGCCGCAGGCCGTAGCCGATGTCGTCGCGGCCGCGCTTGAAGTTGACGTGCTTGGCGATGAACTCCTGGTTCACCCGGCCCGTCTTGATGATGTGGTTGGCGATGTAGTTGAGGATCGCCAGATCGGACTGCGGCGTGAAGACCAGACCGATGTCGGCGAGGTCGAAGCTGCGGTGCTCGTAGGTGGACAGGACGGCGACCTTGCAGCCCTCATGGGTCAGCCGGCGGTCGGTGACGCGGGTCCACAGGATGGGGTGCATCTCCGCCATGTTGGAGCCCCACAGCACGAAGGCGTCGGCCTGCTCCATGTCGTCGTAGCAGCCCATCGGCTCGTCCATGCCGAAGGTGCGCATGAAGCCGACCACCGCCGACGCCATGCAGTGGCGGGCGTTGGGGTCCAGGTTGTTGGAGCGCAGGCCCGCCTTCATGAACTTGGAGGCGGCGTAGCCTTCCATGATCGTCCACTGGCCGGAGCCGAACATGCCCACCGCGGTCGGACCCTTCTTCTTCAGGGTCTCCTTCCACTTGGTGGCCATGATGTCGAAGGCCTGGTCCCAGCTGATCGGGGTGAATTCGCCTTCCTTGTGGAACTGGCCGTCCTTCATGCGCAGCAGCGGCTGGGTCAGCCGGTCCTCGCCGTACATGATCTTGGACAGGAAATAGCCCTTCACGCAGTTCAGGCCGCGGTTGACCTCGGCCTTCACATCGCCGTGGGTGGCGACGATGCGCCCCTCCTTCACGCCGACCATGACGCCGCAGCCGGTGCCGCAGAAGCGGCAGGGAGCCTTCGACCAGGTGAGCTTGGCGTCGGCGCCGGCCGTCAGGGTGCCGGCCTCGGCGGGCTGGATGACGGACGGCAGGCTCACACCGGCCGCCGCCGCCGCGGTCACGGCGGCTTGGACCTTCAGATAATCACGGCGGGTCAGGGACATAGGGGGTGCCTCCTGGGGCGGGTCGTCTTTTCTTGGACGGACGTCAATGGGCGTGGGGGACGAGGGCGGTGTCGGCGGGCATCGGCTCCGCGCAGCGCTCGGCGTCTTCGTAGTGGTGGTAGACCAGCGTGGTGGTGTGGACGCCCGCCATGGCGTTGATGTCGGCGATGCGGTCCAGGACCTCGGCCTCCGTCGCGGTTTCCAGCGTGACGATGGCCTTGCCGTTCTCCGACGCGTGCCAATCGGCGCCGGCGAGCCCGCGGACGACCTCCTTCAGGGCGGCGGTGCGGTCGGGCGCGTGCTGGATGACGAGGCTGGAAATGTGCAGTTCGGGCATGGCCGCCTCACATCCCGCCGGAGTGGGACAGGATCTGGTACATCCAGACGGAGAAGCCGTAGGCCCCGACCATGCCGATCGCCAGGAACGGCCAGATCAGGATGGAGAGAGCGAAGAAGACCAGCCCCTCGAAGCGGCGGGTCGGGGCGGCGGTGTCGGCGGTGCGGGCGGGCGGCGCGTTCATGGCGATCCCATGGATTGATCGAACGGTATCGCCGCGGAGCTTCATCCTTTCGCATCATGAGTGGCTTGACCGAGGTCAAGTGCCGGTACTGACTCAGTTCCTAAGTACCGGTACTTTCGTCGTTCTGGACGTTTTGCCGCACGTCAACGCAAAACCCCTCCCCCGCCGGGCGCGGGGGAGGGGTTTTGCGGAAACGAACCGGGATTGGGAGGGTTACAGCCGGGTGTTTTCCTGGCGCATCAGGCGGTCGATCAGCACGCCGCGCACGAGGTCGGGGCCGAGCTGTTCGGCGGCGGCCTGCTTCAGGGATTTGGCGACGGTGGCGGGATCGACCGACGGGCCGTCGAAGGCGCCCGCTCCCGCCATGCCGAACAGGGCCTGAAGCAGGGCGTTGCGGGCGTGGGGCAGATGGCGGCGCAGCAGGTTGGCCTGATCGATGCTGCCGGTCTGCAAGGTGATCTGGGTCAGGATGAAGGCGTTGGTGCGGCCTTCTACCAGCACCGGCACCATCAATTGCCCGACCTCCACGTAGAAGGGGCCGGGGCCGTCGGTGGGCAGGTCCGGCCCGGCGCCGGCCGTCTGCTCCACGGCCTTCTCCTCGACGCCGAGCGTCAGCTGCAGGCGCCCGATGCCGTAGCCCACCGCCGCCGCCAGGGCGGCGCAGAGCACGAAGACCGAGTATCGGCTGGGTCCGGGGCGGTCCGCCATGGTCGCGTCTCCCCCCGCTCAGAAGGGCATGATGATGTCGAAGACCTGCTGCCCGTAGCGCGGCTGCTGGACGTCGGTGATCTGGCCGCGCCCGCCGTAGGTGATCCGCGCCTCGGCGATCTTGTCGTAGTCGATGGTGTTCACGTTGGTGATGTCCTCGGGCCGGATGACCCCGGCGATGCGCATCTCGCGCAGTTCGTAGTTCACCCGCACCTCCTGCCGACCGGCGATCACGAAATTGCCGTTGGGCAGCACCTCGGTCACCACCGCCGCAGCGCGCATGGCGATGCGCTCGTTGCGCTGGATGGTCCCGGTGCCGGAGGAGGAGGAGGAGCTGTCCATGTCGACGAGGCTGGACGGATCCACCGCGTCGGGCAGCACGGCGGGCAGCCGCGACTCCAGCCCGAAAAAGTTCGGCAAGCCCGCCGACTCGGCGTTGGAGCGCTGGCGCTGCGTCTGGTTCTGCAGCTGCGCCTGGTCGGCGATGTTGATGATGACGGTCAGCAGATCGCCCACCTGCTTGGCCCGCGGGTCGCGGAAGAAGTCGCGGGACCCGGTGCGCCACAGCGAACTCGGCACCTGCTCGTTGGTGTTGGGGCGTGGCATCGGCATGGAGATGACGCGCGCCTCCGGCGCCATGGCGGGGTTGGAGATCTCCGACAGGCGCGGCGCCTGCCCCACGTCGGCCAGCCGCCCGCAGCCGGCGAGCGCCACCGTCAGGGCGAGGAACGGAACCAAGGTGCGGGGCGGGAGGGTGCGCATGGCGGTGGTGTCCTTGACTGGACTCGGGTGACTGGACTCAGAATTTTGCGGGAGCCGCATTGGCCGGCATGGCGTCCGGCGGCCCTGTGACGGTGACGGTCTGCGGACCGGTGATGGTGCCGGTGACGACGATGTTGCTGGCGACGTTCATCACCCGCACCAGCTCCCCCACCCCTCCGTCCTGCAGGGCGCGGCCGCGCGCCATCAATTGCAGCGGCCCGTCCTCGTAGAGGAGGCTGACCGGCTTGTTGCGCTGGACCACCAGCGGGGCGCCGACCGCCGAGGTCTGGATCAGCCGCCCGGCGGAGAGTTGGCGGCGGCTGGCCAGCCCGGCCAAGCTGTCGCGCGAGGTGACGACGGCGCCGTTCAGCCGCTCCAGCGGCATCGGGATGGTGGTCAGGTCGCTGTCGGCGATCACCTCGCCGGGCAGGATGCGGCGCGTCGGCACCGGCACCTCGACCATGATCTCGGCCTTGGCCTTGATCTCCAGAATGCGCCCGTCGCTGCTGACCAGCGCGCGGATCAGGCCGCCGCGCGGGTCGTAGGACAAGTCGCGCACCGCCTCCACCGGGCCGGAGAAGGGCACGGTCAACACCACCGACACCCGCGCGTCCGGCGGCACCGCCGGGCCGAGCGAGGCCGCCAGCTCCTGCGCCAGCAGCGCCTCCACGGCGCCCTCGCCGTCGGAGAGATAGGCCGCCTGGGCGGGCGCGCAGAGCAGGTGCAGAGCCAGCGCGAGGCCGGTGAGACGCCGAACGGAACGCCGCATGGCGGTCACCGCATGTTGGAGAGGGTGGAGGCCATCTGGTCGCCGGCCTCGACCACCTTCGCGTTCATCTCGTAGGCGCGCTGGGCGGAGATGAGTTCGGTGATCTCCTGGACGACGTTGACGTTGGAGGATTCCAGGTACTTCTGCCGGATGGTGCCGAAGCCCGCCTGCCCGCCGGTGCCGTCCTGCGGCTCGCCCGAGGCGGGGGTGGCGCGGTAGAGGTTGTCGCCCATCGCCTCCAGCCCGGATTCGTTGACGAAGACAGTCATCACGAGCTGGCCCAGCACGCGTGGGCGGGTCTGCCCGTCGACGAAGGCCTGCACCTCGCCCGACGCGTTCACGGCGATCTCCCGCGTGCCCTGCGGCACGGTGACCTCCGGCAGCACCGGGTGGCCGTCGCTGGTCACGATGGTCCCTTCCGGCGACAGCTTGAAGCCTCCGGCGCGGGTGTAGGCGGTCTCGCCCGCCGGCATGCGGATGTTGAAGTAGCCGCGCCCCTCGATGGCGAGGTCCAGTTCGTTCCCGGTGGAGGTCAGGTTGCCGGTCGTGTTGATGCGGTTGACCGCCCCCGGACGCACGCCGAGGCCGACCTCGATGCCGGTCGGGATGATGGTGCCGGCGTCGGTGGACTGGCTGCCCTGGCGCCGTTCCGACTGGTACATCAGGTCCTGGAACTCGGCGCGCCCGCGCTTGAAGGCGGTGGTGTTGATGTTGGCGATGTTGTTGGAGATGACCTCGACGTTCAACTGCTGGGCCATCATGCCGGTCGAAGCGATGCTGAGCACGCGCATGGACGCAATCTCCTGAATTAAGCGGATTTGCCGAGGCGGTTAATGGCGGAGCGCAGCAGGTCCTGCCCGTCGTCCATCATGCGGGTGACCGACTGGTAGTCGCGCGTCAGCTCCATCATCCGCGACATCTCGGCGATGGACTGGACGTTGGACTGCTCCAGCTTGCCCTGGACGATCCGGGCGTCGGGGGCCGGCAGAGGCTGGGCGTCCCCGGCGTCGAACAGCACGTCGCCGGTCTGGGCCAGCGCCTGCGGGCTCTCGAAGCGGACGACGCGCAGCCGGGCGATCATCTCGTTGTCGGCGGAGACCAGCCCGTCGGTGCCGATCTCCATCCGGCTGCGGTCGGCCGGGATGACGATGGGCTGCTGGTTGTCGTCCAGATACGGGAAGCCGCTGGCGTTCACGAGCTGCCCGTCCACGTCGCGCCGCATCCGCCCGTCGCGGGTGTAGCGCGGGCCATCCGGCGTCTGCACCTGGAGCCAGCCGTCGCCGTCCAGCGCCACGTCGTAGGGGTTGTCGGTCGGCTTCAGGCTGCCGGCAGTGAAGTCGGTGTAGGTGGCGCGGTCGATGGTGAAGGCGATCTTGTCGGACGGCTTCATGCCGCCGCGCTCCATTGCCGCTTCGAACAGCATGCGTTCGCCACGGAACCCCGCAGTGTTCATGTTGGCGATGTTGTTCGCCACGACATCGAGTTGCCGGCGCAACGCCACTTGCCTCGACAATCCGATGTAAAGGGGGTTCTCCATCGCCGGACACCTTCCGTTTGAACGCCGCCTTAACCTAGGTGATGCAGTTTAAAGCCGGGTTTCAACCTGAGGCGCCGCGACGGGAACTGATCGGTGTCTTGGGGGATTTGACTCCGATTTAGATAAAATTTGGGGCAGTCGCGATGCATCCCTGCCGGACCCTGTCCATCTCCCTGGCTCTGCTGTCGGTCACCACCGCCCTGACGGCGCCCCCCGCCGCGGCGGAGGCACCGGCACCGATCACCGTGCAGACGGGCGACCATGCTGATTTCTCGCGTCTGGCGCTGGTCAACGCGCAGGGCGCCCCGGCGGTCGATGTGGGAAGCTGCGGCGGACGCGTTGCCTTTTCGCAGGCGGTCCCCTGGCCGCTGGAAGCGCTGAACGGCACCTATTCGCGGCGGCTGACCGGCTTCCAGACCGGGGAGGAGGGGCGCAGCCTGACCATGGACTGGCCCTGCGGCGCCCGCGTCACCGTACGCCGGGAGCGGCGGATCACCTTCATCGACGTGGCCGACCCGCCGCGCCCGGCGCGCAAGCCCGGCGCCCCGGTCCCGGCATCCGAAGGCGTCCTGCTGGCCGAGGCACCCGGCGCGTCGGTGTTTCCGGTGATCGCGCCACCGCCGGCTCCCGAACCGGCGCCCGCCCAAGCTGCGCCCATCAGCCTCGCCGAACGGCTGAACCCGGTCGCCAGCGCCCAGGCGCAGCCGGTCGTACAGGCGCAGCCAGCCATACAAGCTCCGCCCGCGGCACAGGCACCGCCACCGGTTCAGCCACAACCGGTTGCCAAGGCTCCGCCACCGCCGAAGCCGGAGCCCGTCCGGACGGTGGCCGCCGTGCCGCCGTCAGCTGTACCGCCGGTCACAGCCCCCGCCGTCCAGACCGACCCGCCGATCCGCGCCTTCGACCTGGACGCCTGGGCCGGCGACGACTACCCGGCGCGCAAGCAGCATCTGGAGCAGCGCATCGCCGAGAGCCAGGGCCGCGCGCGGGTGGACGCGCTGCTCGCCATGGCCCGCTTCACGCTGGCCCGCGCCCTGCCGGAGGAGGGCCGCGCCGCGCTGGACGCCGCGGAGAGCCTGACGCCGGGGCCGGACCAGCGCTACGAGCTGCGCCTGCTGCGCGACGCCTTCCGCGCGCTGGACGGCACCGCCGATCCCGACGACAGCCAGTTCGTCCGCGCCCAGCCCACCCCCGCCGCTGCCGACCACCATGTCTGGCGCAGCGCCACCCTGGCCCCCAGCCGCTGGACCGCGGCGAAAGCGAGCCTGCCCATCGCGCTGAAGCGGTTGCTGTCCTACCCCGCCGACCTGCGCGGCCGCCTGCTCACCCTGCTGGCCGAATCGGCGGGCGAGGCGGCGGACGGCGCGGCGCTGAACCTGATTGTGCTGGAGATGATCACGCTGGACGGCATCGGCTCCACCGACGGGCGGCTCGACTTCTTCCGCGGCCGTCTGGCGGAGCTGCACAACGAGACGGCCGAGGCGCTGACCCACTACAAGCGGGCCGCCGCCCTGCCCAACCTCTACGGCCACCGCGCCCAGGTCCGCTCCATCGAGCTGCGGCTGGCCAGCGGCGCGCTGGACGATCCCGGTGCCATCGCGGAGCTGGAAAGCCTGCGCTACGCCTGGCGCGGCGGCGACGTGGAGACGGATGCGCTGGCCGCGCTGGGCGCCGCCTACACCCGCGCCGGGCGGATCGACGCGGCGCTCGACATCTTCGGCCTGCTGGGCCGCCGCTTCGGCGCAACGGCGCGCGGGCGGGCGGCGCTGACCACCGGGCGCGGGCTTCTCGACGCGGTGATCGGCCATCTGGAGACGACCCCAGGCAGCGCGCTCGACGCGTTGTCCCTCCAGGTGCGCTACGGCCGCACGGTGGCGCTGACCGACGACGATGCCGGAACGCGGCAGCGCCGGCTCGCCCGGCTGCTGGCCCGCGGCGGCTTCACGCTGGAGGCCGCGCGCCTGCTCCACACCGTCGCCGAGGCCACGCGCGGCGCCGAACGCGCGGCGGTCGGTCTGGAGCTGGCCCGCGTGCTGCTGGACGCCGGGCGCGGGTCGGAGGCGCTGGCCGTGTTGGACCATACCGCCGGCCCAGCGCCGGACGCCGCCGCCGCCGAACGCCGCGCCCTGCTGCGCGCCGAGGCCTTCGCCACCGAGGGCGAGGCGATGCGCGCCTTCGACGCGCTGCGCGGTCTGACCGGCCCCGACGCGGCGCGCATCCGGGCGGACAGCCTGTTCCGGGCCGGCGAGTGGCCGGCGGCCCGCGCCGCCTACGCCGAGCTGCTGGGCGGGCCGGGCGCGCCCCTGCCGGACGACATCGCCTTCCACGCGCTGGCCGCCTTCCGGGCGGGCGACGACGCGGCGGTCACCGCCGCCGCGGAGCGCCACGGCAAGGCGCTGGCCGGGACCCGCTGGGCCGGGCTGCTCGACGCCCTGGCCATCCCGGCCGACACGCCGGGCAAGCCGCTGTCCAGCGCCACCGTCAGCGGCCAGCTCGCCGCCGCCGAGGCGCTGGCCGGCATGGTGCGCCGGTGGAAGACGCCCTGAAAGCTCCCGCCTTACACGACGGCTCCCTGAGCCCGATCCCCCTTTTCGGCCGAGCCGGAGGACTCACATCATGCGTTTGCTGTTCGGAATCGTCGCGGTCTTCCTGAGCGTGCTGGGCGGCTTCGCCGCCATGGGCGGGCGGATGGGCGTGCTGTGGCAGCCCGTGGAGATCGTCATCATCGTCGGCGCCGGCATCGGCGGCTACGTCATCGCCAACTCCATGGCGGTGCTGCGCGCCACCGTGCGCACCATCGGGGCGGTGGCCCGCGGTCGGCACACCAGCAAGGACGAGTATCTGGACCTCATCTCGCTGCTCTACGCCCTGCTGCGGCAGGCCAAGTCCAAGGGCGTGTCGAACATCGAGAGCGACATCGACAAGCCGGACGACAGCCCGATCTTCGCCCAGTACCCCTCGGTCTTCCGCCAGCCGCGCTGCGTCACCTTCCTGTGCGACTACATGCGCCTGATCGCTCTGGGCCAGGACAACCCGCATGACCTGGAAGCCCTGATGAACGAGGAGATCGAGACCATCGGGCGCGAGCTGAACCAGGTGCCGAAGGCGCTGCAGAATCTGGCCGACGCGCTGCCGGCGCTGGGCATCGTCGCCGCCGTCCTGGGCGTCATCAACGCCATGAGCGCGATCAGCGAGCCGCCGGAGGTGCTTGGCCACATGATCGGCGGGGCGCTGACCGGCACCTTCCTCGGCGTGTTGCTGTCCTACGGCCTGGTCGGCCCGATCGCCGCCGCCGCCCGCCATCGCCGCGAGGCGGAGCTGACGCTGTTCATCTGCGTGCGCGCCGCGCTCGGCGCCTATCTGCGCGGCAGCCCCCCGCAGGTCTGCGCGGAGTTCGCCCGCAAGGTGCTGTTCGCCGACACGCAGCCGAGCCTTGCCGAGGTCGAGGTCGCCACCACCCTCTCCTCGCAGGCGAAGGCCCGCGAGGCGAGCCAGCCCGCCTGAGGCCCCGCTATGCCCCGCAAGCGCATCGAGCCGACGATCATCATCAAGCGCCGTTACGGCGAGGAGGAGGAGGAGCACAACAGCGCCTGGAAGCTGGCCTACGCCGACTTCGTGACGGCGATGATGACCTTCTTCCTCATCATGTGGCTGATGAACATCACCACGGTGGAGCAGCGCAAGGGCATCGCCGACTATTTCAACCCGGTAGCCCTGTCGCAGTCCAATTCGGGCGCCGACGGCATGCTCGCCGGGCGGGCGGTGGACAAGACGGGGGCGTTGTCCACCCCCAACGCGCCGGGGGAGCACAGCGTGCCGGTGGCCGCGCCGCCCGTCGTCGCCTCGCTGGGCGAGAGCGACCGCGAGCCCGCCGGCCGCAAGGACCCCATGCCCCACCCGCCCGGCGGCCGGAGCCAGCCGGACCGCGACGCGCGGGCGGAGCTGGAGGCCCTGCTCGACCGCCAGACCGCGGCGCTGAGCGAACAGCAGGGTTTGGAGAAGGCCGAGCGCGACCTGCGCACGGCGCTGGAGACGATGCCGGAGCTGGGGGCGCTCGCCGGCAGCGTGGTCATCGAGCAGACGTCCGTCGGCCTGCGCGTGCAGCTCACCGATCAGGCGAAGGTGTCGATGTACAACGTCGGCTCCGCCCAGATGAACGAGCAGGGGCGGCGCCTGATGCGGCTGGTCGCCGGCGCCGTCGCGTCGTCGCCCAACCGCCTCAGCATCACCGGCCACACCGACGCGCTGGGCTATGCGGACGGGGCGAAATACGGCAACTGGGAACTGTCCAGCGACCGCGCCAACGCCGCCCGCCGCGAGCTGATCGCCGCCGGCGTGCCGGCCCGGCGGATCGTCCGGGTGGAGGGCCGCGCCGATCTCGACCATCTCGACGCCGCCAACCCGCTGGCCCCGCAGAACCGGCGGATCAGCATCACCCTCCTGAAGGCCGCGGCGGGGGACTAGCTCAGGTCGGGCTGGTCCGCGCGGCCGGGCGCGCGCGGAGCAGTTGGACGGTGGTCAGGAAACCCAGCACGGCGGCGGCGCTCCCCAGCAGGAAGACGCCGCCGTAGCCCACCCGGTCGGCGAGCAGCCCGGCCAGCGGTCCGGTCAGGCCGTAGGCCACGTCCTGGAACGCCGCGAAGGCGCCGAGCGCGGTGCCGCGGAGCTGCGGCTCGACGAGATGGACGACCTCCCGCCCCATGGCGGGGAAGACCAGCGAGCAGCCCAGCCCGGTCAGAAAGGCGCCGGCCAGCGCGGTGACGGGATCGCCCGCGGTCCACAGCAGCGCCTGCCCGACCGCCTCCACCGCCAGCGACCCCATCGCCACGCGCAGCCCGCCGAAGCGGTCGGGCAGATGGCCCAGCGCGAAGCGGACGAGCACGAAGCCGAGGCCGAAGGCGGTCAGGCCGAGCCCGGCGTGGGGCCAGCCCTCGCGAACGAAGTGCAGCGAGAAGAAGGCGCCGATGGCGGCAAAGCCGATGCCCTGGAGGCTGACGATGGCGCCTTGCCGCCAGATCCGCCCCAGCACGCTGCGGAAGGGTGGGCGTTCGGCGTCGGGATGGGCCGGGATCCCTTCCATGCGCCGGATTGCGAGAAGTCCGACGGCGGGCAGCAGCGCGCTGACCGCCATGACGCCGGAAACGCCGAACCGGTCGAGCAGCGCCAGCCCCAACGGTCCGCCCGCCGCGAAGGCGCCGTAGAGCGCCGCCCCGATCAACGCCAGCACGCGGCCCGAGCGCTGCGGCCCGACGATGCCGATCCCCCAGGCGACCACTCCGACCCCGACGAGGCTTTCGCCGATGCCGATGAGCAGGCGACCCGCCACCAGCACGGAAAAAGCCGCCCATGGCGAGAACGATAGAGGACCAGCGGCCATCGAGACCAGCCCGCCGGCCACATAGAAGGCCAGCCCCCGCCCGACCGCGCGCTTGGCACCTTGGCGGTCGGAAAAAGTTCCGGCGAAGCCGCGGCTGAGGATGGTGGCGAGGAAGGCGCTTCCCACGCCCAGCCCGGCCCAGACATTGCCCATCCCCAGATCTCCGGCCACGAACAGCGGTACGACGGGAAGGGATAGGGCGACACAGAGGTAGGAGACGAACAGGACGGCGGTCAGGACGATCAGGCGACCCTGCGCCGGATCGCGCGCCGACGCCGGCCTTTGATGGGGACCCATGGTGTGCTCCACACTGGTCCCCGCCGATGGCCGTCCGTCCGAACACGCGAACGCACTCCGATCGGCGAGGATCGTTGAGTGCGTTGGTTGACGTTGAACGCTTACGGCCAGCATGGCTGGCGATGCGGGACAGGGTACCAATCCCGCGGAGAAATGCAACAGGCCGCGGCGGTCGCGACGGATCGCATTTCATATCCCCTCTCCCCTCTGGGGAGAGGGTTAGGGTGAGGGGGGTGCGCTTGTGCCGAACGCAACACCCTGGCGGGCCCCCCCTCACCGGCCTCTCAGCGGGCCACGTACCAGTCCGTCCGGTGGTTGAAGGCGACGAAGGCGTTCAGCACCGCCGCCCCCAGCATCGACGCCAGCACCGCCTTCCCGTCGATCACGAAGACCGCCATGGAGAAGATCACCACGTCGAACATGGCCTGGAGCCAGCCGGCGCGGAAGCCCGTCTTCTCCTGGATGTAGAAGGCGAGGATGCCCACCCCGCCGCCGCTGGAGCCGTGGCGGAACAGGCCGATGACCCCGATGCCGATGCAGAAGCCCGCCAGAACCGCCGCCACATAGGGGTGCAGCACGTCGTAGCGGATCGCCTGCGGCGCCAGCGTGGTCAGCACCGAGATGCTCGTGACCGCCAGAAGCGACTTTGCGGTGAAGCGCCAGCCGATGCGCGCCAGCGCCAGCGCGTAGAAAGGCAGGTTCACCACGAAGAACACCGGGCCGAAATCCAGCCCCGTGGCGTAGGCGATGACGAAGGACAGCCCCGCCGCCTGCCCGGTGATCAATCCGGCGGCATGCAGTATGGAAATTCCGAACGCGGTCATGATGATGCCGAACAGCTGCCCCTGCGCATTATCAAATGCGCTGTGCGAGGCCCTTTTGGCTTCATTTGTTGCAGCGGCAGTGTTTACGGCTACGGATACTGCATTTTTCTTGAGCACGCTGGGCACCTTCCAGACTTCATTCCCCATCGACAGTATCATCAAAGACCAGACCAAGAATAGAGCGGCGCAAGTTCGTTCGTCACCCCCGCAATCCGTGGGGCGACGCCGCTTCGCGCTCCCGTCGTCCATCCCCTCGCCGTCGATTCCGCCGGATGGCGCCGGTTTTCCGCGCGGGGGCGCGGGCGGTCGGACGCGGAATTGCACGGCCTTGCGTCCATCGTTGCGCCCGCCGCGCAAGAATCGGTCGCGCCGACACCGCACGCTTTCCCCGCATCGATCGCCAAAGCGCAACCCAGGCGCACAAAACTCACGCGGTCCGCCGGATTCTTTCGCCGGATAGACCAATCGCGCGACAAGCCACCTCTCTACAGTCGCACCGTCCGCCGTTCGCGCATCCCGTGGTCGCATGAGGCTGCGCGAATGATCGACGCCACCAGCGGCCGTCTTTGAAACCGGCCCCACCAGTGAGGAAAGACAATGGCATTTCCGACCGCCGTGAACGACCAGATCACCGATTCCGTCACCCAGGCCAACACCAAGGTCCTGGGCGACGCTCCGGCGATCGCCATGGGCAACCTGTTCCAGGCCACGGCCCAGGCGCTGGCCAACGCGGCCCACAACGCCACCAACGCCCAGCAGCAGTCCTACGTGACCGCGCAGGCCGCCACCACCCAGGGCGTGGCCACGCTCTACTCGATCGACACCGCCTCCACCGGCGTGGCGACGAAGAGCATCCTCAGCACCGGCGTCAAGGGCCTCGGCTCGTAAGCCGGACCCGCACCGCCATCGACGTTTCACCCACCTGCGCCACCCCGCCTGCCATGACGGACGGCGGGCGGGCGCCAGGCAACCGAAGAGGACGAACAAATGGCTTTCCCGACCGCCGTGAACGACCAGATCACCGATTCCGTCACCCAGGCCAACACGAAGGTCCTGGGCGACGCTCCGGCGATCGCCATGGGCAACCTGTTCCAGGCCACGGCCCAGGCGCTGGCCAACGCGGCGCACAACGCGACCAACAACCAGCAGCAGTCCTACGTGACCATGCAGGCCGCCACCACCATGGGCGTCGCCACGCTCTATTCGATCGACACCGCCTCCACCGGCGTCGCCACCAAGTCGATCCTGGGGAGCTGATGAGCCGACCGGCCAGGACCGGGCGCCTGCGGGCATCCGGAACGGGCCATCGGCCATCCATCCCGAACCATTCGCCAAGGAATAACGTCAGATGGCTTTCCCGACGGCAGTCAACAGCCAGATCACCGATTCCGTAGCCCAGAGCAACGTCCAGGTCGTTGGCAGCTCGCCGGCGATCGCCATGGGCAACCTGTACCAGGCCACCGCCCAGGCGTTGGCCAACGCGGCCCACAACGCGACCCTGGCGCAGCAGCAGATGTACGTCACGGCGCAGGCCGCCACGACGACGGGCGTCGCGATGCTCTACTCCATCGACACCGCGACCACCGGCGCCGCCACGTCGAAGCTCCTCGGCTGACCGGACGGCGGACGCGGCACCCGCCGCCGTCCGCCGCCCGCCACCGGCGCTTTGGCCTCAAACCAACGCAACATCCGATGTAAGGAGCAAACACGATGGCTTTCCCGACCGCCCTGAACAACCAGATCACGGACTCGGTCTCCCAGGTCAACACCAAGGTCCTGGGCGACGCCCCGGCCGTCGCGATGGGCAACCTGTTCGTCGCCACCAGCCAGGCGCTGTCGAACGCGGCCCACAACGCCACGAACAACCAGCAGCAGTCCTACGTGGTGATGCAGGCGGCGACCACGCAGGGCCTGTCGACCCTGTACTCGGTGGACACGGCCTCGACCGGCGTCGCCACCACCCAGATCCTGGGTCTCTCCTAAGGAGAGCGGGCGGGCCGCCCTCGGGACACCGGGGGCGGCCTCCGCCGCAGGTTGAAGCGCCCGGTCACGCATAAGCCTGTGGCGGGAGTCTGAAGGCTGGAGTGTGCGAATGCCGGATGGAAGCTCCGCCAGCCTTGCCGGATCGGTCGCGGCGAACACGGCGATACCGCTTGGCCTGACCCCATCCCTGGCGATGGACATGACCTACGTCGCCATGGCCGACAGCCTCGGCCTGGCCATGCAGAACGCCGTCGCCAACCAGCAGCGCGCCCAGGTCATCACCGAAGCCGCGCTCGCCCAGGTCCTCACGCTGATCATCACCAAGGGAACCGCAAAATCATGAGCGACGAAGGCACCGTGAACACCCAGGTGATCGACGCGACGTCGGACATCGTCACGCTTCTGACGGGACAGTCCCCCGCGCAGTCGTTCGCCATGCTCGACGCCGTGATGGTCGAGACGCTCGGCATGGCGATGCACAACGCCGTGCACCGCCAGCAGAACGCCGGCATGGTCAATTCCGCCGCGGTCACCGCCGCCTGCGCCAAGATGCTGGCCGTGCCCTTCCCCACCACGCCCCCGCCGCCCCCCTCGGGCTCGTCCACGTCGGGGGGCAACGCGTCGCCGCTGCAGCCGCTGACGCCGCTGCTGACGACCTCGCTCACCACCCTGCCCTCCACCGTCGCCGGCGGTACTGGAAACAGCACCGTCGCCGGCGGAACCGGCAATGGCACCGTCAGCGGCGGCACCGTCAGCGGCGGCGCCGGCAACAGCACCGTCGCCGGCGGAAACGGAAATAGCACCATCGCCGGAGCGGCCGGCAACGGCACCATCAGCGGCGGGTCGTGATTGACCCAGCGCCCATCCCCCAGCGGCCGGCCTTCCAGGCCACAACGAGCAAGGAGCCTTCATGTCGGAGCCCACGAAGGTCAATGCGCAGATCATTGACGTCATAAACCAGACGCAGACGGCGACCATGAGCCAGCAGGTCGTCACCACCAGCGGCGCGGGGAAAGCCTATCAGGCGGTCGCCCAGTCCACGGCCATGGCCGTGCAGGACGCGACGGACACGCTGCGCAACGTCTCGACCATCGCCACCACGGCGATCGGTGTCGCGATGGCGCAGCTTCTGGCGACGGGCGACCCGAAATACGTCACCGCCCTGACCCAGGCCCAGGGAATGATGACGAGCGCCGCCAACGACTTCACCAGCATCGGTACCGCGGCCTCCACGGTCCTGAATAGCTTCCCGTCGAGCTGACCCTTACGCAGGTGTCCCCACCATGACCGTCTCTGTCGCCAACAAGATGATCCAGAACCGCGCCGGGCTCACCGACCTGGGGCGGCTTGCGCTCGCCTTCATCGATGGCGGGTCGGAGTGGCTCGACTGGGCCATCAGCAACGCCGGTCCGCGCTACGATTTCCCGGACGAGAGCACGCTCGTGGAGCAGGTCCAGCAGGGTCTTCACGCGACGCGGCTGGCCCTGTTGCCCACCATGAAGCTGATGGTCAGCCCGGTGAAGCTGATGACGCTGGGAGTGGACAGCCTGCGCACGCTGGCCGACGCCGAATCCGGCGACACCAGCGCCACGGTGTCGGCCCAGGTCAAGCGCATCCTCGCCGACCACAATCTCCTGACGCAGGACGACTTCGCCGCCGGCGCGTCCTTCCTCGCCGGGCTGGGAGTCTCCGGGGCTCCGGTCTTCCAGTTCATGGGCTTCGACGAGCAGCTGGCGGTGCAGGAGTTGCTCTACCGCAAGGAAAGCCAGGGAACGGCGAACCCCGAGCTTCAGAAGGAGGCGGCCGCCTTCGCGGTGGATCAGGCGCGCACCGTGCAGGAATTCGCGGACTACTATCAGTTCTATCTGATCTACGTGAACCGGCTGGGCTCCCTGACCGCGACGCCGGACGACCGGAAGAAGCGGGCCGGCGGTGCGCTGGAAACCATCCTGCCGCAGCTCTTCGGCTTTCTGGAATGCCCGCAGGTCGGCCCGCTGGCCGCTCCGGCGGAGGTGGCGCGGGCCGTCTCCAGCTGGCAGAAGCGCGGCCGGCCGATCGGCTTCGCCCGCCTGTCGGACGGGGCGCTGCAGATCGTCCGCGACACCGCCTTCCGGGACGAGACCGGCGACGCGGTGCGGGTTCTGGTCGCCGGCTATCTGGCCGGGGCGCAGGCGCTGCTGTCGGCGACGCCGCCGCAGCGCGGCATCATGGGCCAGGACGGCGCGTCCTGCCTGTTTCCCGTCTTCGGCAAAGGCAATCAGGCAGAAATCCAGATGGGGTCCGCGGGGGTGATCTCGCTGCGCTGCTTTCGCCCCGATCCCCCCGCCGCCACCACGGCAACCACCACCGCCGCCGCCTGACTCGCGTCAACAGGCTGTGACCGAGGCGGCCCCGTCTGCACCGCCTTCTGCGCCATCCACGCCGACCCCAGCAGCGGAAACTTTGGCGCCGGCGGCACGCGCGCCACAAAACCAAACCGGACGAAGGAGATCGAAGGATGGGCGTTTCCCAGCCCCCCAGCAGCCCGAACCCTGAGGCGCCGGACACGTCGGCTCCGGCCGCGCCCGCGGCGAGCGGGCCGCCGGCCGACGCGGCGCCCGATACGGCGCCGTTCGAGGCGGGCGCCAAGACGCCCGCCGAGATCGCCAGCGCGCTGCTCGACCACGCGGTCAAGAGCGTGAACGCCGCCGCCGAGCAGGCGCTGGCCGCCGTCGAACAGGCCATCCAGCTCGCCGGCCACGCGGTGGAGGCGATCCCCGGCCTGACCGCGCACCCCGGCGGTCACGCCGACGAACAGGGCGCGATGTCCCAGGCGAGCGAGGCGATGTCGCAGGCGCTCCAGGCCGCCAGCGGAGCCGGCGCCGGGGGGCAGGCGATGCAGCAGGCCAGCGAGCAGCAGCAGAAGGCCGTCGCCGCGGCCAACGAGGCGGCGCAGCAGGCCATGGCCGCGGCCAGCGCCCAGATCGCCCGGGCGATGAACAGCAAGGGCGACCCGGCCCTTTAGTCCGCCGCCACCGACCTGCCGCCCCGGAGTGACCGCGACGCGGCACGGTCTGCCGGCGCGCGCGGGACGGAGGCGTTTCCGCCCGTCTGCGAACCTGGGCGCAAACACCGCTCCCAAACCGAGCCACAAACCGAGACGAAGGACATCCCGCATGCCGTCCCGCACGCGCCGGAGATTGATCGTTGTCGCGCCCGGAACCCCGCCGTCCACCCCGGTGGAGGCGAGCATGGACGCGTTGGCCGCCGCCGCGACGCAGGCGCTGGGTTTGCCAATCGTTCCGGCAACCCAGCGCGACGCCACGCGCGGCTGGACCGCAGCCGCCGTCCACCCGCTCCAGCCGTCCCAAACCGCATGGCTGCGGATGGTGCGCGGGGCGTCCTTCGGGATCGGGGCGCCCGGCGAGCGCGCCGCCGTCGAGACCGCCGCTATGGAGCGGCTGTTCGTCGCGGGCGAGGACACACCGGCCCTGCTGGGCGTGCCGCCCGGAGCGGTCTATGAAGGCGAAGGCTATCCCCTTCCCGACGACCGGCTGAACGGCGCCCGGCGGATGCTGAAGCAGGCGCTGCGCACCATCGGCGAGGCGAAGGACGGCCTGCCCATCGAGGGGGACGGCATTTCGCGCCGGCTGCGCGCCGTCCGCGACATTCTGCTGCCGCTGGCCGAGGCGTTGGCCGGACCAGCGGAGGCCGGCGGTGTCGCCCCCTTCGCCGAGGAACGGCGCCAGCTTATCGGCCTCGACCAGGACATGGCGGCGGCGCGGAACTGGGACGCGGTGGAAGCCATCGCGGCGGGACTCGCTCTGGTCGCCGACACGCTGGGCGACGCCGCGCAGGCCGCCGCGGGCGTCCAGCTGTCCTACGCCGCCGAAGCCGCCTGCCGCCTCCGGCTCGCCGTCCGGTTCAAGGTCCGGTACGACGTCCGCCTTCCCGCGGACCGTCTGGCCGCCGCCGACCGCGCTCTGACGCGCCTTCTCAACGGCGGCTATCCCCAACTGGCCGGCTGGCTGCGCGACCGGATGCGGGCGCTGGCGCAGCGGGTGGCGGAGATCGACCCGTCCGGCAACAGCCGTTTCGTCGTGCTGGAGGACGGAAGCGACGGTGCCCGCGGCTGGACCGCCCGGCTTCTCATCAACCCCGGTCTGCCGGCGCCGGCCTGGTTCGCCCTGTTCCAGCGCCTGCACAACGTCTTTCTCATGGCGCTGTTCGCGCTCAAACTGGAACTGTACGGGCTGCTGCACCGGCTGGCCGGGGCGCCACCCGCGGCAGACCCGGCGGCGGATGGGGCCGCCGGGGGCCTGGAGAAGGCCGACGGCCGGGAACCGGCGGAGTATGGACGCAACGGCTGCGCCGCCGTGCTGGTCGACGTGGGCATTCCCCGCCACGGCACGCTGGCCCTCCAGCAGCAATGGCGGCGTTTCACCGGCGACGTCCGGGTCGAGGACGGCCTGCCGCGTCCCGGAATGGCCTACCGCATCACCTCGGCCCTGCGGGCGGTCAACGCCCTGTGCCAGTCCACGACCCCGCCGCAGAACGCCGCGCCGGCGCTGATCGCGCGGCTGCAAGGCCTGCTGGCCAATCGGGACCAGGCCACGGCGGACGGCATCGCGGCGATCCGCGCCCGCATCCGGGAGGGTGTCGTCCCCCTGTCCCTGAAGGCCATCGACGGGCTTGGCGACGCCGCGGTGCAGCGGCTTCTCGTCGTGATGCTGGAGCAGGTCTGCCAGGGCTACGGGCTTGCCACGGACTCGGCGCTGGCGGCGGCCTTCGACGGCTGGTTCGCCGCCAAGGTCCCCGGCTACGCGACTCTGACCGCCCTTCCCGCCGAGGTTGCCGACTCCATCACGGCGGCCAAGGACCGGGGCGCGTGGAGCGACGGGGCCGCGGCCATCGCGGACGCGGTGGGCTTCGGCCTGTGGGTGTCGATGACCATGGAAAGCCATCTGGCGAAACGCGCGTCCTTCCTGGGCGCGTGCTTCGGCGACACGGACAGGCTGCTGCGCCGCCTCACCGCCCAGCCCTCCTCGGCGGGGGCGCTGCCGGACCCGGCGATCCAGCCGGTGATCGAGGGTCCCTGGGCGGCGGCGCTGCATCTCGACCATTGCTGGCCGCGCGAGGGCTATGGCGAATCGGCCGCCCCCGTCGACATCCTTCTCCGGGACGGCAAGGCCGGGCGCCAGCCCAACGAGATCCTCACCGCCGTCGCCTCCCTCGTCGAGGATTGGTTGGCCACCCAACGCAGCGGTTTCGCGCTGAGGCGTGACGGTGGTGGGCTGGCCATCGTCTGGAACGCCGAGACGGAGCTCGCCCCTTTCCGCTACCGCCCGGTCGCGGCCACGGTGTCCGTGACGGCCGCGGCGCAAGGCGGACCGCCCCCGTCGCTGGTCAACGGGCTGCCCGTCGCCGCCCTGTCCGAGACGATCCGGTCGGTCCGCGAGAGCGTGGCGCGGACGGACGATTACGCCGTCCACAGCCGGCTGGCCGGAACGCTGAACGCCCTGACCGCCGCCAGCCTGCGCGACGGCGCGCCGGAGGGCGCCGACCCGTCGGTGAAGGCGCTGCGTCAGGGCCGGTGCCGCCATCTGATGCTGTGCAGCGCGGAGCTGGCGCAGGGCGCCACCGCCGACTACCCGCGGAGCTATTACCCCGACGACGCCTTCCGGATCGTGCTCGGCGCCAATCCGGTGGAGGTCGGGCACTGGCTCTCCCTGCCCATTGGGAAGGCTGCGGACCGCACCCTGGATCTGCTGGTCGTCAATCAAGGAAGCGGCGGCATCGACCGTCTGTCGCCGGGGCCTTGGACGGTGGAGGCGATGGTCCGCAACATCGTGGCGCCGCTGAAGCGGTCGGGAGTGGACGTCCGCACCATCCTGCTGGATCACCCCATGTCAGCGGCGATGATCCCGGCCTTCCAGCCGCTGTGCGCACCGGACGGCCGGATCATCGGGACGCTGTACGGGGCCGGCGTCCCCGTTATGGACCGCGCCCTGTGGGAGGCCGGCCGGCCGGCGCTTTCCGAAGGGGACGCGAAAGCCCTCGACCGCTTGATCGACGAGCAAATCGGGCGGCTGAGCGCGGGCCTGACGGGGCGGATCCATCTGAACGATTTCCTCGCCGCGTCCGACGCGATGATCCATGCCCATCTGGCCGAGCATCCGGACGGACAGGGGGCCGTGTCCCTGCTGCGCTGCCTGAAGCCGATCGGCGACACGCTGAGCGACCCCGATGCGCCGCTCGACCGCATCGAAGCCATGGTGCGGACGCTGCGCGGCAATTCCCTGTCCCGGTCCCTTCCCTGGACCGATTTCGCCGACGCCGACAAGGCCGTGCTGGAGGGCTTCCCGACGGAAGCCGGGAGCATGACCGCGGACTCGCTGGGGCAACTTCGCGACCGGCTGCGCCGCCGCGTGACGGAGGTCCTCACCGATCCCGCCTGGAAGATCGCCCTCGACCCGGCGGCGCTGGAGGCCCTGCCCCTGTTCGGGTCGCCGGACAGCCTGTGGGGCCGGATCGGCAGCCGCTGGGCCAATCTGCTGGCCCTCGATCCCGGCCTGTCGCGCTGCCCGTCCAGCGTCGCTCTCTACGACGCGCGGACCGGCCAGCTCCGCCTCGACGCCGCGTTCAACGCCTTCGACGGCAAGCTGGAGGAAACGCTCCGCCGGGCGGCGCCGGGCGCGGACCGGGAAGCCGCCGAATGCGTGGCCGACCTGCGCTACGGCCAGGACTCCATCCCCCTTCAGTGGGTCGAGAGCTGCTGGCAGTAGTCACGCCCTTGGCGGTGTGCGGCGGGCTCCATCCGCGCCGCATACGCTGGCCGCCGATCCTTCCCCTTGCGGACAACACCCGCCGCCACGGTGCCGGCGATCCACCCGACCTGGGCGACAGGCCGGAGCGGGCACAGAATGGAGAAATTATCATGATAAGCTCTGACGATTTCAGCAGACTGAAAGAAAACTCGGAATTTCGCGATGATCTGTTCAGCTTCCTCGATCAGTTCAAAAGAACGATCATCAGCGTAGAGCAACTTGATAGAAACACCGCCGAGCAAATATACGACGCCATGAAGGCGGTTGCCGAACTGGCGGAATTGTACAATCTTATCGCCCAGCACTTGGCAAAAGGCAACGGGCAGATACTGCAAACGCAGTCTCTCGAAAAATTCGCGGGATCGTTCGAGGCGAAGGCCAGGGGCATCGCGTCCGTCGTACGCGGCACCCGCTTGGAATGGCAGAAGACCGCGCAAAATTTGAATAAAGGAAGGTTCATCGGCATTGACCTGGACAAAGACAATGACCCGGATATGCGGGTTCATTATCCAAATTCGAATGACAAGGCAAAAGTCATCGAATTCAAGTCGACATCGGGGACCGAAAACACAATAAACGAGAACATCAAAAGCCAACTGAACTCGGCGATATTCCAACTGTGCAAACGCTCCGTTGATTACAACGGCGTGCAATTCGTTCACAGAAAACTGAATGCCGTCGTCGAAATAAATTACAGCCAGGACATGTTAAAAAATATGATTATGAACAACGGCGCGTTCGGCCAAGACAATATTTACGATTACTTTTCAAACATAATATCATCCTCATGGAGCAGGGGAAAGATTGGAAAGGAAGAAATATTTCCTATGGTTGAGAACAACAAGCTTGGGTGGAAAAGAAACGTCCCACCAAAAATCGTTCAACTCCCCGACCACCCAGCGCAATTCATTGACGAGGCCTGGGACTCAATGTTCCAAATCGACTTTACATTCAAACCATACCTTAAAGTCAAGGTGAACAGGGATGAAATGACCTGGAACTCCTTCGGTAGAGAAGCAAAATTTCTTGTATATTTCTGCGATGATAATGGCACAAAAACGATTGCCCTGCACAGGGTGATGATGATGAAAAGCAGCTTCGAGTTGAACGGCCAATTTTACTACAATCTTTATGATTCTGGGCGAGAGATGGCACTTCGAACATTTCCATGAATGGAACGGGCCCGCCGGAAGTGAAGCCGACGGGCCCGTTTTCGTAACACCGACGATCACCCACGCCGCTCGGCTCCAGGCAGATTGCGCCGATGTTCCCGCGGGCTTTCCCCGACGAGGCGGCGGAAGCTCTTCTCGAAATGGCTGAGGTCGCCGTACCCCACGCTCATCGCCACCTCGGTGATGGGGAGGCGCCGGTCGGCGGCCAGAAGCTCGCGCGCCTTGTGGATGCGGATGCGGCCGAGCAGCCCCTTGAAGGAGGTCTGAAGCTCCGTCCGGAACAGGTAGCTGAGGTGGGAGGGGCTGACATGGGCCTGCCGCGACAGCTCGTCCAGCGTGATCGGATCGGCGAAGCGCTCGCCCAGGAAGACCAGCGCCTTGCGCAGACCGCCGTGCAGCCGGGCCAAAGCGTCCTGGTCGCGGGTCAGCGCGCAGTGCACCCAATGGTCGGCGGGCGCCGGGGCCGGTGGGGGAACCGGTGCCGCCTCCGGATGGGCCACCGGATGAGCGGCGGACTCCGGGTCCGCCGGCATGGCGCCGCCGACCATCCAGGGGGCGTGGCGGCGCACGTCGCCGTGGCGGATCGGCCTGCCCCCGGTCATCACCGCCAGCCGGGCGATCACCCGCTCCAGCTCGAACAGGTTCTCCGGCCAGGAGTGGGCCTTGCACAGGGCGATCAGTTCGTCGGTCCGCGTCTCCTCGGCGCGTCCGCCGTGACGGTCCAGGGCGGCGAGGACCAGCGGCTCGATGTCCGCCGGCCGATCGCGCAACGGCGGTACGGTGGCGCACAGGAAATCCAGCTCGGCCAGCAGCGGGCGGGAGAAGCGCCCCTCCTCCGCCAGCCGCCGCAGGTCGGCGGTGGTCGAGGCGATGACCCGCGGTCCCCCGGTCCCATTGGCCGCCCCGTTGGAGGACAGCGTCCAGCCGCCCGGCGCGTCGAGCCATTGGCCGAGCTGGGAGGGCATGTGCTGGACGATCTGCCCCTGAAGGGCCGGCGTCATCTCGTCCACGCCGCTGAGGAACAGGGTGCCCCCGGCGGCCCGCGCGAACCAATCGGTGGGCGTCCCCATCGGGTCCGCCCCGTTGACCTGGATGAAGGGACCGTCGCGCCGCGGCCCACAGCCGTGGATCGCCGCGGCCAGCTGCGCCTTCTCCGTTCCGAACTCCCCGGTCAGCAGGACGGGCAGCGCGCTGTGGGCGGCCTGCTCCAGGAAGGCGTCCAGCTCGCGCAGCGCTTGGCTCATGCCGACCATCATCAGGGGCCGCCCGAACCGCCGCTCCGCCCAGCGCCGCACCTCGTAGCGCTTCGCCAGATAACCGCACTGGCGGGCGACGTCCTGCAGGATCGGGGCCTCGGGCGCGGCGCCGTCCGGCGCGCGGTCCAGCACCAGCCGCATCTCGCCGACCGGCGTGTCGGCGTAGGTGATGGGCACCACCACCGCCTCCGGATCGGCCGCGGCGTCGTTGGGGTCGCCGTCCGCCGTCCAGCACAGGCGGCCGCCCGCCCGGTCCTGGGCGAGCACCAGCGTGCCCATGTCCTGGAGCCACAGCGCCCCGCCGCGCAGCGGCGCGCGGTCGGCCAGCCGGCCCATCAGCCCGCCGATCAGGTCCGGCAGGCTGCGGAAATCGGTCGAGGCCGGGTGCAGGATCTCGTCGAGCGTGCCACAGGCCGACACAGTCATCGCGCCGCCTCCTTGTTAAAGCCGTGCCGCGTCTTCCGCGAGCGCCGGACCTTGAAGACGAACGCATGCATCGCGGAGCCGCGATGGCGATAATCGGATTGATAAGATCGAATCATGACCGGAATCACCTGCCGCCGTTTCAGACAATGGGTTCACAGCCAATCGACGCTTCATGGCGTCAGGGCGTGAAGTCTTCGGCAGACCGGCTTTTTTTCCCGGACAAATGAATGGCCCGCCCGGCATCCGGTTTCCCGGCGCCGGGCGGGCCGTCAGGCCTAAATCAGTGTGAAGGGATCACCGCGAACGGACCAGCGCCACCGGCTTGCGCTCCGCCCCGGCTTCCAGCGCACGCTCCGCCCCTTCGGCGTAGGCGCGGCCGTAATAGCTGTCGAGCAGAAGCTGCCGGATCTCCGCGACCAGCGGGAAGCGCGGGTTGGCGCCGGTGCACTGGTCGTCGAAGGCGGCCTCGGCGATGGCGTCGAGCCGGGCCAGGAACTCCGCCTCCGGCACCCCTGCCGCCTGGATCGAGGCCGGAATAGCCAGCGTGCGCTTCAACTCCTCCACCCAGTCGACCAGCTTTTCCACCCGCTCATGGTCGCGGCTGCCGCCGAGGCCGAGGTGCCGGGCGATCTCGGCGTAGCGGGCGACGCCCTTGGGCCGGTCGTACTGGCTGAAGGCGGTCTGCTTGGTCGGGATGTCGGCGGCGTTGTAGCGGATGACGTTGGCGATCAGCAGCGCGTTGGCGACGCCGTGCGGCAGGTGGAACTCCGCCCCCAGCTTGTGCGCCATCGAATGGCAGACGCCGAGGAAGGCGTTGGCGAAGGCGATGCCGGCCAGCGTGGCGGCGCTGTGCACCTGCTCCCGCGCCTTGGGGTCCCTGGCGCCGTTGGCGTAGGCGGAGGGCAGATGCTCCTTCAGCAGCTTCAGCGCCTGGAGCGCCTGCCCGTCGGTGTATTCGTTCGCCAGGACGGAGACATAGGCCTCCAGCGCGTGGGTGACCGCGTCGATCCCCCCGGCAGCGGTCAGGCCCTTCGGCATGTCCATCACCAGATTGGCGTCGATGATCGCCATGTTCGGCGTCAGTTCATAATCCGCGATCGGGTACTTGATGCCGGTGCGCTCGTCGGTCACCACGGCGAAGGGAGTCACCTCCGACCCGGTGCCGGACGTGGTCGGGACGGCGACGAACTGCGCCTTCACCCCCAGCTTGGGGAAGGTGTAGATGCGCTTGCGGATGTCCATGAAGCGCAGGGCCAGATCCTCGAAGGCGACGTCCGGCGCCTCGTACATCACCCACATGATCTTGGCCGCGTCCATGGGCGAGCCGCCGCCCAGCGCCAGGATGACGTCCGGCTGGAAGGCGTTGGCGAGCGCCAGCCCGCGCCGCACCACCGCCAGGGTGGGGTCGGCGGCGACCTCGAAGAACGTTTCCACCGCAAGGCCCAGACCTTTGAGGATGCGCACGGTCTCGTCGACGTGGCCATTCTCGAACAGGAAGCGGTCGGTGACGATCAGGCAGCGCTTCTTCCCGCGCAGTTCCTCCAGCGCGAAGGGCAGGCAGCCGCGGCGGAAATAGATGGATTTCGGCAGCTTGTGCCAGAGCATGTTCTCGGCCCGCTTCGCTACGGTCTTGCGGTTGATGAGGTGCTGCGGCCCGACATTCTCGGAGATCGAGTTGCCGCCCCAGGAGCCGCAGCCGAGCGTCAGCGACGGCGCCAGCCGGAAATTGTAGAGGTCGCCGATGCCGCCCTGCGACGACGGCGTGTTGATCAGGATGCGCGCCGTCTTCATCGCTTGGCCGAAATGGCGGATGCGCTCCGGCTGCTGGTCCTGGTCGGTGTAGAGGGCGGAGGTGTGGCCGATGCCGCCCAGCGCGACCAGCGCCGCCGCCTTGTCGCAGGCCTCCATGAAATCGCGGGCACGGTAGAGCGCCAGGGTCGGCGACAGCTTCTCGTGGGCGAAGGGCTCGTCCTCGGTCACCGCCTCGACCTCGGCGATCAGCACCTTGGTGTGGGCGGGAACGCTCACCCCGGCCATGGCGGCGATGGCGCCGGCCGACTGGCCGACGATGTCGGCATTCAGCGCGCCGTTCTTCAGCAGCACCTTGCGCACCGCGTCGGCCTCGGTGGCCGACAGGATGTGACCGCCATGGTGGGCGAAGCGGTCGCGCACCGCGTCATACACGGCGTCCACGACGATGGCCGACTGCTCCGACGCGCAGACCACGCCGTTGTCGAAGGTCTTGGACATCAGGATGGAGGCGACGGCCCGCTTGATGTCGGCGAGCTCGTCGATCACCGCCGGGGTGTTGCCGGCGCCAACGCCGATGGCCGGCTTGCCCGAGGAATAGGCTGCCTTGACCATGCCCGGCCCGCCGGTCGCCAGGATCAGGTTGATGTCGGGGTGGTGCATCACCGCGTTCGACAGCTCCACCGAGGGCTCGTCGATCCAGCCGATGATGTCCGGCGGCGCGCCGGCCTCCACCGCCGCCTGAAGCACGATCCGCGCGGCCTCGCAGGTCGCCTTGCGGGCGCGGGGGTGCGGCGAGAAGACGATGCCGTTGCGCGTCTTCAGGCTGATCAGCGCCTTGAAGATGGCGGTGGAGGTCGGGTTGGTGGTCGGCACGATGGCGCAGATCAGCCCCACCGGCTCGGCGATCGTCATGATGCCGTATTCCGGGTCCTCTTCGAGGATGCCGCAGGTCTTCTCGTCCTTGTACTTGTTGTAGATGTACTCGGAGGCGAAGTGGTTCTTGACGACCTTGTCCTCCATCACGCCCATGCGCGTCTCGGCGACCGCCAGCTTCGCCAGCGGGATGCGCGCGTTGGCCGCGGCCAGCGCGGCGCTGCGGAAGATGCGGTCCACGGTCTCCTGCGGGAAGCCGGCGTAGACTTTCTGCGCCTCGCGGACGCGAAGGACGAGGTCGTTGAGGTCTGCAAGCGTGGTGACGGGCATATCGTGTCGCCTCTGCGGTTGGCGCGCCGCCGGCCCCTTCGGGCCGGTCCTGGACAGCGGATGCGGGCGGGTTGAAGCCCTTCAGACAACGGCATCCGGGGCACGCACGGAAAATCGGTCATGGCCGGGCGGCGCTTGTCTCTGGTCCGCGCGGCAGGGAAACTATCCCTCCGACCATGGGGGAAGGACCATGACCCATGTCAAAACTGGTATGACCACTTTCGGGGTAGCGCCACCCTTGCCCCGCCCGGCCCGGCCTGGAAAAATCTCTTCCGAACGGGTGACGAATTGCGCTGGACAAGCGCTCCGGTTCTTCTTATAAGACGCCCCCGCACGCAGCGGCGCCCAGGTAGCTCAGTTGGTAGAGCAGGGGACTGAAAATCCCCGTGTCGGCGGTTCGACTCCGTCCCTGGGCACCATTTTCTCAAGGTCCGGTTCGAGGAAATGGTGCTCCGGCCGCATTGGCCGAACACGGACGCTGCGCGCCATTATCCCAATTCTATGATTTGATCCGGCGTTCCGATGGCACGCTGGTGCCGTCTTTTGCGGAAGCGAGACGCGGCCGGTTCAAGCGGGCACACACGGAGCTTCGGCCCCGCCGTCCGGACCGCCGGCCTTTCCCGACCTGATCGCCGTGAAAGAGCAGACACCTTCCCGGCCCTCCCGAAAAGTTGTATATAATTCGGTGAAAATCCGCGGGAGGGGAATCCAATGTTCAACGTCGCTCAGCCGAGCCGCCGTACGTTCCTGGTCGGGGCGGGCCGGTTCGCCGCCGCGTCGGCGCTCACCAGCGTCGCCCCCTTTCCCGCATTCGCGGAGTCCGGCAACCGCCGGATCGCCGCCTCGGCGCTCAAGGATCTGGCCGGGGCGGTTCAGGGCGGCGTCGTGCTGCCCGACGACCCGTTCTTCGACGATTATGCCCGCCCGAACAACCTGCGTTTCCGGACACTTCCGACCGCCATCGCACGCTGCGCGAGCGAGACGGACGTGCAGGCCTGCGTCGCCTGGGTGAGGAAGCACGGCGCCCGGTTCGCCGTGCGCAGCGGCGGGCACAACTACGCGGGCTTCTCCACCACCCCGGGCCTGCTCATCGACATGACGCCGCTCAGCACGATCACCCCCCTGCCCGGCGGGGACGGTCTGGTCAAGGTGGGCGGCGGCGCCCTGAACGGCATGGTCTATCAGGCGCTCGAACGGCTGAACCGCACCGTCACCCACGGGCGCTGCACCACGGTGGGGGCGGCGGGCTTCCTGCTGGGCGGCGGCATCGGCTTCAACATGCGCATGTTCGGCATGGGGTCGGACCTGCTCCAGGCCACGAGCATCGTCACGGCAGACGGCGCGCTGCATGCCGACATCCAGGAGAGCGGCGACGGCAGTGACCTGTTCTGGGCCTGCCGCGGCGGTGCCGGCGGGAATTTCGGGATCAACACGTCCTTCACCCTGCGCACCTTCCCGGTGGAGACGGTCACCGTCTTCGACATCACCTGGACCACGGATGTGGACGAGGTGCTGCACACCCTGCTGACGCGTCTGGCGGACGCTCCGCCGGAGTTCGGCAGCAAGATCAGTGTCACCAAGCCGGCGCGCGGCAGCGGCGATCCGCGGCTCACCGTCTCCATCCTCGGCCAGCTGCACACATGCGGCACGACGGTCGAGGCGGTCATCGGCCCCGTTTTGGAGAAGGCGTCGAAGACAAGGATCGACCGCGACATGGCCTATTGGCCGGCGCAGGACCTGCTGAGCGAATTCACCTACCCCTACTTCTATCAGGAGAAATCCTCCTACATGAGGGCGGCGGACATCACGCCCGAGTCCGTCGCCACCATGATCCGGCTCGCCGAGCGCATGCCGGGCACCAGCATGGCCAACGCCTTCAAGTTCTTCCAGGTCGGCGGCCGGGTCAACGCCACGGCGGCGGACGCGACCGCCTACGTCCACCGCGGCTACGACTGGCTGTTCTCCTCCGAAGTGAACTGGTGGAACCGGAAGGACCCGAAGTCCCTGGTGGACGAAAATCTGGCTTGGCAGGAACGGTTCTACGCCACCGTCAACACAGCCACCAAGGCGGTGGGCGCCTTCCAAAATTTCCCCGACCCGTCCTTGAAGGACTGGTCGAGCGCCTATTACGGCGGCAACTACGCCCGGCTGCGGCGGGTGAAGACCGAATACGACAAAACCGATCTGTTCACCTACCGGCAGGGCATCAAGCCTTTGTGAAGGCGCCGTCGATGGACCTTCGGCACCGGCACCCGTCCTTTGGCGGAGAATCCCGGCGCCAAAGCCCCCGCCCGCCTGTTATCGTAGCGGGAAGCCTCTCGCGCCACGGGGTCCGGGCATGGAAGAAAAGCTGATCGCCTACATCGGCCGCTTGAAGGAGCAGATCGCCACCCTGCGCTCCGCCGACTTCACCACCCCGGAGGAACGGGTGTCCTGCGAGGCAGTGGCCGACAGCCTGGAGCTGGTCGTGCGCGAGTTGACGGACCTCATCGAGATCCGCTGACCCGCATCGCACCGCTCTCGGTGAATCCGGCGCGCTCCAGCGTGACGGGCATCGCGTTGGGCGGCCAGAGCGTGTCCGGAGCGAGGCCCAGCCAGCGGCACAGGGCGTGCCACGTGCCGGCGTGCGCCACCACCAGCGGCGGGCGCCTGTCCGCCGGAACGGGCAAGCCGTCCAGCGCGGCGGCGACGCGGGCCTGGAAGGCGGTGAGGCTTTCGCCGCCCGGCACCTCCTCCCGCAGGAGATCCCCCGGCACGGCGCCTCCTTCCAGATCGCCCCAGCGCCGCTCCTCCAGGCCGGGAACGACGGCCACCGGGAGACCCAGCGCCGCGCCGATGATTCCGGCGGTTTCCAGCGCGCGCCGCTGCGGGCTGGAATGAATGGCGGCGACCGGGCTCCCCTGGGCGGCCAGCGCCGCGGCGGCGGCGTGGGCCTGCGCCCGCCCGCGGTCGGTCAGCGACACGTCGCGCGACCCGGCCAGCCAGCCGCCGACGTTGCTCTCCGTCTCGCCATGCCGGCAGAAGACGAGACGGTTCAACATGCCGAGGCCGCGGACAGCGCCCCCGTCAGGTCGCCGAAGCGCTCCAGGATGCCGTCGTGCGGAAGGCTGTCGAGCGGCACCCGCGCGTAGCCGTAGCGCAGCACCAGCACCCCTGCCACGGCGGCGGCGCGGGCGGCGGCGACGTCATGCTCGTTGTCGCCGACGAAGACGGTCTCCTCGGGCCGGACATCCATCAGGGCGAGCAGGCCGAGCACCGGCTCCGGCGAGGGCTTGCGGCTGGGGAAGCTGTCCCCGCCGACCACCGCCGTGAAACGGTCCGCGATGCCTAGATCGGCCAGCAGCCGCCGGGTCGCCGCCATCGGCTTGTTGGTGCAAACACCCAGCCTCAGCCCAGCCTCGGACAGCGCCGTCAGCGTCTCCGCCACGCCGGGATAAAGCGCGCTGTGGGCGCTGGGGTCGGCCTCGTAAATGGCGAGGAAGCGGCGGGTATGGGCCGCCGTCTCCTCCGGTCCGGGCAGGCCGCCGGTGGCGGACAGGACCCGCTCCACCAGCTTGGCCACCCCGTCGCCGATGAAGGAGCGCACCGCCGGCAGATCGACCGGCGGGCGGCCCAGCTCGGCCAGAAGGACGTTGGAGGCGTGCATCAGGTCGGCGGCGCTGTCCACCAGCGTGCCGTCGAGATCGAAGGCGACAGCACGAATGGGGGCGCGCAAAGAAGCGCGGTTGGGAAGGCTGGTCACCGGGGTGCGACTCCTATCGGCGCAGGAAGCGGGCCTTGTCGGCCGCGAGGTCGAGGGTGATCGGGGTGTCGGTCGGCAGCAGCGCGTCGCCGGCCTGGTGCGGGGCGTCAACCTGAACCTGCTGCCCGCCGATGTCCACCGCGTAGCGGATCGAGGCGCCCAGGAACTCGCGATGCCGCACCACGCCCATCAGCCGGACATGGCCCGCGCGCGGCGGCCCGCCATCCTGGCGGATAAACAGGTTTTGCGGCCGGAACATCAGCTTGCCCTCGGCCCCCGGCTCCACGCCGTGCGGCAGCGGGATCGGCACGCCGCCGCCCATGACGAAGGCCGTGCCGCCGTCCACGGCGCGCACCTGCCCCTCCAGCACGTTGGCGGTGCCGAGGAAGCCGGCGACGAACAGGTTGGCCGGGTGGTCGTACAGCTCCTGCGGGGTGCCCACCTGCTGGACAATGCCGTCCTCCATCACCGCGATGCGGTCGCAGATGGTGTTGGCCTCCTCCTGGTCGTGGGTGACGAAGATGGTGGTCAGCCCCAGCTTGCGCTGAAGGCTCAGCAACTCCTGGCGCATCTGCACGCGCAGCTTGGCGTCGAGGTTCGACAGCGGCTCGTCCAGGAGCAGCACCTTCGGCTTGATCACGATGGTCCGGGCCAGCGCGACGCGCTGCTGCTGGCCGCCCGAAAGCTGCGACGGACGGCGGTCGGCCAGATGCTTCAGCCCGACGAGGTCGAGCGCCGCGTCCACCCGCCGCTCGATCTCCGCGCGCGGCACGCGCCGCTCCTCCAGCCCGAAGGCGACGTTGCGGCGCACCGTCATGTGCGGCCACAGCGCGTAGCTCTGGAACACCATGCCGACGTCGCGCTTGTGCGCCGGCAGGCCCGAGATGTCGCGCCCGCCGATCGTCACCGCCCCGCGCTGCGCCGTGTTGAAGCCGGCGATCAGCCGCAGCAGCGTGGTCTTGCCGCAGCCCGACGGGCCGAGGAAGGCGAAGAACTCGCCCGGCTTGATGTCGAGATGGATGTCCTTCAGCACGCGGTGGCTGCCGTAGGAGAGGTCCACGCCGTCGATGCGGACGCCGACGCTCTGCATCCCGGCGGCCAGGGAGGTGGGGGAGAATTGATGGTTCATGGTGGCGGTTCCCCTCAATGGTCCTGGCCGCGCTCGCGTCGGCCCCGCTCGATGATGACGTGCGACAGGTAGGTGCCCAGCCCGACGATGACGACGGCGAAGACGCCCAGCGCCGCCCCCGGACCGCGCCCGGCCGCCGACTGCATGTAGACGTAGAGGCCGTAGGCGAGCGGCGCGTCGCTCTGCGAATGGACCAGCATGATGGTCGCCGACAGCTCGACCGCCGCCGTGGCGAAGCTGGTGACGAAGCCGGCCAGGATGCCGCCGGACATCAGCGGCACGACCACCCGGCTGATGGTGCGCAGCTTGGTGGCGCCCAGATTCTCCGCCGCCTCCTCCAGCGAGTTGCTGACCTGCTGCAGGGCCGCGGTGCAGGCGCGCAGCGCGTAGGGCAGACGGCGGATCGCCAGCGCGAAGACCAGGATCAGCCAGAAGCCCGACAGCGGCTGCCCGGTGAAGGGCATGGGCACGTCGTAGAAGCTGCGCAGATAGCCGATGCCCAGCACCACGCCCGGCACCGCCAGCGCCGCCATGGCGACATAGTCCAGCCACTGCCGGCCGGGCAGCTTGGTGCGCAGCACCAGATAGGCGATGGCCGTGCCGATCACCACGTCGAGCAGCGCGGCCAGCGAGGCGTAGAGCAGCGTGTTGGTGATGTACTGGCCGCTTTCCAGGAAGACGGTCCCGTAATGCTTCATCGTGAAGGCGTCGGGGAACGGGCTGAAGGACCAGATCGTCGCGAAGGACAGCAGCGTTAGGCCGATGTGCGGCGCCAGCACCAGAACCAGGATCAGCAGCACGACGGCGTAGGCCGCGACCAGCTCCAGCGGCTTCATGCGCCGCCGCGCTAGACCGCCGCCGCCGCGCTGGACGGTCGCGTAGTCCTTGCCCTTCATCGCCAGCGCCGACACCCAGAGGGCGAGCAGTGAGCAGACGATCAGCACCACCGAGATCACGTAGCCCATCGGGTCGGCGATGCCGATGGAGGAGATGCGCAGGTAGGCCTGCGGCGCCAGCATGTCGTTGACGTTGAGCAGCAGCGGTGTGCCGAGGTCGTCGAACACCTTGATGAAGACCAGCGACGCGCCGGCGACGTAGCCCGGCATGGCCAGCGGGAAGACGATGCGGCGGAACAGCCGGAAGCCATGGCAGCCGAGGTTCTGCGCCGATTCCTCCATCGCCCGGTCGATGTTCTTCAGGCTGGCCGACAGGTTGATGAGGATGAACGGGAAATAGTGGATGCTCTGAACGAAGATGACGCCGTTCAGCCCCTCCATGAAGGGGATCGAGATGCCGAAATGATCGCGCAGCAGCAGGTTGACCGTGCCGTTGCGCCCGAACAGGAGCTGCATCGCGACAGCACCGATGAAGGGCGGCATGATCAGCGGGATGATGCCCAGGCTCTGGATCAGCACGGCACCGCGAAACTCGAACCGCGTCGTCAGATAGGCCAGCGGCAGGGCCAGCGCGCTCGCCACCACCACCGACATGGCGGAGACGTAGAAGGAGTTCCAGAAGGACCGCATGAACAGGTCGTTGCGGAAGAAGTCGGCGAAGTTGATCAGGGTGAAGGATCCGGTCGTCTTGTCCTGGAAGGCGACGAAGATGACCTGGACGACCGGCACGACGAGGAACAGCAGCAGGAACAGCGCGATCAGCACAGCCGCCACCGCCGGCCCCGGCCGCACGCGCGCGATGCTTTCGCGCGTGAGCGCAAGAGACGTCATGGTTCAGCCCAATGGTATCGGGGGAGAAGGCGAGGCGGGGCGCCCGCGCGGGGCGCCCCTTCCGTCACGCTCGGGTCAGCGGGCCAGCGCCAGGGCCTCTTCGGCCTTCTTGCGGGCGGCGGCGTAGTTGTCCTTGGCGAAGGCGGCCCACTTCTGCTCCACCTGCGCCTGACGCTCCGGCACGGCGTCGGTGGCGCTCTTGCGCTCCACCGTGAAGGCGCCGGCGAGCTGCGGGTCGGCGGCCTCCTGGGCGGTCACCGGCATGGCGGCGACGAGGTCGCGCGCCTCGGCCAGCAGCGCCTTGCCCTTGTCGTTGGGCTTCTTGGCCAGCGCGGCGTCGGCCTGATGGATGGCGCGGGTCGCCGCCTTCAGCCCGTCGAGCTGGAAGGTGATGAGCTGGTCGAACAGCGCGTCCACCACGTTGTAGCGGGCCTGCGACACCTCGACGTCGAAGTTCACCTGCGAGCCCAGCGAGGTGTCCTTGAACGGGTTCGGGTAGTCGGCCGGCGCCTTGGCGTAGGTGGCCGGGTTGACCGGCAGGCGGCGGATCGCCGGCTGCAGCAGCACCTCCTGGCCCTCCGGCGACAGGATGAAGTCGACGAAGGTCTCGGCGGCGACCTTGTTGGGGGCGTTCTTCACGATGCCGATGTTGGCCGGCACGATGGTGGTGACCGTCGGATAGACGAACTCCACCGGGAAACCCGAGGCCTGGGACGACAGCGCGAAGAAGTCGATCACGATGCCGACGCCGAAGCTGCCGGAATTCACGCCGTCCGGCACGCCGAAGCTGCGCTCGGTGATGGTGCGGTAGTTGCCGGCGATCTCCTTGTTGGTCCGCCAGCCCTTCTCCCAGCCCTCGCCCTGGAGGATGGTCTCGATGGTCAGGTGCGTCGTGCCGGAGCGCGACGGGGCGGAGATGGCGACGTGGTCGTAATAGACCGGCTTGGCGAGGTCCGACCACTCCTTGGGGGCCGGCAGGTCGTTGGCCTTCATGTAGCGGCTGTTCCACATGATGCCGTAGCCCGAAGCGGCGAAGCCGGCGTACATGCCTTCCGGGTCATTGATCGGGTAGGCGCCGACCTTGTCTGGAATGCCCTCGACCTTCGGCTTGTAAGCTTGCAGCAGGTTGGCGCCCTTCAGAACCTCGAAGGCGTCGGGGGCGGAGGCCCAGAACAGGTCGGTGCCGTTGTTCGAGGCCGTCTCCTGGAGATACTTCACGCCCGCGTTGGTGTTGCGGTTCAGAACCTCCAACGTGACCTTCGGATAAGCCTTCTGGAAGGCCTGCTGGAAGGCGCTGGTCAGGTCCTTCGGAAAGGAGGTGACGACCACCAGCTTGCCCGACGGGTCCTGGGCGAAGGCGGCGGTGCTGGAAGCGAGCATGACGGCCAGGGCGGCCGCGACGCCGTGCAGCGTGCGAGACATAGGATGGTTCCTCCCGGTGTTTTTTCTGCGCGTCCTATCAGCAATCCGCATGCCAGACCGTTCGCAGGCGAATTCACTGGGGCCGCGCCGGAAGGATGGGTAACCCCGGTAACATCGGGCCTGTGCGATGGGTAACGGCGGGAACGGGGCGGCGCATCACCCCTCCCCTTTCAGCCCCTCTTCCATCAAGGGAGGGGGACGTTGCGTCACTCTTCGGCAAAGTCGCCGCGGTGGAGGCCGTGGTGACGCATCTTCAGATACAGGGTCTTGCGGGTGATGCCCAGCTTGTCCGCCGTCTCACCGACCCGCCCGCCGCAGCGGGCCAGCGCGTCCTCGATGAGCTGCCTCTCGATGCGATCCAGGTGCTCGGCCAGGGGTTCGATCCCACCGCCCGCCGTTCCGGCCACCGGTCCGCCCGCCAAGCCGTCACCCAAACCCAGGGCCATGCGCTCGGCGACGTTGCGCAATTCGCGGACGTTGCCCGGCCAGCCGTGAGCGGCCAGACGGGCCAGCACCGCCGCGTCCACCGGCGGTGCCGGGCGGCGGGCGCGGGCCGCGGCGGCTTCGAGGAAATGGCGCAGCAGGAGCGGCACATCCTCCCGCCGCTCGCGCAGGGGCGGAAGCGGCACGGTGACCACGTTCAGGCGGTAGTACAAATCCTCGCGGAACTTGCCGTCCCCCGCCAGCCGCAGCAGATCGACCTTGGTGGCGGCAACCACGCGCAGGTCCAGCGGAATGGGCCGGTTGCCGCCGACGCGCTCGATCACCCGCTCCTGCAGCACGCGCAGCAGCTTGACCTGGAGGTGCATCGGCATGCTCTCGATCTCGTCGAGGAACAGCGTGCCGCCGTCGGCGTGCTCCAGCTTGCCGATGCGCCGCCCCTGGGCGCCGGTGAAGGCGCCGGCCTCGTGGCCGAACAGCTCGCTCTCGATGATGGTGTCGGGCAGCGCGCCGCAGTTCAGGGCGACGAAGTTGCCGGCCCGGCGCCGCCCGGCGTCGTGCAGGCTGCGGGCGACCAGTTCCTTGCCGGTTCCGGTCTCGCCGAACAGCAGGACGTCCACCTCCGCATCGGCCAGCCCGGCCACGGCGGCGCGCAGCCGTTCGATGGCGGCCGACCGGCCGATGATGCGCGCCTCCAGCGAGCCGCCGCCGGCCAGCAGCGCCCGCAGGCTGCGGTTCTCCAGCACCAGCCGCCGGTGCTCCAGCGCGCGGCGCACCACCTCCACCAGATGACCGGGCTCCGCCGGTTTCTCGATGAAGTCGTAGGCGCCGCCGCGCACCGCCCGCATCGCCATGGCGATGTCGCCGTGCCCGGTCACCAGCACCACCGGCACCTCCGGATCGGCGGCGCGCACCCGCTCCAGCAGGGCGAAGCCGTCCAGTCCGGGCATGCGCACGTCGGTCACCACCACGCCCGGCCAGGACGGGCCGAGGCGGTCCAGAGCGTCTTCGGGCCGGGTCGTCGCCTCCACCGCGAAGCCTTCCAGCTCCAGTGTCTGGCGGCTGGCGTCCAGCACCTCGTGGTCGTCGTCGATCAGAAGAACGGTCATGCGATGTCGCTCAGGCACGGGTCAGGGTCAGCAGGAAGGCGGTTCCGCCGGGGCCGCTCTCGGCCACCGACAGGGCGCCGCCGAAGTCCCGCACGATGTTGTAGGAGATGGAGAGGCCGAGGCCGAGCCCGGCGCCCACCGGCTTGGTCGTGAAGAAGGGGTCGAACACCTGCCCGGCCACCGCGTCGGGAATGCCGGGACCGCTGTCCCGCACCGTGATCCGCACGGTTCCCTCCGCCGCCTCCGCGGTGATGGCGATGCGGCGCAGCGGGGCGCCGGCCACGGCGTCCAGCGCGTTGCTCAGCAGATTGACCAGCACCTGCTCCAGCCGCACCTCCTCGGCGCGGACGCGCAGCGGCTTGCCGGGCCGGTCCTCCGGCAGATCCACCGCCAGCTCCACGGCCTCCTCGCGCAGCCGGTCGCCGAACAGCGAGAGAGCGCCCTGCACCACCGGCGCCAGCTCCACCGCCCCCAGCCGGGTGTCGGGGCGGCGGGCGAAGCGCTTCAGATGGTTGGTGATGTTGGCCATGCGGGCGGTCAGGTCGGCGATCTTGCCGAGGTTGCCCTCCGCTTCCGCGATCCGCCCGAGCGCGATCAGCTTGCGCCCGTTGTGGGCGTAGGAGCGGATGGCCGACAGCGGCTGGTTCAGCTCGTGCCCCACCCCGGCGGCGAGCTGGCCCAGCGCCGCCAGCTTGCCGGCCTGCACCAGCTCCGCCTGGGCGTCGCGCAGGTCGCGCTCGGCGCGTTGGTGCTCGGCGATGGCTTGCTCCAGCCGCGCGTTGGTGGTGCGCAGGTCAGCGGTGCGCTCCGCCACCGTGCGTTCCAGGATGTGCTGCGCCTCCACCCGCTCGGTCATGTCGGTCAGGGTGACGATGAAGCGTTGCTGCTGGCGCCGCCGAAAGGGCCGGATGCCCACCTGGACCGGCACCGGACGGCCGTCCGGCCGTCGCCCGGCGGTCAGAAGGGACAGGGAGGGTGCCGACTCGTCCGGGGCCTCGCGAGCCTCGCGGAAGAAATCCTCCACCCGCCGCGCGCCATCGGACTCCAGCCGGTCCGCCAGCCGCCCGTCCGCGATTCCGTCCGGGGCGGCGATCAGGGCGGCGGCCAGCGGGTTGACGAACTCGATCGCCCCGTCGGCGTCCGTGGTCGCCAGCCCGGCCTGGGCGTTGTCGATGATGGCTTGGGCGTTGGCCTCCTCCACCGCGATGGCGGTGTCACGGAAGACCAGCAGGGCCGCGGCCATCTGCGACAGCTCGTCGTTGCCGCCCAGCGGGATGTCCGCCTTCAGGTTGCCGGCGGCGATCTCGTGCGCCGCGCGGCCCAGCCGCGTCAGGCGGGAAATGATGCTGCGGTTGACGTACAGCCAGGCCACCAGCACCGCCACCAGCAGGCTGACCAGCGCGCTGGCCAGCAGGGCCGAGCGGCCTTCGGCGATGGCCTGGGCCGACCGCGCCGCGGCGGCGCGCGAGGTGGTTTCCACCGACTGCACCTGCTGGGCGATCAGACCGTTCAGCCGGGCCACCAGCGTCCGGTTCTCGGCCAGCAGGCCCTGCCCCTGGTCGGCCGCGGCCAGTTCCGCACGGCGCAGCTCCGGGACGCTGCCCTCGCCCCGGGCCAGCTCCAGCAGGCGGGCGACCAGCTGCGCCAGCGACACGCCGTCCGCCCAGTCCTCCAGCGTGGCAAGGTCGCGTTGCAGCCGGTCGGCCGTCTCCTCCAGGAATCCCGCGTTGTCGTCCAGCGCCTCGGTGGTGGCGAGAGTCGCGGCCCGCGCGATCAGCCCGACCGTAAGGTTGCCGTTCGCCCCGATCTGCAGCACCGCCTCGCTGCGCCGGCTCTCCGCGCGCAGGGTGCGGACCGCCTCGGCGGAGCGGGTGCCGGCCTCGACGAGGCCCAGCGCGCTTTGGATGTTGAAGCGGGCGTCGGTGACCAGCGGCTCGATCTCGTCGAGGAAGTCGGCGTGCAGCCAGCGCAGCCGCTCGATGCCCTCCTGGTTGCGGCGGGCCAGCGCCAACCGGTGCCGCACGGTGGCGTCGAGGTCGGTCAGGTTGCGGCCGAGCGCGTCCACCATCGGGCGCAGCCCGGGGACGCCGCGCTCCCCTTCCGCCGCCAGCGCGCGGAGCGCGGCGAGCCGACGGCCCAGCGCATCGCGGATGGCCCCCAGTTCCTGCTCCGTCTGGGCGTTGGCGAGGATCGGCGCGGTGGCAATGATGCTGCCGCCCTCCTCCGCCAGACGCGCGGCAAGGCCCAGGGCGGGCAGATGACTCTCCGCGAACTCGTCCAGCGTGCCGCCCAGCCGGTCGTAGGACAGCCAGCCCAGCCCACAGGCGACCACCGATAAGGCCGCCACCGCGACGAAGGCCAGCAGCAGCCGTGCCCGGATGCCGAACCGCACGGGACCGGGAGCCCGCCCGGCAACGGCCTCCGCGGTCACGGCCAGACCCCCTCGCCGCCGGCCACGCGCAGGATGATCAGCGCGCGCTCCGCCAGGGCCAGCGCCTCGTCCAGCCGCTGCTGGGAGAAGGCCCGCCACGCGGCTTCCAGCTCCGCCTGCCGGCTGGACACGGGAAGCCCGCGCGCCGGCCGGCGCAGCGCCATGGAGAAGGCGGGGTCGGCGGCCTCCGCCGCGGAGACCGGGACCGCGGTGGCCGCCGCCCGCGCAGCGCGCAGCAGGTCCGCCGCGACCGGCTCGTGGCTGACGGAACCGTAAAGCGCGGACAGACGCGCCTCCCCCTCGTGAATCAGTTGCCAGACCCGGTTCAGCGTCTTGACCCGGAAGGTCACCAGCTCGTCGAACAGCAGGTTCACCAGCTCGTAGCGGGCGCCGGACAGGGAGCGGTCGAACAGGAACAGGTCGTCCCCGGTCTCCGTCCGGTAGGGGTCGGGATAGCCGGCGGGGGCCGCCGCGTAGGCGTCGGGCCGCACCGGCAGGCGCTGGATGTCCGGGCGGACCAGCAGTGCCTGACCGGCCGGGGACAGCAGGAAGTCGATGAAGGCCCCGGCCCCGTCCGGGTTCGGCGCGCCGCGCAGCAGCGCCACGCTGGCGGGAAGGAACAGGCTGTCGGCGGGATAGGCAAAGCGCAGATCCTCCTCCTCCGATCCGGCGGACTGCCCGAGGAAGTCGATGCTCAGGCCGACGCCGAAGCGCCCTTTGGCGACTCCGTCCACCACGCCGTAGCTGCGCGCCGTCACGGTGGCGAGGTTGCCGGCGATCTCCAGCCACGTCGCCCAGCCGCGCTCCCATCCCTGCATCTGCAGCACGGTCTCGACCATCAGATGCATGGTGCCGGAGCGCGACGGAGCGGTGATGCCGAGATGCCGGGCGTAGACGGGGCGGCGGAGATCCTCCCACCGCCTGGGCGTCGGCAGGCCGTGGCGGTCCAGGTAGCGCTGGTTCCACAGCAGCCCGTAACCCGACAGCGCGAAACCGAGATAGGCGCCGTCCGGATCGTTGATCGGCTGGTTCCCGACCGTCGGCGGCGCCCCCGTCGGGCGCGGGGCGAGCGGCTGCAGGCGCTTGGCCGCCTTCAGCACCTCGAAGGCGTCGGGGGCGGACGCCCAGAAGACGTCGACGCCGTCGTCCGCCCGCTCCTGCAACTGGCTGATCGCGGCGGTGGTCTTGGTGTTGACGATGCGCAGGCGCCAGTCCGGGTGCGCCGCCTCGAACGCCTCCCGCACCGGTTCGTAGAAGCCGGCGGGAAAGGACGTCAGCACCGTGACGGCGGTGCGGGTCTCCCGTCCGGCCGCGATCTCCGGCGGCAGGAAGGGGAGCAGCAGAAGAGCGGCGACGAGACGCTCGGCGAAGGCACGCAATCCGGTCATGGCGGGCGCCACTGTGCGGTGGCCTTCGTCCGTTTGTCCAACGGTTCCGTCACGCAGGCCCGCGCCAAGCCCACCCCTGCCGCAGGGGCGGCCGGCCCTCCCTCACGCCGGCTCGTAGAAGCGCGCCAGCTCGGACGCCGGGGCCGGGCGCCCGATCAGATAGCCCTGGAGTTGGTTGCAGGACTCGTTCTTCAGCAGGATCCGCTGCTCCTCCGTCTCCACGCCCTCCGCCGTGACGGCGATGTCGAGGCTCTTGGCGAGCGCCAGGATGGTGCGGATGATCGACAGGGACTCGCGGTTCTCCGCCATCAGCTGGACGAAGGAGCGGTCGATCTTCAGCTTGTCGAAGGTGAATTTCTGAAGATAGCTGAGGCTGGAATAGCCCGTGCCGAAATCGTCCAGGGCGATGCGCACCCCGGCGGCCTTCAGAGCGGTCAGCGCCGCCAGGGCCCGCTCGGTGTCGTCGATCATCACCCCCTCGGTCACCTCGATCTCCAGCCGGTGCGGCGGCAGCCCCTCCTCCTCCAGGATGCCGAGGATGGTGCCCGGGAGGTCGGAATGGCGGAACTGGACCGGCGACAGGTTCACCGCCACCTTGACCGGATCGGGCCAAGTCCGGGCGTCCCGGCAGGCGGTGCGCAGCACGAACTCGCCGAGTTGCATGACCAGCCCGCTCTCCTCGGCCAGCGGCACAAACTCCGCCGGCGGGATCATGCCGCGCTCCGGATGCTTCCAGCGCACCAGCGCCTCGAAGCCCAGGACGCTGTGCGTCCGGCAATCCTCCAACGGCTGGTAATGGACGCAGAGCACGCCGTCGCTCAGCGCTTGGCGCAGGTCGCGCTCCAGACCACGGCGGGCTTGCAGCCGCTCGTTCATCGCCGCTTCGAAGAAGCGGAAGGTGCCCCGCCCTTCCGACTTGGCGCGGTAGAGCGCGGTGTCGGCGTGCTGGAGAAGCGTTTCCGCCCCGCTGCCGTCCTGCGGGAACAGGGCGATGCCGACGCTCGTCCCGACCACCATGCGCTGGCCGTCCAGCTCGGCCGGGGCGCCCAGCGCCTTGACCAGCCGGTCGGCCAGGGCCAGCGCCTCGCCCGGCTGGGCGATGCGGTGCAGAACCGCGAACTCGTCGCCGCTCAGCCGCGCCACCGTGTCGTGGCTGGGCACCGCCTCCAGCATGCGGCGCGCCATCTCCTGCAGCAGCCGGTCGCCGGCGGGGTGGCCCAGCAGGTCGTTCACCGCCTTGAAGCGGTCGAGATCCAGATAGAGCACCGCCACCCCGGTCCGCGTCCGCCCCGCGCTGGTCAGCGCGCCGTTCAGCCGGTCGAGGAACAGGGAGCGGTTCGGCAACCCGGTCAGCAGGTCGTGGTTCGCCATGTGGCGGATGCGCTCCTCCGCCCGCTTGCGCTCGCGGATGTCGCGGACGGCGACGACGCGGGCGGGCCGGCCCTCGTGCGTGATGTCCTGCCCGTGCGCCTCCACCATCACCAGCGTGCCGTCGTCGTGCAGAAGGTCCAGTTCCACCCGCTCGGAGGTCGGTTGGGCCAGCTTGCGCTCGATGTCGGAGCGGCGGCTTTGCACCACGAAGCGCAGCATGGACTGGCCGATGAACTGGGCCTGCGGCTTGCCCAGCAGCTCCGCCATGGCGCGGTTGACGTCGAGGACCACGCCGTCGCGGTGGATCACGATGCCTTCCGTGGTGGCGTCGGCGAGTTGGCGGAACCGCTCCTCGCTGGCGCGCAGCCGGGCCGCCTCGTGCGCCGCCCTGGCGGCCAGCCTCTGGTCCACGATGGCCCCGGCGAGGCCCAGCGCCATCACCACCGTGGCCGTCACCGCGATGGCCATCGCCAGCAGACCCGGTTCCATGATCTGGTCGGACATGTCGTGCAGTGGATCGGGGATCAGCGTGACGCCGGCCATGCCGGTGAAATGCAGCCCGCAGATGCCCAGCGCCAGCAGGGCGGCACCGGTCGCCAGCCCCTTCAGCGATCCGATCCGCAGGGCGGCGGTGAAGCCCGCCCCGCCCAGCAGGACGCCCAACCCCAGCGACACCGCGACGTAAGCCGGGTCGTAATGCAGGTTGGCCGGCACCTGGAGCGCCGCCATGCCGGTGAAATGCATGGCCGTCGCCGCGGCCCCGGCGATGGCGCCGCCCAGCGGAGCGGCCAGCCGCCCGCCACCGATGGCGCGGCGGATGCCCACCGCGGCGCCGCCGATGGCGATCAGGCTCGACAGAACCGTCAGGCCGATGTCGTAGCCCATGGGCAGGCTGGTCCGGAAAGCCAGCATGGCGATGAAGTGGGTCGCCCACACGCCGCCGCCGGTCGCCGTCGCGGCACCGGCCAGCCAGCCCCAGCGCGCCCGCCCCACCGCCGCCGCCGCGCGGCGGGCGAGGTTCAGGGACACCCAGGCACCGAATCCACAGACCGCCCCCGCCAGCAGCACGAGCCACAAATCGTGCTGCTGGGTTATGCAGGCATACACACGCATCATCCGGCGTTCATCCCGTTCCGGCGGCTCGGCGCCGCTTGATCCGATTACCTTATTCTTTTGGTACGTTAATAATCCTTTTTCGGATCCGCTCGGAGCGCGGAATCGACATGCGTAAGTTGCACGGTTGCTACAGTCGGTAGCGAAGCGCGTCGACCAGCGCGGCCAGGGCCGGTGGAACCTGCCGACGGCTGGGGTAGTAGAGGTAGTAGCCGGGGAAGGGCTTGCACCAGTCGTCCAGCACGCGGATCAGCCGCCCGGCGGCGATGTGCTCCGCCACCTCGTCCTCGAAGATGTAGGCCAGCCCCCGCCCGTCCAGGACGGCGGCCATGATGACGTCCATGTCGTTGGACACCAGCGATCCGGTCACCCGGACGTTCACCGGATGTCCGTCCTCCTCGAATTCCCAGACATAGACGGCGCCGGACGAGGTGAATCGATAGTTGATGCAGTCGTGCCCGGCCAGATCCTGCGGGGCGCAGGGCACCGGACGCTGCGCGAAGTAGGAGGGTGCCCCGACGATGGCCGCCCGGATGTCCGGGCCGATGCGCACCGCGATCATGTCCTTTTCGACCTGCTCGCCCAGCCGGACCCCGGCGTCGAAGCGGCTGGCCACGATGTCGGTCAGGCTGCTGTCGATGGACAGTTCCACCTGCACCTCCGGATAGTCGGCGAGGAAGCGCGACAGCACGGGCCACAGCAACCGCACGGCGGCGTGCTTGCCGGTGGTGATGCGCAGCGTGCCGGCGGGCTTCTCGCGCAGCTCCCCCACCGCGGCCAGCCCGGCGGCGATGTCGTCCAGCGCCGGCCGCAGCGTGCGGAGAAGGCGCTGCCCGGCCTCCGTCGTGGACACGCTGCGGGTCGTCCGGGCGAGCAGGCGCAGGCCGAGCCGGTCCTCCAGCGCCTTCATGGCGTGGCTGAGCGCGGATTGGGACATGCCCAGCCGGGCCGCCGCCCGCGTGAAGCTCCCCTCCTCCGCCACGACGGCGAAAGCCGCCAGATCGCTGAGGTCGTTCCGGTTCATTCATGCACCACATTCATAAGCCCAAGCGGATTGTACCGGCTATTCGGCTCGCGGCGAAGCGGTTAGGATGCTCGTGGTTACGCTTGCGGGTCGAACGAGCGGGCCAGACGGACGGGCCAAACGGACGGATAGGGCGGGCGCTTCCGCGGAAGACCGACTCCCACACTGGGATGTTTGCCACACCCGCCGAACGGGACCACACTGCAGACGGTCTTTTCGTGGCTGGAATTCAAGCAAGGATTGCCCGCCGAAGGCCCACATCACAATACCCGACAGGCAGAGTCGAGAGACAGGGATCATCCGATGATTCGCTTGAACATCAACGGGCAGGACCGGGACGTTGACGTGCCCGGCGACATGCCGCTTCTGTGGGTCCTGCGGGACGAGCTGAACTTGACCGGCACGAAGTTCGGCTGCGGCATCGCCCAGTGCGGCGCCTGCACCGTCCATATGGACGGCACGCCGGTCCGCGCCTGCCAGACCCCGGCGGAATCCGCCGCGGGCACCAAGATCACCACCATCGAGGGCGTGTCCGGCACGGTCGCCCAGGCCGTCCAGGCCGCCTGGCAGAAGCTTGACGTGGTGCAGTGCGGCTACTGCCAGTCCGGCCAGATCATGAGCGCCGTGGCCCTGCTGACCGACAACCGCAACCCCACCGACGACGACATCGACGCGGCGATGGACGGCAACGTCTGCCGCTGTGCCACCTATCCGCGCATCCGCGCGGCCATCAAGGACGCCGCCAAGGCGATGGGGGCCTGAGCCATGCTGAACCAGCTCATCAAGCAGGCGGCGGCGGACGTCGCCTCCCCCTCGCGCCGCGGCTTCCTCAAGGGGGCCGGCGGCGCCTTGGTTCTGGGCGCCATGCTCCCCCGGACCGGTTTCGCCAGCGAGGCCGCCGCCCCCAAGGTCGTCGGCCCGGCGGACCCCCGCCCGCAGGCATTCATCCGCATCGCCGCCGACGACACGGTCACCGTGCTGGTCAAGCATCTGGACAAGGGCCAGGGCATCATGACCGGCCTGACCACCATCGTCGCCGAGGAGCTTGACGCCGACTGGGCGCAGATGCGCGGCGCCTTCGCCCCGGCGGACGGCGCGCTCTACGCCAACCACTTCTTCGGCATCCAGGGCACCGGCGGCTCCACCGCCGTCGCCAACAGCTGGGACGAGCTGCGCATGGCCGGCGCCGCCGCCCGCGCCATGCTGGTCGCCACCGCCGCGGCGCGCTGGTCGGTCCCGGCCTCCGCCATCACCGTGGAAAAGGGCGTCGTCCGCCACGCCGCCTCCAACCGCAGCGCCCGCTTCGGCGAACTGGCGGAGGACGCGGCGAAGCTGCCCGTCCCGCAGAACGTCGCGCTGAAGGACGCCAAGGACTACAAACTCATCGGCAACCCGTCGCTGCACCGGCTGGACCATGTGTCCAAAACCGACGGCACGGCGATCTTCGCCATGGACATCCGCCGCCCCGGCCAGGTAACGGCGGTGATGGCCCGCTCCCCGCGCTTCGGCGGCACGGTGAAGTCAGTGGACGCCGCCGCGGCGAAGCAGGTGCCGGGCGTCCTGGAGGTGCTGACCCTGCCGAGGGGCGTCGCGGTCGTCGCCAAGAACACCTGGGCCGCCATGAAGGGCCGCGAGGCGCTGACGGTGGAGTGGGACGACGCCAAGGCGGAGATGCGCGGCACCGAGGAGATGCTCGCCGACTACCGCAAGCTGGCCGACCAGCCGGGCAATGTGGCCACCGACACCGGCGACGCGGCGAAGGCGCTGGCCGGCGCCGCCAAGGTGGTGGAGGCGGAATTCGTCTTCCCCTACCTCGCCCACGCCCCGATGGAACCGCTGAACGCGACCGTGGAGCTGACCCCGGACGGCGGCTGCACCATCTGGGCCGGCTCGCAGTTCCAGGGGGTGGAGCAGAAGGTCGCCGCCGGCATCCTCGGCTGCAAGCCGGAGCAGGTGGTCATCAACACCGTCTGGGCGGGCGGCAGCTTCGGCCGCCGCGCCACAACCGACGCCGACTACATCGCCGAGGCGGTGTCCATCGCCAAGGCCTATGGCGGCAAGGCGCCGGTCCATCTGGTGTGGACGCGCGAGGACGACGTCCGCGGCGGCCGCTACCGCCCGCTGTTCCTGCACAAGGTGAAGGCCGGCCTGGACGCCTCCGGCAAGCTGGTGGCGTGGCGGCAGAACATCGTCGGGCAGAGCTTCATGGAGGGCACCCCGTTCGAAGCCGTCATGGTCAAGAACGGCGTGGACGCGACCTCGGTCGAGGGCGCCTCGGACATGGCCTACGCCGTGCCGAACCTGCATGTCGATCTGCATTCGCCGAAATCTCCGGTCACCACCCTGTGGTGGCGCTCGGTCGGCCACACTCACACCGCCTACGCCAAGGAGGTGATGATCGACGAGTTGGCTGCGGCGGCAGGCAAGGACCCGGTGGCCTTCCGGCTGGAGATGCTGAAGGACCACCCGCGCCTCCAGGGCGTGCTGAAGCTGGCGGCCGAGAAGGCCGGCTGGGGCCAGCCGCTGCCCAAGGGCAAGGGCCGCGGCATCGCCGTGCATGAGAGCTTCAGCAGCTTCGTCGCCCATGTCGCGGAGGTCTCCGTGGACGAGCAGGGCCGCGTCACCATCGACCGCGTGGTCTGCGCGGTGGATTGCGGGCAGGTCGTGAACCCCAACATCGTCGAGGCGCAAATCTCCGGCGGCACCGGCTGGGCCATCGGCCACGCGCTGCGCGACGAGATCACGCTGACCGGCGGCGTGGTGGACCAGAGCAACTTCGACACCTTCCAGCCGCTCCGCAATTCGGAGATGCCGCCGGTCGAGGTGCACATCCTCCCCTCCACGGCCCGTCCGACCGGCGTCGGCGAGCCGGGCGTGCCGACCGCCGCCCCGGCGGTCGCCAACGCGGTCTTTGCCGCCACCGGCAAGCGCCTGCACCACCTGCCCTTCACCCGTTCGGGCATGGTGTAAGCTCCGTCACGTTGGAAAAAGCCCCTCTTCCCATCCAGGGAGAGGGGCTTTCTTTTTTCACCGCTCGAACTTCGTCGCCATGATGATCGACGAGGTCGTGCGCTCGATGCCGTCGATGGCGCCGATGCGGTCGATCAGCGCGTCCATCTCCTCCATCGTTCCGGTCCGCACCACGGCGATCAGGTCGTGCGCGCCGCTGATGGCGTGGAGCGCCCGCACCTCCGGAATCCGCTTCAGCGCCTGGACCACGGCGGCGGTCAGCTTGGGCGACAGGTTGATGGAGACGTGGGCACGAATCATCCGGCGTGCCGTCTCGTCCGACAGCCGCACCGTGTAGCCGGCGATCACGCCGCGCTCCTCCAGCCGCTGGATGCGGCTCTGCACCGTGCTGCGCGACACGCGCAGGCGGCGGGCCAGCGCGGCGGTGGGCTCCCGCGCGTTGTCCTGAAGCGCGTCGAGAAGGTGCTGATCCAGCTCGTCCATCATATTGCCGGCCTTTCTGTCAATCTGCCGACAGGTTTGAAGCGTTTCGGCACCCTGCACCCTGCACATCGACAGGCTGTCCGGTCAAGATTGCGTCACAACGACGCAAACCAAAGAGGCAGGGAGTACGGGACGATGCGCGACATTCTTCTGATGGGCGGCGGCAAGATCGGCGAGACCATCGGCGACTTCCTGAAGGCCACGGGCGATTACCGGGTGACCGTCGCCGACCGTTCGGCGGAGGCGCTGGAGCGGCTGCCCGCCCACCCGCGCATGGAAACGCGTGTGGTGGACGCCGCCGACCCCGCCGACCTCGCCGAGGCGATGCGCGGCAAATTCGCGGTGCTGAGCGCGCTGCCCTACCACCTGACGGTCGGCGTGGCGGAGGCGGCGCGGGCCGCCGGCACCCACTACCTCGACCTGACCGAGGATGTGGCGAGCACGCGGCGCGTCAAGGAGCTGGCGGAGGGCGCGCGCTCGGCCTTCATCCCACAGTGCGGGCTGGCGCCGGGCTTCATCTCCATCGTCGCCAACGACGTGGCCTCGCGCTTCGACACGCTGGACACGGTGCGGATGCGCGTCGGCGCCCTGCCGAAATACCCGTCCAACGCCCTGAACTACAACCTGACCTGGAGCACCGAGGGCGTCATCAACGAGTATCTGGAGCCCTGCGAGGCCATCGTCGAAGGCCGCCTCGTCTCCGTCCCGCCGCTGGAGGAGCGCGAGGAGTTTTCCCTCGACGGCGTGCTGTACGAGGCGTTCAACACCTCGGGCGGCCTGGGCACGCTGTGCGAGACGCTGGCGGGGAAGGTGCGAACGCTCAACTACCGCTCCGTCCGCTATCCGGGGCACCGCGACCTGATGAAGGCGCTGTTGCACGACCTGCGGCTGGGCAGCCGGCGGGAACTGCTGAAGGACATCCTGGAGCACTCGATCCCGGCGACGCTGCAGGACGTGGTGCTGATCTTCGTGACGGTGACCGGGACGAAGCGGGGGCGGCTGCTCCAGGAGACCTACGCCAACAAGATCTACGGGCGGGAGATCGGCGGCACCTTCTACAACGGCATCCAGATCACCACCGCGTCGGGCATGTGCGCCGTGCTCGACCTGCTGGCCGACGGCACGCTGCCGCAGCGGGGCTTCGTCAAGCAGGAGGAGGTGCGCTACGCCGACTTCATCGCCAACCGTTTCGGGCGCAACTACGCGATGACCGACGCGGCGCCCCAGCAGGGCGCCCAGCAGGGGGTGGGGCGCGCCGCCTGAGCGGGCGCCTCACTCCCAACGGGCCGCGCCTCAGATCACCTCGCGGGCGCGGCCCTTGAAGACGGTGGCGGCGATCTTCAGGGCGTCGGGGGTGCCGCGGGCCAGCGCCTCGGTGAAGTGCAGCGCCTGTTTGGCCTGGACCTTCGGCGGCATCGGCGGCTCGTTGGTGTCGACGAGGCAGTCCACCACCACCGGTCCGGGATGGGCGAGGGCGGCGTCCAGAATGGCGCCGCAGTCCTTCGGGTCCGTGATGGTGAAGCCCTTGCCGCCGCAGGCCTCCGCCACCTTGGCGAAGTCGATGGGCTGAAGGTCGCAGACATACTCGGGGTTGCCCAGCATGGCGATCTGCTCCCACTTGATCTGGCCGAGCGAATTGTTGTTGTTGATGATGACCTTGATCGGCAGCTTGTACTTCACCGCCGTGGCGAAGTCGGCCATCAGCATGGAAAAGCCGCCGTCCCCGACATAGGCGACCACCTGCCGTCCGGGATGGGCGAGCTGGGCCGCGATGGCGTAGGGGACGCCCGGAGCCATGGTGGCGAGGTTGCCGGACAGGGAGTGCATCTGGCCGCGCCGCGCCGGAATCTGCCGCGCCCACCAGGTGGCGATGGTGCCGCTGTCGCAGGCGACGATGGCCGTGTCGGACAGGCGCTTGCCCAGCTCCCACGCGACGACCTGCGGCTTCATCGGCAGGTCGGGGCGGGTGCCGCGCTCCTCCATCAGCCTCATCCACTCCGCCTTGCCCGCCTGCGCCGTCTTCAGGAAGGAGCGGTCCTCGTGCCGCCGCACCCGCTCGGTCAGGATGTCCAGCGCCAGCCCGCAGTCGCCGACCAGCCCGGCTTCCACCGGGTAGCGCAGGCCGATGCGCGCCGCGTCGATGTCGATCTGGATGGCGCGGGCCTGCCCCGGCTTCGGGTAATACTCGATGTAGGGGAAGGTCGAACCGGCGATCAGCAGCGTGTCGCAGGTCTCCAGCGCCTCCTGCGAGGGGGCGGTGCCGAGCAGCCCGACCTGCCCCGTCGTGAAGGGGCTGTCGTCCGGCACCGCGGCCTTGCCCAGCAGCGCCTTGACGATCACCGCCCCCAGCTTGTCGGCCAGCCGTTCGAGCTGGTCGGTCGCCTTCAGCGCGCCCTGGCCGGCCAAGATGACGATGCGCTTGCCGGCGTCGAGGATCTCCACGGCGCGGCTGGTCTGCGCCTCCGACGGGACGGGAAGCTGCGGGGCGAACAGGGCGGTGTTGTGGCCCTTGACGTTGCGCGGCGCCCGCGTGTCGGCGCCGATGCCCTGCTCCTGCAGATCCACGGGGATGGTGATGTGCGACACGCCGCGGTGGGCGAGCGCGGTGCGGCAGGCGAGGTTGGCGATGTTGCGGACATGCGCCGCCCCCATGATGCGCTGGTTGTAGAGCGCGACGTCCTGGAACACCTTGTCCAGCTCCACGTCCTGCTGGGTGTAGGTGCCGACGAGGTCGTGGTATTGCAGCCCGGTGATCGCCAGCACCGGCTGGTGGTCCAGCTTGGCGTCGTAAAGACCGTTCAGCAGATGCAGCCCGCCGGGGCCGGAGGTGGCGATGCACACGCCCAGCCGCCCGGTGAACTTGGCGTAGCCGCAGGCGGCGAAGGCCGCCGCCTCCTCGTGCCGGACCTGGATGAAGCGGATCTCGTCCTGGCGGCGGCGCAGCGCCTCGACGATGCCGTTGATGCCGTCGCCGGGCATGCCGAAGATCGTGTCCACACCCCAATCCACCAGAACATCCACCAGGATGTCGGAAGCCGTGCTCGCCATGCGGGAGTCTCCGTCGCAAACGGTCGTGATGAAGTCGTTCAACCCTTCGGCAACCGAGCGGAGCCGGGACGGTTCCCCGAAATGCCGGGCGTTATTGGCTCTTGACCTCAAGTTAGCTTGAGGTTTTAGAGTGGCCGCAATGTATCTGGCATGCCAGGGACGGTCCGAACGTCCGAACGCAGGCCGGTGTGCAGAAACGGACAACCACCCTGGCGGGCAAAAGAATGACGACAACCGGTCTAAGGAAGAATGCGCAGCGGTCGCCTGTGACGACGCGGTCCTTGCGCGTCCATCATATGGAGCGGGTCGCACCGCAAGTTCTGCTGGTTGAGTTCCGCGACCCGGACGGCGAGGCCCTGCCGCCCTACGAGCCGGGCGCGCACATCGACGTGCATCTGCCGGACGGGGCGGTGCGCTCCTATTCGCTGTGCGGCGACCCGGCGGATCGGTCAGCCTACCGGATCGCCGTCCTGAACCTGCCGGGCGGACGGGGATCGCGTTTCATCCATAGCGACCTGCGGCTCGGCACCACCGTCACCATTGCTCCGCCCCGCAACAACTTCCGCTTCAACGCCGCCGCGCGCTACCTGTTCATCGCCGGGGGCATCGGCATCACGCCTCTGCTGCCGATGATCCGCGAAGCCGCGCGCCGGGGAGCCGACTGGGTCCTGCATTATTGCGTGCGCAGCGCGTCCGAAGCGCCGTTCCTGGGTGAACTTCGCAAGCTGGGCAACGGTCACGTGGTGGTGCACGCCGCGGACGAAGGCCGACGGCTGACGGTGGGCGAACTGCTCGCGGCGACGGCCGACGATGCCCTGATCTACTGCTGCGGCCCACAGCGCTTGATGGATGCGGTCGCGGATGCGGCGCGGCCCTCGCAGGACGTGCGCTTCGAGTGGTTCGCGCCGCGCTCGGATGCGGGACGTGACGCGGCGCCGGACGATCGCTTCGAGGTCGTCTGCGCCCGATCCGGCGTGACCGTCGCGGTAACGGAGGGGACCAGCGTGCTCGACGCGCTCGACGCCGCGGGCGTTTCCGTCGCCTCGTCGTGCGAGCAGGGCATTTGCGGCACTTGCGAGACAGCGGTGCTGGAGGGGGAACCCGACCATCGCGACAGCGTCCTGTCCGACGCCGAACGCGCCGCCGGCAAGACGATGATGATCTGCGTGTCGCGCGCCCGCAGCGCACGCTTGGTCCTGGACGTTTGAATTCGAACAAGGCGCAACGGAAAGACGAGGGGGAATCCATGACCGAAAACGACCTGCAACGGTTGGGACTGGCGCTGTTGAACAGCCCGGCCGAGGCCATCGCCTATTCCGACCGGGAGGGCATCATCCGTTTCTGGAACGCGGGAGCCGAGCGTGTGTTCGGCTTCACCGCCGACGAGGCGCTCGGCCAGTCGCTGGATATCATCATTCCGGACCGTCAGCGCCAACGGCATTGGGACGGCTACGATCAGGTGATGAAGACGGGGGAGAGCCGGTACGGCAGCGGCGATCTTCTCTCGGTGCCGGCAACGCGCAAGGACGGAACCCGCATCTCGGTCGAGTTCACCATCGTGCCGTTGAAGGACGCCGACGGGGCGATGCTGGGGATGGCGGCGGTCATGCGCGACGTCACCGCCCGGTTCGATGAATTGAGGGCCCTGCGCCGCCAGGCGGCCGGACGCTGAAAGGCTCGTTCTTGCCGGGTGAGCCACGCAGCGTTCGATGCGTGGCTCCCGAAATCGGAACCCTCCCCGACGGGGGCTGTGGAGAGGAGGCGATCTCTTCAAGACATCGGCGCAGGGAATACGTCATGTGCCATCTGTTGATCGCGGCGGAGGCGGAGCGCGCGGTGACCGGCATCGCCCCGGTCGGCTGAGCCGGGACACGGCTGGAGAGAGTTTGGCCTTCATTGCGACATCCCGCCGACACCTTGGCCAACACCTTGACAGTGCCGCCTGACTTGGCGGTCCTGGGTGAACGGCGTCAACTCGACAAGCTCCACGCACATCGCCTACAACCGGTCATCCGTCCTGTGGGTGGAATGGGAACCGGTTTGAACGGAGCAACGTCAGCACGGCCATCGGCCTCTCCTCTCCGTTGCGGGGAACGAGGTGGGGTGAGCGGGCATCGCAAGGACGGCAACGCCGCGCCTGCGGCGCGTTCGCGTCCGTCCCGCCGTTCCTTGCCACGCTGGAGAGCCAGGCTGGCGGCGGCGGTGGCCGCCGTCCTTCTGCTGATCCTGATCCAGGTGCCGGGGCAGGCCGTCGCCATGCTGTCCGCCGGTCTGGCGCAGTCTTTCTGGGCCATGTCGATGTGCGGGCCGGATGGGGCGCCGGACCGGTTGCCCTCCGCGCCCGATCAGCCCAAGAACGATCTGGAGCATTGCCTGGGTTGCCAACTCGGCTGTGCGCCTCCGGCGATGCTGACCCCGGCGGATGTCGCCGTTCCGCCGCCGCGCCTGTCCGGGGCGTTGCGCCGGCGTCCCCACCCGAACCGCAAGCGCCGCCGCCCGCGCGGTCTCCGCCCGAACGCCCGTGCCCCGCCGATGACGCGTCCTGCCTCGACCAACGGAACGCCCGATTCTTCCTTCTCTTTGTAGGATGCCGTCATCATGAAGAAGCACGCCCTGGCGCTCGCCGCGCTGATCGCCCTGACCGCCGGCCCCGCCCTCGCCCACGGTTTCAAGGCCGGGCCGGTCGACATCGAACATCCCTGGGCGCGCGCCACGGCGCCCTCGGCCCCGAACGGCTCGGCCTATATGGTGCTGAGCACCCACGGCCCGGACAGCGACCGCCTGCTGTCGGCCAGCACGCCCGTCGCCGACAAGGCGGAACTGCACACCCACCTGATGGACAACGGCGTCATGAAGATGCGCCAGGTCGACGCCATCGAGGTGGCGCCCGGCTCGCCGACCGCGCTGCAGCCCGGCGGCCTGCACGTCATGCTGTTCGGGCTGAAGCAGCCGCTCGCTCCGGGGAAGGCGTTCCCGCTGACCCTAACCTTCGAGAAGGCCGGGCCGGTGACCGTCCAGGTGGACGTGCAGAGCGCCGGGTCCGCCGCCCCGTCCCATGGCGGTGTCGGCGTGCCGCAGGCCAGCGGCACGCAGCACAAGCACTGACGGGCATTGCGCTGCGCCGGCCTGTTGCCAACGGTCGGCGCGGCCGCAACCGACGGTCGGTGCCGGTGGTGCTCGGTACTGATATACCAGCATCGCATTTGACCATCCGGCCCCTTGGGCGCAGGGTGTGGCGCGCCGGTTCGGCACAAGGACGGCGCGCCACAGGAAGGAACGCCCCGCCCATGACTCCCCCCATGAGCGCCGCCCGATGACCGCCACCGAAAAGGCCCCGTCCGCCAGCTCTTCCGGGCGTGCCGGCATCGCCTGGATGCTGCTGACCACGCTTCTGTTCGTGACGCAGGACGCGACCTTGCGCGTTCTGGTGCAGACCTATCCCTTCGCGGAGGTCGCCTGGGCGCGCTTCGCGGTGCATCTGGCCATCGCCTTCGTCGTGGTCGCGGTGAATTCCCCCAGCCATCTGATCGCCAAGCGTCCGGGGATGCAGATCCTCCGCTCGGCCCTGCTGGCCGTGCTGACTCTGCTGGCGGCGGTGTCCTACAAGATCCTGCCCTTCGTCGACGTGGCGGCCATCGCCAACGTGGCGCCGGTGCTCGTCGCCGTCCTGTCGGTTCCGCTCCTGAAGGAAAAGGTCGGTTGGCGGCGCTCCCTGGGGGTGTTCGGCGGCTTCATCGGGGCGATGATCATCATCGGCCCGGCCAGCCTCGTCTTCCAGTGGGCGATCCTGCTGCCGCTCGCCGCCGCGCTGTGCAACGCGCTCTACCAGATCGTCACCCGGCTGCTGCGCGGCGGCGATTCCACATTGACGACCTTCTTCTACACCAGCATGGCCGGGACGGTGCTCTGCGGGCTTCTGCTGCCCTTCGGCTGGGTGACGCCGGACCTGACGGGGGCGGCGCTGATGGTCATGCTCGGCGCGCTGGGGGCGTGCAGCCATTACTGCCTGATCCGCGCCTACACGGTGGCGGACGCGGCGACGGTGGCGCCCTTCGGCTACACGACGCTGATCTGGGCGGTGTTCTACGGCCTGCTGGTCTTCGGGGAACCGCCCAGCGCCTCGACCCTTGCCGGCGGTCTGGTGATCGTCGCCAGCGGCATCTACATCTTCCACCGCGAGCAGGTGCGGGCGCGCGAGGCGGCGGCCAAGGGGGCGGCCAAGGGGGCGGCGAATGGGGCCTGAACGGCCCCCGTTTCCCTGTAGGTCCCTATGCCGGAGGCACGTACACAGGACGTCCAGGTACCCGAAATATCACGGGCCGTACGCGTCGAACTGTAACATGCTCCGCGTACCGTACGCCTGCCGGTGAGGGCCGGCGTGTTTTCCCATCCACAAGCAACGAGAACAGCAATGAACGGACTGCCCAAGCAGACGTGGCGCTGCCGCGTTGCCGAACTGTTGAACGATCCCGTGGTCCAGGCCGTGTTGCGCCGGGACCGCCTGACCCACGAGCAGGTTCTGGCACAGCTCACCCCCATTGCCGAGCACCTGCGCCGCAACACCTCCCCCGAACGACCCGCAAGGCGGCTTCGACACGAAGCCTTCTGACCTTCCCATGAGAAAAGGCCGCCCGGTGAAACGGGCGGCCTTCTTCTTGCGCGCTGGTCCTCACGCGCCGGCTGGATCAGCCGGCGATCTCGAACTTGATCCCCTGGGCCAGCGGCAGGGCGCGGGAGTAGTTCACCGTGGCCGTCTGGCGGCGCATATAGGCCTTCCAGGCGTCGGACCCGGACTCGCGCCCGCCGCCCGTCTCCTTCTCGCCGCCGAAGGCGCCGCCGATTTCCGCACCCGACGGGCCGATGTTGACGTTGGCGATGCCGCAGTCGCTGCCCGCCGCCGACAGGAAGCTCTCGGCCTCGCGGATGTCGGTGGTGAAGATGCAGGAGGACAGGCCCTGCGGCACCGCGTTCTGAAGCGCGATGGCCTCCTCCAGCGTCTCGTAGGTCAGGACGTAGAGGATCGGGGCGAAGGTCTCGTGGCGCACGATGTCGGTCTGGCCCGGCATCTCGACGATGGCCGGCTGCACGTACCAAGCGTCCGGATACTGGTCGGCGAGCGCGCGGCCGCCGCCGGTCACCACGCCGCCGTCGGCCTTGGCCCGCTCCAGCGCGCGCTGCATCCCGTCGAAGGCGCCCTTGTCGTTGAGCGGGCCGACCAGCACGCCGGACTCCAGCGGGTTGCCGATGGGAACGGAGGCGTAGGCGGCCTTCAGGCGCGGCAGCAGCGTGTCGCACACGTCCTTGTGGACGATCAGGCGGCGCAGCGTGGTGCAGCGCTGGCCGCAGGTGCCCACCGCGGCGAAGACGATGGCGCGCACCGCCATGTCGAGGTCGGCCGACGGAGCGACGATCATCGCGTTGTTGCCGCCCAGCTCCAGGATCGGGCGGGCGAAGCGCTCCGCCACCTTCAGCGCGACCTCGCGGCCCATGCGGGTCGAGCCGGTGGCCGACACGATGGGGACCAGCGGGCTGGCGACCAGCGCCTCGCCGACGTCGCGGCCGCCGTTGACGACCTGGAGCAGGTCCGCCGGGGCGTCGCCGAAGCGGGCCACCGCGCGCTCGAAGATGCGCTGGCAGGCCAGCGCGGTCAGCGGGGTCTTCTCCGACGGCTTCCAGATCACCGGATCGCCGCAGACCAGCGCCAGGGCGGCGTTCCAGGCCCAGACCGCGACCGGGAAGTTGAAGGCGGAAATCACCGCACAGGGCCCCATCGGGTGCCAGGTCTCGCGCATCGCGTGGCCCGGACGCTCCGACGCGATGGTCAGGCCGTAGAGCTGGCGGGACAGGCCGACCGCGAAGTCGCAGATGTCGATCATCTCCTGAACCTCGCCCAGGCCCTCCTGGAAGATCTTGCCCATCTCCAGCGTGACGAGACGGCCGAGATCCTCCTTAGCGTCGCGCAACTCCTCGCCCAGCAGGCGGACCAGCTCACCGCGGCGCGGCGCCGGGACAGAGCGCCACGCCTCGAAGGCGCGCTGGGCGCGGGCGGCCACCTCCGGGATCTCCGACGCCGGGGTGACCGGCGCCACGCCCAGCGCAGCGCCGTCGATGGGCGAGCGGACGGACAGGCCGGCCCCGTCGGCGGGAAGCTCAAGGCCGAGGCGGGAAAGAAGGTCGCGGTGCTGCATGGAAAAGGTCCTCGGTGTAAGGCAACCGGTGGAGGTTAGCGCTGGCGCCCGGCGGCGCGGATGTCGGACAGGCTGCGGTTCGGCGTCAGGGCCTCGGGGTCGAGCCTGACGTGCAGGATGGCGGGCCGGCCGGAGGCGCGGGCGCGCTCGAAGGCCGGGGCGAACTCCTCCGTCCGCTCTACCGTCTCGCCATGGCCGCCATAGGCGCGGGCGAGGGCGGCGAAGTCCGGGTTGGTCAGAGCGGTGCCGGACACGCGGCCCGGATACTCGCGCTCCTGGTGCATGCGGATGGTGCCGTACATGCCGTTGTCGATGACCAGCACGATGAGGTTGGCGCCCTCCTGCACGGCGGTGCCGAACTCCAGCCCGGTCATCTGGAAGCAGCCGTCGCCGGCGAAGCAGACCACGTCCCGCTCCGGGTGGAGCAGCTTGGCCGCGACGGCGGCGGGCAGGCCGTAGCCCATCGAGCCGCAGACCGGCGCCGCCTGCGTGCCGAAGCGGCGGAAGCGCCAGAAGCGGTGGATCCAGGTGGCGTAGTTGCCGGCGCCGTTGGTCAGGATGGCGTCGTCGGGCAGGGTGTCGCGCAGCCAGGACATGACGGCGCCCATCTGGACGGCGCCGGGGATGGTGGCCGGCGGCTCGCTCCAGGCGGTGTAGGCGGCGTGCGCGGCTTCGGCCTGACCGGCCCAGGCGGGGGAGGCCGGCGCCTCCAGCCCGGCGACGGCGTCGAGGAAGCCCCCCGGCGTGGCGTTGATGGCGAGGTCGGGGTTGTAGACGCGGCCCAGTTCCTCCGCCCCCGGATGGACGTGGATCAGCGTCTTGCCGGTCTCCGGGATGCCGAGCAGCCCGTAGCTCTGCGACGGCACCTCGGAGAAGCGGCCGCCGAGCAGCAGGATCACGTCGGCGTCCTTCACCAGGGCGGTCAGCTTCGGGTTGATGCCCAGCCCGATGTCGCCCGCGTAGTTCGGGTGCGTGTGGTCGAACAGCATCTGGCGGCGGAAGGTGACCGCCACCGGCAGCGCGAAGGTCTCGGCGAAGACGTGCAGCGAGGCCACCGCGTCCTCGGTCCAGCGGGAGCCGCCGGCGATCACCAGCGGGCGCTTCGCCCCGGCGAGCAGACGTCCGACCTCGGCGACCTGGGCGGGCGTCGGGGCGCTGTCCACCGGATGGGCGGGGCGGGCGGCGGCGACGTCCGCCGTTTCCACCAGCATGTCTTCCGGCAGCACCAGCACGACCGGGCCGGGGCGGCCGGCGAGCGCGGTGTGGAAGGCGCGGCTGACCATCTCCGGCACGCGGTCGGCGCTGTCGATCTCGGCCACCCACTTGGCCATGCCGCCGAACATGAGGGTGTAGTCGACCTCCTGGAAGGCGTCGCGCCCGCGCATGCCGCGCTCGATCTGTCCGATGAACAGGATCATCGGGGTGGAGTCCTGCTGCGCCACATGCACGCCCGGCGCGGCGTTGGTGGCGCCGGGGCCGCGGGTGACGAAGCAGATGCCCGGCCGTCCGGTCAGCTTGCCCTCGGCCTCCGCCATCATGGCGGCGCCGCTCTCGTGGCGGGCGTTGATCGTGCGGATCGAGGAATCGTGCAGCGCGTCCAGCACGGCGAGGTAGCTTTCGCCCGGCACGCAGAACACGCGCTCGACGCCCTGCGCCTCCAGCGCCTCGACGATCAACTGGCCTCCGGTCTTCATGGCGCGCTCGTTCCTCGGCTGGGCGTTCAAATCCTCCTCAATCTGGCGGCAGGCCCCGCCCCGCGCAACCGACTTTCTTTCCCCCGGTCATGAGCTATAGTCATGACCCATGGGTCTGCAACGCCGTCTTCTCCCCTCCATGAGCGCGCTCTCCGCCTTCGAGGCGGCGGCACGCACCGGCAGCTTCACCGCCGCGGCGCAGGAGCTGGCGCTGACCCAGGGCGCCGTCAGCCGGCAGATCAAGGCGCTGGAGGACCAGCTCGGCGTCCCGCTGTTCGTGCGCCGCGACCAGCGCGTGACCCTGACCCCGGCCGGCGAATCCTACGCGACGGAGGTGCGGGAGGCGCTGCACCGGGTGGGGGCGGCGACGCTCCGGGTCATGACCGCGCCGCAAGGCGGCGTGCTGAAGCTGGCCGTGCTGCCGACCTTCGGCACGCGCTGGCTGGTGCCGCGCCTGCCGGCCTTCCAGGCGGCGCACCCGCAGGTCATCATCCATTTCATGACGAAGATGGAGCCCTTCGACTTCCGGTCGGAGGATCTGGACGCCGCCATTCATTTCGGCGCCGCCGACTGGCCCGGCGCCGTCTGCGAGCGGCTGATGGAGGAGGAGGTCCTGCCGCTCTGCGCCCCGTCCTTCCTGGCCGCTCATCCGATCCGCGCGGCGGCGGACCTCGTGGCGCTGCCGCTGCTGCACACCACCAGCCGCCCCGAGGCGTGGCGGGACTGGTTCGCCGCCCAGGGCATCGAGCGGCACGAGGGCGCCGGCATGTTCTTCGAGCAGTTCTCCACCACCGCCCAAGCGGCGATCACCGGGCTGGGGGTGGCGCTGCTGCCGACCCTGCTGGTGCAGGCGGAGATGCGGGACGGGTCTCTGGTCCCGGCGCTGGACCGGCCCTACCGGAACCCGGACCGCGCCTATCACCTCGTCCACCCGCCGTCGCGGGCGCACCACCCACCGCTGGTGGCGTTCCGGGAGTGGCTGCTGGGGGCGTGCGAAGCGGCGGATGAGATCGCCGCCGCGCGCACCGCCAACACACCGTGAGCCACGCCCGAAGCGCTTGAGAACACGGCGAAAACTCCCTCTCACAAGGTGGGGGAAGGGAAATGGGGCGGGACGGCGTGCCTTCGTCAGGGCAGACAGGCCCTCTCCGTATGACGTTTTTGCTGCAATTTCATGACGCCCGGCGTTAAGAGAAAACGGCAGAACCGACCGAGAGAACCGTTTCCATGCTGCTGCTGCGCGCCATCCGCTCCATGATGCCCAAGGAAGAGCGGGTCATTGAGCAATTCATCGAGCAGGCCCGCCACATCGTCGACGCCGCCGCCGCCCTGGAAGCCGTCATGCAGGCCGGTCCGGACGAGCGCGCCGACCGCACCGCCGCTTTGAAGCGGATCGAGAAGGACGCCGACCGCATCGCCAAGGACGCCGGCCGCGGGCTGCACCGCACCTTCATCACCCCCTTCGACCGGTCGGAGATCCAGGCGCTGATCAACGCGCTGGACGACTGCATCGACCTGATGGACGAGGTTCCGCGCCTCGCCGCGCTCTACGGCATCGAGACCTTCGACGACCGGATGATGCGCATGGCGGCGATCGGCCGCCGCCAAGCGGCCCTGCTGTCCGAGGTCATGCCGCTGTTGACCCGCATCACCGTCAATGCCGACCGCATCCTGCACATCTGCGGCCAGATCTCCGACTTGGAGGACGAGGCCGACGAGATCCTGCGCGACGCCATGAAATCCCTTATTGCCGAACGACCGGAGATGATCGACTTCCTGGGCCGCCGCGAACTCTATGAGCTGCTGGAAGCCGTCACCGACCGCTGCGACGACGTGGGCGACCTGATCGAAGGGATCACCCTGGATCAGGCATAAGGGCGCTTTCCAGTGTTGGGCGGGGGATCGAAAACCGCTCCCCCGGTCCCTTGCTCGGATTTGACTTCAAACCTGGGCCATGCCGCCGTCGGCGAACAGCTCCACGCCGTTGACGAAACTGCTGTCGTCGGACGCCAGGAAGACGGCGGCCTTGGCGATTTCGTCGGGATCGCCGACACGGCCCAGCGGCACCTGTCCAGCCAGATAATCCACCAGCCCCTGCTGCTGAGCCGCGTCCGGGCCGGCCAGTTCGACCAGACCCGGCGTGCGGATCGGACCGGGGCTGAGCGTGTTGACGCGGATGCCGCGGTCCTTCAGGTCCAGAATCCAACTGCGGGCGAAGTTGCGCACCGCCGCCTTGCTGGCGCTGTAGACGCTGAAGGCCGCCGTGCCCATGCTGCCGGCGGTGGACCCGGCGAGGATCACCGACGCGCCCCGGCCGAGCAGCGGCAGGGCCTTCTGTACGGTGAACAGCACGCCCTTCACATTGCGGTTGAACGTGTCCTCATACTGCTCCTCCGTGATGGCGCCCAGCGGCAGCATGCCGCCGCCGCCAGCGTTGGCGTACAGCACGTCGAGACGGCCCGCCTCGCTCTGGATCTGGGCATAGAGCCGGTCGAGATTGGCCAGATTGGACGAGTCGGCCTGCACCCCCGTCGCCGTGCCGCCGGCGTCCCGGATCGCCGCAACCGCGTCCTCCAGTTCGGACCGGCGGCGGCCGGTGAGATAGACGACGGCGCCTTCGGCGGCGAAGCGCTTGGCCGCGGCGAGGCCGATGCCGCTGGTGGCGCCGGTGACGAGGGCGATCTTGCCGTCAAGCTTGCGTGACATCCGAAGTCTCCTTGGCGTGGGTCATTGGCTGATCACAAAGCTATCGACGGCCGCATCATGTCGAAATAGAAACGACTGAAAACCATCGTTGCAGGATTGGCGATGTCGAAGCTGCCGGATTTCGAAGGCTTGGCGATGTTCGCCAAGGTGGTGGAGGAGCGCTCCTTCGCCGGTGCGGCCCGCGCCATGGGGGTGTCGGTCGCCACGGTGTCGCGCGCGGTCGGCCGGCTGGAGGAGCGGTTGGGCGGACGGATGTTCAACCGCACCTCGCGCCGGCTGGCCTTGACCGATTTCGGCCATTCCCTGGCCGAGCGCGCGATGCGCCTCTATGACGAGGCGGAGGCGGTCGAGAACGCGGCGCGCGAGTTGTCCAGCCGCCCGCGCGGTCTGATCCGTCTGGCGGTGCCGATGTCGTTCGGGCTGCGTTGGGTGGCGCCCCTGCTGCCGGACTTCTTCCGGCTCTATCCGGAGATTTCCATCGACCTGCATCTGAGCGACGCGACCGTCGATCTGGTGGGCGAAGGCTTCGACGCCGCGCTGCGGATCGCCGTGCTTCCGGACAGTTCGCTGGTGGCCCGGCGGTTGTGCCCCATCGCTCCCATCGTTCTTGCCGCCCCCAGCTACATCGCCCGCCATGGCCTGCCCCGGCATCCGCGTGACCTGAAGGACCACCATTGCCTGGGCTACGCGTACCGGCGGCGGCAGGACATCTGGCACTTCACCAACGGCGCCGGCGAGGAGGAAAGCGTGACGCCGTCCGGCCCGCTGCGCGTCACCAACGCCGACGCCCTGGTGCCGATGCTGCTGGAGGGCTTGGCGATCGCCGAACTGCCGGAGTTCATGGCCGCGGAGCATCTGGCGAACGGGCGGCTGACCGCCATCCTGACCGACTGGTCGCTGCCGAAAGGGGGGCTCTACTTCGTCACGCCGTCGGCCCGCACACGCCCGGCGAAGGTTGGGGTTCTGGGCGACTTCTTCGTCGAGCGCCTGTCGGAGCCGGCATGGCGGCGGTCCGTCGAGGCGGCCAAGAGCTAACACGCTCCGGTTATGGTTAACGGTACATAAACCAATTCACGGCTAATTTCGAAGCATCGCCGCTCCGATCCCGAGAGATTGCCACCGTGAAGCTGCGCCTCGTCACCGCCGCCGCCCTTTGCGCCTTCCTCGCGATCCCGGGGGGCATGACCACCGGACGGAGCGCACAGGCGGCAGGCGACACCACCCCCTACGGGCACAGCACGGAGGCGGAGGAGGTCGACCGCTTCGTCCGGGCGCTGCGCACCATCCGCAGCCAGTATGTCGAGCCGCTGACCGACCGCGAGCTGGTGGACATCGCCATCAAGGCCATGGCCGAGCGGGACCGCTACTCCGCCTATCTGGACGATGGCGAATACCGGCAGCTGCAGGCGTCGAACGACGGCGCCTTCGCCGGGCTGGGCATCCGCTACGAGGCCCACGGCACCCGCGTCCGCATCGCCGAGACCGTTCCCGAGTCCCCCGCGGAGGCCGCCGGTCTGCGTTCCGGCGACGTGATCCTGGCGGTGGACCAGCAGCCGGTGGGCGGGGCGGAGCTGGCGACCGTCAAGCAGATGCTGAGCGGGCCGGAAGGGGCGGCGGTGTCGCTGACCGTCCTGCGCGCCGGGACGCCGGACCCCTTCGAGGTCAGCGTGGTCCGCGGCAAGCTGCGCATCCCCTCGGTCCGGCTGGCCGCCGTCGGGACGGTGGGCTACATCCGCATCACCCGCTTCGACCGCCAGACCGCCACCGGGGTCAGCACGGCCATCCGCTCGCTGCGCGAGCGGATCGGGCCGGACATCGGCGGTTTCATCATCGATGTGCGCGACAATCCCGGCGGGCTGGTGCAGGCGAGCGTTCGCGTCGCCGACGCCTTCCTCGACAAGGGCACGATCCTGACCGCCCGCGGCCCCGGGCGCGGGGCGGACAAGACCTACGCCGCCACCCCCGGCGACGAGACGGACGGCCTGCCGCTGGTGGTGTTGGTCAACGCGAAATCCGCCTCCGCCGCGGAGATCCTGACCGGGGCACTGAAAGACCACCGGCGCGCCACGGTGATCGGCACGAAGACCTTCGGCAAAGGGATCATCCAGAGCGTCATCCCTTTCGACAGCGGGGCGCTGAAGCTGACCACGGCGCGCTACTACACGCCGTCGGGCCAGTCCATTCACCAGATCGGCATCCAGCCCGACGAGACCATTGCGGAGCCGGCCGCGGAAGACGGCCAATCCGCCCTACCCTCCGGCGGCATACCCAGCGCGGCCAACGATCAGGCCTTCGCCCGCGCGCTGTCCATCCTCCGGCCTCGCTGACTGGAGCCCCGCCGACGGATCAGAAGATCACCTCGCCGGCCAGCAGGGCGAGCACCAGGAAAACCAGGAAGATGATCAGCGCGATCCCGAAGAGGATCTTCGCGACTCCCGCGGTGGCCGACGACACGTTGGTGAAGCCGAGCGCGCCGGCAACCAGCGAAACCACGAAAAAGATCAACGCCCATTTCAGCATGGACCGCTCCTGCGTTTCCCAGAACCCAGCCGGCACGTCCGGCAGGGAAGGAACCTCACGGACCGCCGCGGGTTCCAGCACCGGCCTCTCCGGCTCTCCCTATTCGTCCGGGTCCGGAATTCCGCAGGATGGCCGTTCCGTTGCGGGTTACCACCCGGTGCCCGAGCGGTTCGGCAGGGATTGGCGCGTCATGCCCTGGTCCATGCCGGACTCGTTGGGCGACCGCGTGCGGCTTTGCGGCTCGCTCACGCCCGACCCGCTGTAAGGACCGCCGCTGTAGGGACCGGGGCTGGAACTGGTCGCGTTCGGATTGACGTTCGGCTCGTCCACGCCCTGGCTGCCGGACGTGCCACCGCCCGTGAGGCCGCTGCCAGAACCGCCGCTGTTCATCCCGCTGCTGCTCGTTCCGCCGCCGTCCATGCCCGAACAGGCGGCCAGAAGCATCGCGGCCGACGCCGCGATCATCAGATTGCGCATGTCGCACTCCCTACGCTGATGTCTTGAAGGTACAGCCCTTCTCAACTGGCCCCGTCGGGGAGGGTTCCGATTTCGGGAGCCACGCATCGAACGCTGCGCGGCTCCGCCCGGCAAGACTCAGCCTTTCAGCGTCCGGCCGCCTGGCGGCGCAGGGCCTTCAATCCGTCGAACCGGGCGGTGACGTCGCGCATGACCGCCGCCACCCCCAGCGTCGCCCCGTCGGCGTCCTTCAGCGGCACGATGATGAACCCCACCGGAACGCGGAAGCTGCGGTAAGAGCACGACAGATCAATGCGATAGCATTGATTGAAAGGGTGATACGGACGAAGCCCTCAGGCGCCGGCCGTATCACACCCGCTAACCTGACGGCACCCGTCAGGCCGAGTCCCCGTCCAGCATGCCGCGGACCGTAATCTGCAACGTGTCCACACCGACCGGCTTGCTGAGCATCCGCGTGCCCGGTCCCAGGCTGTCCGCTTCGAGAGCGGCGTAATGCGCATAGCCTGTCACGAAAAGCACCCTCAACCCAGGGCGAAGCCCGCGCGCGATGTCCGCCAGATCCCGCCCGGTCATTCCGGGCAGCCCGACGTCGGTGACCAGGAGGTTGATCGCCGCGTCCGACTCCAGGATCCGGATCGCCGCTTCGGGTTCGGCGGCTTGCAGGACCTGATATCCCTGCCCTTCCAGCGCCTCGACCCACAGCATCAGGACGAGGGCCTCGTCCTCGACCACCAGAATGGTTTCATCGTTGCGGAACGGGTCCTGCGGCTCCGGTTCCGGAACGGAAACCGGCGTGTCGGCGCCGTCCACGCCGTCGTGCTGCGGCAGGTACAGGCTGACGGTGGTGCCGTGGCCGGGTTGCGACCGGATGGCCGCGTGTCCGCCCGATTGACGGGCGAAGCCATAGAGTTGGCTCAGCCCGAGGCCGGTGCCCTGGCCGATCGGCTTGGTCGTGAAGAAGGGTTCGAACGCCCGCTCCAGCACGTCCGGCGCCATCCCGCTTCCGGTATCGGTGATGCGGAGCAGGACGTAGCGGCCGGAAAGGATGTCCCCCTGCGCGTCGGAGACGGTCTCGTCCAGAACGGCGTTGCTCGTCTCGACGCGCAGGCGCCCGCCGTCCGGCATGGCGTCGCGGGCGTTGATGGCGAGGTTGAGCAGGGCGCTTTCGACCTGATTGGCGTCCGCCCAGGTCCGCCAAAGCCCGTCGGCCAGCACCGTCTCCACCCGGATCGATTCGCCGACGGACTGTTGGATCAGGCCGCTCATGGCGGCGACCAGGGCGTTCAGGTCCAGGCTGCGGGGCGTCAGCGGCTGACGCCGGGCGAAGGCCAGAAGATGCCGGGTGAGCGCCGCGGCGCGGTCGCCCGCCGTGATGGCCATGGAGACGTGCCGCAGCAGCGGTTCGTCGGCGGACAGCGCGCCCCGCAGCAGGTGCAGGTTGCCGAGCATGACCTGCAGCAGGTTGTTGAAGTCGTGGGCGATCCCGCCGGTGAGCTGACCGACCGCCTCCATCTTCTGCGCCTGCTGCAACGCCTCCTCGGCCTTCCGGCGTTCCCGCATCTCGGCCTGCAGGGACCGGGTGCGCTCCGCCACCCGGCCTTCCAGCTCGTCGTTGGCCCGCTCGATGTCGGCCAGAAGCGTCCGCGTGCGGTATTGGCGCAGGCGGGTCCGCGCCGCGGACTGCGCCGCGCTTTGCAGGGCTTCGGCGTGCAGGGGCGGGTCCAGCAGCGTGACGTTGCCGAGCCGCTGGAACTGCGCCCAGCGCGCCTTGCTGGCGGACCGGTTGCCACGCGCGGTGAGCACCAGAACCGGCAGGTCCGACCAGGGCGGCTGGGCCTCCAAACAGGCGACCAGAGGCTCCATCGCCACCCCCAGCAACGCGCCTTCGGAGAGGATCAGGGCCGTGACGTCCCTCGCCAAGCCATCGCACACGGCCGGCAGATCGGTGCAGACCTGCGTGGTCAGGCCGACCTCGTCCAACACGAGGCGGATGACCTCCGCGTCCCGGCCCTGCGGGGCGAGCACGAGAATCGGGGCGTCCATGCGCTGCGGTCAGTCCGTCTCGCTCCGCCCGCGCAACAACGGATCGGACGACCCGCCATAGCTGGGCACGCCGGTCAGCACGCCCTGGAATTGCAGAAGTTGCGGACCGACCTGCATGCCGTCGGGGAACAGACGGAATTCCCGGATCGCCAGCTCGTGAACGCCGGTGCGCTTCTTGACCACCGAGATCGCCTTGCGCACCTCTCCTGCCGCCTCGAAGAAGCGCAGCAGCACCACGGTGTCGCTCATGAAGGACAGGTCCACCGGATTCTGGATGTCGCCGACGATGCCCTGCTGGGCCAGGATGAGGATGGTCACGACGCCTTGGTTGTTCAGGTAGGACAGCAGCTCGTGCATCTGGAGGATGAGCGCCTTTTCCTCCGGCATCGTGCTGAGGTAGGAGTTCAGGCTGTCGATCACCACGACGCGCGCCTTCTGGTCCTCCACTTGGCGGCGGACCTGCCAGACGAACTGGCCCGGCGACAGGCGCGACGGGTTCGCGCGCTCCCAGCCCAGTTCGCCCTTGCGCACCGCCTCCTCGATGTCGATGCCGAGCGCGGTGCTGCGCAACCCCAAGGTTTCGAAGGATTCGTCGAAGGAGAAATAGGCGGCGTGCTCGCCGCGGCGCACCGCCGCCATGACATATTGCAAGGCGATGGACGACTTGCCGACGCCCGATGGGCCGACGAGCATCGTCGTCGTGCCGCGCGTCAGCCCGCCGCCCAACAGCTCGTCCAGCCCGCTCAGGCTGCTCGACACGATGGTCGGCTGGAACTCCGCCTTGTGCTCGTCGGCGATCAGGCTCGGGAAGATCAGCACGTTGCCCGGCGTGATGGCGAAATCGTGCCAGCCGCTCTGATATTCGGAGCCGCGCATCTTGGCGATCCGCAGGCGCCGCCGCGCCGCGCCGTAGGAGCGCTCGATCTGCTCCAGGCTGACCACGCCGTGCATCAGGCTGTGCAGCTCCATGGAACCGGTCTGGCTGGTCAGGTCGTCCAGCGCCAGCGTGGTGCACTGGCGCCCTTGCAGGAACTGCTTCAACGCCAGGATCTGCCGCCGGTAGCGGAGCTGGTCCTGGGCAAGCAGGCGCAGCTCCGACAGGGAATCGATCACCACGAGGTCCGGCTTGTCGGCCTCGATCCGCTCGGTGATCAGGCGCATGGTTTCGCCCAGCTCCACCTCGGACGGATAGAGAACGCTCTGCTGGCGGTCCAGCTGCGCTTCCAGCGGGACGAGTTCGAAGATGCCGATGCCGTCCAGCGACCAGCCGTGGCTTTTGGCCGAGGCGCGCAGCTCCGTCTCGGTTTCCGACAGGGTCACGTACAGGCCGCGCTTGCCGTCGCACAGGCCCTTCAGCAGGAATTGAAGCGCGATGGTCGTCTTGCCGGTTCCCGGCGCGCCTTCCAGAAGATGAAGCCGCGCGCGCGGCAGGCCACCCCTCAGGATCAGGTCGAATTCCGGAATTCCGGTCAGGATCTTGTCCGTCTTGGTCGGCTTCGGCACCCAGGTCTCCTCTTGGTCCGGCCCGCTGGCAGCGCCTTGCGCCACACGCTGCCGTGATGGTGAACGGCCCGAACGCCTGGACGGACGGACAAAACCGCAGTCTGGAGAGCATCCATCTCCCATGGATGCAGCTCCGCCACCATCAACCCAATGCCGGGGTTCCTGTTCCTTTGTGCCTTCGGGATGCCGACCGTCGGCGATGCTTGCCCGTCGCCGCGGGTTACCGCGATGTTGGGTGGTGGCCCCCCGAACGACGCACGGTCTTGACTTGCGCGGTCTTTACCGGCCTGCCCCCAACACGCGGCGGCGCTTGGGGTCCGGACCGAGCGAGCGGATGAAGGGCGGAAGCCCGCCGGCGGAGCGCGTGTTGAAGGCCGCCCTCGGCGCGTCCTCCTCCGCTTTCTCCGGCTCCGCTCCCTCCTGCACGGCCGTCTCCGCGGGAATGTCCGCCTTGCCGAAGCCGCGGGCGATCCACAGGACGAGCGCGCCGGACAACAGGAGCAGCAGCGGCGGCACGGCGGCGCGCAGGCCCCAGGGCCACAGAACCTCCGCCCGGCGCGCCCAGCGCTCCGTCCAGAAACGGTCGGCGATCTGCCGCACGCGCTCCTCGCCGAGGTCCGGCGGAGCGGCGAGGGTGGTGCCGTCGGGGAAATCCGTCCGCGCCACGACGCCCCGCCTCACCCCGTCCTCCACCACCGCCTCGTTGGCGGCGTAGTGCTGCGGCAGGAAAGCGTCCTTCGCGTCCGAATAAGCGTAGAGACCGGCGAAAGGGTGGCGCCCTTGCAGATCGGCGGTGGCGAAGGCGGCGACCACCGCCACCCACAGCAGGGTGGCGGCAAGCCAGCCCCGCCACAGGCCCTTGCTCCAGTTCATGTCCCGTCTCCCTCTTGCCCAAGGAGGCTCTTCCCCAAGGAGGCGGAAAAACTAAAGACCCGGCCGGCGGGCAGCCAGGGTCAAAAACCGGCCTTTTGCAATCCGAGCTGTCAGAATCAGGCCGCTGGCTTCAGCAATTCGCGCAGGATGTGCGGGGTGATCGGCTTGTGGACGAGGCGGAAGCCGGCGCCGCGGATTTCGGTGATGCGTTCGGGCGCGGTGTCGCCGGTCAGCACCACGGCGGGGATGCGCACGCCGCAGACGCCGTGGATGTCGCGGATCGCCTCCACACCCGTCCGCCCCTCGCGCAGGCGGTAATCGGCGATGATGAGATCCGGCAGCCGGCCCAGCCCGTGCAGGACATCCACCGCCTCCTCCGCCGACACGGCGGCCACCACTTCGTAACCCCACTGCTCCAGCAGGGTGCGCAGGCTGAGCAGCACGATGGCCTCGTCGTCGATGACCACCACCAGCCCCTGCCCGTCGTCGTTGGCCCGGTCCGGTCCGTTGCGGCGCAGGATGGCGCGGGCGCGCACGGTGGGGAGCTCCACCGAGAAGACGCTGCCCCGTCCGGGCCGAGAGCGCAGGGCGATCGTGTGGCCGAGCAGCCCGGCCAGCCGCTTCACGATGGCGAGGCCGAGACCCAGCCCCTTGGCGCGGTCGCGCTCCTGGTTGCCGATCTGGAAGAACTCCTCGAAGACGGCCTGCTGCAGTTCCTCCGGCACGCCGATGCCGCTGTCGGCCACCTCGATGCGCAGCGCGCCGTTGCGGCGCCGACAACCGACCACGACGCCGCCCCGCTCGGTGTAGCGCAGCGCGTTTTCGATCAGGTTGCGCAGGATGCGCTCCAGCAGCATCGGGTCGGTGCGCGCCCACAGCGAGGTCGGCACGACCCGCAGCCGCAGCCCTTGACCCTTCGCCTGCGGCCCGTATTCCGCGGCCAGGCGGTCGAGCAGCGGCCCCACCGCGCATTCGGTGACGCTGGGCTCCACCGCCCCGGCGTCGAGCCGCGACACGTCCAGCAGACCGTCCAGCAGGAGCTTCAGCGCGTCCAGCGAATGCCCCATGCTGGTCACCAGCTCGTGGCCGGGATGGCCGTGCAGCTTGTCGCCCAGAACCTGGGCGAAGAAATAGAGCGACTGCACGGGTTGGCGCAGGTCGTGGCTGGCAGCCGCCAGGAACTGGGTCTTGGCCCGCTCCGCCTTCTCGGCACGGGTCTTTTCCCGCCGGGCCTCGTCCGCCGCGGTCAGGGCGCGCTCCATCGCCTGCTCCGCCGCCTCCTTGGCGGCGAGCAACGCCTCAGCCGCCGTCTTGCGGGCGGTGATGTCGCGGACGATGCCGGTGAAGCGCACCTCGCCGTCGGCCTTCCATTCGGCGACCGACAGCTCCAGCGGGAACACCGACCCGTCCTTGCGCTGGCCCATCACCTCGCGTCCGATGCCGATGATCCGCCGCTCCCCCGTGCGGTGGTAGCGCTCCAGGTAGCCGTCATGCGCGCTGCGGTCGGGATCGGGCATCAGCATGCTGACGTTGAGGCCGATCACCTCCTCCGCGGCGTAGCCGAAAATGCGTTCAGCGGCACGGTTGAAGCCGTGCAGGGTGCCGACCCGGTCGATGACCACGATGGCGTCGACCGCCGTGTCCACGATGGAGCGGTAGCGCGCCTCCGCATGGGCGGCGGATTCGCTGGCGCCGACCAGCGCGGCGCTGGCCTCGGCCAGGACGCGGTGCAATTCGTCGAACTCGCGCACCGGCACGCCGCCGTCGTAGCGGATGGCGCGCCCCTCCATCAGGTTGCCGCCATGGGCGGCCAGTTCCCGGACGGGGTGGGCGAGCCGCCGCGCGAAGACCGCCGCCGACGCCAGCGACACGGCCAGCAGAACCAGTCCGAGCCCCAACGCCAGCACCACCGTGCGGTTCAGGGGGTTGAGCACGGCTTCCGTCGGCGTCGCGGCGACCAGCGTCCAATCAGCGAGCTGCGTGCGATGGAAGGCGCCGATGATCTCCACCCCGTCCAGGGTGGCGCCACGGTAGTTGCCGGTGTCGGCCGTCCCGCGCGCCGCCAGGAACCAGTCCGGCACCACCCGCCCCAGATACTCCGCATGCTCGCGCGAGCGCGCGGCGATCCGGTTCTGGCCGTCGATGATCGCGGCGATCAGGCCGGACCGCGTCTCGAAGCCCTCCAGCAGAATGCTCCAGGTCTGCGGATCGACCACCGCGGACAAGACGTAACGCAGACCGCCGTTGCGCAGCACCGGCACCATCACAGCGATCGTCGGGCGCTCCGCCGCCGTCGCGGTGGCCAGATCGGACACCGCCGGCTGGCGGGTCGCCGTCAGCCGGCGCAGCGCGTCGCGCTGGGGCACGTCCGGCAGCGGGACACCGAGCCTGACCGCCGTGTTGACGATCTGCCGCCCCGACGGGTCGATCAGCGCGATGTTGGTCCAGGACGGATGCTGCGTCAGCGCCAGCATCGCCCGCTCATAGAAGCCGGCGGAATCGTCGTCGGCCAGAGCATCGGTGCGGGACAGCGCCCGCAGGGCCTCGATGGTCGCCCCCAACTCCCGGTCCACGATCAGGGCCAGCGCCTCCGCCGTGTCGGACATGTTGTCGTCGACAGCCTCCCGCTGCTGCTGCACCATCCAACCGATGAGCATGCCGCCGAGCAGGAGCATCGGCACCAGCGTCACGAGCACAAGCCTCAGCAGGTACCCGCGCAGAGTCATCGGTTGCTGACGGGACACCGTCTTCAGCGGCATGGATGAACAATCCGAAAGGTTCGCGGCCCGAACAGATTATCGCATCTTGCTCCGCCCTTTCGTGGTTCGCCACCGGAATCTGAAACGATGGGATGATCCCGGTTATACAGGCGTTACCCTGTTGGAATGATAAAGGGTAAGCCAAGCTTCCGCTCCACCCCTTTGGCCTGTTCTACAGTCATGGGAGCGCTTGAGTTCTCGCATTGAACCTTTCGCGTATGGTCGCTTACTGGGAAATTTGGGGCTCTTGCCTTCACATACCCTGGCATGATGAGCATCGCTGGGACGATCCCTTGGGAAGCTCTTCGGCACGGCCAATGTCGTCTGAGCCACAGGTTGTCCGGGTGGCAGCTCCACTTGCGCATCGTCCGGCGAGGCAGGCATCGGGGTGGAAACCGGAGCCGGACGCGCCGGTCCCGGCGGCGTCGCCGGGGCGGCCAAAGCGGCGGCCATCTGGCGGCGGGCGGTTTCCGCTTCCTGCTCCTTCTGGCGGCGGCGATGCACGATCTCGCGGGCGCGGATCTGCTGCTCCTGGCGCAAGGCCATGGCCAGCCGGCGCAGTGCCGCCATTCCATCGCTCACCGATGCCTGACCGGCGGCGGCACGGAAGTCGCCGACCGTGGGGAAGCGCCGATAGCCGGACCGGAAGGAAGACCAGACACCACGGAAACCGGCGATCCAGTCCTCGGCGGGCCAATTGGCCATTTCGAGAATGTCGGCCTCCAGCACGTCGGCGTCCGGAAGCTCCAGACCGAAGCGGGCCGCCAGCTTCTCGATGCCGGTCAGCACATTCTCCACGCCGATGGCCGGGGAGACGGCCTCAAGGGCGGCCTCCACCCGCTCGGCCAGTGCCCCGATCTCCTCCGGCGCGCGATCCGCGATCTCGAAGCGCAGGTCGGCGCGCTCAAGCCGGGCGAGCGAGGCGATCGCGGAGGGCAGAGAGGACGCCGGCGTTGCGGGCAGCCACGCCATGTCCGGCATCTGCGGGGCGGCGCTGACGGGAAGGCTCGGAAGGTTGGCGGTCATTCTGGTCGCTCCGGTTGGAGGGGCGGCGGGAGGCGGTTGCAAAGGGGACGACGGTGCTTTCGGGCGTTTCGCCGGCTGGCGCCGCGGCGGGGGCGACCAGCTCGCGGACCACCCATTTGCGCCAGGCTCCGGACGGGTCGGCGGGGCTGTAGCCGTTGCGGGCGTTGGCCTTGCGGCACCAGGACACGAATTTGCGGGTCACCGTGGCGGGATCGACCTCCGGGCGGTTCTCCGCGGCCCAGGCCAGATCGGCGGCGTCCGGCTGCCAGTCTTCGGCCAGGGCGTCCCGGCCCTTGATGCCCGATGGCCCAACCGATCCCCCCGCCCGGAAGGAGGAGGAGTTTTGAGAATCAGGATTCAGGGGATTCCCAGTCCTTAGGAGTCCGTCAGCCGGCTGACCGGTGGTGTCGGTGGGCCGACCGGAAGAGTCGGAGCCCTGCGCGCCCACCAGGGCATAGACCATCCCGCGGAAGCCGCGTTCGCGGCGGGCTTCCACGAGGGACAGGTCCGGCGCCTGCAGCTTCGTCAGCACGGCGGACAGCCAGGGACGGCTCTTGCCGAGTTCGGCGGCCAGCTCGTCCTGGACCAGACCGGCGCAGACGCCGGCGGCATCCGCACGCGCGTAGAGGCCGGAGAGCACCGCGATTTCCGCGGCTCCCACGCCGGGCGCAGCGATCCATCGCCGGTACAAGGTGGTGTACGGGGTCATTGTCTTCCCATGATCCAGCGCTTCAATCCCGGCGGAAGACAAAGCGGGAGCGTCAGTGGAATCCGCGATTCCACTTGGTTTTCCGGACCTACCCTGGCATCATGAAGTCGCCAAACCGCTGATGCGGGGTCCGGTTCTCCCGGTCTTCCATCGGTTTTCGACACTTCGGTGTGCACGAGGGCACAGGTCGCCAAACCTGTGCCCTTTGTGTTTCCGGAGGTCGTGTCCTCCGTTACGTCATCGTCGCCTCCTTCGGCGTGTCGCGGCTGTTCGGAGCCGCAGGCCAAATCCATGGCCCGAAAACCATGATCCAAAAGCTATCGGTTCGGGCTTTGGTGAGCCCGTTACGCAAGATGTTGTCGTGGCCCCAACAGGCTGTCCACGATTCAAATGCGTGCGTCGGAATCGCTCCGGTTGCGCCGATGCGGGGGCGTGGAGTCAGTGGAATCAAGGTGTTGAGCCCCCTGGAGCGGTGACGGACCACGTCTGGGTGTCGCCGTTCTGCCGAGAAACCGGGCGGAAAACGTCGCCGTTCTGCCGAAAGATTCCGGAGCACGGAGGGAAGCGTCGGAGCGTCGGAGTCCGCCGGATGTCGCCGTTCTGCCGAATAATCTGGGCTGTGGCCCCTCGGTGACTCCGGGAATCGGCCGAGAATCGGACTCCGACTCGCGCAACCGAGTGTCGCCGTTCTGCCAATGTGCTCCTTCCGCAGCGGCCTCCGGACCCCGGGGAGTCCGGAAAGAGTCAGGGAATCCAAGCCCTTCAGCGCCGTTTTGCGGCTTGTCGGGAGTCCGGACCGTCAGAACGCGGACGCTTTCGGCAGGGAGAACCTCCAGCGGGGCACAGCGTCCGGGGGAACTGGCAGAACGGCGACATTCGTCCGCACGGTCACAGCGTCGTTTCCGGCCGGTGAGGAATCTTTCGGCAGAATGGCGACGTTGGCGCCTGCGTCATGGAACATGCGGGGCGTATCGGGAATCATGACCGTAACCGCCAGCGGCGGGGCCGGGGAGACTGGGTGCATGGACGACCACAAGACCGACAAGGAAAACGCCGAACTGCTGGACCGCCCGGTCCAGCTGGCGCTGCGGCTGGATTCGCCGCTGCGCGGCGACGTGAACAACGACCGGGCCCTGATGGCCTATTCGCTGTTCGGCCTGTCGAAGGACAAGGTGGAAAGCCTTCCCACCTACGACGACGGCAAGGTGAAGATCGAGGTGCGCGCCCCGCGCGACGTCGGCGTTGCGACGATCTGGGACAAGTCGGTACTGATCTACGCCGTCTCGCTGCTGCGCGAGAAGATGGCCGAGGGCAAGATGGGGCCGGAGGTCGGCAAGCTGCACTTCACCACCAGCGACCTCCAGCGCATCGTCGGCAAAACCGCCGGGGGCAGCGCCTACGACAAGATCGAAGGGGCGCTGGAGCGGCTCCAGGGCACCCAGATCAAGACCAATCTGGAGGCCGGGGGCGAGGGAGAGAGCGGCGCCTTCTCCTGGATTTCCGACTACAAGCTGCTGTACCGCCGCGGCAAGAAGGACGGCGAGCGGCAGGTCCGCGGCCTGACCCTGGTCCTGTCGAACTGGGTGGTGCGCGCGGCTCTTGGCAACAACCTGCTGACCTATTCGGAAGACTACTTCGCGCTGAAGCCCATCGAGAAGCGGCTCTACGAGATCGCCCGCGCCCATCTGGGCCATGGCAACGCTTTCTGGATGGCGCTGGAGCCGCTGCGCAAGCGGGTCGGCTCCGACAACGACCTGCGCAAGTTCAAGAACGCGCTCGGCCCCGTGCTCCAGGCCGACCGCATCCCCGGCTACGGCGTGCGCATCGTTGAAGCCGCAGAGTACAAGGAGCTGATGACGGCCCGCGGCGCCTCCATCGCCCGCGTGCTGAACGCCGACCTGCCGGTGATCTTCTGGCGCAAGGACGCCGGTGAGCCGGAGAGCTGGATCGACATTCCCAGGGTCGAGTTCGACGAGGTAGTCTGACCCCCCTCCCCTCCCCTATTCCGCCAGCAATCGGTCGCGGAAGGTCCGGGCGGCGTGGCTCAACCCGCGCTCGCGGTGGCGCAGCAGGCGGAAGGGGCGTTCGGGCAGCGGGAAGGGAACGCGGTGCAGGTGGCCGGCCGCCAGCGCCCCGCGCGCCACCAGATCCGACAGGGCGGTGGCCCCCGCCCCGGCCATGACCGCCGACAGCACCGCCTCGTTTGACGGCAGTTCCAGCGCCACCGTCAAATCCTCCGGCGCCCTGCCCTGCCCGCGCAGCGCCTCCTCAAACTCGGAGCGGGTGCCCGACCCGGCCTCGCGCAGGACCCAGGGGGAGCGGTGCAACGCCTCCGCCGGCAGGTCGCTCCGCCCGCGCCAGGGGTGACCGTCACCCACCAGCAGCAGCAGACGGTCGCCGGGCAGCAGCTCCTGGTCGAGCAGCGGGTCCGTCACCTCCCCTTCCACCAACCCCAGATCGGCGGCGCCGTCCAGCACGGCCTTGGCGACCTGGGCGGTGTTGGCGGCCTTCACCGCGACGTCGACGTCCGGATAGCGCTGGTGGAACGCCACGAGCCGTTCAGGAAGCCAATAGCCGGTGATGGTCTGGCTGGCGTGGATGGCGATGCGCCCGCGCTTCAGCGCCGACAGGTCGGCCAGCATGCGCTCCGCCGCCTCGGCGCGGGCGAGCACCGCGACGGCCTCGCCCAGGAACAGGCGCCCGGCCTCCGTCAGCTCGATGCGGCGGCCCACCCGGTCGAACAGGCGGACGGCGTGCCGCGCCTCCAGGTTGGAGACGGCGGCGCTGACCGCGGACTGCGTCAGATTCAGGGCGGCGGCGGCCCGCGTCACATGCTGCTGCGTGGCGACCGCCACGAAGATGCGGAGCTGTTCGAGGGTCATCCGGTCTCCTTGCCCCTTCAAACGTTCGGTTTGATCGAACGATTCGTCCACTATAATCCGTTGGAACGAACGGTCCAGAGGGGGCAGCTTCCCGGCATCGGAATTCGAGGACGCCATGCCGAACCATCTTCCTCCATCGCCCCGCCGAACGCTGGGTGCCCTGCTGCCGGGGATTCTGCTCTGCTCCGGCGTGAGCGGCGCGGCGCTGGCCCTGCAGAGCCTGGAGGTGCGGGTTTTCGGGCAGGCGTGGCTGGAGGCGCTGGTCCTGGCGATCCTGATCGGGGTGGCCCTGCGCAGCGTCTGGGCGCCGGGGCGGCGCTGGAAGGCGGGAACGGACTTCAGCGCCAAGACGCTGCTGGAGGTCGCCGTGCTGCTGTTGGGCGCCTCCATCGACCCGGAAACGATCCTGGCCGCCGGACCGGGGCTGGTGGCGGGGATCGCCGGGGTGGTCGCCCTGGCCCTGGCGGCCAGCTACGGCATCGGGCGCCTGCTGGGATTGCCGCCGCGCATGGCGGTGCTGGTCGCCTGCGGCAACTCCATCTGCGGCAACTCGGCCATCGCGGCGACGGCGCCGGTGATCGGGGCGCACGGCGACGACGTGGCCGCGGCCATCGCCTTCACGGCGGTGCTGGGGGTTCTGGTGGTGCTCGGCCTGCCGCTGCTGGTGCCGCTGCTCGGGCTCAGCCCTATGCAGTACGGCGTGTTCGCCGGGCTGACCGTCTACGCGGTGCCGCAGATCCTGGCGGCGACGGCTCCGGTCGGCGCGCTCAGCGTTCAGGTCGGGACCCTGGTGAAACTGCTGCGCGTGCTGATGCTGGGGCCGGTGGTGGTGGCGCTGGCCCTGATGGCGAAGCCGGAGGGGGCGGCTCAGGAAGGGAGCGCCAGGACTCGCCCGCCCCTGCGCCGGCTGGTGCCCTGGTTCATCCTGGGCTTCCTGGCGCTGACCGGGCTGCGGGCGGCGGGAGTGATCCCGGACGCCGCCCTGGCGGCCAGCCAGACCGCGGCGGGCGTCCTGACGGTGCTGTCGATGGCCGCGCTGGGGCTCGGGGTGGATGTGCGGATGCTGTCGCGGGCGGGGCTGCGCGTCACCGCGGCGGTGGTGCTGTCGCTGGCGGCGCTGGGCGCCATCGGGCTGGGGCTGATCCGCCTGCTGGGAATCATGTGAGCATGGCTGACGGAGCGTCGGGGCGGCAGCGCTTGCAGGGGCGGAAGCCCGCCGCCTCCGCCGCCGCGGAATCCGGGTGGAAGGAGACGTTTTCCCGCTTCGCCCGCCGGGACGGGCAGGAGGGCCGGCAATAGACGCCGGTGGTGCGCACCGCATAGACGAAGCGCCCTTCACCATCCCGGTCCCGGCGCGTCACCGCGCTCCACATCGCGTCCTCGTCCATGGCGTCCTCCCGATCCTGGTGTCGGGATCGTCGTGGATGCTGCGAAGGAGGGCCACCCGTTTCCTGCGTCACGCAAAAAGACGGCCGGCAAAAAAGACGGCCGGCAGAGGTCTGCCGGCCGCGAGGTTCGGGGGGGAGGGACGCGAAGCGGGAGAACCTTACTTCTGGATGCCGATGACCTGCTGCTGGGCCTTGTTGCCGATGCCGGCGGAGAGGTTGGAGACGGTGC